>NZ_JACHYL010000016.1:0-1024 GCF_014192815.1 Klebsiella sp. RC2 | reverse complement strand
CACTATCGTTAACTGAATACATAGGTTAACGAGGCGAACCGGGGGAACTGAAACATCTAAGTACCCCGAGGAAAAGAAATCAACCGAGATTCCCCCAGTAGCGGCGAGCGAACGGGGAGCAGCCCAGAGTCTGAATCAGCTTGTGTGTTAGTGGAACGGTCTGGAAAGTCCGACGGTACAGGGTGATAGTCCCGTACACCAAAATGCACAGGTTGTGAACTCGAAGAGTAGGGCGGGACACGTGGTATCCTGTCTGAATATGGGGGGACCATCCTCCAAGGCTAAATACTCCTGACTGACCGATAGTGAACCAGTACCGTGAGGGAAAGGCGAAAAGAACCCCGGCGAGGGGAGTGAAAAAGAACCTGAAACCGTGTACGTACAAGCAGTGGGAGCACCTTCGGGTGTGACTGCGTACCTTTTGTATAATGGGTCAGCGACTTATATTCTGTAGCAAGGTTAACCGTATAGGGGAGCCGCAGGGAAACCGAGTCTTAACTGGGCGTTAAGTTGCAGGGTATAGACCCGAAACCCGGTGATCTAGCCATGGGCAGGTTGAAGGTTGGGTAACACTAACTGGAGGACCGAACCGACTAATGTTGAAAAATTAGCGGATGACTTGTGGCTGGGGGTGAAAGGCCAATCAAACCGGGAGATAGCTGGTTCTCCCCGAAAGCTATTTAGGTAGCGCCTCGTGAATTCATCTTCGGGGGTAGAGCACTGTTTCGGCTAGGGGGTCATCCCGACTTACCAACCCGATGCAAACTACGAATACCGAAGAATGTTATCACGGGAGACACACGGCGGGTGCTAACGTCCGTCGTGAAGAGGGAAACAACCCAGACCGCCAGCTAAGGTCCCAAAGTCATGGTTAAGTGGGAAACGATGTGGGAAGGCACAGACAGCCAGGATGTTGGCTTAGAAGCAGCCATCATTTAAAGAAAGCGTAATAGCTCACTGGTCGAGTCGGCCTGCGCGGAAGATGTAACGGGGCTAAACCATGCACCGAAGCTGCGGCAGCGAC
>NZ_JACHYL010000015.1:0-1303 GCF_014192815.1 Klebsiella sp. RC2 | reverse complement strand
AATGAATTGACGGGGGCCCGCACAAGCGGTGGAGCATGTGGTTTAATTCGATGCAACGCGAAGAACCTTACCTGGTCTTGACATCCACAGAACTTTCCAGAGATGGATTGGTGCCTTCGGGAACTGTGAGACAGGTGCTGCATGGCTGTCGTCAGCTCGTGTTGTGAAATGTTGGGTTAAGTCCCGCAACGAGCGCAACCCTTATCCTTTGTTGCCAGCGGTCCGGCCGGGAACTCAAAGGAGACTGCCAGTGATAAACTGGAGGAAGGTGGGGATGACGTCAAGTCATCATGGCCCTTACGACCAGGGCTACACACGTGCTACAATGGCATATACAAAGAGAAGCGACCTCGCGAGAGCAAGCGGACCTCATAAAGTATGTCGTAGTCCGGATTGGAGTCTGCAACTCGACTCCATGAAGTCGGAATCGCTAGTAATCGTAGATCAGAATGCTACGGTGAATACGTTCCCGGGCCTTGTACACACCGCCCGTCACACCATGGGAGTGGGTTGCAAAAGAAGTAGGTAGCTTAACCTTCGGGAGGGCGCTTACCACTTTGTGATTCATGACTGGGGTGAAGTCGTAACAAGGTAACCGTAGGGGAACCTGCGGTTGGATCACCTCCTTACCTTAAAGAACCTGCCTTTGTAGTGCTCACACAGATTGTCTGATGAAAAACAGCAGTAAAAACCTCTACAGGCTTGTAGCTCAGGTGGTTAGAGCGCACCCCTGATAAGGGTGAGGTCGGTGGTTCAAGTCCACTCAGGCCTACCAAATTTGCGAAGCAAATTTGAAGAGGTTGCAAACGATGGGGCTATAGCTCAGCTGGGAGAGCGCCTGCTTTGCACGCAGGAGGTCTGCGGTTCGATCCCGCATAGCTCCACCATCTTTACTGCAAACACAAGAAAACTTCAGAGTGAACCTGAAAAGGTGCACTGCGAAGTTTTGCTCTTTAAAAATCTGGATCAAGCTGAAAATTGAAACGACACACAGTTAATGTGTGTTCGAGTCTCTCAAATTTTCGCGACACGATGGTGTTTTACGAAACATCTTCGGGTTGTGAGGTTAAGCGACTAAGCGTACACGGTGGATGCCCTGGCAGTCAGAGGCGATGAAGGACGTGCTAATCTGCGAAAAGCGTCGGTAAGGTGATATGAACCGTTATAGCCGGCGATGTCCGAATGGGGAAACCCAGTGCAATTCGTTGCACTATCGTTAACTGAATACATAGGTTAACGAGGCGAACCGGGGGAACTGAAACATCTAAGTACCCCGAGGAAAAGAAATCAACCGAGATTCCCC
>NZ_JACHYL010000014.1:0-39853 GCF_014192815.1 Klebsiella sp. RC2 | reverse complement strand
ACTTTGAGTGCCCACACAGATTGTCTGATAAATTGTTAAAGAGCAGTGCCGCTTCGTTTTTCGCTGCGGCGCGGGGTGTGCATATTACGCTTTCCTCTTTCAGAGTCAACCCTGAATTTCAGGATTTTTCTCTTCAACCGAACTGGCTGTTTGTGTGAAGTGATTCACATCCGCCGTGTCGATGGAGGCGCATTATAGGGAGTTCTCGAGCGCCTGCAATAGAAAAATGGCAGAAAAATGACTGACTGCTGCATTCCCCAGCAAAACCCCGCTTTATACCCTTTTACACACAGAATTATCCACAGAAGCGCGATGAAAGGGCGACAAAAGCCCGGTGGGTCAGCTTCTATATAAAGAAGAAACGGTGGCTGAAAGAGAAAGATAAAAATTCGCGAGCGTTGCGCAAACGTTTTCGTTACAATGCCGCGCTATGACACGGATGCCCGGTTGGGTGCGTTAGGTGAGTTTTTAGGCAAAAACTCACCTAACGCTCTCTGTAATGTTCAAATCCTGGGGATTTAATACCATGCAACAACGTCGTCCAGTCCGCCGCGCTCTGCTCAGTGTTTCTGACAAGGCCGGTATCGTCGAATTCGCGCAGGCGCTTTCCGCTCGTGGTGTCGAGCTGCTGTCCACCGGCGGCACCGCCCGCCTGCTGGCAGATAAAGGCCTGCCGGTTACCGAAGTCTCTGACTACACCGGTTTCCCGGAAATGATGGATGGACGCGTGAAGACCCTGCATCCGAAAGTACACGGCGGCATCCTCGGTCGTCGCGGTCAGGATGACGGTATCATGCAGCAGCACGGTATTGCGCCTATCGATATGGTGGTCGTTAACCTTTACCCATTTGCCCAGACCGTCGCTCGTGAAGGATGCTCGCTGGAAGACGCGGTGGAAAACATTGATATCGGCGGCCCGACTATGGTGCGCTCCGCAGCGAAGAACCATAAAGACGTCGCTATCGTAGTGAAGAGCAGCGACTATGACGCCATCATTAATGAGATGGACGCCAACGAAGGCTCCCTGACGCTGAACACCCGCTTCGATCTCGCCATTAAAGCCTTCGAACACACCGCCGCTTACGACAGCATGATCGCTAACTACTTCGGCAGCATGGTTCCGGCCTATCACGGCGAAAGCAAAGAAGCCGCTGGCCGCTTCCCGCGCACCCTGAATCTGAACTTCATTAAGAAGCAGGATATGCGCTACGGCGAAAACAGCCACCAGCAGGCTGCCTTCTATATAGAAGAGAATGTAAAAGAAGCCTCCGTAGCGACCGCCACTCAGCTGCAGGGCAAAGCGCTCTCCTATAACAACATTGCCGATACCGATGCGGCGCTGGAGTGCGTGAAAGAGTTCAATGAGCCAGCCTGCGTTATCGTTAAGCACGCTAACCCATGCGGCGTTGCCGTCAGCGACTCGATCCTCGACGCCTACGATCGCGCCTATAAAACTGACCCAACCTCCGCCTTCGGCGGCATCATCGCCTTTAACCGCGAGCTGGATGCGGAAACCGCGCAGGCCATCATCTCTCGCCAGTTCGTCGAAGTGATCATCGCGCCGTCCGCCAGCGAAGAAGCGCTGAAGATCACCGCCGCGAAACAGAACGTCCGCGTACTGGTCTGTGGCCAGTGGGATACTCGCGTTGCCGGCCTCGATTTCAAACGTGTCAATGGCGGCCTGCTGGTTCAGGACCGCGATCTCGGCATGGTCACTGCGGGCGAACTGCGCGTGGTCAGCAAACGTCAGCCGAGCGAGCAGGAACTGCGCGATGCGCTGTTCTGCTGGAAAGTGGCGAAATTCGTTAAATCCAACGCCATCGTCTATGCCAAAGACAACATGACCATCGGCATAGGCGCCGGTCAGATGAGCCGCGTCTACTCAGCGAAAATTGCCGGGATTAAAGCCGGTGACGAAGGTCTGGAAGTGAAAGGCTCCGCCATGGCCTCTGACGCCTTCTTCCCGTTCCGCGACGGCATTGATGCCGCAGCCGCAGTAGGCATCACCTGTGTGATCCAGCCGGGCGGCTCTATCCGCGACGAAGAAGTGATTGCCGCCGCGGACGAACATGGTATCGCCATGATCTTCACCGACATGCGCCACTTCCGCCATTAATTCACGGAGCAGCAGATGAAAGTATTAGTAATCGGCAACGGCGGGCGCGAACACGCGCTGGCCTGGAAAGCGGCCCAGTCACCGCTGGTTGATACCGTCTATGTCGCGCCGGGCAACGCGGGTACCGCCCTGGAGCCGGCGCTGCAAAACGTCGCCATCGGCGTCACCGATATTCCGGCGCTGCTTCGCTTTGCGCAGGATGAGAACATCGATCTGACCATCGTTGGCCCGGAAGCGCCGCTGGTCATTGGCGTGGTTGACGCGTTTCGTGCCGCAGGGCTGACCATCTTTGGGCCAACCGAAGGCGCCGCGCAGCTGGAAGGCTCAAAAGCCTTCACCAAAGATTTCCTCGCCCGTCATCATATCCCGACGGCGGAATACCAGAACTTCACCGAGGTCGAGCCTGCGCTGGCTTATCTGCGGGAGAAAGGCGCGCCGATCGTCATCAAAGCCGACGGTCTGGCGGCAGGTAAAGGCGTTATCGTGGCGATGACCCTTGAGGAAGCCGAAGCGGCGGTCGAAGATATGCTGGCCGGCAACGCCTTTGGCGATGCTGGCCACCGTATCGTGATTGAAGAGTTCCTCGATGGCGAAGAGGCCAGCTTTATTGTGATGGTCGACGGCGAGCACGTCCTGCCGATGGCCACCAGCCAGGATCACAAACGCGTCGGCAACGGCGATACCGGCCCGAACACCGGTGGGATGGGCGCTTATTCTCCGGCGCCGGTCGTGACTGATGAAGTCCATCAGCGCACCATGGAGCGGATTATCTGGCCAACCGTGAAAGGCATGGCCGCTGAAGGCAATACCTATACTGGTTTTCTGTATGCCGGTCTGATGATCGACAAACAGGGTAACCCGAAGGTAATTGAGTTCAACTGCCGCTTTGGCGATCCGGAAACCCAGCCGATCATGCTGCGCATGAAGTCCGACCTGGTAGATCTGTGCCTCGCCGCCTGCGCGGGCAAACTGGACGAGAAAACCTCCGAGTGGGATGACCGCGCGTCGCTGGGTGTGGTGGTTGCCGCCGGCGGCTATCCGGGCAATTACAACACGGGTGATGAGATCTTCGGCCTGCCGCAGCAGGAAGCGGCAGATGGTAAAGTCTTCCATGCCGGCACCAAACTGGCAGACGACCAGCGCGTCGTCACCAACGGCGGGCGCGTGCTGTGCGTGACCGCGCTGGGTGAAACCGTGGCGCAGGCGCAGCAGCGCGCCTATCAACTGCTGACCGATATTCGCTGGGACGGCAGCTTTAGCCGTAACGATATCGGCTGGCGCGCCATCGAACGTGAAAAAGCTAACGGCTAAGTTTTGCCAGCAGCGTTTTCCGCGTAATGCCTAACTGACGGGCGGCTTCAGTTTTGTTGCCGCCCGTTTTTTCCAGCGCCGCCAGAATCACCTCTTTTTCAACTTCCACTAACGGCTGAATCAGCGCGTTCTCGCTACCACCCGACGGCAACGGCATGCCCGCTATCGCCAGCGGCAGTTCTCGTTCGGAGATATAGTTTCCGGTCAGCAGCACCACCGCCCGCTCCACCGCGTTTTCCAGTTCACGGATATTACCCGGCCAGGGGTAGTGGATCAGCAGATCCATCGCCTGCGGCGTAAACCCCTGCACCGTTTTGCGATTGCGTTCGGCATAGCGCTTAAGAAAGTGTTGCGCCAGTTGCGGAATATCTTCCCGGCGCCGGCGCAGCGGCGGCATATCAATGGTCACGACATTCAGGCGGTAATAGAGATCCTGGCGAAAACGCCCGGCGCTCACCTCTTCCGCCAGATTGCGATGGGTGGCGGCAATCAGCCGCACATCGACAGAAAGCGTCTGGTTACTGCCAACGCGCTGCACCTCGCGTTCCTGAATCGCCCGTAGCAGACGCACCTGCATCAATGGTGAGATATCGCCAATTTCATCGAGGAACAGCGTGCCGCCATCCGCCTCGACAAAACGCCCTTCCCGCCGCCGTTCCGCCCCGGTAAACGCCCCTTTTTCATGACCGAACAGCTCGGACTCCAGCAGCGACTCATTCAGCGCCGCGCAGTTTAGCGTCACCAGCGGCTTCTCGCGGCGTTCGCTGCAGGCGTGAATGGCGCGCGCCACCAGTTCTTTACCGGTTCCCGATTCGCCGCAGATCAGCACCGTCGCATCCGAGGGCGCCACCAGCGTAATATTGTTGATAAGCGCCCGCATCGCCGGGCTATCACCAATCATGCCCCACCGTGAATCCGTCGCAACGCTGGGATCGCTCTCGCTCTGTTGCGTGTGCGCCAGCGCCTGAACCAGCGTCTGCTGCAGGGTGTCAAAATCCAGCGGTTTGACCAGGTAATCCAGCGCCCCGGACTTAATGGCCTCTACCGCCGTGCCAACGCTGGAAAACGCCGTCATGATCAGCACCGGTATCGCCGGGTTATAGGCCTTAATCTCTTTTAGCGTCGCGATACCGTCCATCTCCGCCATACGGATATCGCACAGCACCAGGTCGAAGACCTGCTGATGGATCTGCTCCAGCGCCTGCAGGCCGTTGTGAGCTAATGCCACCTGATAGCCCCAGCCGCGTAGCAGCGCCTGCAGGATCGTGCAGTGACTGATGTCATCATCAACGACCAGAATCTGTACTTTATCGCTGCTCATCTTCCCTCCGTTGAGCCTCCACCGGTAACCAAAGCGTAAATATCGCTCCGGCCCCCGGCTGGCTTTCGGCGCGGATTGTCCCGCCATGTTGTTCGATAATATTCTGTACCACCGCCAGCCCCAGCCCCGTGCCGTCCGCCTTGGTGGTGAAATACGGTGTGAAGATGGCCTGCAGCTCTTCATCGCTCATCCCCTTACCGCTATCCGTGACGACGATTTTCACCCGCTGACGATCGGCTTCGCTTGCCGATACGTGAATGACGCCATCACGGCCAATCGCCTGCATCGCGTTCAGGTACAGGTTCAACAGCACCTGGTTCAGGCGGTCAGCATCGGCGTTGATCGTGGTTAACTCAGGGCGCGGAGTAAATTGCAGCGCGATCCCGCGACTCTGCGCATCCTGGCTTACCAGCTGCAATGAGTGCCGGATAAGCGCGTTGATATCCACCGGCTGGTAATTTAAATGCGCGGGCCGGACCAGCTCCAGCAGCTCGCTGACCACCCGGTTCAGGCGGTCGGCTTCTTTCGCCATCACCTGGGCTAATTGATGCGCTTCGCCGCCTGGGGGAGTGCGTTCGGCAAAATACTTCGCCAGCCCTTTAATCGAAGAGAGCGGATTGCGGATCTCATGCGCGACACCCGCCGCCAGATGGCCAAGCGCCACCAGCTTTTCTTTGCGGGCCATCGCCTCCAGCAGCTGCTGGCGTGAGCGACGATAGCGGCGGAACCAGAACTGAGCGAGGATCGTCGCCGCGATGACCAGCGCCGCGGCGCCCAGCATGATCATCATGTTACGCTGGCCGCGGGCCTGCGCCGCATCCAGCTCGCGGCTATCAAAGGCGATAAAAATCACCTGCGGGACAGTGGGCTGAGCCAGCGCGCTGTTGCCGCGATTCATCATCCCCATATGATGGCCGCGAGCAGGATTGAGCGGGCGGAACTGGCGATAGATCTCCAGTGCCGGCTGCGGTTCGTTAAGCCGGCGCCAGCGGGCCTGTTCGCTCACGTGGAGTTCGCGCATCTGCGCCGGACTGTACAGCGCGTTATCCACCTGTTGCGGATCGCTATGGGCGATGATTTTACCGTTTTCATCGGTCACCGCGAACCACAGCACTCCGGGCTGCCAGGCCATCTCTTCCAGCAGGGCCTGCAGCTGCGCATGATGCATACGCATCCCCATCCCGACGCGCGTGCCAGACTCCAGCGCGCGGATCAGCACGCTCCCCTTCTCCTCAATGGTTTGTCGGGCGGCGGTCGTCTCACGACCGTAGTCGCGGACGATCATTACGGAGAACAGCATGACCAACAGCACCATTGCGCCGGTCAGCAGCCAGCTCAGGGCGTCCGCAGCGGCGTGCCGGGAGAAAGGTTTGATCTTCATCGGTGAGTCCTTGTCATCTCTTTTTCGCTTTCTGCAGGATCCTTCAGCAGAAATCATGCCATTTTCCCACGCCGTCAATCCTGTTCTCAAACATATCGCCTGCGGTTTAGCGAGTAAAAATGACCCACCTGACCCGCCAGGAACGGGTCATTTTTACTCACCTTCCCCATCGGCTCCTCCGGCAGGCCCGTACGGGCGGGCTTTTTCAGGCTGGCATGGAAGATGCAATAACGAGAGAAACCACACAGGAGATAATGCCATGAAACGGAACCGTAACTTACCTCTCACCCTTGTCACCCTTGCCGTACTGACCTTTGGCAGCAACGCGGCCTGGGCCAACCATCACTGGGGCAATAACACCGGGATGGGCAATCAGGGTTACAGCCAGCTGACCCAGGAGCAGCAGGCTACCGCGCAAAAGCTGCATAACGATTACGCTGCGCAAACCAGCGCCCTGCGCCAGCAGCTGCAGTCCAAACGCTATGAGTACAATGCGCTGCTCACGACGCAAAAGCCGGACAGTGGAAAGATTGAAGCTGTCGCTCAGGAGATGGAAGGCTTACGCCAGAAGCTGGATCAGCAGCGGGTGAAGTTTGATGTCGCCCTGGCTGAGGCGGGCGTTCCCCGTGGCGCAGGAATGGGATACAACGGCTGCCGCGGTAACGGCGGTGGTCATAGGGACATGAACCACTGGTAATCGTTAGAAGCTTTTTTCTGTCGGCTGCCAGGTGCAGAAGTTTTCATTGGCGACCAGCAATAGTTGAGAGCCTTCAGACGCCTCCAGCCAGGCGATGCTCACCGCGGCGGAGGAATGACTCTGGCGACGTTCAATATGCGCCAGGGCCCGGCTATCTAGGTCAGGCTTCACCGTCTGACCTTCGCAGGTCAACACGGTATGCGCGGCAGCGTTCCAGCGCCCCTGACGCAGGACAACGCGTCCCTGCCGGAGAGCATCGCTGGTCTGGCGGATCTGCTCGGCGCGATAACGATACAGTGCGACCTGGTCGCTGGAGAGCTGTTGCTTCTGCCCGTCGACTTCCCGCTGCATAAAGCTGAGATCGCCCTGCGCGTCGAAGCGGGCGCGAATATGTTCCGGCGGCTTACCGTAGACATTGAGTTCGATAAACGTCAATTGATCGCCCTGCCAGCGATATTCACTGGTCGAGGTATCCCCGTGACGCCACGGGCTGAAAGCGGCGAGAAGATGGACTTCATCACCTGAATCTTTACGCCAGATACGCATCGCCCCCTGATTATCCGCATAACCGCTGGCGGTAAACGGTGGAAGCGAGGCGTCGTGGCTGCAGGCAGTCAGCAACAGGATGCCCGCCAGCGCCAGAGGCCGGCGCCAGACAGACAAAAGGGGCTTAATAGCCCCTTCGATAAAACTGTTCACTGCCACGCGGTCTTACTTAACTGCGTCTTTCAGTGCTTTGCCAGAAACAAATGCCGGCACGTTAGCTGCAGCGATTTTGATCTCTTTACCGGTCTGCGGGTTGCGGCCAGTACGCTCAGCGCGGTGGTTCACTTTGAAGGTACCGAAACCAACCAGTTGAACAGCATCACCTTCTTTCAGAGACTCAGTAATTGCAGCCAGGGTAGATTCCAGGGCAGCTTTAGCCTGTGCTTTGGACAGGTCAGCTTTGTCCGCAATTACATCAATCAGTTGAGTCTTGTTCATAAGTTATCCTTACAATGTGTTTATCGCTTGCTAAGCATCGAGTGCGACGGAAATGCCAAAAAAGCACCCTCCTGCATACACGCACCGATAGCCACTTTTTTTCGCCCTCCAAATGTAGACCAGACGGGGGGCGGAATGGAAGCCTTCAGACGCTACAATTCAGGCGGTAAATCACGTTTTCTGGTCTCACTGCTGAAAATTTATACCAATATTGCTCTCACCGGCCTCACGCAGGTCCGCGCGCAGACCTTTTATCAGCTCAAGGTCACGCTCTTCACAGTCGGCCAGCAGGCGGAAAATTTCCCACTGAATATCCCATTCCTGCTCTACCGCCGGGTTCGCTTTCAGCTCTTCATCGGTCATTTCGCGACCGGCCTGGGTCATTTCCAGCATCGCCACGCTGGTGATGGATGTCTTGCTCACCTCAATCGCGTGCTCAAGTGTTTCACCGCTCAGACGCGAATGGATCAGTTCGCTCAACGCCACGCAGGCGTCTATAGCCGGGTAAACACCGTACAGGTCGAAATCATCTGCCGCCGGGATGGCCTCTTCCAGCTTCTCCAGCTGACTGTCGAAATTCACCTTCGCATCTTTAACCGTCAGCGTTTCCCAGATCAGGTCCAGGATACGACGGTACAGCTGGCCGTCGCCGAACTCGGTTTGCTTGCAGAACATGGCGTAGTTAGGGTACATACGCTCGCACAGGCAGGCCATAAAAGTGACATGCTGCCAGCTTTCCAGCTTCTCCAGGCGCAGGTGAATCGGGTTTTGTAACATGATGAATTCTCGAAGTCAGAAATTAGGCGCAGTGTACCTGAATCAGCCGTGATTTGCTTGCCAACGCACAAACGACGGACGACGGGACGCCACCGCATCGGCCCAGCGCGTCGGCTCGGGGAGACGATAGCCTCGCATGCAGCGCTCAACCCACATTAAGGCGCTGTCCATGCCCACCCGGTGACCGGTGCTAATAAAAAGCGGGTTGCAGCGCACTTTGCTGCGCCAGACCCAGGCCAGTTGCTCATTTTTATCCATCAGCGGGGCCAGTGCGCCGGGCTCATCACCCAGTTCGCCGATTTTTCCGCACAGCCGTTTTTTCGCCACCCCGATGGTCGGCACGTCAATCATCAGACCAAAATGGCTGGCGACGCCGAGCCGCCGGGGATGGGAGATACCGTGGCCGTCGACGAAGAGCAGGTCCGGTTTCTGCGAAAGCTGCTCCCACGCCGCCAGCAGCGCAGGTGTTTCGCGAAACGAGAGAAAGCCGGGAATATAGGGCATGGTGGTGGCGACGCGCGCCACCTGATACTCCACCAGCTCAAGCTCAGGCCAGGTCAGCAGCACCATCGCAGCCCGGGTCACTTCCCCTTCCTGCTCAAACCCGACATCCGCGCCGCCGATCAACGCCGGCGGGTCGCGATCCAGTCGATCCGCTCGCTCGACCGACGCGGCTAACTGTTGTTGTTGGGTACGTAGCGCGGCTAAATCCATACGGCTTATCTCCTATTGATGATAGGGTGTGGAAAGACGATGCACCGCCTCAACAAAGACGCCCGCATGCTGCGGGTCGACATCCTGATGGATGCCGTGACCAAGGTTAAAGACATGACCTTCGCCCTGGCCGAAGCCGGCGAGAATAGTCGCCACTTCCTCTTCAATACGCGGGGCTGGCGCATACAGCATCGACGGGTCCATATTGCCCTGGAGCGCCACTTTGTGACCTACACGACGGCGAGCATCAGCGATATCGGTGGTCCAGTCGAGCCCCAGCGCGTCACAGCCGGTCTCCGCCATCGCTTCCAGCCACTGGCCACCGCCTTTGGTGAACAGGGTCACCGGCACGCGGCGGCCTTCGTTCTCCCGCAGCAGGCCATCGACAATTTTATGCATGTAGTAGAGCGAGAACTGCTGATAGTCGCGACCGGTCAGCACCCCGCCCCAGGTGTCGAAAATCATCACCGACTGCGCGCCGGCTTTGATCTGCGCGTTGAGGTACAAGGTGACGCTTTTCGCCAGCTTCTCCAGCAGCGCATGCAGCGCCTGCGGTTCGGCGTACATCATCTTTTTGATCACGGTGAACGCTTTGCTGCTGCCGCCTTCCACCATGTAGGTCGCCAGCGTCCAGGGGCTACCGGAGAAGCCGATCAGCGGCACTTCGCCTTTCAGTTCGCGGCGAATGGTACGCACGGCGTTCATGACATAGCCCAGTTCCTGCTCCGGATCCGGGATTGGCAGCTTGTCGACGTCGGCTTTGCTTTTTATCGGCGAGGTGAAGCGCGGACCTTCGCCAGCTTCAAAGTACAGCCCCAGACCCATGGCGTCCGGGATCGTCAGGATGTCCGAAAAGAGGATCGCCGCATCCAGCGGGTAACGGCGCAGCGGCTGGAGCGTCACTTCGCAGGCCAGCTCGGCATTTTTACACAGCGACATAAAGTCGCCCGCTTGCGCACGGGTGGCTTTGTACTCCGGTAAATAGCGGCCCGCCTGGCGCATCATCCACACCGGGGTGACATCAACCGGCTGACGCAGCAGCGCGCGCAGGTAACGATCGTTTTTCAGTTCGGTCATTTTTACATTCCTTTAGCGTTGATGCGCCCAGTGTAACATGTCACTCGAACTCTGCCCGACACATCGCCACCGTATCTTCGATAAGCCGACGCGCCACCGTGCCCGGCGGTGGCAGGAGCGGTAGATTGTCATAGCGGTACCAGTCCGCGGTCAGCAGCTCTTTTTTGTCGACCACGATATCGCCATCCGCGTAATCCGCCATAAAGGCGGTCATCAGCGACTGCGGGAACGGCCACGGCTGAGAGGTCACATAGCGCAGGTTTTTCACCTTGATGCCGCTCTCCTCCATCACCTCGCGGGCCACTGCCTGCTCAAGGGTTTCACCCACTTCGACAAACCCGGCCAGCACGGTGTGCACGCCGTTACGATGGCGGGTATGTTGCGCCAACAGGATCGAATCATCGCGACGGATAGCGACGATAATGCAGGGGGCAATTTGCGGGTAATAGCGTTCACGGCAGTGGCTGCACAGCATCGCCCATTCGCTTTTGCTGGCATGCATCGGATGGCCACAGTAGCCGCAAAATTTATGCGATCGATAAAATTCGGCGAGCTGGATCCCTCGCCCCGCCAGCTGGAAGAGACCCGGATCCTGATCCAGAACCTGGCGTAACGATCCCATGTCATGGCGGCGATCCTGGCGCACCATCCAGACGGACTCGCCCTGCCACTCGCCAATATGCAGCGCATGCTGTCCGACAAGATCGAAATTAACCGCTTCGCCATGTGGTAATTCTCCACCAGGCAACCATAATTTTTGTTCGTGACTGACAACCCACCAGCCGCGATCTAATTTTTCAATAATACGATCCATATCTATTGCACTACCTTTGCTTCACTGGCATGTTGTTAACATTATATTTACATTTTGGTGAGCAGATTTAAATCAAAACTAGCGGAGTCAATCATGCTAAACCAGCTGGAAAATCTGACGGAGCGCGTTGGCGGTAGTAATGAACTGGTCGATCGCTGGCTACAAGTGCGTAAGCATCTGCTCGTGGCTTACTACAATCTGGTTGGCCTGAAACCGGGCAAAGAGTCATTTATGCGGCTAAACGAAAAGGCGCTGGATGACTTTTGCCAAAGTCTGGTGGATTACCTCTCATCCGGTCATTTTAGTATTTATGAACGCATTATTGGCGAAATGGAAGGCGATACCCCACTTTTAGCCGCCACCCGGCTTTATCCACAGCTGGAAGCCAATACCCAGCAGATGATGGACTACTACGATACCTGCCTCGAAAACGCTATCGATCACGATAACTACCTTGAATTTCAGCAGGCGCTGTCGGATATCGGCGAGTCGCTGGAAGCACGTTTCGCGCTGGAGGATAAACTGATCGCCCTCGCCGTCGCGCATAATCTGAGCAACGACGTGCGCGATAATATTGCGCCGACCGCTTGAGTTGTGCGCAATTAACGAGTAGTTTACCTCCATTCCCCCTCTCCGGAGGGGACGTCATCTTGTCGGAGTGCCTATTTTCCATGCGCTGGCTAAAGTGGAAAAGGCTGAGACCGTTAATTCGGGATCCGCGGAACCTGATCAGGCTAATACCTGCGAAGGGAACAAGAGTAAACTGCTGGTCGCACCTGTCCGTTCTGGACCGGTCGCATCTGTTACTCCATCCGTCGTCTGACAAGCCATCTCCTTTTTTAACTGGAATGCGCTATGTCTACTACCAAACTCACCCGTCGGGAACAACGCGAGCACGCGCAGCGATTCATTGATACGCTGGCAGGTACCGCTTTTCCCAATTCACGCCGCATCTACGTTCACGGCTCACAAGCGGATATCCGCGTCCCGATGCGTGAAATTCAGCTCAGCCCGACCCTCGTCGGCGGCGATAAAGATAACCCCCGGTACGAAGCCAATGAACCGATCCCGGTATATGACACCTCCGGCCCTTATGGCGACCCGGATATTGGCATTGATGTCCGCCAGGGGCTGGCAAAGCTGCGCCAGCCGTGGATCGACGCGCGTAACGACTGCGCTCCGCTCAGCGAACGCAGCTCGGCCTATACCAAAGCGCGGCTGGCCGATGACGGTCTCGATGAGCTGCGCTTCAGCGGCCTGCTGACGCCCAAACGCGCCGTCGCCGGGAAATGCGTTACCCAACTGCACTACGCCCGCCAGGGGATCGTCACCCCGGAGATGGAGTTCATCGCCATTCGCGAAAACATGGGTCGCGAACGTATCCGCAGCGAGGTTCTGCGCCAGCAGCATGCCGGGGAAGGCTTCGGTGCCCGCCTGCCGGAAAACATTACCCCCGAGTTCGTCCGCGATGAAGTTGCCGCCGGACGCGCCATCATCCCCGCCAACATCAACCACCCGGAATCTGAGCCGATGATTATCGGCCGCAATTTCCTGGTGAAAGTGAATGCCAATATCGGCAACTCGGCGGTGACCTCTTCCATCGAAGAGGAGGTGGAAAAACTGGTCTGGTCAACCCGCTGGGGCGCCGACACGGTGATGGACCTCTCCACCGGCCGCTATATCCACGAAACCCGCGAGTGGATCCTGCGCAACAGCCCGGTGCCGATTGGTACCGTCCCGATTTACCAGGCGCTGGAGAAGGTCAACGGCATTGCCGAGAACCTGACCTGGGAAGCCTTCCGCGATACCCTGCTGGAACAGGCCGAACAGGGCGTCGACTACTTCACGATTCACGCCGGCGTACTGCTGCGCTACGTGCCGATGACCGCGAAGCGCCTGACAGGTATCGTGTCGCGCGGTGGTTCCATCATGGCCAAGTGGTGCCTGTCGCATCATCAGGAAAACTTCCTCTACCAGCACTTCCGCGAAATCTGTGAAATCTGCGCCGCCTATGACGTGTCGCTGTCCCTCGGCGATGGTCTGCGCCCCGGCTCGATCCAGGACGCCAACGACGAGGCGCAGTTCGCCGAGCTGCATACGCTGGGCGAACTGACGAAAATCGCCTGGGAGTATGACGTGCAGGTGATGATTGAAGGCCCCGGCCACGTGCCGATGCAGATGATCCGCCGCAATATGACCGAAGAGCTGGAGCATTGCCACGAAGCGCCATTCTACACCTTAGGCCCGCTCACCACCGACATCGCGCCGGGCTACGACCATTTCACTTCCGGTATCGGCGCGGCGATGATCGGCTGGTTTGGCTGCGCGATGCTGTGCTACGTCACGCCAAAAGAGCATCTCGGCCTGCCCAACAAAGAGGATGTGAAACAGGGGCTGATTACCTACAAAATCGCCGCCCACGCCGCCGACCTCGCGAAAGGCCACCCCGGGGCGCAGATCCGCGACAACGCGATGTCCAAAGCGCGTTTCGAATTCCGCTGGGAAGACCAGTTCAACCTCGCGCTCGACCCCTTCACCGCGCGGGCCTATCACGATGAAACCCTGCCGCAGGAGTCCGGCAAGGTCGCCCATTTCTGCTCCATGTGCGGGCCGAAATTCTGTTCGATGAAAATCACCCAGGAAGTCCGCGACTACGCCGCGAAGCAAAATATCGAAGCTGGCATGGCCGATATGTCGCATCACTTCCGCGCCCGTGGCGGCGAAATCTACCTGAAACAGGAGGAAGCCTGATGTATCAACCTGATTTTCCACCCGTCCCATTTCGTCTTGGACTCTACCCGGTGGTTGACAGCGTGGCGTGGATTGAGCGCCTGCTGGAGGCGGGAGTGCGTACTCTTCAACTGCGCATCAAAGACCAACGTGACAGCGACGTGGAGGATGACGTGATCGCCGCCATCGCCCTTGGCCGCCGCTATCACGCCCGGTTGTTCATTAACGATTACTGGCAGCTGGCGATTAAGCATCAGGCCTACGGGGTACACCTGGGGCAAGAAGATCTGGAAACCACCGATCTGAGCGCTATCCGCAAAGCCGGACTGCGTCTCGGCGTCTCCACTCACGACAATATGGAAATTGATGTCGCGCTGGCGGCGCGCCCCTCTTACATCGCGCTGGGCCACGTCTTCCCGACGCAAACCAAACAGATGCCTTCCGCGCCGCAGGGCCTCGACCAGCTAGCCAGACATATTCAACGCCTGGCGGATTACCCCACCGTCGCGATCGGCGGCATCAGTCTGGAAAAAGCGCCGGGCGTACTGGCGACCGGCGTCGGCAGCATCGCGGTGGTCAGCGCTATTACCCAGGCGGCGGACTGGCGGGCAGCGACAGACCAGCTGCTGGCGCTGGCGGGAGCAGGCGATGAATGATCACGACTTTATGCGCTATAGCCGCCAGCTGCTGCTGGAGGATATTGCCATCGAGGGTCAGCAGAAACTGTTAGCCAGCCGGGTGCTGATTATCGGCCTTGGCGGGCTGGGCTCCCCGGCGGCGCTCTATCTTGCCGGAGCGGGCGTCGGGACGCTGACCCTGGCCGATGACGACGCCGTGCATCTCAGCAACCTGCAGCGGCAGATCCTGTTCACCAGCGAGGATATCGACCGGCCAAAAGCCGCGGCGGCAAAGACCCGGCTCAGTCAGCTAAACCCGCAGATCAAACTGGTTGCGCTCCAGCAACGTCTGAGCGGCGAGGCGCTGCGCGCTGAGGTGGCGAAAGCGGACGTGGTGCTGGACTGCACCGATAACATGGTGACCCGCCAGGCAATCAACGCCGCCTGTGTGGCCCTCGACACCCCGTTAGTGACCGCCAGCGCCGTCGGCTTCGGCGGTCAGTTGATGGTGCTCACTCCCCCCTGGGCGCAGGGCTGCTATCGCTGCCTGTGGCCGGATAGCGACGAACCGCAGCGCAACTGCCGCACCGCGGGGATCGTCGGCCCGGTCGTCGGCATGATGGGCACGCTGCAGGCGCTGGAGGCGATTAAGCTACTCAGCGGCATGACGACGCCGCGTAATACCCTGCGGCTGTTCGACGCCCGCACCAGCAACTGGCGTAATCTGGCGCTACAGCGCTCCCGGAATTGCCCGGTGTGCGGAGGGCGGCATGCAGATTTGGTTTAACGACGAGCCGCTGGCATGTGCCGACAATCTCAGCGTCAGCGCCCTGCTGACCCAGCTCGAACAGCTGCAGCCGGGCGTTGCGCTGGCGCTTAATCAACACATCCTGCCGCGCGACCGGTGGGAAGATCATCTCTTACAGGAAGGCGATCGGATCCTGCTTTTTCAGGTTATCGCTGGAGGTTGACATGTTACGTATTGCAGACAAAACGTTTGAATCCCATCTTTTTACCGGTACCGGCAAATTCGCCGCCCCGGAGGTGATGGTTGAGGCGATTCGCGCCTCGGGAAGCCAGCTGGTGACGCTGGCGATGAAGCGCGTCGATTTACGCCAGAACAATGACGCGATTCTCGCGCCGCTGCTGGCGGCGGGCGTTAACCTGCTGCCGAATACCTCAGGCGCCAAGACGGCGGAAGAGGCGGTGTTTGCCGCCCGCCTGGCGCGGGAAGCCCTGGGCACCCACTGGCTGAAGCTGGAGATCCACCCGGATGCCCGCTGGCTGCTGCCTGACCCGATTGAAACCCTGAAGGCGGCGGAGCTGCTGGTGCGCGAAGGGTTCGTCGTCCTGCCCTACTGTGGCGCCGATCCGGTGCTGTGTAAACGGCTGGAAGAGGCTGGCTGCGCGGCGGTGATGCCGCTGGGTGCGCCGATCGGCTCCAATCAGGGGCTGGAAACCAGGGCTATGCTGGAGATTATTATCGAACAGGCGACGGTACCGGTGGTGGTTGATGCCGGGATCGGCGTGCCGAGCCATGCGGCGCAGGCGCTGGAGATGGGCGCAGATGCGGTGCTGGTCAATACCGCTATTGCCGTCGCCGACGACCCCGTGACCATGGCCCGCGCCTTCCGTATGGCAGTCGATGCCGGATTACTGGCGCGTCAGGCCGGACCGGGGGCACGCAGTACGCAGGCGCAGGCCACCAGCCCGCTGACCGGATTCCTGGAGGCGCTGGCATGAAAACCTTCAGCGATCGCTGGCGGGAGCTGGAGTGGGACGACATCCGCCTGCGCATCAACAGCAAAACCGCCGCCGACGTCGAACGGGCGCTGGCGGCCAAACAGCTCACCCATGACGACATGATGGCCCTGCTTTCACCGGCGGCGGCCAACTATCTTGAACCGCTGGCCCAGCGTGCGCAGCGGCTCACCCGGCAGCGCTTCGGCAATACCGTCAGCTTTTACGTACCACTGTATCTCTCCAACCTGTGCGCCAATGACTGCACCTACTGCGGCTTCTCAATGAGCAATCGCATTAAGCGCAAGACGCTGGATGCCGCCGAGATTGCCCGCGAGTGCGCCGCGATCCGCGACCTGGGCTTTGAGCATCTGCTGCTGGTGACCGGCGAGCATCAGGGCAAGGTGGGAATGGATTATTTCCGCCAGCACCTGCCGGCTATCCGCAGCCAGTTTGCCTCGCTGCATATGGAGGTGCAGCCGCTGGCGACCGAAGAGTATGCCGAGCTGAAAACGCTGGGGCTCGACGGGGTAATGGTCTATCAGGAGACCTACCATGAAAGCATGTATGCCCAGCACCATCTGAAAGGGAAAAAACAGGATTTCTTCTGGCGGCTGGATACACCGGATCGCCTGGGCGAGGCGGGGATCGATAAGATCGGCCTCGGCGCGTTGATTGGTCTTTCCGACAGCTGGCGGGTGGACTGCTTTATGGTCGCCGAGCACCTGCTGTGGCTGCAGCAGCGCTACTGGCGCAGCCGCTACTCGGTCTCCTTCCCGCGCCTGCGTCCCTGCGCCGGCGGTATTGAACCAGCTTCGCTGATGAATGAGCGCCAGCTGGTGCAGACCATTTGCGCCTTCCGCCTGCTGGCGCCGGAGGTTGAGCTGTCGCTTTCAACCCGTGAATCACCCTGGTTCCGCGACCGGGTGATCCCGCTGGCGATCAATAACGTCAGCGCCTTCTCTAAAACGCAGCCCGGCGGCTACGCCGACGATCATCCGGAGCTCGAGCAATTTGCCCCACATGACGATCGCCGCCCTGAAGAGGTCGCCAGCGCGCTAGCCGCCCGTGGCCTGCAGCCGGTATGGAAAGACTGGGACAGCTGGCTGGGACGCGCCTCGCAATCATCATGAAGTATGTTGCAAGCCGCTGATTATTTTGCGTGCCTGCACGAGAGATGAAAAATGGGGAGTCGCCCGATTGCCGCCGTTTTTCTATTCTGCCCGGGTCAGCAGCGGACGCTGACCAGGGCGAACGTTTTCTTCCTCATTTTCGCCCTGCCTCTCCGCGCTGCGCGAGGGCCGGTTCATTATCGACGAATATAAATCACGATAGATGAAGGCCTCAGAGTTATAATTGAGCAATAGTTAACTGATTCGATCGGCAGGCTCGCTGACACAAGCTGCGTTCGGACCCTTGGTTTATACATCCGGGACGATTAACGATTCATGGCGCTACACAACAGAAAACTCTCTTTTACGACACCAATCGTCGTGGGGTTTGCCGGCATTTTGCTCAGTTTCATGCTGATTGCTACTTTTGTCACCCTGGCACAGCGGAAAGATTTTCTCGAAGATTATCACGATATTAACCGCAACTTTACCCACAACCTGGCCATCAACTATACGGAAACGCTGCTGCGGGAAAATGATTTTATCCTCGGCCGCGCGGCCACCTTCTTTGCCCGTAATGACGAACTGAACCGCGCGGTGAACGTTGATCCGGAGAAAGGGTTAACCACGCTAATGCAGTTACAGAACATGATGCCAAGCGTCTCATCCATCTCGCTGGCGGATACCGAGGGCCACTATCTGCGCGCCCCGGAAGTACTGAAAAATGAAGACAGCCTGGCTTTCGCCCCCAAAACGCGGCCCTGGTTTATCAAACAGGCAGAAGCCAGCACCTTCAGCCACTACACCAGCCCGTATATGGACTTTTTCACCCACCATCCGACGATTACCATTTTCAAACCCATCATTACTCCGGAGGGTAAACTCAAGGGCAGCCTGGCTTTTCATCTAGATCTCACCTCCATGGGGTTCGCGCTACGGCAGATGGTCGCCCCCGTACAGGGGGAATTTTTTGTGGTGCAGCGGGATGGCAAAGTTGTCCTGCACTCCGACCCGGGCGCGCTGTTTAAACCCTTCGTCAGCGACGAACTGATGGATAAAATGACCAGCGGAGAGGGGCAGCTTTACGATGTCAGGAGCGATACCTGGTATTACTACTACTCCTTTACCAATCCCGACTGGTTCGTGATTTACCGTGTCGATAACGCCACCCTGATCAATCTGACGCGCCATGAGACAAACTTAGTGATCGGCGGTTTCTCACTCGCGGCGATTATCATCCTCTTGTTCGGCCTTTATCTGCGTCATGCTTCCCGTACCGTGCTGATGAATATCATCAATGCGATTAAAACCGGCGACGTCAAACGCGCTCCGCGCCTTGAGGCAATGCTGAGTAAAGCCATTGAAACCAACAAACAGCGTGAACTGACCTACGTTCGCCAGGCCACCATCGACGCCCTCACTGGCTGCAAAAACCGCCGCGCCTTCGACAGCGATATCGCCGCGCTGATGAACGATCACCAACCTTTCGCCCTTGCCCTGGTCGATATCGATAACTTCAAATCGATCAACGACACCTGGGGACACCTCAACGGCGATATCGTCCTGCGCAACGTCGCCCGCGAGGGGCTGCAGGTCCTCCAGCCGCTGGAGATTTCCCTTTATCGCTACGGCGGTGAAGAGTTCGCGGTGGTCTTTCCTGCCGAACACATCGATAACGCCCGAACGCTACTGGAAACATGGCGGGTCAACGTCGAACGGCGTACCTGGCGCGAAGATGGCCTGACGGTCACCTTTAGCGCCGGACTGGGGGAATGGAATATGGAGCCGCTGGATAAGCTGGTGGTGAGCGTCGATGAGGCACTTTACAAAGCCAAGCAACAAGGTAAAAACCGCATCCTCCGCGCGTGAGACAACAGGACGCGGCCGCCCACTTCGGTGGGCTTTTTTATTTTTATCGGCAAAAATGAAACCGGTTTCAATTTTTGTGTGATGACTTACACACAATCACGGTAAAGCGGTTGTCGCATCGCCAGGGCCGCGATAAAGATAAGACATCACGGAACACAAGGGCCACTGACTATGAAGAATATCGTTTTGTGCTGTGCCGCCGGTATGTCCACCAGCATGCTGGTTCAGCGTATGCAAGATGCCGCGCAGAAAAAAGGTGTTGAGGTTTCTATCAAGGCCGTCCCGGTCGCCGAGTTTAAAGATAACCTGGCCGCCGCCGACATTATTTTACTCGGCCCGCAGGTGAAATATGAGCAGGCGAAACTGCAGGCGCTGGCCGATCCATTCGGCAAGAAAGTCGCGGTGATCGATATGATGGACTACGGCATGATGAAAGGCGATGCCGTTCTGGATAAAGCCCTGAAGATGCTGGAGTAATCGATGGAAGATTTAGAAACGATCATCATGGAACTGTTGGTTAATGCCGGTTCCGCACGTAGCGCGGCGCTCACTGCTCTCCAGTTAGCACGGAAAGGTGACTTTGCGGCAGCCGAGCAGGCCATGGCCGAGTCCCATGAGTTCGTCAAACATGCGCATAAAATCCAGACCCAGCTCATCGGCCTGGATGAAGGCACCGGTAAGCTGCCGGTCAACCTGATCACCGTTCACTCTCAGGACCACCTGATGAACGCCATGGTCATTCAGGATCTGGCGACCGATATGATTGAACTCTATCGTCGTCTGCCGCTCGCGCAGTAATCTCGCGGATTTAACGGGCGCCGCTGCCGGCGCCCGTCCCCTCTCAAAGAAAACCATACATCGCGGCGAATACCCAGCCAAACACGCAGGAGACACCGACGCCGATGAGCCCGGGCAGGATGAAGCTATGGTTAATGACAAAGCGGCCGATATGGGTGGTCCCTGAGCGGTCGAACTGGATCGCCGCCAGATCGCTTGGGTAGGTCGGCAGAATATAGTAGCCATAGCAGGCCGGCGCGGAAGCCACGATATAGGCCGGGTCGACGCCGATGGCCAGCGCCACCGGAACAATCGCCGCCAGCGCTGCCGCCTGAGAGTTCACAAACTTCGAAACCAGCAGCAGTACGATGGCGTAAGCCCACGGGTACTCCTTCACCATCTCCCCGAGCACACCTTTAATCTCGGTCATATGCGCGCCGAACATAGTCTCCGCCATCCACGCGATGCCGTATACCGCGACGATAGCGATCATTCCCGAACGGAAAACCTCATTTTTAGAAATCGACGCTGGGTTAGTTTTGGTAATGATGATAATAAGCGCCCCGGAGAGCAGCATGAACATCTGGATCACCAGCACCATCGACAGCGGCTTACCGTCGAAGGCCGGACGCAGTTCGGAAAACGCGCCGAGCAGGGCCACCACGGCGATGGAGGCCAGAAAGATCCACATCGCAATCCAGTTGCTGGTCGGCAGCTTTTTATCCAGCAGCGTCGCCGTATCGCCATAGACATAATGGCGATTTTCCGGTACCGCAATAAACGCCTGGAAGGCTTCGTCTTTATCCAGATCTTTGCCACGGAACCAGCTGAAGATACCAATCGCCAGGATCCCCAACAGCGTGGACGGAATGGTTATCGCCAGCAGGTCGAGAAATTCCAGGTGTTTACCGTTAAAGGTAAAATTCCCCAGCATCGCCACCAGCGACACCACCGCTACCGAGACCGGGCTGGCGATGATCCCCATCTGGGCACCTATGGAGCTGGCCGCCATCGGACGCTCCGGACGAATGTTATTCTTAATGGCGACATCGTAGATAATCGGCAGGATCGTGTACACCACGTGTCCGGTACCGCAGAGAATGGTCAGCGTGCAGGTGACGAAAGGTGCGACGATCGAGACATATTTCGGGTTGCGCCGCAGCAGCTTCTCGGCAATCTGTAACATAACATCCAGCCCGCCCGACGCCTGTAGCGTCGCCGAAGCGGCCACAACGGCAATGATGACTAACATCACATCAACCGGCGGTTTACCCGGCTGGAGATGGAACACAAAAACAAGGATAACCAAACCGATGCCGCCCAACAGGCCCAGCGCAATACCGCCTTTTCGGGCACCATAAAACAGACAAATTAAGATAATAATGAGTTGTATCGCAAATTCCATGCAGCCCCCAGAGTCTGTCCACTCAGACCAAAAGAAATGACCAACACCTGCCTGCCGGTATTATTTCTGCGTCTTATCGGGAGAAGCATGAGATGCGGCGATCCCTCTCCAGAGCCGTAGCTCCGAAGATAAAGCAGCAGAAGTAATCCCATGATTCATTAGGTATTTTGAATATATCGCCTTTGAATTGATTGTTTTTTGATATGAGTAGAACTTTTACCCATAGATAAACAAAGGTTTTTCCAGTGAACGGGGGATGAATATTTTATATGAATTAATTGCTAAAAATATGCGGCGTTAATATGTCGTAAATGTAATTAAAGAAGAGGGTGAGGCGGCGGACAAACAATAAAAAAGCCGGTCAGGAAACCTGACCGGCTTTTTAGCAGTGCATCAACGATTAATCGTTGTCAGAACCGCCCAGGCCTGCGTTCAGCAGTTCTGCCAGGTTGGCAGACGCTTCTTCTACGCTCACCTGCGGGGCAGCTGGCTGTTCGCCCGCTGCGCGACGGCGCATACGATCCTGGTGGTACGCATAACCGGTACCCGCCGGGATCAGACGACCCACGATGACGTTCTCTTTCAGACCGCGCAGTTCGTCGCGTTTGCCCGCAACGGCTGCTTCGGTCAGCACGCGAGTGGTCTCCTGGAACGAGGCCGCGGAGATGAAGGACTCGGTTGCCAGAGACGCTTTGGTGATACCCAGCAGGTCGCGGGAATAGGTTGCCGCCACTTTGCCATTCGCTTCAAGCTCGCGGTTAGCGATCTTAACGCGGGAGTATTCAACCTGCTCGCCTTCGAGGAAGTCGGAGCTACCAGCACTTTCGATGGTCGCTTTACGCAGCATCTGACGAACGATAACTTCAATGTGCTTATCGTTAATCTTAACGCCTTGCAGACGGTAAACGTCCTGCACTTCGTTGGTGATGTAACGCGTTACCGCGTGCACGCCACGAAGACGCAGAATGTCGTGCGGTGCTTCCGGACCGTCGGAAACCACGTCACCACGTTCTACACGTTCACCTTCGAACACGTTCAGCTGACGCCATTTCGGAATCATCTCTTCGTACGGTTCGCTACCGTCTACCGGGGTGATAACCAGACGACGTTTCCCTTTGGTTTCTTTACCGAAGGAAATGATGCCGCTGATTTCAGCCAGGATTGCCGGCTCTTTCGGACGACGTGCTTCGAACAGGTCCGCAACGCGCGGCAGACCACCGGTGATGTCCTTGGTACCGCCGGATTCCTGCGGAACACGCGCCAGGGTGTCACCAGAGCTGATCTGTACGCCATCTTCCAGCTGAACAATCGCTTTACCCGGCAGGAAGTACTGAGCAGGCATATCGGTGCCTGGGATCAGAACGTCGTTGCCCTGAGCATCAACAATTTTCAGCGCCGGACGCAGATCTTTACCACCGGAGGTACGTTCTGCGGAATCCAGAACCACCAGCGAAGACAGACCGGTCAGTTCGTCGGTCTGACGAGTAATGGTCTGGCCGTCGATCATGTCAGTGAAGCGGACGAAACCACTCACTTCGGTGATAACCGGCATGGTATGCGGATCCCAGTTTGCAACGGTTTCACCGCCGGCAACCTGTTCGCCATCGCCTTTCGCCATAACGGAGCCGTAAGGCACTTTATAGCTTTCTTTGGTACGACCGAATTCGTCGATCAGTTTCAGCTCGGTGTTACGCGAGGTGATAACCAGTTTACCGCTGGAGTTCACAACCGACTTCGCGTTGCTCAGACGGATGCTACCTTTGTTTTTCACCTGGATGCTGGATTCAGCAGCCGCACGAGATGCCGCACCACCGATGTGGAACGTACGCATCGTCAGCTGTGTACCCGGCTCACCGATGGACTGTGCCGCGATAACGCCGATAGCCTCACCTTTGTTGATGAGGTGGCCACGCGCCAGGTCACGACCATAGCAGTGCGCACATACACCAAAGTCGGTGTCACAGGATACAACGGAACGAACTTTGACGGAGTCAACGGAGTTCTCTTCCAGCAGGTCACACCAGTGCTCATGCAGCAGCGTGTTGCGTGGAACCAGAATGTCCGCGGTACCCGGCTTCAGAACGTCTTCAGCAGTCACACGACCCAGTACGCGATCGCGCAGCGGCTCTTTAACGTCGCCACCTTCGATAACCGGCGTCATGGTGATGCCTTCCAGGGTGCCGCAGTCGTCTTCAGTGACGACCAGGTCCTGGGCAACGTCAACCAGACGACGAGTCAGGTAACCGGAGTTCGCTGTCTTCAGTGCGGTATCCGCCAGACCTTTACGCGCACCGTGGGTGGAGATGAAGTACTGGAGTACGTTCAGACCTTCACGGAAGTTCGCGGTGATCGGCGTTTCGATGATCGAGCCATCCGGCTTCGCCATCAGACCACGCATACCAGCCAGCTGACGAATCTGTGCCGCAGAACCACGCGCACCGGAGTCGGCCATCATGTAGATGCTGTTGAAGGAAACCTGCTGCTCTTCCTGACCGTCACGGTTAATCACGGTTTCGGTTTGCAGGTTATCCATCATCGCTTTGGATACACGATCGTTCGCCGCAGCCCAGATATCGATAACTTTGTTGTAGCGCTCGCCCGCGGTGACCAGACCAGACTGGAACTGTTCCTGAATCTCAGCAACTTCCGCTTCCGCTTCGCTGATGATTTCGTATTTTTTCTCCGGGATGACCATGTCATCGATACCAACGGATGCACCTGAACGCGCTGCATAAGCAAAGCCGGTGTACATCGTCTGGTCCGCAAAAATAACGGTCGGTTTCAGGCCCAGAATACGGTAACAGGTGTTCAGCATCTTGGAGATCGCTTTCTTACCGAGCGCCTGGTTCACGATAGAGAACGGCAGACCTTTCGGTACGATCATCCACAGAATGGCACGGCCAACGGTCGTGTCTTTCAGGCTAGTCTTCGCGACGAATTCACCATTCTCGTCTTTTTCGTATTCAGTGATACGCACTTTAACGCGCGCATGCAGAGAGGCCAGACCGGCGCGATAAATACGCTCCGCTTCTTTCGGGCCAGTCAGCACCATGCCTTCGCCTTTGGCGTTAACACAGTCACGGGTCATGTAGTACAGACCCAGTACAACGTCCTGAGACGGAACGATGATTGGTTCGCCGTTCGCCGGGGACAGGATGTTGTTGGTAGACATCATCAGCGCACGCGCTTCCAGCTGGGCTTCCAGCGTCAGCGGTACGTGAACAGCCATCTGGTCGCCATCGAAGTCGGCGTTATAGGCCGCACAAACCAGCGGGTGCAGCTGAATAGCTTTACCTTCGATCAGAACCGGTTCGAATGCCTGGATACCTAAACGGTGTAGCGTTGGCGCACGGTTCAGCAGTACCGGGTGTTCGCGGATAACTTCGTCCAGGATATCCCAAACAACGGCTTCTTCGCGCTCAACCATTTTCTTAGCGGCTTTGATGGTGGTGGCCAGGCCACGCAGTTCCAGCTTGCCGTAAATGAACGGTTTGAACAGCTCCAGCGCCATTTTCTTCGGCAGACCGCACTGATGCAGACGCAGGTATGGACCTACGGTGATAACAGAACGACCGGAGTAGTCAACACGCTTACCGAGCAGGTTCTGACGGAAACGACCCTGTTTACCTTTGATCATATCGGCCAAAGATTTCAGAGGACGTTTGTTAGAACCGGTGATCGCACGACCGCGACGGCCGTTATCCAGCAGGGCGTCAACCGCTTCCTGCAGCATACGTTTTTCGTTGCGTACGATGATGTCCGGCGCAGCCAGATCCAGCAGACGTTTCAGACGGTTGTTACGGTTAATGACGCGACGATACAGATCGTTCAGGTCAGAAGTCGCAAAACGGCCGCCATCGAGCGGAACCAGCGGACGCAGATCTGGCGGCAGAACCGGCAGAACGGTCAGGATCATCCATTCCGGCTTGTTGCCAGACTGAACGAACGCTTCCAGCAGCTTAATGCGCTTGGTCAGCTTTTTACGCTTGGTTTCGGAGTTGGTTTCGTTCAGCTCTTCACGCAGCTGTTCGCATTCCTGCTCCAGATCCATATTGCGCAGCAGCGCCTGGATCGCTTCCGCACCCATTTTCGCGTCGAATTCGTCACCGAACTCTTCCAGCGCATCCAGGTACTGCTCTTCAGTCAGAATCTGGTTGCGTTCGAGGTTGGTCATGCCACCTTCGATAACCACGTAGGATTCGAAGTACAGTACACGTTCGATATCGCGCAGCGGCATATCCAGCAGCAGGCCGATACGGGACGGCAGCGATTTCAGGAACCAGATGTGCGCCGTCGGGCATGCCAGCTCGATGTGGCCCATGCGCTCACGACGCACTTTAGTCTGGGTCACTTCAACGCCGCACTTCTCACAGATCACACCGCGGTGTTTCAGGCGCTTGTACTTACCGCACAGGCACTCATAGTCTTTTACTGGCCCGAAAATACGAGCACAGAACAGACCGTCACGCTCAGGCTTGAACGTACGGTAGTTAATGGTTTCCGGCTTTTTAACTTCACCGAAAGACCATGAACGGATCATGTCTGGCGATGCCAGAGCAATTTTGATCGCATCAAACTCTTCGGTTTTAGTTTGCGCTTTCAGAAACTTTAATAAGTCTTTCACGGATTTGCTCCCGTCGGAGTTAGCACAATCTGGCGCCGGGTTTTATCCCGGCACCAGTGACCTGTTTGAGCGAGAGTTACTCGTCTTCCAGTTCGATGTTGATGCCCAGCGAGCGGATTTCTTTCAACAGTACGTTGAAGGACTCCGGCATGCCCGGTTCCATCTGGTGGTTGCCGTCCACGATGTTTTTATACATCTTGGTACGACCGTTCACGTCATCAGACTTAACGGTGAGCATTTCCTGCAGGGTGTAGGCCGCGCCATAAGCTTCCAGCGCCCACACTTCCATCTCACCGAAGCGCTGACCACCGAACTGCGCCTTACCACCCAGCGGCTGCTGAGTAACCAGGCTGTAGGAACCGGTGGAACGAGCGTGCATTTTGTCGTCGACCAGGTGGTTCAGTTTCAGCATGTACATGTAACCCACGGTTACCGGACGTTCGAACTGTTCACCGGTGCGGCCGTCAAACAGGGTGATCTGACCGGAAGTCGGCAGGTCGCCCAGCTGCAGCAGCTCTTTGATTTCAGCTTCTTTCGCACCGTCGAATACCGGCGTTGCGATCGGCATGCCTTTACGCAGGTTTTCAGCCAGACGCAGAACTTCTTCATCGCTGAAGGTATTCAGGTCAACTTTCTGGCGAACGTCAGCGCCCAGATCGTAAGCACGCTGGATGAATTCGCGCAGTTTCGCGACTTCTTGCTGCTGTTTCAGCATGGCGTTGATCTTATCGCCGATGCCTTTCGCAGCCATACCCAGGTGAGTTTCCAGGATCTGACCGATGTTCATACGAGACGGTACGCCCAGCGGGTTCAGTACGATATCTACCGGCGTACCGTTAGCATCGTGCGGCATATCTTCGATCGGGTTGATCTTAGAGATAACACCCTTGTTACCGTGACGGCCTGCCATCTTATCACCAGGCTGGATACGGCGTTTAACGGCCAGGTATACCTTAACAATCTTCAGCACACCCGGTGCCAGATCGTCGCCTTGGGTGATTTTACGGCGTTTCGCTTCGAGTTTTTTCTCGAACTCGTGTTTCAGTTCGTCATACTGCTCAGCCAGTTGCTCCAGCTGATTCTGTTTCTCTTCGTCGGTCAGGCCCAGTTCCAGCCAGCGATCGCGCGGCAGTTTGTCGAGCTTCTCAGCTTCAACGCCACCGGAGACCAGCACCGCGTAGATACGACTGAACAGACCGGCTTCGAGGATCTGCAGTTCTTCAGACAGGTCTTTCTTCGCCTGCTTCAGCTGCATCTCTTCGATTTCCAGCGCACGTTTGTCTTTTTCTACGCCATCACGGGTAAAGACCTGAACGTCGATAACGGTACCAGAGACACCGTTCGGTACGCGCAGAGAAGAGTCTTTAACGTCAGACGCTTTCTCACCGAAGATCGCACGCAGCAGTTTCTCTTCCGGCGTCAGCTGGGTTTCACCTTTCGGCGTTACCTTACCAACCAGAATGTCGCCGCCGGTCACTTCCGCGCCGATATAAACGATACCGGACTCATCCAGTTTAGAGAGCGCAGCTTCACCCACGTTCGGGATGTCAGCGGTGATCTCTTCCGGCCCCAGCTTGGTGTCACGGGACACGCACGCCAGTTCCTGAATGTGGATGGTGGTGAAACGGTCTTCCTGAACAACACGCTCGGAGACGAGGATGGAGTCTTCGAAGTTGTAGCCGTTCCACGGCATGAACGCTACGCGCATGTTCTGACCCAGCGCCAGTTCACCAAGGTCGGTGGACGGGCCGTCGGCCAGCACGTCGCCGCGCTCAATGGGTTCGCCCAGGGACACGCAAGGCATCTGGTTGATGCAGGTGTTCTGGTTAGAACGGGTGTACTTGGTCAGGTTATAGATGTCGATACCTGCTTCGCCCGGGTACATCTCGTCTTCGTTAACTTTGATAACGATACGGGAAGCATCCACGTACTGAACGGTACCGCCACGTTTAGCCACCGCAGTAACACCGGAGTCAACGGCAACAGCACGTTCCATACCGGTACCAACCAGCGGCTTATCAGCGCGCAGAGTCGGAACCGCCTGACGTTGCATGTTCGCACCCATCAATGCACGGTTGGCGTCATCGTGCTCCAGGAACGGGATCAGAGACGCACCGACGGATACCACCTGCTGGGTGGATACGTCCATGTAGTCAACCTGGTCGCGGCTGAACAAGCTGGATTCGCCTTTGCTACGGCAGGTAACCAGGTCTTCTACGAAGTGGCCGTTTTCATCCAGGTTGGAGTTCGCCTGAGCAATAACGTAGTTGCCTTCTTCGATAGCAGACAGGTAGTGAATTTCATCGGTAACCACACCGTCGGTCACTTTACGATACGGGGTCTCAAGGAAACCGTATTCGTTAGTCTGTGCGTACACGGACAGGGAGTTGATCAGACCGATGTTCGGACCTTCAGGCGTTTCGATTGGACATACGCGACCGTAGTGCGTCGGGTGTACGTCTCGAACTTCGAAGCCTGCGCGTTCACGGGTCAGACCGCCTGGGCCGAGTGCGGAGATACGACGTTTGTGCGTAATCTCAGACAGCGGGTTGTTCTGGTCCATAAACTGGGACAGCTGGCTGGAACCAAAGAACTCTTTCACTGCTGCGGAAATCGGCTTGGCGTTGATCATATCCTGAGGCATCAGGGTATCCAGATCGCCCAGAGACAGACGCTCTTTAACCGCACGCTCTACACGTACCAGGCCAACGCGGAACTGGTTTTCCGCCATTTCGCCAACGGAACGGATACGACGGTTGCCGAGGTGGTCGATATCATCGACTTCGCCTTTACCGTTACGGATATCGATGAGCTTCTTCATCACTTCAATGATGTCGTCTTTGCTCAGGATACCGGAACCTTCGATTTCGTCGCGCAGCAGAGAACGGTTGAACTTCATACGACCAACCGCGGACAGATCGTAGCGGTCTTCGGAGAAGAACAGGTTCTCAAACAGGCTTTCAGCCGCTTCGCGAGTCGGCGGCTCACCCGGGCGCATCATGCGGTAGATTTCTACCAGCGCGCTCAGACGATCGTTGGTCGGGTCGACGCGTACCGTTTCAGAAATGTACGGACCGTGGTCCAGATCGTTGGTGAACAGCGTTTCGATACGCTTGTGGCCGGACTGGCTCAGTTTAGCCAGCAGATCCAGGCTCAGCTCCATGTTCGCCGGGCAGATCAGTTCGCCGGTCGCTTCGTCGATGTAGTCTTTAGAAGCAACTTTACCCGCGATGTACTCAACCGGAACTTCGATATGTTTGATATCGTCTTTTTCCAGCTGGCGAATGTGGCGCGCAGTAATACGACGGCCTTTCTCAACGTACACTTTACCGTTGGCTTCGATATCGAAGGAGGCGGTTTCACCGCGCAGACGCTCCGGTACCAGCTCCATCTGCAGCTTGTTGTCGCGAATTTCAAAGACCACTTTCTCGAAGAACAGGTCAAGGATCTGCTCAGTGGTGTAATTCAGCGCGCGCAGAATGATGGTTGCCGGCAGTTTACGACGACGGTCGATACGAACGAACAGGTTGTCTTTCGGGTCGAATTCGAAGTCCAGCCAGGAACCGCGGTAAGGGATGATACGTGCGTTATACAGGACCTTACCGGAGGAGTGGGTCTTACCTTTGTCACTGTCAAAGAAGACGCCCGGGCTACGGTGCAGCTGAGAAACGATAACACGCTCGGTACCGTTGATAACAAAGGTACCGTTGTCGGTCATGAGCGGGATTTCGCCCATGTAGACTTCTTGTTCTTTGATGTCTTTAACGGTGCCTTCCGGCGCTTCGCGCTCGTAGATCACCAGACGCAGTTTTACGCGCAGCGGTGCAGAATAAGTCACGCCACGGATCTGACATTCTTTAACATCAAAAACAGGTTCGCCCAGACGGTAGCTGACGTATTGCAGCTCTGAATTACCGCTGTAGCTCTGAATTGGGAATACGGAACGGAAGGCTGCTTCCAGACCATACTGCCCTTCAGGATCTTGCTCGATAAACTTCTGGAACGAATCAAGCTGGATAGAAAGGAGATAAGGTATGTCCAGAACTTGTGGACGTTTACCAAAATCCTTACGAATACGTTTTTTCTCGGTATAGGAGTAAACCATAGGGTTCCTCAGCTCGCTGACAAGTCGACCCGTCTGCCTAAGTAAGGCAGTTTTTTATGCAACACTATTTTGTTGACCGGAAAATGGAACACTTTCCGCAATACCTGTTGCTATCACGCTTAAACCATTTCGTTGCGATTTACACAGCCCAGGAACCCTAACCTGTCGCAGTATATTAAGTCGTCGATAGAAACAAGCATTGTCAGGCAAACCAGCAGTCAAACAGTGTGAAATGCTACTGGCGCCTTACAGCGCAAAAAGGCTGGTGACTAAAAAGTCACCAGCCTCAGCCTGATTTCTCAGGCTGCAACCGGAAGGGTTGGCTTATTTAACTTCAACTTCAGCGCCAGCTTCTTCCAGAGATTTTTTCAGAGCTTCAGCGTCGTCTTTGCTGATGCCTTCTTTCAGTGCAGCCGGAGCAGATTCTACCAGGTCTTTAGCTTCTTTCAGACCCAGGCCAGTTGCGCCACGTACTGCTTTGATAACAGCAACTTTGTTAGCGCCAGCAGCTTTCAGAATTACGTCGAATTCAGTTTTTTCTTCAGCAGCTTCAACCGGGCCAGCAGCTACAGCTACAGCAGCAGCAGCGGAAACACCGAATTTTTCTTCCATTGCAGAGATCAGCTCAACAACGTCCATTACGGACATAGCGGATACTGCTTCAATGATTTGATCTTTAGTGATAGACATTTAAATTGTTCCTGAATATCAGAATAAGTTTATACGTAAGCGAATGCTTTATAAAGATAACTGCGATTAAGCAGCTTCTTTCGCATCGCGTACAGCAGCCAGAGTACGAACCAGTTTGCCAGCCGAAGCTTCTTTCATGGTTGCCATCAGGCGTGCAATTGCTTCTTCGTAGGTCGGCAGAGTTGCCAGGCGGTCGATCTGCGACGCCGGGATCAGCTCACCTTCAAAGGCAGCGGCTTTGACCTCAAATTTTGCATTCGCTTTCGCGAACTCTTTGAACAGACGAGCAGCAGCGCCCGGGTGTTCCATAGAGTATGCAATCAGGGTCGGACCAACAAACGTGTCTTTCAGGCACTCGAACTGAGTACCTTCAACGACGCGGCGCAGCAGGGTGTTACGAACAACACGCATGTATACGCCAGCTTCACGACCTGCTTTACGCAGTTCAGTCATTTTATCTACAGTTACGCCACGGGAATCCGCAACTACTGCAGACAGCGCGCCTTTGGCTACTTCGCTGACTTCAGCAACAATCGCTTGTTTGTCTTGAAGATTTAAAGCCATTAGCTTTGCTCCTGGATGTTTGCCAGAGCTTATGCTCTGGAACTCACTTCACTCAATTCAACGAAAAGAGCGTCTAAATACGGTGAGCAGAAACAAGCCAGAGTATCCAAAAAATAATCTTAGCGTTCTGTCACCGTCTACGCAGGGGATTAAGTTTCTTGCGAAACACCTGCGGTCTTCGACGGAGGCCTGGATAGGCCAGGCTCCAACGAACAAATTCTTCCTATGACTTCGTCCTTCGAACCGCAGCGGCGTTAGCTGCTCTCGTTCACACCGGTCATGTAGTTAACTACACTCCCGGTGATTCACTCGATTGCTGCCTTGCTGCAATTCAAATGACTCGCATAGCGTCTGTCTTATTGACAGAATCGTGGGGGTAAGATTGTAGACAAAATCACCGCCCACGTAAAGGCATTAGTTTGCAGAAGCGTTCAGGCCAGCCTGATCTACTGCAACACCTGCACCCATGGTGGTGGAGATGCTAACTTTCTTGATGTACACGCCTTTCGCCTGAGTCGGTTTTGCTTTTTTCAGCGCAACCAGCAGAGCTTCCAGGTTTTCTTTCAGTTTGTCAGCGTCAAAGTCCACTTTACCGATGGTGGTGTGGATGATGCCGTTTTTGTCGTTACGATAACGAACCTGACCTGCTTTAGCGTTCTTAACCGCTTCAGCAACGTTAGGGGTTACGGTACCCACTTTCGGGTTTGGCATCAGGCCGCGCGGACCCAGAACCTGGCCCAGCTGGCCAACAACGCGCATTGCATCCGGGGAAGCAATAACAACGTCAAAGTTCATTTCGCCTTTCTTGATCTGGTCAGCCAGATCTTCCATACCTACCAGCTCAGCGCCTGCAGCTTTAGCAGCTTCAGCGTTTGCGCCCTGGGCAAATACGGCAACGCGAACAGAACGGCCAGTACCGTGCGGCAGTACAGTTGCACCACGTACGTTCTGGTCAGATTTACGAGCATCGATGCCCAGGTTTACAGCAACGTCAACGCTTTCAACGAACTTAGCAGTAGCCAGTTCTTTCAGCAGAGAGATGGCTTCGTTGATGTCATACTGTTTAGTTGCATCAACTTTGTCACGGATCACGGACATGCGCTTGGTCAGTTTAGCCATTTCTTAGTCCTCCACTACCAGGCCCATGGAACGTGCAGTACCTTCGATGGAGCGAGTCATCGCTTCAATGTCGGCACCAGTCATGTCGGCAGCTTTGGTCTGCGCGATTTCCTGCAGCTGAGCGCGGGAAATTTTACCCACTTTATCTTTGTTCGGCTTACCAGAGCCGGACTTGATACCAGCCGCTTTTTTCAGCAGAACTGCTGCCGGCGGGGTTTTGGTAACGAAAGTGAAAGAACGGTCAGCGTAAACGGTGATAACAACCGGGATTGGCAGACCTTTTTCCATGGATTCAGTTTTTGCGTTGAACGCTTTGCAGAATTCCATGATGTTAACGCCCTGCTGACCCAGTGCTGGACCAACCGGCGGACTCGGGTTTGCCATACCAGCTGCAACCTGCAGCTTGACGTAGGCTTGTACTTTCTTAGCCATTCTTAAATCCTCAAATTGGGTATTAACGCTTCAGAGAAGCTCCCCGTGATTAAACATCGTTTTACGGGCCAGGCCCATAAAAACAAAAGGCGCGAAATTGTATGCCAATTTCGCGCCCTATGCAACGATTAAATCGCTGCTTTTTTGATCGCCGGCTTACGCCTTCTCAACCTGACCGAAGTCCAGTTCTACCGGCGTCGCACGACCGAAGATAGAAACAGAAACTTTCAGGCGGGACTTCTCATAGTCCACTTCTTCAACGACGCCGTTAAAGTCAGCGAACGGACCATCGTTGACACGCACCATTTCGCCCGGCTCAAACAGCGTTTTCGGACGCGGCTTATCGCCAACCTGCTGCAGGCGGTTCATGATGGCATCGACTTCTTTGTCGCTGATCGGCGCCGGACGGTCGGAAGTACCGCCGATGAAGCCCATCACACGCGGTACGCTGCGCACCAGGTGCCAGCTCGCGTCGTTCATGACCATCTGAACCAGAACGTAGCCAGGGAAGAATTTACGTTCGCTTTTGCGACGCTGGCCGCCACGGATTTCAACCACTTCTTCGGTTGGAACCATGACTTCGCCAAACAACTCTTCCATGTTGTGTAATTTGATATGTTCACGCAGCGAAGTAGCTACGCGACCTTCAAAACCGGAAAACGCCTGAACGACGTACCAGCGCTTTTTAGGAGCTTCAGACATCTCAGAACCTCAGGCCAGTGATAAAGGAGACCAGGCGAACCAGAATACCATCCAGTCCCCACAGGATCAGTGACATTACTGCAGTCACGGCAGCAACAATCAGCGTAGTATGCAGCGTTTCCTGGCGAGTCGGCCAAATCACTTTACGCACTTCAGTTCGCGCTTCGCGAGCAAAAGCAACGGTCGCCTTACCTTTCGTCGTCAACAGCGCGACGCCACCGGCAGCAGCAATAAGAATAACCACGGCCAGCGCACGCACCGCCAGCATAATGTCGCGATAAAGGAAGTTGCCCACGATCGCCACGATCAGCAGCACGGCAACGATAATCCACTTCATCGCTTCCAGGCCGCGCCCGCTCCCTTGAGCTTCGGTATTCGCACTCATAAACCAACCTGTCAGAAGTATTCTACAAACAATTTCACCCCGCGGGGGCGAGGCGATCCAAACCGAAATTAAGTTTCGGATTATACACTGAACGCGTTCAAACTGCTTCAACGCTGGCGGTTCTGGCGCCTCTTCCCTGCTATTGCAAAGGAGAACGCTGACTTGCCGTCGCGCTACCGCTCGAATGGTTTGGTGTATAAACGCCCTCTTCAGAGCCTGTCTCAGCAATGATTATGACAAAAAAAATCACTGATGAGCCAGGTTCTGGTATGAAAGCGTGCAAAAAGGGCATCAAATGATGCCCTTTTATTGCGCATTGCGTCAAATGTTATCAGCGATTAGCCGAGAACTTTAGCAACCACGCCCGCGCCAACGGTACGACCGCCTTCACGGATTGCGAAACGCAGACCATCGTCCATCGCGATCGGGTGGATCAGGGTAACAACCATTTTGATGTTGTCGCCCGGCATAACCATCTCTACGCCTTCCGGCAGTTCGATGGTGCCAGTCACGTCAGTAGTACGGAAGTAGAACTGCGGACGGTAGCCTTTGAAGAACGGAGTATGACGGCCGCCTTCGTCTTTGGACAGGATGTACACTTCAGATTCGAACTTGGTGTGCGGCTTGATGCTGCCCGGCTTAGCCAGTACCTGACCACGTTCGATTTCTTCACGTTTGATACCACGCAGCAGAACACCAACGTTCTCACCAGCACGGCCTTCGTCCAGCAGTTTGCGGAACATTTCAACGCCAGTACAGGTGGTCTTCGCGGTTTCTTTGATACCAACGATTTCAACTTCTTCACCGACTTTGATGATACCGCGCTCTACACGACCGGTAACAACGGTACCACGACCGGAGATGGAGAATACGTCTTCGATCGGCAGCAGGAACGGCTTGTCAATCGCACGCTCTGGTTCCGGGATATAGGTATCCAGGTGGCCAGCCAGTTCGATGATTTTCGCTTCCCACTCTGCGTCGCCTTCCAGCGCTTTCAGAGCAGAACCACGAACGATCGGGGTGTCGTCGCCCGGGAAATCGTACTGAGACAGCAGTTCACGAACTTCCATCTCAACCAGTTCCAGCAGCTCTTCGTCATCAACCATGTCGCATTTGTTCAGGAACACGATGATGTACGGAACGCCTACCTGACGACCCAGCAGGATGTGCTCACGAGTCTGCGGCATCGGGCCGTCAGTCGCAGCAACAACCAGGATCGCGCCGTCCATCTGCGCAGCACCGGTGATCATGTTTTTAACATAGTCGGCGTGGCCCGGGCAGTCTACGTGCGCGTAGTGGCGAGTCGGGGTGTCATATTCAACGTGAGAGGTGTTGATGGTGATACCACGAGCTTTTTCTTCCGGTGCGTTATCGATCTGGTCGAATGCACGAGCAGAACCACCGTAGGTTTTAGCCAGAACGGTAGTGATGGCAGCGGTCAGCGTTGTTTTACCATGGTCAACGTGGCCGATAGTACCGACGTTAACGTGCGGTTTTGTACGTTCAAACTTTTCTTTAGACATCGATTGTCCCTCTAAGACACGGATAAATCGGTGATATCACCACATCAACCAGGCAACATGCCCGACTTGTTGAATGAAAATAACAGAAGAGAAACAGGGAAGGAGAGAAAAGAAGTGGTGCTGATACCCAGAGTCGAACTGGGGACCTCACCCTTACCAAGGGTGCGCTCTACCAACTGAGCCATATCAGCACGTCTGGAGCGGGCAGCGGGAATCGAACCCGCATCATCAGCTTGGAAGGCTGAGGTAATAGCCATTATACGATGCCCGCATCCTGAAACTCGGCTACCCAGTTCTTTCTGTAATACTAAAGAGACTGCTCTCTTTAGTATTGAGCTGATTAGTTTACCCAACCAACTCCGGCTACGCAAAGCGTCGCCAGAAAGTGGTGGTGGGGGAAGGATTCGAACCTTCGAAGTCGATGACGGCAGATTTACAGTCTGCTCCCTTTGGCCGCTCGGGAACCCCACCCAAATTGTTATGGTGCCGACTACCGGAATCGAACTGGTGACCTACTGATTACAAGTCAGTTGCTCTACCTACTGAGCTAAGTCGGCATCAAGTAGCGCGCATTCTAGGGAGAGGAGCGAGTTCATGCAACTAAAAATTTGCATAAAACGTTCTCTTGCTCACATTTTGTGCTCTTACACGAAAAAACGGTGTAATTTCAAACAGGGCAGTGCAAATATTCGCCAGCAATCCAGCTCATCAGGAGCGGTTCCAGTCACCCGCTGATGCCCAGGATGTATGCGGACGACTGACAGAAAGGTAACGGGCCGTTAGCACTATCCTGCTGGTTTACTACGAATAAGAAACTTATTCCTCTCTTGTGATGCTGGCGCGAGAAAGCAGCATTCAATGAGTTTTTTTCTTATTATTCCCGGCAATCTGGTGTTACCCTCCTGCCCATTGTCCTGATTAACTCGTGTGAAGCATCGCCGTTTCAACGTATACGGCGATGGTAAGAACATGCTTATGAGCCAAAAAGAGCAGACGTTAATGACACCGTACCTACAATTTAACCGCCACCAATGGGCTGCACTTCGTGATTCTGTCCCGATGACGTTAACCGAGGATGAAATCACGCGGTTAAAAGGCATCAACGAAGATCTCTCTCTGGAAGAGGTTGCCGAGATCTATTTGCCGCTGTCGCGTTTGCTCAACTTCTATATCAGTTCTAACCTGCGTCGTCAGGCTGTTCTCGAACAATTTCTTGGTACCAACGGTCAACGCATTCCCTATATCATCAGCATCGCTGGCAGCGTTGCGGTGGGGAAAAGCACCACCGCGCGTGTACTGCAGGCCTTGCTTAGCCGTTGGCCGGAGCACCGCCATGTTGAACTCATCACTACTGACGGTTTTTTGCACCCTAACTCAGTATTGAAAGAACGCGGATTAATGAAGAAGAAAGGCTTCCCGCAGTCCTATGATATGCATCGACTGGTGAAGTTTGTCTCCGATCTTAAATCAGGTGTACCGCAGGCAACCGCGCCGGTTTATTCCCATCTGATTTATGATGTTATTCCCGACGGCGATAAAACCGTCGCGCAGCCGGATATTTTAATTCTTGAGGGACTCAACGTTCTGCAAAGTGGAATGGATTATCCGCACGATCCTCATCATGTATTTGTATCCGATTTTGTCGATTTTTCTATTTATGTCGATGCCCCGGAAGAATTACTGAAAAGCTGGTATATCAACCGTTTTCTCAAATTCCGAGAAGGGGCGTTTACCGATCCTGACTCCTACTTCCACAATTACGCTAAGCTGTCGAAGGAAGAGGCGGTGGATATTGCCACCTCGCTATGGAACGAGATTAACTTAATGAATCTTAAAGAAAACATCCTTCCAACCCGCGAACGTGCCAGCCTGATCATGACCAAAAGCGCCAATCATTCTGTGAATCAAGTACGCTTACGTAAATAAAGCAAAGGGAGCCGAAGCTCCCTTTTTTATTCTGCGCTGCGCAATGATATTTCACCGCCAACCCAGGCTTTTATCACCCCATCCTGTTCCAGCAATAGTGCGCCTTGCGCATCAATGCCCCGGGAAATTCCATAGATTTCTTTATCACCGATAATGAGTTTTACCGGGCGATGAATAAAGTTATCCAGTTTCTCCCAGCGCGGCAGATAGGGCGCTAACCCTTCCTGCTCGAACAGTTCCAGGCCCAGACGTAGCTCTTTAATCAGGCGCGCGGCGAGGAGATTGCGGTCGATGACAACCCCCGCCTCCTGAAGGCTTATCCACCCCTGATTGACCACGTCAGACTCCACGCGACGCATCACAAGATTGATACCCGCGCCACTAACGATTTGTGCAGCATCACCCGTTTTCCCGGTCAGTTCCACGAGGATCCCTGACAGTTTACGATCTTGCAGGTAAATATCGTTTGGCCATTTCACACGAACCTGATCGGCCCCGAGTTGCTGCAGAACTTCAGCGATCACGATACCAATCACCAGGCTGAGTCCAATAGCCGCCGCCGGCCCCTGCTCCAGGCGCCAGTACATCGAGAGATAAAGATTGGCGCCAAAGGGCGAGAACCATTTTCTACCTCGCCGTCCTCGCCCTGCCTGCTGATATTCAGCCACACAGGCATCCCCGGATGTCAGCTCATCAAGCCTGTCCAGTAAATACTGGTTAGTGGAGTCAATCACGGGGAGAACCGTCACTCGGCCATGTTCAATCTGTTGGGAAATCTTTTTCTCATCCAACAGATGAATGGGCTCCGGCAGGCTGTAACCCTTGCCTGGCACTGTAAACACATCGACGCCCCAGTCGCGTAAGGTCTGGATATGCTTATTAATCGCCGCCCGGCTCATACCTAACTGCTCACCAAGCTGTTCACCTGAGTGGAACTCGCCATCAGCCAGGATAGAAATCAACGTTAAGGGAATAGTATGGTCTTTCACGCAATGCTCTCCTCTGCGTTGACTTCACCATGCGTTCCAATGAAGCGCACCTCGGGCTGAAGCCATACATCGAATTTCTTACCCACCTGCTGGCGAACGTAATGGGCTAGTTTTACCACGTCCTCGCTGGTCGCTCGATCTTCATTAATGAGTACCAGGGCCTGTTGTCGATGGACGGCCGCGCCGCCAATGCGTTGCCCTTTGAGCTGACATTGATCGATTAACCAGCCCGCGGCCAGCTTGACGGTGCCGTTTGCCTGCGGATAATGCGGCGCCCGGGGGAATTGCGCCAGCAGCGCTTCAGCAACCTGAGCGCTGACGATCGGATTCTTAAAGAAACTTCCGGCATTGCCGTTAATCTTGGGATCCGGCAACTTAGTCATTCGCATATGACAAACGGAATCGAATACCTGCTGCGGGGTGACGGTCTGTGGATCAAGACGCGTTAAATCACCGTAACTCAGTACAGGCTGCCATGCTTTCGCTAACGTTAAACCAATCGCGACGATGGCGTAGCGATCCTGGTATTCATGTTTAAAGATACTGTCACGGTAGCCGAAACGGCATTCCGCCGCTGAAAGACGCTGCTTACGACCCGTTTCCAGCTCAATGCAGTCCACATAGTTGCAAACCCGCTGGAGCTCGACACCGTAGGCGCCAATATTCTGGATCGGCGAAGATCCTGCGCAGCCAGGGATCAATGCCAAATTTTCCAGACCTGGCATCGCATGCTGTAGCGTGAACTGCACCAATTGATGCCAGTTTTCGCCGGCGCCGACGTGCAAGCACCAGGCTTCCGGCGTTTCGCTCACCTCGATCCCCATAATTCGGTTGAGGATCACCGTACCGGCATAGTCGTTCAGAAACAGGACATTACTACCTTCCCCAAGGATCAGCGTGGGTTCGCCTGCCGCGACAGCAGTTTGCCAGGCGCTTAATAACTGCTGCTCAGTTTCGGCGCGTACAATCGTCCTGGCGGAGCGCTCAATGCCAAAGGTATTCCAGGGTTTGAGGGAGTGGTTCATAGTGGCTTCCTGATGCAAAATCGGCGTTAGTTTACCGTATCTGGCGGGGGAAGGCTTGCCTGATTGCAGGGGCAGTGATATTGGGGGCGTTACCGGTAATGATGCGGTGTACCGGTCCGGGCTACAGGTCGTGCAGGGCGGGTGCGCATCCGTAGCCCCGGTAAGCGCAGCGCCACCGGGGAGACATACCGGCACGCTGCCCGGACCACTGAAACGCAAAAAGCCCATCCGGCAGGATGGGCTCTTCACTTGTTTGATGCCTGGCAGTTCCCTACTCTCACATGGGGAGACCCCACACTACCATCGGCGCTACGGCGTTTCACTTCT
>NZ_JACHYL010000013.1:0-77913 GCF_014192815.1 Klebsiella sp. RC2 | reverse complement strand
AGGAAATCACGCCACAGCACTTCGGCAATGTCAGCCATACCCATCGGGGCCCCCGGGTGGCCGGATTTGGCTTTCTGTACAGCGTCCATGCTCAGGGCGCGCAGCGCGTTGGCGCATTGGCAGCGAATGGTTTTTGTCGTCTTCATCAGTCTTTATCCCTGCGGCTTACAGCATCTGCTGAATCTGTTGTTCCAGTTTCACCTGATCGACAGCAAACAGTCGGATCCCTTCCGCTAGTTTTTCCACTGCCATGGGATCCTGATGATGCTGCCAGAGAAACTCCGCCTGCGTCATCGGGCTGGGACGAGTTTCCGTCACGCAGCCGGGGGTCAACTGACGGGTCAACACTCCTTCGCTGGCCGCCAGCTCGTCCAGCAGTGCCGGAGAGATAGTCAGGCGATCGCAGCCCGCCAGCGCCTGGATCTGCTCAATACGACGGAAGCTGGCGCCCATTACCACCGTGTCATAGCCATGGGATTTGTAATACTGATAAATCTGGCGCACAGAGACCACGCCCGGATCGCTGTCCACCTGATAGGCTGACTGCGGCTGGTGCTTCTGATACCAGTCGTAGATGCGGCCCACAAAGGGCGAGATGAGAAAGACGCCCGCTTCGGCGCATGCCCGGGCCTGAGCGAAAGAGAACAGCAGCGTCAGGTTGCAGTTTATACCGCTCTGCTCCAGCTCTTCGGCAGCGCGAATGCCCTCCCAGGTGGCGGCGAGCTTAATTAGAATCCGCTCGGGACCAATGCCATTTTTTTCATATAACTGGATGAGCTTGCGCGCCTTCGCGACGCACATCCCGCGATCCCAGGCAAAGCGGGCATCCACTTCGGTGGAGATACGCCCGGGCACATGGCGCAGCACCTCGCTGCCGATATCCACTGCCACCTGATCGCAGGCGTTAATCAATTGTGTTTCTGCGCTGCCTCCCTGGCGGCGTGCCTTGCCAATCGCATCGGCAATCAGCGGCTGATACTGCGGCAGCTGCGCGGCCTTCAGCACCAGCGAGGGGTTGGTGGTCGCATCCTGGGGTGCAAACTTTTTAATCGATTCAATATCGCCGGTATCAGCAACAACCGTGGTGTATTTTTTCAGTTCGTCTAACTGGCTCATCATCTGTTCCTTATCTTACGACTGCGGAGATTAATCTCTGGCATGCTGGTGTTCGTAATAATCAATACGTTCCACTTTGGGCGCGGAGCCGCCGCCTTCATATTCGGACTCAAGCCACGCCTGAATAATTTTTTTGCCCAGCTCAGTGCCAATCACCCGCGCGCCGAGGGTAATAATCTGCGCGTTGTTACTTTTACGCGCTCGCTCAGCGGAGAAGGTATCGTGACACTGGGCGGCACGGACCCCGGGGACTTTATTGGCCACAATACTCATCCCAATGCCGGTACCGCAGATCAGAATGCCGCGCTCGTGTTCGCCCTGTTTAATCGACATCGCCACCGCATGGGCAACATCCGGATAAACGGTACTCCCCTGGCGCTTATCGCTGCTGTAATCCGCGACGTTTATTCCCAGCCCATTCAAATAAGCGACGATAGTATCGCGAAAAGCATAGGCGGCATCATCCGCACCAATAGCGATTGTTTTCATGGTTATTTCCTTAATTTAACAGTACGTCTTAATGACAATTCGGGTAAAACGAAATTTGGTCGCCGGGCTGAATAATTTGTGGTGGTTCGCCGTAAAGGTGTACCGTCCCGGGTAATTCAGCGATATCTGCGCCATCAAAATTTAGCGTGATATGGCCAAGCTGTCGTAAATTTGCCGTTGCCACACTGCCTACCGCGGTCACCCGATAATTTTTATCATTTAATTTCATTCGCTGACCGGGCGATAACTCGGCGGTCAGTTCGCTGGCCTGGTGTACGGCGCAATAACTCGCAATATCGTCGGGAACGGCATCGGAGAATAAAATAAGCCGCTGCTCCCGCAAAGAGCACTCAACATATTCCCCGACGGCGGTAATTCGTAATGAATACAACGGCACGCTCATACTATTTGTGTCCTTTGGCGGCAGGGGAAGATAATGTCACGCTCTCTTCACTTTTCGCGTCTTTCAAAGGTTCAGCGGCTGGCGCCCGCTTTTTCAGCCGTTTATCAAACCAGGCGACCAGTATCGGCGCGGTGATCATGGTGATAATGCTCGCCGTCGCCAGCTGCGCGGTGGCGGCATCCACGTACATCGCCAGCGAAGGATCCGCCTGGGCAACCATCGCCGGCGTCAGCGCTGAGCTGGCGGCGGTGGTTCCCAGCGCGGCGCCCAGCGCGCTTTTCTTCTTCAAAAACAGGTTGTAGATAAAGTAGAACACAATCCCGGTGAGCGCGGAGATAATCCCCAACAGGATCCCGGACAGGCCGGCGGTAAACACCGTATTGATGCTGGAGTTGGCGCCGATGGCGAACGACATAATAATGATCACCAGCGGCTGCGCCGCGGCGCATAACTGTTTAAAACGTTCGTCCAGATTGCCCCACAGCATGCCAATCAGCAGCGGGATAAGCATCGACAGCAGCGCGGCGAAGGGAATATTGGCCAGGCCGCTGACGCCCAGCACCATCATGGTGACAAACGGACCATCCTTGATGCAGAACACGGAGATCGCCCCGGCATCACTGGCATCGCCATAGTTGCTGCACAATGCGATATAGAGGGAGCTGTTCGAGCTGGTCAGGCAGGCAATCAGCGCCAGGGTCGATATCCCGAGAAATCCGCTCGGGCCAAACAACGTTCCCGCGGCCCATACCGCCAGGGCCCCGGCCAGACATTTGAGAAACAGCAGCACGGCGCCTTTATAGAGCGGCAAACCGGCCTGACGGATATTGATTGAGGTTCCGCAAATGAGCAAAAATATGCCCATCATGGCGCTGGAACCGACTTTAAATAAAGCGGTGGTTGGGCCGCCAATGCTGAGCACCTGGGGAGAAAAGGTATTAATCAATATTGCCACCAGCAGTGGAATAATGATTAGCCCACCGGGCACCTTATTCATTTTCTCAAGTATATTAATATTCATAGGGTGACTCTTAAATTAAGATTTAACAGAGATAACGACGCAATACTACCCTGACGACCATTACGTCGTTTATTTTTTATTAGATGACTGGGTTATTGCTGTGCTTCTTGATAAATTCGGTCAACAATGATACCAATAATATCTTCCGGTCCGGTTAACCCTCCTTTTCCGACACAAATTAAGCCGGCATAATCACCACCAATAATCCGCACCATATCGGTTTGCGGGATGACATAGTCAATCATTTCTATTCCGGTCGCGCCCAGCTCTTTTAGGACATTGACCATGGTGTCACCGCCGGTCATATACAATCCTTTAATTTCACCCGACGCACAGTTAAGCACCTCGCGTACAATACTGCCCAATCCGTGGTTAATATTTTGCGCAGCCTCACCGTGGGCCAGACCAAATCTCTGCTCCTCTTCCTGAAGGTTTAGCAACCGCCCGGTCAAGGCGGATTCAAAAACAAAGAGCGCGTTGTGCTGCGCCGGAACGCACTGTCGGGCATACTGTACCACGCGATTGACTTCAATCTCAGCGGCGTTTTTCCTGTCAACCAACAGCTCGGCATCAACCGGGATATGGCAGACCCGGTCATCCCTGGCGATCAAATACTGGAGCTGTTTTTTGGTTACTGGCGTTGCGCTGCCGGCAACGATCAAAATCGAGCCGCGCTGGCCGTCCGCTGTCAGGCTCGCGGGCGCGCTGCTCCGCGCTTCGCGCATCAGGCCGCGACGAACCGCCAGCCGTTCGGTAAAGGGCCCCGGATCGACGGCCAGCACGTTCCAGTTCAGGGCCACTACCGCCCCGGCGATGGCATCGACATCGTCGACGGTTATCGCATCGACCACTATCACCCGCACGCCGCGTTGCTGTTGCTCCTGCAAATCCTGCTGGATTTGCCCTTCGCCTTTCATCACCGACGTCAGCGCGATATGCCCGACCTGATGATGGGTCTGCGCCGCCAACAGTCCCGGCACCCACGACTCGGTGACCGGGGTACGTACATCGCGAGCCACATCGGTCCGCGACAGGGCTACCGAATCAATCACCGAATAACCGCCGACGAGAATACGCCGTGACTGCGGCATCGCCGGCACCACAACCGCCACCGTCTCCTGCGGCAGTTGTTCCAGCATGGCATCGATTTCAAATCCGATGCCGCCGCGCAGCGTGGTATCAATCCGCTTGGTGAAGTAGTGCGCGCCGCGAGCCTGCAGCTGTTTCACCGCAGCGCTCACTTTGTGCTGGGCCTCCGCTTTCGGCAATGGGCGGCTGTCGCTGCTGACGACCATCGCCGGATACTCGACCTCATTGCGGGAGAAGGATTCGGTATCGAAAAACGCGGCGGTTTTTAAACCGCTACGTGCCAGCAGCACCCCGACGGTGGTCGCCCCGGTCAAATCGTCAGCCACGATCCCAAGCTTTCCGCCTTCCCCTTGTGGCCAGACCATCTCAATGCAGGCAGGCGTCACCCCGGAGACGTAGATCCCTTCGTGTATAAATTCCGCCAGCGGGCCGCTTTTGCCGGTGGGATGCAGGTTAATGGTGGGAATTCCCCGCTTCGGATAGAGTCCGCAGCGCAGCGTGCCGCCGCAGTCGATGACCATTAAACCAATCTCTTCTGCCGGCGGTTCGCCATTTTTGAATACATCAATGGAGGGCCAGCCGGTCAGTTCGCTCAGGCGGTCCACGACCGGGGGACGGATCCCCCCGGTAATGTACGCAATCTTTTTTCCCTGACCCAGCGTGATAGTCAGAGGCCCACCCCAGCCCTTACAGCCCTTGCTAATCAACAGATGTTTTTCCATTTCTCTGTCCTCGTGATTCGCATGAACCTCAGCGATTATTGATGCTTCATTTTCCAGTAACGGGCCGCCACCAGCGTCGACTCCAGCATACTGACAGTACCCGCCTTACCGGTACCGGCGATATCAAACGCCGTCCCATGGTCAACGGAGCTGCGCATAAACGGCAGGCCGAAGGTAATGGTGATTGAACGTTCAAAGTCGAGGGTTTTACAGGCGATATGCCCCTGATCGTGATACAGCGAGAGAATGGCGTCGTAGCGCCCCTGTTTGCCGAGATGGAACACGGAATCGGCCGGTACCGGCCCGATAGCGTTGATCCCCATCTCCTGGGCCGCTTTCACCGCCGGGATCAGATTGTCTGCCTCTTCGTGACCAAAAAGACCGTTGTCGGAACCATGCGGGTTCAGGGCGGCCACGGCAATACGCGGATTGTTGATGTTCAGGGCAGTAAATTCATGATGGATCTGCTGAACGCAGGCCAGCACCCGCGCTTTATTGGCATAGTCACAGGCAGCTTTTAGCGCCATATGGCGGCTCACGAAGAAGACGCGCAGGTTGTGGACGTGGAACATAGTCAAGCCATAATCAGATTGGGTTTCCACCTGATAGATTTCGGTATGGCCCGGGAGCTTACATCCCGCCAGCTTGATGGCTTCCTTATGAATAGGTGCAGTAGAGACCACGTCGATCAGCCCCGCTTTGCCCAGTTCGATCGACTTCATCACATAGTCCAGCGACATTTGCCCCGCCAGCTTCTGCACCTTGCCCCATTCGATGCTGTCGCAGTCGTAGTCGCCGGTTTCCAGGACATCCAGCGTCCCCCAGCTGAAACGTGCCTCCTGAGGATGAGCAATTTTATGGATAGCAAAATCGCAGCCCATGATTTTCATCGCCCGGCTGATAATCGGTACCGAGCCGATCAGGAACGGTTTGCACTCGTCATACACGCTTTTGTCCATCATGGTGGCCACTGTGATCTCTGGGCCGATCCCTGCCGGATCGCCGATGGTAATCGCCACAACGGGTTTTTTCTCTGCTGACATCATGCGCCTCTCTTGTCTCAGTTGATTGTTCATATGTTCATAGTCAAATCATATGCTCAAAACATTACCTGATGAATGAGCCGCCATTAGTGATGAGGATCACATAAAAAAATTCATAGATTTTTTTCATCGAAAAATGTGATCTAACATATGTTCATGTACTGATAAAAAGTTCAACCTCAATACAGGGTATGACACCCACATTTTGCAAGCGTTTGATTTTATTAACAGGAGAAGCAAAGATGACCCCGATATGGTTAGGAACCAGCTGGAAAATGAATAAGCCGCTGTCGCAGGCCATGGCCTGGTGCGAAACGCTGGCAGCGCGGATGCCTGAGGGCTGTCACCCTGCTATTCAGCCCTTCGTCATTCCCCCCTTCACCGCGATCCAACCCGTCAGCCATTTTCTGCAAATGCATCAGTTACCACTTTTGACCGGCGCGCAGAATATGCATGAAGCGGATCAGGGCGCCTGGACCGGGGAAATCTCGGCGGCCATGTTGGCAGAAACCGGCGCCACGCTTGTTGAGCTGGGACATTCAGAACGACGCGCCGCCTTTAATGAAAGCGATGCCGCGATTAATCGAAAAGTACATAGCGCCTTAGGTCATGGCCTGCGCCCACTGATCTGTATTGGCGATAGCGCCGAGGAGAAACGCTGGCAGGTGTCGCGTGAAAGCGTGGTGCGGCAGATGAAGATCGCCCTGTATGGCCTGAGCCACCAGCAAGCGCTGCAGATCCTGATTGCGTATGAACCGGTGTGGGCCATTGGCGAACATGGTACGCCCGCCTCACCGCAGGAGGCGGGCGTCATTCATCAGGCGTTGCGTGAGGCGCTTTGCGAGCGGTTTGGTCATGAGACGGGAATCCGTATCCCACTGCTCTATGGCGGCAGCGTTACACTGCAAAACGCGGTGGAACTGCTGCGCCAGCAGGAGATCAATGGCTTGTTTATCGGCCGCGCGGCCTGGGACGCACAAGGCTATTGCGACATTGTTCAACGCGTTACACAGGAATTTATTTTGCAGGCGCAGTAATATAAGAGGGACACCAGAGATGGAAATTCCAGGCCATGATTGAACAAGACTCAGATTACGCCCTGCTCACTGAAATTGCGGTGGCTTATTACGATCAGGAACAAACGCAGGAAGAGATCGCCAAACGATTCGGCATTTCGCGTATCAAAGTCGGGCGCCTGCTGAAAAAAGCGCGCCAGGAAGGGATTGTTGAGATCAGCGTCAAATACCATCCGGTCTTCAGCTCCCAGATTGAGCAGCAGTTTATTTCGCACTTTGGCATTAAGCGCGCGCTGATTGCCCTGGATCACCATGATGAAGATGAACAGCGCCAGCAGGTGGCGGCCCTGGTCAGTAACTACCTGGCTGGGGTGTTAAAAAACGATATGACCGTCACCGTTGGTCAGGGGCGCAATGTGGCCGCGGTGGCGAATCACGTCGGTGTGTTTCCTGAGCGCCACTGCCGCTTTATCTGCGGCATCGGCGGAACCAAGCGCGACAATCAGCTGATCGACGCCGACCACATCAGCCGGAATCTGGCGCGCAAATTTAACGGCTTCAGCGAAACGCTTTACGCCCCGGCCTATGTGGAAACCCCGGAGCTGCGCGCCGCCTTTATGCAAAACCGCCTGATTAAGGCCACGCTCGAACAGGCCAGCAAAGCTGACGTGGCGATCATTGGCCTCGGCGATATGAATGAAAACAGCTTTATGGTCCAGCTCGGCTGGTTTACGCCGCAGGAAATTGCCACCGCGCGTCAGGAACAGGGGGTGGTGGGCGATCTGGCGGGGTACAGCTTTTTCAATATTCAGGGCAAACCCGTCGATACGGTGATGAATGACCGGGTCATTGGCTTAAGTCTCGAACAGCTGCGGGCCATTCCCTGCGTCATCGCTATCGCCTCCGAAAGTACGAAAGCGACGGCGATCCTGGGGGCATTACGCACCGGGGTTATAGATGTGCTGGCTACCAGCGCCTCGAACGCCCGTTCGGTCATTAATATGCAAAAGGCGCTATAAATAAGCCACGGCGCAGGCGGCGGATCAGCGTCGTCCACCGTCGCGCTGGCCTTTGCCCTTCCCTTTTTCGGCTCGCTGTATCAAAAAATCATCAATGATGCCGACAACCCAGTTGAGAGGTTTCCACAGTACCAGCAGCAGCAGCATGGGGCCGTATATCCGCACACCCCCTGTCGCGATCTGACCGATGCACAGCAGGGCTAAGATATCCAGCAGCAGGCACAATGCGCTGCCAGTGCCGACGAACAGACACAGCAGGAAGAGGATCGGCCGGCTATCGGCGTGTAGCGGTAAAGCGCGCTGGCTCCAGACGCCAACGATAATGGCCGCGATCAACATGATCGCTTCGATAACCAGCGGATTATGCATGGTCTGACTCCTGTCATGACGTTTCATCCTTGTCAGCAGCGCTGCCGGAAGCAGTGGCCAGGGCCCTGGCTACCGGCAGGCGGCTTCAGCTTATAGCGGGTTTTCCTGCAGCAGCTTATCGATAAAGGCAGGCACCACTTCGCTTGCCAGCCCGTAGTGCTTCTCGGCAAACTCGCTGCCCACCTGGCTGGGTTCCAGGTTCAGTTCAACGGTATGGGCGCCGTGCAGCCGCGCCTCGTGCACAAAGCCAGCCGCCGGATAGACATGGCCGGAGGTACCGATGGCGATAAAAATATCCGCGTCGGCCAGCGCGCTGTAGATCTCGTCCATCCCCAGCGGCATCTCGCCAAACCAGACCACGTGCGGACGCAGCGCCGCCGGAAACTGACAGCAGTGGCATTTGTCCTCGGCGGTGACGTCGCCGGTCCACTCCAGCACCTGGCCGCTCCACGAACAGCGCACCTTTAGCAGCTCGCCGTGCATATGGATCACCCGGCGGTTGCCGGCGCGCTCGTGCAGATTATCAATATTCTGGGTGACCAGCAGGAAATGGTCGCCCAGTAGATCTTCCAGACGCGCCAGCGCCAGATGCGCCGCGTTCGGCGCGATCTCCGGGCTCTGCAGCTGGCGACGACGGGCGTTGTAGAACGCCTGCACCAGCGCCGGATCGCGGGCGAAGCCTTCCGGCGTCGCCACATCTTCCACCCGATGCTCTTCCCACAGGCCATCCGCCGCGCGGAAGGTTTTGATCCCCGACTCTGCCGAGATGCCCGCGCCGGTTAACACCACCACTCTCGGTTTTGCCATCGCTTCAGGTTTCATCCTGTCCTCCCTAAAGAAAATCCGCTGACGCAGACGGTCACGCAACCGACGTTTATTGCGACGAAAACGGCTCAATCGATGTAAACGGCGCGACTGCATAGCTACCTCTGTGATTAATGGGTCAGGTGAAGGAAGGCCGCACCGCGCATTCCCCCGGCATCGCCGTGGCGTGCGCGCTCAATGCGCGGAACCCTGGCGACCGGCAGAAGATGGCGCGGCAATCGTTGCGCCAGCCCTTCGCTAATGGCCGTAAAGTTAGATAATCCACCGCCGAGCACCAGTAAATCCGGGTCGACAATGGTCAGTATATTCCCCAGACACACCGCCAGCAGATCGAGATAGCGCTCAACGTGCGCCTGGGCGCGCGGATCGTGCTGCTGCCACTGCGCCACTATCTCCGGCGAGGAGAGCGGTTGCTGGTAAAAATGTTCGTACAGCCAGGCGAAACCACGGCCGGAGAGATAATTTTCAATGCAGCCCAGCTGGCCGCAGCCGCAGCGCAGCAGCGGAAAATCGCGCCCGACCACCTCCAGGGCATCCACCGGCAGGCGAATATGGCCGAACTCGCCGGTGATATAGCTATGTCCGGTAATCGATTTACCGTTCAACACCAGGCCGCCGCCCACGCCGGTGCCGAGGATCAGCCCCATCACCAGCGGGTATTGCGTAAACTCATCGTCCCACGCTTCAGACAGCGCGAAACAGTTGGCGTCATTATCGAGGCGCACATCGCGCCCCAGCCGCGCGCTGAGGTCGGTGCGCAGCGGCCGGCCGCTGGCGGCTGGCACGTTAGCGGCATACAGCGTGCCGTCTGCCGTTTCCGGCATCCCCGGAATACCGATCCCGACCGACCCCTGCTGGTCGAAGCGCTCATCGGCCTCGCGGACCAGCGCCTCCACCGCCTGGAGAAAATCCTCATAACTGCTTTTCGGCGTGGCGACGCGTTTTTCCCACTGCAGTCGCCGCTCCTGATTAAATACGCCCAGCGCTATCTTGCTGCCGCCAATGTCAAATCCATAATACATTTCAGCAATTCCTCTTGTGTCGTCAGCAAAGCCGACGATGACGATAAATTACTGGCCACTCAGCACCCTCGCCGGGTCGATGCGGCTGGCGCGGCGGGCGGGATACCAGCTGGCCAGCAAACTCAGCAACAGTGCTGTCACCAGCACATAAAAGACGTCCAGCCAGTGCAGTTCTGACGGCAGGAAGTCAATAAAATAGATGTCGCCGGAGAGGAATTTATGCCCGATCAGGTATTCGATGCCGTTGATGATTGACGTCAGGTTCAACGCGCAGATCACGCCGATCACTACCCCGAACAGGCTGCCTACCGATCCGGCTAATAAACCATACCACACGAAAATCGCGCGAATTAAGCCGTCTTTTGCGCCAAGCGTGCGCAGCACCGCAATATCGCCGCTTTTGTCTTTGACCGCCATCACCAGCGTCGAGACGATGTTAAAGCAGGCCACGCCGATCACCAGCACCATCGCCAGATACATAATGGCGCGGATCATCTGGATATCGCGATACATATAGCCATAGGTGCCGATCCAGCTCTTGATGTAGACGTAGCTGTTGGTCACCTCGCCGGCGTCGCGCACCAGTTTGTTCGCGTGGAAAACGTCGGTGACCTTGATGGCGATGCCGGTCACGCTGCCGCCCATCTCCAGGTACTGCTGCGCATCCTGCATCGGGATCATGGCAAAACTATGATCGAGCTGGCCGCTCAGCTGTAAAATTCCGGTCACATGCAGCCTGACGCGTTTTGGCTGCAGCAGTTGATGGTCGGCGTCGGCGTTAGGGATCATGATCGACACCCAGTCCCCCTGCTTCACGTGCAGCGCATCGGCGACCCCTTTCCCCAGAATCACCTGCTGTTCGCCGGCCTTGAATCCGGCCCACGCGTTATTCTGCACAAAGGTGGGCAGCGCGCTGAGCCGGGTTTCCTGCTGCGGGTCGACCCCTTTCACCTGGATGGCGCGCATATTGCTGCCGCTCTCCACCAGGCCGGTGAAGTTAATATAGGGCGCTGCCGCGACAATCCCCTTCACCTTCTGCACCTTCGCCAGCGCCTCCTGCCAGTTATTCCACGGCTGGTTCACGGGTTCGATTTCGCCGTGCGGCACCACCGCCAGCACGCGGTTGTTCAGCTCGCGTTCAAAACCGTTCATCGCGCTGAGGCCGACGATCAGCACCGCCACCCCCAGCGCAATGCCGATGGTGGAGATCACCGAGATCAGCGACACCATGCCGCCGCGCCGCCGTCCGCGGCTGAAACGTAATGCAATCAGTAACGATAACGGAGACGCCATTACTCGGCCCCCATCAGGGTCAGGTCGGCGGTCAGACGGCCATCACGCATCTCCAGCTGGCGGCTCATGCGTTTCGCCAGCTGCAGGTCGTGGGTCACCACCAGAAACGCGGTGCGCTGCGCGACGTTCAGTTCGCCCAGCAGCTGGAAGATGCTGTCGGCGTTGCGAGCATCAAGGTTACCGGTCGGTTCATCCGCCAGCACCAGCCGCGGTTTATTCACCAGCGCGCGGGCAATCGCCACCCGCTGGCGTTCACCGCCGGAGAGCTCCGACGGACGGTGATGGCTGCGGTGTTCAAGCCCGACTGCCTGCAGCATCGCTTTCGCCTGGCGTTCAATATCCGCTGGCTTCTTTTTGCCAATCAGCAGCGGCATCGCCACGTTTTCCAGCGCGCTAAAGTCCGGCAGCAAATGGTGGAACTGATAGATAAAGCCCAGCTCGCGGTTACGCAGGTCGGCGCGCGCGGCGGTGGAGAGTTTACTCATCGGCTGGCCGGAGAAAATCACGTCGCCAGAGGTGGGCGTATCCAGGCCGCCGAGCAGATGCAGCAACGTACTTTTGCCAGAGCCGGAGGTGCCGACAATGGCCATCATCTCGCCTTCACCAATGCTGAAGCTGACATTGTGCAGGACATCGGTTTGCACATTGCCTTCCTGATAGCGTTTGCACAGGTTGTCGCATTGCAGCAGGATCTTATTCATAACGTAAAGCCTCAGCGGGTTGGGTGGCGGCAGCGCGCCAGGAAGGGTACAACGTAGACAACAAGGCCAGCACCATCGCCACCAGGGCGATAACAATAACCTGCAGCGGCTCAATCGCCACCGGCAGCGCCGCGCCGTCAAGGAAGGCGCCGATGATTGGCATTAAATTATTCAACTGGCTGGCGAGCAGCGCGCCAAGCACGGCTCCCAACAGCGCGCCGACGATCCCGGCGCTGGCGCCCTGCACCATAAAGACGGCCATGATCTGCCGCGGCGTCAGCCCTTGAGTTTGCAGGATAGCCACTTCGCCCTGCTTCTCCATCACCATCATCCCCAGCGAGGTAATAATGTTGAAGGCCGCGACGGCGACGATCAGGCTCAGCAGCAGGCCCATCATGTTTTTCTCCATGCGCACCGCCTGGAACAGTTCGCCCTTGCGCTCGCGCCAGTCCTGCCACTGGGTACCCGGCGGCAGCGTCTGCTGACTCAGGGTATCCACTTGCAGCGGTTTATCCAGCCACAAGCGCCAGCCGGTGATATTCCCCAGCGGATAACGCATTAAACGAGAGGCGTCGTCGATGTTGGTCAGCATCTGATAACCATCGACTTCGCTGTTGGCGGCGAAGGTGCCGATAACCGTGAACAGACGCTGGCTCGGCACGCGGCCCATTGGCGTAAACTGACTGGCGGAAGGAACCATCACACGAATTTGATCGCCACGATTAACTCCCAGCTGGCCCGCCAGCTGTTCGCCGAGAATAACGTTATATTTGCCCGCCTGCAGATCGCTCTGTTTGACGTTCACCAGGTACGGAGTCAGGGGATCGTTCTGCGCCGGATCAATGCCCAGCATCACCCCGACCGCCACGCTGCGCGCGCTCTGCAGGACGACGTCACCGGTGGTGATCGGCGCCACGCGGGTCACCCCCTGGAGTTTCGCCTCGCGCTCCGGCAGTTGCTGAGGATTCACCGAGCCCTGTTTGGCGCTAAGAATGGCCTGCGGCATCAGCCCCAGGATATTGTTTTGCAGCTCGCGTTCAAAGCCGTTCATCACCGACAGGACCGTCACCAGCGCCATTACGCCAAGCGTAATGCCGATGGTTGAGAGCCAGGAGACGAATCGACCGAAGCGGTCGGCTGCGCGCCCGCGCATATAGCGCAGGCCGATAAAGAGTGCGGCAGGTTGGTACATGTCATCCATCTGGTTGCTGATAGCCGATGCCCGAGTATATAAGCGAATACGAGCAGCGTAAATGACTGATACCTGACGACTTTATTAGCAATAATCCTAAAAACCAAGCAAATACAATCGGATAGATAAGACCTTGCTGATATATCTTTACGCTTATCCGCAACCCGGATGTTTGTTGAACCAACACCTGATGGCAATTCGGGTTGGCGAATCCAGACCAATCGCGGATAATCTCACTATTGAATATCAGCGAGTTGCCCTCCATATCGGCAGAGCGAATCCCCAAGAGACCATGAAACCGTCTATGCCTGAACAATATCGATACTCATTGCCGGCCAAAGCCGGTGATCTGCGCCAGCTTGGCGAGTTGACCGGCGCGGCCTGCGCTACCCTGGTGGCAGAGATGGCCGAACGCCACAAAGGCCCGGTGGTGCTGGTGGCACCTGACATGCAAAACGCGCTGCGTCTGAATGACGAGATCAGGCAGTTCACCGACAGCATGGTGATGGGGCTGGCTGACTGGGAAACGCTCCCCTACGACAGCTTCTCGCCGCACCAGGATATCATCTCCTCCCGTCTTGCCACCCTTTACCAGTTACCCACCATGCAGCGCGGCGTACTGATCGTCCCGGTCAGCACCCTGATGCAGCGCGTCTGTCCGCACAGCTTCCTTCACGGGCACGCGCTGGTGATGAAAAAGGGCCAGCGCCTGTCGCGCGATGCGCTGCGCGATCAGCTGGAGGGTGCCGGCTACCGCCATGTCGATCAGGTGATGGAGCACGGCGAATATGCCACCCGCGGCGCGCTGCTCGACCTGTTCCCGATGGGCAGCGATCAGCCCTACCGCCTCGATTTCTTTGACGATGAAATCGACAGCCTGCGCCTGTTCGACGTCGACAGCCAGCGCACGCTGGAGGAAGTGGCGGCCATTAACCTGCTGCCGGCGCACGAGTTTCCCACCGACCAGACCGCCATCGAGCTGTTCCGCAGCCAGTGGCGCGACCGTTTTGAGGTGAAGCGCGATGCCGAGCATATCTATCAGCAGGTCAGTAAAGGGACACTGCCTGCCGGTATCGAATACTGGCAGCCGCTGTTCTTCAGCGAGCCGCTGCCGCCGTTATTTAGCTATTTTCCGGCCAGCACCCTGATCGTCAACACCGGCGATCTCGAGGCCAGCGCGGAGCGTTTCCAGAATGAAGCACGCGCCCGCTTTGAAAACCGCGGTGTCGATCCGATGCGCCCGCTCCTGCCGCCGGAACTGCTGTGGCTGCGCAGCGATGAGCTGTTCGGCGAACTGAAAAAATGGCCGCGCGTACAGCTGAAAACCGAGCGCCTGGCGGACAAAGCGGCGAATACCAATCTGGGCTACCAGACGCTGCCGGATCTCGCGGTGCAGGCGCAAAACAAAGCGCCGCTGGATAATCTGCGCCGCTTCCTCGAGTCCTTTACCGGCCCGGTGATCTTCTCCGTGGAAAGCGAGGGTCGACGTGAAGCGCTGAGCGAAATGCTGGCGCGGATTAAAATTGCGCCAAAACACGTGCTGCGTCTGGAAGAAGCCACCGGCAATGGCCGCTATCTGATGATTGGCGCCGCCGAACACGGGTTTATTGACAGTCAGCGCGGCCTGGCGCTGATTTGCGAAAGCGACCTGCTCGGCGAGCGCGTGGCGCGCCGTCGGCAGGATTCACGTCGCACAATCAACCCTGACATCCTCATCCGCAACCTTGCCGAACTGCATATCGGCCAGCCGGTTGTCCACCTGGAGCACGGCGTGGGCCGCTATGCGGGAATGACCACCCTGGAAGCCGGCGGCATCACCGGCGAATACCTGATGCTGACCTACGCCAACGATGCCAGGCTATACGTTCCGGTATCCTCCCTGCATCTTATCAGCCGTTACGCCGGCGGGGCGGAAGAGAACGCGCCCCTGCACAAGCTGGGCGGCGATGCCTGGACCCGGGCGCGACAAAAAGCGGCTGAGAAAGTACGCGACGTGGCGGCAGAGCTGCTGGATATCTACGCCCAGCGCGCGGCGAAGGCGGGCTTTGCCTTTAAACACGACCGCGAACAGTATCAGCTGTTCTGCGACGGCTTCCCGTTTGAAACCACGCCGGATCAGGCGCAGGCGATTAACGCCGTCCTCAGCGATATGTGCCAGCCGCTGGCCATGGACCGCCTGGTGTGCGGCGATGTGGGCTTCGGTAAGACCGAAGTGGCTATGCGCGCCGCCTTCCTCGCCGTGGAGAACCACAAGCAGGTGGCGGTGCTGGTGCCGACCACCCTGCTGGCTCAGCAACACTATGACAACTTCCGCGATCGTTTCGCCAACTGGCCGGTACGCATCGAAATGCTCTCCCGCTTCCGCAGCGCTAAAGAGCAGGCGCAGATCCTCGAGCAGGCCGCGGAAGGCAAAATCGATATCTTAATCGGCACCCATAAGCTGTTGCAGAGCGAGGTGAAGCTGCGCGATCTGGGGCTGCTGATCGTCGACGAAGAGCACCGCTTTGGCGTTCGTCACAAAGAACGCATCAAAGCAATGCGCGCCGATGTCGATATCCTGACCCTCACCGCCACGCCGATCCCGCGGACGCTGAACATGGCGATGAGCGGGATGCGGGACCTGTCGATCATCGCCACGCCGCCGGCGCGCCGTCTGGCGGTGAAGACCTTCGTTCGCGAATACGACGCCCTGGTGGTGCGCGAGGCGATCCTGCGCGAAACGCTGCGCGGAGGCCAGGTCTACTATCTATTTAATGACGTCGAAAACATCCAGAAAGCCGCCGACAAGCTGGCGGAGCTGGTGCCGGAGGCGCGGATAGCCATCGGCCACGGCCAGATGCGGGAGCGCGAACTGGAGCGGGTGATGAATGACTTCCATCACCAGCGCTTCAATGTGCTGGTGTGCACCACCATCATCGAAACCGGGATCGACATTCCCACCGCCAACACCATCATCATCGAACGCGCCGACCATTTTGGCCTCGCCCAGCTGCACCAGCTGCGCGGCCGCGTTGGCCGTTCGCATCATCAGGCCTATGCCTGGCTGCTGACGCCGCATCCGAAAGCGATGACCACCGATGCGCAAAAGCGCCTTGAAGCCATTGCGTCGCTGGAAGATCTCGGCGCCGGCTTTGCGCTGGCGACCCACGATCTGGAGATTCGCGGGGCCGGGGAACTGCTCGGCGAAGATCAGAGCGGTCAGATGGAAACCATCGGCTTCTCTCTGTATATGGAGCTGCTGGAGAACGCAGTCGATGCGCTGAAAGCCGGACGCGAACCCTCGCTGGAAGATCTCACCAGCCAGCAGACGGAGGTCGAACTGCGCATGCCTTCCCTGCTGCCTGACGATTTCATCCCTGACGTCAATACGCGACTGTCATTCTATAAGCGCATTGCCAGCGCCAAAAACGAACTCGATCTGGAGGAGATCAAAGTCGAGCTGATCGATCGTTTTGGCCGCCTGCCCGATGCCGCCCGCAACCTGCTGGATATTGCCCGTCTGCGTCAGCAGGCGCAGAAACTGGGGATCCGCAAACTGGAAAGCAACGAAAAAGGCGGCGTGATTGAATTTAACGAGAAAAACAACGTCAATCCGGTGTGGTTGATCGGCCTGCTGCAGAAGCAGCCCCAGCACTTCCGGCTGGACGGGCCGACGCGCCTGAAATTCATGCAGGATCTGGAAGAGCGTAAAACGCGGATGGACTGGGTTCGCCAGTTTATGCGTCAGCTGGAAGAGAACGCCGTCGCCTGACTGGCAGGAGATACGGCCCCCTGGCCATATCTCCCTTCTTACATACCTGGCAATCTTTACAAACATTTTGCAATCCGCCTGGATTTCCCCACACAGACTCACGCCATAATCTCATCTGCTTTTCATATAAAAATAACCACTTATATATTTTGGAGTTATGGTAATGAGAAACCGTTTCCCCGTTACGCTCTGGCTGGCGCTGGTCGCGCTGGTCGCCGCGCTGGCTCTGCCCGCGCGCGCCAACACCTGGCCCCTTCCCCCGCCGGGCAGCCGGCTGGTAGGTCAGAATACGTTCCACGTGGTGCAGGATAACGGCGGTTCGCTGGAGGCGATTGCCAAAAAGTACAATGTCGGCTTTCTGGCCCTGCTGCAGGCCAATCCCGGGGTTGACCCCTATGTTCCCCGCGCCGGCAGCGTGCTGACCATCCCCCTGCAGACGCTGCTGCCCGATGCGCCGCGCGAAGGGCTGGTGATTAACCTTGCCGAGCTGCGCCTCTACTATTACCCGCCGGGTAAGAATGAAGTGACCGTCTACCCGATCGGCATCGGCCAGCTGGGCGGAACCACCATCACGCCGACGATGGTCACGACCGTGTCTGACAAGCGGGCCAATCCGACCTGGACGCCCACCGCTAACATTCGCGCCCGCTACAAGGCAATGGGGATTGAGCTGCCGGCGGTGGTGCCAGCCGGTCCTGACAACCCGATGGGCCATCACGCCATCCGCCTCGCCGCCTATGGCGGAGTCTATCTCCTGCACGGCACCAATGCCGATTTCGGCATCGGCATGCGCGTCAGCTCCGGCTGTATTCGTCTGCGCGACAACGATATCAAGGCGCTGTACAACGCCATTTCGCCAGGCACTAAGGTGAATATCATTAACACGCCGATCAAGGTATCGGTAGAGCCGGATGGCCGCCGTCTGGTTGAGGTCCATCAGCCGCTGTCTGAGCATATCGATGACGACCCGCAGACCTTGCCCATTACGCTTAACGCGACCATGACGGCGTTCAAACAGGCGCCGCAAACCGACGGGACGGTGATGGAGCGCGCGATGAATTACCGCTCGGGCATGCCCATTGACGTCACGCGTCATGCTGCCCCTGGACCGCAGTCGTTGTAGTCTTACGCTGCACAAAACAAAAAACCCGCCTGATGGCGGGTTTTTTGTTGGCAAGGGTCAAACAGGGGTACAACAGGGTCTTACTCATCGCTGTCCGGTGAAGGGGGCCGGGCAACGACGCATCGGGCTTACTTGTAGATAACAGCGGTGCCGTGAAGGGTATTCGGACCGGTTACCGAAGTAATACGGAATGAGGTGGCGCCCATCTCTTCTGCTTTCTGCGCCAGCTGATCTTCCAGCGAGCCCAGGTTGGTCCCGGCAGAAGCCGAGATGGTGCCTACTTTATGCTGACCCGCTGGGGTGGACTGCACCTCAACAGCGGCAAAGCTGGCGAAAGAGAGTGAGCTAAGAACGGCGGCAATAGCCAGAGTATTAACGGTTTTCATGATTATTATACCTGTGCAGATGAATTTTTTAGTAGGGCCGTAAGTATTAACTTAACGATCGATAGGTAAATAGTAATGTGATCTACATCACACGTCAACGCATTTTTATAACGATCGTTTAACTATTTATAAAATGCTTAAATTTCATACGCATATGATTTATTTATTTTTAAACCAACAGCGCTGGCCCCGGCGATCGTTTATTTTTATAATGGCCTTTCACCAAACCAACATAGGTACAACGGCACCATGACAACTGACGTTCAAAGTTGCGCCAAAAAAAGCCGTGGCCGACCGAAGGTGTTCGACAGGGATGCGGCGCTGGACAAAGCCATGACACTCTTCTGGCAGCACGGCTATGAGGCGACCTCGCTCGCCGATCTGGTCGAGGCGACAGGAGCAAAAGCCCCCACCCTGTATGCGGAATTTGTGAATAAAGAAGGCCTGTTCCGCGCAGTGTTGGATCGTTACATTTCGCGCTTTGCCGCGAAGCACGAAGCCGTGCTGTTGGCCGAAGGGAAATCCGTCGATCAGGCGTTGCGCGACTACTTCACGGCGGTCGCCACCTGCTTTACCAGCAAAGAGACGCCGGCCGGCTGCTTTATTATCAATACCTCCGCCGCGCTGGCCGCCTCCTCGACGGATATCGCCAATACCATCAAATCCCGCCATGCGATGCAGGAGCAGGCGCTCACTCAGTTTCTGCAGCAGCGGCAAGCGCAGGGCGAACTCCCCGCGGGCCGCGACGTCGCGCCGCTGGCGCAGTTTCTCAACTGTGTCCTGCAGGGGATGTCGATTAGCGCGCGGGAAGGCGCGGATTTCGACAAGCTGATGCAAATCACCGACACCACTCTCCGTCTCTGGCCGCAGATCCTCGAGTCCTGATGTGCCCTGCCTCCGGCGGTATTCTGCCGCCGGATCCACTCTCCTGTTGGCTTTATCCCCACAAAATAGATTGATTTTTATTACCTTTTCTCGTGCAAGATAAACGCAAATGATATTGATTGCGATATTCATTATGTGCAAAATCCTTTTTTGAGTTTTTCCAGATGTTTCGCATTGTAACTAATGCCGACCCGGCGTCGGCCTATAACAACGACAAAGCAACTTGCTCATAAAAGGAATGGATATGAAAAAGCGCCTCTGGGTGCTCCACCCCCTGCTGCTGGTCAGCTCGCTGCCTGCGCTGGCGGCTCAGTCTGATGAAGACAGCATCATCGTTAGTGCAAACCGCACCCATCGCACCGTGGCCGAAATGGCCCAAACCACCTGGGTCATTGAGGGCCAGGAGATTGAGCAGCAGGTCCAGGGCGGGAAAGAGTTCAAAGACGTGCTGGCGCAGCTGATCCCGGGCATCGATGTCAGCAGCCAGGGGCGCACCAATTACGGGATGAACATGCGCGGGCGCGCCATCGTCGTGCTGATCGACGGCGTCCGGCTCAATTCCTCACGCACCGACAGTCGCCAGCTCGACGCCATCGACCCCTTTAACATCGAACATATCGAAGTGATCTCCGGGGCGACCTCGCTGTACGGCGGAGGCAGTACCGGCGGGCTTATCAACATCGTCACCAAGAAAGGGCAGCAGGATCGCCAGGTCGATCTCGAGGTGGGCAGCAAGAGCGGGTTTGCGAACAGTAACGATCACGATGAGCGCATCGCGGCGGCCGTCAGCGGCGGGACAGACCATGCATCCGGGCGCTTATCGGTAGCCTATCAGCGTTTCGGCGGCTGGTACGATGGCAATAACGATGCGCTGATCCTCGATAACACGCAAACGGGGCTCCAGCACTCTGACCGCCTCGACGTGATGGGGACGGGGACGATTGAGATCGATGACAACCGCCAGCTGCAGCTTGTCACCCAGTATTATAAAAGCCAGGGCGATGATGACTACGGCCTGTGGCTCGGGAAGAACATGTCCGCGGTCACCAGCGGCGGCAAAGCGTACACCACCGACGGGCTCAATTCCGACCGTATCCCCGGTACAGAGCGGCACTTAATCAGCCTCCAGTACTCCGATGCCGACTTCTTCGGCCAGAATCTGGTGAGCCAGGTGTACTATCGCGATGAGTCCCTCACCTTCTATCCGTTCCCGACGCTTACGAAAGGCCAGGTCAGTAGCTTCTCCTCGTCGCAGCAGGATACCGATCAGTATGGGGCAAAGCTGACCCTTAACAGCCAGCCGCTGGCGGGATGGGATCTCACCTGGGGTCTCGACGCCGATCATGAGACCTTCAATGCCAACCAGATGTTCTTCGATCTGCAGCAATCGCTGGCGTCCGGCGGGCTGCACAACGAATCGATCTACACCACCGGCCGCTATCCGGGATACAGCATCTCCAACGTCGCGCCGTTCCTGCAGTCCAGCTACGATCTGAACGAGATCTTTACCGTCAGCGGCGGGGTACGCTACCAGTGGACAGAAAACCGGGTTGACGACTTTGTCGGCTACGCCCAGCAACAGGATATCGCCAACGGCAAAGCGCGCTCCGCCGACGCCATCAAAGGCGGCAAAACCGATTACGATAACTTCCTGTTTAACGCCGGGATCGTGGCGCATCTGACCGAGCGTCAGCAGACCTGGTTTAACTTCTCGCAGGGCGTCGAGCTGCCGGACCCCGGTAAATACTACGGCATCGGTAAATACGGCGCGGCGGTCAATGGCCATCTGCCGCTGATCTCCAGCGTCAACGTCGATGACTCGCCGCTGCAGGGGATCAAAGTTAACTCGTATGAGCTGGGCTGGCGCTACACCGGCGATAACCTGCGCACCCAGCTGGCGGCATATTACTCGACTTCGGATAAGACCATCGTCGTCAACCGCACCGACATGACCATCGACGTGCAGTCCGACAAACGGCGTATTTACGGCGTTGAGGGAGCGGTCGATTACTTTATTCCGGACAGCGACTGGAGCGTCGGCGGTAACTTCAACGTGCTGAAATCACAGGTGCAGACCGACGGCCGCTGGCAAAAATGGGATGTCACCCTCGCCTCACCGTCCAAAGCCACCGCCTGGGTGGGTTGGGCGCCGGATCCGTGGAGCCTGCGCGTGCAGAGCCAGCAGGTGTTTGACCTCAGCGACGCCGCCGGTAACAAGCTGGAAGGCTATAACACCGTTGATTTTATTGGCAGTTACGCGCTGCCGGTGGGGAAACTGACCTTCAGTATCGAAAACCTGCTTAACGAAGACTATGTCACCATCTGGGGCCAGCGGGCGCCGCTGCTCTACAGCCCGACCTACGGCAGTTCATCGCTGTACGAATACAAAGGCCGTGGCCGTACCTTCGGTCTGAATTACGCGTTAACCTTCTGATAAAAAAAGCCCCTCAGCCTGAGCGATTGAGGGGCTAATCACTACATAAATCTGTTTTTAGATTTTGTTGTTCAGGACCAGCTGGCCGTTGTTGTCCAGCGGGATCTGGCTGCCAGGATTGTGATCCATACGGATTTTCCCCTGCTGATCGCCTATTTTATAGGTCACATCGTAGCCCAGCATTTTATCGGATTTGTCATATACCGTTTTACAACGCTGCTGGGTGGTAGTGTAGGTATCGTTGTCCTGCATCGCCCCCTGCAGCTGGTTGCCGGCATAGCCGCCGCCCAGCGCACCTACCACTGTCGCTACACTACGTCCGCGACCGCCGCCAAACTGGTGGCCAATCACCCCACCGGCCACCGCGCCGAGTACCGAACCGGCGATACGGTTTTCATCCTGGACCGGACGACGATGGGTCACCGTGACATTGCGGCATTCCTGACGCGGCGTTTTCACGGTTTCTTTAATCGGTGTACTGGAGACCACTTGCGCATACTGCGGGCCGCGATCTAACACGTTGAGACCAGCGACAGCTGCAACGCCCAGCGCGGCAGCCACGCCTATCCCTATACCCGCCAACATAGATTTATTCACGGGAGATCCTCCTTTGTTGCTGTTGATACAATTTTGCAACCGGAGCCGGGAGGGCGCAAATCAGATAGCGGATGAAAAGTGCGAGAATTCGCAGCAAATCAAGGGGATTCAGAGGATTCCGAGCGGGATCGCCGCGGTTTCAGCAGAAGAGCCCGGAGCGCCGTCAGGGCGGCTCCGGGTAAAGACAGCGTATTAGTGCAGCTTAAGACGCGGGCGAATGATGCGGTTGATGCGCCCGACCAGCATCATCAGGCCGGTTTTGAAATAGCCGTGCAGGGCGATCTGGTGCATACGGTACAGGGAGATGTACACGAAGCGCGCAATACGCCCTTCCACCATCATCGAGCCGCGCATCAGGTTACCCATCAGGCTGCCGACGGTGGAGTAATTGGACAGCGACACCAGCGAGCCATGGTCTTTATAGGTATACGCCTTCAGCGGTTTGCCTTTCATCTGCGCCAGGATGTTGTTCAGCGCGCAGGTAGCCATCTGGTGCGCCGCCTGGGCCCGCGGAGGGACAAAGCCGCCTTCCGGACGCGCACAGGAGGCGCAGTCGCCGATGGCGAAAATATCCGCATCGCGGGTGGTCTGCAGCGTCGGCTCGACCACCAGCTGATTGATACGGTTGGTTTCGAGGCCGCCGATCTCTTTCATGAAATCTGGCGCTTTGATCCCGGCCGCCCAGACCATCAGATCCGCTTCAATATATTCGCCATCTTTGGTGTGCAGACCGCCTGCATCCGCGCTGGTGACCATGGTCTGCGTCAGCACCCGTACGCCCAGCTTGGTCAGCTCATTATGCGCCGCCCCGGAAATGCGCGGCGGCAGTGCGGGCAGAATACGCTCGCCCGCCTCGACCAGCGTGACGTTCAGCGCTTCGTTAGTCAGCCCTTTGTAGCCGTAGCTGTGCAGTTGTTTCACCGCATTATGCAGTTCAGCGGAGAGTTCCACGCCGGTGGCGCCGCCGCCGACAATGGCGATGTTCACTTTACCGTTGGCACCCAGGTTGGCGGAGTATTTGAGGAACAGGTTGAGCATTTCCTGATGGAAACGACGCGCCTGATGCGGGTTGTCGAGGAAAATGCAGTTCTCTTTCACGCCAGGGGTGTTGAAGTCATTCGAGGTACTGCCCAACGCCATCACCAGCGTGTCGTACGGCAGTTTACGCTCAGCCACCAGCAGCTCGCCTTTTTCATTACGCAGCTCGCCGAGGGTGATGGTCTTCCCTTCGCGGTTGATATCCACCACCGAGCCCAGCTGGAACTGGAAACCGTGGTTGCGGGCATGGGCCAGATAGCTCAGCGCATCGACACCTTCATCCAGAGAACCGGTGGCCACTTCATGCAGCAGCGGCTTCCACAGATGGCTGTGGTTACGGTCCACCAGGGTGATTTTCGCTTTTTTATGGCGCCCTAACTTTTTCCCCAGCTGAGTTGCCAGTTCCAGTCCGCCAGCGCCGCCACCCACAATTACGATTTTTTTCAATGGCGTAGTCATGTGTACCCCTAAAATTATTAACCAATTGTTAAATAAAAGTTATGATAATAGCCTTTATTTAACAACAAGTTACGTCAATGAAACCATTCAGCACCGTCGAGAATACCATGAACGGTGCATTGGTCATACCAAAATTGATATGCATCAAGTTTTGTCGCGTATTTTTTCAGCGAAACCAATAAGTGTAGGCATAAAAAAACCCGCGCGGTGAACACGGCGCGGGTTTGGCGACAGGGGAAAAGGCTTAACCGAGGGTTTTAAACGCTTTCAGCCGCTGCAGGTGCGGCGAGATGTTTTTAAATTTATGGGTCTGCTCTTCATCCCAGATAATTTCATAATAGTGGTGCAGAAGATCGGCGGAACGCTGGCTGTCCAGCGCTTCGTCCTGCCGGGAAAGCACCACCAGACAGCGATCGCGATTCTTCTCACGGAAGTTGGTTACACACTTGGTGGCGATGTCAGCATACTCTTCCGGGCGGTCGATTTTGCCTTCCATGTTCTCATGCGGAAACAGGTTTGGATTGAACACCGCCTGGCGGATATCGCACAGAAAACCAATCCGCTCCGCCCAGTAGCCGCCAAGTCCGACGCCGCAGATCAGCGGCCGGTCATCGGCGGTAAGCTGCAGCATTTTATCGACCTCTTTCAGCAGATGCTGCATGTCGTGCTTGGGGTGGCGCGTGCTGTAGCTAATCAACCGCACGTCCGGGTCGATAAACTGCAGCTGCATCACCTTCTCATGGTTACCGGGGCTGTTCGAGTCAAAACCGTGTAAATAGATAATCATCGCATCCTCACCAGACAACAACGCCCCGCAGAGCGTTACGCGGACTTCGCCTCTTGCCAGCGCGCATGAAGCTGCTCCAGCTGGGCACTCACCGTTTTCCAACGGGCTGAATCCCTTAACTCCTGACGGGAAAAGGAACCTTTATGATACAATTTCGTAACACGCTCTGCTTTGATCGGCGACAGGTTATCCAGCACACTGACCGCGCCCTTACGATTATTGCAGACCAGTATCATATCGCAACCGGCGTCCAGCGACGCCTGACCGCGTTCGGCATAGCTGCCCATGATCGCCGCCCCTTCCATCGACAGATCGTCGGAGAAAATCACCCCGTCGAAGCCCAGCTCGCCGCGCAGCACCGTTTTCAGCCAGTACGCTGAACCGCTGGCCGGACGCGGGTCGAGCTCCGGGTAAATCACATGCGCGGGCATGATGGCATCCAGACGCTGTTCGGCGATGAGGCTTTTGAATACCGCCATATCGTGGTCGCGAATCACCGATGCCGGCCGCGGATCGAACGGGGTCTCTTTGTGCGAATCGGCAGTCACCGCCCCGTGCCCCGGGAAGTGTTTACCGGTGGTTTTCATACCCGCGGCGTGCATCCCGTCAATAAAGTGACGCGCCATCGTCAGCGCTTTCTGCGGATCTTCATGATAAGAACGTTCGCCGATCGCGGCGCTGATATGGCCGACGTCCAGCACAGGCGCAAAGCTGATATCAATATCCATGGCGATCATTTCGCTGGCCATCAGCCAGCCGGCCTCGGCGGCCAGTTTGCCCCCCTCTTCCATCCCCAGCAGCGCGGCGAAAGACTGGGCCGCCGGTAAACGGGTAAAGCCTTCGCGGAAACGCTGAACGCGTCCCCCTTCCTGATCGACCGCCACCACCAGATGGTTCCGGGAGGCATCGCGGATCTGGCGCACCAGCTCCCGCAGCTGCGCCGGATCGTGATAATTACGGGTAAAGAGGATCAACCCTCCCACCAGCGGATGCGCCAGAATCTCTCGCTCTTCCGCATCCAGTTCATACCCTTCGACATCCAACATGACTGGGCCCACACTGACCTCTCTTATCCTTTACGTTCGTTGTCTAACTGACACCATATTTCATCTGCCAGCGTGATAAATTGCCGATCGCCGCTCTGCTGCCAGCGCATTTCATACCATCCCGCCATCAGCAGCAATACCCACGGGCGCCAAAGTACAACCTGCCGCCAAAGCTGCTGCGCGTCGATGGCCGCCCACCGGGCATACGCCGCCACCAGCTGGCGGCGCTGGTGAGGGGAAATCCACACCGCGGCCAGCTCCAGCGCGATATCGCCATCGCCGGCATATTCCCAGTCGATCAGCCTCAGGCCGGACTCGCTGTGGATAATATTGCCGGCATGGACGTCCATATGCAGCGGCGCCAGCCGCAGAGGACGGGGCTCGCCCCGGCGACGCAGCCGCTGATGCCAGCGCAGCCAGCGCGGCGTGCGCCGTGCCGGATCGCACGTCTGCCAGTACTGGGCCAGCAGCGGTGCGAGGGTAACACGCCAGCCGAATCGCGGTTGCTGATGCACGTCATACAATAAGTCTGACAGCATAGGGCAGGCCGGTAACTCGCTTTTCACCTCCCCTGCGCAATATTCCACCACCATCCAGCAGGGTGAGTAAAACAGCGGGGCTGGCGCCAGCCTGGCAGGCAGTTGGCGGAGCGCGCGATACTGACGGCGGAAATAACAGGAAGCGGCTGATGGGTCGTGCGGCTGACGTAGCACGTGCCGCTGGTCGCCGTCGCTGATAATCACACTGCCGCCGCTGAGGCCATTCTGGCTCAGCGAGGCGACAGGATGATAGCGGGGGAAGAAGCGCGACAAGAGCTCATCGCGCGTCAGCTTATTGTTGCTGAACAGCACCTTTACCTGACCAGATAATCTCGCCGGTTTGCACCAGCATCAACTGCATCTTCAGTTCAGGCGCGTTGACGTTGCCGGTGGCATTGGAGTAAAGCACATACTGCGCGCCCACGTTGCGGGCGATCCCCATGGCTTTACTGCGGCTGCCGAGGCTGTCCTGCGGCGACAGGCCCAGCTGCTGTTTGGCGACCCCCAGCTGCTGCGCCGAGACCAGCGTAAACTTGCCGTTGCCGGCCAGCGCATTACGCAGCGCGGTAGTGGCTTCTCCCGCATTCAGCGTACCATTGGTGCGGTTGTTCACGCTGTCAACCAGCAGAATACTGCCCGCATTGACGCCGCTGGCCTGCAGCATCTGCCCCACCAGCGGCTGGACCGCGCCGTTCCAGTCATAATGACGCACGCGCGGCGCCGGCTGACCAGACTGCTGATCCTGATGCTCAATGGGCCCCGGCTGCGACGGTACGGCAGGAACCGCCGGTACCGTCGGCACCGTGGGCTGCGGCTGCGCAGGCTGCTGCGGCTGCGGTTTGGCTTCTTCGACCGGCGCAGGCTGCTCACGTAACCCCGCACAGCCTGCGAGGAATATCGCCAGTGCTGTGATTAACGCATAGCGACACATTTTCATCATTATAATTACCCCTTACAGATAAAGATAAAGGCGGGCCTTATGCGCCCCCAGGATATTGGCGCTACCATACAATGTCACCGAAGAGCGTGCCGGAACCACGATGGTGCGCGGCGCGTCCAGCGGATGCATCTCCAGCCCTCGGGCGTCATACCAGAAAAAACGATAGTGCACGGTGACCGGCTGCTGGCGCTCGTTATACAGCGTTGAGGAGGCGGTAGCCTGAATCTCCGTCGCCACCACGGCAGGCTCGCTGGCGCTGATCCCGGCCGCCAGCACGCTCGACTCCATCACCAGCGCCTGCTGGTCAGAAACCGGGATCTCCGGATGTGAACTACACCCGGCCAGCAGTCCCGCCGCCAGGCAAGCGCCCAAAAGGGTCCTGAGCATGGCGTTAGCCTTTATGCGCCAGCATCGGGCCCAGCGGACGACCGCCCAGCAGATGCATGTGGATATGGTAAACTTCCTGGCCGCCGTGGCGGTTGCAATTAACGATCAAACGGTAGCCATCGTCGGCAAGACCTTCATCGCGGGCGATCTTCGCCGCGACGGTCATCATCCGGCCCAGCGCCAGCTCATGTTCGGTGGTGACGTCATTCACGGTAGGAATCAGAACATTCGGGACAATCAGAATGTGGGTGGGTGCCTGCGGGGAGATGTCGCGAAAAGCGGTCACAAGCTCATCCTGATAGACAATATCCGACGGGATCTCCCGGCGAATGATTTTGCTGAAAATCGTTTCTTCTGCCATGACTGATTCCTTATTAGTTTTATCCCATACGCTGGCCTGCTTCTGCAGATAAACGCGGACGCACAGGTTCAGATAAGAGTATGAGCGACATCCTCCCTCTCTTTCAACCTGAAAGCAGTTTTTCTTATTCAACTATAGACTTAGCTGCTGAGGGATTAAGCATTTGCCGGATACTCTTCAGGGTTATCGCCTCAGAAAACCTCACCTCGTAACGTAAAAAAGGCAGCCAATAGGCTGCCTTAGTCTCCCCGATACTACGTCTTAACTGTTACGGATGTACTCATCCATTTCAGTTTTCAGGTTATCGGACTTGGTACCGAAGATGGCCTGTACGCCAGAACCTGCCACTACCACGCCAGCGGCGCCCAGTTTTTTCAGGCCAGCCTGGTCAACTTTCGCTACATCCGCCACGCTAACACGCAGACGAGTAATACATGCGTCGAGGTTGGTGATGTTCTCTTTACCGCCGAAAGCGGCGATCAGAGCCGGAGCCATCTCGCTGGTTGCGCCAGCTTTGCTCTCTTCGGTGGTATCTTCACGACCCGGTGTTTTCAGATCCAGGGCTTTAATCAGCACGCGGAAAATGACGTAGTACACGATCGCATAGCAGATACCGACAATCGGGAACAGCCACAGCTTGCTGCTGTTACCGGACAGGACGATAAAGTCGATCAGGCCGTGAGAGAACGAGGTACCGTCACGCATACCCAGCAGGATACAGATCGGGAACGCCAGACCCGCCAGAATGGCATGGATAACGTACAGGATCGGCGCCACGAACATGAAGGAGAACTCGATCGGCTCGGTGATACCGGTCAGGAACGAGGTCAGCGCGGCGGAGATCATGATACCGCCCACTTTGGCGCGGTTTTCCGGTTTAGCAGAGTGCCAAATCGCGATTGCCGCTGCCGGCAGACCGTACATTTTGAACAGGAAGCCGCCAGACAGTTTGCCCGCGGTCGGGTCGCCTGCCATGTAGCGCGGGATATCGCCGTGGAACACCTGACCAGCCGCGTTGGTGTATTCGCCGATCTGCATCTGGAAAGGAACGTTCCAGATGTGGTGCAGACCAAACGGCACCAGGCAACGCTCGATGAAACCGTAGATACCAAACGCTACCACCGGGTTCTGATAAGCAGCCCACTGGGAGAAGGTCTGGATCGCGGAACCGATCGGCGGCCAAATGAAGGAGAGGATCACGCCGGTGAAGATAGCGGCCAGACCAGAGATAATCGGTACAAAGCGCTTGCCCGCAAAGAAGCCCAGGTATTCTGGCAGCTTGATACGATAGAAGCGGTTGAACATGTACGCGGCGATAGCACCGGAGATAATACCGCCAAGCACGCCGGTATCAGCCAGGTGTTTTGCCGCAATCTCTTCAGCAGGTAAATGCAGCACCAGCGGCGCAACCACCGCCATGGTTTTCACCATGATGCCGTAAGCCACGACTGCAGCCAGTGCGGATACACCGTCGTTATTGGTGAAGCCGAGGGCCACACCGATAGCGAAGATCAGCGGCATGTTGGCGAAAACTGAACCGCCTGCTTCTGCCATAACGTGGGAGACCACGGCTGGCAGCCAGCTGAAGTTTGCGGAACCGACGCCCAGCAGGATACCTGCGATAGGCAGTACGGATACCGGCAGCATCAGCGATTTACCGACCTTCTGCAGGTTAGCAAATGCATTCTTAAACATAATTGAGAGTGCTCCTGAGTATTTGGTACTTTTTTACGTTTTCACGCATTGGCCCGGGGGGAGAACCGTGCCGTGGACAGGACATCTAAGCGCCCTTTATTTATTACACAGAGTAAAATAATTAACGGGATGATTGTTTGACGGCTATCACGTTTCAATCAGCCTTCCGGTAAAAATTTACATCAGCTTACATAAGTTGTATCCAGATGTTGCCAAAAAACCTTCACCGCCACTTTTGTGGCGGTGAACTTTACTCGCTTTGGTTATTAATTACGAGCCTTAAAATAATAAGCAGATCAAGCAGGTTGTAAGCGGGCGGGGTCAATATGGAACAGAGTGGCAAAATTATCGGTGGTCTGCTGGGCCAGTTGCTCCAGCGACACGCCTTTCAGTACCGCCATGTATTCCGCAACGTCACGGACCAGCGCCGGCTGGTTCTCTTTGCCGCGATGGGGGACTGGCGCCAGGTACGGCGAATCGGTCTCCACCAGCAGGCGATCCAGCGGAACATAGCGCGCCGCATCGCGCAGCTGCTCGGCGTTACGAAAAGTGACGATACCGGAAAACGAGATATAGAACCCCATGTCGAGCAATTTACCCGCTGTCTCCCTGTCCTCAGTGAAACAGTGTAGTACGCCACCGCAATCCGTCACCTTTTCTTCGCGTAAAATGGCCAGGGTATCGGCGCGCGCGTCACGGGTGTGGACGATCACCGGCTTATTCAGCTCGCGGCCAATGCGTATGTGGTCGCGAAACGAGGTTTGCTGCTGGGCTTTGGTTTCCGGGGTATAAAAATAATCCAGACCGGTCTCCCCCATCGCCACAACGCCCTCTTCCGCCGCCAGCGTGCGCAGGGTCTCCACCTCGTAGGCTTCGTCCTGGTTTAACGGATGCACGCCGCAGGAGAAGACGACGTTGTCACGCGTCCCCACCAGCTCACGCATACTGCGGTAGCCGGGCAAGGTCGTGGCGACCGCCAGGCAGAATTTCACATCGCGTGCGGCCGCTTTTGCCAGCACGTCGTCGACGTTTTTGTGCAGAGTTTGATAATCCAGACCATCAAGATGGCAGTGGGAGTCGACTAAAAACATAATGTCTCACTCAGAGGTGGGATACGGGTAAAACCGTCCCGGGTTGCAGGTAATGTTCCCAGCGCAGCAGGCGCTCGGTGAGCAGCAGTTCGCGGTTGACGCCGACGACGTTCAGCAATTGCTCACGGCAGGTACAGACGTCATGGGCGATCGCCTGCAGCCGGGCGGCGGGCAGGCTGTGCGCCAGCTGCTCCAGCAGCGGCCAGACGTCCGGGTTACTCACCAGGGCAATCCCCTGCTGTCGTTTTTGCGCATCGACCAGCAGCGATGCCAGCCAGTGCAGGCGAACCGCCGCCTGTTCATGATTGAGTATCGGCAGCAACGCCAGCCAGTCACCACTCGCCAGGGTGGCCGCCAGCGCCTGACACAGCTGCTGCCGCGCCGTCCACTGCGGTTCCTGTAATAGTTCGAGCGCCGCGGCCGGCGCGCTGGCGCACAGACGCAACGCGGTCAACAGTGACTCCTGCGGCAGGTTCACCTCTCGCTCCAGCCAGGCCAGGGCATAAGACTCCGACGGCGGCGCCAGGTGGTGCAGGCGACAACGGCTGCGCAGAGTCGTCAGCAGACGCGCCGGCTCCTGGCAGGCGAGGAAGAACCAGGTATTCTCCGGCGGCTCCTCCAGCGTTTTCAGCAACGCGTTGGCGGCGGCATCGGTCAGCAAAGCGGCATCGCTAATCCACACCACTTTCGCCCCACCGAGGCGCGCGCGCTCATAGAGCTTTTCATTGACATCGCGCACCGCATCAATGCCCAGCGCACTCTTGCCCTTTTCGGGGATCAGCGGATAGTAATCGGGATGTGTGCCGGCCTGCATCAGCTGGCAACTATGGCAGCGGCCGCAGCTTTTATGTCCTTCGGGCTGGCGGCACATCAGGAAGCGGCACAGCGCGTAAATCAACGCCTCACCGCCCATCCCGCTCAGAGACTGTAACAGCAAGGCGTGGTGGCCTCGTCCGGCCTGATAGCTTCCGACCAGTTGCTCGAACGACGGGCGCAGCCACGGATACCATTTCATGCCGGTTGCTCCGCCATCCACTGGGCGATCGTGGCGCGAATGTCGCGAGCGACGGCGTCGAGCGGCTGGGTCGCGTCAACCGTGCGGATCGACGGGTCTGCAGCGGCCAGCTCAAGGTAGCGCGCGCGGGTGCGATTGAAGAAGTTCATGGACTCCTGCTCAATGCGATCAAGCTCTCCGCGGGCCCGGGCGCGCTGCAGCCCCACTTCCGGCGTGACGTCGAGGTACAGCGTCAGATTGGGGCGGAAATTGCCGAGTACCGCGTCGCGCAGCGTCGCCAGCATCGTACGGTCGATTCCCCGGCCGCCGCCCTGATAAGCCTGAGTCGACAGATCGTGACGATCGCCGATCACCCACTGGCCGCGGGCCAGCGCGGGCTTAATCACGGTCTCCACCAGCTGGACGCGCGCCGCGTAAAACATCAGCACTTCCGCTTTATCATTAATGACCTCATCACCCGTGGACTGGATATCCAGCACCAGGCTACGCAGTTTTTCGGCAAGGACAGTGCCCCCCGGCTCGCGGGTAAACACCATATCGTGAATACCTGCCGACTGCAGCGTCTCCACCACCAGCTGACGTGCGGTGGTCTTCCCGGCGCCCTCCAGCCCCTCGATGACGATATAGTTACTGCGCATTTTTTTCCTTAAGTACTTTCAGATAGTCCTGCACCGCACGGTTATGACTGACCAGGTTTGTGGTAAACGTATGGCCCCCTTTCCCGTCGGCGACAAAATAGAGGTATGACGTTTTCGCCGGATGGGCGGCCGCCTTCAGCGACGCCTCGCCCGGCACTGCGATAGGACCAGGCGGCAGGCCGCTGATGGTATAAGTGTTGTATGCGGTCGGCGTCTCGAGATCCTTACGCGTTAACTTACCAGTATACCCCTCGCCCATCCCGTAGATCACGGTCGGATCGGTCTGTAAGCGCATACCGATGCGCAGGCGATTGATAAATACCGACGCGACGCGGTCGCGCTCTTCCGCCACCGCGGTCTCTTTCTCAATAATCGAGGCCATGGTCAACAGCTGGTTCTGATCGGCATAGGGCAGATTGTCCATCCGTCCTTCCCAGATCTTCGCCACTTCGGCGACCATTTTCTGATGCGCGCGCTTGAGGATGGCGATATCGCTGGTATTGGCGGTGTACATCCAGGTATCCGGCCAGAACCAGCCCTCCACCCAGTCGGCATGCTCAAGACCTAACGCCTTAGCCACCGTCGCATAGCTATCATCATCGAGAGTGTGCTTCACGTACGGGGCATCGCGCAGCTGGCGCAGGTAGTCGCTAACGCGCATACCTTCGACAAAGCGCAGCGGAAACTGCGCCTCTTTACCGCTGGCCAGCAGCTGCAGCATCTCGCGCACCGTCATCTGCGGCGTGAAGCGATAGGTCCCGGCTTTGAAGTGAGACAGCTCAGGTTCCACCCGCAGCAGCCACTGGAAAACGCGCGGGCGGTTGATCACCTTCTCGCGATAAAGATCCTGGCCCAGCGCCAGACGGCCGGTACCGGGCTCCAGGGTGAAGATGGTCTCTTCTTTAATCAGCAGCTTGCTGTCCGCCAGCTGGCGTACTTTCCACATGCCTGCCGCCGCGGCGATGCCCAGCACCACCACCAACAGCAGAATAAAACGTAACATTTTCTTCATACTAACCAGACAGCTCACACAAAGGGGCTAAAAAATGGTAAAGCTCGCGCGAGGACCAGACGGTCTCCTCCCAGCGACGAACCGGCACCAGCGGCATCAGCGCATTGCAGATCAGCACTTCATCGGCTTCACGCAATACCTCAGGACGCGCTGTCACTTCGACAACGCGAAACGCCGATGGTGCCAGCTGTGCGATACAGCGCTGCCGCATAATGCCGTTGACCCCGGCGTAATCGAGCCGCGGAGTAAATACATCCCGTCCCTGACGCCAGAATAAATTCGCGGCACAGCATTCCGTAAGCCACCCGTCACTGTCAAGGACCAGCGCCTCATCGGCGTCCGTCTGCTCAAGATGAGAGCGGATCAGTACCTGCTCAAGGCGATTAAGATGCTTCAGTCCGGCAAGCCACGGGTTGCGCCCCAGGGGCACCGGGCTCTGGGTCAGGGTAATACCCTCCTCCCGCCAGCGCGCATAATGCGCCGGGAATGGAGAGACACTGAGAATGCGGGTGGGCGACACGCAGCCCGCCGTACTGTATCCCCTTCCCCCAACGCCGCGGGTGAGGATCACCTTCAACACGCCCTGCGCGTGCGGCCGCGCCAGACGCTGCATCTCTTCGCTCAGCGTCAGCCAGTCGTGAAATGGTATTTGTAATTTTTCACAGGTTATCTGCAAACGCTGCAGATGGGCGTCCAGTAGCGCAACCTGCCCCTGCTGGATGCGGGCGGTGCTAAAACAGCCATCGCCAAACTGGGCGGCGCGATCGTTCGCCGCCAGCGTGTCCTGTTCAACGCCATTTATCAAGAACATAAAGGACTCCTTTTCACTGGTCGGTGAGTGTCTCAGGACACGGAGCAGAGGACAAGCGGAGAAAGCCGAATAAAAAAGGCCCGACGAACGGGCCTTTTGTTAAAGCAGTACCGGGGCAAGCCCTGTCACACTTTTTTGAAGATCAGCGAACCGTTAGTGCCGCCAAAACCGAAGGAGTTGCACAGGGTGTACTCCATACCGGAAACCTGACGCGCTTCGTGTGGCACGAAATCGAGGTCGCAGCCCTCATCCGGGTTATCGAGGTTGATCGTCGGCGGAACCGCCTGGTCGCGCAGCGCCAGGATAGAGTAGATCGACTCTACGGCCCCTGCCGCGCCCAGCAGGTGCCCGGTCATGGATTTGGTGGAGCTCACCATGACGCGGTTCGCCGCATCACCGAAGACTGACTTAACGGCCTGCGCTTCTGCTTTATCGCCAGCCGGCGTCGAGGTGCCGTGGGCGTTGACGTAGCCAATCTGGCCCGGTTCGATGCCCGCATCGCGAATGGCATTCACCATCGCCAGCGCGGCGCCCGCACCATCTTCCGGCGGTGACGTCATGTGGTAAGCATCGCTGCTCATGCCGAAGCCAACGATCTCGGCGTAGATTTTGGCACCGCGTTTTTTAGCATGCTCGTACTCTTCCAGCACCACCATACCCGCGCCGTCGCCCAGCACGAAGCCGTCGCGATCTTTATCCCACGGACGGCTTGCCGCCTGCGGGTTGTCATTGCGCGTGGAGAGCGCACGCGCCGCGCCGAAGCCGCCCACGCCAAGCGGGGTACTGGCTTTTTCCGCACCGCCTGCCACCATCGCATCGGCATCGCCATAGGCGATGATGCGCGCGGCCTGGCCGATGTTGTGCACGCCTGAAGTACACGCGGTCGCGATAGAGATACTTGGCCCACGCAGACCAAACATGATGGTCAGATGCCCGGCCACCATGTTAACAATTGTGGAAGGAACGAAGAATGGGCTGATCTTACGCGGTCCGCCGTTAACCAGCGAACTGTGGTTTTCTTCGATCAAGCCGAGACCGCCAATACCGGAGCCGATAGCGGCGCCAATACGGGTTGCATTCTCTTCCGTCACTTCAAGGCCAGAATCCTGCATGGCCTGAACGCCAGCGACAATTCCATATTGAATGAAGGCATCCATCTTGCGCTGTTCTTTGCGCGAGATAATGTCATCACAGTTAAAATCCTTTACTAAGCCAGCAAATTTCGTTGCATAGGCGCTAGTATCGAAATGGTCGATCAGGCTGATGCCACTCTGACCGGCAAGGAGAGCTTTCCAGGTAGACTCTACGGTATTGCCGACAGGAGACAACATGCCCAGTCCGGTCACAACTACACGACGCTTAGACACGTTTGTCCTCCAGGGAGGGAAAATAGATTCTTGTGGGACAATAAAAAGATAAAACTCAGGCGGTCGAATGACCGCCTGGAGATGTTCACTTACGCCTGGTGGCCGTTGATGTAATCAATGGCAGCCTGAACGGTGGTGATTTTCTCAGCTTCTTCGTCCGGAATCTCAGTATCAAACTCTTCTTCCAGAGCCATTACCAGCTCAACGGTGTCAAGAGAATCAGCGCCCAGGTCTTCAACGAAGGAAGCATTGTTGGTAACTTCTTCCTGCTTAACGCCCAGCTGCTCGCCGATAATTTTCTTAACGCGTTCTTCGATAGTGCTCATACTCTTAAATTTCCTATCAAAACTCGCTTTCGCGATGGTTTTCGTAGTGTATAAAATGTTGAAAAATTTGCAACTAAATCCCGGCAGGTCTTACCACGATTTTGCGCTATTTTGAGGCCGTTTGCCCTAAGAACGCAAATCTTTTCGCACAAAACCGCACAGGGAACCGTGCGAAGTGCGCGGTTCCTGAACGTTTTGCACAAATCTCGGTCAGACCATGTACATTCCGCCGTTGACGTGCAGCGTTTCACCAGTGATGTAACTTGCTTCGTCAGAGGCTAAAAATGCAACCGCGCTGGCGATTTCATTTGGGGTGCCAAGGCGCCCCGCAGGAACTGCCGCCAGCGTACCCGCACGCTGCTCATCGGTCAGCGCACGCGTCATGTCCGTTTCAATAAAGCCCGGAGCAACAACGTTTACAGTAATACCGCGGGACGCAACTTCACGCGCCAGTGATTTACTGAAGCCGATCAGACCCGCTTTCGCCGCAGCGTAGTTGGCCTGACCCGCATTTCCCATGGTACCAACCACAGAACCGATAGTGATAATACGTCCATGACGCTTTTTCATCATAGCGCGCATTACCGCTTTTGACAGACGGAAAACCGATGACAGGTTGGTTTCGATAATATCGTTCCACTCGTCATCTTTCATGCGCATCAACAGATTGTCGCGAGTGATCCCGGCATTATTCACCAGGATATCCACTTCGCCAAACTCTGCGCGCACATTTTCCAGAACAGATTCAATAGATGCCGGGTCGGTCACATTCAACATCAGACCTTTACCGTTGGCGCCTAAATAGTCGCTGATGGCCTGCGCGCCGCTTTCGCTGGTCGCAGTACCGATAACTTTCGCGCCACGAGCGACGAGCGTTTCAGCGATTGCACGGCCAATACCGCGGCTTGCACCGGTAACCAGCGCGATTTTTCCTTCAAAACTCATGGTTTTCCTCTTTTATTGCTCAAGCGCCGCAGACATCGCCGCCGGCTCGTTAAGCGCGGAAGCGGTCAGGGTGTCAACAATACGTTTGGTCAGGCCGGTGAGGACTTTACCCGGGCCAACTTCATACAGATGCGTTACGCCCTGCGCCGCCATAAACTCAACGGTTTTGGTCCACTGGACCGGGCTGTACAGCTGGCGTACCAGCGCGTCGCGAATGGCGTCCGGCGTGGTTTCGCATTTCACGTCGACGTTATTCACTACCGGAATCGTCGGCGCGTTGAAGGTGATTTTCTGCAACTCCAGCGCCAGTTTTTCTGCAGCTGGCTTCATCAGCGCGCAGTGGGACGGCACGCTCACCGGCAGCGGCAGCGCGCGTTTGGCGCCAGCGGCTTTACAAGCGGCGCCAGCGCGTTCAACGGCCTCTTTATGCCCGGCGATAACCACCTGGCCCGGGGAATTGTAGTTCACCGGAGAGACAACCTGCCCTTCGGCCGATTCTTCACAGGCTTTGGCGATAGAAGCGTCATCCAGGCCGATAATCGCGGACATGGCGCCGGTACCTTCCGGTACGGCTTCCTGCATGAATTTCCCGCGCAGTTCAACCAGACGAACGGCATCAGCGAAACCGATAACCCCTGCGCAAACCAGCGCGGAGTATTCGCCGAGGCTGTGGCCCGCCAGCAGGGTCGGCGCTTTGCCGCCCTGCTGCTGCCAGACGCGGTATAGCGCCACGGAGGCGGTCAGCAGCGCCGGCTGAGTCTGCCAGGTTTTATTCAGTTCTTCTGCCGGGCCCTGTTGAGCCAGCGCCCACAGATCGTAACCCAACGCTGCGGACGCTTCACCGAAGGTCTCTTCAATCACCGGCCAGGTGGCAGCCATATCGGCCAGCATGCCTACGGCCTGGGAACCTTGTCCCGGGAACACAAAAGCAAATTGCGTCATGTTTAAATCCTTATACTAAAAACGAACCAGCGCGGAACCCCAGGTGAAACCGCCACCAAAGGCTTCCAGCAGAATCAACTGACCGCGTTGGATACGGCCATCGCGAACGGCTTCATCCAGCGCGCAAGGGACTGACGCCGCGGAGGTGTTGCCATGGCGGTCGAGGGTCACAACGACGTTATCCATCGACATGCCCAGTTTCTTCGCCGTCGCGCTGATAATACGCAGGTTTGCCTGGTGCGGCACCAGCCAGTCCAGCGCTGAACGTTCAAGATTATTCGCTGCCAGCGTCTCATCAACGATGTGCGCCAGCTCGGTGACCGCCACTTTGAAGACTTCATTGCCGGCCATCGTCAGATAGATCGGGTTTTCCGGATCGACGCGATCGGCGTTCGGCAGGGTCAGCAGTTCGCCATAGCTGCCGTCAGCATGCAGATGCGTCGAGATAATGCCTGGCTCTTCAGACGCGCCAAGCACTACCGCGCCCGCGCCGTCACCGAAAATAATGATCGTGCCGCGATCGGTGGGATCGCAAGTACGCGCCAGCACATCGGCGCCAATCACCAGCGCATAATCCACCGCGCCGTTCTTCACGTACTGATCGGCGACGCTCAGCGCATAGGTGAAACCGGCGCAGGCGGCCGCGACATCAAACGCCGGGCAACCCTTAACGCCCAGCATAGACTGGATCTGGCATGCCGAACTCGGAAACGCGTGCGTGCCGGAGGTGGTCGCAACGATAATCAGACCAATCTGCTCCGCGGACACGCCCGCCATCGCCAGCGCCTGCTTTGCGGCTTCAAAGCCCATCGTAGCAACTGTTTCATGCGCTGCGGCAATACGACGCTCACGGATACCTGTGCGGGTGACAATCCACTCGTCAGAGGTCTCTACCATTTTTTCCAGGTCGGCGTTTGTACGCACTTGCTCGGGCAGATAGCTGCCGGTACCAATAATCTTCGTATACATGTACGCTCAGTCACTCTTGGGTAATATACCCGCCTCTTTCAACCTGCCGCGGCGTCAATCGTGGCCATTCGTCCCGCTTTGCTGTCGGGAGTTCACGTCACTGTCGCTTTCCGGCAGCGCGAAACCAGCTGGGTATAAAGATTCCAGGCGCGCGGCGATCCGTTGAGGAATTTGCCGCTGCACCGCCTGCACTGCCTGCTCTATCGCGACGCTAAAGGCGCGTTGATTGGCAGCACCATGACTCTTGATCACGGAACCGCGCAATCCTAACAGACAGGCGCCATTATACTGGTCGGGGTTGAGGTGACTGAATCGCCTCGCCAGGCTTTTTTGTAACCAACGTTTTAATAACAGCAGCCACCACGACCGTTTTTTGCCCTCTCCCTGAGATTTCAGCAGCGAAAGGAACATTCTGACAACACCTTCCATGGTTTTTAATGTGACGTTGCCCGTGAATCCATCACAAACCAGCACATCGGTTTTTCCGGTCAACAGTTCATTGGCTTCAAGATAGCCGATGTAGTTGAGGGAAGGCAGCGTTTTCAGCACTGCGGCAGCATCGCGAATGCTGCTGAGGCCTTTCATCTCTTCTTCGCCGATATTCAGCAAGGCGACGCGCGGGTTGGTCATGCCAACCACTTCCTCCGCCAGCACCGCGCCCATGACGGCGAACTGCACCAGCATCGTGCTGTCGCAATCGACGTTGGCGCCGAGATCCAGCACCACGGTTTTGCCCTTCTGCTGGTGCGGCAGAACCGTCACCAGCGCCGGCCGCTCAATACCTTCGATCGGTTTGAGCAACAGTTTCGCCAGTCCCATCAGCGCGCCGGTGTTGCCGGCGCTGACGCAGGCTTCCGCCCGCCCTTCTTTCACAAGCTCCAGCGCCACGCGCATTGAGCTTCCGCGACTGCTGCGGATAGCCTGTGCGGGTCGCGCATCACTGGCAATAACTGACTGCGCAGGAATAATCTGCAGACGCGAACGTTGTTCGAAGTCAGCTTTGGCAAGTAATGGCGTGATGGCGTCGGGGTCGCCGACTAAAAGAAGTGTGAGTTGCGAATTAGAGTTCAGTGCCTGCAGTGCTGCAGGCACCGTCACGGATGGGCCAAAATCGCCCCCCATGACATCTAACGCCAGGGTTAGACGTGTCAAGGTATCGTCGCTGCCCGGTTCGGTGATTCCCCAGTTGCCCGGGGAGTCCTCACTAAGCTTCATCACGCTGGCACTCGCGAATGTTCACGCTGCAGACGCAACAATTCGGGCATTGATGCCCCTGGTGATCGGGTTAACCGAATGTCCAGGGACGCACACGCCCGCCATGGCCTGCAACGGGAAATCCTGCGAGTATCGCGTGATTACTTAGCGATAACCTTGCGACCGCGGTAGAAACCGTCGGCAGTGATGTGGTGACGCAGGTGTTTCTCACCAGAAGTTTTGTCTACAGACAGGCTGGTGACTGCGGTCAGCGCGTCATGGGAACGACGCATGCCACGTTTGGAACGGGTTGGTTTATTCTGTTGTACGGCCATGGACCTTACTCCTCAATTACTTACGCTTTAAGCTGGCTAATACGGCAAATGGGTTTGGTTTTTGTGCCTCTTCAGGCAGTTCGCCAAAGACCATGTCCGCGTCGGACACTTCACAGTGTTCAGAATCATGCACCGGAACTACGGGCAGGGAGAGGATAATTTCATCCTCGACCATTGCCTGCAGGTCGATTTCACCGAATTCGTTAACCTCAATCGGCTCATACGCTTCCGGTAGTGCTTCGGCCTGTTCGTCATTTCTGACGGGGCTAAAACAATACGTGGTGTGGACGTGATGAGGGAACGGTTTCCCGCAACGCTGGCATTCGAGGGTTACCGTCACCTTTGCATCGCCAGTGATGACGGCGAGACGCTGGTTATCGATAGCGAACGACATGCTGCATTCCACATCGCTGTCCACGCTGACTACAGAATCGGCTACACGTTCAACCTGATCGCGGGCATAGATGCCTTCGTAATCAAGGCGTTTTTGAGCCGTGCGGACCGGATCAAGAGTCAGGGGTAATTTTACCTTTTGCATAGGGCGCGCATATTAACTTTGTAATGTCATAGAGTCAAAGAAAAAGGCAGCCTCAGGTTGCCTTTTGCCATTTATTCGCACACATTGCGGCGCATAGTTTAAGATGATGCTCTGCGAAGCGCTATATGTGGATGAAAAAATATGTCTGAACTTATCCTCGCGTCAACCTCTCCCTGGCGGCGCATGCTGCTGGAAAAACTGGGGTTACCGTTTGAATGTGCCGCGCCTGACGTTGACGAAACGCCGCTGCCGGAAGAATCCGCGCGTCAGCTTGTCGCCCGACTGGCGCAAGCCAAAGCGCAAAGCCTGGCCTCCCGCTATCCGCACCACCTTATTATAGGCTCCGATCAGGTTTGCGTATTAGACGGTGAAATCACCGGCAAACCGCACACCGAAGAAAATGCCCGCCGGCAGTTGCGAAAGGCCAGCGGGACCATCGTCACCTTTTATACCGGTCTGGCGCTATACAACTCCGCCACCGGCCATCTGCAAACCGAATGCGAGCCCTTTGACGTTCACTTTCGCCATCTCAGCGATAAAGAGATTGAAGGCTACGTCCGCAAAGAGAACCCGCTGCAATGCGCCGGGAGTTTCAAGAGCGAGGGGTTAGGGATTACGCTATTTGAACGACTGGAAGGCCGCGACCCGAACACTCTGGTCGGTTTACCCTTAATCGCGCTCTGTCAGATGCTGCGCCGCGAGAATAACAATCCGCTGTTAGGTTAAAGCAAAAAAAACGGCGGAACTGATTCCGCCGTTGCGCTTATTTGCTCTTACGTAGCACCTGTAAACAGTGCTTCAGCTGGTTATCCAGCGGCGCCTCAACGCGCATCACCTCCCCGCTCCCCGGGTGGGTAAACTTCAGCGCCGCCGCGTGCAGGAACAGGCGGTTTAAGCCGGTACCGGACAGCTGCTTGTCGAACTCGCGGTCGCCATAGCGATCGTCAAAAGCGATAGGATGCCCGGCATACTGGGTATGAACGCGGATCTGATGCGTGCGGCCGGTGACCGGGCTGCAGCGCACCAGCGTGGCGAATTCGTAACGCTCTTCCACTTTAAAGCGCGTCTCCGACGGCTTGCCTTCCTGACTCACGCGAACGATACGCTCCCCACTCTGCAGAATATTCTTCAACAGCGGGGCCTGGACCACTTTGGTATGCGACTGCCACTGGCCGCGCACCAGCGCCAGGTAGTCTTTCTGCATGCCTTTATCGCGCAGCTGCTCGTGCAGCGAACGCAGCGCCGAGCGCTTTTTCGCCACCAGCAGCACGCCGGAGGTATCGCGGTCGAGACGATGCACCAGCTCAAGGAAACGTGCCTCCGGGCGCAGGGCGCGCAGCCCTTCAATCACGCCAAAGCTCAGTCCGCTGCCGCCGTGTACCGCAGTACCGGAAGGTTTGTTGAGTACCAGAATATGATCGTCTTCATAGAGGATCACCTCAGAGAGCGCGGCCACTTTCTGCAGATGCGGCGATACCGCCTCTTCTTCACGCTCCGCCACGCGCACCGGCGGGATACGGACTTCATCACCCGCTTCCAGCTTATACTCCGGCTTCACGCGCTTTTTGTTTACCCGCACCTCGCCTTTACGCAGGATGCGATAAATCATGCTCTTCGGTACACCTTTCAATTGGGTACGCAAAAAGTTGTCGATACGTTGCCCCGCTTCATCAGCAGCAATGGCAACCATTTTTACGGTTGGGGTCTCAGTTTTCATGGTGCGCGATTCTAAATAGCCGGACGCATTAGCGCCACTCATTTTTATATGCTTATATTTATCATTATCCTGTTTTCACGGTTTACCTGACCGCCATTTTGTTTGTTATTAGAACAATCTGTATGGGCAGGTGATAAAACTGTGAGTAACCGGGTGATAAAAGGTGAAAGTCAACTTGCTATAACAAGGTTAGCAATGGAATAATGAGACCGTTTTCCGTATTGCATCTTGTCAGAACAAGACATTAGCGGAATGACCAATTTTGTCTGACCGATCGCCCACGCAGCAATGGCGTAAGACGTTGTGATCTTTCAGACAGTTAGCGGGCTGCGGGTTGCAGTCCTTACCGGTACAGGCTCTATGGATTTCAAGTCGCAGGAAGGCGTCAACTCCGGGACTCCCGGGAGCTCATCTGGATCCTTTGATCGAGGTGAGCAGGTTAAGCCACCATGCCTGCAACGCGAAAGACGACGAGTATAAATGGAATATTCTCTGGTGATACATCCCAGGCTGTTCCCCTGAATAATTGCGCTGTGTTTCCGTTTGAAACACAGGCGACCGACACTCTGCGCCTCTTAAGCGCGCGACAACCGTGAGGTTGGCGACGTGAACCAGACACGAGGCCATCGGTTTTCCCCCGGAAAGGCATTACTCTGCCCGCAGCTTAGTCGTCAATGTAAGAATAATGAGTAAGTTACGATGAAAAGAATGTTAATCAACGCAACTCAGCAGGAAGAGTTGCGCGTCGCCCTTGTTGATGGGCAGCGCCTGTACGACCTGGATATCGAAAGCCCCGGGCACGAACAGAAAAAAGCGAACATCTACAAAGGCAAAATCACCCGCATTGAACCTAGCCTTGAAGCCGCGTTTGTCGATTACGGCGCCGAGCGTCATGGTTTCCTCCCCCTCAAAGAAATCGCCCGCGAATACTTCCCCGCTAACTACAATGCGCACGGTCGTCCTAATATCAAAGACGTGCTGCGTGAAGGTCAGGAAGTTATCGTGCAGATTGATAAAGAAGAACGCGGCAACAAAGGCGCTGCGCTCACCACCTTTATCAGCCTGGCAGGCAGCTATCTGGTCCTGATGCCGAACAACCCGCGCGCGGGGGGAATTTCCCGCCGTATCGAGGGCGACGACCGCACTGAACTGAAAGAAGCGCTGGCGAGCCTGGAGCTTCCGGACGGCATGGGTCTTATCGTTCGCACCGCTGGCGTCGGCAAATCTGCCGAAGCCCTGCAGTGGGACCTGAGCTTCCGCCTGAAGCACTGGGAAGCGATTCAGAAAGCCGCGGAAAGCCGTCCGGCGCCGTTCCTGATCCACCAGGAAAGCAACGTGATTGTCCGCGCATTCCGCGATTATCTGCGCCAGGACATCGGCGAAATCCTGATCGATAACCCGAAAGTGCTCGAGCTGGCGCGCCAGCATATCGCCGCACTGGGTCGTCCGGATTTCAGCAGCAAAATCAAACTGTACACCGGTGAAATCCCGCTGTTCAGCCATTATCAGATTGAATCGCAAATTGAGTCCGCCTTCCAGCGTGAAGTGCGCCTGCCTTCCGGCGGGTCTATCGTTATCGACAGCACCGAAGCGCTGACCGCGATCGATATCAACTCCGCCCGCGCCACCCGCGGCGGCGATATCGAAGAGACAGCCTTCAATACCAACCTTGAAGCGGCTGACGAGATTGCCCGCCAGCTGCGTCTGCGCGACCTCGGCGGCTTGATCGTTATCGACTTCATCGATATGACCCCGGTTCGCCACCAGCGTGCGGTGGAAAACCGTCTGCGTGAAGCCGTTCGTCAGGACCGCGCGCGCATTCAGATTAGCCATATTTCGCGCTTCGGCCTGCTGGAGATGTCTCGCCAGCGCCTGAGCCCGTCGCTGGGCGAATCCAGCCATCACGTCTGCCCGCGCTGCTCCGGCACCGGTACCGTGCGTGATAACGAATCGCTGTCGCTCTCTATTCTGCGTCTGATTGAAGAAGAGGCGCTGAAAGAGAACACCAAAGAAGTCCACGCCATCGTTCCGGTACCGATCGCCTCTTATCTGCTGAACGAAAAACGTGCCGCAGTGAGCGCAATCGAATCCCGTCAGGGCGATGTCCGCGTCATTATCGTGCCAAACGACGAGATGCAGACGCCGCACTACTCCGTCCTGCGCGTGCGTAAAGGTGAAGAGACCTCAACGCTGAGCTATCTGCTGCCGAAGCTGCATGAAGAAGAGATGGCGCTGCCTGGTGACGAGGAGCCAGCAGAACGTAAACGTCCGGAGCAGCCTGCGCTGGCCGCCTTTGTGATGCCTGACGCCCCACCGGCACCGATGCTGGAAGAGCCTGTGGCTGCCCCTGCGGTCGCCGCTGCCCCGGTCGCGGCCGCCGCGCCGGCCCAGCCGGGACTACTCTCACGCTTCTTCAGCGCGCTGAAAAATATCTTCTCTGGCACTGAAGAAGCCAAGCCGGTTGAAGTTCCGGTCGAGAAGAAAGCGGAAGAAAAACCGGAGCGTCAGCAGGAGCGCCGCAAACCGCGGAGCAACAACCGCCGCGATCGCAACGACCGCAACGATCGCCGTGATAACCGCGACAATCGTGACAACCGCGATAACCGTGACAATCGCGACACCCGTGCGGACAATGCCGAGGGTCGTGAGCCGCGCGAATCGCGTGAAGAAAACCGTCGCAATCGTCGCGAAAAGCAGCCGCAAAACGTAGAAGCGCGTGACGCTCGCCAGACCGTCGGCGATGACGCGGACAAAGCCAAATCCCGCGACGAGCAGCAGCCGCGCCGCGAACGCTCCCGCCGCCGCAATGACGATAAACGTCAGGCGCAGCAGGAAGCCAAGGTGCAGACGCGTGAAGAGCCGGAAGTACAGGAGACTGAGCAGGAAGAGCGTGTGCAGACTCTGCCGCGTCGTAAACCGCGTCAGCTCTCCCAGAAAGTACGCATTGAGTCAGCCGTTGCCGAGCAGACTGCCGAGATCGCGCCTGAGACCGTTGTGGCTGAAGTCGCCACCCCGCGCAGCGAGCCGGTGAAAGCCGAACTGCCGGCGGTAGTGGAAAACGTAGTGGAACACGATGAAAACGGCGAATCCCGTGAAGCGAACGGTATGCCGCGCCGCTCTCGTCGTTCCCCGCGTCATCTGCGCGTGAGCGGTCAGCGCCGTCGTCGCTATCGTGACGAACGCTATCCGACCCAGTCGCCTATGCCGCTGACCGTCGCCTGCGCCTCGCCGGAGATGGCTTCCGGTAAAGTCTGGATCCGCTACCCGGTCGTTCGTCCGCAGGACCAGCAGCCGGAAGAGGTTCCGGTTCAGGACACCAGCGCCATTGAAGCCGTCGAAGCTATTGCGACACCGGTTGCCGTGGTTGAAACCGTCACTGCCGCGCCAGTTACCGTCGAGCCGGCGACCATGGAGCCCGTTACCGCTGAGCCGGTGGTCGTCGAACCTGTCGTAGCCGCCGAGCCGGTTATCGTTGATACTCCGGAAATTGTCGAGCCAGCCGCTGTCGAGCCAGCGCCGGTCGAAGCGCCAGCTGTCGAAGCGCCTCAGGCTATTGCGCCAGTGACGCTCGACGCCGAGCCGGTCACGGTTGAACCTGAAGTGGTGGAAACGGCGCCTGTCGTTGAAGCGCCAGTGGAAACCATCGTTCCGGCCACGGAAACCGTGGTGGAAGCACCGGTGACCGAAGCCGCCCCAACAGCCCCTGCCGAACCGGTCAAAGCTGAAACGCCGGTAAGCAAACCCGTGGTTGTGGCTGGCGATCGCCATGCTACCGCGCCGATGACCCGGGCGCCTGCTCCGGCCTATGTCCCGGAAGCGCCGCGCCACAGCACCTGGGTGCGCCCGCCGTTCGCTTTTGAAGGTAAAGGCGCCGCCGGTGGTCATAGTGCGACGCGTAAAGCCACCGCAGAACCGACCCGCCCACAGCCCGTCGAATAAGCGTGCTTAATAAAAAAACCGGCCTCTGGCCGGTTTTTTTATGCGCTTTGCGGACGCTGCATCCCGGCCAGATCCGGCATGATCTCCCGCATCAGGTCAAGGAACTTACGCAGGCGTGTCGGATAATAGCGCGCCCAGGGATAAACCAGATGAACCGGTAGCGAGGCGGGACGCCACTGCGCGAACAGCTCAATCAGCCGTCCGGCGGCAATATCCTCCACGACTGTCCAGCTGGACACCATCGCCACCCCCAGCCCCGCCAGCGCGGTATTTCGCGCGACGTACAGGCTGTCAGTGCTCAGGCAGGGGGTGATGGCCGTCGAGACGATTTGCCCACTTTCCAGATGCCGGAGCCGTACCTCATGCTGATAAAAGGTATTAATGGCGATCCACGGCAGGCCGGATAGCGCCTCCAGCGAGGTTAACGGCGGGTACTTCGCCAGGAGTTCAGGGGAAGCCACCACGCAGCGCGGCACTTCCGCCAGCAGCACGGATACCGTGGCCGGATCCACCTCCGCGCCAACGCGGATGGCGCAGTCGATATTATCGCTGAGAAAGTCGACGGTATTATCATTCAGCATCCACTCGACCGACAGTTGCGGATGACGCTGCAGAAATGCGACCAGCGGCGCCAGCAGCTGTTGCTGGCCAAAAGCATGGGGCGCCCGTACCCGCAGCACCCCCACGGGCTGATCGTCGGCAATACGCAGATCATCCTCCAGCGCCAGCCAGGCGTCCACGACCTGACGGGCATGGCGATAACAGCGTTCGCCATCGTCAGTGAGCTTCATCGCATGAGTGGTGCGCAGGATCAACTTCACCCCCAGCAGTCCCTCCAGGGACTGCAGGCGGCGGCTGACGGTTGCCTGGGTGGTATCCATCTGCCCCGCGGCGGCGGAGAGTGAGCCGGCCTCTATAATACGAATATAGGTGCGCATCAGCTCAATGCGGTCTATACGCTCCTGTCTTTTCATTTTTCTTTTGCCTATACGTGCTACGTATAACCGTTTTACCACCAGCCCGGCTACCGCGCCAGCTGCATTCAGGGAAAAATAGCGCCATCGCATCTATGAGGTACTGATCATGACACCGACTTCCCTTTCCACCCGCGACGCAGGCTGGATTATCTTCATTCTCGCACTCGGCGCCGGCTTTAGCGTCGCCTCTATCTATTATGCGCAGCCGCTACTGCCGCTGATGGGCGCCAATCTCCATCTGTCGGTAGAAGGGATGGGGCTGGTTCCTACCCTGACGCAGGCTGGCTACGCGCTCGGCATTCTCTTCCTGCTCCCGCTCGGCGACCGTCACGATCGCCGCCGGCTGATCCTGCTGAAGAGCGCAATGCTGGCGATCCTGCTGTTCCTGTGCAGCCTTACCGGCCAGCTCACCTCACTGCTGGTGGTCAGTCTGCTGATCGGTATGGCGGCCACCATGGCGCAGGATATCGTCCCGGCGGCGGCGATCCTCGCTCCGGCAGGCAAGCAGGGAAAAATGGTGGGCACGGTGATGACCGGGCTGCTGCTGGGGATCCTGCTTTCCAGGACGGTCAGCGGCGTAGTGGGCGCCGTATTCGGCTGGCGGGTGATGTATCAGGCGGCTGCAGTCAGCGTGGCGCTGATTGGCCTGGTGATGTGGCGGGTCCTGCCGCGCTTCGCCATTCACTCGACGCTGAGCTATCCGCAGCTGATGGCCTCAATGGCGCATCTGTGGCTGCGTTATCCGGCGTTACGCCGCGCTGCGCTGGCTCAGGGGGCGCTCTCTGTCGCCTTTAGCGCTTTCTGGTCGACGCTGGCGGTGATGCTCTCAGAACACTATCACATGGGGAGCGCAGTAGCGGGTGGCTTTGGTATCGCCGGTGCCGCCGGGGCGCTGGCGGCACCGCTGGCCGGCGGACTGGCCGATAAGTTTGGCGCCGGTAAAGTGACTCAGATGGGCGCGGCGCTGGTCACCCTCTCCTTCGCCCTGATGTTTATGCTGCCGCTGCTCCCTCTGCATGGCCAGCTGGCGCTGATTGCTCTCTCGGCTATTGGCTTCGATCTCGGCCTGCAGTCAAGCCTGGTGGCACATCAGAACCTGGTTTACAGCCTGGAGCCGCAGGCCCGTGGCCGCCTGAACGCTCTGCTGTTCACCGTGGTCTTTATCGGGATGTCACTGGGGTCGGTGCTGGGCAGCAAGTTGTACGTGCTGGCGGGCTGGAACGGAGTGGTCACCCTCGCCGTCGTCAGCGGGGCAATTGCCCTGGCGATCCGCCTGCTGGAGAATGCGCGCCTCATCGCAGCCGAACGCCGCACATCATAAAAAAAAACCCGCTTCGCCTGAGCGAAGCGGGTTTCCTCTTTCCGTCGCAATGGCTTACGCTGTGCGACGGGCAAACTCTTTTACGCGGAAGCCCAACACCAGCAGCGTAGCGAAATAAGCCACTACTCCGGCGACCACCACCACCAGCAGGCGCATCAGGCGGAACGGCATCGTCCCCTGAGACCACTCCGGCATGAGATGCATGACGCCCAGCAGCGCCGCGGCCATCACCACCACCGCCGCGACCAGACGCAGCAGGAAAGTCAGCCAGCCGGGCTGTGGGGTGAAAATTTTCTGTTTACGCAGTTGCCAGTAGAGCAGCGCGGCGTTCAGGCAGGCCGCCAGCCCTATGGACAGTGACAGGCCCGCGTGCTTGAGCGGGCCGATAAACGCCAGGTTCATCACCTGGGTCATAATCAGGGTGACAATGGCAATCTTCACCGGCGTTTTGATGTCCTGACGGGAATAGAAGCCCGGCGCCAGCACTTTCACCACGATAAGCCCCATCAGCCCCACGGAATAGGCCACCAGCGCGCGCTGGGTCATCGCCGCGTCAAAGGCGCTGAATTTACCGTACTGGAACAGGGCCACGGTCAGCGGTTTAGCGAGGATCCCCAGCGCCACCGCGCTCGGCAGCGCCAGCAGGAAGCAGAGTCGCAGGCCCCAGTCCATCAGGCGGCAATACTCGTCATGGTTACCACTGGCGAAGCTTTTCGACAACGACGGCAGCAGGATGGTGCCAAGCGCCACGCCCAGGACACCTGACGGAAACTCCATCAGACGGTCGGCATAGTACATCCATGACACCGATCCCGACACGAGAAACGAGGCGAAGATGGTATTGATGATGAGGGAGATCTGGCTTACCGACACGCCAAGGATCGCCGGCCCCATCTGCTTCACTACCCGCATCGCGCCAGCATCTTTCAGATTAATTCTGGGCAGAACCAGCATGCCAATCTTCTTCAGGTGCGGCAACTGGTAGGCCAGCTGCAGCACGCCGCCGACCGTCACCGCCCAGGCCAGCGCCAGCACCGGCGGATGGAAGTACGGCGCGGCAAACAGCGCAAAGCCAATCATGCTGACGTTGAGGAACGTCGGGGCAAAGGCCGGCACCGAGAAACGGTTCCAGGTATTGAGGATCGCCCCCACCAGCGAGGCCAGGGAGATCAGCAAAATATAGGGGAAGGTAATGCGCAGCAATTGGGTGGTCAGCGCAAATTTATCGGCGGTATCAGCAAACCCGGGGGCGGTGATGGTGATCACCCACGGCGCCGCCAGCATCCCGATAACGGTGACGATCGCCAGGGCCAGGGTCAGTAATCCGGAGACATACGAGACAAACACCCGGGTGGCATCTTCGCCCTGCTTGCTTTTATATTCGGCAAGGATCGGCACAAACGCCTGCGAGAAGGCGCCTTCGGCAAAAATACGCCGCAGCAGATTAGGCAGTTTGAAGGCGACAAAAAAGGCATCGGTCGCCATCCCGGCACCAAAAATGCGCGCCACAATCGCATCGCGGGCAAAGCCCAGCACGCGCGAAAACATGGTCATCGAACTGACGGCCGCCAGTGATTTTAAAAGATTCATTACGCTGTTATTCCAAACCCTGGAGTAAAACGCCCGCAAATGCGGGCGCTGGAAAGTGGCGATAGTCTACCGGGTTCAATATGAATTACTACTGTCAGTTGTTACAACGGATTATTCGCTGATGGCGTCACGCCAGAGTTTGTCAACCACCCGCTGAGCCAGCAGCGCCTGTTCGCCAGCGGTTTCCGGAACTGTCTGATTTTGCACGCATTCGATGAAATGTCGCGCGCAGCCGACAAAACCGCGCTGCTCGAGGGTGGTTTGCCAGCCCGCCACCGGGCGCTGGACCACGCCAAGACCACACTCCTCCTGCCATTCGCGCATCTCACTCACCGCATATAACCCGCCATCGGTGACCGCCTGCACCCACTCACGCTGGCTTCCGGCACGGCGGTGCATGCTGGTGGTAACCTGCAACCGGGGCGAACTGAACTGGTGTTCGGCATAGAGCATTTCACCCTGAGGAGTGATCTGCAACGTGCCGCCGCGCAGGCGCGCCTGACCATCAGCCAGCCACAACGCAGTATCCACCACGTGCAGATAGTCATCGAGAAGGGTAAAGCGCAGATCGTTGCCTACGCTGTCGCTACGATGCTTATCCATCCGCAGCGAGGCCGCCTCGCCCAGCCGCCCCTTCAGTTCACGATAGAGTGGCGCAAAGCGGCGATTGAAACCGACCATCAGCGTCAGATGACGCCGGGCAGCCAGCTCGACCAGCGCTTCCGCCTCGCTCAGTTTGTCCGCCAGCGGTTTATCCACACAAACATGAACCCCGGCATTCAACAAGTGATTCACGACTTCATAATGTGAAGCCGTCGACGTATGGACAAAGACCGCATCGCACTGCGCCGCCAGGGCATCCAGCGAATCAGCATACGGGATCCGCCAGGTTTCGCAGATGCGCAACGCCTTCTCTTTTCCCGGCGACCAGGCTGCCTGCAGCGTCCAGCTTTCCGCAGCGCCTAACACCGGCAGCCACGCTTTCTGCGCGATGCCCCCTAAGCCAACCACCCCAATGCGCAGTCTTGTCCCCACGTTTAGTCCCCCAGATGGTGTAACAGCGAGTCAAGGCGCGCTTTCAATTCCGCCACCTCGCCTTCCAGTGCTTCAACCCGGGCACGCAGATCGTCATCGTCTTCCAGCGGCGAGAGTGCTTCCACCGTGGTGATCAGCGTGTCCATGTCATCGCAAAACAGATGCATATAGCGGCTTTCCCGTTTCCCCGGTTCCCGTGGCAGGCGGGCAACAAAAGGACCATCCTCGCGCGTCGCTAACCCTTCCAGCACGCTTTCCACTTCCGCCATATCGCTGAACTCATGCATCCGCTGCGCGCGGCTACGGAGTTCACCCGGCGTCTGGGCGCCGCGCAGCAGTAGCGTCGTCACCACCGCTACTTCGCCGGCGCTGAGTTTCAGATCGCCAAATTCAGAGTTGCAAAAGCGCTGCTCATACTTGGTCACTCGATTGCCGAATCCGCTGACCGTGCGCAAATAGTGGCGCTTCACCAGGGTATCCAGCAGCGTCTGGACCTCGCCTTCGCTCAGCGACATCACCGGTTCGCGGTTGGTTTTCTGATTGCAGGCGGTCACCACGGCGTTCACCGACAGCGGGTACTGCTCGGGCGTGGTAACCTGCTTTTCCAGCAGACAGCCAATGACGCGCGCTTCGTGCGCGGTTAACTGATATTTCATCCTCTCTCCTTAGCGCCCTGCTGACCAGTCCGGCGTCGTTAGCGCCGTCAGTACATGGTCACGCCACTGCCCATCAATCAGCAGATAATCTTTGGCGTAACCCTCTTTTTCGAACCCCAACCGCGCCAGCAGCGCGCCGCTGCGCTGATTATGCGGCATATAGTTGGCCATAATGCGATGGATATGCTGCGTGCGCTGCATATAGCGAATCGCGGCGGTCAACGCTTCAAACATCAGCCCCTGCCCTTGCCACTTCTCGCCAATGGAGTAGCCGAGATAACAGGCATGGAATGATCCGCGAACTACGTTGGAGAAATTCGCCACGCCAACGATCTCTTTTTCCTCCGCATCGAGCAGCGCGAAATAAAATGCAGACCCCTGCTTATGAAACTCGCCGATCATTGACAGACGCGCCTGCCACCCGGAGGGATAGCAGTGGCTGTCGTCACGTACCGGCTCCCAGGGTTTTAAGAACACTTTATTCTCGGCGTAATAATCGGCCAGACGCCAGGCGTCACGATCGTGGACCAGGCGCACCACCAGCCGGTCCGTCGTCAAACGCACCTTCGGCACGTTACTGCGATAGCCAAACATTTCCTTTTCAGTCCCCCTGACTTCAATCTTGCTCTCATCACTATACCTGTCCTGCACGATAGTGTGAAAACAGCAACATACCATTTTCTGCGCCATCTCCTCTTTTCGATGAATAGGCTCAATCGAACTTGCTTTTTGATAAAAAAATATTGTCGCAAGGGTGCTGGGAAAAGCAGCAGATTGCCCGCAGAATATCCTCGCTTATCTCTATTTTTCCCTGGAGGGGAAATGTCCCGCGTCTCGCAGGCAAGGAGCCTGGGTAAATATTTCCTGTTAGTCGATAACATGCTGGTCGTGCTGGGCTTTTTTGTCGTTTTTCCGCTGATTTCCATCCGCTTTGTCGATCAGATGGGTTGGGCAGCGCTGATGGTCGGCATTGCGCTCGGCCTGCGCCAGCTGGTGCAGCAGGGATTAGGCATTTTTGGCGGCGCCATTGCCGACCGCTTCGGCGCGAAACCCATGATTGTCACCGGCATGCTGATGCGCGCCGGCGGCTTCGCGGCGATGGCCGTCGCCCATGAGCCCTGGGTGCTCTGGCTCTCCTGTATCTTGTCCGGGTTGGGCGGCACGTTGTTCGATCCGCCACGAGCCGCGCTGGTGGTCAAACTGGTGCGCCCGCATCAGCGCGGCCGCTTTTTCTCCCTCCTGATGATGCAAGACAGCGCCGGCGCGGTGATTGGCGCCCTGCTGGGCAGTTGGCTGCTACAGTATGACTTCCGTCTGGTGTGCAGCGCCGGCGCCGCGCTGTTTATCGCTTGCGCCGCGTTTAACGCCTGGTATCTGCCAGCATGGAAACTGTCCACGGTGAAAACGCCAGTCCGCGAGGGGCTGGGACGGGTGCTGCGGGATAAGCGCTTCGTCACCTATGTCCTGACGTTAACAGGCTATTACATGCTGGCGGTGCAGGTGATGCTGATGCTGCCGATCATGGTGAACGACATCGCCGGTTCGCCGGCCGCCGTGAAGTGGATGTACGCCATCGAAGCCACCATTTCACTGACCCTGCTCTATCCCATTGCCCGCTGGAGCGAGAAACGCTACCGCCTTGAGCACCGGCTGATGGCCGGTCTGCTGGTAATGACGCTGGCGATGCTGCCGATTGGCATGACCAGCAGTTTGCAGCAGTTATTTACCCTGATCTGCCTGTTTTACATCGGTTCGATCATCGCGGAACCCGCCAGGGAGACGCTGGGCGCCTCGCTGGCGGATGCCCGGGCGCGCGGCAGCTATATGGGGTTCAGCCGCCTGGGTCTCGCCTTCGGCGGCGCGCTGGGTTACGCGGGCGGCGGCTGGCTGTTTGATGCCGGCAAAGCCGTGGGCCAGCCCGAACTGCCGTGGCTGATGCTCGGCGCCATTGGGTTTATCACTTTCCTTGCCCTGTGGTGGCAATTCAGTCCAAAACGCTCCGCCTCCGGTATGCTGGAGCCACGCACCTAAGAGCGTAGGTCCGCGGTTTCTCCTGCCTTTCAGCCTATTCTGCTGGCATGAAGAATGCTGACAGGTCATGATGCTTTGTGTCAGGATGAATGATGGTACGAGCTTGAGGAACCCCATGAAAAAAATATTGATCGCCGCGGCGCTGATTGTCAGCGGTCTGCTGAGCGGCTGTAACCAGTTGACCCAATACACGGTAAGCGAGCAGGAGATAAACCAGGCGCTGCAGAAGCGTAACCATTTCGCCAAAGATATCGGTCTGAAAGGCGTTGCCGATGCCCATATTGAGCTGCAGAACCTGACCAGCGCTATTGGCCGTGAAGAGCCGGGTAAAGTCACGCTGACCGGGGTCGCCAACGTCGATCTGAACTCCCTGTTCGGCACCCAGAAAGCGACGATCGATCTGAAGCTCAAAGCGCTGCCAACCTTTGACAGAGAGAAAGGCGCTATCTTCCTGCAGGAAATGGAGGTGGTCGATGCTAAAGTGGCGCCCGAGAAGCTGCAGTCGGTGATTCAGGCCCTGCTCCCCTATCTGAATCAGTCGCTGCGCAGCTACTTCAGCCAGCAACCGGCCTATGTCCTGCGTGAAGACGCCAGCACCGGCGAAGCGCTGGCGAAGAAATATGCCAAGGGCATAGAGGTGAAACCGGGCGAAATTGTCATCCCCTTTACCAATTAATCTCCAGGGCGCTACGGCGCCCTGAATTTTTTACGGAAATGAGTGCAAAGGAAAACGTTTACGCTTATCCTTAGTGCCCGGCAAAAAACAGCCCTGATGACTGAACCTATTAGCCGGAGCCTTCCATGACAGCACAACCCCAGGTATTGAAAATCCGCCGCCCAGACGACTGGCATATCCATCTGCGTGATGACGATATGCTGAAAACCGTCGTGCCTTACACCAGTGAGTTTTATGGCCGGGCGATCGTGATGCCGAATCTGGTGCCGCCTGTCACCACCGTCGCGGCGGCTATCGCCTATCGCCAGCGCATTATGGACGCCGTCCCGGCCGGGCACGATTTTACCCCGTTGATGACCTGCTATCTGACAGACTCCCTCGACCCGGCGGAGCTGGAGCGCGGCTTTAACGAAGGTGTGTTCACCGCCGCCAAGCTCTACCCGGCCAACGCCACGACCAACTCCAGCCACGGTGTCACCAGCACCGACGCCATTATGCCGGTGCTGGAGCGGATGGAAAAACTGGGAATGCCGCTGCTGGTACATGGGGAAGTCACCCACGCCGAGATTGATATTTTCGATCGTGAAGCGCGCTTTATTGACACGGTGATGGAGCCCCTGCGCCAGCGCCTGCCCGGTCTGAAGGTGGTCTTTGAGCATATTACTACCAAAGATGCCGCCGAATATGTGCGTGACGGCAATGAACTGCTGGCGGCCACTATTACCCCGCAGCACCTGATGTTCAACCGCAACCATATGCTGGTCGGCGGTATTCGTCCTCACCTGTACTGCCTGCCGGTACTCAAACGCAATATTCATCAGCAGGCGCTGCGCGAACTGGTCGCCAGCGGCTTTAGCCGCGCCTTCCTTGGCACCGACTCCGCGCCGCACGCCCGCCATCGTAAGGAAGCCAGCTGCGGCTGCGCCGGCTGCTTCAACGCCCCGACCGCCCTCGGCAGCTACGCCACCGTGTTTGAAGAAATGAACGCTCTGCAGCACTTTGAAGCCTTCTGCTCGCTGAACGGCCCGCGCTTCTACGGTCTGCCGGTCAATGAAAGCTATGTTGAGCTGGTGCGTGAAGAGACCACGGTCGTTGACAGCATTGCGCTGCCCAATGATAGCCTGGTCCCGTTCCTGGCGGGTGAAACCGTTCGCTGGACGATGAAGCGATAAAAAACGTAGCCCCCTGTTGTCAACGCCCACCGGATACTGTATAAATAACCAGTATCAAACACAGGGGGCAATTATGCGCATCGAAGTGTCTATCGCCAAAACGACCGCCTTACCCAACGGCGCGCTGGAAGCGCTGAATAACGAACTCTCCCGGCGTATCGCCGAGCAATTCCCGGCCATCGACAGTCAGGTGAGCGTGCGCTACGCCACCGGCAACCAGCTCTCGGTGTTCGGCGCCCTGAAAGAAGACAAAGACCGGATAAGCGAAATCCTGCAGGAAACCTGGGAAAGCGCGGACGACTGGTTTGTCCACGATCTCTCCTGAAGCATGGCGGGATCCAGTTACTCTGGTTTGCTCCCTCATTGTGCTTTTCTTTGCCGGGTCGCCCCGGCTTTTTTCTCCCCGCCTCTTGTTCAGAATATTCCTGATTATTCTGCTTAATATCGGCTAAAATGGCCATTTCCCGCGCTTATCTTGCGTAAAAAAGCGGCGAAAACAAGAAAATCATGCTGCCTTTCATTTAATTTCTCGAGTTTATTCTTGATCCCTGATATAATTAACTTGCTTCAAAAAACATGCATTAAACCTCGAGAATTGTTGTCTTTTAACATATGAATAAGGGGTTATGATGGAAAAAAATAATGAAGTCATTCAGACCCATCCCCTCGTTGGATGGGACATCAGCACCGTTGATAGCTACGATGCGCTGATGTTGCGCCTGCACTACCAGAACCCCACTCAAGAAAACAGTCATGATGCTGAAATTGGCCAGACGCTATGGCTAACGACGGACGTCGCACGTCAATTTATTTCAATCCTGGAAGCAGGCATTGCGAAGATTGAATCTGGCGAATACCAGGAAAACGAGTACCGCCGACATTAACGCGATACGGGGAATGACTAAACAATAGTCTTAACAGGCACCTGCGGGTGCCTGAATTATTTTCGGGCTTGTATAAGCGCAGGGAGTTAATTACCCTGCTAATAAGGCAATTACCCGGAACTCACCATGCAATACGATCTTATCATTATCGGCAGCGGATCGGTCGGCGCTGCCGCTGGCTATTATGCGCGTCGTGCCGGACTCAATGTTCTGATGACCGATGCCCACCAACCTCCCCATCAGGAGGGCAGCCATCATGGCAGTAGCCGTCTTATCCGTCACGCTTATGGCGAAGGTGAAAAGTATGTTCCGCTGGTGCTGCGCGCCCAGCAGCTGTGGGATGAACTGGCTGAAATCAGCGGCGAAGCCGTTTTTGAACGCACCGGCGTCATTAACCTCGGCCCCGCCAGCTCTCCTTTCCTGGCCAACGTCGCCGCCAGCGCCAGGGCGTTCGATCTTGAGGTTGAAGAGTTAGATGCTCAGGCCGTCATGCAGCGCTGGCCGGAGATACGCCTTCCCGACGACTATCGGGCGATTTTCGAACCGGCGTCCGGCGTACTGCGCAGTGAGCTGGCTGTCGAGACCTGGATACGTCTGGCACGGGAAGCTGGCTGCGCGCAGCTATTCAACTGCCCGGTCTCAGCCATTCATCACCATGCAGACGGGGTCACCATTGATACCCTTGACGGTGAATATCACGGCAAGAAATTGCTGATTAGCGCCGGTACCTGGGTCACCCGCCTGCTTCCGGACCTCCCCATCCAGCCGGTACGTAAGGTTTTTGCCTGGTTCCAGGCCGATGGCCGTTACAGCAGCAAGAATCATTTCCCGGCATTCACCGGCGAGCTACCCAACGGCGATCAATACTACGGTTTCCCGGCGGAAGATAACGAGCTAAAAATCGGCAAGCATAACGGCGGTCAGCCTGTCTCCACGCCGCAGGAGCGATCGGCGTTTGGCGCTGTCGCCAGCGATGGTTCCGAATCCTTTCCGTTTTTACGTAACGTCCTGCCCGGGATCGGCGGCTGTCTGCACGGCGCCTCCTGCACCTATGACAACACGGTCGATGAAGATTTTATTATCGATACGCTCCCTGGCAGACCAGACACGCTGCTGATCACCGGTCTGAGCGGCCATGGCTTTAAGTTTGCGCCGGTGCTGGGAGAAATTGCCAGTCAGTTTGCCCAGGGACAGACGTCGACCTTTAACCTGACGCCTTTCTCGCTGGCGCGCTTTAGCTCATAACGGAATGCGGCACGCTTGCCGCCGGAAAAAAAACGGCCTCTGTGTCGAGGCCGTTAGTCATTGAGAACGGTTATGCGTCGCCTGTTTAATATGCTGGTTAACAACGTGCGCGAGCACTTTATGATCTACCTTGCGCTGTGGTTGCTGCTGGCGATCATCGATCTCGTCTGGTTATGGTTTTTCTGACGACTCCGGCTCGGGGATCCCGAGTTTGGTGTTCAGTCGGCCACGCGATTTGTTAAAGATTTTATTGCCGTTTTCGCGTCCGGCGCGCAGTTTGCGCTGCTCCTCTTCCGGCAGCTTATGCTCTTCCATGCACGCTTCGCTACAGCAACCGGCAAACTTCTCAGCGCAGCTCGGGCACTGTATAAACAGCAGATGACAGCCATCATTCAGGCAATTGGTATGGGTATCGCACGGCGCGCCACACTGATGACAGTGCGCGATGACGTCATCGGAGATACGCTCGCCCATCCGCTCATCAAAGACAAAGTTTTTGCCAATAAAACGGACCGGCAGCCCCTGCTCACGTGCGCGGCGGGCGTACTCAATAATCCCGCCCTCGATATGCCAGACCTTATTGAAACCGTTATGCTTCATCCAGGCGCTGGCTTTTTCACAGCGAATACCGCCGGTGCAATACATAACAATTTTCTTGTCTTTGTGGTCCTGCATCATTTCCACGGCTTTCGGCAGCTGGTCGCGGAAGGTATCCGCCGGGATCTCCAGCGCGTTTTCGAAATGACCCACCTCATATTCATAGTGGTTACGCATATCGATAAATACCGCATCCGGATCGTCAAGCATGGCATTGACGTCCGCCGCCTTGAGATAATCCCCAACATTGGAGGCATCGAAAGAGGGATCGTCGATGCCATCGGCGACAATACGGTCACGCACTTTCAGGCGCAGCACCCAGAAAGATTTCCCATCGTCCTCGAGGGCGATATTGAAACGCAGCCCCGCCAGCGCCGGATCGAAGCCATAGAGAAACTCACGCAGGGCTTCAACGTTGCTTTCCGGCACGCTGATTTGCGCGTTGATCCCTTCCCGGGCCAGATAAATACGGCCAAAGACCTTCAGCTGGGTTAAGGCAACCCATAACGCATCGCGAGTGGCTTGTGGGTCGACAATGGTGAAATATTTATAGAATGAGATCGTCGTGCGCGGCTCGGTCTCAGCCAGCATTTGCGCCTTTAACGTCTCATTTGAAATGCGGTTGTGTAACACTGGCATGGTGTACCTGCTCGACATAGAAATGAGGAAATAAACGGCGGGCATGATATAGCAAAGCTAATTAATTTACATCCCTACATTTTACGCTACATTTCTCTCACCCGGTCGCGCCCCGCTTAACAAAACGAGCTGACTGTCGCCGCCTTTGGCTGGCCGGTAAAAAAATGCGATAATATAAGACGTTGCTCACTGATACGGGTATGAAATGACTCATTTGCCTAAATTTTCTCCGGCGCTGTTGCATCCGCGCTATTGGCTGCTGTGGCTGGGTATCGGCCTGCTGTGGCTGGTTGTCCAACTGCCCTATCCGCTGATTTACCGCCTGGGAAATGCCATCGGCCGGCTGGCCATGCGCTTTATGAAGCGTCGGGCGAAGATCGCCTATCGCAACCTTGAGCTCTGCTTCCCCGACAAAAGCGAGCAGGAACGTCACCGAATGGTGGTGATGAACTTTGAATCGGTGGGTATGGGACTGATGGAGACGGGGATGGCCTGGTTCTGGCCGGTTCGTCGTATCGCCCGCTGGACCGACACCATCGGCTTTGAGCATATCCGCGATGTGCAGGCGCAGCAGCGCGGCATTCTGCTAATCGGTATTCACTTCCTGACTCTCGAGATGGGCGCGCGGATGTTCGGCATGAACGAGCCGGGGATTGGCGTCTATCGCCCCAACGACAACCCGGTGATCGACTGGCTGCAGACCTGGGGTCGGCTACGATCCAATAAGGACATGATTGACCGTAAGGATCTGAAAGGGATGATCCGGGCGCTGAAAAAAGGCGACGTGGTCTGGTATGCGCCGGATCACGATTACGGTCCGACCGCCAGCGTCTTCGCCCCACTGTTCGCTGTCGACCAGGCGGCGACCACCTCCGGCACCTGGATGCTGGCGAAAATGTCCAAAGCCTGTATCGTCCCCTTCGTCCCGCGTCGCAAACCGGATGGTAAAGGTTATGAACTGATTATCCTGCCGCCAGAGTGTTCCCCGCCGCTGGACGACGCGGAAACCACGGCCGCCTGGATGAACAAGATTGTTGAGCAGTGCATCATGATGGCCCCGGAACAATATATGTGGCTCCACCGCCGCTTCAAAACCCGCCCCGAGGGCATGCCCTCCCGCTACTGATCCCTTTTCCCGGCCGCGCATGTGGCCGGGAATGCGCTTCTCGCTCATGCTTTAGGCTCTGCTTTAGCTTTAAAAGCTCTCCTCCATTGCGGCATTTATTTCCCAGGCGCATAATTAGCAGGCTCATATTTTCTCTTAATTTGACCTGCCGCGCAGGCCAGTGGAACCCTATGTCCTCTGCTGATACCCCTATTAACTGGAAACAAAATCTGACCGTGACCTGGCTCGGCTGCTTTTTAACGGGCGCCGCCTTCAGTCTGGTTATGCCCTTTCTGCCACTCTATGTCGAACAGCTCGGGGTCACCGGGCATAGCGCGCTGAACATGTGGTCCGGGCTGGTCTTTAGTATCACCTTCCTCTTCTCCGCCATTGCCTCACCGTTCTGGGGCGGTCTTGCTGACCGCAAAGGACGAAAAATTATGCTGCTGCGTTCCGCCCTCGGAATGTCCGTAGTGATGATGCTGATGGGGATGGCACAGAATATCTGGCAGTTTCTGCTGCTACGCGCACTGCTCGGCCTGCTGGGCGGCTTTATTCCCAACGCCAACGCCCTGATTGCCACCCAGATCCCGCGCCACAAAAGCGGCTGGGCGCTGGGCACGCTGTCAACCGGCGCGGTGAGCGGCGCCCTGCTCGGCCCGCTGGCGGGTGGCTTCCTGGCCGACCACTGGGGCCTGCGCACCGTCTTCTTTATGACCGCGGCGGTGCTGTTTATCTGCTTCCTGTTTACCCTGTTTTTAATCCGTGAAAATTTTGTGCCGATCGCCAAAAAAGAGATGCTCAGCGCCAGAGAGGTTTTCTCCTCGCTACAGAATCCCAAGCTGGTGCTCAGCCTGTTTGTGACCTCGCTGATCATCCAGGTGGCCACCGGCTCCATTGCGCCGATTCTGACGCTTTACGTGCGCGATCTCGCGGGCAACGTCAGTAACATCGCCTTTATTAGCGGGATGATCGCCTCGGTGCCGGGAATAGCCGCGCTGATGAGCGCCCCGCGGCTGGGCAGGCTCGGGGATCGTATCGGGCCGGAAAAGATCCTCATCGTCGCGCTAATTATCTCTGTGCTATTGCTGATCCCGATGTCGTTCGTTCAGACCCCACTGCAGCTGGGTATCCTGCGTTTCCTGCTCGGCGCGGCAGACGGGGCACTGCTGCCGGCAGTGCAAACCCTGCTGGTGTATAATTCCACCAGCCAGATCTCCGGGCGTATCTTTAGCTATAACCAGTCGTTCCGCGATATTGGCAACGTCACCGGCCCCCTGATAGGCGCCTCGGTGTCCGCCAACTACGGTTTCCGCGCGGTATTCCTGGTCACCGCGGGCGTGGTGCTCTTTAACGCCATTTATTCTACCCTCAGCCTGCGCCGACCTGCCGCGGAAGCCTCGCAGCCTGACCGCCATTCAGTAAATTAATGTCCAGAGGGGCCCAGCCCCTTGACGCTTTGGCTACCGCCTTCTATAGATTGAATCGTGTTCAATTCATATTCTTCTCAGGAGATTCGCTATGCCAAAGGATTCGATGTTCTATGCCACGCTCGAAGAAGCTATTGATGCAGCACGCGAAGAATTTCTCGCCAATAATCCTGACAGCGATGAAGAGAGCGCTAACGTTGAGCAGCTTAATATTCAAAAGTATGTGCTGCAGGATGGCGATATCGCCTGGCAGGCCGAATTTTTTGCTGACGAAGACGAACAAGGCGAATGTTTACCGATGCTCAGCGGCGAAGCTGCGCAGAGCGTTTTCGACGGGGATTATGATGAGATAGAGCTGCGCCAGGAGTGGCTGGAGGAAAATACCCTCCATGAGTGGGATGAAGGCGAATTCCAGCTCGAGCCCTCGCTGGACACCGAAGAGGGACAGACGGCGGCCGACGAGTGGGACGAGCGCTAATCAGTTATAGGGCCCGTGGCTGGCATCCAGCGGCAGCAGCAGCGTATCGAACACCAGCGAGAACGGAAGGTCCAGAACGGTGAGATAGCGCCATGCCGAGTCGCGAACGTCCCACTGCACGCCCGGGTAATATTGATTGCCATGCCCCTGCCCGGGCACCGTCCGGCTGATAATGCTGCCGCAGCCGCTCAGCAGCAGCGCCATGGCAATGATCGATAATATTCGCATTCACAACCTCGTGTTTCAGATAAAAAAATACCGGCATCGCTGCCGGTATTTTCCTTTACGTACGGCTTATTTCGTTTTCAGCGCCAGCGGGTTAAGCGCTAACTGCTGATAGGCGTTGACCCACGATGAATATTTCTCCGGCGCGGCCCAGACGCGATAGTGCAGACGCGACATGGTCACCGGGTCGCTCAACAGCACCAGTCGACGATCGCGGTTCAGCTTATCCGGCGTTTCGTTCAGCGCCTGCTCAACGTGGCGCTCGCGAGCGATCTCAAGGATATGACCATGACGGTGGCGCGCGGTGGCCATCGCCGTGGCGAGGGCGTTAAACGACGGATTGAATACCGCGTGCATAAAGCCATCGTCCAGTGAACGCTGACGGTTCAGCGTCAGGTACGCGTCGGTATCCTTGAGCACCTGCGGCGGCGAATACTCTTCCGGGATCAGGAACAGCTTCCAGCGCTTGGTGCGCAGGCCCACGGTCGCCCGGCTGGAGATCGCCGACACGAACGGCGACAGGATCAGCGAGACGACGATCGGCGCCAGCCAGAACAGGAAGCGCAGATCCAGCCATGCCATTCCGACTGCCCATACCAGCCCCAGCAGCAGCTGCGAGCCGTGACGCATAAAGGCTTCTCCCCACGGCGTGGAGTCATCATCACGCTGCGGCGAATTCCACACCACTTCCCAGCCGAGGAAGGCGCTGACCACGAAGACGGTGTGGAACAGCATGCGAACCGGCGCCAGCAGGACCGAGAACAGGACCTCCAGCAGCAGAGAAAGCGTGACGCGGATAAATCCGCCATACTCTTTCGGCCCTTTACACCACACCAGAATAATACTCAGCAGCTTCGGCAGGAACAGCAGCACCATGGTCGAAGCGAACAGCGCGATGGCCAGCTCCGGACGCCACTGCGGCCACACCGGGAACAGCTGACGCGGCTGCAGGAAGTACTGCGGCTCGGTCAGGGCATGCACCACCTGTAGCGCCGTCGACAGGGCAAGGAACATAAACCACAGCGGCGCCGACAGGTACGACATCACGCCGGTGAGGAACACCGCCCGGTGAACCGGGTGCATCCCTCTGACGAGGAACAGGCGGAAGTTCATCAGGTTGCCCTGACACCAGCGACGGTCGCGTTTCAGCTCGTCCAGCAGGTTCGGCGGCAGCTCCTCATAGGAGCCCGGCAGATCGTAGGCAATCCACACCCCCCAGCCGGCACGGCGCATTAGCGCGGCTTCGACGAAGTCGTGCGAAAGAATCGACCCGGCAAAGTTACCCTCGCCCGGCAGCGGCGCCAGCGCGCAGTGCTCGATGAACGGCTTCACGCGGATAATGGCGTTGTGTCCCCAGTAGTGGGACTCCCCCAGCTGCCAGAAGTGCAGACCGGCCGTAAACAGCGGACCGTACACCCGGGTGGCAAACTGCTGGCAACGCGCATACAGCGTGTCCATGCCCGAAGCGCGCGGGGATGACTGGATGATCCCGGCGTTCGGGTTCGCTTCCATCAGGCGCACCAGGCTGCTCAGACACTCGCCGGTCATCACCGAGTCTGCGTCCAGCACCACCATATAGCTGTACTGGCTGCCCCAGCGGCGGCAGAAATCATCGATGTTGCCGCTCTTACGCTTCACGCGACGACGGCGACGACGATAGAAAATCTGCCCTTCGCCCTGCACTTCGGCAATCAGCTCCATCCACGCCTTTTGCTCAGCCACACAGATATCGGGGTTATAGCTGTCGCTGAGAATATAGACGTCGAAATGAGCGGCGTTACCGGTCGCTTTCACCGACTCCCAGGTCGCCCGCAACCCGGCGAAAACGCGGTCAACGTCTTCGTTACAGATCGGCATAATAAGCGCCGTACGGTGCGCCGGGTTCAACGGTTCGTCACCAACCGTCGAGGCGGAAATACTGTACTTGTCGCGGCCAATCAACAGCTGCAGAAAGCCCATTAACGCAGTCCAGAAGCCGGCGGAAACCCAGCAGAACAGCACCGCGAAGAGGATCAGAATGCCGCTCTGCAACACGTACGGCAGCAGCTGCATGAACGAGATCCACAGGTTCTGCCCCACCATGTCGGCCGGGTTGATCAGCGCCCAGCCCTGATAAGGCAGAATGGTTTTCATATACCAGGTGGCCACCACGGTCTGCGACAGCGTCAGCAGCAGCAGGATGTAGCGACGAATGGTGCCGACGGTACGCCATTTTTGCTCACTCTCGCGCTCTTCTTGCGTCAGGCGGGAGAGATAGCGCGGCGTGACATCGCGGCCGCGCAGACGATCCCAGAAGCGGCCGACCGGGTTAGTCCGCCACGGGTCCGGGATCATCGAGGAACGCCTGGCTTTCGGCATAGCATGCAGCTGGGTACGACCTTCGTCATCCTTCACCAGTTGATCGCCAGAAAGCGAATCCGGCCAGCTGTGCGCCAGACGCGCCTTCACCGACCCCAGCGGAGAGTCGTCTTCGCGAGCGAAGGTCTGATGTTCGTCATCCAGGGCCTGATGAACGGCCTGCAGGCTGGTGTCCGGCAGCGCCGATTTTTCGGCGTCCGACAGCGGCAATGCGTCAATGTACTTCGTTATCTTATTCATTGGCAGGCAGCTGATAGCTCCAGGTTTCGCTCAACGTGTCATCACCGTTAACCAGTGCGGCACGCATTTCCGTCGTTTTCTTCGGATCTTTGACCTTCAAACGCAGGATCATCCGCCAGCCTTTGGTCACTGGATTGTAACGCACGGTATTTTCAACGATTTCCGCGTTATCGCCGGTGCTCGCCTGAGCAGCGACCGGGGTATCCGCTGGCAGTTTCTTCATATCGGCGCCGGTGAAGTCGACAATGAAGGCAACCGTACCGTCCGGCTGACGGATCAGGTTCGACTGCTTCACGTCGCCGGTAGAGCGGCGGGTCTGCATAACGTAAGCGTTATCTGGCGCATGCAGCTTGTCTTCATCGCGGCTGAAGGTGATGGTGTATTTGAAGTTCATCTCCTTGCCCGGCTCCGGCAGCTGATCCGGCGTCCAGTAAGTCACGATGTTATCGTTCGTTTCATCGTTGGTCGGAATTTCAACCAGCTCGATTTTCCCTTTGCCCCAGTCCCCTTTCGGGGTGATCCAGGCGCTTGGACGCAGGTCATAACGATCGTCGAGATCCTCGAAGCGCGAGAACTGACGGCCGCGCTGCAGCAGGCCGAACCCTTGCGGGTTTTCCATCGCATAGCTGCTGACAGCCAGGTGTTTCGGATTGTTCAGCGGACGCCAGATCCACTCGCCGTTACCGGCCAGGATAGACAGACCATTGGAGTCGTGCAGCGCCGGACGATAGTTGAGCGTCGGAGAAGGCTGGTTGGAACCGAACAGGAACATGCTGGTCAGCGGCGCCACACCCAGTTTGCCGACTTTGTCACGCAGGTAAACTTTGGACTGGACGTCCACGACGGTGTCGCGTCCCGGCATGATGACAAAGCGATAGGCGCCGGTTGCCCGTGGGGAATCCAGCAGCGCATAGATAGTCAGACGCTTGTCAGTGGCTTTTGGACGTTCGATCCAGAACTCACGAAAACGCGGGAACTCTTCGCCGGACGGCAGCGCGGTATCGATAGCCAGACCACGCGCGGACAGACCGTAAACCTGACCCTGACCCAGCACGCGGAAGTAGCTGGCACCGAGCATGCTGACGATTTCATCGTTCTTATCTTTGCTGTTGATCGGATACAGTACTTTGAAGCCGGCGAAACCGAGGTCTTTCACCGTGTCTTTATCGTGCTGGACGTTACCAAAGTTGAAATAGTCCGGACTATATTTAATTTTGCGCACGCTGGTCGCCGTCACTTCATTGATGGTGACCGGCGTGTCGAAGTACATCCCCTGATGGTAAAATTCAAGCTTGAATGGGGTTTTCTGGTTATTCCAGTAAGCTTTATCGTGATTAAACTGAATTTGCTGGTAGTCCGCGTATTTCATGTCGCGGAAAGCGGAGGGCAGGTTACTCTTCGGCGCTTCATAGCCTTTCCCGGCTAACGTTTTGGCCTCTTTTGCAACGTCATCAATGCTAAACGCCCATGCAGATGAAGTACACAGGGACAACATTACGGCTGCGCTTAACCAACGCATTTTCATCATCTGTGGTTTATGTTTCATATAAGTAAGCACTTCCCCCTTTGTGTGCTTAAATCGATCCGATCTATTTTAATGGAAACTCAGGCAATCCGACAACATAATCCCTGCTTTGTTCAGCCTGGCGGCACAGGGAATAAACAGTTCGCTGTCCCGTTTGCACTTTGAGTGCTTATCCTGGAGACAGATACCCCGAGTTCATGTAGGGTTGCTGATAATGTAAGCGTTATCACCTTGAGTGATAAGACGAATTATCTGAGATTGTCGTGAATCGTATGAATAATACTCCGGTACAGCGTGAATATTTCTTCGACAGCATCCGCGCCTGGTTGATGCTGCTGGGGATCCCTTTCCACATTTCGCTGATTTATTCCAGCCACAGCTGGCATGTCAACAGCGCCGAACCCTCGTGGTGGTTGACGCTGTTTAATGACTTCATCCATGCCTTTCGCATGCAGGTCTTTTTCGTCATCTCCGGCTATTTCTCCTACATGCTGTTCCTGCGCTACCCGCTGAAAAAATGGTGGAAAGTGCGCGTTGAACGGGTCGGTATTCCGATGCTGACCGCCATCCCACTGCTGACGCTGCCGCAATTTATTATGCTGCAATACGTCAACGGCAAGGCGGAAAACTGGCATACCCTTTCGATGTACGACAAATTTAATACCCTGGCCTGGGAGCTCATTTCCCACCTGTGGTTTTTACTGGTTCTGGTGGTGCTGACCTCGCTGGGGGTGGTGCTGTTTAAATGGCTGACGCGCCGTCCGGCTGGCCACGGCCTCGCCTTCAGTGACACTGTCACCATGGGCCAGCTGACGATGATTTTCCTCGCGCTGGGGGTCTTTTATGCGCTGATCCGCCGGTCCTTGTTCCTGCTCTATCCGCCCCTGCTGAGCAATGGTCTGTTTAACTTTGTGGTGATGCAGACGCTGTTCTATCTGCCCTTCTTTGTGCTGGGCGCGCAGACCTTTATTAACCCACGCTTAAAGACCATGTTCACCACTCCGTCGCCGTGGTGCTGCGCCGCAGCGCTGCTCGGGTTTATCGCCTATCGACTGAATCAGCAGTATGGGTCCGGCGACGGCTGGATGTATGAAACCGAATCGGTGATTACTATGGTGTTGGGGCTGTGGATGGTCAATGTGGTCTTTTCGCTCGGCCATCGACTGCTAAACTTCCAGTCAGCGCGCGTGACCTATTTCGTCAATGCCTCGCTGTTTATTTACCTGGTGCACCACCCGCTGACGCTACTGTACGGGGCGTGGATCACCCCGGCCATCAAGTCCAATACCTTAGGCTTTATTGTCGGGCTGGTTTTTGTGGTGGGTATCGCGCTGATCCTGTATGAAATTCATCTGCGCATTCCGCTGCTGCGTTTCCTGTTCTCCGGTAAACCGATGAACAAACCGGCCAAAACCCCGGCTTCGGCCAGCTAATTTGCCGCGGGTGCGGCACGCCAGGCGTGTCGCATTACGCCTGCTCGTCAAAAAGCCGGTCGAAAATCATATTATACAGAGCTTCTAAATCTGCCTTATCGACCGGGGTCGAGGCGCAGAGCTCACAGCGATAGGCGGCCCCCTCGGTCAGAACGGCGATGAGCTCTGATGCGGCATTGCGTCGCGCATCGCTGAGCCCGGGATGGTAGCGCTGCGACAGACGCCCTCCTTCCTCTTTCAAACGCCGATCGGCCTGCACCAGGATCTCGCGCAAGCGTGGGTTACGCGAGGCTTCGGCGTTGATCTCCATCAGCAGATAATTGTCGCTTTTGGTGGCTGCCGACGTCGGGATCCTGCCGGCCAGCACCGCCGCTTTGCGCGCCAGATTGTGGTTCTCATCGATCATCTCCCCGACCCTGGCGTGGACGATTTCGCTGACAATCGCTTCGATGATCGCCTCTTTGCTGGCAAAAATACGATACAGCTGACCAACGCTCAGGCCCGCCTCGCGGGCAATATCGGCAACGGAAGCGCCATGCAGCCCCTTTTCAGCAAAACACCTTTGCGCAGCGGCAACGATCTCTGCGCGGCGCGCCTGCTGCTTCTGCTGTACTTTTCCTTCTGACACCCTGCTCCCTCCTGCTATCCATCTTTCCCGTCAATACCGGCGGTTATCATAGCCTATTCTGCTGGATCAGGGGTATGACGCCAGCAGGCGGCGATAGATAGCCGCCGTTTCCTCATCAAAACAGACGAACAGGACGCGCTCAAGGGGGTTATAGCGAGTGAGAAACGCGGTGACGGTGCGCACGGCGATCTCCGCCGCTTCCTCTTTTGGATAGCCATACACGCCGGTGCTGATCGCCGGAAACGCAATGGAGCGATAGTTGTTTGCCGCGGCCAGCTGCAGACTGTTTTTGTAAGCATCCGCCAGGGTTTGCGCTTCCATGCGGTCGCCGCCGTGCCAGACCGGGCCCACGGTGTGGATCACCGCGCTGGCGGGAAGATCGCCCGCAATAGTGATCACCGCGTGACCGGGAGGACATTCGCCCTGCTGCTGCAATACCTGTTTGCAAGCCGCCAGCAGCGCCGGGCCGGCCGCCCGGTGGATCGCGCCATCTACCCCGCCGCCGCCCAGCAGCGAGGGGTTTGCCGCATTAACAATCACATCGACTTCAAGCGTCGTAATATCGCCGAGAATTACCTCAGGTTGAACAGCCATTTCTCCTCCTGTCGGCATAGCGCGTGGATACGGCTTTCTGCCGATACTAGGGCATTCCCGCCCCCGGGAGCAAGATTATCCCTCAGCCCTGGCGACGGGAAGCTAAAAAAAACAGGACCCTAAGGGTCCTGTTGAGTCTGCTGTTTCGCCAGTCAGGCGTTGTCATTAGCGAACAATTTATGTTTGCCCGCGCGGGCCGCCAGCCACAGGCCACTATTCTTCATGGCATAGCCAAAAACCAGACCCAACGCCAGGGAGGGCACCACCAGGCGCCAGTCGCCGTCTGCCGCAAAAGTCGCGCAGGCGCCGATAAAGGTGCCCGGTACAAACGACAGCAATGTCTGTCGCGCCTGAATGCACATCAGGAAGGCGACGATACCGGTCATCATATAGCTGAGGATCTGCAGCTGCGGGGCCAGTGCGCTACCGTGGATAATCACTAATGCCCAGACCACGCCGCTCATTACCGTGCACGAGGAGATGGCCAGACCTTTCAGACCGCCCTGCGGGCAGGCGAAATAGGCCGTACAGCCGAGGAAACCGGCCCAGCTCAGCAGGCCGAGAGCGACCGCCACCCATCCCCAAATTCCGGAGAGAATGCCCGTCGTTAATGCGATTGCGAAGAGTATGTTCATGGCGCGTATCCTAGCAGATACGCGCCGGAAGAATGAGATCTAAAACACAGTATATGAATGAACCTAATTTCAGTTGCATTCAAATAGTGATTAACATCACATATTATTGCTCATCTTCTTCCTGAAGCTCGTCCCACATCGCGGCGATGGCGTCGCGGGTCAATGGCGCCATGGTGCGCCAGAATGGCGTGTGCGCATGGGCTTCGACTTTGCCCAGCATCGTCCCGCACCATGGCAGGATATAGTCAGCAAACAGAAGCTCCAGCGTCTCGCTCTGGTCTTCTGTAGCATGATCCTCCAGCCAGGAGGCGGCCAACAGCAGCGATCCGAGATGATCCGCCGGACCTTCCCCTGTCGGGATACCGTGTTCGCTCATAAAAGCCCGTACTTCTGCTTCCGAGGAACCCTCCACCCACGCGCTACGGTACGGCGGCACGCTGCAGGCTTCACCGACGAACAGCGCATTATAGTCCGTCGCCAGGGACTGCATCTCACAGCTTTTCTGCAGACGCGCCAGCAGTTCATCCTGCTCAAGCGGCCAGCTGGCAGCCAGTTTGCCCTCACGGATCAGGGTAAACAGCGGCACCAGCAGCGGGTCCTGCGGTTGACGGTAATACAGCGAACCCAGCACGCGGCAGAGGATTGAAAACTCGTTCATTCAGTTATTCCAGTTATACAAATTAAAGGTCAGCAAATTCCGGGATCGCCGGCATGCCCCGCGACTCGAGGAAGTTGAGCAGGCGACGCGGAGAAACGTTGAGGATCCTCTCCTCCGGGAAATCGACCGCATCAAGGATCTTGCGGCATTCGGTAAATTCCCCGAGGGTAAAGGCAGTGTGAGAGTCCGAGCCCAGCGCCACCCATCCCCCGGCATCACGCACCGCCGCAGCGATAGCTCGACAGTTATCTTCACTGCCCACGCGCGATGAAATAAAAGAGGAGTTATTAATCTCCAGCGCCACCTGATAGCGGGCCGCCGCTTCGGCAATAGCCGGGATATCCACCGGGAATTTCGGATTACCCGGATGGCTAATCATATGCACCTTACCGCTGGCCATCGCGGCAATCATCGCCTGCGTATGGGTGTCTCGATCCTGCGGCGGGAACACCGGCTCATGGAATCCGGCAATGATCAGATCAAGCGAGGTTAACATCGGCCCGGAGCAGTCGATCTCACCTTCGATATTTTTAATATTCGACTCAATACCGCGCAGGATCCCCACCCCGTCTACCAGGCGAGGCCAGATGCGCATATTAACGAAGTGCCAGTAGTGCGGGGCATCCGCCATATCCGGGCCATGGTCGGTGATGGCGAAGAGTTTGATCCCTTTACGCTTTGCTTCCGCAATATAATCGTGCAGGGTGCTGTAGGCGTGGGTGCTGGCGACGGTATGCATGTGCAGGTCAACGGGATACATCACATTCTCCTCTTCTGTTTGCCGCAAGAATAGCAGGAAACCGGGCTATTGATTAGCAAAAACCCCGCCGTGGCGGGGTTCTCTCGTCTTAATAACCGCGCTGGCGGTCAACCTGACCGCTTACCGGTTCCCCTCGCTCAAGCCGGCTAATGGTCTCCGCAATGTAGGTGATAGCTTCCATTGGACGGGTCACTGCCGCCACATGGGGGGTCATGGCCACCCGCGGATGTGCCCATAGCGGGCTCTCCTGCGGCAGCGGTTCGCGACTGAAGACATCGAGCATCGCCCCTTTGAGCTTACCGCTGTTCAGCGCCGCCAGCAGATCCTCTTCAACGACATGCACGCCGCGAGCAAGGTTGAGGACATAGCTCTCATCCGGCAACTGCGCCAGCAGCGTTTGGTTAATAATACCGGCGGTTTCGGCGGTATTCGGCAGCAGGTTGATCAGCACGCGAGTGCCCTGCAGGAATTCGCCCAGTTCGGCCTGACCGGCGAAGCTCTGTACCTGTGGCCAGGATTTGCGGCTACGGCTCCAGACGCGAAGCGGGAACCCCCAGGGTTGCAGACTTTCCGCAACCTTCGCCCCCAACACGCCGGCTCCCATAATCCCGACAGTGAATTCGTCGGCGCGATACTCGGGCAGCGGCTGCCAGCGGGAAGCCAGCTTCAGCGCCTGATAGTCATCAAAGCGGCGGAACCAGTGCAGCACCTGGCTCACGGCATACTCCTGCATCTGCCGTCCCATACCGGTATCTTCGAGGCGAAACAGCGGGATCGACAGCGGCAGCATATCCGGATGGTCACGCAACTTGCTGAGAATAGAATCTACCCCCGCCCCGAGGGCAAACACGGCCTTCAGCGCCCGGCCCTGCAGCATCTCTACCGGCGGATGCCAGACCAGGGCATAGTCCGCCGGCTGGTTGTCACCCGCTTTCCACTCGCGCACCCGCGCCCCGGGTAACTGTTTTTCCAGCTCACGGATCCAGAATGGGGTATCAAAGGTCTGATGGTAAAAAATAATCTCCATAGGGGCTCCTGATAGCAGACGCCTTTGGCCGATTGACGCTGGCGTCTTATTTTACTCATTGTTTTCTATTGGTTTGCCAGCATAACAAATTTCCCCCGAGCGAAAAGGGAAAAGGCACTGGCGACAAAAAAAACGGATTTCGCACGTTTAAGGAGCAAGTTGCTCGAAGTTTGTCTAAACGCGCTTTTTTTGCAAAAAGTTGATTGACGGGCGATACGTATTTCCCTACATTAGCGCCCGTTCCCGACAACAACGGGAAAGACAATATGGTGAGGTGTCCGAGTGGCTGAAGGAGCACGCCTGGAAAGTGTGTATACGGCAACGTATCGGGGGTTCGAATCCCCCCCTCACCGCCATATTTTAAGAAGAGCTCGTACGCAAGTACGGGCTTTTTTTCGCATGTGGCACTCACCAGGGGGATGAGAACCCCCGACCGGGGTTCGACAACTGGCGCAGCCAGTTGGACAGACCGCGAGCCCGCGAGCGGGCTGCCCCGCAGGGGCGAGCGAAGCGAGTCAATCCCCCCCTCACCGCCATATTTTAAGAAGAGCTCGTACGCAAGTACGGGCTTTTTTTCGTCTGTGGCACCCGCCGGGGGGATGAGAACCCCCGACCGGGGTTCGACAACTGGCAACAGACATTACGCAGTATTGTCAAAGCCAGACTCTGCTTCACACGATTAACAGCGCAGCGAAGATGTTCGCCAACACTATCCCCTCTTCCGCTTTGAGCCACCCGGCATAACGAAAATCATATCGCTCCGGATGGTGTACGTTATGCATTAACGAAAAGTGCTTTGTTACTTGCGTATCGACCGTAATTCAATGTAGAAATGAATGAACGTTCATTCATTTTAGCGCATGACAACACAGAAGGTACCAATGACTAGCAAAACACTGCGACTTATATTTCCTCAATGGCAAGGCGGTAACAATCCTCCCTACTATCTTGGCTCGCAGCTCCTCTCGTTTCTCTCTCCTGAAGCAAAAGGGCCCGTTGAGATCGTTCCTGTTGAGTTACCAACAACAGAGCCATTGCCAGGGATTAATGGCATCACGGCTAAGCCATCCCTCATCAGGCAACTCAATAATGCTGCCGCACTGATTGAAAAACATGATCCCAATAGCATTGTCATTTTAGGCGGAGACTGCCTGGTTTCGCTGGCGCCTTTCGCCCACCTGCTCGATAAGTTCGGAGACAAACTCGGTGTGCTCTGGATTGACTCGCATCCTGACGTGCAGACGGCTGAACAATATCCAAACGCGCATGCCCATGTGCTTGGTGCGCTAATGGGTACGGGTGATAACGATTTAGTTGCCCATGTAAAAACCAAACTTAATCCGTCAAAAATAATGATTGCCGGTATCCACGCGCCACTTCCTTATGAAGCTGAATACCTCACTCGCCATAACATTACGACGCTAGCACCTGAACAGGTTAAAAGCGGTGCAGATGAAGTCCTGGAGTGGATAGCGAAAGAAAAGATTGCGTATCTGGCGATCCATATCGATCTGGACGTACTCGACCCATCTCTGTTCCGCTCCATTCTTTTTGCAAAACCGGGGCGCGGAAAACACGATTTTGGCGACGTTGCTGAAGGCAAACTGACGATTGAGGATGTACTCAATCTGATAGCGGCAGCGACGACAAAAGCAGTCCCCGTTGGCCTGACAATCGCTGAACATTTGCCCTGGGACATGCTGAATCTCAAGCACATGCTCAGTGAATTACCCCTTCTAAAGTAAGACGAAATCCAGGAGCCAGACGACAGAGTTTAGCTCTGGCTCCTTGCATAAAAGCGCGTTAAAGTCTGGACACCGAATTTACCAAGATGCCGATATGTTAAAAAAAACCGAAACCTACCATAAGTTGATTACGGCTGCTGCTGCCTGCTTTGCGGAAAAAGGCTTTAGTGCGACAAGCGTACGTGAAATCTCTACCCGGGCAGGAATTAGTCAAGGAGCAATGTATACGTATTTCAAAAGTAAGGATGAGCTTGTTAAGGCTATTGTACTGGAAGAACAGAACTCCGCGCTGACTGCCCATAATGCGACCTATGCAGGCTCTTATTTTGATCGCCTTTGTGCACAAGTCACGTCCTGTATTAGCGAGATCGGTTACCCTATCACGCATCAACTTTGGGTTGAAATCATGGCTGAGTCTGCGCGTAATCCAGAACTGCGAAAAACGTATATCTCCAGTGATGACATCATGCGGAAAAGCTTCGCGCGGCTCATCCAGGAGGGTATCGCTGCCGGAGAGTTTCGCCGTGATATTAACCTTGAAGAAATCACGATCATTATTTTTGCCCTTATTGACGGTTTAATCGCTCGTCAGGCAATAAACACGACCTTCTCATTCAAGGATGATCTGCCAATGTTTTTTGACGTTATGGCAAAATTGCTTAAATAATACCAGACGGTCATAGTAAAACGATGTATCGAAAAAACCAGAGGTTGCTTATAACAGCCAACGCTCTCAAGCGGCAAACGACTCACACAGTGAGCAATCTTTCACGCCCCTACGCGATTGCGAAGAGTGCGTGAAAACGTACGGACGCTTTTCACATATGAGTTCCGACAAAAAACCTCTGCCTACCCATCAATCCTCCTCCATCCGCTGATACTCTTCGCTGAGGTAGTCCACCAGCGCCCTGACGGAGGGCAGCAGCCCGCGCCGCGAGGCAAATACTGCATGGATCACTTCCCGCCGCGGCTGCCACTCATCCAGTACCACCTCTAATTCCCCTGACGCCAGCTGATCGCGCACCATTAATAAAGGAAGCTGCACCACGCCGACGCCGGCCATCGCCGCCTCGCGCAGCGCCAGCATATCGGTGGTCACCATTCGCGGCGTGAAATACACCTCCGCCCTTGCCCCCCCGGGCCCGGTAAGCTGCCATTTATGCTGATGCTTGTTCGCCCCCAGGCTGAGTCCCGGCCAGGTGCTCAGCTCGGAAGGCGCCTGCGGGCGTCCGAGCCGGGAAATGAGATCAGGACTGGCCACCAGCCGGTGCCCGCGGTCCGCCAGCACGCGCATCACCAGATCGCTATCCTCGATGGGCCGGGGACGGACGCGGATCGCCACATCAATCCCCTCCCCGACCACATCCACCCGGCGGTTGGTCGCCTCAAGATGCAGCGTTACCCCGGGATAGCGCGCCATAAATCGCGCCAGCATCGGTCCAATATGGACATGCAGCAAGGTGACCGGACAGGTGATCCTGACGCTACCGCGCGGCTCGGCGCGCAGCGTCTCGACCGCCTGCTGCGCCGCCTCGGCCTCTATCAGCATCGCTTTGCAATGCTGATAGAAGGTCTGCCCGACCTCGGTGACCGCGAACTGACGGGTGGTTCGCTGGATCAAACGCACGCCCAGCCGCTCCTCGAGTTGCGCAATGCGGCGGCTGAGCTTGGATTTCGGCTGGTCAAGCGCTCGCCCCGCCGCGGCGAAACCGCCATGGTCTACCACCTGGACAAACCAGGCGAAGTCATTGAGATCCTGCATCCTTCCTCCATTGTTCCATTTTTGGAACAGTATAGGTCATTTTTGCTCACTACCGCATACGTCGTCCCGGATATAAGCTTATTCACATCAGATACCGATACACAGGAGAAAGCCATGAAACAGATTACAGGAGTCTACACCGCGCCTGCGCAGCATTGGGTAGGCGACGGCTTCCCGGTTCGTTCGATGTTTTCTTATCAGACGCACGGCCAGCAGCTGAGCCCCTTCTTACTGCTCGACTATGCCGGGCCGTACACCTTCCCGGCGGGCAGCGATAAACGCGGCGTCGGTGAGCATCCGCATCGCGGATTCGAAACCGTCACCATCGTCTACGCCGGTGAAGTAGAGCATCGTGACTCCACCGGACGCGGCGGGGTGATTGGCCCGGGCGACGTGCAGTGGATGACGGCGGGCGCCGGGATCCTGCACGAAGAGTTCCACTCGGAGGCCTTCACCCGCAGCGGCGGCGAGCTGAAGATGATCCAGCTGTGGGTCAACCTGCCCGCCAAAGACAAAATGACGGCCCCCGGCTATCAGAGCATTACCGCCGGGACGATCCCCACCGTCGCGCTGGCGAATGGCGCCGGACAGGTTCGGGTTATTGCCGGCCAGTATGACGACGTCAGCGGCCCGGCCCATACCTTCTCACCACTTAACGTGTGGGATCTGCAGCTGAATCAGGGGCGCGACCTCACGCTGCGCCAGCCGGAAGGCTGGAGTACCGCGCTGGTGGTGCTGGAAGGGGAAGTGATCATCAACGGTTCCGAGTCCGCCCGCGAAGGTCAGCTCGCCGTCCTGAGCCAGACAGGAGACGCCCTGCATCTGGAGGCGACCGCCCAGGCAAAAGTTCTGCTGATGGCCGGCGAACCGCTGCAGGAGCCGATTGTGGGCTATGGCCCCTTTGTCATGAATAACAAAACGCAGATCGCAGAAGCCGTTCGCGATTTTAACAGCGGCCGTTTTGGCCAAATCTAACTGATTGAGGTGAATACTATGTCTACTCCCGCTAACTTTAACGGTGCTCGTCCGGTGATTGATGTTAACGATACCGCCATGCTGTTGATTGACCACCAGAGCGGCCTGTTCCAGACCGTCGGCGATATGCCGATGCCAGAGCTGCGCGCTCGCGCCGCCGCGCTGGCCAAGATGGCGTCGCTTGCCGGGATCCCGGTGATCACCACCGCCTCCGTGCCGCAGGGGCCGAACGGTCCGCTGATCCCGGAGATTCATGAAAACGCGCCGCATGCGAAATACATCGCCCGTAAAGGTGAGATTAACGCCTGGGATAACCCGGAATTCGTCGCCGCGGTGAAAGCGACCGGTCGTAAGACGCTGATTATCGCCGGGACCATCACCAGCGTCTGCATGGCTTTCCCGGCGATTGCCGCCGTCGCCGATGGGTATAAAGTGTTTGCCGTGATTGACGCTTCCGGCACCTACAGCAAAATGGCGCAGGAAATCACCCTGGCTCGCGTGGTACAGGCTGGCGTAGTGCCGATGGATACCGCCGCCGTCGCCTCTGAGCTGCAGCGCACCTGGAATCGCCCGGACGCCGCAGAATGGGCGGAGGTGTACACCAAAGTCTTCCCGGCCTACCAATTGCTGATCGAAAGCTACAGCAAAGCGCAGGACGTGGTGAAGAATAACGAACAGCTGGATTCTCAGCGCTAAAACCCCGCCCCGCTGTACCGCAGCGGGGCATTGTTCATTGCGTGAGCGAACGGTAGAGAAAGAAGAAAATATGCTTGACCGTTTTAACGCAACTCCCTATAGTAGCGCCCCGTTGCCCACCCAAGGTGAGCAGCAAGACAATATGGTGAGGTGTCCGAGTGGCTGAAGGAGCACGCCTGGAAAGTGTGTATACGGCAACGTATCGGGGGTTCGAATCCCCCCCTCACCG
>NZ_JACHYL010000012.1:0-86482 GCF_014192815.1 Klebsiella sp. RC2 | reverse complement strand
GAAATTCGGTGGAGCGGTAGTTCAGTCGGTTAGAATACCTGCCTGTCACGCAGGGGGTCGCGGGTTCGAGTCCCGTCCGTTCCGCCACTTATTAAAATTAAGCCTGCTATATTAGCGGGCTTAATAGCGAGAAAGATTTAGGGGCGTAGCTCAGTTGGTAGAGCACCGGTCTCCAAAACCGGGTGTCGCGAGTTCGAGTCTCTCCGCCCCTGCCATATATAATCCTTTGCTTAGGCAAAGGATTTTTTTTGCTTGTAATTTTTCCATTCCTCTCTCTCTTCCTTGCTTTCTGAGCACTCCATCCATGGAGTCAGATCTTTATTCCAGTATGCTGCTTTTCAGGATCTCGCGAATATGCGCTTGTTTATCACTATTTTGTAGCCAAATGGCATACAGAGGACGTGAGAGCGCTACGCTATCGGTCACCGTATGCAGACCACTTTTCTGCTGCGCCCAACTGACGGGTAACCAGGTACAGCCATTCAAGGTACTGAGTTGCTGATAAGCCAGTTCTGCGGAGCTCGTTGTCAACAGTGGCACATCATCGCTACCAATCAGCCCCACTTCGTTTTGCTGGAAATCCGGCCCCCATTCCAGACGCAGGTAGTTCAAATCATTCTTATTTTTCCCTGGGGCGGCACAATAGAGCGCCAGTGTGAAATTACCCAGCAACTGGCAGCTTAATTCATCCATCTTCGGTGATTCAGTTGTGATCAGGAGATCGAGCTGGCGTTCATGCAACTGTTTAACTAATGACTGACGTTGGGCGATCCGCGCCTCGAATTGCAGGTTATAGGGATCTTTGTAGAGAGTCCCCAACCAGCCGTTCAGTAGACATTCCCACAGCGACGCGCTGGCCCCGATGGAGAATTCGTTATGTCGCGAAGAGTGAGCGACCTCCTTGCGCGCGGCCTGCCAGGTGTTCATCAACGTTTCGGCGTAGGGCAGGAGCTTTTCTCCGGCGGTCGTCAGACGAATGTTATTACGATGGCGGGTGAACAGGTTCACGCCAAGTTGATTCTCCAGCTGACGAATACGAAAGCTGACCGCTGACTGCGTCAGGTAAAGTGCCTCTGCTGCCCGCCCAAAGTGACGAGTTCTGCTCACTTCCAGGAAAGTCTTGAGCAATTCCGTATCCACACCGTTCTCCACAAAATTATTTGTCGTCATGATTTAAATGTTTTGTTTGACGCTCTGTCAAGCGTAACTAATACTCCGCGCCATAAATAGCTCGGCCAAAGAATCAGGAGCGTGTAGGATGGCGGAAAGCTTTACGACGACTAATCGTTTTTTCGACAATAAAAATTATCCACGCGGGTTCTCCCGTCATGGTGATTTCACCATCAAAGAGGCGCAACTGCTGGAACGTCATGGTTATGCCTTTAACGAACTGGAACTGGGTAAACGCGAACCTGTTACCGATGATGAAAAACAATTTGTCTCGGTGTGCCGTGGTGAACGTGAGCCGGTAACGGAAGCAGAACGCGTATGGATTAAGTATATGGCACGCATTAAGCGGCCGAAGCGTTTCCATACTCTTTCCGGCGGCAAACCGCAGATGGAAGGCGCTGACGATTACACCGAAAGCGATGACTAAGAAAAAAGGGCGTAAGCCCTTTTTTTACGCCATCATTTTCTGCAGATGGTTTAGCATCCGGTCTATTGCCCGATAGCTGAGCGCCTCCTGCAAATGGCGGCGTTCAATCTCTTCAGCTTCTGCCAGATCGGCAATGGTTCTTGCCACCTTTAACAGACGCTGCCAGGCCCGTATAGAAAGCCCCAGCTGCGTTAACGTCTGTTCCAGCCAAAGCGCATCCTCCTGCCGCAAGTGACAGCAGCTCTTCATTTCACGATTCTCAAGATGCGCATTCAGCTTATTTTGCCTGAGCATTTGACGTTCACGTGCCGCCAGCACACGCTGACGGACCGTCGCACTCGATTCTTCACCTCGTATGCCCTGGCTCAGTATCCCCGGCGGCGGGAGCGGGATCTCTAAGGAGAGATCGAAGCGGTCGAGAAAAGGGCCAGACAGGCGTCCAAGGTAGCGCAATGTCTGCTCAGGCGACGCGCGATTATGTTTGCCCTGATAATGCCCGGTCGGGCTTGGGTTCATTGCTGCGATAAGCTGAAAGCGCGCCGGATAGTCAATTTTGGCGCGCGATCGCGATATGTGGATCTTGCCTGACTCAATGGGTTCACGCAGCGCGTCCAGCACCCGTCGTTCAAACTCTGGCAGTTCATCAAGAAACAGCACGCCATTATGGGCCAGTGAAATCTCGCCGGGGACAGGTATTGAGCCTCCGCCTACCATCGCTGCCAGCGAGGCGCTATGGTGAGGGGCGCGAAACGGCCTCTGACGCCACCGGGTCTTCGCAGTCTGGAGGTTGACCAGACTTTGAATGGCCGTGCTCTCCAGCGCTTCCTGGTTGCTTAATGGCGGCAAAAGACCGGGGAGCCGGCAGGCAAGCATTGTTTTGCCGGTACCGGGCGGGCCAATCAGCAGCAGGTTGTGGCCACCGGCCGCCACAATCTCCAGCGCTCGCTTGCCTTGTTGTTGGCCGATAACATCACGTAGATCTTCACAGCGTTCATCAACGGCGGGCACGTCGGCGAGAGGCGGCGAGAGCGATGCTTGCCCTGCGAGAAACGCGCACACCTGCTGCAGATGGTCGGCGACCAGGCAATCGCTGCCGCCGATCAGACCCACCTCAGCCGCATTGTCAGAGGAGACGACAATGCGCCGGCCGGCTTTGATGGCTTCCATTGCGCTGGGGATCGCCCCTGGAACGCCGCGTAAGCCGCCTGTAAGGGCGAGTTCGCCCACAAACTCATATTGATTCAATCGGGTAGTGTTGAGCTGCTCTGAGGCGACGAGAAGCGCGAGAGCGATGGGAAGGTCATATCGCCCGCCCTCTTTGGGCAGATCCGCGGGTGCCAGGTTAATGGTTATTTTCTTCGCAGGGAAAGCGTAGCCGCTGTTGATCAAGGCGCTGCGTACCCGGTCGCGGGCCTCTTTCACGGTGGTCTCCGGTAGCCCGACCATGGTCAAGCCAGGCAGACCGCTGCTGAGATGAACCTCGATAGTAATCAATGGCGCTTCGATACCGAGCGCCGCGCGTGTGTAAACGATGGCGAGCGACATAAAACCTCCTGGACAGAGAAGGATTATGACGAGCCTGCCGTGAAACGGCAGCGGCAATAACACGAAGTTAGAAGCATAAATCCATTATTTTTACGCCATCTCGTTACATTTAGCCGAAAATGGAAGCGTGATCGAAAAACGTGGTGCATCCGAAACAGAGATGGGCGCTGAGCGTACAGCGTGAAAGAAAACTGAATTTTTTTCATTTCTGATTTTCTTCATATAAAACAATTATTTTTCCTGAAACTGTTAGGCTGCTCAGAAACCAGGATATAAAAAAATCTTGTGTTTTATGTGATGTCTGTGGTACCTCTTTAGGTATTCCTTCGAACAAGAAGCCAGAAAGTACAGAAAATGACAGCCCTTCTACGAGTGATTAGCCTGGTCGTGATTAGCGTGGTGGTGATTATTATCCCACCGTGCGGGGCTGCACTTGGACGAGGAAAGGCTTAAGAATCAAGCCTTAACGAACTAAGACCCCCGCACCGAAAGGTCCGGGGGTTTTTTTATAACTGAAATAACCTAAGCGAGGAGCAGATGATGACTTTTAGCATAAAATTCTGTTTCTCCCGATTTATGACGGGGAACTAACTATGAATGGCGCGCAGTGGGTGGTACATGCTTTGCGGACACAGGGAGTCGACACAGTTTTTGGCTATCCGGGTGGCGCAATTATGCCGGTTTACGATGCACTGTATGACGGCGGCGTGGAGCACCTGCTGTGTCGGCATGAGCAAGGGGCAGCCATGGCGGCTATTGGTTATGCGCGAGCAACCGGGAAAACCGGGGTGTGCATAGCGACGTCCGGCCCGGGCGCGACCAACCTGATCACTGGCCTGGCGGACGCCCTGCTTGATTCCATTCCCATTGTCGCTATCACCGGCCAGGTGGCCGCTCCCTTCATCGGCACGGATGCGTTCCAGGAAGTAGACGTTCTTGGTTTGTCACTGGCCTGTACTAAGCACAGTTTCCTCGTGCAGTCTCTGGATGAGCTGCCGCGGGTTATCGCTGAAGCTTTCCAGGTGGCAAACTCAGGCCGTCCGGGCCCGGTGCTGGTTGATATCCCTAAGGATATTCAGATGGCCCAGGGCGAGCTTGATCCTCATTTCTCTACCGTCGACGATGAGATGGCGTTCCCGCAGGCGGAGGTTGCTCAGGCTCTGCAGATGCTGGCTCAGTCACAGAAGCCGATGCTGTATGTTGGCGGCGGGGTGGGTATGGCTCAGGCGGTACCGGCTTTGCGTGAATTCCTGGCGGTAACCCGAATGCCGGCAACCTGTACGCTGAAAGGGCTGGGCGTGGTGGCCGCAGATTATCCGTATTATCTCGGTATGCTGGGCATGCACGGCACTAAGGCGGCCAACCTGGCGGTACAGGAGTGCGATCTGCTGATCGCTGTCGGCGCGCGCTTTGACGATCGTGTGACCGGTAAGCTCAATACCTTCGCTCCGCATGCCAAAGTGATCCACATGGACATCGATCCGGCGGAGCTGAACAAGCTGCGTCAGGCGCACATCGGTCTGACCGGCGATCTGAACCGCTTGCTGCCGGCGCTGCAGCAGCCGTTAGCTATCGATGCCTGGCGCGAGCATAATGCCGCACTGCGCACCGAGCACGCCTGGCGTTACGATCATCCCGGCGAGGCGATCTACGCGCCGCTGCTGCTGAAGCAGCTTTCCGACCGTAAGCCGGCGGATAGCGTCGTGACAACCGACGTTGGCCAGCACCAGATGTGGTCGGCTCAACATATGACCTATACCCGCCCGGAAAACTTTATCACCTCCAGCGGCTTAGGCACGATGGGCTTTGGCCTGCCAGCCGCCGTTGGTGCCCAGGTGGCGCGCCCGGACGATACGGTGATCTGTATCTCCGGTGACGGTTCCTTCATGATGAACGTGCAGGAGCTGGGCACCGTCAAGCGCAAACAATTACCGTTAAAGATCGTGTTACTCGACAACCAGCGGTTAGGGATGGTTCGACAATGGCAGCAGCTGTTTTTCCAGGAACGTTATAGCGAAACCACTCTGACTGATAACCCTGATTTCCTCACGCTGGCCAGCGCCTTCGGTATTCCTGGCCAACACATCACCCGTAAAGACCAGGTTGAAGCGGCACTCGACACCATGCTTTCGAGCCAGGGGCCATACCTGCTTCATGTCTCAATTGACGAACTTGAGAATGTCTGGCCGTTGGTGCCGCCCGGCGCCAGTAATGCAGAAATGCTGGAGAAATTATCATGAAGCAACATCAGGTCGCTTTGCAGGCGCGTTTCAATCCGGAAACCTTAGAGCGCGTGCTGCGCGTGGTCCGCCACCGTGGTTTTCAAATCTGCGCAATGAATATGGAAACCGCGTCGGATGCGCAAAATATAAATATCGAATTGACCGTTGCCAGCCCGCGGCCCGTCGAATTACTGTTTAGTCAATTAAGTAAACTGGTCGACGTCGCCTGCGTCGAGATCCAGCAACCCACATCACAACAAATCCGCGCCTGAGCGCAGAGGAATAAAAAAAATGACGACGAAGAAAGCTGATTACATTTGGTTCAATGGCGAGATGACCCCATGGGGCGAGGCGAAAGTGCACGTCATGTCCCATGCGTTGCACTACGGGACTTCGGTATTCGAAGGCATCCGCTGCTACGATTCTCACAAAGGGCCAGTGGTGTTCCGCCATCGTGAACACATGCAGCGTCTGCATGATTCAGCCAAAATCTACCGTTTCCCGGTTTCTCAGAGCGTTGACGAGCTGATGGAAGCCTGCCGCGAAGTTATCCGTACCAATAAACTGACCAGCGCTTATATTCGTCCGCTGGTGTTTGTTGGCGATGTTGGCATGGGCGTTAACCCGCCGGACGGTTACAAAACCGACGTTATCATCGCGGCGTTCCCGTGGGGCGCCTACCTCGGCGCAGAAGCGCTGGAGCAGGGGATCGATGCGATGGTTTCTTCCTGGAACCGCGCGGCGCCGAACACCATCCCAACCGCAGCGAAAGCGGGCGGCAACTATCTCTCCTCTCTGCTGGTCGGCAGCGAAGCGCGTCGTCACGGTTATCAGGAAGGTATCGCGCTGGATGTTAACGGTTATATCTCCGAAGGTGCAGGCGAAAATCTGTTTGAGGTAAAAGATGGCGTGCTGTTTACTCCGCCGTTCACCTCTTCCGCGCTGCCGGGCATTACCCGCGACGCGATCATCAAACTGGCGAAAGATCTTGGCATCGAAGTGCGCGAGCAGGTGCTGTCCCGTGAATCGCTGTACCTCGCGGATGAAGTGTTCATGTCCGGCACCGCGGCAGAAATCACCCCGGTACGCAGCGTTGACGGCATCCAGGTCGGCGCAGGCCGCCGCGGGCCGGTGACCAAACGCATTCAGGAAGCCTTCTTTGGCCTCTTCACCGGTGAAACAGAAGATAAATGGGGCTGGTTGGATCCGGTAAGTAAGTAATTAAAAATGGGACGGCACGCACCGTCCCATTTAATAAACAGAGATGGGAGTAAAAAGAGCATGCCTAAGTACCGTTCCGCCACCACCACACATGGCCGCAACATGGCGGGCGCCCGCGCGTTGTGGCGCGCAACCGGAATGACCGATGCCGATTTCGGCAAACCGATTATCGCCGTCGTCAACTCCTTTACCCAGTTTGTCCCCGGGCACGTGCACCTGCGCGATCTCGGCAAACTGGTTGCCGAGCAGATTGAAGCGGCAGGCGGTGTCGCCAAAGAATTTAACACCATCGCGGTGGATGATGGGATCGCCATGGGCCACGGGGGTATGCTCTATTCACTGCCATCCCGCGAGCTGATCGCCGACTCGGTCGAGTACATGGTTAACGCCCACTGCGCCGATGCCATGGTCTGTATCTCCAACTGCGACAAAATCACTCCGGGGATGCTGATGGCCTCTCTGCGCCTGAACATTCCGGTGATCTTTGTTTCCGGTGGCCCAATGGAAGCCGGGAAGACCAAGCTGTCAGATAAAATCATCAAGCTCGACCTGGTGGATGCGATGATCCAGGGGGCGGATCCGAAAGTGTCCGACGAACAGAGTAACCAGGTGGAACGTTCCGCTTGTCCGACCTGTGGTTCCTGTTCCGGGATGTTCACCGCGAACTCCATGAACTGCCTGACCGAAGCGCTGGGCCTGTCACAGCCGGGTAACGGCTCGCTGCTGGCGACCCACGCCGATCGTAAGGAGCTGTTCCTGAACGCCGGTAAACGTATCGTGGAGCTGACCAAACGCTACTACGAGCAGGATGACGCTTCCGCCCTGCCGCGCAATATCGCCAGCAAGGCGGCATTTGAAAACGCCATGACCCTCGATATCGCGATGGGCGGTTCAACCAATACCGTACTGCACCTGCTGGCGGCGGCGCAGGAAGCCGAAATCGACTTCACCATGAGCGATATCGACAAACTGTCCCGCAAGGTCCCGCAGCTGTGTAAAGTGGCGCCGAGTACGCAGAAATACCATATGGAAGACGTGCACCGGGCTGGTGGCGTTCTGGGCATTCTGGGCGAGCTGGACCGCGCGGGTTTACTCAACCGCGATGTGAAAAACGTCCTTGGCCTGACGCTGCCGCAGACCCTGGAACAGTACGATGTAATGGTGACCCAGGACGACGCGGTGAAAAAAATGTTCCGCGCCGGCCCGGCCGGGATCCGTACCACCCAGGCGTTCTCGCAGGATTGCCGCTGGGATACGCTGGATGACGATCGCGCCGAAGGATGTATCCGTTCTCTGGAACATGCCTACAGTAAAGACGGTGGCCTGGCGGTCCTGTACGGTAACTTTGCCGAAAACGGCTGTATCGTCAAAACCGCTGGTGTGGACGATAGCATCCTGAAATTTACCGGCCCGGCGAAAGTTTATGAAAGCCAGGACGAAGCGGTTGATGCCATCCTCGGCGGCAAAGTCGTGGAAGGCGATGTCGTGGTTATTCGCTATGAAGGGCCGAAAGGCGGGCCGGGGATGCAGGAGATGCTCTATCCGACCACCTTCCTGAAGTCCATGGGTCTTGGCAAAGCGTGCGCGCTGATCACCGATGGCCGTTTCTCCGGCGGCACCTCCGGGCTGTCCATCGGCCACGTATCGCCGGAAGCGGCGAGCGGCGGCAACATCGCGATCATCGAAGATGGCGACATGATTGCTATCGATATTCCGAACCGCGGTATTCAGCTGCAGCTCAGCGATGCCGAAATCGCCGCCCGTCGCGAAGCGCAGGAAGCGCGTGGCGATCAGGCGTGGACGCCGAAAGACCGCGAGCGCCAGGTCTCCTTTGCACTGCGCGCTTATGCCAGCCTCGCGACCAGCGCCGACAAGGGCGCGGTGCGCGATAAATCAAAACTGGGTGGCTAATTATGGCGGACTCACAACCCCTGTCCGGTGCCCCTGAGGGCGCCGAATACCTGAGAGCAGTGCTGCGCGCGCCAGTTTATGAAGCGGTGCAGAAAACGCCGCTGCAAAAAATGGAGAAGCTCTCTTCGCGGCTGGATAACGTTATTCTGGTCAAACGCGAAGATCGCCAGCCGGTACACAGCTTTAAGCTGCGCGGCGCCTACGCGATGATGTCCAGCCTGACGGCGGAACAGAAATCGAATGGGGTGATCACGGCGTCGGCAGGCAACCATGCGCAGGGAGTGGCTTTCTCAGCCTCCCGGCTTGGGGTTAAGGCGCTGATCGTGATGCCGGTGGCGACCGCGGATATCAAAGTCGATGCCGTTCGCGGTTTTGGCGGCGAAGTGCTGCTGCATGGCGCCAACTTTGACGAAGCGAAGGCGAGAGCGATTGAGCTGGCGCAGCAGCAGGGCTTTACCTGGGTGCCGCCGTTTGATCACCCGATGGTGATCGCGGGTCAGGGAACGCTGGCGCTGGAGCTGCTGCAGCAGGATGCCCACATTGACCGCGTATTCGTCCCGGTTGGCGGCGGCGGTCTGGCGGCAGGCGTGGCGGTGCTGATCAAGCAGCTGATGCCGCAGATTAAAGTGATAGCGGTAGAAGCGGAAGACTCGGCATGTCTGAAAGCGGCGCTGGATGCCGGCCATCCGGTGGATCTGCCGCGCGTCGGTTTGTTTGCTGAAGGCGTGGCGGTGAAGCGCATTGGCGATGAAACCTTCCGTTTGTGCCAGGAGTATCTGGACGACATCATCACTGTCGACAGCGACGCTATTTGCGCGGCGATGAAAGATCTGTTCGAAGATGTGCGGGCGGTGGCGGAGCCTTCCGGCGCGCTGGCGTTGGCGGGGATGAAGAAATATGTCGCCCAGCACAATATTCGCGGCGAGCGACTGGCTCATATTCTGTCCGGGGCCAACGTTAACTTCCACGGCCTGCGCTACGTGTCTGAGCGCTGCGAGCTCGGGGAACAGCGCGAAGCGCTGCTGGCGGTGACGATCCCGGAAGAGAAGGGCAGCTTTCTGAAGTTTTGCCAGCTGCTGGGCGGGCGCTCGGTGACGGAGTTCAACTACCGCTTTGCTGATGCTAAAGATGCCTGCATTTTTGTCGGGGTACGCCTGAGTCGCGGGCTGGAGGAGCGGAAAGAGATCCTCCAGTTACTGAACGATGGCGGCTACAGCGTCGTTGACCTTTCCGATGACGAAATGGCCAAGCTCCATGTGCGCTATATGGTCGGCGGCCGGCCGTCCAAAGCGCTGCAGGAGCGGCTGTTCAGCTTCGAGTTCCCTGAATCGCCGGGGGCGCTGCTGAAGTTCCTGCACACCCTTGGCACCCACTGGAATATTTCGCTGTTCCACTACCGTAGCCATGGCACCGACTATGGTCGGGTGTTAGCGGCCTTTGAGCTGGGCGAGCACGAGCCGGACTTTGAAACCCGCCTTAATGAACTGGGCTATGAGTGCCACGACGAAACCCATAACCCGGCGTTCCGCTTTTTCCTCGCGGGCTAGTGGTTAGGCAGGATTTTCCAGAAAGCATCAATAAGCGGCTCATGCAGCCGCTTTTTTTGTGCGCAAACGCCCAGCTCAAACGGGGTTTGCTCATCGCTGCGCTCCAGAATCATCACCCGGTTGCGTACTGGTTCCGGGCTGTTTTCCAGTACCACCTCCGGTAGCAGCGCCACGCCGCAGCCGAGGGCGACCATCGACACCATCGCTTCGTGTCCCCCGACGGTGGCATAGATCGACGGGTTGCTGATTTTATGGCGTCGAAACCACAGCTCGATGCGCCGACGTACCGGCCCCTGGTCAGCCATGATAAACGGCACTGTCGACCAGTCCGGACGCTCGACGGTCACCTGGTTACGCACCGGGCAGGGAAGCGCCGGGGCAATTAACACCACGGCGAGGTTCTCCAGCATCGAAAACGCCACCGATCCCGGCAGGGTCTCTGGTTTACCGGCAATCGCCAGGTCGGCTTCGCCGGTGACGACCTTCTCCATGGCGTCAGCGGCATCGCCGGTCGATAATTTTATCTCAACCGAAGGATGCGCGGCGCGGAAGCGGTCGAGGATCGGCGGCAGATGGCTATAAGCGGCGGTGACAGAGCAGAAGATATGCAGCTCGCCGGAGAGCGACGGTCCCTGCTGATCGATGGCGTGGCGAAGCTGCTGATACTGCAGTAAGGTCTGCTGGGCAAAGGTGCGTAACTCTTCCCCGGCTTCGGTGAGCGTCACCGTGCGATTATCACGCACGAACAGCGGCTGGCCGAGGTCCTCTTCCAGGCGTTGGATTTGCCGCGAAAGGGTCGAAGGACTGACGTGCATGGCCCGCGCGCTGCGGCCAAAATGGCGGCTTTCCGCCAGATGCAGAAAGGTTTTCAGATCGCGTAAATCCACGGCGCGTACTCCCCGATTTTGTATTTCATAAATTGCAACGTGACGTTGTGAATATATCAATTTCCGCAATAAAATTCCTGTCATATAGTAAGTTCATTCTCGCAAAAGCGAACCGAACAATAAGCACGACAACACAACATCACGAGGTATCACCATGGCTAACTACTTCAACACACTGAATCTGCGCCAGCAGCTGGCACAGCTGGGCAAATGCCGCTTTATGGGGCGCGATGAATTTGCCGATGGCGCAAGCTATCTTCAGGGTAAAAAAGTAGTCATCGTCGGCTGTGGCGCGCAGGGCCTGAACCAGGGTCTGAACATGCGTGATTCCGGCCTGGATATCTCCTATGCGTTGCGTAAAGAAGCGATTGCCGAGAAGCGCGCTTCCTGGCGTAAAGCGACCGAAAACGGCTTCAAAGTCGGTACCTATGAAGAGCTGATCCCGCAGGCCGACCTGGTGGTTAACCTGACGCCGGACAAACAGCACTCTGACGTTGTGCGTTCCGTACAGCCGCTGATGAAAGACGGCGCGGCGCTGGGTTACTCCCACGGCTTCAACATCGTTGAAGTGGGCGAGCAGATCCGCAAAGACATCACCGTGGTGATGGTGGCGCCGAAGTGCCCGGGTACCGAAGTTCGTGAAGAGTACAAACGCGGTTTCGGCGTGCCGACGCTTATCGCCGTCCACCCGGAAAACGATCCGAAAGGCGAAGGCATGGCCATTGCCAAAGCCTGGGCAGCGGCGACCGGCGGCCATCGTGCGGGCGTTCTGGAATCCTCCTTCGTGGCGGAAGTGAAATCTGACCTGATGGGCGAGCAGACCATCCTCTGCGGCATGCTGCAGGCGGGTTCTCTGCTGTGCTTCGACAAGCTGGTGGCGGAAGGTACCGATCCGGCGTATGCGGAAAAACTGATTCAGTTCGGCTGGGAAACCATCACCGAAGCGCTGAAGCAGGGCGGTATTACCCTGATGATGGATCGCCTCTCTAACCCGGCGAAACTGCGCGCTTATGCGCTGTCCGAACAGCTGAAAGAGATCATGGCGCCGCTGTTCCAGAAACACATGGACGACATCATCTCCGGCGAATTCTCCTCCGGTATGATGGCAGACTGGGCGAACGATGATAAGAAACTGCTGACCTGGCGCGAAGAGACCGGCAAAACCGCGTTCGAAACCGCCCCGCAGTATGAAGGCAAAATCGGCGAGCAGGAGTACTTCGATAAAGGCGTGCTGATGATCGCGATGGTGAAAGCGGGCGTTGAGCTGGCGTTCGAAACCATGGTTGATTCCGGCATCATCGAAGAGTCCGCTTACTATGAATCACTGCACGAGCTGCCGCTGATCGCGAACACTATCGCCCGTAAGCGTCTGTATGAAATGAACGTGGTTATCTCTGATACTGCAGAGTACGGTAACTACCTGTTCTCTTACGCTTGCGTACCGCTGCTGAAAGAGTTTATGACTACCCTGCAGACCGGCGACCTGGGCAAAGCGATTGCTGAAGGCGCGGTAGATAACGCTCAGCTGCGCGATGTGAACGAAGCAATTCGCAGCCACGCTATCGAGCAGGTAGGTAAGAAACTGCGCGGTTATATGACTGATATGAAACGTATCGCGGTAGCCGGCTAATTCCTCGTCGTCTTTCGACTTGCCGATGCGTTGGCTACGGTACGTACACCCCAGTCACATAGTAATCTATGTTCCTGGGGATGTACTTCCTTGCCGCCTTCCGGCAAGCCGAAATCCATAGAGGAATGGATTTGTTTAGTCGGCCTGATAAGCGAAGCGCCATCAGGCAGAAACCCGGAGATTAAGATCCCCGGGTTTTTTATTATTTCCGGTATAGCACTTTGATGATGTGGTAGCCGAACTGGGTATGCAGCGGGCCGGTTGGCTCCAGTTCCGGGCAGGAGAAGACCACTTTATCGAAGGCCGGTACCATCTGGCCCTGGCGGAACTCACCCAGATCGCCGCCGCGTTTGCCTGACGGACAAATGGAGTGTTTCTTTGCCAGCTTGCCGAAGTCGGCGCCGTTTTTGAGCTGCTCGAGCAGATCGAGCGCCAGTTTCTCTTCTTTTACCAGGATGTGCAGTGCTGCCGCGGTTTTAGCCATGATTGCGCCTTGAGTGAGTTGGGATAAATCAGGGCGCCATAGTAGCACGCGTTACCGACGATACAGCACCTTGATGATATGGTAGCCGAATTTGGTTTTCACCGGGCCATAGGGTTTAAGTAGCGGACAGCTGAAGACGGCTTGATCAAACGGGCCGACCATCGTCCCCTGCGGGAATTCGCCTAAATCACCGCCATGACGTCCGGACGGACACTTTGAGTAACGCTTCGCCAGATGATCGAAGCTGATGCCCCGTTCCAGTTTGGCGAGGATCTCGTGCGCCAGTTTCTCTTCTTTAACCAGAATATGCAGGGCCGCTGCGCTTTTTGCCATTACCAGATCCTCAGGATGAATTGCGTGGCTGACACTTTACCATCAGCCGGTAAATCTCGGCCTCGCTTTCTGCTACAATCCACACCCCGTTCGAAGATTGAGCAATATTCCCATGCGTTTAAACCCTGGCCAACAACAAGCCGTCGAATTCGTTACCGGACCGTGCCTGGTGCTGGCGGGCGCCGGTTCCGGTAAGACCCGCGTTATTACGAATAAAATCGCCCACCTGATCCGCGGCTGCGGCTATCAGGCGCGCCATATCGCGGCCGTCACCTTCACCAACAAGGCCGCGCGCGAAATGAAAGAGCGCGTCGGGCAAACGCTGGGGCGCAAAGAGGCGCGCGGGCTGATGATCTCCACCTTCCACACCCTGGGGCTGGATATCATCAAACGTGAATACGCCGCGCTGGGAATGAAGTCTAACTTTTCCTTGTTCGATGATACTGACCAGGTCGCGCTGCTGAAAGAGCTCACCGAAGGGTTGATCGAAGATGACAAAGTGGTGTTGCAGCAGCTGATCTCGACGATCTCCAACTGGAAAAACGATCTGAAAACCCCGGCGCAGGCGGCGGCTGGCGCGAAAGGCGAACGGGACCGCATTTTCGCCCACTGCTATGGGCTGTACGATGCGCACATGAAGGCCTGCAACGTCCTCGATTTTGACGATCTGATCCTGTTGCCGACGCTGCTGCTGCAGCGTAATGAAGAGGTGCGCGAACGCTGGCAGAACAAAATCCGTTACCTGCTGGTGGATGAGTATCAGGATACCAACACCAGCCAGTATGAACTGGTGAAATTACTGGTGGGGCAGCGCGCGCGTTTTACCGTGGTGGGGGACGATGACCAGTCGATCTACTCGTGGCGTGGCGCGCGGCCGCAGAACCTGGTGCTGCTCAGCCAGGACTTCCCGGCGCTGCAGGTGATCAAGCTTGAACAGAACTACCGCTCCTCCGGGCGTATTCTGAAAGCTGCTAACATTTTGATCGCTAATAACCCGCACGTCTTTGAAAAGCGGCTGTTCTCAGAACTTGGCTACGGTACCGAGCTGAAAGTACTCTCCGCCAACAATGAAGATCATGAAGCGGAGCGCGTGGCCGGGGAACTGATCGCCCACCACTTTATTAATAAAACCAACTACAAAGACTACGCGATCCTTTACCGCGGCAACCACCAGTCGCGGGTCTTTGAAAAGATGCTGATGCAGAACCGCATCCCGTACAAAATCTCCGGCGGCACGTCGTTCTTCTCGCGTCCGGAAATTAAAGACCTGCTGGCCTATCTGCGCGTGCTGACCAACCCGGATGACGATAGCGCCTTCCTGCGTATCGTCAACACGCCGAAACGCGAGATCGGCCCGGCGACGCTGCAAAAGCTGGGTGAGTGGGCGATGAGCCGCAATAAAGGCTTATTCACCGCCAGCTTTGACATGGGGTTAAGCCAGACGCTGACCGGGCGCGGCTACGAATCCCTCACGCGCTTTACCCACTGGCTGCGGGAAATTCAGCAGCTGACCGAACGCGAGCCCGTTGCCGCCGTGCGCGATTTGATTCGCGGGATCGACTACGAATCCTGGCTGTATGAAACCTCGCCCAGCCCGAAAGCCGCGGAAATGCGAATGAAAAACGTCAACCAGCTGTTTACCTGGATGACCGAGATGCTGGAAGGCAGCGAAATCGATGAGCCGATGACCCTAACGCAGGTGGTCACCCGCTTTACCCTGCGGGACATGATGGAGCGCGGCGAATCGGATGAAGAGCTCGATCAGGTGCAGCTGATGACCCTCCATGCCTCAAAAGGGCTGGAGTTCCCGTATGTTTACCTGGTGGGAATGGAAGAGGGATTGCTGCCGCACCAGAGCAGCATCGATGAAGATAACGTCGATGAAGAGCGCCGGTTAGCCTACGTCGGCATCACCCGTGCGCAAAAAGAGCTGACCTTTACGCTCTGTAAGGAACGCCGACAGTATGGTGAGCTGGTGCGCCCGGAGCCAAGCCGTTTCCTGCTCGAGCTCCCGCAGGACGATCTGATATGGGAGCAGGAGCGAAAAGTTATCTCTGCGGAAGAACGTATGCATAAAGGCCAGGCCAACGTCGCGAATATTAAAGCGATGCTGGCGAAGGCGAAAAAAGGCTAACGCCTCAGGCGACAAACTGCTGCCAGGCGGCGGAGAAGGGCATTACCAGCAGCAGTGAGGGCAGCATGTTGGCGGTGGGGAAATGGCGAATACCACAAAGCCGAAAACCGGTCGCCAGCATAATGATGCCGCCGCAGGCAGTGAAATCAGCAATCATCGATGGGTTTATCAACGTCATAATAAACGTGGCGGCGAAGAACAGAATCACGAAGATGATCAGCTGAGGAATAAAAATCGTAGTGATGATGTAGCCCAGCGTGGACGCGAAAATCGCGGCAGTGAAAAAGTCGAGTATCGACTTGGTCAGTAGAATGGTTGGGTCGCCGGTCATCCCTTCGGTTAAAGCACCGAAGATGCCGGTGCCGCTGGCGCAGAAGAGGATCAGCACGGCGATAAACTGATTCATAAAATCTTCCGCACTCACGCTGGCGCTGGCCTGCGCCGGGAAAATGCGCTCAATGGGCGTGCGTAGCGTTGTCCCGGCCCGCTCAATCCATTTTTCAATATTCAGCAGACCGCCGATAATCGTGCCGACAATAATGGCCAGGGCAATGGGTGGCAGATTATGCAATTTATTGACAAAGTGGATGCCCATGCTGATGGAGATCAGACCGGCAATCAGCGGCAAGGTTTTCTTGAAGTGTTCCGGAATAAAGCGATTCAGCGAGGCGCCGGCCAGCGCACCGACGAGAAGCGAGCCGCTACAGACAAATATACCTATTGCCATCATTTATTCTCCCTAATAAAAACAGGGCCTGAATATTCAGGCCCTGAAGTCTGTCTTTAATATTATTGAATGTTAAAGACGCGGCTGGCATTGCCCCAGGCAATTTTATCTTTCAGGCCCGCTTCAAGTTCTAACGGATCAAACCAGTCACAAGCCTGATGAATATCTTCATACGGATAATCGACAGAGAACATCACACGATCGGCGCCCATGACTTCAATGGCATTATTCAGCGAATGGGTATTAAAATGGCCGCTGGTGGTAACAATGAAGTTATTCTGCAGGTAGTGCATTAACGGTTTTTCCGCTTTACCCAGACCGCAGCCGAAACGCTGACGATAGAGGCGGTGCTGAGTGCGCGGCAGCATATGAACCAGCCCTTCGCCGAGGTGGCCCAGTACCAGATTGAGGTTAGGATAACGATCGAACAAACCACTCATCATCAGACGGATAGCATGCACTGCCGTTTCCTGCGCAAAGCCCCACGCGGAGCCGATCAGGCTTTCGTAACCGGTGTAGATGCCGCGCGCAGGCCCTTCCAGCGGTTCGCGAGGATGCAGGTACACCGGTACGTTCAGCTCGTTGACCTTATCCCAGAAAACCAGCATCGATTCGTCATCAAGATACAGGCCATGCTCGCTATCTTTAACGTTGGTATAGCCGTTGATCAGCGCGCCTTTCATGCCTAGTTTCTTCACGGCGCGCTCCAGCTCTTCCGCCGCGGCTTCCGGGTTTTGCAAGGCCAGGGTGGCGAAAGCGCTAAATTTATCCGGATTTGGCTTCACATAATTCTCGACGATAAAATCGTTAGTATCACGAGCAAAAGAGACCGCTTTGGCTTTATCTAAAATAGATTGCGCGCCAGGTGAAGTTAGAGAAAGAATGACGTGGTCAATATGACGCTGCGCCATTTCTTCCAGCTGAATACTGCGATCCAGCAGGCGACGTTCAACGTCTTTCATATATTCTGTACCGTTACGGCCGGCTTCACCGGTTGAATCCCACAGACGGTTATTTTCAGGAGTGGAGACGTGTTCTTCTAAAGCGATTTTTCCGCGCATGATATATTCCTTGCGATATTTGTCAGTATGGCTCGATGCAATGAGAATAAAAGCTTTCTCGTATTGCCAGCAATAAACCAAACGTAATAGGGATTATCAGTAAAACTAATACAGCGGTATATTTCGCGGTTTAGATCGTAATAGATCCGCTCTGCTGAGCGGGATCGGCAAGTGCGGCGATCAGCGAACGTAGCCAGATATGCCCGGGATCGCGGTGCAGCCGCTGATGCCAGACCTGACGGATGGCGATCCTGGCGAGAGGAAAAGGTAGCGGCCAGCTGCGGCAGGGATAGCGGCGGGTGATATGCCGCGCTACCTGTTCCGGGACGACGGCAATCATATCGCTTTCGGCCACCAGCTCGCCGGTACCTAAAAAGCTCGGTAATGTCAGCGCGATCCGCCGGGGCATACTGTGCTCATCAAGCCGCTTATCCATATCGCCGTGGGCAGTCCCCTCCACGCGGATCGCCAGATGCTTTTCCTGCCGCCAGTCTTCGGCACGAAGCTGGGTTCGAATACGTGGGTGATTTTCCGCCGCCAGGCAGACATACGATTGATCGAAGAGATGCTGCTGGTAGACGCTATCCGGAAGCTGCGTCAGGTAGCCGATCGCGAGATCACATTTCCCGGATTCGAGGGCGTTGAGGGTCTGCTCATCCAGATTCTGTATCGTAAAGGTGATCCCGTCCGCCGCCTGCTGCTGGAGCGCAATTTGCAGCAAAGGCAACAGCGTCATTTGACTGATATCGGTCATTCCGATCGTGAAGTTACGCTGGCTCTGCTGGGGAAGAAATTCAGGTTTGACGGCTAAATCGTTATCGGCAAGCTGGAGAAGGGTAAATACAGTCGGGGCGATCGCGTCCGCTCGCGGCGTCGGCATCATCCGCTGTCCCACCCGGACAAACAACGGGTCAGCAAAATGATCCCGTAGTTTTTTCAGCAAAAGGCTGCCGGTGGGTTGGCTGATATTCAGCGCGTCAGCCGCCGGGGAGACATTGCCTAGCCGGTAGAGCGCGGAGAAAAAGCGTAGCGATTTGAAATCCAGTTCTTCCCGCATCCGCCCTCCTGGCTGGATATTATCTTGGCGTATCGCCGCTGGTGACCCGTAGCGTCCAGTGGACGTAGCTTTGCCATTGACACTCCTGATCGACCATTTCCCGGCCAAGCGGATGTTCAGCCAGCCAGTTCTCCGGCAGCGTCAGCGTTAACTGGTCGTCGTGAGCGGCCAACTGAATCGCCGGCAACAAATCGTCGCGCCGCCGGCTGGCAAACAGGATCGCCAGTCGCAGCAGGCGACACAGATGTTCGGCCACTCGCGGCGGGACCGCATTCTGCTGATGAAGCGAAGACAGGTCGATGGCGTTGGTCTGATTCAGGAGCAGCGTGGCAATCAACTTCTTCTGCGCCGGGGTAAAGCCGGGCAGGTCGAGGTTATTGACCAGATAAGCCGCGTGCTGCGGCGCGCGCTTGAAATCCACACTCAGCCCAATTTCATGCAGCGAGCAGGCGCTGAGGAGTAAATCGCGGCTCAGCGGGTCCAGCTCCCAGCTGCCGTCCAGCTGACTGAGCAGATGGCTGGCCAGACTGGCGACGCGTTGGGCCTGCTCGGTGTCGATCATAAAACGGCGCTGAATATTGCGCAGGGTGCGGCTGCGGATGTCCTGTTCGACAGAGAGATGCAGCATGCCGTACACCAGACCTTCGCGTAACGCGCCGCCTGCCAGGGTCATACACTGAATATTCAGTTCGCTGAAGATAGCGATCAGGATCGCCAGCCCGCTCGGGAACACCAGCGCCCGCTCAAGGGTTAAGCCTTCGATCTCCAGCTCTTCCAGACGTCCGCACTGGATGGCGCGCTGTTTAAGCTGCTGGAGTTTGGCGAGGGTGATGCGTTCATCCATCCCCTGCGCCATCATAATTTCCTGCAGCGCCTGAACGGTGCCGGAAGCGCCGACGCACACTTTCCATCCGTGATAGCGCAGCACATCGGCGATGGGTAATAACACCTCGCGCGCGGCCGCTTCGGCGAGATCAAAATTCTCTTTCGTCAGGCTACGGTCGGCAAAATAGCGTTCAAGCCAGGTCACACAGCCCATCGACAGACTGAACAGCGAGGTCGTTTGCGCGCCGGTGCCGGTCACCAGCTCGGTGCTGGCGCCGCCGATATCGACCACCAGACGCTGATCGGCGCCGCCGGTGGTGTGGGCGACACCCTGGTAAATCAGGCGCGCTTCTTCTTCGCCGCTGATCACCTGCACTGGCGTGCCGAGGATCTCTTGCGCTTTCGCCAGAAACTCCTCTGCATTGACGGCAAGACGTAGCGTGGCGGTGGCCACGACGCGGATTTGCGTCGGCGGAATATCCTGCAGGCGTTCGGCAAACAGGCGTAAGCACTGCCAGCCGCGCTCCATCGCTTCCGCGGAGAGCGTGTTGTCGCTATTCAGACCGGCGGCCAGACGAACCTTACGCTTAATACGGCTCAGCGTCTGGATGCTGCCCGCCACCTCGCGCACTACCAACATATGGAAACTGTTGGAACCCAAATCAATGGCGGCATACAGCGAGGTGGAGCTCATACTCTTCATCGTTCAGAAGGCTCCCTGGTTGGCGGAGCGTTTAGGCCCGGTCCACATCACTGAGCGGGTTGCCAGAGGAAGGTCGCCCTGGCTGATTCTGAATGATTGAGCGTATGGCATAGATTTCTTAACCTGAACGACGACGATTGCGCGGTGGACCGTTGCGGCGCGGGCCGTTGCCTGGGCGCGCACGGGTCAGACGCAGCGGCTTAGGCAGGTCGGTCATCAGCGCGTCCGGGTTGTACTTACTGACCGGGATCGAGTGACCAATATAGGTTTCGATTGCCGGCAGGTTCAGCGCGTACTCTTCGCAGGCGAGGCTGATAGAGTTGCCGCTGGCGCCAGCGCGGCCGGTGCGGCCGATGCGGTGAACGTAATCTTCGCAGTCGTCCGGCAGATCGTAGTTAAAGACGTGGGTCACGGCCGGAATATGTAAGCCGCGCGCAGCAACGTCAGTTGCGACCAGAATATCGAGATCGCCACGAGTAAATTCGTCGAGAATACGCAGACGCTTTTTCTGCGCCACGTCGCCGGTCAGCAGACCTACACGATGGCCGTCAGCGGCGAGATGACCCCAGATATCTTCACAACGGTGCTTGGTGTTGGCGAAGATGATGGCGCGATCGGGCCACTCTTCTTCCAGCAGCGTCTGCAGCAGGCGCATTTTTTCTTCGTTGGAAGGGTAGAACAGCTCTTCTTTAATACGGTGGCCCGTTTTCTGTTCCGGTTCCACTTCGACATATTCGGCGTTGTTCATCTGCTCGAACGCCAGTTCGCGAACGCGATAAGAAAGAGTCGCGGAGAACAGCATGTTCAGGCGCTGCGTCGCCGGCGGCATGCGGCGGAACAGCCAGCGGATATCTTTAATAAAGCCGAGATCGTACATGCGATCGGCTTCGTCCAGTACGACGACCTGAATGGCGCCGAGGTTAATGTGGTTCTGTTTCGCGTAATCGATCAGACGACCAGTGGTACCGATCAGAATATCGACACCGCTTTCCAGCACTTTCAGCTGCTTGTCGTAGCCGTCGCCGCCGTAAGCCAGACCCAGCTTCAGACCGGTGGCCTGCGCCAGCGGTTCAGCATCCGCGTGGATCTGTACCGCCAGTTCACGCGTTGGTGCCATAATTAGCGCGCGTGGTTGGTTAACCTGGCGATCGGCGATAGCCGGGTGAGAGAGAAGATAATGAAACGTTGACGTCAGGAACGCCATCGTTTTACCGGTACCGGTTTGCGCCTGCCCGGCGACATCGCGGCCTTCCAGCGTCAGCGGAAGGGCGAGGGCCTGAATGGGTGTGCAATTATGAAACCCTTTCTTTTCAAGGGCTTCAATGACTGCCGGGTGCAGGGCGAAGTCGGAAAACTTCTGTTCTGTTAAATGTGTTTTGCTCATAGTGTGGTAGAATATCAGCTAACTATTGCATTAAGAAAGCGTATCCGGTGAAATAACGTCAACCTTTCGTTGGCGGTGTACGAAATTATTCAAGGTACGTCTACGGTAACTGAACGAATCCAGGATAGCTTAGACTACTAAGCGAGTCGGGAGCGATAAATCTGCAGCATGCAGTTCGCGTTCGGGCACCCTGGCGTCAACAGGCGAGTCCATGATGGATTGCGCCAGTTGGCAGCCCAGAGAATTGAGGTATCCTGAAGAATAGCGTGCATAACGTAGCCGCAGCACGTCGTTGATGGCTACGACACCAACACACCAGGCTTATTCCTGTGGAGTTAAATATGAGCGATAAAATTATTCACCTGACTGACGACAGTTTTGACACGGACGTACTCAAGGCTGACGGGCTGACCCTCGTCGATTTCTGGGCAGAGTGGTGTGGTCCGTGCAAAATGATCGCCCCGATTCTGGATGAGATCGCTGAAGAGTATCAGGGCAAACTGACCGTAGCTAAGCTGAACATCGACCAGAACCCGGGCACCGCGCCGAAATACGGCATTCGCGGTATCCCAACCCTGCTGCTGTTCAAAAACGGCGAAGTGGCGGCCACTAAAGTTGGCGCACTGTCCAAGGGTCAGCTGAAAGAGTTCCTCGACGCCAACCTGGCGTAAGCGAATTGCTGGTCCGGCGTCCAGATTCCTATTTTTTGCGGAACTCTGGACGCCCGGCAGGAGTCGTGCTAAGTTAATCCACAGACTTCGTTTTAAACATACCTATTGTTTGAATCTTGTTTTACCCAAAGCGTCCCGCAGACGATGCGCGTGAGGCTAATAATTCCGGGCTTATCACTCATTCCGTCTTGTCGTTTCAGTTCTGCGTTCTTTCCTGTGACCAGGCAACGTACAGACACGAGATGAAGCCGCTAACAGGCATGGATGTTCCTGCCATACCATTCACAACATTAAGTTCGAGATTTACCCCGAGTTTAAGAACCCACACCACTATGAATCTTACCGAATTAAAGAATACGCCGGTTTCTGAGCTGATTACTCTCGGCGAAAATATGGGGCTGGAAAACCTGGCTCGTATGCGTAAGCAGGATATTATTTTTGCCATCCTCAAGCAGCATTCGAAGAGTGGCGAAGATATCTTTGGCGACGGCGTACTGGAGATACTGCAGGATGGATTTGGATTCCTCCGCTCCGCAGACAGCTCCTACCTCGCCGGCCCTGACGACATCTACGTATCCCCCAGCCAAATCCGCCGTTTCAACCTTCGCACTGGTGACACCATTTCCGGTAAGATTCGTCCTCCGAAAGAGGGTGAGCGTTACTTTGCACTGTTGAAAGTTAACGAAGTTAACTACGACAAGCCGGAAAACGCGCGTAACAAGATCCTGTTCGAGAACTTAACGCCGCTGCACGCGAATTCTCGCCTGCGTATGGAACGTGGTAACGGTTCTACCGAAGACTTAACCGCTCGCGTACTGGATCTGGCCTCCCCGATTGGCCGCGGCCAGCGTGGTCTGATTGTCGCGCCGCCGAAAGCCGGTAAAACGATGCTGCTGCAGAACATCGCGCAGAGCATCGCTTACAACCACCCGGACTGCGTGCTGATGGTGCTGCTGATCGACGAACGTCCGGAAGAAGTGACCGAGATGCAGCGTCTGGTGAAAGGTGAAGTGGTTGCTTCCACCTTTGACGAGCCGGCATCCCGCCACGTGCAGGTTGCCGAGATGGTTATCGAGAAAGCAAAACGTCTGGTTGAACACAAGAAAGACGTTATCATCCTGCTCGACTCCATTACTCGTCTGGCGCGAGCCTACAACACCGTGGTACCGGCTTCTGGTAAAGTCCTGACAGGTGGTGTGGACGCCAACGCCCTGCACCGTCCGAAGCGTTTCTTCGGTGCGGCACGTAACGTCGAAGAGGGCGGCAGCCTGACCATCATCGCCACGGCGCTGATCGACACCGGCTCCAAAATGGACGAAGTGATCTACGAAGAGTTTAAAGGCACCGGTAACATGGAGCTGCACCTCTCTCGTAAGATTGCCGAAAAACGCGTCTTCCCGGCTATCGATTACAACCGTTCCGGTACCCGTAAAGAAGAACTGCTCACCACTCAGGAAGAGCTGCAGAAAATGTGGATCCTGCGCAAAATTATTCATCCGATGGGTGAGATCGATGCAATGGAATTCCTCATTAACAAGCTGGCGATGACCAAGACGAATGATGACTTCTTCGATATGATGAAGCGCTCGTAAGGTAAAAAAAGCCAAAAACGCCACGCCTTTGCGTGGCGTTTTCATTTTTGGGTTTGTATGATCCAGAGACAGAGAAAGCGGGACGAAAGTTGTCGTATAATGGCGCCGGATAGCAGGCGGAGACAGCTTTAACAGACTAAAATCTATACAATAAATTTGTAATGTTCTGCTTTTCCCCTTCTGGAGTTGGGGCATCATCGCTATACTTCCCGGATTAACTATGCTGAGAGCACATGCGTTGTGAATTTACTCACTGCTATTACTGAATTAATCAGTATTTTCTTATTCACGACCCTCTTTATTTTTGTCGCGCGGAAAGTGGCAAAAAAGATCGGGTTGGTGGATAAACCAAACTATCGCAAACGGCATCAGGGGTTGATTCCGTTGGTCGGTGGTATCTCAGTTTATGCAGGCATCTGTTTTACTTTCGCCATCGCCGATTATTATATTCCTCACGCCTCGCTGTATCTGGCCTGCGCGGGGGTATTGGTGCTGGTTGGCGCGCTTGACGATCGCTTCGATATCAGCGTGAAAATTCGCGCAGTCATACAGGCTGCGATCGCCGTGATTATGATGATGGCAGGGAATCTGCATCTGAGTAGTCTCGGCTTTATTTTTGGCTCGTGGGAGCTGGTGCTGGGGCCTTTCGGCTTCTTCCTGACGCTGTTTGCCGTGTGGGCCGCCATCAATGCGTTTAACATGGTCGACGGGATCGACGGCCTGCTCGGCGGTCTGTCATCGGTCTCCTTTGCGGCGACCGGGATCATCCTCTGGTTTGATGGTCAGTACAGCCTGGCGATGTGGTGTTTCGCGATGATCGCCGCCATTCTGCCCTATATTCTTCTCAATCTTGGCGCCCTCGGCCGCCGCTATAAAGTCTTTATGGGTGACGCCGGCAGCACGATGATTGGCTTCACCATTATCTGGATCCTGCTGGAAACCACGCAAGGTAAAACACATCCCATTAGCCCGGTTACCGCGCTGTGGATTATCGCTATCCCGTTGATGGACATGGTGGCGATTATGTATCGCCGCCTGCGCAAAGGCATGAGCCCTTTCTCTCCGGACCGTCAGCATATTCATCATTTGATCATGCGCGCCGGCTTTACTTCCCGTCAGGCGTTCGTCCTGATTACCCTGGCCGCCGCCCTGCTGGCGCTGGTTGGCGTCGCAGCGGAATACACCCGCATTGTGCCGGAATGGGTGATGTTAATTCTCTTTTTGGTAGCCTTCTTCCTTTATGGCTACTGTATTAAGCGCGCCTGGAAAGTGGCGCGCCTGGTTAAGCGCATCAGACGCAGAATTCGGCGACACAGCGGCAATAATCCGAAACTAACCAAGTAAAGCTGGGGATGTGATGACTCAACCATTACCGGGAGCACAAGCAGTGAACGTTGAGAACGAGCTGGATATTCGCGGGCTGTTTCGCGCTTTATGGGCAGGAAAAGGCTGGATAGTCGGCGGCGCCGTACTCTTCGCCGCCATCGTGCTGGTATATACCTTTTTTGCTCGCCAGGAGTGGAGCGCCACGGCGATCACCGATCGGCCTACTGTCAATATGTTGGGGGGGTACTATTCCCAGCAGCAGTTCTTACGCAATCTGGACATTAAAGCCGACCTTGCCTCGGTCGATCAGCCTTCCGCCATGGATGAAGCGTATAAAGAGTTCATCATGCAGCTGGCCTCCTGGGATACCCGGCGCGATTTCTGGCTACAAACGGACTACTACAAGCAGCGTCAGTCGGGTAATGCCCGCGCGGATGCGGCGATGCTGGATGACCTGATTAACAATATCCAGTTTATGCCAGGCGATGCGGCCAAGAGCATTAACGACAGCGTCAAACTGACTGCCGAGACCGGGCAGGATGCCAATAATCTGTTGCGTCAGTATGTGGCTTTCGCCAGCCAGCGGGCGGCAGGCCATCTTAATGACGAACTCAAAGGCGCCTGGGCGGCGCGGACCGTGCAAATGAAAGCGCAGGTGAAGCGCCAGGAAGAGGTGGCCGAGGCCATCTTCAACCGTCGGACGCACAGCGTGGAGCAGGCGCTGAAGGTGGCCCAGCAGCACAATATTTCACGCAGCGAAACGGATGTTCCTGCCGATCAGTTGCCGGATTCAGAGCTATTTTTATTGGGCAGGCCGATGCTGCAGGCCAGGCTGGAAAACCTGCAGGCCGTCGGGCCGGAATATGACCTCGATTACGACCAGAACCGCGCCATGCTGAGCACGTTGAACGTCGGTCCAACGTTAGATCCGCGTTTTCAGACTTACCGGTATTTGCGGACGCCGGAAGAACCTGTAAAACGCGATAGCCCGCGCCGTGTATTTCTGATGGTGATGTGGGGGATTGTGGGTGCGCTCATCGGCGCAGGCGTGGCGTTATCACGTCGTCGTGTCCTGTGATTGCGGCCTGTGGTGAAGGGCAGATGACCTTCATCGCCTAATCGAAGAGAATCGATGTGAAAGTACTAACTGTATTTGGCACGAGGCCGGAAGCCATCAAGATGGCGCCTCTGGTCCATGCGCTGGCAAAGGATCCTCATTTTGAGGCGAAAGTATGCGTGACCGCGCAGCATCGGGAGATGCTCGATCAGGTGTTGAAACTTTTCTCTATTGTCCCGGACTACGATCTCAACATCATGAAGCCGGGGCAGGGGCTGACCGAGATCACCTGCCGCATTCTTGAGGGGCTGAAGCCGGTGCTGGAGTCGTTTAAACCCGACGTGGTGCTGGTGCATGGCGATACCACGACCACCATGGCGGCGAGCCTGGCGGCGTTTTATCAGCGGATACCGGTGGGCCACGTAGAGGCCGGCCTGCGCACTGGCGATTTAAGTTCGCCGTGGCCGGAAGAAGGCAACCGTACGTTGACCGGCCATCTGGCGACATACCATTTCGCCCCCACGGAAACCTCGCGGCAGAACCTGCTGCGGGAAAATATTGCCGACAGTCGCATCACGGTCACCGGGAATACGGTCATTGACGCCCTGTTCTGGGTGCGGGATCGGGTTCTGGGTGATGAAGCGCTACGGGAGACCCTGCTGCAGCGCTATCCTTTCATTAGCCACGGTAAAAAGATGATTCTGGTTACCGGCCACCGGCGGGAAAGCTTTGGGCTCGGCTTTGAACAGATCTGCCAGGCGCTGGCGGAGATAGCCCATACCCACCCTGAGGTGCAGATTGTCTATCCGGTTCACCTGAATCCTAACGTCAGCGAGCCGGTGAATCGTATTCTCGGTCATATTGACAATGTGATGTTGATTGAACCGCAGGACTACCTGCCGTTCGTCTGGCTGATGGATCGGGCCTGGCTGATCCTGACCGATTCCGGCGGCATTCAGGAAGAGGCCCCTTCTCTCGGGAAACCGGTACTGGTCATGCGCGATATGACCGAACGTCCGGAAGCGGTGGCCGCTGGCACCGTGTGCCTGGTCGGCACCGACAGCCAGCGCATCGTGGCGGAAGTCACGCGACTGCTGCAGGATGATGCCGCATACCAGGCGATGAGCCGCGCGCATAATCCCTATGGCGATGGTGAAGCATGTCGTCGAATTTTGTCTGCACTTAAAAATAATCAGGTAACGTTATGAGTTTTTCTACCATTTCAGTGATTGGCCTTGGCTATATCGGGCTGCCAACCGCTGCCGCGTTCGCCTCCCGGCAGAAGCGGGTGGTCGGCGTTGATGTTAATCAACATGCCGTGGAGACCATTAACCGTGGAGAGATTCATATCGTGGAGCCGGATCTGGCGAGCGTGGTGAAGACCGCGGTCGAACAGGGTTATTTAAGCGCCACCACCACCCCGGTGGAGGCGGATGCCTACCTGATTGCCGTGCCGACGCCGTTTAAAGATCGCCACGAGCCGGATATGGTGTTTGTCGAGTCGGCCGCTAAATCCATTGCGCCGACGTTAAAGAAAGGGTCACTGGTGATCCTGGAGTCCACCTCGCCGGTGGGTTCGACTGAGCAGATGGCCGGCTGGCTGGCGGAGATGCGCCCGGACCTCAGCTTCCCTCAGCAGGCGGGCGACGCCGCTGACGTGAATATCGCCTACTGCCCGGAGCGAGTATTGCCCGGTCAGGTGATGGTCGAGCTGATTAAAAACGATCGCGTTATCGGCGGCATGTCGCCAGTCTGCTCCGCTCGCGCCAGCGAGCTGTATAAAATTTTCCTCGAAGGTGAATGCGTGGTGACCAACTCGCGCACCGCCGAGATGTGTAAGCTGACGGAAAACAGCTTCCGCGACGTCAACATCGCCTTTGCCAACGAACTGTCGCTGATTTGCGCCGACCAGGGCATTAACGTCTGGGAGCTGATCCGCCTGGCAAACCGCCATCCGCGCGTCAATATCCTGCAGCCGGGCCCGGGCGTCGGCGGCCACTGCATCGCCGTCGATCCGTGGTTTATCGTGGCGCAAAACCCGCAGCAGGCACGTCTGATCCGCACCGCTCGCGAGGTCAACGACCATAAGCCGGAATGGGTTATCGAACAGGTGAAAGCGCAGGTCGCGGACTGCCTGAATGTCACCAACAAACGGGCCAGCGAACTGACGATCGCCTGCTTCGGCCTCGCTTTTAAACCGAATATTGACGACCTGCGCGAAAGCCCGGCGATGGAAATTGCCGCGCAGATTGCCCGCTGGCACAGCGGCACGACGCAGGTGGTTGAGCCCAATATTCACGCGCTGCCGAAGAAACTCGATGGACTGTGTACGCTGGCGACCCTCGATGCGGCGCTGGCCAGCGCCGATGTGCTGGTGATGCTGGTCGATCATAATGAATTTAAAGCCGTTAGCGGCGATAGCGTCACCCAGGCGTATATCATCGACACCAAAGGAGTGTGGCGGTGAGAACCATTCTGATCACCGGCGGCGCGGGCTTTATTGGTTCGGCGGTGGTGCGGGAGATTATCCAGCACACCGCCGATCGCGTAGTGGTGGTGGATAAACTGACCTATGCCGGCAATTTAATGTCGCTGGCGCCAGTGGCGCAGGATGCGCGTTTCGCCTTTGAACAGGTGGATATCTGCGACCGCGGCGAGCTGGACCGTATTTTCCGTCAGCATCAACCAGATACGGTGATGCACCTGGCGGCGGAAAGCCACGTCGATCGTTCGATTGACGGCCCGGCGGCGTTTATCGAAACCAATATCGTAGGCACCTATACGCTACTGGAGGCGGCCCGCAGCTGGTGGAATACCCTGGCCACGGAGAAAAAATCGGCGTTCCGTTTTCACCATATCTCGACCGACGAAGTGTATGGCGATCTGCACGGCAGCGAGGATTTCTTTACCGAGACCACGCCCTATGCGCCAAGCAGCCCCTATTCGGCCTCGAAAGCCAGCAGCGACCACCTGGTGCGCGCCTGGCTGCGGACCTATGGCCTGCCGACGCTTATCACCAATTGCTCCAATAACTACGGCCCGTATCACTTCCCCGAGAAGCTGATCCCGCTGACGATCCTCAATGCGCTGGCGGGCAAGCCGCTGCCGGTGTATGGCAATGGGCAGCAGATCCGCGACTGGCTGTACGTGGAAGATCACGCCAGAGCGCTGTATCTGGTGGCGACCCGCGGCGAACCGGGCGAAACTTACAATATCGGCGGTCATAACGAACGTAAAAATATCGAGGTGGTGGAAACCATTTGTCAGCTGCTGGAAGAGCTGGCGCCGCATAAACCGCAAAGCGTGGCGCACTATCGCGATCTGATCACCTTCGTAGCCGATCGTCCGGGCCACGATCTGCGCTATGCCATTGATGCCTCGAAGATTGCCCGCGAGCTGGGCTGGACGCCGGCAGAGACCTTTACTTCCGGTATGCGTAAGACCGTGGCGTGGTATCTGGCGAACGAGAGCTGGTGGCGCCAGGTTCAGGATGGAAGCTATCAGGGCGAGCGTCTTGGGCTGCAAGGCTAATCATCTCTGGGGGGAATGATGAAAGGTATTATTCTGGCGGGCGGTTCCGGAACGCGACTGCATCCCATCACCCGCGGCGTATCGAAGCAGTTGTTGCCGATCTACGACAAGCCGATGATCTACTACCCGCTGTCGGTATTAATGCTGGCCGGGATACGTGAGATCCTGATCATCACCACGCCGGACGACCTACGTGATTTCCAGCGCCTGCTCGGCGATGGCTCAGAGTTTGGCATTGCGCTGCACTATGCCGTACAGCCGACGCCGGATGGTTTAGCCCAGGCGTTTATCATCGGCGAAGCCTTTCTTAACGGCGAACCGGCATGTCTGGTGCTAGGCGACAATATTTTCTTCGGCCAGAGCTTTAGCCCGAAGCTGCGCAGCGTGGCTGCCCGCACGGAAGGGGCGACGATTTTTGGCTATCAGGTGATGGATCCTGAGCGCTTTGGCGTGGTGGAGTTTGATGACAACTTCCGCGCGCTGTCGCTGGAAGAGAAGCCGAAGCAGCCGAAGTCGAACTGGGCGGTCACCGGTCTCTATTTCTACGATGGCAAGGTGACGGAGTATGCCAAACGGGTCAAGCCGTCCGAGCGCGGCGAGCTGGAAATCACCTCCATCAACCAGATGTACCTTGAGGATGGCGCATTGACCGTCGAGCTCCTCGGGCGCGGTTTTGCCTGGCTGGACACCGGCACGCACGATAGCCTGATCGAGGCCAGCATGTTCGTGCAGACCGTCGAGAAGCGCCAGGGCTTTAAAATCGCCTGTCTGGAAGAGATCGGCTGGCGTAACGGCTGGCTGGACGATGATGGCGTCAAACGCGCCGCGAAGCGGCTGGAAAAAACCGGCTACGGCCAATACCTGCTGGATCTGCTCCGTGCCCGTCCGCGCCAGTATTGATCCCCTGGAGTGGGAGAACCGCTTCTTTGCTGTTAACAGCGCCATCGTTCACTTTGATGAACGTGCGCCGCGGCTGACGCCTGAGGCGCTGGCGGGGTGGTCGCGGGTGCAGGCGAAGGTGGCCGCCAGCGACACCGTCCGGCTGGACGCGCTACAGCAGCTGGGTTTTCAGCTGGTGGAAGGCGAAGTCGATCTGGCGCTACCGGTGGGCAACCCTGCTGATGCGGGCGCCGACGTTGCCGTGGAAGCGGATATTGCGCCGCTGCGCGAGCTGGCGGCGCAGGCCTTTGCCATGAGCCGCTTTCGCGCGCCCTGGTACGCTGCCGATGCCAGCGGCCGCTTCTATGCCCAGTGGATTGAAAATGCGGTGCGTGGCACCTTCGATCATCAATGTCTGATTTACCGCCATCCTGAGGGGGATATCCGCGCCTTTGTCTCCCTGCGGCAGATCACAGCGACCGAAGCGCGTATCGGCCTGCTGGCCGGGCGCGGCGCCGGGGCGCAACTGATGCAGGCGGCGCAGTACTGGGCTGCCTCGCGCGGACTTTCTACACTGCGGGTGGCGACCCAGATGGGCAACACCGCCGCGCTTAAACGTTATATTCTCAGCGGTGCTAACGTGGAAAGCACCGCCTACTGGCTATACAGGTGACCCCATGATCCCATTTAACGCGCCGCCGGTGGTTGGAACCGAGCTTGATTACATGCAGTCTGCGATGAACAGCGGCAAGCTGTGCGGCGACGGCGGTTTTACGCGCCGCTGCCAGCAGTGGATGGAGCAGCGATTTGGCACGGCAAAAGCGCTGCTGACGCCTTCCTGCACGGCTTCGCTGGAGATGGCCGCGCTGCTGCTGGATATCCAGCCGGGCGACGAAGTGATTATGCCCAGCTATACCTTTGTCTCTACCGCCAACGCCTTTGTGCTGCGTGGGGCGAAAATCGTCTTCGTTGATATCCGCCGCGATACGATGAATATCGATGAAACGCTTATCGAAGCCGCCATCACCGATAAAACCCGGGCGATTGTCCCGGTGCACTATGCCGGCGTAGCCTGCGAGATGGACACCATCATGGCCATTGCCGACAAATACAACCTGTTTGTGGTGGAAGACGCCGCGCAGGGGGTGATGTCTACCTACAAGGGGCGCGCGCTGGGCACCATCGGCCATATCGGCTGCTTCAGCTTCCATGAAACCAAAAACTACACCGCCGGCGGTGAGGGCGGGGCGACGCTTATCAACGATCGCACACTGGTGGAACGCGCGGAGATCATTCGTGAAAAAGGTACCAACCGCAGCCAGTTCTTTCGCGGTCTGGTGGATAAATATACCTGGCGCGATATTGGCTCCAGCTATCTGATGTCCGACCTGCAGGCCGCCTATCTGTGGGCGCAGCTGGAAGCGGCGGAGCGGATCAACCAGCAGCGCCTGGCGCTGTGGCAGAACTATCACGATGCGCTGCTGCCGCTGGCGCGTGCGGGGCGTATCGAACTGCCGACGGTTCCGGCCGACTGTGGGCAAAATGCGCACATGTTCTACATTAAGCTGCGTGATATCGAGGATCGCAGCAGGCTGATCGCCTGGCTGAAAGAGGCGGAGATCCTCGCGGTATTCCATTATATTCCGTTGCACAGCTGCCCGGCCGGAGAACACTTCGGCGAGTTCCACGGTGAAGACCGCTACACCACCCAGGAGAGCGAGCGCCTGGTGCGCCTGCCGCTGTTTTACAATCTCTCTCTGGTGAACCAGCGGACGGTGATTAACTCGCTGCTGAGCTATTTCTCCTGATATGTCGTTAGCAAAAGCCTCACTGTGGACGGCGGTATCGACGCTGGTCAAAATCGGCGCCGGTCTGCTGGTCGTCAAGCTGCTGGCCGTCTCGTTTGGGCCGGCGGGCGTTGGCCAGGCCGGTAACTTCCGGCAGCTGGTCACCGTGCTCGGCGTGCTGGCGGGTGCCGGGATATTTAATGGCGTCACGAAGCTGGTGGCTCAGCATCACGACGATCCCCCACGTCTGAAACAGGTGGTGGGTACCTCGTCGGCTATGGTGCTTGGCTTTTCCACGCTGCTGGCGCTGGTGTTTTTACTGGCGGCGGCGCCGATAAGCCAGGGGCTGTTCGGCCATACGCACTATCAGGGGCTGGTACGCCTGGTGGCGCTGGTGCAGATGGGGATCGCCTGGGCGAACTTCCTGCTGGCGCTGATGAAAGGCTTTCGCGATGCGGCGGGTAACGCCTTCTCGCTGATTGCCGGGAGCCTGATTGGCGTCGCGGCCTATTATGCCTGTTACTACTTCGGGGGTTACCAGGGGGCGCTGTTGGGGCTGGCGTTAGTGCCGGCGCTGGTGGTGATCCCGGCGGGCATCATGCTCTGGCGGCGGGGTAATATACCGCTGAGCGCCCTGCGCCCGCGCTGGGATAACGGTCTGGCGGGACAGCTATCGAAATTTACCCTGATGGCGCTCATAACCTCGGTGACGCTGCCGGTGGCCTATGTGATGATGCGTAATCTGCTGGCGGCGCATTACGGCTGGGAGGCGGTCGGGATTTGGCAGGGGGTGAGCAGCATTTCCGATGCTTACCTGCAGTTTATTACCGCCTCGTTTAGCGTCTATCTGCTGCCGACGCTGTCGCGGCTGAGCGCCAAAACGGATATCACCCGCGAGATTGCCAAATCGCTGAAATTCGTTCTGCCGGCGGTGGCGGCGGCAAGCCTGACGGTCTGGCTACTGCGCGATTTTGCCATCTGGCTGCTGTTTTCCGATCGCTTTACCGCGATGCGTGACCTGTTCGCCTGGCAGCTGGTGGGCGACGTCTTAAAAGTCGGCGCCTATGTCTACGGCTATCTGGTGATCGCCAAAGCGTCGCTACGTTTTTATATTCTGACGGAAATCAGCCAGTTCACGCTGCTGACCGCATTCTCACACTGGCTTATTCCGGCGCACGGCGCAATTGGCGCGGCGCAAGCGTATATGGCCACGTATATTGTTTATTTCGCCCTCTGTAGTGGCGTGTTTTTACTCTGGCGTAAACGGGCATGACAGCACTGATACATGTACTGGGATCGGATATCCCGCACCATAACCAGACCGTACTGCGGTTCTTTAACGACGAACTGGCCGCCGACCCGCAGGCCCGGAGATTTTTGGTCGTCGGTGATGAGGCCAGCGTGCGTGATGGATATCCGGCACTGGACATCACCTGCTATCCAGGAAAGAAAGCGCTGGCGCAGGCAGTGATTGCCACCGCGAAAGCCAACCGCCAGCAGCGCTTTTTCTTCCACGGCCAGTTTAATACCGGGCTGTGGCTGGCGCTGTTGAGCGGCGGCATCCGCCCGTCACAGTTTAACTGGCATATCTGGGGGGCAGATCTGTATGAAAACTCTGCCAGCCTGAAGTTTCGCCTGTTCTATCCGCTACGCCGCATGGCGCAGGGGCGAGTAGGGCGCGTTTTCGCCACCCGCGGCGATCTCAGCTGGTTCGCTAACCGCCATCCGCGTGTGCCGGGTGAGCTGCTCTACTTCCCGACCCGTATGGATCCGGCGCTGAATACCCTGGCCGATAACGCCCCGCGCAGTGATACCCTGACTATTCTGGTCGGCAACTCCGGGGATCGCAGCAATGAACATATTGCCGCGCTGAAGGCTATCCATCAGCAGTTTGGCGATACGGTGAATGTCATCGTGCCGATGGGTTATCCGGCGAATAACGACGCCTATATCAACGAGGTGCGCGAGGCGGGGGCGGCGCTGTTTAGCCATGCGCATCTGCAGATCCTCAGCGAGAAGCTTGAATTTAATGATTATCTGGCGCTGCTGCGCCGCTGCGATCTGGGCTATTTTCTGTTTGCCCGCCAGCAGGGGATCGGCACCCTGTGTCTGCTGATTCAGGCGGGCATCCCCTGCGTGCTCAATCGGGAAAACCCGTTCTGGCAGGATATGACCGAGCAGCATGTGCCGGTGCTGTTCACCAGCGACGCGCTGGACGTCAGCGTGGTGCGTGAAGCGCAGCGTCAGCTGGCGAGCGTGGATAAATCTACTATCGCCTTCTTCCGGCCGAACTATCTGACGGGCTGGCAGCGGGCGCTACGGTTAGCGGCGGAGGGGCAGGCATGACGTTAATGCAATTTAGCGGGCTGCTGGTGGTCTGGCTGCTGTCGACCCTGTTTATCGCCACCGCCACCTGGTTTGAGTTCCGCCGGGTACGCTTCAACTTCAACGTCTTTTTCTCGTTGTTGTTTCTGCTGACCTTTTTCTTCGGCTTCCCGCTGACCAGTATTCTGGTGTTCCGCTTTGACGTCAGCGTAGCGCCGCCGGAGATTTTGCTGCAGACGCTGCTGATCGCGGTATGCTTCTACGCGATCTACTACGTGACCTATAAAACGCGCTTGCGCCCGGCCTCGCGCGAGGTTGCGCATCGCCCGCTGTTTACCATGAACCGGGTGGAAACCCATCTGGCGTGGGGCATACTGATGGGGCTGGCGCTGCTGTGCGTCGGCATCTTCTTCGCTCACAACGGCTTTCTGCTGTTTAAGCTCAACTCCTACAGCCAGATTTTTTCTGCTGAAGTGTCCGGCGTGGCGTTGAAGCGCTTCTTTTACTTCTTTATTCCGGCGATGCTGGTGGTTTATTTTCTGCGCCAGGATTATAAGGCGTGGATCTTCTTCCTCGTCAGCACCGTGGCCTTTGGTTTGCTGACCTACGCCATTGTCGGCGGGACCCGCGCCAATATCATCATCGCCTTCGCCATCTTTCTGTTCATCGGTATTATTCGCGGCTGGATCAGCTTGTGGATGCTGGCGGCGGCGGGCGTGCTGGGTATTGTCGGCATGTTCTGGCTGGCGCTGAAGCGCTACGGGATGAACGTCAGCGGCGATGAAGCGTTTTATACCTTCCTGTATCTCACGCGCGACACCTTCTCACCGTGGGAAAACCTGGCGCTGCTGCTGCAGAACTACGACAAGATCGATTTCCAGGGGCTGGCGCCGATGATCCGCGATTTCTACGTCTTCATCCCCAGCTGGATGTGGCACGGTCGTCCGACGATGGTGCTCAATACCGCCAACTACTTCACCTGGGAGGTGTTAAACAACCATTCGGGGCTGGCGATTTCGCCGACGCTGATTGGCTCGCTGGTGGTGATGGGCGGCGTCTGGTTTGTGCCGCTGGGCGCAGTGGCGGTAGGGTTGATTATTAAATGGTTCGACTGGCTGTATGAGCTGGGCAACCGGGAGAGCAATCGTTACAAAGCGGCTATCCTGCACAGTTTCTGTTTCGGCGCTATCTTCAACATGATAGTGCTGGCGCGCGAGGGTCTGGATTCGTTCGGCTCCCGCGTGGTGTTTTTCCTCGTGATCTTTGGTATCTGCTTGCTGGCGGCGAAATTGCTGTACTGGTTCCTGGATAGCGTGGGACTGATTCATAAGCGCGTAAAACCGCTTTCGCAACCGCAAGTCTGAGAAGGATAGACATGACTGGGACCATTTCCGCGCCGTTGTATCTGTTAAGAGGGCTGCAGCTCATAGGCTGGCGCGATATGCAGCACGCTCTGGATTATTTGTATGCCGACGGCGCGCTCCGGGAGGGGACGCTGGTGGCCATTAATGCTGAGAAAATGCTGGCCGTAGAAGATAACCCGGAGGTACGGGCGCTGATTGAGGCGGCGGAGTTTAAATATGCGGATGGCATCAGCGTGGTGCGTTCGCTGCGCAAAAAATACCCGCAGGCCCAGGTATCCCGCGTCGCCGGGGCCGATCTCTGGGAAGCGTTAATGCAGCGCGCTGGCGCTGAAGGGACACCGGTGTTTTTGGTTGGTGGTAAACATGAGGTCCTGACGCAAACGGAGTCCAGGCTGCGTCAGCGCTGGCAAGTGAACATCGTCGGCAGCCAGGACGGTTATTTTACCCCTGAGCAGCGCCAGGCATTGTTCGAACGCATTCGCGACAGCGGGGCGAAAATCGTCACCGTCGCGATGGGGTCGCCGCGCCAGGAGATCTTCATGCGCGACTGCCGGCGCCTGTATCCGCACGCGCTGTATATGGGCGTCGGCGGCACTTACGATGTCTTCACTGGGCACGTCCATCGGGCGCCGAAGTTCTGGCAGGATCTGGGGCTGGAGTGGTTCTATCGCCTGCTTTTGCAGCCGAGCCGCATCAAGAGACAGTTCCGTCTGCTGCGCTATTTACGTTGGCATTATACCGGCAAGCTCTGATATTCCACTGCAACCAGGCGAGTTTGCATACATATTCTGTGTAATCTCTTCACTCGCCTGATACTTTATTTGCCATTTCCGTAAAATTAATTAACCATTCGCAGGCTTCATACGCGCGGGGGAGACCTGCGCGTCGGCAAGGCTATGGTTTCAGTTAATAACAATAACCGGGAGTACCCGGAATACGGCAAACACAAGAGGATATATGACTGAGAAAAAAGCGGAGCTCCAGCGTGGACTGGAGGCCCGGCATATTGAACTGATCGCCCTTGGCGGGACGATTGGCGTGGGGTTGTTTATGGGGGCGGCCAGTACGTTGAAATGGGCCGGGCCTTCCGTGCTGCTGGCGTACATTATCGCTGGCCTGTTCGTCTTTTTCATTATGCGCTCAATGGGCGAAATGCTGTTCCTTGAGCCTGTCACTGGCTCCTTCGCGGTGTATGCGCATCGCTATATGAGCCCCTTCTTCGGCTACCTGACCGCGTGGTCCTACTGGTTTATGTGGATGGCGGTGGGGATCTCGGAGATTACCGCCATCGGGGTCTATGTGCAGTTCTGGTTCCCGGAGATGGCGCAGTGGATCCCGGCGTTAATTGCCGTGGGGCTGGTGGCGCTGGCGAACCTGGCGGCGGTCCGGCTGTACGGTGAAATCGAGTTCTGGTTCGCCATGATTAAAGTGACCACCATTATCGTGATGATCGTCGTCGGGCTGGGCGTCATTTTCTTCGGCTTTGGCAACGGCGGCCACTCCATTGGTTTTGGTAATCTCACCGAACATGGCGGTTTCTTCGCCGGCGGCTGGAAGGGCTTCCTGACGGCGCTGTGTATCGTGGTCGCGTCCTATCAGGGGGTGGAGCTCATCGGCATTACCGCAGGTGAAGCGAAAAATCCGCAGGTGACCCTGCGCAGCGCGGTGGGCAAAGTGCTGTGGCGGATCCTGATTTTCTACGTGGGCGCGATTTTCGTTATCGTCACCATCTTCCCGTGGGATCAAATCGGCTCCAACGGCAGCCCGTTCGTACTGACGTTTGCCAAAATCGGGATTACCGCGGCGGCGGGAATTATCAACTTCGTGGTGCTGACGGCGGCGCTTTCCGGCTGCAACAGCGGAATGTACAGCTGTGGACGTATGCTGTACGCCCTGGCGAAGAACCGCCAACTGCCGGCGGCGATCGGTAAGGTATCGCGCAACGGCGTTCCGGCCGTCGGCGTGGCGCTGTCGATTCTGATCCTGCTGGTGGGCTCCTGCCTGAATTACATCATTCCTAATCCGCAGCGGGTGTTTGTCTATGTCTACAGCGCCAGCGTGTTGCCAGGGATGGTGCCATGGTTTGTGATCCTGATTAGCCAGCTGCGTTTCCGTCGCGTGCATCGGGCGGCAATCGCCAGCCATCCGTTCCGTTCGCTGCTGTTTCCGTGGGCCAACTATTTCACCATGGCCTTCCTGATCTGTGTGCTGGTAGGGATGGGTCTGAATGATGAAACCCGGATGTCGCTGTTTGTCGGCATTATTTTCCTGGCCGCCGTCACCCTGATTTATAAGGTGTTTGGCCTCGGAAGACAGGGGCAAGTCAATAATACGGCTGAATAACCGTCAAAACGAACAAAGCATGAGCAAACGATAATTTTCTTTTAAAAGGCACTAGACAGCGGGGTAGGAAGTCCGTATTATCCGACCCCGCAACGGCGCTAAGCGCCCGTAGCTCAGCTGGATAGAGCGCTGCCCTCCGGAGGCAGAGGTCTCAGGTTCGAATCCTGTCGGGCGCACCATTAACCCGGTGCTGGAGCTGCGGTGGTTTTAATACCGCGTAAAAGGTTTGCAGTGGTGGCTATAGCTCAGTTGGTAGAGCCCTGGATTGTGATTCCAGTTGTCGTGGGTTCGAATCCCATTAGCCACCCCATTATTTGATAGAGTTGTGAATTTGCGAAGGTGGCGGAATTGGTAGACGCGCTAGCTTCAGGTGTTAGTGTTCTTACGGACGTGGGGGTTCAAGTCCCCCCCCTCGCACCACGACTTTAACGAATTGAACTAAAAATTCAAAAAGCAGTATTTCGGCGAGTAGCGCAGCTTGGTAGCGCAACTGGTTTGGGACCAGTGGGTCGGAGGTTCGAATCCTCTCTCGCCGACCAATTTTGAACCCCGCTTCGGCGGGGTTTTTTGTTTTCTGTCGCTGCCCGCCATTATTTATTCCCCTGATCTTGCTGATAAAAAAACGCCTCTCTGCTTGAGAATACGCGTCAGGAAAACTCTCAATTCATCACTGTGGTAGATGCAATTTCCCCGGATCCTGTGCGATAATAACCGGGTAGATGCTCATTCCATCTCTTATGTTCGCCTTCGTGCCTCATAAACTCCGGAATGATGCAGAGCCGTTCTTACGGTGCTTATCGTCCACTGACAGATGTCGCATTTATGCCTCATCAAACACCATGGACATTACGTTGAGTGAAGCACCCAATTTGTTGTCAAACAGACCTGTTTTAACGCCTGCCCTGATTTCAGCGCAGGCGTTTTTTTCTTTTAGGGATCCGTCAACGCGAAGGCGGGGGAGAAGGGCTATCGCCCCGCAGGAGGCGATAGCCATGGCAGGTTACGGCTGAGGATTATTCTGCAGCGTCAGCAGCAGCCCATCGCGGCGCATAGCGGCGGCTTCTTCCGGCTGATGCAGGCGATCCAGGGCATCCGCCAGCCAGGCGTAATCAAAGGCATCCGGACGCTGCTTAAGCGCGGCGCGGAAGGCGATGCTGGCCTCCTGCCATTCGCCGTGCCGCATCAGCGACTGGCCCAGGGTACTCCACAGCAGCGGACGGTCGCCAACGGCTTTGATCTGCTGGCGCAGCACTTTCTCCAGCTGTTCCGGGTTATTGGTCTTCAGACGCGGGATCGGCATCACCAGACGGTCATCATACTGTTTCTTCAGACCATCAATGATAATTTGCTGCGCGGTATCGTGATCGTCGCTCTCGATGAGGCGCTCGGCCATTGCCACCTGCAGCGGCACCAGCGCCCGCGTTTTACGGCTCTGGTTGCGCCACCATTCGCGCAACCCTTCGCTGCCGCCGTCGGCCAGCGCTTTATCCATCAGGCCAACCCAGGCCAGCTGTTCCAGCGCAGCGCGGTGCTCTTCATCGCCGACGTTAGCTTTCGCCATCGATGGAATGATGTCCAGCAGCGACTGCCAGGCGCCGGTGCGGGTGTATGCCTGTTCGGCGAGGCGCAGCACTTCAGGATGACGCGGAGTAATTTCCAGCAGCTTATCGATGCCATGGCGCGCGGCGTGATTTTCATTACGTGCCAGCTGCAGGCGAACGCGGGTGATTTCCACCGGGATCAGGTCATCGCCCGCCAGCTCGGTGGCGCGCTCCAGATGCTGGTTGGCCCGCGCTTCATCGCCGCGCTGCTGGGCCGCTTCAGCCGCCAGCAGATAGTTCACCACCGGCTGTTCGGCGTGATCGGCATTTTTCGCCATCAGCTTCTCAACCTGCTGGTAATCACCTTCCGCCAGCTTGAGTAGCGCCTGCTCGGTTTGCTTACGCGCGCGACGGCGTTTACGGCCGACAAACCAGCCGCGCGTATGTGCCCCGGTGCGGAAAATGCGGCGCAGCAGCCATTCGATGGCGAACAGCACCACCATGGCGAGGATCAGAATGATCACCAGCCCGGTGACGCTGGTCTCGATATTGTAATTATCGGTCTGGATCAGGACGTAGCCCTGATGCCCGGCGATCATCGGGCCAAGCACGATCCCGGCGATCAACAGCGCGAAGAGTAGAAGAATTTTCAGCATACGTTACTCTCCTTGCGGCGCAGCAGGGGCGGCCGGTGCAGCAGGGGCTGGTGAGGGCGCGCCGCCCGCGGTAACGGCAGGCTGCGCCATCAGGTTGCGCACCCGGGTCTGCATCAGTTTTTCCAGCAACGCCTGGCTCTGCAGCGTTTCCGGCACCGTCATGGTAATGCTTTGCTGACTGAGCTTATCCACCTCGTCGAGGAAGGCTTTGGTGGTGGCGTCATCAGTATCGTAATAGGCGCGTACCCAGGTCGAGACGTTATCCAGCGACTGTTTCCAGGTCTCTTCCTGATGGCGCGGCACTGCCTGCGCGGCGACCAGCAGGCGAGAGCGAATATTTTCCCGCAGATAGATATCCTGATTCGGCGCCAGCAGCGGGACCGCGGTTTCATCGCGGCGGCGCACGGTGATAAAGCTGTCCATAAAGTTCTGCCAGCTTTTCTGCAGATTGACGCGCCATTCGCTGATAGAGCTGGAAAGCTCGTCGCTATCAGAGTCCATCGGCGAATCGTCATCGTTATTATCGGCCAGCCGCAGGTTGTCGATTTGGTTCGCCAGCTGATTCACCTTGAGGATCATGCCGTCGTAGTCCACCTGGCTTACCGCGGAGAGGGTGGCGATGTCGTCGGTGATCGCCCGGCGGGCGCCGATCAGGCTGGGGTCATTCATGTCGGCGAGGCTGGCGTCGGCGCTTTTTAGCAGCGCGGCGGCGGTGGTGACATCCTGATCGCTCCACAGCTTACGTCCCGCCAGCTTGACGAGGAAATCGGCCTGGGCCAGCAGCCAGGTTTTGGCATCGCTGCCCGAAATCACGGCGACTTTCTGCTGCAACTCATCAAGCTGTTTGGTCAGGGTTTCCTGCTCGTGTTTGGCCTGACTCAGCTGGTCGGCCTGCTGTTTGATAATGCCTTCCAGTTCGCTCTTTTGGCTCTCCTGCGCTTTTTGCAGTGCCGCAAGCTGGCCTGATAATTCAGAGGTGGTTGCGTTTTGCCGCGTGGCCTGCTGTTTGTTCAGGCCATACAGGCCGATGCCAGCGGCTATCGCAATGGCGATAGCGATCGCGCTGAGCGCCAGGCTGGTTTTGTTACCCGCCTTCTTCTTATCGTTGTTCTCTGGCTGTGGTGTGGTTTCCACGGCCTCCCTGGTCTCTTCAACCACGGCGGATTGATTTTGTTGTTCCGTCATTATGGCTTCCAATGTTGAGAGTTATTGTAATGCGCGTAGCAGCGCATCGTTGTCAGCGTTATCGGCAACCTGAATCTCCTGCCAGCCCAGTTCCCGGGCCTGAAGGGCCAGACGTTCGCTGACAACGACAACGCGGCAGTGCAGGAGCCATTGTTCGCGATACCATTGCGGTATTAACGACCACAGCTGCTGCAGCATCTCACCGCTGGTGACCACCAGCGTGGTGACCCCGCGAGACTGCCAGCGCATCGCTTCTTCTGCGCCATCGTAATGTTTTGCACTACGTTGATAACATTCACAAAATGTGACCCTGGCGCCGCGTTCAGCCAGCGTGGCGCCTAAGAGTTCCCGCCCACCATTGCCGCGTAGGATCAGCGCATTTTTCCCGGCAATGTTTTGTAATTCAGGTAATTGTAGCAAGACTTCGCTAATTTCCCGATCTAACGGGTAACGGATGTGCTGCCCGCTGACCGTATGCAGGGCCAGCGCCGTCGTTCGACCAATGGCAAAATAGTGCGGAGAAGTGGGCCAGGGCAGGCCTTGCTGCTGCAGACGGGCATGGGCGAATTCCACCGCATGCTGGGATAGCGCAAACAGCAGGTCGTCGGACCCCAGATGGGCAAGATGGTCGCCCAGCACGGGAAGCTCCCGGCCAGGCGTAAATTCTATCAGCGGAAAGCTCCAGGCCACGCGTCCCATGGCCCGCAGACGGCTGACCAGCGCTTCCCCTTGCGGGAGTGGACGAGTGACCAGGATGCTCATCGTGGGGCTTCTCCATCATAAACTGCCGCGAGAATGTCGCGGGCGCCGTTATCCAGGAGCTCTTCCGCCAGCGAGATGCCGAGCGCTTCGGCCTGCTCTGCTGGCCCGCGCCGTTCGCCGCGTACCATCTGCGAACCATCCGGGGCGCCAACCAGCGCCCGCAGCCACAGTTCGCCGTTGACGAGTTCCGCATAGCTGCCAATTGGCACCTGACAACCGCCTTCGAGGCGGGTGTTCATCGCCCGTTCGGCGCGCACGCGTACTGCGGTTTCCGCATGGTTGAGGGGCGCTAACAGCGCCTGGGTCCATGCATCGTCAAGACGGCATTCGATACCCACCGCGCCCTGGCCGACGGCCGGCAGGGATTGCTCCGGCGACAGCGGCTGGCGAATACGCGCTTCCAGTTTCAGGCGCTTCAACCCGGCGGCGGCAAGGATAATGGCGTCATACTCACCGTTATCCAGTTTACTCAGCCGGGTACCGACGTTACCGCGCAGAGAGCGGATCACCAGGTCTGGACGGGTGGCGGCCAGCTGGCACTGACGGCGTAAACTTGACGTGCCAACGACGCTGCCGGCCGGCAGTTCGTCAATTGAGGCATAGTGATTGGAAACAAACGCGTCGCGCGGATCGTCGCGCTCGCAGATGGTGACCAACCCCAGGCCCTCCGGGAATTCCACCGGGACATCTTTCATCGAATGGACGGCGATATCGGCCCGCCCTTCGAGCATGGCGAGCTCTAACTCTTTCACAAATAAGCCCTTGCCGCCCACCTTTGCCAGGGGCGTATCAAGGATGACATCACCGCGCGTAACCATCGGCACCAGCTCGACGTTCAGTCCTGGATGCGCTTGTTCCAGGCGCGCTTTAACATACTGCGCCTGCCATAGCGCAAGCGGGCTTTGCCGTGTGGCAATTTTCAAAACTTTGTCTAACATGCTTGTTACCGTCATTGTCGACCACTATCCATCCTAACATTGTTGTCTTACGGATGTTAGTTTTCACGGTTTATGTGGGAGATGGCCCCGGCCTTCTCTTTTTTAACCTTTCATGCGCGTGGCGGTTGCCGGAGGCGTAGTGAGGAATTTACAGGTAATAAACGGTGCTACACTTGTATGTAGCGCATCTTTCTTTACGGTCAATGAGCAAGGTGTTAAATTGATCACGTTTTAAACCATTTGTCCGTCCGCTGCTCATCACAACCACACCGACGACGAATGGTGACGGTTTTTGTTGAAATACTGAAATCCTCCGTACTATTGTACTTCGGGTTTTTGAACATCAGGCGATATGTCTTGTACCTCTATATTGAGACACTGAAACAGAGACTGGATGCCATCAACCAATTGCGCGTGGATCGCGCCCTTGCTGCCATGGGACCCGCTTTCCAGCAGGTTTACAGTCTACTGCCAACGTTACTACATTATCATCACCCGCTGATGCCGGGTTACCTTGACGGTAACGTTCCCCGTGGCATTTGCCTCTACACGCCTGATGAAACCCAACGCCACTATCTTGAAGAACTAGAGCTGCATCGCGGCATGCAGACCCAGGAGCCGCCGAAAGGCGAGCTGCCGATCACCGGCGTCTACTCGATGGGCAGTACTTCTTCCGTTGGTCAAAGCTGTTCTTCCGATCTGGATATCTGGGTATGTCACCAGGCCTGGCTGGATAGCGAAGAGCGCCAGCTGCTGCAGCGAAAATGCAGCCTGCTTGAGAGCTGGGCGGCCTCGCTCGGCGTGGAAGTCAGCTTCTTCCTGATCGACGAAAACCGCTTCCGTCATAATGAAAGCGGCAGTCTCGGCGGCGAAGACTGCGGTTCGACTCAGCATATCCTGTTGCTCGATGAGTTCTATCGCACCGCGGTGCGCCTCGCCGGCAAGCGTATTCTGTGGAATATGGTGCCGTGCGATGAAGAAGAGCATTACGATGATTACGTCATGGGGCTGTATGCCCAGGGCGTGCTGACGCCTAACGAATGGCTCGATCTCGGCGGCCTCAGTTCGCTGTCGGCGGAAGAGTACTTCGGCGCCAGCCTGTGGCAGCTGTATAAAAGTATCGACTCCCCCTATAAAGCGGTGCTGAAAACGCTGTTGCTGGAAGCCTACTCCTGGGAATACCCCAATAACCGCCTGTTAGCGAAAGATATCAAACAGCGTCTGCACGACGGCGAGATTGTCTCCTTCGGCCTCGACCCGTACTGCATGATGCTGGAGCGCGTGACCACCTATCTGCAGGCCATCGAAGATGAAACCCGCCTCGACCTGGTGCGCCGCTGCTTCTACCTGAAAGTTTGTGAAAAACTCAGCCGCGAACGCGCCTGCGTCGGCTGGCGTCGCGAAGTCGTCAGCCAGTTGGTGAATGCCTGGGGCTGGGACGAAAAGCGTCTGATGATGCTCGACAACCGCGCCAACTGGAAAATTGATGAAGTGCGCAAGGCGCACAACGAACTGCTCGACGCCATGATGCAGAGCTATCGTAATCTGATCCGCTTCGCGCGGCGCAATAACCTTAGCGTCTCCGCCAGCCCTCAGGATATTGGCGTGCTGACCCGTAAGCTGTATGCGGCCTTTGAAGCGCTGCCGGGGAAAGTGACGCTGGTGAACCCGCAAATTTCGCCGGATCTGTCGGAACCGAACCTGACCTTTATCCACGTGCCGCCGGGCCGTGCCAACCGTACCGGTTGGTATCTGTATAACCGCGCGCCGGATATGGAATCGATCATCAGCCATCAGCCGCTGGAATATAACCGTTATCTTAATAAGCTGGTGGCCTGGGCCTGGTTTAACGGCCTGCTGACCTCACGCACCCGCCTGTTTATTAAGGGCAACGGCATCGTCGATCTGGCGAAGCTGCAGGAGATGGTGGCCGACGTGTCGCACCACTTCCCGCTGCGCCTGCCGGCGCCGACGCCAAAAGCGCTGTACAGCCCGTGCGAAATCCGCCATCTGGCGATTATCGTCAACCTCGAATATGACCCGACCGCGGCCTTCCGCAATCAGGTGGTGCACTTCGACTTCCGTAAACTGGATGTTTTCAGCTTCGGCGAAGAGCAAAAATGCCTGATCGGCAGCGTCGACCTGCTGTATCGCAACTCGTGGAACGAAGTGCGTACGCTGCACTTTAACGGCGAGCAGGCGATGATCGAAGCGCTGAAGACGATCCTCGGCAAAATGCATCAGGACGCCGCGCCGCCGGACAGCGTGGAGGTGTTCTGCTATAGCCAGCACCTGCGCGGCCTGATCCGTACCCGCGTGCAGCAGATGATCTCCGAATGCATCGAACTGCGTCTCTCCAGTACCCGCCAGGATACCGGGCGCTTCAAAGCGCTGCGCGTCTCCGGCCAGACGTGGGGGCTGTTCTTCGAGCGTCTTAACGTTTCGGTGCAGAAGCTGGAAAACGCCATTGAGTTCTACGGCGCTATCTCGCACAACAAGCTTCACGGGTTGTCGGTGCAGGTGGAAACCAATCACGTTAAGCTGCCGGCGGTGGTGGATGGCTTCGCCAGCGAAGGGATTATTCAGTTCTTCTTTGAAGATGCGGATAACAACGACAGCGGCTTTAACATCTATATTCTTGATGAGAGCAACCGCGCCGAGGTCTATCATCACTGCGAGGGCAGTAAAGAGGAACTGGTGCGCGACGTCAGCCGCTTCTATTCGTCATCGCACGATCGTTTCACCTACGGCTCCAGCTTTATCAACTTCAACCTGCCGCAGTTCTATCAGATTGTCGAGGTAGACGGGCGCACCCAGGTGATCCCCTTCCGCACCCAGGCGATTGCCGCCGCGATACCCACCAGCCAGGACGTTACCGCTTCGCCGGTGCTGCAGCAGCGCTACTCGTAGATTTGGCCCGGATAAGGCGTGAGCCGCTATCCGGAGATCTTCCCTGCTGGCGCTGCGCTTAGCAGGGCTACGGTTCTAAGTCGTCGGGTAGCCCGGATAAGGCGCGATGCGCCGCCATCCGGGAAACACGTTATTAACGGAATTTCACCGTCTCACCGGCCTGCTGGCTCGCCGCCTGCTCCAGCAAATCCCAGAAGGTCTCGCCGCTGCGATCGCAGATCCACTCGTCGCCTTTGAGATCAAAATGGTAGCCGCCCTGTTTGGTGGCCAGCCACACCTGGTGCAGCGGCTCCTGACGGTTAATAATGATTTTGCTGCCGTTTTCAAAGCTGATGGTCAGCACGCCGCCGTTGATTTCACAGTCGATGTCGCTATCGCCGTCCCAGTCGTCCAGGCGCTCTTCGATGGTCATCCACAGGCTATCCGCCAGGCGATGGAATTCACTGTCGTTCATGGTTCTATCCTGCTTTTTTGAAGATGGCGGCAGTATAGCGCGAAACAAAAGCGCGCGCAGTCGGATGCTAAAGGCTTGCTTTTACGTCTTCTCCTGCGATGATAGAAAGCAGAAAGAATGAATCACGGGCAACTATCAATGAAAAACGTTTTTCCTACGCTTGCCGTTTTGTTTGCGATCTTCAGCCTGACCGGCTGCGGTCTGAAAGGGCCTCTCTATTTCCCGCCGGCGGACAAAACCGCGCCGCCGCCGACCAAACCGGTTAACCCGGGCATTCAGAGCTCAACGCCGGATCGTAACGATCGTGGCGATACCGGTGGTCCGAGCCAGGTCAATTACTAACGATAACGTTCTGTTCCGCGCAACTGGAGTAGATGATGCAGTTCTCTAAAATGCATGGCCTTGGCAACGATTTTATGGTCGTTGACGCGGTAACGCAGAATGTTTTTTTCTCGCCGGAGTTGATTCGCCGCCTGGCAGATCGCCATCTTGGCGTCGGGTTCGATCAGCTGTTGGTCGTCGAGCCGCCCTACGATCCCGATCTGGATTTTCATTACCGGATCTTTAACGCCGACGGCAGCGAAGTGTCGCAGTGCGGCAACGGCGCGCGCTGTTTTGCCCGCTTTGTCCGGCTGAAAGGCCTGACCAATAAACGTGATATTCGCGTGAGTACGGCCAACGGGCGTATGGTATTAAGCGTAACGGAAGACGATCTGGTGCGGGTGAATATGGGCGAGCCTAACTTTGAGCCGTCCCAGGTGCCGTTCCGCGCCAACAAAGCGGAAAAGACCTATATCATGCGTGCCGCCGAGCAGACAGTATTGTGCGGCGTGGTGTCCATGGGGAATCCGCACTGCGTCATCCAGGTGGATGACGTGGATACGGCGGCCGTAGAAACCCTCGGCCCGGTGATGGAAAGCCACGAGCGTTTTCCGGAGCGCGCCAATATCGGCTTTATGCAGGTGGTCGGCCGGTCCCACATCCGTCTGCGCGTCTACGAACGCGGCGCGGGGGAAACCCAGGCCTGCGGCAGTGGCGCCTGCGCCGCGGTGGCGGTGGGGATCCAGCAGGGGCTGCTCGCTGAAACGGTACGCGTGGAATTGCCCGGCGGTCGTCTTGATATCGCCTGGAAAGGCCCGGGCCAGCCGCTGTTTATGACCGGCCCGGCGGCCCATGTCTATGATGGATTTATTCATTTATGAAACCAATCGGGGAAGAACAGCAGGAGGTTACCAGCGCGTTGAACGATCGGGCGGTGGTGGACTATCTGTTGCAACATCCTGAATTTTTTATTCGTAATGCCGCCCAGGTTGAACATATCCGTGTCCCGCATCCGGTCCGCGGTTCGATTTCGCTGGTGGAGTGGCACATGATGCGGGCGCGTAACCATATTCATGTGCTGGAAGAGAATATGTCGCTGCTGATGGAGCAGGCGGTCGCTAATGAAAGCCTGTTCCAGCGCCTGCTGCAGCTGCAAACGCGGCTGGCGGCCGCGGAGAGCCTCGATGATATGCTCAACCGCCTTCATCGCTGGGCTCGCGAGCTGGGGTTAGCTGGCGCCACGGTGCGCCTGTTCCCTGACTGCTGGCGCCTCGGCGCGCCCTCGAAGTTTACCCATTTGGCGTTAAGCCGGCAGGCGTTTGAGCCGATCCGTATTCAACGTCTGGGCCAGGCGCGCCACTATCTTGGGCCGCTGAACGGTCCGGAGCTGCTGGTGGTGCTACCGGAAGCGAAGGCCATTGGATCCGTGGCGATGTCGATGCTGGGCGGCGATAACGCTCCGGGCGTGATGCTCTTTAGCAGCCGCGATGCGCAGCATTATCAGTCAGGGCAGGGGACGCAGTTGCTGCAGGAAATTGCGCAGATGCTCCCTGGCCTGCTGGAGCGCTGGATTGAACGCGCATGACCGACTCTCCGCTTTCCGCCTGCGTCGACCGCTTCCTGCGCTATCTCGGCGTTGAGCGTCAGCTTAGCCCGATTACGCTGACTAACTACCAGCGTCAGCTGGACGCGTTGATCGCCCTGGCGGATGAGGCTGGGCTGAAAAGCTGGCAGCAGTGCGATGCCGCTCAGGTGCGTAGCTTTGCGGTACGCAGCCGCCGTGCGGGTTTAGGCCCGGCGAGCCTGGCGCTGCGGCTTTCCGCGCTACGCAGCTTCTTTGACTGGATGGTCAGTCAGGGCGAACTGGCCGCTAACCCGGCGAAGGGGATTGCGGCGCCGAAAATTCCCCGCCACTTGCCGAAAAATATCGATGTCGATGATGTAAATCGGCTGCTGGATATCGACCTCAACGATCCGCTCGCGGTGCGCGACCGGGCGATGCTGGAAGTGATGTACGGTGCAGGTCTGCGTCTGTCTGAGCTGGTCAACCTTGATATTAAGCACCTCGACCTCGAAAGCGGTGAGGTTTGGGTGATGGGCAAAGGCAGCAAAGAACGCCGTTTGCCGATCGGTCGTAACGCGGTGGCGTGGATTGAGCACTGGCTGGATTTGCGCGGCCTGTTCGGTACTGACGACGACGCGCTGTTTTTGTCGAAGCTGGGTAAACGCATTTCGGCGCGCAACGTGCAGAAGCGATTTGCCGAGTGGGGGATTAAGCAGGGGCTGAACAGCCATGTGCACCCGCACAAGCTGCGCCACTCCTTTGCTACCCATATGCTGGAGTCCAGCGGCGATCTGCGCGGCGTGCAGGAGCTGTTGGGCCATGCTAACCTCTCCACCACTCAAATCTATACCCATCTTGACTTTCAACACCTTGCCTCGGTGTACGATGCCGCGCATCCGCGCGCTAAACGGGGGAAATAATGCGTTTTTACCGACCTCTGGGCCAGATTTCCGCACTGACGTTTGACCTGGACGACACCCTATATGATAACCGCCCGGTGATTGACCGGACGATGCACGAATCGCTGGCCTTTGTGCGCAATTACCATCCGTCGCTCAGCCAGTTCGATGCCCATGAGCTTAACCAACTGCGTCAGACGCTGCTGGCATCTGAGCCGGAGATCTACCACGACGTGACCGTCTGGCGCCATCGTGCGCTGGAGCTCGGCATGCGTAACGCTGGGCTCTCCGCCGAAGCGGCAAAAGCCGGCGCCGATGCGGCGATGGAAAACTTCGCTCACTGGCGCAGCCGGGTCGATGTTCCGCAGGAGACCCACGATACGCTGGCGAAGCTGGCGGAGAAGTGGCCGCTGGTGGCCATTACCAATGGCAACGCCCGCCCCGAGCTGTTCGGCCTGAACGACTATTTCCGCTTCGTGCTGCGCGCGGGTCCGGATGGTCGTTCCAAGCCGTTTGCCGATATGTATCACCTGGCGGCGGCGCGTCTGAATTTACCGCTCGGGCACATTCTGCACGTCGGCGATGATCTGACGACCGACGTCGCCGGTTCGCTACGCTGCGGGATGCAGGCCTGCTGGATTAAACCGCAAGGCGCGGACCTGATGCACACCGCGGACAGCCGCCTGCTGCCGCATATTGAAATTTCACGGTTGGCATCTCTGACCTCGCTGATATAATCACCAGTCACTCTGTATATATTAACAGGGGTTCATGGAACCCCTTCTCTTCCGGCGGTGCCAATGGACGTTTCTTACCTGCTCGACAGCCTTAATGACAAACAGCGTGAAGCCGTAGCGGCCTCGCGCACCAATATGCTGGTTCTGGCAGGGGCGGGCAGTGGTAAGACGCGCGTTCTGGTGCACCGTATCGCCTGGCTGCTGAGCGTGGAGAACTGCTCGCCGTACTCGATTATGGCGGTGACCTTTACCAACAAAGCGGCGGCGGAGATGCGCCACCGTATCGGCCAGCTGATGGGCACTACCCAGGGCGGCATGTGGGTAGGCACCTTCCACGGCCTCGCGCACCGCCTGCTGCGTGCGCATCATCTGGACGCCAACCTGCCGCAGGATTTCCAAATCCTCGACAGCGAAGACCAGCTCCGTCTGCTGAAGCGTCTGATTAAGGCGATGAACCTCGATGAGAAGCAATGGCCGCCGCGTCAGGCGATGTGGTACATCAACAGCCAGAAAGATGAAGGGCTGCGCCCGCATCACATTCAGAGCTACGGCAACCCGGTCGAGCAGACCTGGCAGAAGGTCTATCAGGCCTACCAGGAGGCCTGCGACCGCGCCGGGCTGGTGGATTTCGCCGAGCTGCTGCTGCGCGCGCACGAGCTGTGGCTGAACAAGCCGCATATCCTGCAGCACTATCGTGAGCGTTTCACCAATATCCTCGTCGATGAATTCCAGGACACCAACAACATCCAGTACGCCTGGATCCGCCTGCTGGCGGGTGATACCGGCAAAGTGATGATCGTTGGCGATGATGACCAGTCGATTTATGGCTGGCGCGGCGCGCAGGTCGAGAACATTCAGCGCTTCCTCAACGACTTCCCCGGCGCGGAAACTATTCGCCTGGAGCAGAACTATCGTTCAACCAGCAATATTCTTAGCGCTGCCAACGCCCTGATTGAAAACAACAACGGGCGCCTGGGCAAAAAGCTGTGGACCGACGGCGCCGACGGCGAGCCGATTTCGCTGTACTGCGCCTTCAACGATCTCGACGAAGCGCGCTTCGTGGTGAACCGCATTAAAACCTGGCAGGAGAACGGCGGCGCGCTGGAGCAATGCGCCATTCTCTATCGCAGTAACGCCCAGTCGCGCGTGCTGGAAGAGGCGCTCCTGCAGGCCAGCATGCCGTACCGTATCTACGGCGGTATGCGCTTCTTCGAACGTCAGGAAATCAAAGATGCGCTCTCTTACCTGCGCCTGATTGCCAACCGTAACGACGATGCCGCCTTTGAGCGGGTGGTCAATACCCCGACCCGCGGCATCGGCGATCGCACGCTCGACGTGGTGCGCCAGACGTCGCGCGATCGTCAGCTGACGCTGTGGCAGGCCTGCCGCGAGCTGCTGAAAGAGAAAGTGCTGGCTGGCCGTGCCGCCAGCGCTCTGCAGCGCTTTATGGAGTTGATTGACGCGCTGGCGCAGGAAACCGCCGATATGCCGCTACATGTTCAGACCGATCGGGTGATTAAAGACTCCGGGCTGCGCGCGATGTACGAGCAGGAGAAAGGCGAGAAGGGCCAGACCCGTATTGAAAACTTAGAGGAACTGGTGACGGCGACGCGCCAGTTCAGCTACAACGAAGAAGATGAAGACCTGATGCCGCTGCAGGCGTTCCTCTCCCACGCCGCGCTGGAAGCGGGCGAGGGGCAGGCGGACACCTGGCAGGACGCGGTTCAACTGATGACCCTGCACTCGGCGAAAGGGCTGGAATTCCCGCAGGTGTTTATCGTCGGCGTCGAAGAAGGGATGTTCCCGAGCCAGATGGCGCTTGATGAAGGCGGCCGCCTGGAAGAAGAGCGTCGCCTGGCCTACGTTGGCGTGACGCGCGCCATGCAGAAGCTGACGCTGACCTACGCCGAAACCCGCCGTCTGTACGGCAAAGAGGTTTATCACCGCCCGTCGCGCTTTATCGGAGAACTGCCGCAGGAGTGCGTAGAAGAAGTGCGTCTGCGGGCCACGGTGAGCCGTCCGGTAAACCACCAGCGACTGGGGGCGCCGATTGCCGAGAGCGATACCGGCTACAAGTTAGGTCAGCGGGTGCGTCATCCGAAGTTTGGCGAAGGCACTATCGTCAACCTCGAAGGCAGCGGCGAGCACAGCCGGCTGCAGGTGGCTTTTCAGGGCCAGGGAATCAAATGGCTGGTGGCGGCTTACGCGCGGCTTGAGACGGTGTAACTTTAAGAAAAATATCATTATTTTGTAATATTCTGCTACCTTTATACGTTAAGGCGCCTGATTTGCGCTTTCGCGTTCCGTTGCGTGTTGACGCCGATTTTGCGCTGGCGTAACATGCGCGCACGATTACGCTAAGAGGACATTCGCCTTGGACACACCCAGTAGATGCTGGCTCAACTTCCTGTCATTCAGGAACAACTCCTAAGGCTATCCTCTTATGCTGATAGCCTTAGCGGTTGTCAGCGACCTGCCCTATTCCCGTCGCGCTGAGTCAGGCTTAATGGTCTGAAACCCAATTTGTTTCTGTGTGCCCACCGAACTGTCCGATAATTTTTTTTCATTGGGAGTCCCGGTCATGCTGAGCGCATTTCAACTGGAAAACAATCGTTTAACGCGCCTGGAAGCCGATGAGATCAAGCACCTCGCCAGCTCGGTGTGGGTCGATCTGGTCGAGCCTGACGACGATGAGCGAAGCCGCGTGCAGACGGAACTGGGTCAGAACCTGGCGACGCGCCCGGAACTGGAAGATATCGAAGCCTCCGCGCGTTTCTTTGAAGATGAAGACGGGTTACACATCCACTCGTTCTTCTTTTTTGAAGATGCGGAAGATCACGCCGGCAACTCTACCGTGGCGTTTACCATCCGCGAAGGCCGCCTGTTCACGCTGCGCGAGCGCGAACTGCCCGCTTTCCGCCTGTACCGTATGCGCGTGCGCAACCAGACGCTGGTCGACGGTAACGCCTACGAACTGCTGCTCGACCTGTTCGAAACCAAAATCGAGCAGCTGGCGGATGAAATTGAAAATATCTACAGCGACCTGGAAAAGCTGAGCCGCGTGATTATGGAAGGCCATCAGGGCGACGAGTACGATGAAGCGCTGTCGACGCTGGCGGAACTGGAAGATATCGGCTGGAAGGTCCGCCTCTGTCTGATGGATACCCAGCGCGCGCTGAACTTCCTGGTGCGTAAGGCGCGCCTGCCGGCGGGCCAGCTGGAACAGGCGCGGGAGATCCTGCGCGATATCGAATCCCTGCTGCCGCACAACGAATCGCTGTTCCAGAAGGTGAACTTCCTGATGCAGGCGGCGATGGGCTTCATCAACATCGAGCAGAACCGCATCATCAAGATCTTCTCGGTGGTGTCGGTGGTATTCCTGCCGCCAACCCTGGTGGCGTCCAGCTACGGGATGAACTTTGAATTTATGCCGGAGCTGCACTGGAGCTTCGGCTACCCGGGGGCGATCGTCTTTATGATGCTGGCCGGCCTGGCGCCATATCTCTACTTCAAGCGTAAAAACTGGCTGTAAAAAAAGGGAGCGGCGGCTCCCTTTTTTACTGGCTGAGGCCGGCTTAGCCTATGCGCAGCCGGCGCTGGGTATACAGCGCATCGACGATAAATACCGCCAGCGCGACCCAGATAAAGCCGAAGGTCACCATTTTATCCTTGCCCGGCACTTCGCCGTAGAACGTCACCGCCAGCAGGAACATCAGCGTTGGGCCGATGTACTGGAAAAAGCCCAGCGTGGAGAGCCGCAGGCGCGTTGCCGCGCCAGTGAAGCACAGCAGGGGAATGGTCGTGACCACGCCCGCGGCCATCAGCAGCAGATTGAGCGACCAGGGGTTCTCCCCCATATGGCTGGTCGGGCTATCAGTGATGCCAAACAGCCAGATTGCCGCCACCGGCAGTAGCCACAGCGTTTCCACCAGCATGCCGGTCTGCGCGTCGACAGCGATTTTCTTCCGCACCAGGCCGTAAAAGGCAAAACTGAAGGCCAGCCCAAGGCCGATTATCGGCAGCGAACCAAAGGTCCACAGCTGGACCAACACGCCGCAAAAGGCGAGGATCACCGCCAGCCACTGCAGGCGACGGAAGCGTTCGCCGAGGAAAATCATCCCCAACAGAATATTTACCAGCGGGTTGATAAAGTAGCCGAGGCTGGCTTCCAGCATATGGTGGTTATTCACCGCCCAGATGAACAACAGCCAGTTACCGCCGACCAGCACTGCCGAGAGCGCCAGCAGGAAGATCTTGCGCGGCGTCTTCAGCAGCTTTTTCACCTGCGGCCACTGGCGGCTGACGCTGATGAGCGCCACCATGAAGAAGAAGGACCAGATCACGCGATGGGTCAGAATTTCATCGGCGGGAACATAGTAGATAAGTTTGAAGTACGCTGGCGCGATACCCCAGATAAAGTAGGCGGCGAGGGCCAGAATGATCCCCAACCGCGTCTGTTTCGCATCCATCGGTAAAATCCATTGCCAAAGAGAGTGATGTTACTCGATTTTGGCCAATCAACCCACCATATAGGTGGCCGTTGCGCTGGCAATATAGACCTGAGCTTCGTTATGCAGTTCCACGCGGGCTACCGCCACTTTATTGCCGGCGCGCAGCAGGCTGCTGGTGGCGGTAAACCGTTCGCCGCGGCCCGGACGCAGGTAGTCTACGCGCAGGTCGATGGTTCCCATGCGGGAGAGGCGTTGGCGCAGCTCTTCTTCGTTGATGGTGTCATGGCGGGTGAGGGTGCTGCCGACGCAGACCAGGCCAGCGGCGACGTCCAGCGCGGAGGCGATCACTCCGCCATGCAAAATACTCTGCGCCCAGTTGCCGACCATCATCGGCTGATTATTAAAGCTGAGCTGGGCAAACGCCTTTTCATAGCGCTCCAGTTCGAGACCGAGGGCGCGGTTAAACGGCATGTGATAGACGAAAATCTCCCCCACCAGTTTCAGCGCTGCTTCGGCAGTAAGTTCAGACATAACACCGGTTCCATTCGTTAACAAAATGTTGATTTTATGCTTCTAAAATATTGATTTCCACTTTCGGAGCGGATTAGGGGGCAGGTGATTAATAAACAGGTAGAATGGCTTCAGGTTAAACAAAAATAAAAACTATTTATCAGGAGACCAGCATGCGTATCTCTTTGGCCTGCCTGGTGGCGCTGTGCGCGCTACCGGCCGGTGTTATGGCGCAGGATGCGTCGGTTCACGACAAACCGGCAGTGCGCGGCAGCATTATCGCCAACCTGCTCCAGGACCATGATAATCCTTTCCTGCTCTACCCTTATGAGAGCAACTATTTGCTCTACACATGGACCAGCGACCTCAATAAAGAGGCGATCCGCAGCTATGACTGGGCCGAAAATGCCCGTAAAGATGAAGTGAAATTTCAGCTGAGTCTGGCGTTTCCGCTGTGGCGCGGCATCCTGGGTGATAATTCGCTGCTCGGCGCATCGTACACCCAGAAATCCTGGTGGCAGCTCTCCAACAGCAAAGAGTCGGCGCCGTTTCGCGAAACCAATTACGAACCCCAGCTGTTTTTGGGCTTTGCGACCGACTACCAGTTTGCCGGCTGGACGCTGCGCGACATCGAGATGGGGTATAACCACGACTCGAATGGTCGTTCCGACCCCACCTCGCGCAGCTGGAACCGGCTTTACGCCCGCCTGATGGCGCAAAACGGCAACTGGCTGGTGGAAGTGAAGCCCTGGTATGTGGTGGGCAACACCGATGATAACCCGGATATCACCAAATATATGGGCTATTACCGGCTGAAGGTGGGCTACCAGCTGGGAGAGGCGATCCTCAGCGCGCAGGGGCAATATAACTGGAACACCGGCTATGGCGGGGCGGAGCTCGGCGTGAGCTATCCCATTACCAAACATGTTCGCGCCTATACGCAGATCTACAGCGGTTACGGCGAATCGCTTATCGACTACAACTTCAATCAAACGCGCGTCGGCGTCGGGCTAATGCTCAACGATCTGTTTTAATCGTTGCACTCTGGCTCGCAGGCGCTGAAAATAGCGCCTGTTTTCTTTTCAGGCAAATGGGGTCAACGTGGCACAGGCGGAAGTATTAAATCAGGAATCGCTGGCGAAGCAGGTTTTACAAGAGACCTTCGGCTACCAGCAGTTCCGTCCTGGCCAGGAAACGATTATCGAGACGGTGCTTGAGGGCCGTGACTGCCTGGTGGTCATGCCGACCGGTGGCGGTAAATCGCTGTGCTATCAGGTGCCGGCGCTGGTCATGGGCGGTCTGACAGTCGTGGTCTCACCCCTGATCTCGCTGATGAAAGACCAGGTCGATCAACTGCTGGCCAACGGTGTGGCGGCGGCTTGTCTGAACTCGACGCAAAGCCGCGAGCAGCAGCAGGAAGTGATGGCCGGCTGTCGCAGCGGGCAGGTTCGTCTGCTGTATATCGCGCCGGAACGGTTGATGCTGGATAACTTTCTTGAGCATCTGGCGAACTGGAACCTGGCGATGCTGGCGGTAGACGAAGCGCACTGTATCTCCCAGTGGGGCCATGACTTCCGTCCGGAATATGCCGCGCTGGGCCAGCTGCGTCAGCGGTTGCCGCAGATCCCGTTTATGGCGTTGACCGCCACCGCCGATGACACCACCCGCCGTGATATCGTCCGTCTGCTCGGGCTTAACGATCCGCTGATTCAGGTCAGCAGCTTCGACCGGCCGAACATCCGCTATATGCTGATGGAGAAATTCAAACCGCTCGACCAGCTGATGCGCTACGTTCAGGATCAGCGCGGCAAATCGGGCATCATCTACTGCAACAGCCGCTCGAAAGTGGAAGATACCGCCGCGCGTCTGCAGAGCCGCGGCATCAGCGCGGCGGCTTACCATGCTGGTCTGGAAAACGCCGTTCGCGCCGACGTGCAGGAGAAATTCCAGCGCGACGATCTGCAGATCGTGGTGGCGACGGTGGCCTTCGGGATGGGTATCAACAAGCCGAACGTCCGCTTTGTGGTGCACTTCGATATCCCGCGCAATATTGAATCCTACTACCAGGAAACCGGCCGCGCCGGGCGTGATGGCCTGCCGGCGGAAGCGATGCTGTTTTACGATCCGGCGGATATGGCGTGGCTGCGCCGCTGTCTGGAGGAAAAACCCGCCGGACCGCTACAGGATATCGAGCGGCATAAGCTGAATGCGATGGGGGCGTTTGCCGAAGCGCAAACCTGTCGTCGTCTGGTGCTGCTGAACTACTTTGGCGAAGGGCGCCAGGAGCCGTGCGGCAACTGCGATATCTGTCTTGATCCGCCAAAGCAGTACGATGGCTTAATGGATGCGCGCAAGGCGCTGTCAACGATTTACCGGGTGAATCAACGTTTCGGGATGGGTTACGTGGTGGAGGTCCTGCGCGGGGCCAACAACCAGCGCATCCGTGACATGGGCCACGATAAGCTGCCGGTTTACGGTATCGGCCGGGAGCAGAGTCACGAGCACTGGGTGAGCGTGATCCGCCAACTGATTCACCTTGGGCTGGTGACGCAGAATATCGCCCAGCACTCCGCACTGCAGCTGACCGAAGCCGCACGACCGGTGCTGCGCGGCGAGGTGCCGCTGCAGCTTGCCGTACCGCGTATCGTGGCGCTGAAGCCGAAGGCGATGCAGAAATCCTTTGGCGGCAATTACGACCGCAAGCTGTTTGCCAAGCTGCGCAAATTGCGTAAAGCGATCGCCGACGAAGAGAATATCCCGCCATACGTGGTCTTCAACGACGCGACGCTGATCGAGATGGCGGAACAGTCGCCACTCACCGCCGGCGAGATGCTCAGCGTCAACGGCGTGGGGACGCGTAAACTTGAGCGCTTCGGTAAAGAATTCATGGCATTGATACGCGCTCATGTCGATGGTGATGATGAGTAGTCAGCCGCGGGAAAAGGTGCCAGAATAGTTTCCCTCTTCACTATTTTCCTGCGAGTTAACTATGCTGATGCTTTTCCTCACCGTGGCGCTGGTGCATATCATTGCGCTGATGAGCCCGGGGCCGGACTTTTTCTTTGTCTCACAAACGGCCATCAGCCGCTCGCGCAGAGAGGCGATGATGGGTGTGCTGGGGATCACCTGCGGCGTCATGATCTGGGCGGGGGTTGCCCTGCTCGGCCTGAACCTGATCCTCGCGCAGATGGCGTGGCTGCATAACATCATCATGGTCGGTGGCGGCCTGTATCTGTGCTGGATGGGCTACCAGATGCTGCGCGGCGCGCTGAAAAAAGAGGCGGTGGCCTCGGCGGAGCCGCAGGTGGAGCTGGCCCGCAGCGGACGCAGCTTCGTGAAGGGACTGCTGACCAATCTGGCGAATCCGAAAGCGATCATCTACTTCGGCTCGGTGTTCTCGCTGTTCGTGGGTGACAGCGTCGGCGCTGGTGCGCGCTGGGGTATTTTCCTGCTGATTATCGTCGAGACGCTGGCCTGGTTTATGGTGGTTGCCAGCCTGTTCGCCCTGCCGGGGATGCGCCGCGGCTATCAGCGGATGGCGAAGTGGATCGATGGTATCGCCGGTACGCTGTTTGCGGGCTTCGGCATCCACCTGATTATCTCGCGTTAACCGGTATGCTGTTTCCCACCCGGCTGTTTCCGGGTGGGAAAGTGTCAGTGGCGAAGCCGCTGCAGCTCATCCTCAGCCAGACCGGTCATTTCCATAATAGCTGCGTCATCAATACCGCGTTTGCGCATTGCTTCGGCAACCTGCAGCAAGGCCTGGTGTTTACCTTCTTTTATGCCTTGCTGTACGCCTTCCTTGATGCCTTTCTCCATACCTTCTGCAAGCCATGTTTCCGCCAGCGTCATCAGTAATCCTCCATGCTGCGGCACGCGCTGTGCCAGTCCGTACAAGAGTGTCCGTGTATCCTCGGCATCTCCTGCCTGAGCCATATAGTTTACCAATACGGTGATTTGTTGTCCGCTCATCTGCTCCAGCAGTAAGAGATGGGTCAACTTATCCAGCAATTGCGCCATATCGCGCTGGCGGATGTGCTTTTGCACCAGCGTCAGGGCTGCCATGCTGCGGTGCTGCATGATGTCGTCGTCGGGGATCACCGTGATATCGACCAGCGGAAACGCCCCGCTATAGAGCTGGCGGGCGGTCTCAGGATCGGCAAAATTATCCAGCCAGCGCATCGACCAGGGATAGGGGCTGCGTCGTCCCTGATAAAAGAGAATAGGGATAACCAGAGGCAGCGTTTTATGGCCGCTCTCCAGGTGCCGCTGCATGGCGGCGACAGCATAGCGCATTAAGCGAAAGGCCATCAGCTTATCAGGTGCGCTCTGGTGCTCGATCAGAACATGGACATAGCCCGCACCGCGGGTGGTTTCCAGCGAATAAAGGATATCACTGTAGTAAGGCCTGAGATCGTCTTCGAGAAAGCTGCCGGATTCCAGACGCAGGGTATCCAGTTTGCAGATCTGTGTTAACGACGAAGGCAGGTGGAGCTCGATAAAATCGCGCGCCGTCTCTACCCGCGAGAGAAAGGTTTTAAATACCGCATCATGAGGAGTCGCCGTTTCCGCCATCGCCGTTCATCCGTGAATCACGTATCTGGCGGCATCCTGACACGGTGGGTTCAACGCCGACAGCGGGTAAAAAAATTAATTACCCGCTTTGCGTGTCGGCTCGTGCAGAGAGTGCGCGTTTTTCGCCCGGTAAACCTCTCTTTGCGAGCGAGATTCCATGATTCAGGCGTGACGGGCGGAGGCGAGCAGCGCCCCGACCAGCATAAACAGCGAACCAAAGACTTTGTTCAGCGCCTTCATCTGCTTTGGCCCTTTGATCCATGCGGAAATGCGCTGCGCCAGGGTCGCATAGCCAATCATCACAATGATATCGACGACAATGGTGGTGACGCCCAGAACAAGATACTGCATCACCTGCGGCTGGTGCGGCAGGATAAACTGCGGAAACAGGGCGGCCAGAAACACAATGCTTTTGGGGTTGGTGAGATTCACGAACACCGCGCGCTGGAACAGTTTGCCGCGCGTCTGCGCCTTCGCCAGCGTATTCAGGTCGATCGCCCCCGCCGCCCGCCATTGCTGGATCCCCAGCCAGATAAGATAAGCCGCGCCGGCCCATTTCAGCACTTCAAAGGCCAGCACCGAGCGGGAGAAAAGGGTGCCGAGACCAACACCAACCAGCACGATATGAATAACCAGCCCGGTCTGCAAACCGGCAATCGACGCCGCCGCGCCGCGGTAACCGTGGTTAATGGAGGTGGTCATGGTATTAATCGCTCCGGAACCTGGTGACAGGCTGAGAATGATTGATGTCAGCAGGTAGGCGAACCACCACTCAATGGTCATGAGAAACTCCCTGATTGTCTGTTTTTATGCCACAATACGCTATTGTGTCAGCATTGTGTGATACACGGCAAAAAAACGATTTTCAGCGGTTAACAGGGGTGTAAACCCGATGTTTGGGCAGAAAAAGGACTGGGAAACACGAGAAAACGCGTTTGCGGCCTTTAGTATGGGGCTGCTGACGGATTTCTGGCGACAGCGCGAAGAGGCTGAATTTAAAGGCGTCGATGATGTACCGGTACGCTTTGTTCGCTTCTGCGCGCAAAATAACGATCGTCTGGTGCTGATTTGCCCCGGGCGCATTGAAAGCTACGTGAAGTATGCCGAAGTCGCCTACGATCTCTTTCACAGCGGCTTTGACGTGATGATCATCGATCATCGCGGCCAGGGACGCTCGGGCCGCCTGCTCTCTGATACCCACCGCGGACACGTCGTCAACTTCAGCGACTATGTCGATGACCTGGCGGCGCTCTGGCAGCAGCAGGTGGTCCCCGGACACTGGCGAAAACGGTTTATCCTCGCTCACTCTATGGGCGGGGCGATTGCCACGCTTTTTCTGCAACGTTACCAGGCGCATTGCGATGCGATTGCGCTCTGCGCGCCGATGTTCGGGATTATCATTCGATTACCGGACTGGATGGTGCGCCATATTCTCGACTGGGCTGAGGGCCATCAGCGCATTCGCGAAGAGTATGCCATCGGCACCGGGCGCTGGCGGGCGCTGCCTTTTGCCGTTAACGTGCTGACGCACAGTCGACAACGCTATCGTCGCAACCTGCGCTTCTATGCCGATGAACCGCGACTGCAGGTTGGCGGCCCGACCTGGCACTGGGTGCGTGAGGGCATGCTGGCCGGCGACGAAGTGCTGGCGAATGTGGAAAAAGACACCGCCCCGACGCTGCTTTTACAGGCAGAGGAGGAGCGGGTGGTCGATAATCTGATGCACGACCGCTATTGTGAATTACGGGCCGCTGCCGGCCATCCCTGTGAGGGCGGTAAACCGCTCGTCATTGAAGGGGCATATCATGAGATCCTTTTTGAAAAGGACGCTATGCGCTCAGTCGCGCTCAATGCCATCGTCGAGTTTTTCAATCGACATACTTAATCCGACGATAACGCTCGTCGCCCTGCTTAGAGGTTAACTTTTTTATGTACCAGGTTGTTGCGTCTGATTTAGACGGCACGCTGCTTTCCCCCGACCATTTCCTGACCCCGTATGCCAAAGAGACGCTGAAATTGCTCACCGCCCGTGGGATCAATTTCGTCTTCGCCACCGGCCGTCACTACATCGACGTCGGGCAGATCCGCGATAATCTCGGCATCCGGTCGTACATGATCACCTCTAACGGCGCCCGGGTTCACGATAGCGATGGTCAGCAAATCTTTGCCCATAACCTCGATCGCGATATTGCCGCCGACCTGTTTGAGATCGTGCGTAACGACCCAAAAATCGTCACTAACGTCTATCGGGAAGACGAGTGGTATATGAACCGCCATCGTCCGGAAGAGATGCGCTTCTTCAAGGAGGCGGTGTTTAACTACAAGCTGTATGAGCCGGGCGAACTGGATCCGCAGGGGATCAGCAAAGTATTCTTTACCTGCGAGGATCACGAGCATCTGCTGCCGCTGGAGCAGGCGATGAACGCCCGCTGGGGCGATCGCGTGAACGTCAGCTTCTCCACCTTAACCTGCCTGGAAGTTATGGCGGGTGGGGTATCGAAGGGGCATGCGCTGGAGGCGGTGGCGAAAATGCTCGGTTACACTCTTGCCGATTGCATCGCCTTCGGCGACGGTATGAACGACGCTGAGATGCTGTCGATGGCCGGCAAGGGCTGCATCATGGCCAACGCCCATCAACGGCTGAAGGATCTGCATCCGGAACTGGAAGTGATCGGCAGTAACGCCGACGATGCGGTCCCGCACTACCTGCGTAAGCTATACCTCGACTGAAAAAGATTGACGACTGGCGAATAACTGTCCAGTCGTCAACCTGACTCTTCGCTACAATGCCTGTTCTTTATCCAACGAGACGACCATTGTGGCGCTGTTAATTATCACCACTATCCTGTGGGCCTTTTCTTTTAGCCTGATTGGCGAATACCTTGCCGGTAGCGTCGACAGCTATTTTTCGGTGCTGATGCGTGTGGGCCTGGCGGCGCTGGTGTTCCTGCCTTTCCTGCGCACGCGCGGCCAGTCTCCGCGCACGATCGTGCTCTATATGCTGGTGGGCGCGATGCAGCTTGGCATCATGTATCTGCTGGCTTTCCGCGCCTATCTCTATCTGACGGTTTCGGAATTTCTGCTGTTTACCGTGTTTACCCCGCTGTATATCACGCTGATCTACGACCTGCTCAGCGGACGTAAGCTGCGCTGGGGCTATCTGTTGAGTGCTGCGCTGGCGGTGCTGGGGGCGGCGATTATCCGCTATGACAAAGTCAGCGATCATTTCTGGACCGGGCTGTTACTGGTGCAGTTGTCAAACCTCTGCTTCGCTATCGGCATGGTGGGTTACAAGCGCCTGATGGAGGTACGTCCGATGCCGCAGCACAATGCCTTTGCCTGGTTTTATGTCGGGGCCTTTATCGTGGCGGTGGCAGCGTGGTTTATGCTGGGCAACCCCCAGAAGCTGCCGACCACCACGCTGCAGTGGAGCGTGCTGGTGTGGCTTGGCGTGGTGGCTTCCGGGCTGGGTTACTTTATGTGGAACTATGGCGCCACGCAGGTGGATGCCGGCACGCTGGGGATCATGAACAACGTCCATGTCCCCGCTGGTCTACTGGTTAACCTTGCCATCTGGCAGGAGCAGCCGCACTGGCCGAGCTTTATTAGCGGAGCGTTGGTGATCCTGGCCTCGCTGTGGGTCCATCGCCGCTGGGTCGCTCCGCACTCCGGACAAACGGCAGGTGATCGCAGGCGTGGTTCCGCGCAGAGCGAATAAACGCTTCGGTGACCGGTTGACGCTGTTCGCCATCGCGGACGGCCGCGTACAACCGGCTCCATAATCCCTCACCCAGGGTTTTGGTGACCACCAGGCCCTGGCGTTCAAAGCTTTCCACCACCCAGTGCGGCAGCGCGGCGATGCCCATCCTTGCGGCCACCATCTGGATCAGCAACAGCGTGTTATCGACGCTTTTCAGCTGGGGACTGATGCCGGCCGGCTGCAGGAAATGGCGCCAGATGTCGAGGCGCCCGCGCTGCACGGGATAAATCAGCAGTGTTTCCGCGGCCAGGTCCTCTGGCGTAATCAGCGTCTTCATGGCTAACGGGTGCTCGGGCGCCAGCACCAGACGCACCTCATAATCAAACATCGGCGAGTAGTGCAGACCGCTGCGCGGCAGGATATCGGAGGTCATCACCAGATCCAGTTCGCCCTGCTGCAGCGCAGGCTGCGGGTCGAAGGTCACTCCGGAATGGAAGTCGACCTCCACGTGCGGCCAGCGGGCGCGGAAATTCTCCAGCGCCGGCGTCAGCCACTGAATACAGCTGTGACATTCGATAGCCAGCCGCAGCCGGGTCTGCTGTGGTTCGTTACAGTCCTGCAGGGCGCGAGCGATCTGCGGCAGCACCTGATTGGCCAACTGCAGCAGAATTTCCCCTTGCGGCGTGAAGCGTAGTGGCTGGCTTTTACGCACAAACAAACGGAAGCCAAGGCGCTGTTCCAGATCGCTGAACTGGTGAGACAAGGCGGACTGGGTCTGGTGCAGGGCCGCTGCCGCACCCGCCAGTGAACCGCTGTTCCGCAACGCTTGCAGCGTTTTCAGATGTTTAATTTCGATCATGAAAGTCCTTCACTTCGCCATGAGCAATTTGCGCTTGAGGAATATACAGTAACTGCCAATTATGGATGTGTAAACATCTGGATGGCTAAAATCCTTCGTCTTTTGAATTTATGGTGCGTTGGCTGCGTTCGCTCACCTCAGTCACTTACTTCAGTAAGCTCCTGGGGATGAGCAAACTTGCCGCCTTCCCTAAATACAAAATCCTTTGGATTAATAATTAATTAGAGGAAGAACACATGACAATTATTAACCACACCCTCGGTTTTCCTCGCGTTGGCCTGCGCCGCGAGCTGAAAAAAGCGCAAGAGAGCTACTGGGCGGGCAACGCCACTCGCGAGGAACTGCTGACAGTAGGCCGTGAGCTGCGTGCCCGCCACTGGGAGCAGCAGAAACAGGCGGGCGTTGATCTGCTGCCGGTGGGGGATTTCGCCTGGTACGACCATGTTCTGACTACCAGCCTGCTGCTTGGCAACGTGCCGGCTCGTCATCAGAACAAAGACGGATCCATCGATATCGATACCCTGTTCCGCATTGGCCGCGGCCGTGCGCCGACTGGCGAACCGGCCGCCGCTGCGGAAATGACCAAATGGTTTAACACCAACTATCACTACATGGTGCCGGAGTTCGTGAAGGGCCAGCAGTTCAAACTGACCTTGACCCAACTGCTGGATGAAGTAGACGAAGCGCTGGCGCTGGGCCACAAGATCAAGCCCGTGCTGCTGGGGCCGGTAACGTACCTGTGGCTGGGTAAAGTGAAAGGTGAACCGTTTGACCGTCTGAGCCTGCTGAATGACATACTGCCGGTTTACCAGCAGGTGCTGGCCGAACTGGCGAAGCGCGGCATCGAGTGGGTGCAGATTGATGAACCGGCGCTGGTGCTGGAGCTGCCGCCAGCGTGGCTGGAGGCCTTTAAACCGGCTTATGACGCCCTGCAGGGCCAGGTGAAACTGCTGCTGACCACCTATTTTGAAGGCATTAGTGACAATCTCGCGACCATTGCTGCGCTACCGGTCCAGGGGCTGCACGTCGATCTGGTGCACGGCAAAGATGATGTTGCCGAGCTGCACAACCGCCTGCCGGCCGACTGGCTGCTGTCTGCGGGTCTGATCAATGGGCGCAACGTCTGGCGCGCCGATCTCACCGAAAAGTATGCACAAATTAAAGACCTCGTCGGTAAGCGCGAGCTATGGGTCGCGTCATCCTGTTCTCTGCTGCATAGCCCGATCGATCTGAGCGTGGAGACGCGCCTTGATGCGGAAGTGAAGAGCTGGTTTGCCTTCGCGCTGCAGAAATGCGGCGAGCTGGCGCTGCTGCGCGATGCGCTGAACAGCGGCGATACGGCGGCGATTACCGAGTGGAGCGCGCCAATCCAGGCCCGTCGCCATTCGACCCGCGTGCACAACGCGGAAGTGGAAAAACGGCTGGCGGCGATCACCGCTCAGGACAGCCAGCGTGCCAGCCCCTATGAGGTTCGCGCGCAGGCACAGCGCCAGCGCTTTAACCTGCCGAAATGGCCGACCACCACCATCGGGTCATTCCCGCAAACGACGGAGATCCGCGGTCTGCGCCTGGACTTCAAAAAGGGCAACCTTGACGCCAGTCATTATCGGACGGGGATTGCGGAACATATTAAGCAGGCGATCGTCGAGCAGGAGCGGTTAGGTTTAGACGTACTGGTGCACGGAGAAGCCGAGCGGAACGACATGGTGGAATACTTCGGTGAACATCTGGACGGTTTTATCTTCACGCAAAACGGCTGGGTGCAGAGCTATGGTTCCCGTTGCGTGAAGCCGCCGGTGGTGATCGGCGACGTCAGCCGTCCGCAGGCGATCACCGTCGACTGGGCGAAGTACGCGCAGTCGCTGACCGACAAGCCAGTGAAAGGGATGCTCACTGGACCGGTGACCATTCTGTGCTGGTCCTTCCCGCGGGAAGATGTCAGCCGTGAAACCATCGCGAAACAGATTGCGCTGGCCCTGCGTGATGAAGTGGCGGATCTGGAAGCGGCGGGGATCGGCATCATCCAGATTGATGAGCCGGCGCTGCGCGAAGGGTTACCGCTGAAGCGCAGCGACTGGGATGCCTATCTGCAGTGGGGTGTGGAAGCCTTCCGCCTTAATGCTGCGGTCGCCAAAGACGACACTCAGATCCACACCCACATGTGCTATTGCGAGTTCAACGACATCATGGACTCCATTGCCGCGCTGGATGCCGACGTGATCACCATTGAAACCTCGCGGTCCGATATGGAGCTGCTGGAGTCGTTCGAAGCGTTCGAGTATCCCAATGAGATCGGGCCGGGGGTATATGATATTCACTCGCCGAACGTGCCGAGCGTGGAGTGGATTGAAGCGTTGCTGGCAAAAGCCGCGCAGCGTATCCCGGCGGAGCGGCTGTGGGTTAACCCGGACTGCGGCCTGAAAACTCGCGGCTGGCCGGAAACCCGCGCCGCGCTGGCGAATATGGTGCAAGCGGCGCAGAACCTGCGCCAGTCCGCCTGATCGTTACGCAAAAAATCAAAAAGGAGGCATTTGCCTCCTTTTTTCATGCATTGGGTGATTATGCTTTTTTACCGCCATACTGAGCAAACCACGCGAGCATTCGCTGCCAGCCGTCTTTGGCTGACTCTTCATGATAGCTGGCGCGATAGTCGGCGTTAAAGGCATGATCGGCTTCGGGATAGACCACGATTTCCGCCGTGGCGTTGGCCGCCCGCAGCGCCTGACGCATGGTCTCGATGGTGTCCTGCGGAATACTGGCGTCTTTAGCGCCGTACAGACCAAGCACCGGGGCGTTGAGATCGACCGCGATATCCACCGGATGCTTCGGTGAATTCAGCGATTTTTCTCCCACCAGCTTGCCGTACCAGGCCACGCCTGCCTTCAGCTGCGGGTTATGCGCGGCATACAGCCAGGTAATGCGTCCGCCCCAGCAGAAGCCGGTGATTAGCAGACGATGGGCATCGCCGCCGTGGCGCGCCGCCCAGCTGGCGACATGGTCGAGATCCGCCAGCACCTGCGCGTCCGGCACCTTGGTAACCAGCTCTTTGAACAGGGTCGGGATATCGTGGTACTCATTCGGATCGCCCTGACGGAAGTACAATTCAGGCGCAATAGCCAGATAGCCTTCCTGCGCCAGGCGGCGACAAAGATCGCGAATATGCTCATGCACGCCGAAAATTTCCTGTACCACGATAACAATCGGCAGTGGGCCATCGACGTTTTTCGGGCGGGCGTGGTAGGCCGGCATGTTTTCACCCTGAGAGGGAATAGACGTCTCTCCGGCGATAATATGCTCTTCCGGCGTATGAACGGCGGTGGCGGCGTGTGGTGAAGCTGCAGGTGCGAATCCAGGTTGCTTGGTGGTGGTCATGGTATTCTCCGTACCCTTATTTATTAGCGCATCAATAACTATAGACCCTTTACCTTTAGTTCGGGCGGTAATAAAGCACAGTGCCTGAAAGCGGCTATCTTTTGTTCTGTGACGATGAATATAACTTGTTAATGTGATGTGTATCACTATTTACTGAAAAACAACTGCAATCATTATTGGTCTTGGTGACTATCATCACAAAATGTTGCCAGGGGCTTCTGTACAGTACCGTTTTGCTTCTGCTGATAATTCGACCCACAGAGGAGTTTTTTATGTCCAAGTCTGATGTTTTTCATCTCGGCCTCACCAAGAACGATTTACAAGGGGCTACGCTGGCTATCGTCCCTGGCGATCCGGAGCGTGTGGAAAAGATCGCCGCGCTGATGGATAAGCCGGTCAAGCTGGCATCCCACCGCGAATTTACCTCCTGGCGCGCGGAGCTGGACGGCAAGCCGGTGATCGTCTGCTCTACCGGCATCGGCGGCCCGTCGACTTCTATCGCCGTGGAAGAGCTGGCGCAGCTGGGCGTGCGTACCTTCCTGCGTATCGGCACCACCGGCGCGATTCAACCGCACATTAACGTTGGCGATGTGCTGGTTACGACCGCTTCCGTTCGCCTGGACGGCGCCAGCCTGCACTTCGCGCCGATGGAGTTCCCGGCCGTCGCAGACTTCGCCTGCACCACCGCGCTGGTGGAAGCGGCGAAATCTATTGGTGCCACCACCCATATCGGCGTGACCGCCTCTTCGGATACCTTCTACCCAGGCCAGGAGCGTTACGACACCTTCTCCGGCCGCGTGGTGAGCCGCTTCAAGGGCTCAATGGAAGAGTGGCAGGCAATGGGCGTGATGAACTATGAAATGGAATCCGCCACGCTGCTGACCATGTGCGCCAGCCAGGGCCTGCGTGCCGGAATGGTCGCCGGGGTTATTGTGAACCGTACCCAGCAAGAGATCCCTAACGCCGAAACCATGAAGCAAACCGAAAGCCACGCGGTCAAAATCGTCGTGGAAGCGGCGCGTCGTCTGCTGTAATTCAACCCCTTCTCTGTCAGGCCGGGTCCTCCGGCCTTTCTTTTTTGCGTTGCTCCTCGCAGGAAATCCCTTTTAAACTGGACGTTTGTACAGCACAATTCTATTTTGTGTCATCAGGTTATCGCAGGGGGCGTCGTGGATCTCTCAATCATTATCAGCGCGGTTATCGCACTGGCTGCCGGGTTAATGGTCGGCTGGCTGGCAACCAAAGCGCGCGCCGACCAAATCCGGGCCGATCTCATTGAGGAGCGGCGAGAGCTGGATATTGAGCTGAGCGCCGCCCGTCAGCAGCTGGTGCAGGAGGCCCACTGGCGTGAGGAGTGCGAGCTGCTGAACAATGAGCTGCGCAGTCTGCGGGATATCAATACCTCGCTGGAGGCCGATCTGCGTGAGGTCACCACCCGGCTCGAATCCACCCAGCTGCATGCGGAAGATAAGATCCGTCAGATGGTTAACAGCGAGCAGCGCCTGAGCGAGCAGTTTGAAAACCTCGCCAACCGCATTTTCGAACACAGCAACCGGCGCGTCGATGAGCAAAACCGCCTGAGTCTGCATGGTCTGCTGACCCCGCTGCGCGAACAGCTCGACGGGTTCCGCCGCCAGGTGCAGGAGAGCTTTGGCCAGGAGGCGCGGGAAAGGCACACCCTGGCGCATGAGATCCGCAATCTTCAGCAGCTGAACGCGCAGATGGCGCAGGAGGCACTGAACCTGACGAAAGCGCTGAAAGGTGATAACAAAACCCAGGGCAACTGGGGGGAAGTGGTCTTAACCCGCGTGCTGGAGGCTTCCGGCCTGCGCGAAGGCTATGAGTACCAGACCCAGGTCAGTATCGAGACCGATAACCGCTCGCGGATGCAGCCGGACGTCATTGTCCGCCTGCCGCAGGGCAAGGACGTGGTGATAGACGCCAAAATGACCCTGGTCGCCTATGAGCGCTATTTCAACGCCGAAGACGACTACACCCGCGAAGTCGCGCTGCAGGAACATCTTGCCTCGGTGCGAAACCATATTCGCCTGCTGGGACGCAAGGATTATCAACAACTGCCGGGGCTGCGCTCTCTCGACTACGTGCTGATGTTTATTCCCGTCGAGCCGGCGTTCCTGGTGGCCATCGACCGTCAGCCCGAGCTCATCAGCGAGGCGTTGCAAAATAATATCATGCTGGTCAGCCCGACGACGCTGCTGGTAGCCCTGCGTACTATCGCCAATCTGTGGCGCTATGAGCATCAGAGCCGCAACGCGCAGAAGATCGCCGAGCGGGCGGGGCGCCTTTACGACAAAATGCGCCTGTTTGTGGATGATATGTCCGCCATCGGCCAGAGTCTGGATAAGGCGCAAGAGAACTATCGCCAGGCGATGAAAAAGCTCGCTTCCGGGCGCGGGAATCTGCTGGCCCAGGCGGAAGCCTTTCGCGGCCTGGGGGTGGAGGTGAAGCGCGGGATAAATCCTGATTTAGTCGAACAAGCCACTGCCCAGGACGATGAATATCGTCTTGAAGACGAGGATAACCTCCCGGAAAATGACGCATTTTCAGCCGACTCTGCCGAGGCGTTACATAATCGGGAGGCGGCTCCGCCACGTTGAAACGTATGGGAAATGCGCTGAATCTGATACACTCAGTGAACATTTTCTTGAAAAGCAAGCAGGCATAGAGATGGTTGAGGATTCACAAGAAACGACGCACTTTGGCTTTCAGACGGTCGCTAAAGAGCAGAAACAGGACATGGTGGCGCATGTATTCCATTCTGTCGCGGCAAAGTATGATGTGATGAACGACTTGATGTCGTTTGGTATCCATCGTTTGTGGAAGCGTTTCACCATCGACTGCAGCGGCGTACGTCGCGGGCAGACCGTGCTGGATCTGGCGGGGGGGACCGGCGATTTGACGGCCAAGTTCTCCCGTCTGGTAGGAGAAACCGGCCGCGTCATGCTTGCTGATATCAATGATTCCATGCTCAAAATGGGCCGCGAAAAGCTGCGTAATATCGGCATCGTGGGCAACGTTGAGTATGTTCAGGCCAACGCGGAAGCCCTGCCGTTTGCTGATAACACCTTTGACTGCATCACCATCTCTTTCGGTCTGCGTAACGTTACCGATAAAGAAAAAGCGCTGCGTTCGATGTACCGCGTGCTGAAGCCGGGCGGACGTCTGCTGGTGCTGGAGTTTTCTAAACCGATTATCGAACCGCTCAGCAAAGCCTACGACGCTTACTCCTTCCATATCCTGCCGAAGGTGGGGGAACTGGTGGCAAAAGACGGCGACAGCTATCGCTACCTGGCAGAATCTATCCGTATGCACCCGGATCAGGAAACCCTGAAAGGGATGATGCAGGATGCAGGTTTTGAAAGTGTCGACTACCACAACCTGACGGCGGGTATCGTTGCCTTGCATCGCGGTTACAAGTTCTGACAGGAGGGACGCTATGCCTTTCACACCCCTGGTGACCGCTAGCATTGAGACGGCGCTGAATACTTTTCTCTGGCGTGACAAGGCGCTAAAACCCGCTCGTCAGCGCCTGCTGGGTAAGGTATTGCGAGTTCAACTGCAGGACTTCTCCACCCCGATCGTACTGGCGTTCAGCGAACGCCAGGTTGATGTCCTGAGCGCCTGGGAGGGAGAGGCCGACTGCACTGTGATTACCCGGCTCAGCGTGCTGCCCAAACTGCGTAATCGTCAGCAGCTCACGGCGCTTATCCGTAGCGGAGATCTGGAAGTGCAGGGCGATCTGCAGGTGGTGCAGAATATGGTCTCCCTGTGCGATCTGGCGGAGTTCGATCCCGCTGAACTGCTGGCGCCTTATACTGGCGATATCGTGGCTGAAGGCGTTGGCAAAGTCCTCCGCGGCGGCGCTCAGTTTTTACTGAAAGGCGCGCAGCGCCAGCAGCGCTATGTCGCAGAAGCGATCACTGAAGAGTGGCGACTGGCACCGGGGCCGCTGGAGCTGGCATGGTTTGCGGAAGAAACGACGGCTATTGAACGCGCGCTGGCCGCACTGGAAAAACGGCTGGAAACGCTGGAGGGCAAATGACGCCAGGAGAATTACGGCGCCTGTATTTCATCATCCACACCTTTTTGAGCTACGGGCTCGATGAGCTCATCCCCAAAATTCGTCTCACGCTGCCGCTGCGTATCTGGCGGCGGATGCTGTTCTGGATGCCAAATCGTCATCAAGACCAACCCCTTGGCACTCGTCTGCGCCTGGCGCTTCAGGAGCTGGGGCCGGTGTGGATTAAATTTGGCCAGATGCTTTCCACCCGCCGGGATCTCTTCCCGCCGCATATTGCCGATCAGCTGGCGCTGTTGCAGGACCGCGTAGCGCCCTTTGAAGGAAAGCTCGCGCAGCAGCAGATAGAGAAAGCGATGGGGGGCCTGCCGGTGGAAGCCTGGTTTGATGATTTCTCCGTAGAGCCGTTAGCCTCGGCGTCCATCGCCCAGGTGCATACCGCACGTCTGAAAGAGAATGGCAAAGAGGTGGTGATCAAGGTTATCCGCCCGGATATTTTGCCGATCATTAAAGCGGACATGAAGCTCATCTACCGCCTGGCGCGCTGGGTACCGCGTCTGCTGCCTGACGGCCGCCGTCTGCGCCCGCAGGAGGTGGTTCGCGAATATGAAAAAACGCTGCTGGACGAGCTGAACCTGTTGCGGGAATCCGCCAACGCCATTCAGCTGCGGCGTAATTTCGAAGATAGTCCGATGCTGTACGTGCCGGAGGTGTACCCCGACTACTGCAGCGAAAGCATGATGGTGATGGAGCGCATCTACGGTATCCCGGTGTCCGACGTGGAGGCGCTGGAGGCCCAGGGGACCAACATGCAGCTGCTGGCGGAGCGGGGCGTGCAGGTCTTCTTTACCCAGGTGTTCCGCGACAGCTTCTTTCATGCCGATATGCACCCTGGCAACATATTCGTCAGCTACGAGCACCCGGAAGATCCGCAGTATATCGGCATCGACTGCGGTATTGTCGGCTCGCTGAACAAAGAAGATAAGCGCTATCTGGCGGAAAACTTTATCGCCTTCTTTAACCGCGATTATCGTAAGGTGGCTGAGCTGCACGTCGATTCCGGTTGGGTACCGCCCGATACGAATGTCGAAGAGTTTGAGTTCGCGATCCGCACGGTCTGCGAGCCGATCTTTGAGAAGCCGCTGGCGGAGATCTCCTTCGGCCACGTGCTGCTTAATCTGTTCAATACCGCGCGGCGTTTCAATATGGAAGTCCAGCCGCAGCTCGTTTTACTACAGAAGACATTACTTTACGTAGAAGGGGTAGGCCGGCAGCTCTATCCTCAGTTAGACTTGTGGAAAACGGCGAAGCCTTTCCTCGAGTCGTGGATCAAAGATCAGGTCGGCATTCCGGCGCTGGTGCGCGCGTTTAAAGACAAAGCGCCGTTCTGGATCGAAAGAATGCCTGAAATACCTGAGCTGGTGTATCAGAGCCTGCAGCAGAGCAAACAGCTGCAGACCAGCGTCGATACCATCGTGCGGGATATGCATGTGCGTCATGTGCGCCAGGGCCAATCCCGTTATCTGTTTGGTATAGGCGCGGTTTTATTGCTCAGTGGTACGCTGCTCTTTATCCATCGCCCTGAGTGGGGAATGATGCCCGGCTGGTTGATGGCCGGCGGTGTGGTGACCTGGCTGATTGGCTGGCGGAAAATCCACTGATCGGTTCGCCTCTTCATGACGCAGGCTTATTTGCGCAAAATCATGCCGGCGGCCTGACGAAGAGGCGGCTCGCAGGATGGCGTGTATAATGCGTCCACATAATTCATCATCTGTCATAGGGGAACGTGTATGGGTGGTATCAGTATTTGGCAGTTATTAATTGTTGTCGTCATCGTAGTTCTGCTTTTTGGGACGAAGAAGCTGAGCTCACTGGGGTCAGACTTAGGGGCATCTATCAAAGGCTTTAAAAAAGCCATGAGTGATGATGATAAACCCGAAAAGTCGGCGCCAGACGCAGATTTCACGGCGAAAACCATCGCCGATAAACAGGATGATGCAAAAAAAGACGAGACAAAACGCCACGACAAAGAGCAGGTGTAACTCGTGTTCGATATTGGTTTTAGTGAACTACTGCTGGTGTTTGTGATTGGCCTCATTGTTCTGGGGCCACAGCGGCTTCCCGTCGCGGTTAAAACGGTGGTTGGCTGGATCCGTACGCTACGCTCGCTGGCGACCACGGTACAAAATGAGCTGGCCCAGGAGCTAAAACTGCAGGAGTTCCAGGAGAGCCTCAAGAAGGTGGAAAAGGCTAGCCTGAATAACCTGACGCCGGAGCTGAAAGCCTCCATGGATGAACTGCGCGAGGCTGCGGAGTCGATGAAGCGCTCCTATAGCGCCCACGATCCTGAAAAGGCCAGCGACGAAGCCAATACCATCCTTAATCCGGTGGTGAAAGGCAGTGAAGCGCAGCGCCAGGACGTCACGCTGGCGACGGCAGAACATCAGGCCAGCGCTCCGGCTCATGCGCCGGATCCTGTCGCCGATGAGCAACCCGCTTCACCGGCTGAACTTCCGGCAGAGAAAACATCCGCTACGGCGGCAGCCCCTCATTCTTCCCCCGCATCGAGTGATAAACCGTAAACATGGGCGTAGACGATACACAACCGCTAATTTCGCATCTGATTGAGCTGCGCAAGCGTCTGCTCAACAGCATCATTGCTATCCTGGTGATCTTCCTGGCGCTGGTCTATTTCGCCAATGATATCTACCAGCTGGTCTCGGCCCCGCTTATCAGCAAGATGCCGGTAGGCGCGACGATGATCGCCACTGATGTCGCTTCACCTTTCTTCACGCCGATAAAGCTGACCTTCATGGTGTCGGTGATCCTGTCAGTGCCGATTATTCTTTACCAGGTATGGGCCTTCGTCGCGCCGGCGCTGTATAAGCACGAGCGCCGGCTGGTGGTGCCTTTACTGGTATCCAGTACGCTGCTGTTCTATATCGGCATGGCTTTCGCTTATTTTGTCGTGTTTCCGCTGGCGTTCGGCTTCCTGACCCATGCTGCACCGGAGGGGGTGCTGGTCTCGACCGATATCCGCAGCTATCTCGACTTCGTGATGGCGCTGTTTATGGCTTTCGGGGTCTCTTTTGAGGTACCGGTCGCCATTGTGCTGCTCTGCTGGATGGGCGTTACCACGCCGGAAGAGCTGCGCAAAAAACGGCCGTATGTGCTGGTGGGCGCCTTCGTGGTGGGTATGCTGCTGACACCGCCGGACGTATTCTCGCAGACGCTGCTGGCCATTCCTATGTACTGTCTGTTTGAAGTCGGGGTGTTCTTCGCCCGCTTCTACACCGGGAAGCGCCTGACGCGTGATGACGACGCTGCGGCCGAAGCTGAAGCCGCGGAGCACAGAGAAGAGTAATACCGCCAACCGCCCGTCAGGGCGGTTGTCATATGGGAGCGATCATGTTTGATATCGGCGTTAATCTCACCAGTTCGCAGTTTTCCCGCGACCATGATGAGGTGGTGGCGCGCGCCCGGGCGGCGGGGGTTCACGGCATGCTGCTGACCGGCACAAATTTGCCGGAGAGCCAGCAGGCCCAGAGAATGGCGAGCCATTATTCCGGTTGCTGGTCCACGGCAGGGGTTCATCCCCATGACGGCAGCAGCTGGTCGCCAGCGGTCGCCGAGGCGATTTATACCCTCGCCCGCGAGCCACAGGTGGTGGCGATAGGTGAGTGCGGTCTGGATTTCAACCGTAATTTCTCCACGCCGCAGGAGCAGGAGGCAGCGTTCAGCGCCCAGCTGGCGCTGGCCGCTGAGCTGTCGATGCCGGTGTTTTTACACTGCCGCGACGCCCACGACCGGTTTCTGGCGTTGCTTAAACCCTGGCTTGAGAAGATCCCGGGCGCGGTGCTGCACTGCTTTACCGGCAGCCGCAGCGAGGTGCAGGAATGCCTGGATCTGGGCCTGTTTATCGGTATTACCGGTTGGGTATGCGATGAGCGGCGGGGACTGGAGCTGCGCGAGCTGCTGCCGGCGATCCCGGCGGAACGTCTGCTGCTGGAGACCGATGCGCCTTATCTGCTGCCTCGCGACCTCAAGCCGAGACCGGCCTCGCGGCGTAACGAGCCCGCGTATTTGCCGCATATCCTGGCCAGCGTCGCGAGCTGGCGGGGCGAAGAGACGCAATGGCTGGAGGCGCAAACGGACGCAAACGTCAGGACGCTGTTTGGCATCGACGTTAACGGCGTTTAGATTTTCTGGAAGTCGGTATTTTTAACGCTCTGCAGGACTTGCTTATTCAGCAGGTTTAACAGCAACATAGAACGAGCTTCGCCGTCCGGCTCGGTGAAGATAGCCTGTAAGCCTTCGAACGCGCCGTCGGTGATTAGCACGCTATCGCCCTCATGCGGCGTTTCCGGGTCGGTAATGCCTTCTGGTTTGTAGATAGAGAGCTGATGAATCACCGCCGAGGGAACGACAGCGGGCAGGGCGCCAAAGCGCACGAAGTTGTTAACCCCGCGGGTGGCGCTGATGGTAGTGGTATGAATCACCTCTGGATCGAACTCAATAAACAGGTAGTTCGGGAACAGCGGTTCGCTGACCATGGTGCGTTTACCGCGAATGATTTTTTCCAGCGCAATCGTCGGCATCAGGCAGTTAACTGACTGACGTTCCAGATGTTCCTGGGCTCGTTGTAGCTGCCCACGTTTGCAATACAGTAAGTACCAGGCTTGCATAATGACTCATTCCACTTCTAATAACGGCAAGCATAACAAATGGCTGGTGTAATCGCGAAAGCCATTATAATTGAAATCCAAATTTCAGCGTTCTTTCACGCTAATTTAACAAAATTACAGCATCGCGCCGTCGAACACCGTATAATTAGCCGCCTGTAGAGAGGTCAATAACACTTTCATGAAATACCACGATCTTCGCGACTTTCTGACACTCCTGGAACAACAGGGCGAACTAAAACGTATCACTCTGCCGGTCGATCCTCACCTGGAAATCACCGAAATTGCCGACCGGACCCTGCGTGCCGGTGGCCCGGCGCTGCTGTTTGAAAACCCGAAAGGCTACTCGATGCCGGTGCTGTGCAATCTGTTTGGCACGCCGCGTCGTGTGGCGCTAGGGATGGGCCAGGAAGACGTCAGTTCGCTACGGGAAGTCGGGAAGCTATTGGCCTTTCTGAAAGAGCCGGAGCCGCCAAAAGGCTTCCGCGATCTGTTTGATAAGCTGCCGCAGTTCAAGCAAGTGCTGAATATGCCGACCAAACGCCTGCGCGGTGCGCCCTGCCAACAAAAAATCATCCAGGGCGATGACGTCGACCTGAATAAAATCCCGATTATGACCTGCTGGCCGGAAGATGCCGCGCCGCTGATCACCTGGGGGCTAACGGTGACCCGCGGGCCGCACAAAGAGCGGCAGAACCTGGGAATTTATCGCCAGCAGCTGATCGGTAAAAACAAACTCATCATGCGTTGGTTATCCCACCGCGGCGGCGCGCTCGATTTCCAGGAGTGGTGCGCGGCGCATCCCGGCGAGCGCTTCCCGGTTTCCGTGGCGCTTGGCGCCGATCCGGCGACCATTCTTGGCGCGGTGACGCCGGTGCCCGATACCCTGTCGGAATATGCTTTCGCAGGCTTGCTGCGCGGCACCAAGACCGAAGTGGTGAAGTGCGTTTCCAATGACCTTGAAGTGCCGGCCAGCGCGGAAATTGTGCTCGAAGGTTACATTGAGGCCGGGGAGATGGCGCCGGAAGGCCCGTATGGCGATCATACTGGCTACTACAATGAAGTGGATAGCTTCCCGGTGTTTACGGTAACCCACATTACCCAGCGCGAAGACGCGATTTATCATTCGACCTATACCGGTCGTCCGCCGGATGAACCTGCGGTGCTGGGCGTGGCGCTGAACGAAGTCTTTGTGCCGATTCTGCAAAAGCAGTTCCCGGAAATCGTCGACTTTTATCTGCCGCCGGAAGGGTGTTCCTATCGCCTGGCGGTGGTGACCATGAAAAAACAGTACGCGGGCCATGCCAAGCGCGTGATGATGGGCGTCTGGTCATTCCTGCGCCAGTTCATGTATACCAAATTCGTGATCGTATGCGATGACGACGTCAACGCACGCGACTGGAACGACGTGATTTGGGCGATTACTACCCGTATGGACCCGGCTCGTGATACGGTACTGGTAGAAAATACGCCAATAGATTATCTGGATTTTGCCTCGCCGGTTTCCGGCCTGGGTTCAAAAATGGGGCTGGATGCCACAAATAAATGGCCTGGCGAAACCCAGCGTGAATGGGGTCGTCCAATCAAAAAAGATCCTCAGGTGACGGCGCGCATCGACGCCATCTGGGATGAACTGGCCATCTTTAAATAACAGTAAGCGGGGCTAACGCCGCTGTTTTGCTCTATAGACCCGACAGAGGGGACGCATGACAACCTTAAGCTGTAAAGTGACCTCAGTGGAGGCGATTACCGATACCGTGTATCGCGTTCGATTAGTACCGGAAGCGGCATTCTCTTTCCGCGCTGGCCAGTATCTGATGGTGGTAATGGACGAGCGCGATAAGCGTCCGTTCTCTATGGCTTCCACGCCGTCAGAGCACGAGTTTATCGAGCTGCATATCGGTGCTTCTGAACTTAATCTGTATGCGATGGCGGTGATGGATCGCATTCTGAAAGAGCGTGAAATTGAGGTTGATATTCCGCATGGCGAAGCGTGGCTGCGCGATGACGAAGATCGCCCGCTGATTCTGATCGCCGGCGGCACCGGTTTCTCTTATGTGCGTTCTATTCTGTTAACCGCACTGGCGCGTAACCCGGATCGCGATATCGCCATTTATTGGGGCGGCCGCGAGGCTAAGCATTTGTACGATCTGGCCGAGCTGGAAGCGTTAAGTATCAAACATCCGAATCTGCGCATCGAGCCGGTGGTCGAGCAACCGGAAGAAGGGTGGCGCGGTCGTTCCGGTACGGTACTGACTGCCGTGCTGCAGGATTACGGCACGCTGGCCGAGCATGATATCTACATTGCCGGTCGTTTTGAGATGGCCAAGATTGCCCGCGACCTGTTCTGCAACGAACGCGGCGCGCGCGAAGATCGCCTGTTTGGCGACGCGTTTGCGTTTATCTGAAAATAAAAAAACCCGCCCCTGACAGGCGGGAAGAACGGCAACTAAACCTGCTCTCTTCGCCATTGCTGCCTGCTTCTGGTCGCAATGGCGTTGAGATAACCCTTCGATTAAATCCGCTCAAACACAGTGGCAATACCCTGACCTAAACCGATACACATGGTCGCCAGACCGAACTGAGCGTCTTTGCGTTCCATCTGATTGATCAACGTGGTGCTAATGCGCGCCCCGGAGCAGCCCAGCGGATGTCCGAGCGCGATCGCGCCGCCGTTGAGGTTGATCTTCTCGTCAATCTGCTCCATTAAGCCCAGATCTTTAATACACGGCAGGATCTGCGCGGCAAACGCTTCATTCATTTCAAAGACGTCGATATCGCTGGTGGATAAGCCCGCTTTTTTCAGCGCCAGCTTTGAGGCCGGAACCGGGCCATAACCCATAATGGACGGGTCGCAGCCGACCACCGCCATCGAACGGACGCGGGCGCGTGGCTTCAGCCCCAGCTCGCGGGCGCGGCTTTCGCTCATCAGCAGCATTGCCGCCGCGCCGTCGGAAAGGGCGGAAGAGGTGCCTGCCGTTACCGTGCCGGTCACCGGATCAAATGCCGGTCTCAGCGCCGCCAGCGCTTCGACGGTGGTTTCCGGGCGGATCACTTCGTCATAGTTAAAAGACTTCAGTACGCCATCGGCATCGTGGCCACCGGTCGGGATAATCTCGGCTTTGAAGGCGCCTGATTGCGTCGCCGCCCAGGCGCGAGCGTGAGAGCGTGCGGCGAACTGATCCTGCATTTCGCGGCTGATGCCGTGCAGACGCGCCAGCATTTCCGCGGTCAGCCCCATCATGCCGGCGGCTTTCGCCACATTACGGCTGAGGCCCGGATGGAAATCGACACCGTGGCTCATTGGCACATGGCCCATGTGCTCAACGCCGCCAATCAGGCAGACGCTGGCATCGCCGGTCATGATCATACGGGCCGCATCGTGCAGCGCCTGCATGGAGGAACCGCACAGACGGTTAACCGTCGTCGCCGGTACCGAGTGCGGGATTTCTGCCAGCAGCGCGGCGTTACGCGCAATGTTGAAACCCTGCTCCAGCGTTTGTTGCACGCAGCCCCAGTAAATATCGTCAATCGCGCTCGCCTCAAGCGACGGGTTACGCGAAAGCAGGCTACGCATCAGGTGCGCGGAGAGGTCTTCCGCACGCACGTTGCGAAAGGCGCCGCCCTTCGAACGGCCCATCGGGGTGCGAATTGCATCGACAATGACAACCTGTTCCATTGTGACTCCTTAAGCCGTTTTCAGAGCGCCAACCGGACGGGCTGGCTCTACCTGGGGATAATACGCTTCGTTATGGCGCGCTTTGTCACGCAGACCGGCTGGCACTTCATACAGCGGGCCAAGGTGCTGGTATTGCTGTGCCATATCGAGATACTTCGCGCTGCCGATGGTGTCCAGCCAGCGGAATGCGCCGCCGTGGAACGGAGGGAAGCCCAGGCCGTATACCAGCGCCATATCCGCTTCCGCCGGGCTGGCGATAATGCCTTCTTCCAGGCAGCGGACGACTTCGTTAACCATCGGGATCATCATGCGGGCGATAATCTCTTCATCGCTGAAATCGCGCTTCGGCTGGCTGACGTCGGCCAGCAGGCTGTCGACGGCAGCGTCTTCTTCTTTCTTCGGCTTACCTTTGCTGTCTTCTTTATAACGCCAGAAACCGAGGCCGTTCTTCTGGCCGAAACGGTTGGCGTCAAACAGGGCGTCGATGGCGTCGCGATAATCTTTCTGCATCCGCTGCGGGAAGCCCGCCGCCATCACGGCCTGAGCATGGTGGGCGGTATCGATGCCGACAACATCCAGCAGATAGGCCGGGCCCATTGGCCAGCCAAACTGTTTTTCCATCACTTTGTCGACCTTGCGGAAATCCGCCCCGTCGCGCAGCAGCTGGCTGAAGCCGGCGAAGTAGGGGAACAGCACGCGGTTGACGAAGAAGCCGGGACAATCATTCACCACGATTGGCGTCTTGCCCATTTTGCTGGCCCAGGCCACAACTTTGGCAATGGTCTTATCCGAGGTTTTTTCGCCGCGGATCACTTCAACCAGCGGCATGCGATGCACCGGGTTAAAGAAGTGCATACCGCAGAAGTTTTCCGGGCGTTGCAGAACGCTGGCCAGTTCGCTGATGGGGATTGTTGAGGTGTTGGATGCCAGCACGGTATCCGGGCGCACTTTTGCCTCGGTTTCGGCCAGCACCGCTTTCTTCACTTTCGGGTTTTCGACCACCGCTTCAACAACCACGTCGACGCGATCAAAACCGCTGTATTCCAGGGTTGGCTGAATGGTGCTGATCACTCCGGCCAGCTTCAGACCGTCGATTTTGCCGCGTTCCAGCTGTTTATTCAGCAGTTTCGCCGCTTCGGTCATGCCCAGGGTCAGCGATTTGTCGCTAATGTCTTTCATCACCACCGGCACGCCTTTCCAGGCCGACTGGTATGCGATACCGCCGCCCATAATGCCAGCGCCCAGGACAGCAGCATGCTTCGGCGTCTCGACATCTTTGGTCAACTTTTTCGCTTTCGCTTTGACGTACTGGTCGTTCAGGAAGATACCAACCAGCGCGCGGGCCTCATTGGTATGGGCCAGCGGGACAAAGCTTTTATTTTCCAGCACCAGGGCTTCTTCACGACCAAGACGTGCGGCGGCTTCAATGGTTTTCACCGCGGTGATCGGCGCCGGGTAATGTTTCCCGGCCGTTTGCGCGACCATGCCTTTGGCAATCGTGAAGCTCATGGTAGCTTCAATTTTGCTGAGCTTCAGCGGCTCTAGTTTCGGCTGACGTTTTGCTTTCCAGTCCAGATCGCCATTAATCGCCTGACGCAGGATCGCCAGCGCGCCGTCACGCAGTTTTTCCGCTGCGACCACACCATCCACCAGGCCGATTTTCAGCGCCTGATCGGCGCCGACGTCTTTCCCGGCGGCAATAATTTCCAGCGCGCTATCGGCGCCGAGCAAGCGTGGCAGACGCACAGAACCGCCGAAGCCCGGCATAATGCCAAGCTTGGTTTCCGGCAGACCGATACGCAGATCCGGCGTCGCCAGGCGGTAATCGGTCGCCAGGACGCATTCACAACCGCCGCCCAGCGCGTAACCATTGACGGCAGAGATCGTCGGGACGGGAAGATCTTCCAGACGATTGAAAACGCTGTTAGCAAAATGCAACCACTGGCTTAACTGCTCCTCAGGGACCAGGAACAGCGAGAGGAATTCGGTGATATCCGCGCCGACGATAAACGCCGCTTTTTCAGAGCGCAGCAGCAGACCTTTGAGATCGTTTTGTTTTTCCAGTACGTCCAGCGCGTGACCGAGGCTGGCTACGGTTGCGGTATCAAGCTTGTTGACCGAACCTGGGGCATCGAACACCAGTTCGGCGATGCCATCTTCCAGCCAGTCGAGGTACAGGGTGTCGCCTTTGTAGAGCATGTCAGTCTCCTGAATCCAGCAATATGATCTGGTCATACCAGATGAAACGGAGTGTGGAATTTATGTTAAAGAATTGCAAATTACTCTTTAAATAATTGCTGGTCGGATCACATCCGGCGGAAATCACCCGCACGCAGGGTGATGTGCTAAGATGCGGAGTATCACGATCCCATAAAAGCAAAGGATGAAAGATGGAATCCCTGTCCGCGCTCTATAAAAATCATATTGTTACCCTACAAGAACGTACCCGCGACGTGCTGGCCCGTTTTCAGATGGATGCGCTGCTGATTCACTCCGGTGAGCTGGTTAACGTCTTCCTTGACGACCACCCGTACCCGTTCAAGGTCAATCCGCAGTTCAAAGCCTGGGTGCCAGTGACGCAGGTGCCTAACTGCTGGCTGCTGGTGGATGGCGTTAACAAACCGAAGCTGTGGTTCTATCTGCCGGTCGATTACTGGCACAACGTCGAGCCGCTACCGACCGCATTCTGGACCGAAGAGGTTGACGTCATTGCTCTGCCGAAGGCCGATGGCATCGGCAGCCAGCTACCTGCCGCTCGCGGTAATATCGGTTATATTGGGCCGGTACCGGAGCGCGCGCTGGGGCTGGGTATCGCTGCGGATAAGATCAACCCGAAAGGGGTTATCGATTACCTGCACTACTATCGGGCTTACAAAACGGATTACGAGCTGGCCTGTATGCGTGAAGCGCAGAAATCGGCGGTCAATGGTCATCGCGCGGCCTATGAAGCTTTCCAGTCCGGGATGAGCGAATTCGATATCAACCAGGCCTATCTCACCGCCACTGGTCACCGCGATACCGACGTGCCTTACAGCAACATTGTCGCGCTGAATGAGCATGCCTCCGTCCTGCACTACACCAAACTGGATCATCGCGCCCCGGCGGAGATGCGCAGCTTCCTGCTCGACGCTGGCGCAGAATATAACGGCTATGCCGCGGATCTGACGCGAACCTGGGCGGCGCACGGCGACAACGACTTTGCCCATCTGATCAAAGACGTTAATGACGAGCAGCTGGCGCTGATTAGCACCATGAAGGCCGGGACTCGTTATGTTGATTACCATATCCAGTTCCATCAGCGCATCGCAAAGCTACTGCGTAAACACCAGTTGGTTACCGACATAAGCGAAGAGGCGATGGTGGAGAATGACCTGACCGGGCCGTTTATGCCGCACGGGATTGGCCATCCGCTGGGTCTGCAGGTGCATGATGTCGCTGGCTTTATGCAGGATGACACCGGTACGCATCTGGCGGCGCCGTCGAAATACCCGTATCTGCGCTGCACCCGTATTATCGAGCCGCGCATGGTGCTGACTATTGAACCCGGCATCTACTTCATCGAGTCGTTACTGGCGCCGTGGCGTGAAGGCCCGTTCAGCAAGCACTTCAACTGGCAGAAAATTGACGCCATGAAGCCGTTTGGCGGGATCCGTATCGAAGATAACGTGGTGGTTCACGAAAACAGCATTGAAAATATGACGCGCGATCTGAAGCTGGCGTAATGGAAAGCTGGTTAATCCCGGCGGCGCCGGTTACCGTCGTTGAGGAGATTAAAAAAAGCCGTTTTCTCACGCTGTTGGCGCATACCGACGGCGTGGCGGCGGCAAAAGCGTTTGTCGAGTCCGTCAGAGCGGATCACCCTGATGCGCGCCACCACTGCGTGGCGTGGGTCGCCGGGCCGCCTGATGATTCGCAACAGCTGGGGTTTTCTGACGATGGCGAACCGGCGGGGACGGCGGGTAAACCGATGCTGGCGCAACTGATGGGGTGCGGCGTGGGTGAGATAACCGCTGTCGTCGTGCGCTACTACGGTGGTATCCTGCTGGGCACTGGCGGCCTGGTGAAAGCCTATGGCGGCGGTGTTCATCAGGCGCTGGCGCAGCTGACGACGCAGCGCAAGACACCGTTAACAGCATATACTTTGCAATGTGAGTATGGGCAACTGGCCGGTATCGAAGCGCTGCTCGCCCAATTCTCCGGGAAGGTAGTCGAAAGCGAATATCTGGCGTCGGTTCGGCTGCGCGTGGCGCTTCCCCGGGCCGAAGTGGCGGCTTTTTCAGCAAAACTGGCTGATTTTAGTCGCGGTTCATTGCAATTACTGAAGATTGACGAATAATCCCCTCTGTTTTTTTGCCTATCAAAGGAAGCGCCAGAGATGCATTTTCGCGCCATAACCCGAATCGTTGGACTGTTGGTCATCTTATTTTCGGGGACGATGATCGTTCCGGGATTAGTGGCCCTGATATATCGCGATGGCGCGGGGCGGGCCTTCACGCAAACCTTTTTTGTTGCGCTGGCGATTGGCTCCATGCTGTGGTGGCCGAATCGTAAACAAAAAGGCGAACTGAAATCCCGCGAAGGGTTTCTGATTGTGGTGCTGTTCTGGACCGTGCTGGGGAGCGTGGGGGCCTTGCCCTTTATTTTCGCCGAGCAGCCGAACCTGACGGTGACCGATGCCTTCTTCGAGTCATTTTCCGGCCTGACGACGACCGGAGCGACCACCCTGGTGGGTTTGGACTCATTACCTCATGCAATCCTCTTTTACCGGCAGATGCTGCAATGGTTCGGCGGCATGGGGATCATTGTGCTGGCGGTGGCGATTCTGCCTATCCTCGGCGTAGGGGGGATGCAGCTCTACCGCGCGGAAATGCCCGGTCCGTTGAAAGACAACAAGATGCGCCCGCGTATCGCCGAGACGGCGAAGACGCTGTGGCTTATCTATGTGTTATTGACGATAGCCTGCGCATTGGCGCTCTGGTTTGCCGGTATGCCGGCGTTCGATGCGATTGGGCACAGCTTTGCCACTATCGCCATCGGCGGTTTCTCGACTCACGATGCCAGCGTCGGCTATTTCAATAGCCCGATGATTAACTCTATCATCGCGATCTTTTTGCTGATCTCTGGCTGTAACTACGGTCTGCATTTTTCGTTATTGAGCGGACGCAGCCTGAAGGTGTACTGGCGCGACCCAGAATTTCGCATGTTCATTGGCGTCCAGTTGACGCTGGTCATCATCTGTACGCTGGTGCTATGGCTTCATAACGTGTATGGGTCGGTGCTGACGACGCTGAATCAGGCATTTTTCCAGGTGGTGTCGATGGCGACCACCGCGGGATTCACTACCGATAGCATTGCGCGCTGGCCGCTATTCCTGCCGGTGTTGCTGCTCTGCTCCGCATTTATCGGCGGCTGTGCCGGTTCCACGGGCGGTGGCTTAAAGGTGATCCGTATCCTGTTGCTGTTTAAGCAGGGCAACCGTGAGCTTAAGCGTCTGGTACACCCGAATGCGGTTTATAGCATCAAGTTAGGTAACCGCGCCTTGCCGGAACGTATTCTTGAAGCCGTGTGGGGGTTCTTCTCCGCCTATGCGCTGGTCTTTATCATTAGTATGTTGGCTATTATCGCCACCGGGGTGGATGATTTCTCTGCCTTCGCCTCCGTGGTGGCGACGTTGAACAACCTCGGGCCTGGGCTTGGCGTTGTCGCGGACAACTTTGCCACTATGAACCCGGTCGCGAAATGGATCCTGATTGCTAATATGCTGTTTGGTCGTCTGGAAGTGTTCACCTTACTGGTGCTCTTTACTCCCACTTTCTGGCGCGAATAACAGGAGTGCTCGTGAAAACTTTAATACTCTTCTCCACCCGCGACGGGCAGACCCGTGAAATCGCTTCGTTTCTGGCCTCCGAGCTGAAAGAGCTGGGCATCGACGCGGACATCTTGAACCTGAACCGTACCGATGTCGTCGAATGGCATCACTACGATCGGGTGGTCATCGGCGCGTCGATTCGCTACGGGCACTTTCATCCGGCGGTGGACCGCTTTGTGAAAAAGCATCTGGCATCATTGCAGGCGCTGCCGGGAGCATTCTTCTCTGTTAACCTGGTGGCGCGTAAACCCGAGAAGCGCACGCCGCAGACCAACAGCTATACGCGTAAGTTTCTGCTGAACTCGCCGTGGCAGCCGCAGAGCTGCGCGGTATTTGCCGGCGCGCTGCGCTACCCGCGCTACAGCTGGTACGATCGGTTTATGATCCGCCTGATTATGAAAATGACCGGGGGGGAAACGGATACCCGCAAAGAAGTGGTCTATACCGACTGGCAACAGGTATCCCGGTTTGCTCGGGAAATCGCACAAATGGCGCGCAAATAGCGCGTAAAACTTGCGTTGTGATGGAAAATCGAGCGAACGAAAAGTTTTTTTGAATTTCCCCTTGTCACCTCAGAATTACTCCCTATAATGCGCCTCCACTGACACGGAACAACGGCAAACAAGCCGCCGGGTC
>NZ_JACHYL010000011.1:0-95779 GCF_014192815.1 Klebsiella sp. RC2 | reverse complement strand
CCCCATGCCGAACTCAGAAGTGAAACGCCGTAGCGCCGATGGTAGTGTGGGGTCTCCCCATGTGAGAGTAGGGAACTGCCAGGCATCAAACAAGTAAAAAGCCCATCCTGCCGGATGGGCTTTTTGCGTTTCAGTGGTCCGGCAACCGTGCCGGTATGTCTCCCCGGTGGCGCTGCGCTTACCGGGGCTACGGATTCGCACCCGCCCTGCACGACCTGTAGCCCGGACAAGGTGCGCTGCACCGCCTCCGGGGAGGCCCCTGTCTGCCGATGCCATTCATTAACGTCTGTGTTAAGAAGCAACCCTACCGATAAACTGCTAATGCCTCTCTAACCAATTCGCAATAAATGTCGCGATCTGTTGAATATCATTTAAATCCAACTGCGGAAGCGAGGTCGCGATGGGCATATCGCTGGCCACGGCGATGGTATGTTCATCAATTATCAGCTCTTCTACACGATGGCCGCTGTTTTGCCGAAAAAGTAGGATCTTCGGCACGGGTTCATGCTTGAACCCCTCCACTAAAACCAGGTCCAGTTTGCTGGCATCCATTCGACTGACAAGCCACGTGAGATCTAATTCCGGCGTCTCTGGCGTCTCCGTCATCAACGCCCAGCGCTGTTCGCTGGCGACAATAGTCTGCGCAGCGCCCGCCTTACGTAATTCATAGCTATCTTTGCCGGGTTTATCGACGTCCATATCATGATGGGTATGTTTTATCAGCCCGGGACGCAGACCTCTGACGCAAAGCTCAGGGATAAGACGCTTTAATAATGTTGTTTTTCCGGTACCGCTCCATGCGGCGATCGCCAGTAATGGGGTCATGATGGCTCCTGCATCTGCTGCAAATCTTCAAGCGTATTTACATTGATGAACGCTGATTTCACATCGCTGAAATTCACCGGGCGCCCACCCACTTGTCGCATAAAGACCATCACCCTGCGCTCTCCATGAGCCAGATAAGCCTCCAGTTCCGGAATGATTTGACGATGAACTAATGCAACGGCGGGATGATCCCGTTCGCCGTCATGGGCCCAAACGACCGGTGCGGCCCCTCTCTGCTGGATAAAGCGCTCCACTAAAAAGGACGGAATGAACGGCGTGTCGCAGGGGCAAAAAACAAACCATGGGCTCGCGACCTGCTGCATCACAGCAAGCATTCCGGCCAGCGGCCCCTGATAACCCTCCTGTATGTCTCGAAAGACCGGATATCCGCTGGCACGCCACTGTTCAAGATGACGATTGGCGCTAATGACTAACTCATCTACCTGCGGGGCTAATGTCTCCGCGACGTGACGCCAGAGAGGGCGACCATTTAGCGCCTGTAATCCTTTATCAATGCCGCCCATTCGCGTGGCTTTGCCGCCTGCCAGCACGACGCCGGTTATCGCCTCGCTTTGCATCTGAATATCGCCTCTTTCATTGTGGGATTGACCCTGTTAACTTGTCCCTATCAAGAGTAAGGAGCATGACCATGAAATGTAAACGTCTGAATGAAGTAATTGAACTCCTCCAGCCTGCCTGGCAGAAAGAGCCTGAACTGAATCTGATGCAATTTTTGCAGAAACTGGCGAAAGAGGCTGGCTATGATGGCGAACTGAGCGATCTTTCCGACGATATTCTGATCTATCACCTGAAGATGCGTGACTCTTCTAAAGATGCTGTCATTCCCGGTATTCAGAAGGATTATGAAGAGGACTTTAAAACCGCGCTGCTGCGCGCCCGCGGGGTAATAAAAGAGTAAAAGGTTGTAAGCGCTGCCGCGTAAAGTGCAATGAGATGATATCCTGAACTATTCGTACGATTATCGGAAGTCAGGATGCACGATAAGGCTTTTACTTTTCAGACGCTTCGCCCGGATACCATTATCGATGGGTTATTCGATCTGGGTATGCGGGTGGACTCCGGTCTCACCCCGCTAAACAGCTATGAGAACCGCGTTTATCAGTTCCAGGACGAAGAGCGCCATCGCTATGTGGTAAAGTTCTATCGTCCTGAGCGCTGGTCCGCAGAACAGATCCTTGAAGAACACCAGTTTGCACTTCAGCTTGTAGAAGATGAAGTGCCCGTTGCTGCGCCGCTCTTCTTTAACGACAGCACGCTTCATCAGCATCAGGGATTCTACTTTGCCGTTTTCCCAAGCCTTGGCGGTCGTCAGTTCGAAGCGGATAACCTTGATCAGATGGAATGGGTTGGCCGCTATCTGGGGCGCCTGCACCAGACGGGCCGCAAACAGCGCTTTACTGCCCGCCCGGAAATTGGCGTCCAGGAGTACCTGCTGGAACCGCGCCAGGTGTTTGAACAGGCGACGCTGATCCCCTCTGGCCTGAAGGCCGATTTCCTGAAGGCGACCGATAAACTCATTGCTGCCGTCATGGAGCAATGGCACGGCCGCGGGAACACGTTACGCCTGCACGGTGACTGCCATGCGGGTAATATCCTCTGGCGCGACGGGCCACTGTTTGTCGACTTAGACGATGCGCGAACCGGCCCGGCGATTCAGGATCTGTGGATGCTGCTCAACGGTGATAAGGCTGAACAGCGTATGCAGCTGGAGACCATTGTCGAGGCCTATGAGGAATTCAGCCCCTTTAACAGCGATGAAATCGCGCTAATTGAACCTTTACGCGCTATGCGACTGGTTTATTATCTGGCGTGGTTGCTCAGACGCTGGGACGATCCCGCTTTCCCGGTCAATTTCCCCTGGTTAACCGGGGAGGATTACTGGCGGGGGCAGACGTCGACTTTTCTTGAGCAGGTGAAGGTTCTACAGGAACCCCCTCTTCAGTTAACGCCAATGTATTAATGTGATATATCCAGGAGAGAGTAAATCATGAAAAAAGTTTGGCTGGCGCTGGCTGGTATGATTCTGGCTTTTAGTGCATCCGCTGCCCAGATCACCGATGGCAAGCAGTACATCACCCTTGATAAGCCGATTGCTGGCGAGCCGCAGGTGCTCGAGTTCTTCTCATTCTACTGCCCGCACTGCTACCAGTTTGAAGAAGTGCTGCATGTTTCTGACAATGTGCGTCAGAAACTGCCGGAAGGCACCAAAATGACCAAATACCACGTTGAGTTCCTGGGCCCTCTGGGCAAGGATCTGACGCAGGCGTGGGCGGTGGCCATCGCGCTGGGTGTTGAAGATAAAATTACTGCGCCGATGTTCGAAGCCGTGCAGAAAACCCAGACCGTGCAGAGCGTGGCTGACATTCGTAAAGTGTTTGTCGACGCTGGCGTGAAAGGGGAAGACTACGATGCCGCATGGAATAGCTTCGTGGTGAAATCTCTGGTCGCTCAGCAAGAGAAAGCGGCAGCCGATCTGCAGCTGCAGGGGGTACCGGCTATGTATGTTAATGGTAAATACCAGCTGAACCCGCAGGGGATGGACACCAGCAATATGGATGTCTTCGTTGCTCAGTATGCGGATACCGTGAAGCAACTGGTAGAGAAGAAATAAAAAAAACGCCGGTCACTGACCGGCGTTACCTTAGCTGTTCTGGCAGTGACTATCTTTCTTTGTCCCGCATGATGTCAGTCAACTGACGGTCTTTCTCTTCCCATAGCCCATTGAGCCAGCGCTGGAAGCCGCGCTTAAAGTTCTTATCGTTAACGTAATCGCCGTGCAGCTCTTCACCAATAGGAACCAGATTGATACGTACTACAATGCGCGTCAGGCGGCCGCTTAACATATCGTAAAACGGCTTTGTATTATTCTCCGGGTAGCACAGCGTGACATTCAGTAGTTTATCGAACTGCGAACCGAGCACGTTTAACGCCATGGCGATACCTGCCGCTTTAGGCGGTAGCAGGTTATCGTAAGGCGAGCGCGTCTCGTGCTTTTTGGCTTCGGTAAAACGCGAGCCTTCCACAAAATTGACGATAGTCGTCGGATGCGCGCGAAATTTTTCACATGAACGGCGGGTGGTTTCGACATCTTTACCGCGGCGTTCCGGGTGTCTAATAAGGTAACTGCGTGAATAGCGGCGCATAAAGGGCATATCCAACGCCCAGCAGGCGAGGCCGATGAAGGGTACCCACGCCAGCTGTTGTTTAAGGAAGTACTTATTCATCGGAATATGCTTGCGGAACAGCACGCACAGCACCACGATATCTGCCCAGCTATGGTGGTTACTGATCAGCAGATACCAGTTCTTTTTATTTAAGCCTTCCAGACCCTCGACGTCCCATTTAAGCCAGGGATTGAGATGCAACAGCAGCGCCAGCCCTTCGCACCAGCAATACATCATAAAATTGCAAAAAACAGATATAGAGCGCCATACCGCTGGAATGGGGACCAGCAGTTTAATCAGCCCGGCGACGATGATCGGTACAGAGCAGATAATGGTGACTAAGATGGTTAAGGCGATACTCAGCGGAAGTGTTATCGCAGCGAGTAATCTCGACATAGTTAGTTTATTCAGAAAGTTAGGCTGACAAAGAGCGCCTTTAAGCTGCGCAAGGGGCTGATTTTACCAGAAAACGCGGCAAATGACGGGTCTTACGAGAACAGAAAAAAACAAGGATCTTCTATCCACATGGAACATTGGGTCATCAAATTGATGCCAGGATCGTCGATCTGTTTTTAATTAACTGATATATAAAGAGTAATAGTATTTGTTCATTTATTTTCAGGGGCGGTAAAGCTGACGCTGTAAAACTATACACAAAGTTATCCACAAGCAAAGTTCTTATGCGATCGCGACGATCGTTGAATCTTTTCCGCGAAATGCGGGAAAAATTCAGGATTTCATGCCCGTCTGTGGCATCCTTTACCCATAATCTGATAAACAGGCACGGAAATTATGGTTCAGATCCCAGAAAACCCTCTCATCCTCGTTGACGGCTCATCCTATCTTTATCGGGCGTATCATGCGTTTCCGCCGCTGACTAACAGCGCAGGGGAGCCGACCGGGGCTATGTACGGCGTACTGAATATGCTGCGCAGTTTGATCCTGCAGTATCAACCGACTCACGCCGTCGTGGTCTTTGATGCGAAAGGGAAAACCTTCCGTGATGAATTGTTCGAACATTACAAGTCCCACCGCCCGCCGATGCCGGACGATCTGCGCGCGCAGATTGAGCCGTTGCATAAGATGGTGAAAGCGATGGGGCTGCCGCTAATGGCAGTTCCGGGTGTTGAAGCCGACGATGTGATTGGCACCCTGGCGCGGGAAGCGGAAAGGGCGGGTCGTCCGGTGCTGATCAGCACCGGTGATAAAGACATGGCTCAGCTGGTGACGCCGGGGATCACCCTAATCAATACCATGACTAACACCATCCTTGGACCGGATGAGGTGGTCTCCAAGTATGGCGTCCCACCGGAGCTGATTATCGATTTCCTGGCACTGATGGGCGACTCTTCGGATAACATTCCTGGCGTGCCGGGCGTGGGCGAGAAGACCGCCCAGGCGCTGCTGCAAGGCCTTGGCGGCCTTGATACGCTGTATGCGGAACCGGAGAAAATTGCTGCACTGAGCTTCCGCGGCGCGAAAACGATGGCGGCGAAGCTGGAGCAGAACAAGGACGTGGCTTATCTCTCTTATCAGCTGGCGACCATTAAAACCGACGTCGAGCTGGAGCTCACGTGCGAAGAGCTGGAGGTGCAGCCTCCGGCGGCTGACGATCTGCTGGCGCTGTTCAGGCAGTATGAGTTTAAGCGCTGGACAACCGACGTCGAGGCCGGGAAATGGCTGCAAGCGAAGGGCGGCAAACCGGCCGCTAAACCTGCAGAGCCTGCGGCAGCGGCACAGGCAGAAGCAGAGGATGAACCGGCCTCCGCCCTTTCAGCAGAGCACTACGTCACTATCCTTGATGAGGCCACGCTGGTCACCTGGATCGATAAGCTGAAGCAAGCGCCGCTCTTTGCCTTTGATACGGAAACCGACAGCCTGGATAATATCTCTGCCAATATGGTCGGTCTTTCATTCGCGGTTGAGCCTGGCGTGGCCGCCTATGTCCCTGTGGCGCATGATTATCTTGATGCACCGGATCAGATCCCCCGCGAGCGCGTACTGGCGTTGCTTAAACCGCTGCTGGAGGATGAGAAGCTGCTCAAGGTCGGGCAAAATCTCAAATACGATCGCGGTATTTTGGCCAACTATGACATTGAGCTGCGCGGGATTGCATTCGATACCATGCTGGAATCCTACATTCTCGACAGCGTGGCGGGCCGCCACGATATGGACAGTCTTTCCGACCGCTGGCTGAAGCATAAAACCATTACCTTTGAAGAGATCGCTGGTAAAGGTAAGAACCAGCTCACCTTTAACCAGATTGCACTGGAGGAGGCTGGCCGCTACGCGGCGGAAGATGCCGACGTCACGCTCCAGCTGCATCTGAAGATGTGGCCGAAGCTGCAGCAGCATGAAGGTCCGCTGAATATCTTTAAGCATATCGAAATGCCGCTGGTGCCGGTGCTGTCTCGGGTTGAGCGCAATGGTGTGAAAATCGACCCTGCCGTGCTGCATGCGCATTCCCAGGAGATCGCCCAGCGTCTGGTTGAGCTGGAGCAGCGCGCACATGAGATTGCCGGGGAAGCGTTTAATCTCTCCTCCACTAAACAGCTGCAAACGATCCTGTTTGAGAAACAGGGTATCAAGCCGCTGAAGAAAACGCCGGGTGGCGCGCCATCCACGTCTGAAGAGGTCCTGGAGGAGCTGGCGCTGGATTATCCGTTGCCAAAAGTGATTCTGGAGTATCGCGGGCTGGCGAAACTGAAGTCGACCTATACCGATAAACTGCCGCTGATGATTAACCCTAAAACGGGGCGCGTGCATACCTCCTATCATCAGGCGGTCACTGCCACTGGCCGTTTGTCGTCTACCGATCCAAACCTGCAAAATATTCCAGTGCGTAACGAAGAAGGACGGCGCATTCGCCAGGCGTTTATCGCGCCGGAAGATTACGTCATTGTCTCAGCGGACTACTCGCAAATCGAACTGCGTATTATGGCGCACCTGTCGCGGGATAAAGGCCTGCTGACCGCCTTCGCTGAAGGGAAAGATATTCACCGGGCGACGGCGGCTGAAGTGTTTGGCTTACCACTGGACAGCGTCAGCAGCGAACAGCGCCGCAGTGCGAAAGCCATCAACTTCGGTCTGATCTACGGCATGAGCGCCTTCGGCCTGGCCCGCCAGCTGAACATCCCGCGTAAAGAAGCACAGAAGTATATGGATCTTTATTTCGAGCGTTACCCGGGCGTCCTGGAGTATATGGAGCGCACCCGCGCTCAGGCGAAAGAGCAAGGGTATGTTGAAACGCTGGATGGCCGTCGACTCTATCTGCCGGATATTAAATCCAGCAATGGTGCCCGTCGCGCCGGCGCGGAACGTGCGGCGATCAACGCCCCGATGCAGGGGACAGCGGCAGACATTATCAAGCGGGCGATGATTGCTGTTGATGAATGGCTGCGGAAGGAGCAACCTCGCGTGCGGATGATCATGCAGGTTCACGATGAACTGGTCTTTGAAGTGCATAAAGATGAGCTCGATGCCGTGTCGAAAAAAATCCATGAACTGATGGAGAACAGCACTACGCTGGCGGTGCCGCTGCTGGTGGAAGTCGGTAGTGGCGAAAACTGGGATCAAGCGCACTAAGTATACAAAGCGCAAAGCGATTTTCTGTAAGTAAGCAACATAACTTATAGCGTTTTGTGAGGATCATTTGAATTTGCTATGTAAATAGTGAAAAAAAACTACAAAAAATGCTTTATCCGTGAGCGAAAGAAGAGTAGAGTTAATCGCGTAGGGTACAGAGGTAAGATGTTCTATCTTTCAGACCTTTTACTTCACGTAATCGGATTTGGCTGAATATTTTAGCCGCCCCGGTCATTTATGACCGGGGCGTTTTTTATTGCGCGAAAGAAAAGTTTGATGCAGTTAAAAGCGCGTAATATGAACGTCCGGATAGGGCGCTACGCGCCGTTATCCGGAAAAAGCGGGGGTTACTCGGCGTCTTCAACGGCTTCTTGCGGCGGGATTTCGTTAAACCAGCTATCCAGCTTCTGTCGTAGCTTATCCACGCCGGATTTTTTCAGCGAAGAGAAAGGTTCAACCTGAATATCGCCATTGAAGGCCAGTACCGCTTCACGCACCATATTCACTTGCGCTTTACGCGCGCCGCTGGCGAGCTTATCGGCTTTGGTCAACAGCACCAGCACCTGAATATCGCTTTCTACCGCCCACTCGATCATTTGCTGATCGAGATCTTTAAGCGGGTGGCGAATATCCATTAGCACCACCAGGCCCTTCAGGCACAGACGTTTTTCCAGGTACTCTCCCAGCGCGCGCTGCCACTTGATCTTCATCTCTTCAGGTACTTGCGCATAACCATAGCCGGGCAGGTCAACCAGGCGTTTGCCCTCGGCGACTTCGAACAGGTTAATCAGCTGCGTACGTCCAGGAGTCTTGGAGGTACGCGCCAGGCTCTTCTGGTTGGTCAGCGTATTTAGCGCGCTGGATTTTCCCGCGTTGGAGCGGCCGGCGAACGCCACTTCAATGCCGGTATCGGCAGGAAGATGGCGGATATCTGGCGCGCTAGTGACAAAGTGCGTCAGTTGATAATTCCAGTTGGTCAAGACGGTCGTCTCCGTTAAAACAGGCTATGGCAGGGATTATACCTGAACAGCAGAAAAAGGCTGTTTTTACCGCACGCCGTTCCTGTAAGTAAAAACCATATGGTTTGTGAGACATTGACTATTCTTCGTATAGGACATACCTGAGAAAAATAAGACGATACAGATGTAATTAACTGAAAAAAAACAAGTTATAAAAATAGAGAAATCTGAAAATGTTTTTTTAACGGCCTGGCTGGTTGTCGATTTTTGTCAACAGGGTAAAGTAATACACAACGGCGGGGATGCTGAAAGGATTAAGACTCAGGACGAGGGGTCAGGAAGCGCCAGGAGGCGAAGACCACAGGATAGTCAGGATGACGCGCGTCTTGGAGACGTTTCAAAGGGAAAAGGAAGAAACAGGGACCGTTGGACGCTAAGGGAAAGACAGGGTAAGTCGTTAGCGAACAGGGAAAGAAGAAGCCCGTTAAGGGTGGTCAGTGAGGAAAAAGGCGACAGAGTAATCTGTCGCCTTTTTTCTTTGCTTGCTTTCTGCTAGATTCCGCCTCAATTCTATACTGAATAATACTGTCTGAAGATTACACACCATGAAAAAACCGACATCCGCCACCCGTGGCAAATCCGGCCGCAAGTCGCGTGAAGAGTTAAATCAGGAAGCTCGCGATCGCAAACGGCAGAAGAAACATCGTGGCCACGCGGCAGGCAGTCGCGCGAACGGCGGCGATGCGGCTTCAGCGGGCAAAAAACAAAGCCAGACGCAAGACCCGCGCGTCGGCAGTAAAAAACCGATCCCGCTGGGCGTGAGCGAAAGCAGCACCCCAGCCCCCAAGCAGCATAAACCAAAGAGCGAGAAACCTATGCTTTCACCGCAGGCTGAGCTGGAGTTGCTGGAGAATGATGAGCGCCTGGACGCGCTGCTGGAACGTCTGGAAGAGGGCGGCACCCTGAATGCTGAAGAGCAGAGCTGGGTGGACGCCAAACTGGATCGCATTGATGAGCTGATGCAGCAGCTCGGCCTCTCTTACGATGACGAAGATGAAGAAGAGGAAGAGCGTCAGGAAGATATGATGCGTCTGCTGAAGGGTGGAAACTAACATTTGCATCCCATCGGATTCCCGGTACTGCTTATAACCCTTCTGGTTATATGTTATCTGCTGTGGTTATTCGTTAAACTACGACGGTTGTCGCGGCGTCAGAAATGGCTGCGCAACCGGCTCATGACCCGCGGTGCGGTGGGGCCGGGACGGCGTACCCGTCGGCGGCACCATCGGAAGGAGTGAGCATGTCTGAGCAGATAATCGACTGGGATCTGGCCCTGATCCAGAAATATAACTATTCCGGGCCGCGCTATACCTCGTATCCCACCGCGCTGGAGTTTTCACCGCAATTTGGCGCGGCGGAATTCGATGCCGCTGTGGCCCGTTACCCACAGCGTCCCCTGTCGCTGTACGTGCATATCCCGTTTTGCCATAAGCTGTGTTATTTCTGCGGCTGCAATAAGATAGTCACCCGCCAGCAGCATAAGGCCGATCAATATCTCGATGTCCTTGAACAGGAGATCATCCACCGCGCGCCGCAGTTTGCCAGTCGCCAGGTTAAGCAACTGCACTGGGGTGGCGGCACGCCAACCTATCTCAATAAGGCGCAAATCAGTCGCCTGATGAATCTGTTGCGCAGCCACTTCCATTTCAGCGCGGAAGCCGAGATCTCCATTGAGGTCGATCCACGTGAGATCGAGCTGGATGTCCTCGATCATTTACGCACCGAGGGGTTCAACCGCCTGAGTATGGGCGTGCAGGACTTCAATAAAGAGGTTCAGCGCCTGGTTAACCGTGAGCAGGACGAAGCGTTCATCTTTGATTTGCTCCACCATGCGCGGGAGATTGGTTTTACCTCGACCAATATCGACCTCATCTACGGCCTGCCGAAGCAAACGCCGGAGAGCTTCGCCTTTACCCTGCAAAAGGTCGCCGAGCTCAATCCTGACCGCCTGAGCGTGTTTAACTATGCGCATCTGCCCACGCTCTTTGCCGCACAGCGCAAAATTAAAGATGCCGATCTCCCCTCCGCTGAACAGAAGCTGGAGATCCTCCAGGAGACCATCGGCTCGCTGACGGCGGCAGGCTATCAGTTTATCGGCATGGACCACTTTGCTCGCCCAGACGATGAATTAGCGGTCGCGCAACGTCATGGCATACTGCACCGCAATTTCCAGGGTTACACCACCCAGGGGGATACCGATCTGCTGGGGATGGGCGTGTCCGCGATCAGCATGATTGGCGACAGCTACGCCCAGAACCAAAAAGAGCTGAAGCTGTACTACCAGCAGGTGGCAGAGCAAGGGGACGCTCTATGGCGCGGGATCGCGTTAACCCGCGATGACTGTTTACGTCGCGACGTGATTAAGGCGTTGATCTGTAATTTCCGTCTGGATATTGAGGCTGTAGAGGCGCAGTGGGATGTGGATTTTCAGTCTTATTTTGCCGAAGACCTGAAGCTGCTGGCGCCGCTGGCGCATGACGGGCTGGTGGCTGTGGATGATAAGGCCATTCAGGTGACGGCGAAAGGCCGACTGCTGATCCGCAATATCTGCATGTGCTTTGATGCCTATCTACGGCAAAAAGCTCGGATGCAACAGTTCTCCCGGGTCATTTAATGTTTTCCCCTCTCCCGCGGCCGCAGGAGAGGGGAACCATTAGCTGAACAGCCCGACCAGCGCAGCGCACAGCACGGCAGCGACTGCCGTTTGTGGCGTGTGACTGGCTGCGGCGCCGCTCGATATCATACTCACCAGTGATTCAAACATGATGCTCTCCCCTAATGCCGGGCACGATCATACTCAACTCATCGGAACAGTAAAGTACAAAATAGCAGCACTTTGCGCTGAACGGCTAATTTTCATCATGCCGTTAATCACTACTCCATTCCCAGCTCTTTTAGCTTACGCGTCAGGGTATTACGACCCCATCCCAGCAGACGCGCAGCCTCCTGCTTGTGCCCCTGGGTATGGCGCAGGGCGGTCGTCAGCAGCGTGCGCTCCATTTCGGGTTGCGCTTCTGAGAGCAGGTTTTGATGACCGGATCGCAACGCCCGATCGGCCCACTGACCCAGCAGCGTCGCCCAGCTGTCGGGCTGCATCTGCGTCGGGCTGTCCGGAACCGTGGTCTCAAACAGTTCGCTCGGCAGATCCTGCGTCAGTACCTCCTGGCCGGCGGCCATGACGGTGAGCCAGCGACAGGTGTTTTCCAGCTGACGGACGTTGCCAGGCCACGCCAGGCGTGTCAGCGCTGTCTCCGTTTCCGGATGCAGCTGTTTGGCTTCAACACCGAGCTCGCGGGCGGCTATCTGCAGAAAATGGCGGGCCAGGCGTGGAATATCTTCCCGGCGCTCGCGCAGCGGCGGTAAATGTACCCGGATCACGTTCAGGCGGTGGAACAAATCTTCACGGAATTTCCCCTCCTGCACGCGCTGTTCCAGGTTCTGGTGGGTGGCGGCGATGATCCGCACATCGACCTTCACCGGCGCGTAACCGCCCACGCGATAAAACTGGCCATCCGCCAGCACGCGCAGCAGACGAGTCTGGACATCAAGCGGCATATCGCCAATTTCATCCAGGAATAGCGTGCCGCCGTCAGCCTGTTCGAAGCGTCCCTGGCGGACGGTATTGGCGCCGGTAAAGGCCCCTTTTTCATGCCCGAACAGCTCGGACTCAATCAGGTCTTTGGGTATTGCCGCCATATTCAGTGCGATAAACGGCGCTTTTGAACGTGGACTATGACGATGCAGGGCGTGAGCGACGAGCTCTTTACCGGTACCGGATTCGCCATTAATCAGCACGCTGATGGATGATCGCGACAAACGGCCAATAATGCGAAAGACATCCTGCATTGCCGGCGCTTCGCCGATGATGTCGGCAGTTGGGCTGCTTATTGGCGCATTTCGCGGCTGTTGCTGCTCCTGGTAGTGGCTTATCGCCCGGTCGACCAGGGCGACGGCTTCATCAATATCAAAAGGTTTGGGCAGATAATCAAACGCGCCTTGCTGATAAGCGCTGACCGCGGCGTCCAGATCGGAATGTGCGGTCATTATGATGACCGGAAGCATTGGATGACGCTGCTTAATCTGTTTGAGCAGCGCCAGACCATCCATTCCCGGCATACGGATATCTGACAGCAGTACATCCGGGGTTTTGGTGGTGAGGGCATCTAGCACCTCATTGCCGCTTTCGAACGTTGTGCAGCTCAAGCCGGCTCCGGTGAGCGCGCGTTCAAGCACCCAGCGGATGGAGCTATCGTCATCAACGATCCAGGCTATCCCTCGTTGCATAAACACCTCTACTTCCGAATAGGCAGGTATACCGAAAATTCGGTATGACCCGGCCAGCTGGTGAATTCAATTTTGCCGGAGTGCTGATCGATAAGGCTGCGGGCGATAGATAAGCCCAGGCCGGTACCGCCTTCGCGGCCGCTGACCATCGGATAAAACAGCGTATCCTGGAGATGGGGCGGAATACCCGGGCCATTATCTTCAACGTCAATACGTGCGGCGAGGCGATAACGCACCCCGTGCAGCGTCAGCTGGAAAGCGGTGCGGGTGCGGAGAACAATTTCGCCCCCTTCCGGCCCCAGCGCCTGCAGCGCATTACGGACGATGTTCAGCAACACCTGTTCAATTTGATCCGGGTCGTGGGGTAGCTCTGGTAGGCTGGGGTCGTAATCACGGATTAACTTCACGTTGTCCGGTAACTCCATGGAGACCAGTTTCACTACCCGCTCGGCGACTTTATGGATACTTTCAGTAACGTGCATGCCCGGATGCTGTGGCCCAAGCAGGCGATCGACCAGATTTCTCAGCCGGTCAGCCTGCTCGATGATCACTTTGGTATATTCCGTTAGCGCCGGGTCGGGCAGGGCTTTGCTGAGCAGCTGTGCCGCGCCGCGCAGGCCGCCTAACGGATTTTTTATCTCATGTGCCAGGCCGCGGACCAGATCGCGGGCGGCGACCTGCTGCGCGTGCTGCAGCTGCTCCTGGCTCAGGCGGCGCTGGTTATCCATCGGCGCCATTTCCAGCAGAATAAAGCCTTCCGGCAGCCGCTGGGCGGTCAGCGACAGGATGTGCGAGCGGCCATCAATAACCAGCGTCACTTCGTTATCGGTAAACCCCTGGCCCGCCTGCAGGCTCTCCTGCATCAGCCCGATATTCAACGAAAAATAGCTCAACAGCTCAGGTAACGGGGTGCCAAACAGCTTGCGTGAACTTTGCGCCAGCAGCTGCTGCGCCGCAGGATTGGCAAAGTGCACCGCCAGGTCATCATCGACCAGTAAGATACTGTTGATAAGAGAGTTGAGGATCTGCCCAGCATCGGGCAGTGTGCCTGTTGCCATTCGACAGTCTCCTGAAAATGAGTGCACCAATTTAGTGCAGTATAGCTTTTTATCGGTAAAAAGCTCGCGAGATCAGCGTGTTGGTGGAGAAAAAAGCCCATCCTGAGATGGGCTGAAAGTTTCCACGGCAACAAAATATCCCGGGCATCCCGCGCCACAACACGACATACCCTGGATTTACAGCAAAATTAGACGCTGTAGTACAGTTCGAACTCAACCGGATGCGGAGTCATGCGTACGCGGTCGTTCTCTTCCAGACGCAGGGCGATGTAAGCATCGATAGCGTCATTGGTGAACACGCCGCCAGCCGTCAGGAACTCGCGGTCAGCATCCAGGGCCTGCAGGGCTTCTTCCAGAGAACCAGCAACCTGCGGGATCTCTTTCGCTTCTTCCGGCGGCAGGTCATACAGGTTTTTGTCCATTGCTTCGCCCGGATGGATTTTGTTCTTGATACCATCAAGGCCAGCCATCAGCAGCGCCGCAAAGCACAGGTACGGGTTGGCAGCCGGGTCCGGGAAGCGCACTTCGATACGACGCGCTTTCGGAGAGGTCACCACCGGAATACGGATGGAGGCAGAGCGGTTACGCGCAGAGTAAGCCAGCATAACCGGCGCTTCGTAACCCGGGACCAGACGCTTGTAGGAGTTGGTGGTCGGGTTCGCCAGGGCGTTGATAGCTTTAGCGTGTTTGATTACGCCGCCGATGTAGAACAGCGCCTGCTCAGACAGACCTGCGTATTTGTCGCCGGAGAACAGGTTAGTCCCGTTTTTCGCCAGAGACATATGGCAGTGCATGCCGGAGCCGTTATCGCCGAACATTGGTTTCGGCATAAAGGTCGCGGTTTTACCGAAGCGGTGAGCGACGTTGTGAACAACGTATTTGTAAATCTGAATTTCGTCCGCTTTTTTGGTCATGGTGTTGAAGCGGGTTGCCACTTCGTTCTGACCTGCGGTAGCCACTTCGTGGTGGTGAGCTTCAACAACCAGGCCCATCTCTTCCATGATCATACACATGGTGGAACGGATATCCTGAGAAGAGTCTACTGGCGGAACCGGGAAGTAACCCCCTTTCACGCCCGGACGGTGACCTTTGTTACCGCCTTCGTATTTGGTGGAGGAGTTCCACGCACCTTCGATGTCATCGATCGCGACATGGGAGCCGGAGATAGAGGCGCCAAAACGGATGTCGTCGAACAGGAAGAATTCTGGTTCTGGCCCGAACAGGACGGTGTCAGCGATGCCGGTGGCGCGCAGGTACTCTTCAGCGCGTTTCGCGATGGAGCGCGGGTCACGGTCATAGCCCTGCAGGGTGCCTGGCTCGAGGATATCGCAGCGGATGATCAGGGTCGGTTCTTCGTAGAACGGGTCAATGACCGCGGTGGAGGCGTCCGGCATCAGGACCATGTCAGATTCGTTGATACCTTTCCAGCCACCGATCGAGGAGCCATCAAACATTTTGCCTTCTTCGAAGAATTCGGCATTTACCTGATGAGACGGAATCGTGACGTGCTGTTCTTTACCTTTGGTATCGGTGAAGCGCAGGTCGACAAACTTCACTTCGTGCTCGTTCAGCATCGTCAAAACGTGTTCAGCGGACATACTTAAACTCTCCCGGATTGGTCATTGTCGTCGTGGTAACGAAAACTTCATACTGCTTAAAAGTGGCGTTGTTGCCTTAAAAAATATAAAGCGAAATCTGTGCCAACTTTTAAATGCCCTATAAAACGCTGTATCATGCGCACCATAGTGCAAAAGGACTGCACCATGATGGAGATAATGCACCAAAGTAGTGCCTCAGTGTGAACATTGAGCACCATTTTGGTGCAATTTTTGTTACGGTGCCCTTTTATCGCTCCGTGAAAGCGGTCACAAAGAAACTCTGCAATACTTGTTTGCGGAGGATGTTTGTGATCCTGTTCAGTCCTTCGCTTAATACGTGTACAATAACGCGCTATTTCTAATGCCTGAGGCAAAGTTGTGATCGAAAATCTGCGTAATATCGCCATCATCGCGCACGTTGACCATGGTAAAACTACCCTGGTTGACAAGCTGCTACAGCAATCCGGTACGTTCGACGCACGTACTGAAGCACAAGAACGTGTGATGGACTCCAACGATTTGGAGAAAGAGCGTGGGATTACCATCCTCGCGAAAAACACCGCAATCAAATGGAATGATTACCGTATCAACATCGTTGATACCCCAGGGCACGCCGACTTCGGAGGTGAGGTTGAGCGTGTTATGTCCATGGTTGACTCTGTGCTGCTGGTGGTCGATGCCTTTGATGGCCCGATGCCGCAAACGCGCTTCGTGACCAAAAAAGCTTTTGCCCACGGCCTGAAGCCGATCGTGGTCATCAACAAAGTTGACCGCCCGGGCGCCCGTCCGGACTGGGTTGTCGATCAGGTCTTCGACCTGTTCGTTAACCTTGATGCGACCGACGAACAGCTGGACTTCCCGATCGTTTACGCGTCCGCGCTGAACGGTATCGCGGGCCTGGACCACGAAGACATGGCTGACGACATGACCCCGCTGTACCAGGCGATTGTTGATCGCGTGCCGGCGCCGGACGTTGACCTTGACGGTCCGCTGCAGATGCAGATCTCCCAGCTGGACTACAACAACTACGTTGGCGTCATCGGTATCGGCCGCATCAAACGCGGTAAAGTGAAGCCGAACCAGCAGGTCACTATCATCGATAGCGAAGGCAAAACCCGTAACGGTAAAGTCGGTAAAGTGCTGACTCACCTGGGTCTGGAGCGTATCGAGAGTGACGTAGCCGAAGCTGGCGACATCATCGCGATCACCGGTCTGGGCGAGCTGAACATCTCCGACACCATCTGCGATCCGCAGAATGTCGAAGCGCTGCCGGCACTGTCCGTTGATGAGCCGACCGTAACCATGTTCTTCAACGTCAACACCTCGCCGTTCTGCGGTAAAGAAGGTAAGTTCGTTACCTCTCGCCAGATCCTGGACCGTCTGAACAAAGAGCTGGTGCACAACGTGGCGCTGCGCGTTGAAGAAACCGAAGACGCTGATGCGTTCCGCGTTTCCGGCCGTGGTGAACTGCACCTGTCCGTTCTGATTGAAAACATGCGTCGTGAAGGTTTCGAGATGGCGGTTTCCCGTCCGAAAGTTATCTTCCGCGAAATCGATGGCCGTAAACAAGAGCCGTTCGAAAACGTGACGCTGGACGTCGAAGAGCAGCACCAGGGTTCTGTCATGCAGGCGCTGGGCGAGCGTAAAGGCGACCTGAAAAACATGAATCCAGACGGTAAAGGCCGCGTACGTCTCGACTACGTGATCCCAAGCCGTGGTCTGATCGGCTTCCGTTCAGAGTTCATGACCATGACTTCTGGTACCGGTCTGCTGTACTCCACCTTCAGCCACTACGACGACGTTCGTCCGGGCGAAGTGGGTCAGCGTAACAACGGCGTACTGATCTCTAACGGTCAGGGTAAAGCGGTTGCGTTCGCCCTGTTCGGTCTGCAGGATCGCGGTAAGCTGTTCCTCGGCCACGGCGCTGAAGTTTACGAAGGCCAGATCATCGGTATTCACAGTCGCTCTAACGACCTGACGGTAAACTGCCTGACCGGTAAGAAACTGACCAACATGCGTGCGTCCGGTACTGACGAAGCAACGGTTCTGGTTCCGCCGATTAAGATGACCCTGGAGCAGGCTCTGGAGTTCATCGATGACGACGAACTGGTAGAAGTGACCCCTACGTCTATCCGTATCCGTAAACGTCACCTGACTGAGAACGACCGTAAACGCGCAATGCGCGGTGCAAAAGAAGAGTAATTTTTCTTCTTGTTGTTCGCTAAACCCCGCCTCTCCGGCGGGGTTTCTTTTTTTCATTCCTGCATCATACGCCAATAGTCAAATCCTGCCTTTCCCGCTAAAGTTAATTTTCCACGGCGCGGAAGGAGACAAAAATGCTCTATATCTTTGATTTAGGTAATGTGATTGTCGACATTGACTTCAACCGGGTATTGGGAGCCTGGAGTGATTTAACCCGCATCCCGCTGGCGACGCTGAAGCAGCATTTCACCATGGGAGAGGCTTTCCACCAGCATGAGCGTGGCGAGATTAGCGATGAAGACTTTGCCGCCGCCATGTGTCATGAAATGAATATGTCCCTCAGCTATGAGCAGTTTGCTCACGGCTGGCAGGCGGTATTTGTCGCGCTGCGCCCGGAGGTAATTACCATCATGCATAAACTTCGTGCCCAGGGGCATCGGGTGGTAGTGCTCTCCAATACCAATCGTCTTCACACCACATTCTGGCCCGATGAATACCCGGAAGTGCGCGCTGCCGCCGATCGCATTTATCTGTCACAGGAGATGGGATTGCGTAAGCCTGAAGCGGAAATTTATCTGCGAGTACTGGAAGAAGAGGGATTTTCCGCCGCAGATACGGTCTTTTTTGATGATAACGTCGATAATATAGCAGGGGCCAACCGGTTAGGGATCACCAGTATTCTGGTGACCGGGAAGAAGACCATCCCTGACTATTTCGCGAATCAGCTATGCTAAAAACCGTTCAGCAAAAATTACACCACCATACCCGGCCGCTGCTGGCTTGGCTTAAGCTGCTGTGGCGGCGCATTGATGAAGACCATATGACGACTCTGGCGGGGAACCTCGCCTATGTGTCATTACTTTCCCTGGTGCCGCTGATAGCCGTCGTGTTCGCGCTGTTTGCGGCCTTTCCCATGTTTTCCGAAGTCAGCGTGCAGATTCGCCATTTTATCTTCGCCAATTTTATTCCGGCGACCGGGGATGTGATTCAGGGGTATATCGAACAGTTCGTGGCTAACTCCAGCCGTATGACCGCCGTAGGCGCGTTTGGCCTGATCGTCACCTCGCTGCTGCTGATGTACTCGATCGACAGCGCGCTAAACACCATCTGGCGCAGCACGCGCAGCCGTCCCAAAGTTTACTCCTTTGCCGTTTACTGGATGATCCTGACTCTTGGCCCGTTGCTGGCAGGCGCCAGCCTGGCGATCAGTTCGTATCTGCTGTCGCTGCGCTGGGCGAGCGATCTGGACGGCGTGATTGATAATCTACTCCGCCTCTTCCCGCTGATCCTTTCATGGGCGGCATTCTGGCTGCTCTACAGTATTGTACCGACCACCCAGGTGCGTAACCGCGATGCAGTGATCGGGGCGCTGGTGGCGGCGCTGCTGTTCGAGGCAGGTAAAAAAGCGTTTGCCCTCTATATCACCACCTTTCCGTCCTATCAGTTAATTTATGGCGTGATTTCGGTGGTGCCGATTTTGTTCGTCTGGGTGTACTGGACCTGGTGTATCGTCTTGCTTGGCGCTGAAATAACTGTCACTCTCGGTGAATACCGCAAACTTAAAACAGAAGAAACAGAACAACCATGATTGCATTAATTCAACGCGTATCCCGTGCAAGCGTTACCGTGGAGGATGAAGTGACGGGCGAAATTGGTCCGGGGCTTCTGGTGCTGCTGGGCGTCGAGAAAGACGATGATGAACAAAAGGCGAATCGCCTTTGTGAACGGGTGCTGGGCTACCGCATCTTCAGCGATGCGGAAGGGAAAATGAACCTGAATGTCCAGCAGGCGGGCGGCAGCGTGCTGGTGGTTTCGCAATTTACGCTGGCGGCGGATACCGAGCGGGGGATGCGACCGAGTTTCTCGAAAGGCGCTGCCCCTGACCGCGCCGAGGCGCTGTATGAGTATTTCGTCGCCCGCTGTCGCCAGCAGGAAATGAACACCCAGACCGGAAGATTCGCTGCGGATATGCAGGTTTCTTTGGTCAATGATGGTCCCGTGACCTTTTGGTTGCAGGTATGACCCAGCTTCCGGGCAGGCTGCGGGTAACAAAAGAGAGTACGACTATGTATCACCTTCGTGTACCGCAAACAGCAGAAGAGTTAGAGAGCTACTACCAGTTCCGCTGGGAGATGCTGCGTAAGCCGCTGCATCAGCCTAAAGGATCGGAACGCGACGCCTGGGATGCGATGGCGCATCATCAGATGGTCGTGGATGAAGAGGGTAATCTGGTTGCCGTCGGCCGACTGTATATCAATGCGGAAAATGAAGCCTCCATTCGCTTTATGGCCGTTCATCCCTCCGTACAGGATAAAGGGCTGGGGACGCTGATGGCGATGACCCTGGAGTCGGTAGCGCGTCAGGAAGGGGTGAAGCGGGTCACCTGTAGCGCTCGCGAAGATGCGGTGGAGTTTTTCGCCAAGCTTGGCTTTGTCAATCAAGGGGAGATCACTACCCCGACCACCACGCCGATCCGTCATTTTCTGATGATTAAACCGATCGCGTCGCTGGACGATATTTTGCACCGTGGCGACTGGTGCGCGCAGCTCCAGCAGGCGTGGTATCAGCATATCCCGCTGAGTGAAAAAATGGGCGTACGCATTCAGCAGTACACCGGGCAGAAATTTATAACCACCATGCCGGAAGCGGGGAACCAGAATCCGCACCATACGCTGTTTGCCGGTAGCCTGTTTTCGTTAGCGACCCTGACCGGATGGGGACTTATCTGGCTGATGCTGCGCGAGCGGCATCTGGGGGGCACCATCATTTTGGCGGATGCGCATATTCGGTACAGTCAGCCCATTAGCGGCCGCCCCAGCGCCATCGCCGACCTGGGATCGCTGAGCGGCGACCTCGACCGCCTGGCGCGTGGGCGTAAAGCCCGCGTGCAAATGCAGGTGGAGCTTTTTGGCGATGATAAACAGGGTGCGGTTTTCGAGGGGATCTACATCGTGCTGCCGGCGAAGCCTTTTGGTTCGTACGAAGAGGGCGGCAACGAGGAAGAGTAAGTGCCCTCTGGCCGTTATCGTCCTGGCGATGCCACACGCCAGGCGATATCCCGCATAGCATCACGCGCGGCGTGGCTGACGCCACCCAGCTGAAAGAAGCCGTGGATCACCCCCAGATAACGCTGACAGGAACTCTCCACCCCTTGCTCCGTCAGCCTTCGGTACAGCACTTCGCCCTCATCGCGTAAAGGATCGAACTCCGCCGTCAGAATATGCACCGGTGGCAGCCCGTTAAAATCTTCGCGCCAGAGCGGACTGGCATCCGGATGGTTTGCCGGCGTCGAGGCGAGGTATATTTCGTAGCCGCTCAGTAGCGTGTCCCGGGTAATCACATAGTCATCGCCATTGCTGAGGTAGCTCGCCATGCTGGCGGTGGGGTCAAGCATCGGATAAATCAGAATCAGTTGTGCAGGATGCCACGCCGCTTTCGCTTTCAGGCGCAGAGCCGTGACCAGGGCGAGGTGCCCGCCGGCGCTGTCGCCGGCCAGCGTGATACGCGAGGCATCAACGCCAAGCTGCTTTGCGTGCTGGTGAATAATCGTAGCACCTCGTTCTGCATCATCGTGCGCCGCCGGAAAGGTATGCTCCGGCGCCAGGCGGTACTGTACAGCGATCACCCGGCAACCGCTGAACATGGCTAACTGACGGAGTTGGTTATCGTGGGTGGTAAAGCCGCCGCTGACAAAACAGCCGCCGTGGTAGTAGATAAGCGTGGGTAGCAGGCCGTCGGCAGTGGGCGGTGAAACGACGCGGAAGTGCATCCCCTCCAGGGTGATATCCTCCACCCGCACTCGCGTTTCCGTCTCCCCGGCGAGTACCGCACTGGCGATATAGCCGGCCCTCCGATCATCAATATGTTGATCGCGTGATGACGGACGACCTGCCGCAATAAATGCCTCAACCAGCGAAGCAATCCCTTTCTCCAGCGCCATATGAAGTTCCTTGTACTGTTTTAATATCCAGTGTTATAGCCTGGATTATGGCGAAAATACAGGCCTGTTGAGGTCGCCTGTGCATTATGGAAAGCGGCTCGCAAAAAAGCGTTTACCTGGCAAAATCCTGTTTGTTTCCGATTTCAAAAGCTGTAGATTGCTCATAACTTCATCACTGGTGATATACTTGAGGTATATATGAGCATGATGGCTGAAAGGGATATGGGCAGAATTCTTCTCGATTTATCAGACGATGTCATTCAACGTCTCGATGACCTCAAAGTGCAGCGTAACATTCCGCGAGCGGAACTGTTACGTGAAGCGGTTGAACAATATCTGGAGAAACAAGATCGAGCTAAAGATACCATCTCCAGTGCGCTGGGTCTGTGGCAAGACTGCGAAGAAGACGGCATGGAATATCAACGTCAGCTACGCAAGGAGTGGTAATGACCTCCGGATCTGCGCTTTTTGATACCAATATTCTTATTGATTTATTTAGCGGGCGTCGCGAAGCCAAACAGGCGCTGGAGGCCTGGCCACCGCAGAATGCGATCAGTCTGATTACCTGGATGGAGGTGATGGTTGGCGCTAAAAAATATCACCAGGAGCAGCGTACGCGAATGGCGCTAAGCACCTTTAATATCATTAACATCTCACAGGATATTGCAGAGCGAAGCGTTGCGCTGCGGCAGGAGTATAAGCTTAAGCTGCCGGATGCCATCATTCTGGCGACGGCGCAACTCCATCGTCTGGAACTGATTACGCGGAATACGAAGGATTTTGCCGGTATTCCTGGCGTAGTCACGCCGTACGAACTACACCCTGAATAATTCGAGTGGCAGGAGGACGACAAGGGAGCGACAAACTCGTCTGAAACGAGTGTGTCGAGCCAAAGGCTGGTCTCTGATGACAGTCAGTGACGCGGGTGAGTCATTCCTGACTACGCTCGTATCGCAAGAAGGAAAGCGGGCGGCAAGAGCCGCCCGAAATCACACTGCAGAACTTACTCCCCTTCGCCGGGGAACATGAACGGGTTAATTGAGCTCCTGGCGAAGCCTTCCTGTTCCATACGGGCGTCGAGCACCAGGGACGCCAAATCGTCGGCGACGGCTTCGACTTTCGGATCCTTCTCCTGATACATAATCTTCAGGTAGGTTCCGCAGTCGCCACAGCTTTCGGCTTTCACCGCTGCCTGCTCGTTGTCCAGCGACCAGTAGTGCAGGTCGCGGCTCTGTTCACAGTTGCTGCACTTGACGCGCACCACGTGCCACTCGGTTTCGCACAGGTTGCAGTGCAGATAGCGCAGCCCCTGAGTGGTGCCGATCTGCACGATGCTGGAGACCGGCATCGAGCCGCATACCGGGCAGAACTGACGCTGTTCGCCGTATTCGGCGCGCGCTTTCCCCGGGATCAGGCTGGCCATCTGCGCCCAGTAGAGCGACAGCGCGGCCCAGATGAACGGCGCTTTATCACTGCTGACGGAGGCGAAGTCGGAAACAAACAGCGCGCTGGCCATCTGCTCCAGCTCCTGCTCAGAGGCTTTTTCCAGATTCTCAATGACCGCCAGCGCCGGGCCGCTCATTTCCGGCTTCAGCTCGGCAATCAGCGAGTGCAACAGCTTGTGCCAGTGCTTGTCGCGCGGCAGAACGTGGATATCCAGCGGCGGTTTACCCTGTTCGCTGGCCGCTTTAATGCGAGCCGTCAGATCCATCTGCAGCGGATGGTCGTACAGCACCACTTCCTGGGCATGGGCGATCAGCGCGGCAAAGCGCAGGTAATCGCCCAGCGGGTTGTTGGCGGCCAGCTCACGCAGGCGTTCAGCGCGGCGGTTATACAGATTTTTCAGCCTGGGGAACAGTAACGGCGGAATTGCTTCCGCCGTGCGTTTCTCGCTCGAACCCAGCTCGTCTTGCGGGATTATGCGAATACTCATTCAGATGACTTTTCCTGTTTCTGGCGGACCTCTCGGTACCAGCGCGGGTGATGTTTCTTCGCCCACGTTTTGGTAACCCAGCCTTCCACCATCGCGGTAATGGTGCCTTTCACCCAGAGGGCGGCGTAGATATGCACCATGATAACCACAATTAACGCCACTGCGGCAAATGAATGCAGCATCAGCGCAAATCGGATCACCGGGATTGAGAAAGCCGGCGCAAAATACGGACGCCAGATGATCACACCGCTCACCAGCAGCAGTACCAGCAAAATAATCGCCGCCCAGAACACGCATTTCTGGCCGAAGTTATAGCGCCCGGTATCGCCCACCTCCTCGTTGACGACGATCTTACGAATATTCTTCGCCCAAAAGATATCATCCCGATTGATTAGGTTGTGGTGCCAGTAACGGAAAAACATGATGATAAACGACGCGAACATCACCACCCCGACGAACGGGTGGAGAATACGCGCCAGCTGCGGCGTACCGAGAATATGCATCAGCCAGTTAAAGGACGGGAAGAAAAAGCCTAACCCGCTCACTGCCGCCAGGACGAAGCAGAAGGCGGTGACCCAGTGGTTGATGCGTTCCGGCGCCGTGTAGCGCACGATGGTGTCACGTCTTTTCATTTGCGCACCTCGTCTTTCTCTTCATGCAGGTTGTCCTCTTCCTCTTCCGCGCGGTTCGGACCGACGCCGACGTAGTGGAAGATACTGGCTGCGAAGGTCGCGGCGAAGCCGACGGCCGCCAGCGGTTTCCAGATGCCTTTCCAGAACTTCACGGTCTGGCTGATCTCCGGGTTTTCCGGCAGGCCATGGTACAGATTCGGCTTGTCGGCATGGTGCAGCACGTACATGACGTGGGTGCCGCCGACGCCGGCCGGATCGTACAGGCCCGCATTGTCATAACCGCGGGTTTTCAGCTCAGCCACGCGTTCACCGGCCAGCGTTTTCATATCCTCTTTGGAGCCAAAGTGGATTGCGCCGGTCGGACAGGTTTTCACGCAGGCAGGCTCCTGGCCGACGGTCACGCGGTCTACGCACAGGGTACATTTGTAGACGCGGTTGTCTTCCGGGTTCAGACGCGGTACATCGAACGGACAGCCGGCGATACAGTAGCCGCAGCCGATGCACTGCTCGGACTGGAAGTCGACGATACCGTTGGCGTACTGAATGATCGCGCCTTCTGACGGGCAGGCCTTCAGGCAGCCCGGGTCCGCGCAATGCATGCAGCCATCCTTGCGAATGAGCCATTCCAGCTTGTCGTTTTGTTCCACTTCCGAGAAGCGCATGACCGTCCATGACTTGGCGGTCAGGTCCGCCGGGTTGTCATACACCCCGACGTTGTGACCGACTTCATCACGAATATCGTTCCATTCGGAGCAGGCCACCTGACAGGCTTTGCAGCCGATACAGGTGGTGACGTCGATAAGCTTCGCCACCTCCTGCTGGTGGTCCCGCGCCTGAGGCGCGGGGGTGAAACCGTTAGTCGCGGAACGACGAATAATATCTTGCGATTGATAAGCCATAAGTCGTCTCCGTTACACCTTTTCCACGTTCACGAGGAAAGCTTTGAACTCCGGTGTCTGCGTATTCGCATCACCGACGAACGGCGTCAGCGTATTGGCAATAAAGCCTTTTTTCGCTACGCCCTCATAGCCCCAGTGAATAGGAATGCCGATGGTATCGATATCCTTACCGTCAACTTTCAGCGTGCGAATACGCTTGGTCACCACTGCCTTGGCTTTGATATAGCCGCGGTTAGAGGAAACTTTCACGGTATCGCCGTGGCCGATGCCGAGCTTATTCGCCAGTTTTTCACCGATCTCCACAAACTGCTCCGGCTGCGCGATGGCGTTAAGCAACGCGTGCTTGGTCCAGTAGTGGAAGTGTTCGGTCAGGCGGTAAGTGGTGCCGACGTACGGGAATTTGTCCGCTTTGCCCATCTGCTCGAGATCGCCTTTGAAGACGCGAGCGGCCGGGTTAGAGACCACGTTCGGATGCAGCGGGTTAGTCCCCAGCGGCGTTTCAAACGGTTCGTAGTGTTCCGGGAACGGTCCTTCCGCCATCTTATCGATAGCGAACAGACGGCCCATCCCTTCCGGCTGCATGATAAACGGACCGACGTCGCTGCCAGGCGCGGCGGCGCTGTAGTCCGGAATATCCACGCCGCCCCATTTGGCGCCGTCCCACTTCAGCAACTGACGCTTCGCATCCCACGGTTTACCCTGCGGGTCCGCGGAGGCGCGGTTATACAGGATGCGGCGGTTGAGCGGCCAGGCCCAGGCCCAGCCCAGCGTGTTGCCGAGGCCTGACGGGTCGGCGTTATCGCGGCGCGCCATCTGGTTGCCGTCCGGCGTCCAGCTACCGGCGAAGATCCAGCAGCCGCTGGAGGTGGTGCCATCATCGCGCAGCTGGGCAAAGGAGCTCAACTGCTGCCCTTTCTTAACGATCACCGCGCCGGTCGCCGGGTCGGTGATATCCGCCAGCGCTTTACCGTTGCTTTCCATCGCCACTTCTTCAGATGCCGGCTCGTGCGGAGTGGAGTAGTTCCACGTCATGTTGAGCACCGGCTCCGGAGCTGGTCCGCCCTCTTCGGCATACATCTTACGCAGGCGAGTGAAGATACCGGCGAGGATTTCGCCATCGGTCACGGCGATCCCCGGGGCGTCCGCGCCTTTCCAGTGCCACTGCAACCAGCGGCCGGAGTTGACGATAGAACCGTTTTCTTCGGCGAAGCAGGTGGACGGCAGACGGAATACTTCGGTCTGGATTTTCGACGGGTCAACATCGTTGGACTCACCGTGGTTTTGCCAGAAGGTGGACGTTTCGGTGTTGAGCGGGTCGATGGTTACAAGGAACTTCAGCTTCGACAGGGAAGCCACTACCTTGTTTTTGTTCGGGAACGAGGCGACCGGGTTAAAGCCCTGGCAAATATAGCCATTCACTTTGCCCTGATTCATCATCTCGAAATACTGCAGGACGTCGTAGCTCTTATCCCACTTCGGCAACCAGTCAAAGCCCCAGCTGTTTTCTGCCGTAGCTTTGTCGCCGAAGAAGGCTTTCATCATGGAGACGAAGAACTTCGGATAATTGCCCCAGTAGTTGACCTGGTCTTTCAGCAGCGGCTTCGGCGTGTTAGCCGTCAGGTAGGTCTGCAGGTCGGCCTGTTTTTCATTCGGCAGCGACATGTAGCCCGGCAGGCTGGTGGAGAGCAGGCCGAGGTCGGTCAGACCCTGGATATTGGAGTGACCGCGCAGGGCGTTGACACCGCCGCCCGCCATCCCCATGTTGCCGAGCAGCAGCTGGATCATCGCCATGGTGCGGATGTTCTGTGCGCCGATGGAGTGCTGGGTCCAGCCGAGAGCATACAGGAACGACGCGGTCTTATCCGGCGCGCTGGTTTCGGCAATGTATTCGCAAACTTTAAGGAAGTCGGCCTTCGGCGTACCGCAGATGTTTTCGACTACATCCGGGGTATAACGAGAAACGTGCTGCTTCAGCAGGTTCCAGACGCAGCGCGGATGTTGCAGCGTGGTATCGCGTTTGGCGAAGCCGTTCTCATCCAGCTCATAGTTCCAGCTGGTTTTGTCGTACTGGCGTTTTTCTGCGTTATAGCCGCTGAACAGCCCGTCGTCGAAGCTGTAGTCCTCACGCACGATCAGGCTGGCGTTGGTGTAGGCTTCGGTGTATTCGCGGTTGAATTTTTCGTTATTCAGCAGGTACAGGATCACACCCGACAGGAAGGTAATGTCGGTACCGGAACGAATCGGGGTATAGAAATCTGCCACCGATGCCGTACGCGTAAAGCGCGGATCGATAACGATGAGCTTGGCGCCATTATGAATTTTGGCTTCCATCGCCCAGCGGAACCCCACCGGATGCGCTTCTGCGGCGTTACCGCCCATCACCACGATCAGGTTGGCGTTCTTAATATCCACCCAGTGGTTGGTCATCGCACCGCGACCAAATGTTGGAGCAAGACTTGCTACCGTTGGTCCGTGTCAGACACGCGCCTGGTTATCCACCGCCAGCATCCCGAGGGCGCGGGTGAATTTTTGCGTTAAATAACCGGTTTCGTTACTGGAGGCGGAGGCGCACAGCATCCCGGTGGTCAACCAGCGGTTGACGGTGGTGCCGGCGTCGTTTTGCGCGATAAAGTTGGCGTCGCGGTCCTCTTTCATCAGCTTGGCGATGCGATCAAACGCTTCGTCCCAGCTGATTTGCTGCCATTTATCGGAACCTGGCGCGCGATATTCCGGGAATTTCAGGCGGCTTTCAGAATGGATAAAGTCCACCAGACCGGCCCCTTTCGGGCAGAGCGCACCACGGTTAACCGGATGATCCGGATCGCCTTCGATATGGAAAATGGATGCTTTGGCGTTTTTTGCGCCGTCGCCGAGGCTATACATCAACAGCCCACAGCCGACAGAACAGTATGTACAGGTGTTACGGGTTTCGCGCGTGCGCAGCAATTTGTACTGCCGTGTCTCCGCGAGCGCAGTTGCCGGGGCAAAGCCCAGCGCTGCTGCCGTGGTTCCCGCCATACCGCCAGCGCAGATCTTAAAGAACTGCCTTCTGCTGACCTGCATGGTTCGCTCCTTGTTTCGACATTGTCACATGTAGTTATTTGCTTTGCGGTGAAGGCCGCAAAGGTTCAGAATTAGGGCTAATTTCCCTCATTCCTGAAGGGATAAAAACAGAATACCACATTGTGTGTATGCCTGTTCCAATACGGTTAAAGCAAAGTGAACAAGAAGCCTCTCGAACAAATCAAAAATGTGACGAATGTCACAGGATATCGCCAGGTCTCCCTCTGGAAACGCGAGGATCTGCAACACCCTCAGCCAGACGAGTTAGCCGAAGAAATTCCCGTCGCGCTGGTCTACAACGGTATCTCCCATGTGGTGATGATGGCCACGCCGAAAGACCTGGAACAATTCGCCGTCGGCTTTTCCTTATCCGAAGGGATTATCGAGCATCGGCGGGAGATTTTCGGCATGGACGTGGTGTCGGTGTGCAATGGCCTTGAGGTACAGATTGAGCTCTCCAGCCGACGTTTTATGGGGCTCAAAGCCCGGCGTCGCGCGCTGGCCGGGCGCACCGGCTGCGGGGTATGCGGCGTCGAGCAGCTCAATGATATTGGTAAGCCAGTTCAGCCGCTACCATTCACTCAGACGTTCGATCTAGCCAACCTCGACCACGCCCTGGCGCATCTTAACGACTTTCAACCGGTCGGCCGGCTCACCGGCTGTACCCATGCGGCTGCCTGGGTCAGGACGACTGGCGAGCTGGCGGGCGGTTTTGAAGACGTTGGCCGGCATGTCGCCCTGGATAAACTGCTGGGCCAGCGCGCGGAAATTGGCGAGGACTGGCAGCATGGCGCCGCGCTGGTCTCCAGCCGCGCCAGCTATGAAATGGTGCAGAAGGCCGCGATGTGCGGCGTCGAGATCCTGTTCGCGGTCTCGGCGGCCACCACCTTAGCGGTGGAAGTGGCCGAGCGCTGCAATCTGACGCTGGTGGGCTTTTGCAAGCCGGGCAGGGCGACAGTTTACACCCATCCGCAGCGTTTAATTGCGGGTTAAATATCGATCAATAAATTTGAACAATGACAGCAAATCCTTCCGCTTTTTGTTTAGCGATGTGCGGGCTACTATTTAACACATCAAGGCACGGCGCCTTATCTAAACAACTAAATGAAAGGGTTTATATCATGAAAAGCATCAAAACTTTTGTCGCAGTAATCGCACTGGCCGCTTCTTTTGGTTCATTCGCTGCTGAAACCGTGACTGCAACCGCTGCCACGATGGATGGTGCGGAAGCGAAAATCGCTGCTCAGGCGCAGGCTGCTGGCGCTTCGTCTTACAAAATTACCGAAGCCTTTACCGGCAACCGCGTGCATATGACTGCGGAACTGAACAAATAAGCATAAAGTTACTGTCGAAAGAGCGCCTTAGGGCGCTTTTTTTGTTTCGCTTCCCGCATCGGCGAAATTACCCGATATTCCCCTCTGCTACGAAAAAATGTGGCAGTAATCACGTTTCCGCTCTTTTCTTAAATCCCCATATTAACGGCAAAGGAAAGGTCTGCACGCCTGAATATCTCGATATTTTAACGCTATGAAATATAAAGATATTAAAAACAGAAAGCGATGGCGATCACCCTCTTTAAATGAGATGTTTATCACAGAAATAAGCGTGTCACTGCTACTGTCAACCATTCACTGACGTAATTTAATACGCATTATGTGATCTTTATTGCAAATAGAAGGCTTGTACTCAGGGAAAAATGTTGTCAGGCAAATGAGCGAGGAAGCGTCATGAAAATTGGCATCGTTATTAGCGGCGGGGATGTTTCGGGAATGAATAATTTTATATTCCAGATAGCCAGGCAGGCTAATGCCGATATCACGCTGTTTAATGGCGGTATTCCAGGGCTACTGGAGAAAAGTCATCAGGATATGGCGTGGCGCGATCTGGTTGATTTCTCCATTACCGCGGTGCCGATCATTACCTCGGGGCGAACCAGTCGCAAACTGCAGCGCAGTGAATATGAAAGCATTGCTAAAAAACTTAAATCTCTGCGTATTGATGTGCTCATTATGGCCGGGGGGGATGGCAGCCTGCAGTTTCTGAATACCCTTAGTGAATTTGAGATTAATTGCTTTGGTGTCGGGATGACTATCGATAATGATGTGTATGGCAGTGATTATACGATTGGTTTTTCCACGGCCTGTGAGCAAATTATTAAAGAAGTCTCCCGTTTAAGAAATACCGGAAGAGCGCTGCCGGGTCGGGTTTTTATGGTTGAGATATTAGGAGGCTATTGTGGAGAACTAACGTTACAGTCCGCCATTAAATGTAATGCTGATATTGCCCTGATCCCGGAGGCACAGATGCCGCTGACCATGCTTGCGGAACGGATTACCCGTAAGCTGAGCACGCAAAATAGCGTCGTGATCCTCTGCTCAGAAGGCTATACCAAAGAGTACTCTCCCGGCTTTCAGGGGGCGATTGATACCATGATTAAACAGCTGGAACCACAAATAGGTGTCCGTATCCGTAAAACGATCGTCGGCTATGGTTTACGCAGCGGTGATCCAACCTGTGAAGAGATTTATCAGGGTACCATTATGGCCAGTGAAGTGGTTCGCTGTATTCAGTCAGGTATGAAAAATAAAGCCATAATAATTAATTCCAGTAACAAACCTATTCCGATTGATTTAGTCAGTATGAAAAAACGTCTGGTCGATACTGAAGGACATCATTATAAACTTGCCAAGCAACTCAATATTATTTGAGGAGACCCTCCATGCTGAAAATTTTATGCGTATGTGGCTGCGGCCTCGGTTCAAGCTTTGCCATTGAAATGACGGCGAAGGCAGTTTTAAAGAAGCTGGAAATTCCCGCTCATATTGAACACACCACCGTTTCCGAAGCTGGGGCCTTTAAATCGGATATGATTCTGACGCAAAAAACCTTTGCCGACATCTTAACCGCCGATGCCAGTGAAGAAGAAATTAAACGTGTCGTGGTATTGAATAAACTTACTGATAAAGAGGAGATTGAAACCAAGATCGTCGCATTCTTAAAAGAACGTCATCTGAAGGTGGCTGATTATGAATAGCTTCGTTGCGTTTATCGTTAAGGATTTACTCGGCCAGGCATCCATCCTTATTGCTTTTATTGCCATGCTTGGCCTGATCCTGCAAAAGAAATCGCCAGGCAAAACCGCGGAAGGGACATTTAAAACGCTGCTCGGTTTCTTAATTATGATGGCCGGGATAAACATCATTGTCGCCACCCTGACCTTCCTGAATGATATCTTCACCCAGGGGTTTGGCATGAAAGGCTATATTACCGATGTGGCCGCCATCGCCGGGTTAGCGAATCGGGAATTAGGTTCGGAAGTGGCGCTGACGCTGCTGGTGATCTTTGCTGTCAACATTATTATCGCCCGTCTGACGCCGCTAAAATATATTTTCCTGACCGGCCAGGCGCTGCTGTGGATGGCGACAATTGGGGCTGTGATTGGCTATAAGTCCGGGCTCACTGGCGTACCGCTGATTTTAACCGGGGGTATCTTCGGCGGTGTGATGGCGGTCTTAATGCCGGCCCTGGCGCAGCCGGTGGTCAGGCGCATTACCGGGTCTGACGATGTGGCCCTGGGGCACTTCTGTACCATCGGCTATCTGGTGCAGGCTGCGGTCGCTAAAGTTGTCGGAAAAGGCTCTCGCTCCACGGAAGATCTCGAACTGCCTGATAACTTTAAGTTTCTGCAGGATACCTATCTGGCCATGGCGGTGGTGATGGTGCCGATGTATCTCATCCCGGCTATTGCGGCGGGGCCGCAGTACATCGCGCAATTCTCCGGCGGCATTAATTACCTGATGTATGCCTTCATGCAGTCCATTCAGTTTGTCGCCGGGGTCTTTGTCCTCTATAGCGGTGTGCGTTTATTACTCAATGAGCTGGTGCCGGCTTTTCGCGGTATCGCGATGCGTATTGTCCCGGATGCAAAGCCTGCTCTCGATTGCCCGGTGCTGTTTCCCTATGCGCCAAATGCGGTGATTGTCGGATTTCTGGCGACGACTGTCGGCTCGATTATCGGCATGCTGGTTTTCCCGATGTTCGGTCTGGCGATGATCCTCCCCGGGCTGTTAACCAACTTTTTCGCCGGCGGTACGGCAGGGGTATTTGGTAATGCGCTGGGCGGACGTCGCGGGGCGATGATCGGCGGGGTTATCCACGGTCTGTTTATCACTTTTCTGCCGGCTATTCTGGTGCCCATGCTGGAGAGCTACGGCTTTACGGGCGTCACCTTCAGCGATTCTGACGTCATCAGCTCCGGTCTGGTATTAGGCCACGCCTTCCAGAATAACTGGCTCTTTGTCGCCTTGTTTATTGTGTTTGTCGCCGCACTGGCATGGTTTGTAAACGGTAAATCCGCTAAGCCGAAAGGGGAAAATGTTCATGAGTCTGTATAATTTTAATGAGATTTTAAACATCGCTCAGGAAAGAAATTTTAAAGCGATTGGCTCGTTTAACTTGCACTGTATTGAGATGTTACCGGCTTTTTTCAAAGCCGCGCAAAACAGCCACAGCCCATTAATGATCCAAATATCAACCGGTACCGCAGAGTATCTGGGGTATCGGTTACTGGTCGATGCCGTGCGTTCATTAGCAGACAGTGAAAATATCCCGACCTGCCTGCACCTCGATCACTGCTCCGATATTAAAGCCATCGGGACGGCAATGAATGCGGGCTTTTCTTCGGTGATGTACGACGGGTCTCACTTAAGCCTCGAGGAAAATATCGGTAACACGCGGATTGTGGTGGAAATGGCCCGGCCGCGGAATATTACGGTAGAAGGTGAGCTGGGGGCGATCGGCGGGTCAGAGGATGGAAAAGCGGTGGCTGCCGAAGATATCTGTTTTACTACCGTCGACGACGCGAAACGTTTTGTGGAGGAGACGCAGGTCGATATGCTGGCCGTCTCGGTGGGCACTGTGCATGGCCTGTACACCGGTAAAGCGCAGATACAGCATGCGCGGCTGAAGGCGATAAGCGAAGCGACTGGCGTGCCGCTGGTGCTGCATGGCGGCACAGGCGTTAGTGACGACGATATGCGGCTGGCCGTCACTGAAGGAATTAATAAAGTGAACGTCGGAACGGAAATGAACGTGCAGTGGGTCGACCGCTGTAAATCAACGTTCGAGAAAGGAAAAGTAAATGACAGCGTACGGAAATTTTTAATTCCTGCCAACCAGGCAGTGACTGCCGTATTAATGGAAAAAATGGCGCTATTTAAATAGCGTTTTTACCGACACATATCTTTTGTTGCCCTGTCTTCCGCCAGGGAGGGAGCTTGCTATGTTTGAATCATTGAAAACGCTGTGGAAAAAAGAGCAAAACCCGCTGCAGGATTATGATCAACAGTCCCGTCAGCTGGCGGAAGAGATCGCCAGACTGGAAGGCGAATTACAGCGCCAGCCCGATAATAGCGACGTGCAAAAAACATTGATGTTGACTTACAACCGGGCATTATCGGTATATGCCAAAAGTAAGAGCCACCGGCAGGATATCGATGCGCTGTTTCTGCAGATTGATAATTTACGCAATATTATTCGTCGCAATATCTAGGAACAGAGAATGACCATAAAAGAACTGCTTATTGAGGCCGATGCCATTCAGGTTGGCGTTGTGGAATCCGACTGGCAGCGGGTAATAAAGTTGGCTGCCCGCCCGCTGGAGGCGAAAGGCTTTATTTCGGCGGAATATAGCCAGGCGGTGATCGATAATACCTTGAATCATGGCGCTTATTACGTTTTTGATGAAGGGATTGCCATCCCCCATGCCCGCCCCGAGTGCGGCGTCAGACGCAACTGCTTTAGCCTGGTGGTGCTGAAAAAGCCCATCCCGTTTGCGGACAGTGAAAAGGCGGACATTGTTATTATGTTTGGTGCCCGGGACAGCAATGCGCATATCGAGGAGGGCATCCGTTCCATCGTCGCGCTGCTGGATAACAATGACACCATGGCCAAACTGCGGACGGCCCGCAGCCGGGAGGAGGTCGTCGCATTACTATGAACAGACATCTGACCCCAGGCTGCAAAACGGCCATATTAATCAACGGCATTCCGGCGTCGGGGAAGAGCACCATCACCCGTTTGCTGGCGGAGACCTTTAGTCTACCAGTGTTGACGATCGACGGCATTAAAGAGCCGTTTATGGCGCGCCTGGCCCCTGTCGACCGGCCGATGAATCGCCAGCTGGGCTGTGCGGCGTATGAGGTGATTTGGTCGATTGTCGGCGCGTCGCCTGCCAGCATGGTTTGGTTGATCGACGCCTGGTTCGGTTTTCAGCCGCGGGAGACCTTGCAGAGACTGCTACAGCAGGCGGGCGTGGAGCAGGTAATTGAGATCTGGAACCATATTACCCCGGAGCTGGCCGTCGCACGCTATGCCTCGCGGCTGGCGACGCGGCCGCCGGGCCACCCCGGCGAGGAGTATCTGCCGGAGCTGGCCCAGCTGGCCGGGCGGGCGCAGCCCATGTCTTTAGGGCCCGTATTGACGATAGACCAGCGGTATCCGCTGGAGATAAAACCGATTATTCACTGGCTTGAAGGCACGATCGCTGGAAAGCACGCCGGTTTGGCGGATTACGCTTACCCGCCCTAAGGCATACCCGCCAGGCGCAGCAGCGCGGTCACCACGGCGGCGGCGATAATCACGCCGATCAGCGGGACCTTGCGCCAGGCGAGGAACACGGCGACAGCCACACCCAGAACGCGCGCCATGCCGGCGAAATGCGCCCCTTCATAGAAGGTGGTGGCCAGGGCGACGGAAAAAAGCAGCACCGTCGCCGCATCGGAAAGCAGCGCCTGCGAGCGCTCGGAAAATGCCAGCCGATTGCCGAGCTTCGCGCCGCCGAGGCGCATCAGATAGGTTCCCAGCGACAGGATGGCGATACCGGCGATAAACAGCGTCATATTGCCCATTATTTTTTCCTCGACAGTAAACCAAACAGCGAAAGCAGCACCGGCAGCCCGGTGGGTACAAACGGTACGGCGGCAAGCGCCAGTGCGGCGCCGCTGGCGGCGCGGATCAGCGTAGTGCGGTTTTTAAAGGCCGGGATCACCAGCGCCAGCAGGATCGCCGGGAAGACCGCATCAAGCCCGATGGTTTCCGGCGCTGGCAGCAGTTTGCCGACGGCCGCGCCGGTTAGCGTGCCGAGGGGCCAGATCAGCGCGACGCCGGCGCCGCACAGCCAGTAGGCCGCTTTGCGCTGCGCAGGGGTGGGCTGCGACAAGCCAAAGACCACGCTCTCGTCGTTCATAATGTGGCACCCGATAAAGCTTAAGGCGCGCCGACCAACCAGTTCGCGCACGGTCACTCCGAACGGGATATGGCGCGCGTTGACTAACAGGCCAGCGGCAGCGGCGGCCAGTGGGCTACCGCCGCTGGCGATAATGCCGATAAACATGAATTCAGAAGCGCCTGCCAGCACGGACACCGAAAGCAAGAGCGGCACCCATAAGGGGAAGCCGTAAGCCACCGCCAGCGACCCATAGGACATACCCACCACCCCGACGGCAAGGCAGACCAAAACGATCGCTTTTATCGTGTCTCCGCTGAGACTGGAGAGAGTTTGTTTCATATCACTTAGCCATATCGAACGATTTCCCATTATAATGAACACATAATGAACGTTTTTCAAGACGAACGAATCGTTCGATATAAAAAACAAAGGGGCGGGTATGACACAGCCAATCAGCGTTATTGCCAAAAGCCTGGTGCGGGAGCGGGCGCGGACCGGTCTCTCGCTGGCGGAAGTCGCGCGTCGGGCGGGTATCGCAAAATCCACGCTATCGCAACTGGAGTCCGGCAACGGCAATCCGAGTCTGGAAACGCTGTGGTCGCTCTGCGTGGCGCTGGATATCCCGTTTGCCCGCCTGCTTGAGCCGCAGGTGAACAAAACGCAGGTGATCCGCCGCGGAGAGGGGACAAAGGTGGTGGCGGAGCAGGCGAACTATCAGGCCATTTTGCTGGCCGCTTGTCCGCCAGGCGCGCGTCGGGACATCTATTTACTGTTAACCCAGCCCGGCGCCGATCGTATTTCGCATCCGCATCCGCCAGGCTCGGTGGAACATATTATCGTCACCCAGGGGCGGGCGCGGGTAGGGCTGACGTCGGCGCCGGAAGAGCTCGGCGAGGGCGACTATATCTGCTACCCGGCGGATCAGGAGCATGTTTTTCAGGCGCTGGAGCCGGATACGCAGGCTCTGCTGATCGCTGAGCAAAACTGACATCGCGTCGGCGGGGGACGCGCGCTCGCTGGACGTCATAGCCATATTGCGGGAAACTAGCTTTCCTATGCGAAAACAGGGATTTTTATGTCGCTGAAAGCCATTGCCAAACAACTTGGGATCTCCGTCACGACCGTCAGCCGGGCGTTGAACGGCTATGACGATGTGTCACAGGAGACCCGCGCCCGGGTTGAGGCTGAAGCGCAGCGCCGGGGCTATCGCCCCAACACTTTCGCCCGCCGTCTGAAAATGGGCACCATTGATGCCGTTGGTCTCGTCTTTCCTGTCCGCCCCGTGCCGCTCAACAATAACGTTTTTCTTGAGATGGTTGGGGAGATCAGCCATGAGCTGGCGCGCCATGACATTGATTTGTTGCTGATCGCCGATGATGAACAGGCGGATAAACATGGCTATATGCGCATGGTGCAGGGCCGTCGCGTCGACGCTTTAATCGTGGCCCATACCCTGGATGACGATCCGCGGCTGGCGCAGCTGCAGGCCTCAGGCTTTCCGTTTCTGGCGCTTGGCCGTAGCCGCCTGGCACAGCCCTACGCCTGGTTTGATTTCGATAACTATGCCGGCACCTGCCGCGCCACCCGCCATCTGATTCAACAGGGCCACCAGCGTATCGCGCTGTTGGGCGAGAACAACAATCAGGCGTTTATTTTGCAACGGCGTAACGGCTACCTCGATGCTCTGCGCGAGGCGGGGTTATCCGATGCGTGGCTGCGTAGCGTGCCGGCGACGCGCCGCGGCGGCTATCAGGCCACGCTGGAGCTGCTGCGTCTGCCGGAGCCGCCTACCGCGATCATCACCGACTGCAACACCCATGGCGATGGCGCCGCCATGGCGCTCGCCCATCTGGGCCGTTTAACCGGCGACAACCGCGTCGCCCTGGTGGTGTATGACGGGCTGCCGCAGGACAGCATCATAGAGACCGATGTCGCCGCGGTGATCCAGTCCACGCGCCAGGGCGTGGGGCGGCAGATTGCCGATATGGTCCGCCGCTTAATTGCTGGCGAGGATCTGGCCTCGCTGCAGGTGCTCTGGCAGCCCGAATTCATCCCCGGCGAAACTGCCTGACCTGACCCCTTTTTAACCCGTAATTCTGAAGCCGATCACGAATCCGAAACGTTTTGGTTGGCATCCGAAACGTTTCGGATCAACAGTAAGACATTCCTTGTTATGGAGATGTCTGATGTCTGATTCGCTGATTCACCTGCAAAGTGCCGGTGCCGATGTTGTCATTAAAACTCGCCCTTTCGCCGAAATTGTCTACTGGGGGGCCCATTTAAGCCACTTTTCACCGCAGGATGCCGACAGCCTGACGCGCCCGGTCGCCAACGGCAGACTGGATGTCGATTCGCCAGTGACCTTAATGGCAGAGCTGGGCCATGGCCTGTTTGGTGCGCCGGGCATTGAAGGCCATCGTCAGGGTCTGGATGCCTCTCCGCTGTTCACCACCAGCGAAGTGCGGCACGAGGGCCAGACGCTGACCCTGGTCAGCGAAGATCCGCAGGCCGGCCTGCGTCTGCACAGCGAGATCGCGCTGGATGCCAGCGGCGTGCTGAGCGTGCGCCATGGCGTGACCAATCTGCGCGCCAGCCCATGGCAGGTGGATCGCCTGGCGGTCACATTGCCGGTCGCCGAACGCGCTCGCGAGGTGATGGCTTTCCATGGCCGCTGGATCCGCGAGTTTCAGCCTCACCGCCTGACGCTGGAGCACGACAGCTTTGTGCTGGAGAACCGCCGCGGGCGCACCTCTCACGAACATTTCCCGGCCCTGATCACCGGCAGCCGCGCCTTTAGCGAGATGCAGGGTGAAGTCTGGGGCGTACATCTGGCCTGGAGCGGTAACCATCGCCTGCGGACGGAGGTGAAAACCGATGGCCGTCGCTATCTGCAGGCCGAGGCGCTCTATCTGCCGGGCGAAATGGCGCTGGCGGAAGGGGAAACCTTGTGGACGCCGTACCTGTATGCCAGCTACTCGGCGAACGGGCTGAACGGCATGAGCCAGCAGTTCCATCGTTATCTGCGCGAACGGATTATTCGCTTCCCGGGCAACAAGCCGCGTCCGGTGCATCTCAACACCTGGGAGGGGATCTATTTCGACCACGACCCGGACTACATCATGCGTATGGCTGACGAGGCGGCGGCGCTGGGCGTCGAGCGCTTTATTATCGATGACGGCTGGTTTAAAGGGCGCAACGACGACTGGGCGGCGCTTGGGGACTGGTATCTTGATGAGAAAAAATACCCCTACGGCCTGACGCCGGTTATCGATCATGTGAAATCGCTGGGGATGGAATTCGGTATTTGGGTGGAGCCGGAAATGATTAACCCGGATTCCGATCTGTACCGGGCGCACCCGGACTGGGTGCTGGCGCTGCCGGGCTATACCCCGCTGACCGGCCGCCATCAGTTTGTCCTGAATCTTAACATTCCGGAAGCGTTTGATTATCTGCTGGAGCGGATGAGCTGGCTGCTGGGCGAGCACGCGGTGGACTACGTGAAGTGGGATATGAACCGCGAGCTGGTGCAGCCTGGGCATCAGGGACGCGCCGCCGCGGACGCGCAAACGCGCCAGTTCTACCGCCTGCTGGATACGCTGGTGGCCCGTTTCCCGCACATTGAATTTGAATCCTGCTCCTCCGGGGGCGGGCGGATCGATTATGAAGTCCTCAAGCGCAGCCATCGCTTCTGGGCGTCTGACAATAATGACGCCCTTGAGCGCAACACCATCCAGCGCGGCATGAGCTACTTCTTCCCGCCGGAGGTGATGGGCGCGCATATTGGCAATCGCCACTGTCATGCCACTTTCCGCCAGCACAGTATCGCCTTCCGCGGCCTGACGGCGCTGTTTGGTCATATGGGACTTGAGCTGGATCCGGTGAGCGCTGATGAAGAAGAGCGCGCCGGATACCGGAAATATGCGGCCCTGCATAAGCAGTGGCGCGACGTGATCCATCACGGCGTGCAGTGGCGGATGGATATGCCGGACGCCACCACTCTTGCCCATGGCGTCGTCAGCCCGGATAAAGCGCAGGCGATTTTCCTCATCAGCCAGCTGGCGATGCCGGACTACACCCTGATGGCGCCGCTGCGCCTGGCGGGGCTGGAGGCGAGCGCCCGCTATCAGGTGACGCTCCTCGATCATCCGAACATTCAGATAACCGGCGAGGGTGGCCACACCATGCGGAAGCTGCCGGCATGGATGACGACGCCGCAGACGGTGAGCGGTGAGTGGCTACAGCAGGCGGGGCTGGCGCTGCCCATCCTCGACCCGGAAAGCGCCATTCTGATTGGCCTGCAACGCGTGTGATGGTATCGGGCCGCGTCGCGGCCCTTCTTGAGGAAAATATAATGAACCCGACCGTCTGTACCCACAAAAACAACCCCAACTTCTGGATTTTCGGGCTGTTCTTCTTTCTCTACTTCTTCATCATGGCCACCTGCTTTCCGTTTCTGCCGATCTGGCTGTCGGACGTCATCGGCCTGAATAAAACCGAAACCGGCCTCGTTTTCTCCAGCCTGTCGCTGTTCGCCATCTGTTTCCAGCCGGTCCTCGGGGTGATCTCTGACAAGCTGGGGCTGAAAAAACACCTGATGTGGATCGTGACTGTTCTGCTGGTGCTGATTGCTCCCTTCTTCCTCTATGTTTTCGCTCCGCTGCTGAAAACCAACATCTGGCTCGGGGCGCTGAGCGGCGGCGCCTATATCGGCTTTGTATTCTCCGCAGGCGCCGGCGCGATGGAGGCCTATATCGAACGGGTAAGCCGCAACAGCGGGTTTGAATACGGCAAGGCGCGCACCTTTGGCTGTCTGGGATGGGCGCTGTGCGCGACCACCGCCGGAATGCTGTTCAGCATTAATCCCGAATGGGTGTTCTGGATGGGGTCGGCCGCCGCGCTGCTGTTGGTAGTGCTGGTGGCCATCGCCAAACCGCAGGCCAGTCAGTCCGCGCAGGTGATGGATTCGCTCGGCGCCAATCGCCCGGCGATCGATTTAAAAACGGCGGTGCGCATGTTCCGCCAGCGTAAGATGTGGATGTTTATTCTGTATGTCATCGGCGTGGCCTGCGTGTATGACGTTTTTGATCAGCAGTTCGCCACCTTTTTTAAATCGTTCTTCGCGACCCCGGAAGCGGGCACCCGCGCCTTTGGTTTCGCCACCACCGCGGGAGAAATATGTAACGCCATCATTATGTTCAGCTCGCCGTGGATTATTAACCGCATCGGGGCGAAGAATACCCTGCTGATCGCCGGGATGGTGATGGCGGCAAGAATGATTGGCTCTTCCTTCGCCACTACGGCCGCGGAAGTCATAGCGTTGAAAATGCTCCATGCGCTGGAGGTGCCGTTCCTGCTGGTGGGCGCCTTTAAATACATTACCGGTGTGTTTGATGTCCGGCTGTCGGCGACCATTTACCTGGTGGGCTTCCAGTTCGCCAAGCAGGTGGCGGCGATCTTCCTCTCCGCCTTCGCCGGCAATATGTACGATCGGATCGGCTTTCAGGATACCTATATGATCCTCGGCGGTATTGCCCTGACGGTTACCTTAATCTCAGCGTTTACGTTAGCGGGTAAGGCGAAAACCGAGCCGCTTCGGGATAATGCGATGACCGTTTAATCAACCGGCCTCCCGTCTGGAGGGAGGCCGGTTATTTTCACGCCAGATAAAACACTTCTTTGAGCTCCGCGCTCAGCGGGCTGTTATCCGGGTTGCTGGGCATCACCTCGCGCATGTATTTCCACCAGCGCTGGCACACTTCCGTGCTGGCGACCGCCTCCCAGCGGGCTTCCGACTCAATCTCCACCGTCGCGAACAACAGATGGCGTTCTTTATCGAGATAAATGGCGTAATGGTGCGCGCCGTGGTCCTTCAGCACTGCCTCCAGCTCCGGCCAGATGGGATTATGGCGGCGCTGGTACTCCTCGTGCGCGTCGGGGTTCACCTGCATGACGAAAGCTTTACGGATCATAAGGCCTCCAGATAGAGCTCGCGAACCTCATCGCGGCTGGCGGGGCGCGGGTTACACGGCGCGCACGGGTCGGCCAGCGCTTTATCCAGCCAGCCTTCGATATCGGCTTTGCTGACGCCAAGCTGGCTGAAACCCTGGGGGATCCCTACGCGTTTGCTCAGCGCGCGGATGGCATTGATGGCCTCCATGCTGGCAGCTTCATCGCTCATGCCGCGAGTATCGACGCCCATCGCCTGCGCCACGCGGGCGAAGCGCGCCACCGCGTTCGGGCGGTTAAAGTTTTCGATGATCGGCAGCAGGATGGCGTTGCACACCCCGTGCGGCAGGTTGTGGGTGGCGCCAGGCTGATGGGCCAGGGCGTGTACCAGCCCGAGACCGGCGCTGTTGAACGCCATGCCCGCCAGGTATTGGCCAAACGCCATCTGCTCGCGGGCCTGCAGATCTTGCCCATCGTCTACCGCTTTCGGCAGCCACAGGTTAATCAGGCGAATGGCCTCGAGGGCGTTGGCGTCGGTCAGGGGATGGGCGCCAACGGAGACAAAGGCCTCGATGGCGTGGGTCAGGGCGTCCATGCCGGTGGCGGCGGTAACGGCTGGCGGGATGTCGAGCATCACACTGGCGTCGTCGACGGCGATATCCGGGATCAGGTTCGGGTCGATAATCACCTCTTTTACCTGCCGCTCGCTATCGATAATCACTGCGTTGCTGGTCATCTCCGCCGCCGTGCCGGCGGTGGTGTTGATGGCCACCAGCGGCACGCCAGCGTTTTTCACTTTGCCGACGCCGGAGTAGGCGGTGGAGGGGCCAGGGTTGGCGGTGAGGATTTTTATCGCCTTGGCGGTATCAATCGGGCTGCCGCCGCCGAAGGCGATCAGGTAATCGCAGCGGGCCGCCTGGTACGCCGCATAGCCTTGCTGCACCAGCGCTTCGGTGGGATTGGGGTACACGCCGTCAAACAGCTGATAAGCCATCTGCTGTTCATCCAGCGCGGAAAACAGACTGTCCAGCAGGCCCAGCTTCACCAGTTGACCGTCGGTGACGATCAGCGCCTTGCCCCATTGTTTGCCCGCTACCAGCTTGACCATATCACCGATAGCGCCTGCGCCGTGGAGGCTGATTTTAGGTAGTGCCAACATAAAACTCATGATAATTCTCCTTAATGTTGATTTTGGGAAATCCGTTTCCCCTCACCCCAGCCCTCTCCCGCAGGGAGAGGGGGAAAACCGGTCCCGGACTACAGGCTGCCTGCGTGCGCCGGGCAGTCCCCTCTCCCTTGGGGAGAGGGCCAGGGTGAGGGGGAAATTAACATCGTCTTCGCTGCATCATCCGCCGGGTCATAATCGGCAGGGAGATCACCACGATCAGCATGGCGCCGATAATCACCGACATCACGATGCCGGGGACGTTCAGCAGGCTCAGGCCGAAGGTCACCAGCCCCATCAGAAAGGCGGCAATGATCACCCCGGGCATGCTGCCGGAGCCGCCAAGAATATTGACGCCGCCGAGCACCGCCATGGTGACAACCGCCAGCTCCCAGCCCATCGCCAGGGTAGGGCGGGTACTGCCGAGCCGTGAGGTCAGCAGGACCGCCGCCAGCCCGGCCATCAGCCCGACCAGCGCGAACAGCACCAGGTTATGACGCTTAACGTTGATCCCCGAAAACCAGGCGCCGGTCGGGTTATTGCCGATGGCGTAGGTCCGGCGACCAAAGTTGGTTTTATGCAGCAGGAAGGTGAAGGCGGCCGCGAGGAGGATAAACAGCGCAAACTCAAAAGAGAGCGCCCCCCACACGTAGCCCTGGCCGAACCAGGCAAAGCTCTCCGGATAGTGATTGAGCGCCTGATCGCCCAGCAGGATATAAGTGATGCCGCGATACAGGCTCATGGTGCCGATGGTGATCACAATGGACGACAGGTTAAAGCGAGTCACCAGCAAGCCGTTGAACAGGCCGCACAGCAGACCTACGCCCAGACCGATGACCACCAGCAGCGGCGTGTCCACCCCCGCTGCCGCGCAGAAGCCCATCACCGTTGAGCTGAGCGCCATCGTCGAGGCCACCGACAGATCGATTTCCCGGGCGATAATCAGCATCGCCATCGGCAGGACGACGATCGCCTTCTCGGTAAAGGTAAAGGTCGCGTCCGAGAGGTTCCAGATATTGAGGAAGTACGGGGAAGCCACCGCGTTGCCGATAAATACCGCCAGGGTTACCGCCAGTAAAAACCCTTCCCAGCACAGCAGGCGGCGCAGCGGCGACGGCGCGGCCGGGGTGTTTTTCATCTCTTCAGATACCATCATCTTGCTCATGATTTTACCGCCTGTTTCTGTCGGGCTAACGCCGCGTTGCGCAGGATTAACCGCCCGTGACCGCGATTGCCGCGCTCGTTGAGCAGCACCGCTATGACGATCACCGCCCCGGAGATCGCCATTTGCCAGAAGGGCGAGATGCCGATCACCGGCAGGGCGTTATTGATGACCCCGAGGAACAGCGCGCCGCACAGGCAGCCCAGCACCCGTCCGCTTCCGCCCATGGTACTGATACCGCCGATCACGCAGGCCGCGACCACCTGCAGTTCAAAGCCGTTCGCCACGTCGACATAGGCGACGGCGAAGCGCGAGATCCACAGATAGCCGCAGAAGCCGGCCAGCGCTCCGGAGAGACAGAAACTGACGAACTGCATTTTTCCGGCGTTAATGCCGGTGTAGTACGCCGCCGTCGCGTTGCCGCCTGCGGTGTATAAGGCCCGGCCGGTGCGGCTGTAGCGCAGGAAATAACCCACCAGCAGCAGCGCGGCGATGGCGCACCAGCTCAGAAGCGGTAATCCCATGAGCGTGCTGCGCGGCAGACTGAGAAAATCAGCGCTCATCTGATGTGAGTTAACCCAGCCGCCGTCAGTCAGCAGGAAGATAATGCCGCGATAAATGCTCATGGTGCCCAGGGTCACCACGATGGCGGGAATGCCGAGGCGCCAGACCAGCAGGCCGTTAATCATCCCCATCAGCAGGCCCAGCAGGGTTGCCAGTGCCAGCAGCGCCACCACCGGAATACCCGGATAGTGGGCGTTAAGCAGGGCGACGATCATCCCGGTCAGCGCCAGGTTGGCGGCCATCGACAGATCGATGCCTTTGGTGAGCAACACCATCATCTGCCCGAGGGCGAGGATGATAAGGATGGCGGTATCGTTAAACATCTCCACCAGATTGCCCGGTGAAACGAACGACGGCGCCCGGCTGCCGATGGCGCCGATCATCAAAATGATGACCACCGCCAGCAGCGCTTCGCGATGTTTAAGCCATGCGTGTCCCATCATGCCGCCTCCTGGCCGATGCTGCTGGCGGCGCTAACGATGGTTTCCGCTGTCGCTTCCCCGGCCTGGTATTCGGCGACCATCAGCCCTTTGTGCATCACGATAATCCGGTCGGCCATGCCCATCACTTCCGGCAGCTCTGACGAGACCATAATCACCGCCAGTCCCTGGCTGACCAGCTCGGACATAAACTGATGCACGGCGGCTTTTGAGCCGATATCGATGCCTTTGGTCGGCTCATCGAGGATAATCACCTCGGGATGGGTCGCCAGCCATTTGCCGATCACCACTTTCTGCTGGTTGCCGCCAGAGAGGGTCTCCACCGGCTGCCGCCAGCTGAAGGCTTTAACCTGCAGGCGCGAGGCGTACTCGTCCGCCAGCCGCCATTCCCGGGCGTCGTTCAGGACGCCGTTAGGATTGAGCTTGCTGAGCTGCGGCAGACTGATGTTCTGGGCGATGGGCAGGGCGATGATCGCCCCCTGTTTCTGCCGCTCTTCCGGCACGCAGACGATGCCCGCGCGGATGGCGTCGGCGGGCTGGCGAAAGCGCATGGGGCTGCCGTTCAGGCGGATCTCGCCGGAGGAGGGACGCGAGACACCGGAGAGCGCCTGCATCAGCTCGGTGCGTCCGGCGCCCACCAGGCCGTAAAAGCCGAGAATTTCGCCCTTGCGCAGGCGGAAGCTGATATGGGCAAACTCGGTAGGATGACAGAGATCGGTCACCTCCAGCACCGTTTCTCCGGGCGTGCAGTCGATTTTCGGGTAGGTTTGGGTGATCGCCCGGCCCACCATCATCGACACCATTCGCTCTTCGGTGATGTCGCTTATCGCCCCGGAGCTGACGTACACCCCATCGCGCAGGATGGTGTAATAATCGGCCAGCTCGAAAATTTCATCGAACTTATGCGAGATAAACAGGATCGCTTTGCCGTCCTGCTTCAGACGCTCAACGATGTGATAAAACTCCAGGATTTCATGCTGGGAGAGGGCGGCGGTCGGCTCATCGAGGATCACCACCTGGGCGTCGAAAGCCAGCGCCCGGGCAATCGCCACCATGTGCCGCTGGGCGATGCTGAGGGTTTTCAGCGTGGCCCGCGGGTCGATCTGGACTTCCAGCCGGGTGAGGATCTCGCTGGCTCTGCGGTGCATCGCCGGCCAGTCGAGCGTTTTTAACAGTCCCTTATACAGATACTGGCCGACGAAAATATTTTCACTGACCGAGAGTTCGTCAAACAGCACGGTTTCCTGGTGAATGGCGGTGATCCCTACCTTATGCGCCGATTCCGGCGTTGGCAGATGAATAGGGATCGCTTTATAGAGGATCTCGCCCTCTTCGGGCTGATAAATACCGGTCATCACTTTGACCAGCGTGGATTTCCCCGCGCCGTTTTCGCCGATTAAGGCGGTCACTTTGCCGGGCCAGAGATCAAGCTGCACGTTCTCAAGGGCGCGCACACCGGGAAAAATCTTGGTGATCCCCTTCAGCGACAGCAGTGGCGTTGATGCTGACATGATAGTTCTCCACAAAAATCACCCCTCACCCTAACCCTCTCCCCAAAGGGGCGTGGGAACGGTCCGGCGTCCGCTGGCCACATCGTGCAGAGGACCAGCCTTTCCCCCTCTCCCTCCGGGAGAGGGCCGGGGTGAGGGAACAAGGGTTAGAAAATTTTCGAGAACTTATCGATGTTGCTCGCATCGTAGACGAACGGCTCGGCCATCGCGCCATTCCCCTCAGCATCCAGCTTCACTTTGCCCAGCTTGCCCATACTGGCTTCGGTTTTGGTTGCCGTGCCTTTGACTAAATCGTCGGCCAGATAGGTGGCGGCGTAGCCCAGGTCAATCGGGTTCCAGATGGCGAAGCTTTTGCTGGCGCCGGACTTGATCGCGCCGGCCATTTCCGACGGCAGCCCCAGCCCGGTGACATAGACTTTGCCGATTTTGCCCTGATCCTTCACCGCCTGCGCGGCGGCAACAATGCCCACCGACGACGGCGAAACAATGACTTTCAGGTCCGGATATGATTTCAGCAGGCCCACCGCTTCGCGGTAGCTTTTATCCGACAGATCGTCCCCGTAGGCGACGGTGACCAGCTGTACGGACGGATACTGCGGCAGCACCTTTTTCATCTCCTCAATCCAGATGTTCTGGTTAGTGGAGGTTGGGGTGGCGCTTAACACGGCCACCTCGCCTTTCTCAACGTTCAGCGCCTTCAGCGCATCGGCGGCGAGCTTGACGTTGGTTTCGCCAATTAAGGCGTTATTCGAGGGGTTAAGATGGATCTGGCGGCCTGCCGGCGCCACGCCGGAGTCCCACGAGACCACCTTGATGCCGCGCTGCATCGCTTTTTTCAGCACCGGTACCACGGCGTCCGGATCGTTGGCGGAAATGGCGATCGCATCCACGCCCTGGGCGATCAACCCGTTCAGCACATCGATCTGCGCTTCGGCGGTGGTAGTGGTCGGGCCGGTGTAGATCACTTTGACATCACCTAACTCTTTGGCTGCCTGTTGGGCGCCAACGTTGGCGGCTTCGAAGAAGCCATTTCCCAGCGATTTCGCCACAAGGGCGATCTTAACTTCTGCTAAGGCGGAACCGGACAACGCCAGGGCGGCAACGGTGAGGATCAAGCTTGTCTTTGTTTTCATTGCTTTTACTCCACATGAGTTAGTTTTGTAGGGTTTGCAGGTGATGTTTCGCCCCGTCTCGGTGAGCGGGGCGCGATGTTGTTATGGATAAAGATCTAAAGCGGACTGCAGCGGCTGCACGTTGAAGCGTTTGCCAAGGGCGATAAGCTCTTCGCGGGTGATGGTCTGCTTCATCCCGCCCATGGACAAGACTTTCACCAGCACTTCGGCGGACTTCTCGGCGGTGTCGATCAGGCCGAAGGTCTCATCCAGCGTGGGGCCGCTGCCGAAGACGCCGTGGAATGGCCACAGCACCAGCGAGTGTTTTTGCATGGTTTCGGCGGTCGCCTGGCCGATTTCATCGGTGCCCGGCACCATCCACGGCAGAATGCCGACGCCGTCCGGGAAGACCACCAGACATTCGGTGCTACCTTCCCACAGCTTGCGGGTGAACAGATCGCTGTGGTTCTCCAGAACATAGGTCAGGGCGATCAGGTTGGTGGCATGGCAGTGCATGATCACCCGGTCTTTGCCGCCGGTCAGTTTGATGCGCTCGCTATGCGACAGGAAGTGTGCCGGCAGCTCGGAGGTCGGTACGGCATCCTCGGTGAGGCCCCACAGGATATGGTATCCCGCGCCATCGCTGTCGACCTTTACCACGCCGAGGTTAGCGGCCGGGTCGAGCTGGACGTTACGGAAGAATTTGCCGGAGCCGGTGACGATAAATGGCTGGTTGGCCAGGATTGGCATCGGCTGGCTGAGGGCGATGTAACGCGGTTTGGCGTGGAAATCCGCCGCATAAGGTTCGATATCCGCTTCATCCAGACGCAGCGTCAGGTTGCCGCCGTTGCGTTCGTCCCAGCCTTTCAGCCAGGCGTCGGAGGTGGCTTTGATCATGCCCTGGACGAACCAGGCGTCGATAATGGTCTGCATAGTCTTGTCTTTCCTGTTGATTTGGTGGGGGTAGCCCCTCACCCTAACCCTCTCCCCACAGGGGAGAGGGAACTGTTCGGTGCGCTCTGGCAACATCGCGCAGTTCGTAGCCCGGGTAAGGCGTCAGCCGCGACCCGGGAAAGCCCGTGCATTACCCGCGCTGGCTCAGAACCGCATTCTCATAAGCCCGTACGTTGTCCAGCCACTGACTGCCCGCCGGCGTGTCGTGACGCTGACAGTACATCTCCCAGATGGCCTGCCATGGCAGCGATTTTTGCTCTTCGAGCAGCGCCAGGCGGGCGGTGTAATCGCCGTCGTTCTCCAGCTGACGAAGCTGAGCGGTCGGTTCCAGCAGGGCGCGCAGCAGCGCTTTTTTCATATTGCGGGTACCAATCACCCAGGCTGCGATGCGGTTGATGGAGGCATCGAAGAAGTCGAGGCCGATGTGCACGCGGTCAAACAGGTTATGGCGAATGATTTCACTGGCGATGGCCTGGGTTTCATCATCCAGCAGCACCACGTGGTCGCTGTCCCAACGTACCGGGCGGCTGACGTGCAGCAGCAGGCGCGGGATGTAGAGCATGGCGGCAGAGATTTTGTCGGAGATCACTTCCGTCGGGTGGAAATGGCCGGCATCGAGACACAGCGCCGTCTGGCGGCTGGTGGCGTAGCCCATATAGAACTCGTTGGAGCCAACGGTGTAGCTTTCGGCGCCGATGCCGAACAGCTTGCTCTCCACGGCGTCAATATGGTGCGCCGGGTCGAGCTTCTCGCTGATCACTTCATCAAGGGCATTCAGCAACCGCTGGCGCGGCGCGAAGCGGTCAACGGTAATATCTTTCATGCCGTCCGGCACCCAGATATTCATCACCGATGGGGTACCCAGCTGTTCGCCAAAATAAGCGGATACGCGACGGCTGGCTTTGCAGTGGTCGATCCAGAACTGGCGGATCTCATCGTTGGCGTGCGACAGGGTAAAGCCGTCGGCGCTCAGCGGATGCGAGAAGCAGGAGGGGTTGAAATCCAGCCCCAGTTTGTTGGCTTTCGCCCACGTAACCCAGTTTTTAAAGTGCTCCGGCTTAATCTCATTGCGCGCTACCGGCGCGTCGGATTCCAGGTAAATAGCGTGCAGGTTGAGACGCTTTGGTCCCGGGATCAGGCTCAGCGCCTGCTCAAGGTCGGCGCGTAGCTCTTCAGCATTGCGCGCTTTGCCCGGGTAGTTGCCGGTCGCCTGGATGCCGCCGGTCAGGCTTCCCGCCGGGTTTTCGAAACCGGCGACGTCGTCACCCTGCCAGCAGTGCATGGAGACGGGCAGACGGTCCAGCTGGCGCAGGGCCTCCTCGACATCCACGCCGACGGCGGCGTAGCGCTGCTTAGCAATTTCCCAGGCTTGTTCAAGTTGAGTGGTCATGCGCAAAGCTCCTTGGTCTGTTGTGGCTGAAACTGCGCCACGAAACGGGCAATTTCACTATCAGGATTGGGGGTAAAAGCGGTGAGCGCCGCGTTGTCGCGCACCACTTGACGAAACTCATCGACATTGGCCAGCTCGTCGAGGGTCATTAACTGGATGCCGATATTGCCGAGGGTGGAGGCTTCTATCGGGCCGGCCACGACGGCGATCCCGCAGGCGTCAGCGCACAGCTGGTTAAGCAGCGCGTTCTGGCAGCCGCCGCCGACGATATGCAACTGGCTGAAGGGCTGGCCGCGCAGCGCCGCCAGCTCGTTAAGCACCCGGGCGTAGAGCAGCGCCAGGCTGTCGAAAATGCAGCGCGCCAGCTCGGCATCGCTTTCAGGAACGGGCTGCCCGGCGTCGCGACAGGCGGCCTGGATCTCGGCGCTCATACTGGCCGGGTTGATAAAGCGGTCATCGTTGCAGTCAATCATGAAGCGGCACGCCGGTAGCGCGGCGGTGCGGGCGATCAGCCCCTGCAGGTCGCTGACGTGTTGTTCTTTCAGCACCCGCTGCAGCAGCCACAGGCCCATGATATTTTTCAGCACCCGGTAGCGGCCTTCGGCTCCGCCTTCGTTGGTGATATTGGCCTGCAGCGCCGCGTCGCAGGTGTATGGAGTCAGGCTTTCAAACCCCATCAGCGACCAGGTGCCGGAGGAGAGATAGGCGGCATGGCGGTCGGCCAGCGGGGAGGCGATCACCGCGCTGGCGGTGTCGTGGCTGGCGACAGCGACCACCGGAATACGGTTGCCCTGCGGGCAGATCCAGTGACCAATCACATTGCCGGGGTGGGTCGGCGTTCCGAACCACGCCAACGGCGCGCCGGTCCAGTTCAGCAGCGTCTCATCCCAGCTATCGCTATTGATGTTAACCAGCTGGGTGGTGGTGGCGTTGGTATATTCCCAGTTCAGATTGCCGGTCAGGCGGAAGCTGAAATAGTCGGGGATCAGCAGGGCATGCGCGGCCTGACTGACCAGCTCCGGCTGCTGCTCCACCAGGGCGCGCAGCTGGTAAAGGGTGTTAAACGGCAGAAACTGAATACCACTGCGGCGATAGATCTCCGCCCGGCCCAGCTGTTCTTCAGCGTGACGTAGCAGGCCCTGGGTGCGGTCGTCGCGATAGGAGATCGGCAGTCCGACGCGCTGGCCCTGCTTATCCAGCAGGACATAATCCACCCCCCAGGTATCGATGCCGATACTGTCGATCAGGATGCCCTGCTCACACACTTTCTCCAGCCCGCGACGGATCTCGCCTTCCAGGCTATCCACATCCCAGCAGTCGAAGCCATCCACCTTCTGCAGGCTGTTGGTGAAGCGATGAATTTCCCGCAGGGTCAGGGCGCGTGGCCCGGACTGATAGCTGGCGAGCATCACCCGCCCGCTGGAGGCGCCTAAATCGACGGCGACACAATGACGAATACTCATGGAAAGACCCTTCTTAAAATCATTGTCCGCAGTCTAAAAAAGGCCGCTTACTGACACCTTCTCGCTACGGACAGTCAAAACTGGCCGCTGGCAAGAAAGCAAAGGTGACCGTGAGGGAAATCACAATTTGCGGTTTTAGGGGGTGGCGAGGGGGATGTGATGGCGTCCGCAGTTCCGTATCTTTCCGGCTGATTCTTGAAAAAGCGGCAGGATTTACGAATTTCATGGTCAAAAATTGAAGGCCGGATAGCCAACCCTTCATTACTATCAGCCGGTGACTGATAATTTTTCTCATTACGAGGGTGGCATCATGACCATATTGCACAGTACGGATTTCTTTAAGGCCGGGATCTCGACGGTGGCTATTGAACCCCGCCTCCCTCAGTCGGCCTTTCCGGAACATCACCATGATTTCCATGAAATTGTCATCGTGGAGCAGGGCACGGGTATTCACGTCTTCAATGGTCAGCCCTATACCATCGGCGGCGGTTCGGTCTGCTTTATTCGCGATCACGACCGGCATCTGTACGAGCATACGGATAACCTGTGTCTGACCAACGTGCTCTATCGCGCGCCGGATGCGTTTCGTTTTCTCGCCGGGGTCAGCCAACTGCTGCCCCAGGAACAGGAGGGGAACTACCCGTCGCACTGGCGGGTGAACCAGACGGTCCTGCAGCAGGTTCGGCATATCGTGGCGCAGATGGAGGCCATGGGGAGCGAAACGGATACCCATGCCGTCGCCAGCCGTGAGATCCTGTTTATGCAGCTGCTGGTGCTGTTGCGTAAAAGCAGTCTTGCGGAAGAGGCTACCAACAATGATGCGCGGCTGAATCAGCTGCTGGCCTGGCTGGAAGATCATTTTGCCCAGGAGATCTGCTGGGAGGAGGTGGCGGCGCAGTTTTCGCTGTCGCTGCGTACCCTGCACCGCCAGCTGAAGCAGCAGACCGGCCTGACGCCGCAGCGCTATCTTAATCGGGTGCGCCTGATGAAGGCCCGGCATCTGCTGCGCCACAGCGATGAAAGCGTGACTGATATCGCTTTTCGCTGCGGCTTCGGCGACAGTAACCACTTTTCGACGCTTTTTCGCCGCGAATTTGACTGGTCGCCGCGCGATATCCGCCAGGGCCGCGACGCCATTCTTCAGTAACGCGAGAAGAGTCAACGTATTGCGGGCTAAAAACGCGAATAATGCGCCCTTATCCGCGTTTGGAGTGTGAGCCGTGGCCGGTCTGATTCTACGTAAAGAGGAGTTTTTCCCTTCCGCCACGCAGGCAGTGGCGGTGGCTGACCGCTACCCGCAAAATGTTTTTGCCGAGCATACCCACGAGTTCTGCGAGCTGGTGCTGGTGTGGCGCGGCAACGGGCTGCACGTCCTTAACGATCGCCCCTGGCGCATTACCCGCGGCGATCTGTTCTATATTCGCGCCGAAGATAAACACTCCTATGCTTCGGTTAATGATTTAGTCCTGCAGAACATCATCTATTGCCCGGAGCGGCTGCAGCTCAATTTTGACTGGGCGGGGACGATCCCTGGCCTCTTTGGCACGCCGTGGAAGCCCCACTGGCGCATGGGCAGCACAGGTATGGCGCAGGCGCGCCAGGTGATTAGCCAGCTTGAGCATGAGTGCGCCCGGCGCGACGCGCAGGGAAATGCGATGGCCGAACTGCTTTTTGCCCAGCTGGCGCTGACGTTGCAGCGCCATCGCTACGCGACGGATGATCCCGCGGCGACGCAGCGCGAAGCGCTGCTGGACAAACTGCTGGCCGCGCTGGCGGCCAGCCTCAGCCGCCCCTTTGTTCTGGAGCGTTTCTGCGAGCAGGAGGGCGGCAGCGAGCGGGCGCTTCGCCAGCAGTTTCGCCAGCAAACCGGGATGACCATCAATCACTATTTACGCCAGCTGCGGATCTGCCATGCGCAGTATCTGCTGCAGCATACCGAGCGCTTAATCGGCGATATCGCCATGCAGTGCGGCTTTGAGGACAGTAACTACTTTTCGGTGGTTTTTAGCCGGGAAATCGGCATGTCGCCGGGGCAGTGGCGGCAGCGCAGTCGCGCCGCCGCCTGAAGACCGTCGTTGTCTGGCTGATGACCCGGTGGTTAACTGGCCATCCCCAGACCGACGATATTGGCGGCGATGATGATCACCACGCAGCCGAGGCTCAGGACGCTCACCGGACGACGACCGGCGTTGTTCCACTCCTTCAGCACCAGACCCACCAGACCGCCGCACAGCACGTAGAAACTCATGTGCAGCATCCAGCTCATATAGTCATATTGCGCCGGAATGCTGGCGTGGCCCCAGGCATAGAAGAAGAACTGGAGATACCACATCAGGCCGCCGAGGGCGGAGAGCAGAAGGTTGCTGATGATGAGCGGTTTGGCCAGCGAGAAATCGGCTTTGACTGACAGGTTCTTCACTTTCGCCAGACGAATAAAGCAGAAGCCGAGGTTGACCAGCGCCCCGCCGCCCATAATGACTACGTAGCTTGGCAGCGCCGCGTACAGCGGGTCGACGCCGAGCGCTGCGGCGGCGTCATGCATCGGTTTGGCGGCGTTCATCGCGAACGACATCCCTGCGGAGAAGATACCGCACATCACCGCCAGCAGAAGTCCTTTCTTCAGATTGAACTCTTCGGCTTTGATGCCCATTTTGCGCTCTTTCAGCTGGCCTGCGCGGGTGACGATGCCGACGCCAATCACCGCCACCAGCACGCCGAGCAGCGTCATTTGACCGCCCTGGGTGTGCATCAGCACCGAAAACTGACCGTTAATAATCGGCGTCATCAGCGTGCCGACAATCAGCGTGATGCCAATGGCGATGCCAATCCCCATCGACATGCCAAGATAGCGCATGGTCAGGCCATAGTTGATATTACCGATGCCCCACATGGCGCCGAACAGGAAGACCGGTAGCAGCGTGGAGGCGTTAAAGGAGCGGTAGTAGGCCCAGAAGTCGGGTAACAGCGTGGCGCTGATGGCCCAGGGCAGGATCAGCCAGGAGACGATCCCTCCAACCGACCACATGGTTTCCCACGACCAGTGTTTTACTTTTTTGAACGGGGCATAGAAACAGGCGGCACTGGCGGCCCCTATCAAATGCCAAAAAATACCCATCGTAATCGCGTGGTTCATTGATTTTATCCTCATCTTTTTTATCGGAGACGGCGGCTTCCGATGTGATGAGTGTAAAAATTAGCCGCTTTGGCCGCCTTCAAGCCGTTGCCACAGGATGGCGAACCCTGGCAACCATGGGCTTAATTAGTTGTTCTACATCACAAAATGACGGGTATTTCTTCTGGTTATATCCATATGAAAAATACGGCATTGATAAGCATTTTCAATACCATTTAATTAACTATAATGGACAAACTGCTTACGCGGCGTTAACACTTGAGCCGCTCGACAATAATGGAGATGATTATGAGCTATACCCTGCCATCCCTGCCGTACGCTTACGATGCTCTGGAACCGCACTTCGACAAGCAGACGATGGAGATCCATCACACTAAACACCATCAGACCTACGTGAACAATGCCAACGCCGCGCTGGAAAGCCTGCCGGAGTTCGCTAACCTGTCCGCTGAAGAGCTGATCACCAAGCTGGATCAGCTGCCGGCTGACAAAAAGACCGTACTGCGTAACAACGCGGGCGGCCACGCTAACCACAGCCTGTTCTGGAAAGGCCTGAAAACCGGCACCACCCTGCAGGGCGACCTGAAAGCGGCTATCGAGCGCGATTTCGGCTCTGTAGACAATTTCAAAGCGGAATTCGAAAAAGCCGCTGCGACCCGTTTCGGCTCCGGCTGGGCGTGGCTGGTCCTGAAAGGTGACAAACTGGCCGTTGTCTCCACCGCCAACCAGGATTCCCCGCTGATGGGCGAAGCCATTTCCGGCGCTTCCGGCTTCCCGATCCTGGGTCTGGACGTGTGGGAACACGCTTATTACCTGAAATTCCAGAACCGTCGTCCGGACTACATCAAAGCCTTCTGGGACGTAGTGAACTGGGACGAAGCTGCAGCGCGTTTTGCCGCTAAAAAATAAGGTTGCATTGCGCTAAGAGAGAAGCGAGTCTGATGACTCGCTTTTTTTATATCTGTAGCAAGGAGAGCAGCCATGCATTATCCGGTGAATGTCTTTGTCGGCAAAATCAGGGACTACGCGGGCAGTCGCCCCAGCGCGATCGGCAAAATCCAGGTCGATGGCGAATTGCAGCTCGGCGATCTCGGCCTCGATGGGGATGAGCAGGCGGAGAAGAAAATACACGGCGGGCCGGACCGCGCGCTGTGCCACTATCCGCGCGAACACTATGCCGACTGGATGCGTGAATTCCCCCAGCAGGCCGAGCGCTTCTGCGCGCCGGCGTTCGGCGAAAACCTCTCCACCACCGGGCTTACCGAGCAAAATGTTTATATCGGCGATATCTTTCGCTGGGGCGAGGCGCTGATCCAGGTCACCCAGCCGCGATCGCCGTGCTTCAAGCTCAACTTTCATTTTGCGATCGGTGATATGGCGCAGCTGGTGCAAAACAGCGGGAAGACCGGCTGGTTGTATCGGGTGATTGCCGGGGGGCAAGTCTCCAGCGATGCGCCGCTCGAGCTGGTTTCCCGGCTGAGCGATGTCAGTGTCCATGAGGCCGGGGCGATTGCCTGGCAGATGCCGTTTGATGATGATCAGTATCATCGTTTATTGTCGGCTGCGGGCCTGTCGGTGAGCTGGAGCCGAACGCTGCAGAAGCGGCGTTTAAGCGGTAAGATCGAGGATAGTTCGCGGAGATTGTGGGGGAAATAATTCCCCCATATTGAGTATCTTCGGGGATGTTCCCGGCTTAGCGCAGCGCAAGCCGGGACAGAGTCAGGTGCGCTTATACAGCGGCAGCCAAAGGGTTAAGCGTAAACCACCCAGCGGGCTGTCGTCGGCCTTCACCCAACCGCGGTGTTGCTGAATAGCGGTTTCGACAATCGCCAGCCCCAGACCGGTGCCGCCGGACTCGCGGTCGCGCGCCTCGTCGGTCCGGTAGAATGGCCGGAAAATCTGTTCGCGATCCTCCGGGCTGACGCCCGGGCCGTCGTCGTCGACGTTAACCGTAATCCCGTCTTTATCCACCGAGAAGCTGACGGAAATCTTCGTGTGCGAGTAGCGCAGGGCGTTGCGGACGATATTCTCCAGCGCGCTTTCCAGCGCATTAGGGTTACCGTACAGCGGCCAGGGGCCCGGCGGATATTCAACGGTGAAAGATTTACCCATCTGCTCGGCTTCAAACGCCGCGTTGTCCAGCACTTCGCCCCACAGCTGATTGGCTTTCACCGTCTCGCTGACCAGGGCATTTTTGGCCTGATTGCGCGACATTACCAGCAGGTCGTTGATCATGCTGTCCAGCCGGTGCGCCTCGGTTTCGATGCGCTCCAGCTCCTTGCTCTCACCGCTGCGGCGACGCAGCAGGGCGGTGCCCAACTGCAGGCGCGTAAGTGGTGTGCGCAGCTCATGCGAGATATCCGACAGCAGCCGCTGCTGGCTGGTCATCATCCGCTCCAGCGCGGTCACCATCTGGTTAAAGCTGGCGCCAGCGGCTAAGAACTCCTGCGGCCCGGCTTCCAGCTCCGGATGCTGGCGCAGGTTGCCCTGGGCGACTTCGTCGGCGGCGTTTTTCAGCTTACGCGCCGGTTTCGCCAGGCTCCACGCCAGCCACAGCAGCAGCGGGGCGCTGACCAGCATCGTGACGATCAGCAGCAGCAGCGGCCGGTCAAACAACAGGTTGATAAAGTCGGATTGGGAGGTGCTGGCGGGACGAATCAGATAGAGCTGATAGTTATCCTCGCCGTCCCTGACGGAAAACGGGCCCACCATTTCCAGGCGGCCATAGCGTTTTTTCTGCGGATGATCGGCATTATCGGCCTGGCCGATAAAGTTACGAATGATCTGCATCTCGTTGCGTTCTGCGCCGATCACGCGGCCTTCGCTGGTCACCAGCAGCAGGCGTTGTCCCGGCGGCGCCCATTTATCAATGGCGCGAAACAGACGGCGCCACCACATCAGATCGTTTGGCGGATCGTTGGCCAGCTCGGCCTCGACGTGCTGCTCGATCATGATGCCCTGACGCTGCTCGCTTTCCAGCAGCTCGGTCATCTGCCGGGAATCCAGTTTGGGCAACATCAGCACCAGCATCAACACCAGCGCCAGCGTGAGCCAGAAGATGGCGAAGATGCGTGCAGTCAAACTTCCAATCATGAAGCGGAAACCATCAGATACCCGCGACCACGCAGCGTTTTAAACCATGGATGGCCATCTTTGCGCTCCGGCAGCTTACGCCGCAGGTTGGAAATATGCATATCGATGGCGCGGTCGAACGGCGTCAGGCGCTTGCCTAACACTTCCTGGCTTAAATGTTCACGCGACACTACCTGGCCGAGATGCTGCGCTAACAGATAGAGCAGGGTGAACTCGGTACCGGTGAGCTCCAGCGTCTGACCATCGAAATTGGCTTCCTGGCGGCCCGGGTTCAGGCTTAAGGCATCCACTTCCAGCGTTGGCGATCCGGCTTCGGTCGTCTGCTGCTGCTCGCTCCAGTGGGAACGGCGCAGAATCGCGCGTATACGGGCCACCAGTTCACGATCGTTGAACGGCTTAGGCAAATAGTCATCCGCGCCCAGCTCAAGGCCGAGAACGCGATCCAGCTCGCTCCCGCGCGCTGTTAGCATGATAACCGGGGTCTGGTGTGTCTGACGCAGCTCTTTCAGCGTATCGATACCGTTTTTCTTCGGCATCATCACGTCGAGCAGCAATAAATCAACGCTGTCGTCCAGAAGGGCCAGCGCCTGTTCCCCATCATGGGCCACCAGCACGTTAAAACCTTCCATATCGAGCAGCTCTTTTAACAGGGAGGTGAGCTCCCGGTCATCATCAACTAACAGGATTTTATTCATCTTTTAAATACCTCCGAGGCAGAAATTACGTCATCAAGGCCCGCTAATCCATGACTTTACGTTGTTTTACACCCCCTGACGCATGTTTGCAGCCTGAATCGTAGACTGTCTCTCGTTGAATCGCGACACAAACGTTTTGGGAGTATGTGATGCGCAATGTTATCGCTGCCGTCATGGCCTCAACGCTGGCGCTAAGTGCATATAGCCAGGCCGCTGAAGTCGTTACCAGCGTTAACTGGCTCCCCGGAGACGAAGGGGGACAGCGCGGTAGCCAGAGCCATATGTTTGACGGCATAAGTTTAACCGAGCAGCAACGTCAGCAGTTACGGGATCTTATGCAACGGGCACGCCACGACAGGCTCCCCGTTAATGTTAGCGAAATGGAGACAATGCATCGCCTTGTCACCGCAGAAAATTTTGATGAAAACGCTGTGCGCGCTCAGGCAGAAAAGATGGCGCAGGAACAGGTTGCTCGCCAGGTTGAAATGGCTAAGGTCCGCAACCAGATGTACCACCTGCTTACGCCAGAGCAGCAAGCGGTTTTAAATGCTAAGCACCAGCAACGTATGGATCAGTTGCGTGAGGTTGCAAGGATGCAGAAAGGCTCAGCAATGATGCTTTCGAGTAGTAGCAACACCCTGCAACCCCAGTAACAAACCCTGTTTTCCTTGCCATAGACACCATCCCTGTCTTCCCCCACATGATGTGGGGGTTTTTTTTGCCCTTTTTTCGGCAAATCAACTTCTTCGCGTATCCCGTGAGCGTCACAAGTTCAGGTTATACTAAGCGCATTGCAGGAGAAGGAGCCTATATGAATCAATCTTATGGCCGGTTGGTCAGCCGCGCCGCTATCGCCGCGACGGCCATGGCCTCCGCGTTACTTTTGATCAAAATTTTTGCGTGGTGGTATACCGGTTCAGTCAGTATTCTGGCTGCGCTGGTGGATTCGCTGGTGGATATTGCCGCCTCGCTGACCAACCTGCTGGTGGTTCGCTATTCGCTGCAACCTGCTGATGAAGAACATACCTTTGGCCATGGCAAAGCGGAATCGCTGGCGGCGCTGGCGCAAAGCATGTTTATCTCCGGCTCGGCGTTGTTTCTGTTTCTCACCGGCATCCAGCACCTGGTGCGTCCGGAGCCGCTGCAGGCCGCTGGCGTCGGGGTCGTCGTCACGTTGATCGCCCTGTTCAGCACGCTGGCGCTGGTGACCTTCCAGCGCTGGGTGGTGCGAAAAACCCAGAGCCAGGCGGTGCGGGCGGATATGCTTCATTATCAGTCTGATGTTATGATGAACGGCGCTATTCTGGTGGCGCTGGGCCTTTCCTGGTACGGCTGGCATCGCGCCGATGCGTTGTTTGCCTTAGGAATTGGCATCTATATTTTATATAGCGCGCTGCGGATGGGCTATGAGGCGGTTCAGTCACTACTCGACCGCGCCTTGCCTGACGAGGAGCGTCAGGACATTATCACCATCGTGACCGCATGGCCCGGCATCCGCGGGGCGCACGATCTACGAACGCGGCAGTCAGGGCCGACCCGCTTTATTCAGATTCATTTGGAAATGGAAGATAACCTCCCGCTGGTGCAAGCCCACGTGATTGCAGACCAGGTGGAGCAGGCGATTCTGCGCCGTTTCCCGGGTTCCGATGTCATTATCCATCAGGATCCCAGTTCTGTGGTGCCAGCGGCGCAGCAGGGCTTTTTTGAGCGTTAGGTTATAGTCTGTAAACTCGATGTAAAAATGTGGGGCAGATCGGCATTTTTTGTATAAATTACCGCCGTTTGGTCTGACCTGAATCAATTCAGCTTGAGGCGTTTGATATACTATTGTCATTAGCGTCGTGCACTCCTGGTGAGGGAGCGCTTCAGGCAACAGAATTATTTTTTGCTTCCTAAGTTCAGAGGTAGTCATGATTAAGAAAATCGGTGTGTTGACAAGTGGCGGTGATGCGCCGGGCATGAACGCAGCAATTCGTGGCGTTGTGCGCGCGGCATTAACGGAAGGTCTGGAAGTTTTTGGAATCTATGACGGTTACCTCGGATTGTATGAAGACCGTATGGTTCAGCTCGACCGTTACAGCGTTTCCGACATGATCAACCGCGGCGGCACCTTCCTGGGCTCCGCTCGCTTCCCGGAATTCCGCGAAGAACACATTCGCGCTGTGGCTATCGAAAACATGAAGAAGCGTGGCCTGGATGCGCTGGTGGTTATCGGTGGTGACGGATCCTATATGGGGGCAATGCGCCTGACCGAGATGGGCTTCCCGTGCATCGGTCTGCCGGGCACCATCGACAACGATATCAAAGGCACTGACTACACCATCGGCTTTTTCACCGCCCTGAGCACCGTGGTGGAAGCGATTGACCGTCTGCGCGACACCTCTTCTTCACACCAGCGCATCTCCGTGGTGGAAGTGATGGGCCGTTACTGCGGCGACCTGACCCTGGCGGCGGCGATTGCCGGCGGCTGTGAGTTCATCATGGTGCCGGAAGTGGAATACACCCGTGACGATCTGGTGGCCGAAATCAAAGCCGGTATCGCGAAAGGTAAGAAACACGCTATCGTGGCGATCACCGAGCACATGTGCGACGTTGACGAGCTGGCAAGCTACATCGAGAAAGAAACCGGGCGTGAAACTCGCGCCACCGTCCTCGGCCACATTCAACGCGGCGGTTCCCCGGTTCCTTACGACCGCATCCTGGCTTCCCGCATGGGCGCCTATGCAATTGAGCTGCTGCTGCAAGGCCATGGCGGCCGTTGCGTCGGCATCCAGAACGAGAAGCTGGTGCACCACGACATCATCGATGCCATCGAGAACATGAAGCGTCCGTTCAAGAACGACTGGCTGGATTGCGCGAAGAAACTGTACTAAGTTGCGCGTCGGATAAACAAAAGGCCTTCTCATGGAGAAGGCCTTTTTTATGGCGGAGGGTTTATTCGATATCCAGCGGGTCTTCCGACAGGATCATCCCGGTGTTATCGGCATACAGATGGTCGCCGGAGAAGAAGGTCACCCCGCCGAAATTGACGCGCACGTCGCTTTCGCCGATGCCTTCGCCAGCCGCGCCGACCGGAATAGCCGCCAGCGCCTGGATGCCGATGTCCAGCTCCTCAAGGTCGTCAACCTGGCGCACCGCGCCATAGACCACTAACCCTTCCCATTCATTCTGTACGGCCAGACGCGCCAGGTCGGCGTCAATTAACGCGCGTCGTACTGAGCCGCCGCCGTCGATCAGGAGAATATGACCACGGCCGTTCTGCTCGAGCAGATCATAGAGCAACCCGTTATCCTCGAAACATTTTACCGTAATGATTTGTCCACCAAACGACGACCGTCCTCCAAAGTTAGAGAACAGCGGTTCCACGACGTTGACATCTTCCTGGTAGATGTCACAAAGCTCGGAAGTATCGTATTTCATAGGCTTAACGTTCAGTTGCTGCGAGAGTTTTTAGTATATCCCGCGAATCCCATTGTTGGCAAAATCATCAATTGTTAATTGATATTTGTCAGTTAAGCCATTAGCTTACTGGCAATAATTCCGATAACAAACAGCAGGTTGGTCAGTAAGGCCCCTTTGACCGTCTTTTCGAGCATTGGCCGCATCGCCAGCGGATCGGATTCGCGCAGGACGTAGCGCGCCTGTTTCACCAGCAGCGGCGTGGCGAGAATAAACAGCCAGCCCCAGGCTGAATGCAGCGCCAGCAGATTAAACAGCGCCAGACACAGCAGGGCGCCGAACAGCAGGCAGGCATGATAGCGGCGGGCATTGACCGGGCCCAGGCGCACGGCGAGGGTGTTCTTCCCGTTCTGCCGGTCGCTATCAATATCCCGCAGATTATTGATGTTCAGCACGGCGGTCGCCAGCAGACCGCAGGCCGTCGCCGGCAGAAAAATGGCCGCTTCCACATTGTGCGCTTGCAGATACCAGCTGCCAAGGACGCTCAACCAGCCGAAGAAAATGAGTACCGAGATATCACCCAGGCCAATATATCCATAGGGGCGGGTGCCCACCGTGTAGGTGATGGCGGCCACGATGGACAGGCCACCCAGCACAAGGAAGCCGATAAAATCGCCGACACTCTGCCAGGCGGCGCACAGCAGCGCCAGACCAAACAGACAGATCAGCGCGACGGTGACGATGAGAGCGCGCTTCATCTGCTGGGGGGTAATCACCCCTTTCTGCATGCCGCGCAGCGGCCCGATGCGATCGGGTTTATCGCTCCCTTTGACTGCGTCGCCATAGTCATTCGCCAGGTTAGAAAGAATTTGCAGCAAGCCAGCGGTGATCAGCGCCAGCAGAGCAACCCAGGGATCAAAATGGCCCTGCTGCCAGGCAAGGGTGGTGCCAACAATAATCGCGGCAAACGCCAGCGGTAACGTTTTAGGACGCAGGCTTTCCAGCCATGCCCGAGAACGGCTGATATCAGTCATAGTTATTTTAGCCAATAAAAATGGGGGCTATAGCCCCCATCAACAGTGATGAAAATGCATTGCACCGGATTATAGGATAAAACGGCTCAGATCTTCATCTGCCACCAGAACATCCAGGTGTTTACTCACATATTCGGCATCGATAATGACGGTCTGGCCGTTCATCTCGCTGGCATCATAGGAAATATCTTCCACCAGACGCTCCAGCACGGTGTGCAGGCGACGCGCACCGATGTTCTCGGTGGTTTCGTTTACCTGCCACGCGGCCTGGGCGATACGCTTGATACCGTCTTCGGTGAATTCGATATTCACCCCTTCGGTCGCCATCAGCGCTTTGTACTGCACGGTGATGGAGGCATTCGGCTCGGTCAGGATGCGCTCGAAGTCATGGGTGGTCAGCGCTTTCAGCTCAACGCGGATCGGCAGACGCCCCTGCAGCTCAGGGATCAGATCGGACGGACTGGCCACCTGGAACGCGCCGGAGGCGATAAACAGAATGTGGTCGGTCTTAACCATCCCGTGCTTGGTGGAGACGGTGCAGCCTTCAACCAGCGGCAGCAGGTCGCGCTGTACGCCTTCGCGAGACACGTCCGGGCCGGAGGAGTTGCCGCCGCGCTTACAGATTTTGTCGATTTCGTCGATAAAGACGATACCGTGCTGTTCTACAGCGTCGATGGCTTCCTGCTTCAGCTCTTCCGGGTTGACCAGCTTGGCCGCTTCTTCTTCAATCAGCAGCTTCATCGCGTCTTTGATTTTCAGCTTACGCGGTTTCTGCTTCTGACCGCCGAGGTTCTGGAACATGGACTGCAGCTGGCTGGTCATCTCTTCCATGCCCGGAGGGGACATGATTTCAACGCCCATCGGCGCCGCAGCGAGATCGATTTCAATCTCTTTATCGTCCAGCTGGCCTTCACGCAGTTTCTTGCGGAACGCCTGGCGCGCAGCAGAGGGTTCCTGCGGCTGCTCAGCCTGGCCCCAGTTGTTTTTCGCCGGTGGGATCAGCACGTCAAGCACGCGCTCTTCCGCCAGCTCTTCCGCGCGGTAACGGTTTTTATCGATGGACTGCATGCGAACCATTTTGATCGCCGCATCGGTCAGATCGCGGATGATCGAGTCCACTTCTTTACCAACATAGCCCACTTCGGTGAACTTGGTCGCTTCAACTTTAATAAACGGCGCGTTGGCCAGTTTCGCCAGACGACGGGCAATCTCGGTTTTACCGACGCCGGTTGGGCCGATCATCAGAATGTTTTTCGGCGTGACTTCATGACGCAGCTCTTCGTTAAGCTGCATCCGGCGCCAGCGGTTACGCAGGGCGATAGCAACAGAACGCTTGGCGGCGTCCTGGCCGATAATGTGTTTGTCCAGTTCGCTGACAATTTCGCGTGGGGTCATTTCAGACATGGGAGATCCTTACGCTTTAGAAGGTAATTCTTCGATGGTGTGGAAATGGTTGGTATAGATGCAGATATCACCTGCAATATCCAACGCTTTCTCGGCGATGTCGCGCGCGCCCATATCGGTGTTTTCCAACAGCGCGCGGGCCGCGGCCTGGGCGTAAGGACCGCCGGAGCCGATAGCAATCAAATCGTTTTCTGGCTGTACCACGTCGCCGTTACCGGTGATGATAAGCGACGCGTTTTCGTCCGCGACGGCCAGCAGCGCTTCCAGCTTGCGCAACATCCGATCGGTTCGCCAGTCTTTGGCCAGCTCAACGGCGGCCTTCACCAGATGGCCCTGGTGCATTTCCAGTTTACGTTCAAACAGTTCGAACAGCGTGAAGGCGTCAGCGGTGCCGCCAGCAAAACCGGCAATCACTTTGTCGTTATACAGACGACGCACTTTCTTCACGTTGCCCTTCATCACGGTGTTGCCCAGCGTGGCCTGGCCATCACCGGCAATAACAACATGGCCGTTACGGCGAACACTTACAATTGTAGTCACGAGCAGACCCCTTGGTTGCAAAAGCGGAACAGGGGCCCCGCGCTGTCCGCGGGGCCGAATGCAATTATAGATGGGGGGGATTTTGAGGGTTTCAACCCCTGGCGGCGAGACGAATGCAGTTCGCGTGTCCGGCCATCTTCAGACGGGTGATCATCTCGTTGGCGCTTTCTTTGCCTTTCAGCGGGCCAATGACTACGCGGTTCCAGCCGTTGTTGGTGGTGATATGTGAAGCAAACCCTTCAAAAGCCAGCTGAGCGCGGACGGTTTCGGCCTGCTCGGCGCCTTTAAAGGAGCCACACTGGATCATCCAGCTACGATCGTCTTTCTTCTCGGCGGCTTTCGGCGCTTCCTCCACGCGGGTTACCGGCGCGGCGGCCTGCGTACGTGGCTGCGTGGTATTGGTATGCGCCGGCGTCTGCAGCAGATCCTGGTACGGCTGCTGGTTCGACGCGGTCTGCTTCGGCTGTTGCTGTTGCACCGGCTTCGGCTGCTGGACGCGCGGCTGCTGCTGCACGGCCTGCGGCTGAGTTTGCGCCCACTGCTGCTGTTGCGCCTGCTGTTGCTGCTGTGCTAAACGCTGACGCTGCAACGTCTGCTGGCGCTGTGCCGGGGTTTGTTCGTTCCACGGCACTTCGGTCAGCTGGGTCGGCTGCTGGCGCATATCGGCCTGCATCTGGGCGAGCAGCTGGCGCTGCTCGTCGGTCAGCTGTTCCGGTTTCATCACCTCGCCACCGGCGGTCGGTTCGGTCGGCGCGCGGACGCCAGGCTGGCGGCTTTCCAGCTCTTTGATATAGCGCCAGCGCTCTTCCGGTTTTGGCGGCAAGCCGTTACCGGCGGCCTGGCGATTTTGCATCGCTTCCGCTTCTTCTTTCTTATGGTGCGTAATGAAATAAAGTCCACCGATAAAGGCCACCAGCACCGCCGCCGCGATCGCCACCATAGCCGGTGAAATCGCCGGAAGGCTGCTTTGCTTATTCCTTGAGCTTCGGGTAGTGCTCTTTTTGCGCCGCGAAGAAGCCGGTTGGCTGCGGCGTACATAATCTCGTTGTGCCACTATCGTTTCGCTGTCTTATATTTGTTCGTCAGCCCGCCATGTTACTTAAGCGGCGGGCCTTTGACTAGAAGAGCAGGCCCGAAAGCCTGATGGTTATCGTCTGATTTTTTGCGTACTGCCGCGAACGATCAGTTCGCAATCGAGCAGACGCGAGCCGCTGTTCACATTATGACCCTGCATTTGCTCAAGTAATAGCAGCATTCCTTCACGGCCGATATCAAAACGCGGCTGTGAAACGGTAGTCAACGGCGGATCGCAAAATTCAGACAACGCGATGTTATCGAAGCCGACAATCGACAGGTCGTCCGGCACCTTCAGGCCGCGGCGTTTCGCCAGCGACAAGGCGCCCAGCGCCATCACATCACTATGGCAGAAGACCGCGGTGGGCGGCACCGGCTGTGACAGCAGCTGCTCCAGCGCATTGGCGCCGGCTTCGAAGGTAAAATTGCCGCGAGCGATATAGTGCGGATCGACGGTGATACCGCTGCGGCGCAGCGCCTGCACATAACCCTGCAGGCGATAATGGCACAGCGGCATATCTTCCGGGCCGGCGATACAGCCAATACGCTGGTGTCCCAGCTCATGAAGATAGTTCACCGCGTTAAAGGCCGCCGTCAGGTTATCGATGTGGACGGTGGGTAACTCCAGCTCCGGCGCGAATTCGTTCGACATGACCATCGGCGGCAAATTGCGCTGCTCTTCCACACTGGCGTCGAACGGCAGGCGCGAGCTGAGCAGCACCATGCCGTCGATCTGCTTGGTGATAATAAGGTCAATAAAGGTTTTTTCTTTCTGGTTCTGGTGGGCGCAATCGCCGATTAACACCAGATAACCGTGCTCGGCGGCCGTGACTTCAATTCCGCGGATGACTTCACTAAAAAAGGGATCGCAGATATCCGGCACGATCACGAGGATCGTCCGCGATTCGTTGCGCTTCATATTTCGCCCGAGCGACTGCGGTAAATAGCCGACTTCCAGCGCCGCCTGCTCGACCCGGTTACGGGTGGCTTGCGACACCTTATCAGGGTTCATCAACGCTCGGGACACGGTTGCCGTGGAAACGTTTGCCTTGAGGGCGACGTCTTTCATGGTGGCGGCAACCACTTGTTTTTTGGGCTTCACCTGGTTTCTCCTCGCTGAATGGCGCTGACATTTCCCTTGCGCGCTAACTGCTGCATCATTTTTATCAGATAGTCGCGGCAGTGAGTTACAGAATTTTCATGAAAAACGTGATGCTTGTTGAATTTTTCGATCCGGCTCGCAAGAGAAGCCTTACCCTTCAATAGGATCGACATCCAGCACCCATTTCACTTTTCTCGCCTCCGGTAGCGTATTGATTAACGCCAGCGTACCGCTAACGATGTGCTGCAGGCGCACCCGCGAAGGGTGCTGCAGTAATATTTGCCAGCGCCAGCGGCCGCCGCGCTTCGGCGCCAGCGCCGGAACCGGACCGAGCACCCACAGTTTATCGTCGGCCAGCGGGCTGGCCTGCAAGAGATTACGTAACTGCTGTAAAAAAAGCGGCGCCTGCTGGTTGTTATGGTCTTCAGCACGTATCAACACGTGACTGGTCCACGGCGGTAGCTGCATCGTCTGGCGTTCGGCCAGCGCCTGCTCGGCAAAGGCGTCGTAGCCTTTATACAGCAGGGTCTGCAGCAGAGGATGCTCCGGATGGTGGGTTTGCAGGATCACTTCGCCCTGTTTTCCTGCCCGGCCCGCTCGTCCGGAGACCTGGGTATAGAGCTGAGCGAAACGCTCTGCGGAGCGGAAATCAGCGGAAAATAGCGCCCCGTCGACGTCCAGCAGGGAGACGAGGGTCACGTCCGGAAAGTGGTGGCCTTTGGCCAGCATTTGGGTGCCGATCAAAATGCGCGCGCCGCCGCGGTGGACTGCGGCGAGATGTTCCTCAAGCGCCCCTTTACGGCTGGTGGTATCGCGGTCGATACGCGAGATGGGCACACCAGGGAACAGCGGCGTTAGGGACTGCTCCAGTTGCTCGGTGCCGATACCCACCGGCACCAGATGTGTGGAACCGCAGGAAGGGCACTGGCGCGGGATAGGGCGCTGACTGTCGCAGTGGTGGCAGCGCAGATGGTGCTGCGCCTGGTGCAACGTATAGTAGCTGTCGCAGCGCGGGCACTCCGCGATCCAGCCGCAGTCGTGGCACAGCAGCGCCGGCGCAAAGCCGCGGCGGTTAAGAAACAGGATCACCTGGTTATCCGCCTGCAGATGCTGGCGCATGCGGTTGATCAGCGCGGGTGACAGACCCGCCTGCAGCACCTGTCCTTTCAGGTCGAGCACGTGCTGCTGGGCTGGACGCGCGTTGCCCGCGCGTTTGCTTAAGGTTAACTGCCGATATTTGCCCTGGCGGACGTTGTGCAGGGTCTCCAGCGCCGGCGTCGCCGAGCCGAGAATAATCGGGATCTGTTCGCTGTGAGCGCGCCATACCGCCAGGTCGCGGGCGTGGTAGCGCCAGCCTTCCTGCTGTTTGTAGGAGCTGTCATGCTCTTCGTCGATGACGATGACGCCGAGATCTTTAAACGGCGTAAACAGCGAGGAGCGAGTGCCTATCACAATGGCCGCTTCGCCGTTTTTCGCCTTCAGCCAGGCCGAGAGACGTTCGCTGTCATTGAGTCCGGAGTGCAGCACTTCCACCGGCGCATTAAAGCGCTGGCGAAAACGGGCGATAGTTTGCGGCGTCAGGCCGATCTCCGGCACCATCACCAGCGCCTGGCGCCCCTGCGCCAGTACATTCTCCAGCACGCTCAAGTAGACTTCCGTTTTCCCTGAGCCTGTGATGCCTGCCAGTAGCCAGGCGGAGAAGCGATCGGCAGCGCTGTGGATCGCTCCGACGGCGGTGGCCTGTTCGGTATTCAGACGCAGGCGCTCGCCGGCAACCGAATACGTGCTGCGCCAGTCGGTGAGGACGGGCGCTTCACAGGCCAGCTCCGCCAGCCCTTTGCCACGCAGCGCCTGCAGCGCCGCTTCATTAAATTCCAGTTCGCTAACCTGATGACGCCAGATCTTTCCCTGGCGCAGCGCCGCCAGCGCCTGCTGCTGCTTTGGGGAGCGTTTCAGACCGTTGAGGTCGACAGCCTGCCCCTGCTCGGTGGCGAACCAGTACCACAGCGGCGTCGCGCTGGCGGGTTTGCCCTGGCGCAGCAGAATGGGCAGCGCATGGAACAGCACATCGCCAATCGGATGATGGTAATACTCAGCCGCCCACATCAGCAGTCGCCAGACGGTGCCAGAGAAGACCGGCTCGTCGTCCAGCGCTTCGGCGACCGGTTTGAGTTCATCCAGCGGCAGCTCGCTGCGCTCGCTCACCGCCGCGACAATGCCGATCCGCTCCTGTTTGCCGAACGGCACCCGCACCCGACAGCCCGCTTTGACCGTCATGCCATCAGGCAGCAGATAGTCAAAGGTGCGCGGTAGCGGAACGGGTAGGGCAACGTGGGCGACGGGCATGTCATCTTCCTGACTTGAAATCTGGCGGGATAGTATACACATTACGATAAGGCGGCGCGGATCAGTTTGCATATGCTGGTCAAATTCTGTATGATTCGCCGCCTTCAATGCACTTTATACCGCATTGGAGATTGACCATTACCGTACGCTTCGCGCTGTCAGCAGCGTGGAAGACGACGGGAAATTATTAATATCGCGTGGTGTCTGGCGTTAGGGCTGGAAGAGCGACGCGGCCTTAACTGAGGTTCTCCCATGAAAAAAGGTATTCACCCAAAATACGAAGAAATTACTGCTACCTGTTCTTGCGGTAATGTCATGAAAATCCGTTCCACCGTTGGTCACGACCTGAACCTCGACGTGTGCGGTAAATGCCACCCGTTCTTCACCGGCAAACAGCGTGATGTTGCTACCGGTGGCCGTGTTGACCGCTTCAACAAGCGCTTCAGCATCCCGGGCAGCAAGTAAGTTGCCAGAAGAAGCCGCCTCAGGGCGGCTTTTTTGTGCCTCTCGCCAGCCTGGGCGGGACACAAAAAAGGGCGGAAAATTGCTTCCGCCCTTTTTATCAACTCAGTATTCCCACGTATCCGGGTCGATCCCCAGTTCACGCATAATCTCTTTCGCCGCTTCCGGGATCTCATCGCTGCGCTCTTTACGCAGGTCTTCATCGTTAGGCAACGGTTGTCCGGTAAAGGCATGCAGGAACGCTTCGCACAGCAGCTCGCTGTTGGTCGCGTGACGCAGGTTGTTCACCTGACGACGCGTGCGTTCATCGGTGAGGATTTTTAACACCTTCAGAGGAATGGAAACCGTAATTTTCTTTACTTGCTCACTCTTCTTACCGTGCTCAGCGTATGGGCTGATATATTCGCCGCTCCATTCAGCCATGAGATACCTTAATCCTCTGTTTATTAGTGAAGGGCCAGAATATTCCGCCCGGGCTATAATTGCGCGTAGTTTACCGTATGAGCGCGCTTTCTAACATGAGATAAGCCGCTACCGACGTGCGCTAATGCATATAATTTTAACGGCTATTTGCACTTTGCTCAATCTATACGCAAAGAAGTTTAGATGTCCAGATGTATTGACGTCTATTGTGACAATGTTTACTCTGGAGCCTGACTTTTCACCGATTCAGCCCAGGAACTTCCCAACATGACGCGTAAACAGGCCACCATCGCAGTGCGTAGCGGTTTAAATGACGACGAGCAGTACGGTTGCGTTGTCCCGCCGATCCACCTTTCCAGTACCTATAACTTCACCGGCTTTAATGAACCTCGCGCCCACGACTACTCCCGCCGCGGCAACCCGACGCGTGATGTGGTGCAGCGCGCCTTAGCGGAGCTGGAAGGTGGCGCCGGCGCGGTGCTGACCAATACCGGTATGTCGGCGATCCTGCTGGTGACGACGGTGTTCCTTAAGCCGGGCGATCTGCTGGTGGCGCCGCACGACTGCTACGGCGGCAGCTACCGTCTGTTCGACAGCCTGGCGAAGCGCGGCTGTTATCGCGTCCAGTTCGTCGATCAAAATGATGAGCAGGCGCTGCGGGCGGCGTTGGCGGAAAAACCGAAGCTGGTGCTGGTCGAAAGCCCAAGTAATCCATTGCTGCGGGTGGTGGATATTGCGAAAATCTGTGGTCTGGCGCGTGAGGCAGGCGCGGTGAGCGTGGTGGACAACACCTTCCTGAGCCCGGCGCTGCAAAACCCGCTGGCGCTGGGTGCCGATCTGGTGTTGCATTCCTGTACTAAATACCTGAATGGCCACTCCGATGTGGTGGCCGGGGTGGTGATTGCCAACGATCCGGCGACTGTCACCGAACTGGCATGGTGGGCGAATAATATTGGCGTCACCGGCGGCGCCTTCGACAGCTATTTGTTGCTGCGCGGTCTGCGGACGCTGTCTCCGCGTATGGAAGTGGCGCAGCGTAATGCCCTGGCGATTGTTGAGTATCTGAAAACCCAGCCGCTGGTGAAAAAGCTGTATCATCCGTCGCTGCCGGAAAACCAGGGGCATGAAATTGCGGCGCGTCAGCAAAAAGGTTTTGGCGCAATGTTAAGCTTCGAGCTGGACGGTGACGAGCAGACGCTGCGCCGTTTCCTGAGCGGGCTGTCGCTGTTTACACTGGCGGAATCGCTGGGGGGCGTTGAAAGCCTGATTTCCCATGCGGCAACGATGACGCATGCCGGCATGGCGCCTGAAGCGCGTGCCGCCGCCGGAATTTCAGAAACGCTTCTGCGTATTTCAACCGGTATTGAAGATGGTGAAGATTTAATTGCCGACCTGGAAAATGGCTTCCGGGCAGCAAACGAGGAATAAAAATGAGTGTGATTGCGCAGGCAGGGGCGAAGGGTCGTCAGCTGCACAAATTTGGTGGGAGTAGTTTAGCGGATGCGAAATGTTACCTGCGCGTCGCGGGGATCATGAAGGAATATTCGCAGGCGGGCGACATGATGGTTGTCTCCGCCGCTGGCAGCACCACCAACCAGCTGATCAGCTGGCTTAAACTTAGCCAGAGCGATCGCCTTGCTGCGCATCAGGTTCAGCAGTCGCTTCGCCGTTATCAGACCGAGCTGATTGGCGGTCTGGTGGAGCCGGCGGCGGCGGATACGTTGATCGCCGCCTTCATCCATGACCTTGAGCGTCTGGCAGGGCTGCTTGATGGCGGGGTTACCGAAGCGGTTTATGCGGAAGTAGTCGGCCATGGTGAAGTCTGGTCCGCACGCCTGATGGCGGCGGTCCTTAACCAACTGGGTATGGAAGCGGCCTGGCTGGATGCTCGCGCTTTCCTGCGTGCGGAACGCGCCGCGCAGCCGCAGGTGGATGAAGGATTATCTTATCCACTGCTGCAACAGCTGATGGCGCAACATCCGAATAAGCGTCTGGTGGTGACCGGCTTTATCTCCCGCAACCAGGCCGGGGAAACCGTCCTGCTGGGCCGTAACGGGTCTGACTACTCCGCCACGCAGATCGGCGCGCTGGCGGGCGCCTCTCGCGTCACCATCTGGAGTGATGTCGCCGGGGTGTACAGCGCGGATCCGCGTAAGGTCAAAGATGCCTGTCTGCTGCCGCTGCTGCGTCTGGATGAAGCCAGCGAGCTGGCGCGTCTGGCCGCTCCAGTGCTCCACGCCCGCACGCTGCAGCCGGTGTCCGCCAGCGATATCGATCTGCAGTTACGTTGCAGCTATACGCCGGAACAGGGTTCTACGCGCATTGAGCGCGTGCTGGCCTCCGGTACCGGCGCGCGGATTGTCACCAGCCATGATGACGTCTGTCTGGTGGAGTTCCAGGTGCCGGCCAGCCATGATTTCAAACTGGCGCATAAAGAGCTGGATGCCCTGCTCAAACGCGCCCAGCTGCGCCCGTTAGCCGTTGGCGTCCATGCCGACCGTAAGCTGCTGCAGTTCTGCTATACCTCCGAGGTCGCCGACAGCGCGCTGAAGCTGCTCGATGAAGCGGGTCTGCCGGGCGAGCTGCGTCTGCGTCAGAAGCTGGCGCTGGTGGCGATGGTGGGCGCGGGTGTCACCCGTAACCCACTGCACTGCCATCGTTTCTGGCAGCAACTGAAAGGGCAACCGGTGGAGTTCACCTGGCAGTCCGAAGAGGGGATCAGTCTGGTAGCCGTGTTGCGCGCCGGACCAACGGAAAGCCTGATCCAGGGTCTGCATCAGACCTTGTTTCGTGCAGAGAAGCGTATTGGCCTGATGCTGTTCGGCAAAGGGAACATTGGCTCCCGCTGGCTGGAGCTGTTTGCCCGTGAACAAACTACGCTGTCGGCGCGCACTGGCTTCGAGTTTGTTCTCGCCGGCGTAGTCGACAGTAAACGCAGCCTGCTGAACTACGACGGGCTGGATGCCAGCCGGGCGCTGGCCTTCTTCAACGATGAAGCGGTGGAGCAGGATGAAGAGTCGCTGTTCCTGTGGATGCGCGCGCATCCGTACGATGATTTAGTGGTACTGGACGTCACCGCCAGCGAACAGCTGGCCGACCAGTACCTTGATTTCGCCAGCCATGGCTTCCACGTGATCAGCGCCAACAAGCTGGCGGGCGCCAGCAGCAGTGATAAATATCGCCAGATCCACGACGCGTTTGAGAAGACGGGTCGCCACTGGCTGTATAACGCTACCGTTGGCGCGGGTTTGCCGGTGAACCATACGGTGCGCGATCTGATCGACAGCGGCGACACCATCCTCGGCCTGAGCGGTATCTTCTCGGGAACGCTCTCCTGGTTGTTCCTGCAGTTTGATGGCACCGTGCCGTTCACCGACCTGGTGGACCAGGCCTGGCAGCAGGGGCTGACCGAGCCGGATCCGCGCGTCGATCTGTCCGGTAAGGATGTGATGCGTAAGCTGGTGATCCTCGCGCGGGAAGCGGGTTATGACATCGAACCGGATCAGGTCCGTGTGGAATCACTGGTCCCTGCACACTGCGAAGAGGGGTCGGTCGATCACTTCTTTGAAAATGGCGAAGAGCTGAACGAGCAAATGCTGCAGCGTCTGGAAGCGGCCCGCGAGATGGGGCTGGTGCTCCGCTACGTGGCGCGCTTTGATGCTAACGGCAAAGCACGCGTCGGCGTGGAAGCGGTACGCGAAGAGCACCCGCTGGCGGCGCTGCTGCCGTGCGATAACGTGTTCGCCATCGAAAGCCGCTGGTATCGCGATAACCCGCTGGTGATCCGCGGGCCCGGCGCCGGGCGCGATGTGACCGCCGGGGCGATCCAGTCGGATATTAACCGTCTGGCGCAGCTGCTGTAGTTCCGAGAAAAAGACCAGGCGCTGCCTGGTCTTTTTTGTTAGTGCGCCGCAAAAACCGCTTTAGCGGCAAACAGGCCGTTGAGCGCCGCCGGGAATCCGGCGTAGACCGCCATCTGCATGATCACTTCCGTAATCTCCTCTTGCGTCAGACCGACATTTAATCCCGCGGCAATATGTACTTTCAGCTGCGGCGCGGCGTTACCCAGCGCGGTGAGCGCGGCAATAGTGGCGATTTCCCGGCTGCGTAAGTCGAGCCCTGGCCTGGCGTAAATATCGCCGAAGGGGAACTCAATCAGATAGCGGGCGAAATCGGGGGCGATATCCTGCAGGCTGTCGACGACGGCTTCCCCGCCGTGGCCATCCACCCGCTGCAGCATTTCCTGACCGGTGATATAACGTTCGCTGGACATCATTTTTTCCTCTCTGTGATGAAGCGTTGAGAGGAAGGGTAGGGAAGTGTGCCGGACTTGAGTAATACCCTTTTCGTGATACCTTTTCAGTATGACAACTTCGCGATTACATTCCCTGGATATTCGCCTGCTGCGCGCCTTTGCCGTGGTGGCGGAGGAAAATAACATCAGCCGGGCGGCGCAGCGGTTATTTATCTCGCAGCCGCCGCTGACCCGCCATATCCGCCATCTGGAAGCGCAGCTGGGGGTGACGCTGTTTCAGCGCCACAGCAAAGGCTTGATCCTGACCGACGCGGGTAGAGAGGTGCTGGAGATGATTCAACCTCTGCTGACGCTCCAGGAACGCACGCTGGCGGCATTGAGTGAGCTCGCCGCCCACTCGCCGCCGTCTCTGCGTCTGGGCGTGACGACGGCCTTCGAACAGGGCATTTTCGCCGCCGTTGAATCTGCGCTGAGCGATCATACCCGCGCGTTGCATATTACCCGCCACGCCTCACCGGCGCTGGCTCAGCAGGTACGCAAAGGCAAACTCGATGCGGCGCTGGTCGCGCTGCCGCTGAATACCGAAGGGCTGCACCTGCATCCTTTGCCGTATCAGGAGCCGCTCATCGCGGCATTGCCTGCCTCCTGGCCGGAAGCCGCCAGACCAGCGTTAACGCTACGCGCGCTCAATCATCGGCCGCTGTTCTGGTTTAAACGCGAGCGCAATCCCGATTTCTTTGACTACACGCGACGTATTTTTGACCGGGCTGGCTATACCCCCGCTTACGTGGAAGAGCCTGCCGAACATGATGTGCTGCTGGCGCGTATTGCGCGTGGGGAAGGCATGATCCTCCTGCCGGCGTCCTTTTCCGCGATCCAGCGTCAGGGGGTGGTGTTCTGTCCTGTCGCTGAAGGCGACAACATGCCGTTAAGCCTTGGGGTAGTCTATGCGCCTCACCATGCGGAATCCGTGCAGCAATGGCTCTCACTGCTGGATGATCACCTGACGACTCGCTAGTCTCAGGCTGAACATTGTGCTACCCCATATTGACTGCAGAGCGAGCTCTTTCGGCTGGCAAAGCGGCGGAAGATGAATTTTTTTCATTTTTGAGGCTTATTCCTCACTCTTTACGCAGATTTTTCTATTGACGCCCGCGCGCTTTTCCGTCATTTTTACATCTGGACGTCTAAACGTATAGATGTTCGCAATATAACAGCCATTACATGCGATTGATGAGGTAAGGTATGAGCTTTTTTCACGCCAATCAGCGGGAAGCCCTGAATCAGAGCCTGGCGGAAGTCCAGGGCCAGATTAATGTGTCTTTTGAATTCTTTCCGCCGCGCACCAGTGAAATGGAGCAAACCCTGTGGAAATCCATCGATCGCCTGAGCAGTCTGAAACCGAAGTTTGTTTCGGTAACCTATGGCGCGAACTCTGGCGAGCGCGATCGCACCCACAGCATCATCAAAGGCATTAAAGAGCGAACTGGTCTGGAAGCCGCGCCGCACCTGACCTGTATCGATGCCACTCGTGATGAGCTGCGTACTATCGCTCAGGATTACTGGAACAACGGTATTCGCCATATCGTCGCCCTGCGCGGCGACCTGCCGCCGGGCAGCGGTAAACCGGATATGTATGCCGCCGATCTGGTGACGCTGCTGAAAGAGGTGGGCGATTTTGATATCTCTGTCGCCGCGTATCCTGAAGTGCATCCGGAAGCGAAAAGCGCACAGGCGGATTTGCTGAACCTGAAGCGTAAAGTCGAGGCGGGCGCCAACCGCGCGATCACCCAGTTCTTCTTCGATGTGGAAAGCTACCTGCGTTTTCGCGATCGCTGCGTTTCGGCGGGCATCGACGTGGAAATCATTCCGGGTATCCTGCCGGTCTCCAACTTTAAACAGGCGAAAAAGTTTGCGGATATGACCAACGTCCGTATCCCGGTGTGGATGTCGAAAATGTTCGAAGGGCTGGATAACGACGCCGAAACCCGTCAGTTGGTGGGGGCGAATATCGCCATGGACATGGTGAAGATTTTAAGCCGGGAAGGGGTAAAAGACTTCCACTTCTATACCCTGAACCGCGCCGAGATGAGCTACGCCATCTGCCATACGCTGGGCGTGCGTCCGGCCTGAGTGCTTGCCGTTTCCGCGGTCAGTAGGCGGCGCGTTCGACAGATAGACATAAAAAAACACCCGGCTGATGCCGGGTGTTTTGCTCTGGGTTATTCCCATTCCTGCAGGAAGCGCTGACCGTATTGGTCGGCCACCAACAGCGCGGCGTAGACCTGGTCTGAGTCGACGCCGCCCGGCATATTGTGAATGGTTTCGCCTTCAGCGCAGGCGGCTTCCGCCACCAGGCGCATTTTGGTCGGGATATCACCTTTGATGTCCAGCTGCGCCAGGGTGATCGGCAGCCCAACGCTGTGGCACAGCGCGGCGACGGTCTCTATTTCGTCCACCGGCGCATTTTCCAGCACCAGCTGCGTCAGGGTACCGAACGCCACTTTTTCCCCGTGATAATAGTGGTGGGCGTCAGGGATGGCCGTCATGCCGTTGTGAATCGCGTGCGCCGCCGCCAGGCCGCCGCTTTCAAAGCCGACGCCGCTCAGGTAGGTGTTGGCTTCCACCACTCGCTCCAGCGCCGGGGTGACCACGTGCTGTTCGGCGGCCAGCATCGCTTTTTCACCCTCTTCAAGTAAGGTGTTGTAGCACAGCTCGGCCAGCGCCAGCGCCGCCTGAGTGCATTTCCCACCCGCCATGGTGGTGGCGCCGCTACGGGAGCAGGCGCGGGCTTCGAACCAGGTGGCCAGCGCATCGCCAATCCCGGCGGCCAGCAGGCGAGCTGGCGCACCGGCAACAATCTGCGTATCGACAATGACCATGTTGGGGTTGTGCGGCAGCATCAGGTAGCTGTCGAACTCCCCTTCGTCGGTGTAAATCACCGACAGCGCGCTACACGGCGCATCGGTGGAGGCGATGGTGGGGGCGATCGCCACCGGCACCTTCATAAAATGGGCCAGCGCTTTCGCGGTATCCAGCGTTTTACCACCGCCGATCCCCAGCACGGCGGTGCACTTCGCGCTGCCGGCGATATCGCGCAGGCGATTGATTTCATTATGCGAACACTCACCGCCAAACGGCGCAATTTCGGCCGCCAGGCCAGCGTCGGCCAGGCTTTTACGCAGCATCTCTTCCGCAAACCCCAGTACGAACTTATCGCCGACTACCAGCCAGCGTTCGGCCAGCGGCTTCAGATAGTCGCCGAGGCGCTTGATGGCGCCTGCGCCCTGAATGTATTTGCCTGGTGATTGAATAATGCGATCCATTTCGATTCCTCCTCGATGACCGTGCTGCCGCCCGCAGGCGACCCTCAGGTCCGGTTACAGGTTCAGCGTGCCAAAGGCGTTATTCCAGCCCTGTTCAAACTTCTCTATGGCTGACTCTACCGCAGGGGTGCCGAGCATTTGTTGCGCTACATCTAATGGAAGGGTGATGGCTTCGCAACCGGCCAGCAGGCAATCCAGCGCCTGACGGGGCGTTTTGAAGCTCGCCGCCAGCACTTTGCTCTCGGGCGCATGCATTTCCAGCAGAGATTGCAGCTCCTGCACCATGCGGATGCCGTCCCCGCCCTGGGCGTCAACGCGGTTAACGTAAGGCGCGACGTACTTTGCGCCGGCCAGTGCGGCCAGCAGGCCTTGCGAAGCGCTGTAGACGGCGGTGCCAAGGGTCGGGATGCCTTCCTTCTTCAGCATTTTGATAGCGGCGAGGCCTTCGGCGGTCACCGGGATTTTGACCACGATGCCCGGCACGGCGTTGCTCAGGCGTTTAGCTTCTTCCACCATGCCCTGCGCATCGCGGCTCATGGTCTGCGCGAAGAGGGTGCCCTCCGGACCGATGGCTTTCTGCAGGCGTGGGAGCACGTCCCATACCGGGGTTTTACCGGCGGCGATAATGCTCGGGTTGGTGGTTACCCCGGCCAGCGGGTAGATGCGGGCCAGGCGTTCCACTTCGGCGACGTTGGCGGTATCCAGATAGAGTTCCATCGTGTTTTCCTCAATGCTTAATTCGATATTGTCGTTGAGGTAAGCATACGGCTTTCGTTCGAAGGACCGCCAGATGACAAATTTGCCAAAAACTGGATAAATGTACGCATCACGATTAAGGATGATTTAGATCACATTTATCGGCGATGGTGGGGTTGGGCAGCAATAAAAGCGCGCACAAAAGTCAGGTTTAACACACAAAAATCTAGTTTTTGGCCGGAGAAGATATTTCCGTTAACTGGCTATGATACTGACGGCGATATTCAGACGGCGAGCGCTCGGTGGTTTTGCGAAACAGGCGGCAGAAATAATTGCTGTCGGCGAAGCCGCAGGCGTGGGCGATATCTTTCACTTTCATATCGTGGCCCTTCAGCAGCATACGGGCCTGTTCAAGACGAATATGGTTCAGATATTCATTGAAGCCCATTGGCCCGCATTTCTGGAACAGGTGAGAAAGATAGTTGGGGGAGAGATAGAACGCCTGGGCCACCGATTCCCGGCTCAGCGGCTCTGCATAATGGGCGTCCATGTACTGGCGGATCGCCTCAAACAGCGCCTGGCTGCGCGAGGAGGTTTGCGCCTGGCTGCCGAGAAGGTCATGGCAGTGGCTGAGCAGGCTGACGACAATGCTGCGGGCGGTTCGCTGCTCCTGCGGCTGCATCCGGAGCTCATTGAGCGCCTGCAGCAGAAATGAACCGACGCGCGGCCCGCGGCGCAGCGCCTGCCGCTTTTCGACAACGGTTATCGCCTTGCCATTCCAGTGCTGCAGCGAGCACTCCAGCCGCTGCTTATCGAACAGGAGACTTAACAGCAGGCAGGGCGCCTGCCACTGCGGGCAGTTCCAGCTATCGCCAGGGATATAGAGCACGTCGTTCGCCTCAAGAGGGCTGGCGTTTTCGCCGAGTGCCCGGTCAGGCAACTGCCCATCGATGATGATGTTCAGACGGGGAAAATCAACCTGCACTACCGGCTCAGCAGGCGAGCGCATCTCGCCGGCAAAATAGACCCGGCCGATACCATTCTGCTTTTTTAGGAATGAATCAATAAGTTGATTGATATCGTTGTCCATCATTCTTCCGTTCAGCGCATCACCTCTTTCATCATACCGGACATTTTTCCAGCGGTAAAAGCGCTTGCCAGTCACGCTTGCTTCCCAGATGAGATATGTTATATCGTAACAATTTGTCGCCATTGATAGCAAACTCAGGAGAGAGTAATGACCAGAAAGATCCCCCTGCTGGCCTTTGGATTCGGCATGGCGTTAGCCAGCGCCCAGGCGTTTGCCCACGGCAATCATAACCATGGCCCGGCGTTAACCGACATCGAGCGTCAGGCCAGCGAAGGCATTTTTGCCGATAAAAATGTGCAGGACCGCGCGCTGAGCGATTGGGAGGGCGTCTGGCAGTCGGTAAACCCGTATCTGCTCAACGGCGACCTTGACCCGGTGCTGGAGCAGAAGGCGAAAAAGCCCGGCGGCAAGAGCGTCGAGGAGTATCGCGCCTATTATAAGAAGGGCTACGCCACCGATGTGGAGCAGATTGGCATTGAAAATGATGTGATTGAGTTCCACGTTGGCGATGTCGTCAACAGCTGCAAATACCGCTATTCAGGCTACAAAATTCTGCATTACGCCTCCGGCAAGAAAGGCGTACGTTACCTGTTTGAGTGCCAGCAGGGCGATGCCAACGCGCCGAAATTTGTGCAGTTCAGCGACCATATCATTGGCCCGCGTAAATCGCAGCATTTCCATATTTTCATGGGTAATGAATCACAGGAGGCGTTGCTGAAAGAGATGGATAACTGGCCGACCTATTATCCATATGCGCTGCATAAAGAGCAGATCGTTGATGAGATGCTGCACCACTAGAACAGGTGAAAATCCCCCGACCGGGCGGCCGGGGGAGAGAGACTTCGATTAGCCGGTGTTACGCATACCGGCGGCAACGCCGGCGATGGTGACCATCAGCGCTTGTTCAACGCGCGGATCCGGGTCCTTGCCTGCTTCTTCGGCCTGGCGTGAACGGTGCAGCAGTTCCGCCTGCAGGACGTTCAGCGGGTCGGTATAGATATTACGCAGCTGGATAGACTCGGCGATCCACGGCAGGTCGGCCATCAGATGGGAGTCGTTGGCGATGGCCAACACGACGTTGATGTCGGCAGCCAGCAGCTTACGCAGCTCGGTACCCAGCGCCCACAGCTCCGGCTTCACCAGGCGCTGATCGTAGTACTCTGCCAGCCACAGGTCAGCCTTCGAGTAAACCATCTCCAGCATGCCGAGGCGGGTAGAGAAGAACGGCCAGTCGCGACACATCGCTTCCAGTTCACTCTGTTTTCCACCTTCGACCACCTTCTGCAGCGCGGCGCCAGCGCCCAGCCAGGCCGGTAGCATCAGGCGGTTCTGGGTCCAGGCGAAGATCCACGGAATGGCGCGCAGCGACTCGACGCCGCCGGTCGGGCGACGTTTTGCCGGACGCGAACCCAGCGGCAGTTTGCCCAGCTCCTGCTCCGGAGTCGCAGAGCGGAAGTAAGGCACGAAATCTTTGTTTTCACGTACGTAGCCGCGATACATCTTGCAGGAGACGTCGGACAGCTCAGCCATGATGTCGCGCCATTCGGCTTTCGGTTCCGGCGGCGGCAGCAGGTTGGCTTCCAGAATGGCGCTGGTATACAGCGACAGACTGCTGATGGTCACTTCCGGCAGGCCGTACTTAAAGCGGATCATCTCGCCCTGCTCGGTGACGCGCAGGCCGCCTTTCAGGCTTCCCGGCGGCTGCGAGAGCAGCGCCGCGTGGGCTGGCGCGCCGCCGCGGCCGATGGAACCGCCGCGTCCGTGGAACAGCGTCAGTTCGATACCGGCTTTCTCACAGGTTTTGATCAGCGCGTCCTGCGCCTGGTACTGCGCCCAGGAGGCGGCCATCACGCCAGCATCTTTGGCGGAGTCAGAATAGCCAATCATGACCATCTGCTTGCCCTGGATAAAGCCGCGGTACCAGTCGATATTCAGCAGCTGAGTCATGACATCGTTGGCGTTGTTCAGGTCGTCCAGCGTTTCGAACAGCGGGGCCACCGGCAGAGCAAAACCAATCCCGGCCTCTTTCAGCAGCAGATGAACCGCCAGCACGTCGGACGGCGTTTTGGCCATCGAGATCACGTAGGCGGCGATCGATCCGCGCGGCGCCTCGGCGATCACTTTGCAGGTATCGAGGACTTCGCGCGTCTCTTCGCTTGGCTCCCACTGACGCGGCAGCAACGGACGTTTGGAGTTCAGTTCGCGGATCAGGAAAGCCTGTTTGTCGGCTTCTGACCAGCTTTCGTAATCGCCGATCCCGAGGTAACGGGTCATTTCGCCCAGAGCTTCGGTATGGCGAGTGCTTTCCTGACGGATATCAATACGCACCAGTGGTACGCCGAAAGACTTCACGCGGCGCAGGGTGTCGAGCAGTTCGCCGTTGGCGATAATGCCCATGCCGCAGGCCTGCAGCGATTTATAGCAGGCGTACAGCGGTTCCCACAGCTGCTCGTTCTGAGTGATCAGTCCCGCCGGTTTCGGCAGCTTCTGACCTTTCAGGCGCGCTTCCAGCCAGGCCTGGGTCTCCATCAGCTGAGTGCGCAGTTTCTTCATCAGATAACGGTACGGTTCCTGAGCACCCTCGGCGCCAGCCAGCGCGCGAAGTTCGTCGGTACACTCCACCATCGACAGCTCGGAGATCAGCACCTGCACGTCTTTGAGGAACAGATCGGTGGCTTTCCAGCGGCTGAGCAGCAGCACGTGGCGGGTGATGTCGGCGGTCACGTTCGGGTTGCCGTCGCGGTCGCCGCCCATCCACGAGGTGAAACGCACCGGGACGAAGTCCACCGGCAGCTGATAGCCAAGGTTGGCTTCCAGCTGTTCGTTCAGCTCGCGCAGATAGTTAGGCACCCCTTCCCACAGGCTGTTTTCCACCACCGCGAAGCCCCATTTGGCTTCGTCGACCGGAGACGGGCGGTATTTACGGATCTCGTCAGTATGCCAGGACTGGGCGATCAGCTGGCGCAGACGGCGCATCAGCTGATGGTGTTCGTAGTCGGCGATGTCTTTATTGTCCAGTTGCTTGAGGCAGCTGTTCACTTCCACCATTTTATGGATCAGCGTCCGGCGGGTGATCTCGGTTGGGTGGGCGGTTAATACCAGCTCCAGAGACAGAGATTCCACCGCTTTTTTGATGGTGTCTTCGTTGAGATTGGGTTGGTCTTTGAGCTTTCTCAGGGTACGCGCAATGACTTCCGGATTGCTGGCCGCTTCGCCATTCGGCGAAATGCTGTGGTACTGCTCAGCGGTGTTCGCCAGATTCAGAAACTGGCTGAAGGCACGGGCAACCGGCAGCAGTTCGTCGTTAGACAAATTCTGCAGCGTGGTCAGCAGCTCCTGGCGGTTAGCTTCGTTGCCGGCGCGTGAAGATTTGGACAACTTACGGATAGTTTCGACACGATCAAGAATATTTTCTCCCAATGCATCCTTGATGGTATCGCCCAGCACCTTGCCGAGCATACTGACATTACTACGCAATGCGGAATATTGTTCGTTCATGTTACCCCAGACACCCCATCTCATTTTATTTTGTTATATCCGCTGCGCTGGAACGTGAGCAACGGATAAGCAACCCGTCTTTTATAAAGCCACGTAAATACCCCCACGTCAATTACTGCGAAATCGCTTCAGCAAACGAGTAAATCGCCGTAATTTGCGAAATTTAATTCAGGGGGCGCTGGATAAGCATCGCTTATAGAAATGTGACGATCGTCACCGTTCCGCCCCGGGAGAACGGGGCGGAAAAAGAGGGCGATTTTAGTGCCAGCAGAAGTGGTGGACCACCTGGCTAATCAGCTCCCGGGTCGGCTTGATAAAGCGCGTCTCCAGATACTCGTCAGGCTGATGGGCCTGATTGATGGAACCCGGGCCGAGAACCAGCGTCGGACATAGCGTCTGGATAAACGGCGCTTCGGTGCAGTAGTTCACCACGTCGGTCTGCGCGCCGAGCAGTTTCTCAACCACCTGGACCAGCTTATGGTCCGGCGGGCATTCGTAGCCGGGGATCGGCGGGTGCAGCTCTGAGACCGTCAGGCGGCCCGGCCAGCGCTCACTGACGGGCGCCAGCGCCTCGCCCAACAGACCATTAAGATCGTTGAGGGTCATCCCCGGCAGCGGGCGGATATCCATATGCAGTTCGCAGCAGGCGCAGATACGGTTTGAGGCATCGCCGCCATGGATAGCGCCCAGGTTGAGGGTTGGGTAAGGGACCGTGAACGCCTCGAAGTGGTAGCGCTCTTTTAGCAGATCGCGCAGCTGCATAATGCGGCCGATGGCGTCGTGCATAAGCTCAATCGCGTTAACTCCGCGTGCCGGATCGCTGGAGTGACCGGACTGGCCCTGAATACGGATCGCGTTGGACATATGTCCTTTGTGGGCGCGGATCGGCTGCAGGGAGGTGGGCTCGCCGATGATGGCGCAGTCCGGGCGCAGCTGGGTGGTTTCGGCAAAATAGCGCGCGCCGGTCATGCTGGTCTCTTCGTCGGCGGTGGCCAGAATATACAGCGGTTTTTTCAGCGTGGTGACGTCGACATCGCGCAGGGCGTCGAGAATAAAGGCGAAGAAGCCTTTCATGTCAGCCGTGCCGAGGCCGTAGAGCTTGTTATCGTGTTCGGTGAGGGTGAACGGATCCCGCGTCCAGCGGCCATCATCGAATGGCACGGTATCGGTATGCCCGGCGAGCAGCAGGCCGCCGGCGCCGTGTCCGGTGCTGGCCAGCAGGTTGAATTTATGGCGCGTATCCGGCACCGGCTGTATCTCAACATTGAAGCCGAGATCGCGGAACCAGCCTGCCAGCAAATTGATTAAAGACTCATTGCTTTGATCGAGAGCCTCTTCGGTCGCGCTGATGGACGGTGTGGCGATCAACGCGCGGTAAATCTCGATAAAGGGCGGTAAATTGTTTTTCATTGTTGACACACCTTGGGTCGTGATAGTATCAATATTCATGCATTTATTGTGAATAAAAATACAATATCGTTGAGCGTAAGAAAACCCATCGAATGTAAGGAGATGCGCTTCCAATGTTAAATACGCTGATTGTGGGTGCCAGTGGTTATGCCGGCGCAGAGCTGGTGACCTATATCAATCGTCATCCGCATATGAACATAACCGCTTTGACGGTCTCCGCGCAAAGCAATGATGCGGGAAAATTAATTTCCGACCTGCATCCGCAGCTCAAAGGCATTGTCGATATGCCGCTGCAGCCGATGTCCGATATCAGCGAATTCAGCGCTGGCGTGGACGTGGTGTTTCTCGCCACCGCGCACGAAGTGAGTCACGACCTGGCGCCGCAGTTCCTTGCCGCCGGCTGCGTGGTGTTCGATCTTTCCGGTGCCTTCCGCGTTAACGATGGGGCGTTCTACGAAAAATATTACGGTTTCACTCATCAACATCCCGACCTGCTCAAACAGGCGGTGTATGGTCTGGCGGAGTGGAGCGCGGATGCGCTTAAAGAAGCGCAGTTAATCGCGGTGCCTGGCTGCTATCCGACGGCGGCGCAGCTGTCGCTGAAGCCGCTGATTGAGGCCAATCTGCTGGATCTGAACCAGTGGCCGGTGATCAACGCCACCAGCGGGGTGAGCGGCGCGGGTCGTAAAGCCGCGATCGGCAATAGCTTCTGTGAAGTGAGCCTGCAGCCATACGGCATATTTAACCATCGCCATCAGCCGGAGATTGCCAGCCACCTCGGGGCAAAGGTGATTTTTACCCCGCACCTGGGTAATTTTAAGCGCGGCATCCTTGAAACCATTACCTGCCGCCTGAAGCCGGGCGTCGGCCACGCGCAGATCGCAGCGGTTTACCAGCAGGCTTACGCCGATAAACCGCTGGTACGTTTATATGATAAAGGCGTACCCGCATTGAAAAGCGTCGAGGGTCTGCCATTCTGTGATATCGGTTTTGCCGTGCAGGACGACCATCTCATCGTCGTCGCGGCTGAAGATAACCTGCTGAAAGGCGCCGCAGCGCAGGCAGTGCAGTGCGCGAATATTCGTTTCGGCTTCGCTGAGACGCAGTCTCTTATTTAAGGTGTGATGATGAACCCATTAATTATCAAACTCGGCGGCGTATTACTCGATAGCGAAGAGGCGCTGGAGCGCCTGTTTACCGCGCTGGTTAACTACCGTGAAGCGCACCAGCGCCCGCTGATTATCGTCCATGGCGGCGGCTGCGTGGTGGATGAGCTGATGAAGCAGCTTAATCTGCCGGTGAAAAAGAAAAATGGCCTGCGGGTTACGCCTGCTGATCAGATTGACATCATTACCGGCGCGCTGGCGGGAACCGCCAACAAAACGCTGCTGGCATGGGCGAAAAAACATGGTATTTCCTCGGTAGGCCTGTTCCTCGGCGATGGCGATAGCGTGAAGGTCACGCAACTGGATGCCGAGCTGGGCCATGTCGGGCTGGCGCAGCCGGGCTCCCCGGCGCTGATCAACACCCTGCTGGCGGGCGGTTACCTGCCGGTGGTGAGCTCTATCGGGGTGACCGATGAAGGCCAGCTGATGAACGTCAATGCTGACCAGGCGGCGACAGCGCTGGCGGCCACCCTGGGGGCGGATCTGATCCTGCTGTCTGATGTCAGCGGTATCCTCGACGGTAAAGGACAGCGCATTGCCGAGATGACCGCCGAGAAAGCGGAGCAGCTGATCGAGCAGGGCATTATCACTGACGGCATGATTGTTAAAGTGAATGCGGCCCTTGACGCCGCACGTGCCCTGGGCCGTCCGGTGGATATCGCCTCCTGGCGTCACGCCGAGCAGCTGCCAGCGTTATTTAACGGCACGCCGATCGGCACACGTATTCTGGCTTAAGATATCATGCCCGGCGGCGCGTCGTCTGCCGGGCTTACAGACTGTAGGCCGGGCGGCACAATGCCGCCGGCAGAACTAACGAATAAAGGAAGCATGTTATGGCACTTTGGGGCGGGCGTTTTACACAGGCAGCAGATCAACGGTTCAAACAGTTCAACGACTCGTTGCGCTTCGACTATCGTCTGGCGGAGCAGGATATCGTTGGCTCTGTCGCCTGGTCGAAAGCGCTGGTAACGGTCGGCGTTCTGAGTGCCGCTGAACAGCAGCAGCTGGAAGAAGCGCTGAACGTGCTGCTGGAAGAGGTGCGCGCCAATCCGCAGCAAATCCTTGCCAGCGATGCCGAAGATATTCACAGCTGGGTGGAAGGCAAGCTGATCGATAAAGTGGGCCAGTTGGGCAAGAAACTGCATACCGGGCGCAGCCGTAACGACCAGGTCGCCACCGATCTTAAACTATGGTGCAAAGATACCGTTGTCGAACTGCTGTCGGCGAACCGCCAGCTGCAGAGCGCGCTGGTGGAGACCGCCCAGCATAACCAGGACGCGGTGATGCCGGGGTACACTCACCTGCAGCGTGCCCAGCCAGTGACGTTCGCACACTGGTGTCTGGCCTATGTTGAAATGCTGGCGCGTGACGAAAGCCGCCTGCAGGACGCGCTGAAGCGCCTCGACGTTAGCCCGCTGGGCTGCGGCGCGCTGGCGGGGACGGCGTATGAAATCGACCGCGAGCAGCTGGCCGGCTGGCTGGGCTTTGCCTCTGCCACACGCAACAGCCTCGACAGCGTTTCCGATCGCGACCATGTGCTGGAGCTGCTTTCCGATGCGTCTATCGGCATGGTGCATCTGTCGCGCTTTGCTGAAGATCTGATTTTCTTTAACTCCGGCGAGGCGAACTTCGTCGAACTTTCTGATCGCGTGACCTCCGGCTCCTCGCTGATGCCGCAGAAGAAAAACCCGGACGCGCTGGAATTAATTCGTGGTAAATGCGGCCGCGTGCAGGGCGCGTTGACCGGCATGATGATGACGCTGAAAGGGCTGCCGCTGGCCTACAACAAAGACATGCAGGAAGATAAAGAGGGGCTTTTCGACGCCCTGGATACCTGGCTCGACTGCCTGCATATGGCGACCCTGGTGCTGGATGGCATCCAGGTGAAACGCCCGCGCTGTGCGGAAGCGGCGCAGCAGGGCTATGCCAACGCCACAGAACTGGCAGATTATCTGGTGGCAAAAGGCGTTCCGTTCCGTGAAGCGCACCATATTGTTGGTGAGGCGGTAGTCGAAGCCATTGCGCAAGGGAAACCGCTGGAAGCGCTGCCCCTGGTCGATCTGCAGAAATTCAGTCCGGTCATCGCAGACGATGTTTATCCGATTCTGTCTCTGCAGTCCTGCCTCGATAAACGCGCAGCGAAAGGCGGCGTTTCGCCGCAGCAGGTGGCGCAGGCTATCAGCGACGCGAAAGCGCGCCTGAGCTAATTCTCTGGCATCCACCTTTCTGAACCCGGCCGAGCCTGACGACGCCGGGTTTTTTATGCAAAAAAAAAAAAGCGGACACAAGGTCCGCAAAAGTTCACGTTGGCTTTAGTTGTTCGGGTAGAGAAACAGTGTGACGGGCCAATGATTTTCACAGGTTTACCGTCTCTATGGGCGTATTATTGAACAGAAAGCTTGATAGGGATAATCGTTCGTTGCTATGCTATCTATCGCCATGGACTATCGTGGCGATGGAGGATGAATAATGAATATTCGCGATCTTGAATACCTGGTAGCGCTCGCCGAACACCGCCACTTCCGGCGGGCGGCTGACTCATGCCACGTGAGCCAACCGACGCTCAGCGGACAGATCCGCAAGCTCGAGGATGAACTTGGCGTCATGCTGCTGGAGCGCACCAGCCGTAAGGTTCTGTTTACCCAGGCGGGGCTGTTGCTGGTGGATCAGGCGCGTACCGTGTTACGCGAAGTAAAAGTGCTCAAGGAGATGGCAAGCCAACAAGGGGAAACCATGTCCGGGCCGTTGCATATCGGCTTGATCCCGACAATTGGCCCGTACCTGCTGCCGCAAATCATTCCGATGCTGCACCAAACTTTTCCGAAACTGGAAATGTACCTGCACGAAGCGCAGACCCATCAGCTGCTGGCCCAGCTCGACAGCGGTAAGCTCGACTGCGCCATTCTGGCGCTGGTCAAAGAGAGCGAGGCCTTTATCGAGGTGCCGCTGTTTGATGAGCCGATGATGCTGGCTATCTATGAGGATCACCCGTGGGCGAACCGCGACCGGGTGCCGATGTCGGATCTGGCTGGTGAAAAGCTGCTGATGCTGGAGGATGGCCACTGTCTGCGCGATCAGGCGATGGGCTTTTGCTTTGAAGCAGGAGCGGATGAGGATACCCACTTCCGGGCGACCAGTCTGGAAACGCTACGCAATATGGTGGCGGCAGGCAGCGGCATTACCTTGCTGCCTGCGCTGGCGGTACCGCAGGAAAGAAAACGCGATGGCGTGGTCTATCTGCCGTGCATTAAGCCAGAGCCAAGACGAACCATCGGCCTGGTTTACCGTCCCGGCTCCCCGCTGCGCAGCCGCTATGAACATCTGGCGGAGGCCATCCGCGGTACGATGGATGGCCATTTCGACAAGGCGTTAAAACAGGCGGTTTAAGCCGTTCAGCGCGGCAACCCGATACGCTTCCGCCATGGTCGGGTAGTTAAAGGTGGTGTTGACGAAGTACTCAATGGTGTTACCACCACCTTTCTGCTCCATGATCGCCTGGCCGATGTGAATGATTTCGGCTGCGCGTTCGCCAAAGCAGTGAATGCCGAGGATCTCCTTGGTCTCCCGATGGAACAGGATCTTCAGGGTTCCCACGCTCATGCCAACGATTTGCGCCCGTGCCAGGTGTTTAAACTGGGCGCGACCCACCTCATACGGCACTTTCATTGCCGTCAGCTGCTGCTCGGTTTTCCCGACGGAGCTGATTTCCGGAATGGTGTAGATCCCGGTGGGGATATCTTCAATCAGATGCGCTGAAGCTTCGCCTTTCACCAGCGCCTGGGCGGCAATGCGCCCTTGATCGTAAGCGGCAGAAGCCAGGCTTGGATAGCCGATGACATCGCCAACCGCATAAATGTGCGGGAGGGCGGTCTGGTACATGCTGTTGACCTTCAGCTGGCCGCGGCTGTCAGTCTGCAGACCGATGTTTTCCAGCGCCAGGGTGTCGGTATTGCCGGTGCGGCCATTGGCGTACAGCAGGCAATCGGCCTTCAGTTTTTTACCGGACTTCAGGTGCATGATCACGCCGTCATCCACCCCCTCAATTTTCTCATACTCCTCATTGTGGCGAATGACCACGCCGCTGTTCCAGAAGTGATAAGAGAGCGAGTCTGACATCTCCTGATCGAGGAAGGCCAGCAGACGATCGCGGGTGTTGATCAGATCGACCTTCACCTCCATGCCGCGGAAGATCGAGGCGTATTCGCAACCGATCACCCCGGCGCCGTAAATGATCACGTGGCGCGGCTCATGCTGCAGGCTGAGAATCGAATCGCTGTCATAGATGCGCGGGTGGTGGAAATCGACATCGGCCGGATGATAGGGGCGTGACCCGCAGGCGATAACGAATTTCTCCGCAGTCACCGTCTCGACCGTGCCGTCATGGCATTCCAGCGCCAGAGTATGTTCATCAACGAAGTGCGCATTGCCCTGCAGAATTTCACAGTGGTTGCGCTCATAGAATCCCTGGCGCATATGAGTCTGCTGGTTGATGACGCTGTCGGCATGGTTGAGGATGTCGGCGAAAGAAGAGCGAAGAAGGCGGGAGTGGTCGCTGTAGAGGGGGTTTTGGTTAAACTCGATAATACGGCTGACGGCATGGCGGAGGGCTTTCGACGGGATGGTGCCCCAGTGGGTGCAACCGCCGCCGACATTATGGTAGCGCTCAATGACGGCAACGCGTACTCCCTGTTTCACCAGTCCCATGGCGGCGCCTTCGCCGCCAGGACCGGAACCAATCACTATTGCATCATAATCCCAAGAGTGTGACATGGCATTACTCACCTGTTTTATACATAAAATAAACACGATGATAACATTCGCTGCGCTTTAACCCAATTATCGTTGTGCTTTTTTGCGGCATAAAAGCAGAAACGGCTCGTAAACAATCATTCACAATCCAGTGCAAACCGATTAGTTTTAATCTCTGGTATAGTGCCAGCAGGGCTATTGGAAGGATTCATACATCGTGATGGGCGTAAGAGCACAACAAAAAGAAAAAACCCGCCGTTCGCTGGTGGAAGCAGCATTCAGCCAACTTAGCGCTGAGCGGAGTTTCGCCAGCCTGAGCTTGCGCGAAGTGGCGCGGGAAGCTGGGATCGCGCCGACGTCCTTTTATCGTCATTTTCGCGATGTCGATGAGTTAGGCCTGACGATGGTCGATGAGAGCGGACTGATGCTGCGCCAACTGATGCGCCAGGCGCGCCAGAGAATTGCTAAAGGCGGCAGCGTGATCCGTACCTCGGTCTCCACCTTTATGGAGTTTATCGGTAACAACCCGAACGCCTTCCGCTTGCTGTTGCGAGAGCGCTCGGGAACCTCTGCGGCGTTTCGCGCCGCCGTCGCGCGCGAGATCCAGCACTTTATCGCGGAACTCGCCGACTATTTAGAACTCGAAAACCATATGCCGCGCGCCTTCACCGAAGCGCAGGCTGAAGCTATGGTCACCATCGTCTTTAGCGCTGGCGCGGAAGCGCTGGATGTCGGCCCTGAACAGCGCCGGCAGCTGGAAGAACGGTTGGTGCTGCAGCTCAGAATGATCTCGAAAGGCGCGTATTACTGGTATCGCCGTGAACAAGAAAAAATGTCACATCATTCCGAATAACGTGAAGGACGAGCAATGAAACACTCAGTTCAAGATAAAGGTACGCTGCTGCTGGCGCTGATTGCCGGGTTATCCATTAATGGCGCCTTTGCGGCGCTGTTCAGTTCGATAGTTCCGTTTTCCGTCTTCCCGATTTTATCCCTGCTGCTGACGATCTACTGTCTGCATCAGCGCTATCAGAATCGCAGTATGCCCGTTGGGCTTCCGGGCCTGGCCGCCGCCTTTTTTATTCTCGGGGTACTGTTGTACAGCACCGTCGTGCGTGCGGAGTACCCGGATATCGGCTCTAACTTCTTCCCGGCCGTTCTGTCCGTCGCGATGGTCTTCTGGATCGGCTACAAGATGCGTAACCGCAAAAATACGGCAGCCGAGTAAGCCGCCAGTGGTGTAAAAAAAACCGGCAATATGACATTGCCGGTTTTTTTGGGCCTATTTCCGGGTCAGCAGAACGCCGCATTCCATATGATGGGTGTACGGGAACTGGTCGAACAGCGCCAGCCGGGTGACGTTGTGCGTCTGGCTTAACGTCTCCAGATTGCGGCACAGCGTTTCCGGGTTGCACGAAATGTACAGAATGCGCGGATAGGCCTGCACCATTTTTTCCGTTTCGCTGTCCAGTCCGCTGCGCGGCGGATCGACGAAAATGGTCTCGCACTGATAGCTCTGCAGATCGATACCCTGCAGCCGGTTGAACTCCCGCACGCCATTCATCGCCTGAGTAAACTCTTCCGCCGCCATGCGGATAATCTGCACGTTGTCGATATGGTTAGCGGCGATGTTGTACTGCGCCGCAGCCACCGACGGTTTGGCGATTTCGGTGGCCAGCACGCGATCAAAATTACGCGCCAGCGCCAGCGAGAAGTTACCGTTGCCGCAGTACAATTCCAGCAGGTCACCGGTCGCCTCTTTGGTGACATCCAGCGCCCACTCCAGCATCTGAATGTTCATGGCCGCGTTCGGCTGGGTAAAACTGTTTTCCACCTGACGGTAGATCATCTCTCGACCGCCAACCGGCAGGCGTTCATCTATATAGTCCTGATCGAGCTCGATTTTGGTTTTGGTCGCCCGTCCAATCAGATGCACATTGAGTCCCTGGGCTCGCAGGGCGTCACGCAGCGCCTCCGCTTGCTCACGCCAGGTATCATCGAGTTTTTTATGATACAGCAGCGAAACGACCGCCTGGTTGCTGAGGGTGGTCAGATAGTCAATCTGGAACAGCTTATGGCGCAGCACGGGATTGTTGCGCACGCCCTCCAGCATGGCGGTCATCAGCTGATTGATAAGCGCGCTGGCGGCCGGAAAGCTGTCAACGCGAATCCGCGACCGGGTCTGCTGATCGAAAATAATATGGTACAGATCGTCGCCATCGTGCCACAGACGGAACTCGGCGCGCATCCGGTAGTGGCTGACCGGCGAACGAAACACTTCCGGAACCGGCGCGGCAAAAGGCGCCATCATGGTTTGCAAACGGACGACTTTTTCTGCCAGCTGCGCTTCGTATTGTTCGGTAGGAAGGTGTTCGGGGGTCATGATGCATCCTGAATAAAATAAGTACGCGGGGATTGTAGGGAAAGCGCCGGGGATGTCCAGCCTCGAATGTGGCGGGAAATATAATTAGCAGTCTGGACATCTATATGATTCTAATTGTAGCATTCGCCTACCGGTCCTGTGAGTTAAAAGGGAACCCAGTGGAAATCTGGGGCTGACGCGCAGCGGTAAGGAAGGTGAGAAATGAGCGCACTCGGTGCAGACACTGCGGCTAGCCGTGGGAAGTCATTATTTCTTGAAACAGCCTCCAAGCCCGAAGACCTGCCGGAATACGTCGCACTGGGTTTTATCGTCGCGAGCAACTGATAAAACCTGCGGCATCCTTTTTCTGTTTCGGATGCTTTTACAATGATTAAAAAAGCTTCGCTGATGACGGCTTTATCCGTCACGGCATTTTCCGGCTGGGCGCAGGATAGCAATTCAGATACGTTAGTGGTGACAGCAAACCGTTTTCAACAGCCGGTCAATACCGTGCTGGCGCCGACCGACATTGTGACGCGCGATGATATCGACCGCTGGCAGTCCAAAGATTTAAACGATGTCATGCGTCGTCTTCCTGGGGTCGATATTGCCCGCAACGGCGGCATGGGGCAGAGCGCTTCGCTGTATGTTCGGGGGACGGAGGCTCGTCACGTGCTGGTGCTGATCGACGGTGTGCCGATGGCGCGTCCGGGGATCTCCAATGGCGTAGATATCAGTCAGATCCCTATCTCGCTGGTCCAGCGGGTGGAATACATCCGTGGCCCGCGCTCCGCAGTCTACGGCTCCGGAGCGATCGGTGGGGTGGTGAACATTATCACCATGACCGACGCTGAGCGTTCGCAAATTAACGCCGGCGCGGGGACGAACGGCTACCAGTCCTATGACGGCGCCTTTAACAAGCGGTTTGGCGATACGCTGGTTACCGCTGCCGGCGCCTATCAGACCACCAAAGGATTTAACGTTCAGCCAAACTCCTCTTATAGTGGCGACAGCGATCGCGACGGCTACCGCAATAAAATGCTGTGGGGCGGGGTACAGCATCAGTTCGATGACAACTTCTCAGGTTTCTTCCGCGGCTATGGTTATTCCGCCAACGCTGACTATGACCAGGGCAACTGGGGCTACGCAGGCGGAAACGATGAAGATCAGTCTTATACTCAGTCCTGGGATACCGGTCTGCACTACCACTCCGGGATTTACTCCTCTCAGTTGATTGCTAACTATCAGCGCATCAAAGATTACAACTACAGCAGCGACGCTGGCCGCTATGCCGCGGGCACCACCCTGGATGATATGGAACAGCGCTATATCCAGTGGGGAAATAATGTTGTGGTAGGCCATGGGGCAGTGAGCGGCGGCGTTGACTGGAAACAAGAGAAGCTGAAATCCAGCGGAACGACCAGTACCGACGTGTATAAGCGTGACACCACCGGTCTTTATCTGACTGGGCAGCAGCAGATTGATAGCGTGACGCTGGAAGCTTCCGGCCGTGAGGATCATGACGAGCAGTTTGGCTGGCACGGAACCTGGCAGACGGCGGCAGGCTGGGAGTTTATCGACGGTTATCGGACAACGCTCTCGTACGGTACAGGATTCCTCGCCCCCTCCCTTGGGCAGCAGTATGGCGCAGAGCGTTTTGGCATCGCCTCTAACCCGAACCTGAAACCCGAGGAGTCGAAGCAATGGGAAGCGGGCCTCGAAGGGTTAACGGGGCCGCTCGACTGGCGCCTCTCCGCGTATCGCTATGAGATTCAGAACCTCATCGATTACGACAACAACGCCTATTACAACGTCAAGTCTGCGACGATCAAGGGGCTGGAGTGGACGGGGAATGTCACCACCGGGCCGGTGGAGCATCATCTGACGCTGCAGTATGTTGACCCTCGCGATGACGAAACCAACAAGATCCTCTATCGCCGGGCGAAGCAGCAGGTGAAATACGAGCTGAACGGTCAGGTCTACGATCTGGGGTGGGATGTGACGTATCACTACATCGGCAAGCGTTACGATTATGACTACGACAACTCGCGTACCGTCAATATGGGTGGGTTGAGCCTCTGGGATGTCGGTTTATCGTATCCCGTCACCTCACACCTGACAGTTCGTGGTAAAATAGCCAACCTGTTCGATAAAGATTACGAGACAGTTTATGGCTACCAATCTGCAGGACGGGAATTCACCTTGTCTGGCAGCTACACCTTCTGATCCACGTCCCACCGTGCTGGTGTTTGATTCCGGCGTCGGTGGGTTGTCGGTTTATAATGAGATTCGGCAGCTGCTGCCGAATCTGCATTACATCTATGCTTTTGATAACGTCGCTTTCCCGTACGGTGAGAAGAGCGAGGAGTTTATCGTTGAGCGCGTTGTGGAAATCGTGACTGCCGTTCAGCAACGCTATCCACTGGCGCTGGCGGTCATCGCCTGTAACACCGCCAGTACCGTCTCACTGCCTGCCCTGCGTGAAAAGTTCGCTTTCCCCGTCGTTGGCGTGGTGCCGGCGATCAAGCCCGCCGCCCGCTTAACGGCGAACGGTATTGTTGGCCTGCTGGCGACGCGCGGTACCGTTAAGCGTCCTTATACCCGTGAGCTGATTGACCGCTTTGCCAATGAATGTCGGATTGAGATGCTGGGGTCGGCGGAGCTGGTGGAGCTGGCGGAAGCGAAGCTGCATGGCGAGCCTGTGCCGTTAGAAGAGCTGCGCCGTATCCTGCGCCCGTGGCTGCGGATGCAGGAGCCGCCGGATACGGTGGTGCTGGGCTGCACCCACTTTCCTCTTTTACAGGAGGAGCTGCAGCGCGTTCTGCCGGAGGGCACGCGGCTTATCGATTCTGGCGCGGCGATTGCCCGCCGCACCGCCTGGCTGTTAGAGCATGAAGCGCCGGACGCGAAGTCCAGTGACGAGAATAAAGCATTCTGCATGGCGCTGACGGCAGAAACAGAACAACTTTTACCCGTTCTGCATCGCTATGGTTTCCCAACGCTGGAAAAATTACCGCTTTAAGGGCGTTTTGCACAAAAAAGAGACGGTTGAATAATTTTTTGAAAACAGGGCTTGTCAACGTCTCAGAACTCCCTATAATGCGCCTCCACTGACACGGAACAACGGCAAACAAGCCGCCGGGTCAGCAGGGTTTCGGTGATGAAGTTCAACGCTGAAAACCGACAGAGAAAAGCAAAATAAGCGCTTGACTCTGCATGAGGAAAACGTATTATACGGGACCTCGCAACGGTGAGCTGAAAGCCGCGTTGCAACTGCTCTTTAACAATTTATCAGACAATCTGTGTGGGCACTCAAAGTGACATGGATTCTTAACGTCCTCGGACGAAAAATGAATACCAAGTC
>NZ_JACHYL010000010.1:0-131396 GCF_014192815.1 Klebsiella sp. RC2 | reverse complement strand
TGGACAGTCATTCATCCTGCTTCCGGTATTCGAATAGCAAAAACCCCGCCGGAGCGGGGTTTTTGCATAAAGAGGTGAAACTGACCGATAAGCCGCGTTCTTCTGGTATAGCGTCGTGGACAGTCATTCATCCTGCTTCCGGTATTCGAATAGCAAAAACCCCGCCGGAGCGGGGTTTTTGCATAAAGAGGTGAAACTGACCGATAAGCCGGGTTCTGTCGTGGACAGTCATTCATCTAGGCCAGCAATCGCTCACTGGCTCAAGCAGCCTACCCGGGTTCAGTACGGGCCGTACCTTATGAACCCCTATTTGGCCTTGCTCCGGGTGGAGTTTACCGTGCCGCGGACTGTTACCAGCCGCGCGGTGCGCTCTTACCGCACCCTTTCACCCTTACCTGATCCCGCTTACGCGGGCCATCGGCGGTTTGCTCTCTGTTGCACTGGTCGTGGGCTGTGACACCCCCCAGGCGTTACCTGGCACCTTGCCCTATGGAGCCCGGACTTTCCTCCCCTCCGCCCGTCTCCCCCCGAAGGAGGACGACGACGAAGCGGCGACTGTCTGGTCAGCTTCGGCGCGCAGTATAGAGGGTTTACCGCCCGTTGTCATCCTTCTGTCGTCATCCCAACCTGCAGGGTGGCGGCGATATTGCGCGACGCGCGGTAAATGTTATCAAACGCCCCGCGAAATGCCTCTTCCAGCGTCGAAACTGTGGTTAACACGCTGAAAACCGCATCGATACCGTGCTGGTGAACCACGCCAACGTCGTGGGTCAGGCTGCCAGCAATACCGATCACCGGCTTACGGTATTTTTTCGCCACCCGGGCTATCCCCACCGGCACCTTACCGTGAATAGACTGGCTATCGATCCGCCCTTCTCCGGTGACCACCAGCGAGCAGTCATGGATCTGCTCTTCCAGCTTCAGCGCCTCGGTAACGATCTCAATCCCGCTACGCAGTTCCGCATTAAGAAAAGCCATCAGCGCCGCGCCCATGCCGCCGGCCGCCCCCGCCCCGGGGATCGGCTTAACGTCCACCTGCAGCGACGCCTTAATGACGTCGGCGAAGTGCGCCAGATTACGATCCAGCTCAACGATCATCGCCTCGGTCGCCCCTTTCTGCGGGCCAAAGATCCGCGACGCGCCGCGCTCGCCCACCAGCGGGTTAGTGACGTCACAGGCCACGTGGATCATCCTGTCACGTAAGCGTGGATCGATGGCGGAAAGATCGATCCGGCTCAGACGGCTCAGGCTACCGCCGCCATGGCCGATCTCCTGCCCCTCGGCGTCACAAAGGCGGGCGCCTAGCGCCTGCATCATGCCCGCTCCACCGTCGTTGGTCGCACTGCCGCCGATACCGATAATGATCCGTTTCGCGCCATGTTCCAGCGCCTGTAATATCAGCTCGCCGGTACCGCGTGAAGTGGTGATGAGAGGGTTGCGTTTTTCGGGCGGAACGAGTCCCAGGCCACTGGCCGCCGCCATCTCAATAAACGCAGTGACGCCATCGCCGGACATGCCCCAGCAGGCCTCCACTTTCTCGCCCAGCGGGCCAGTCACCCATGCGGAATGTTCCGTTCCCTGCGTCGCGGCAATCATCGCCTCCACCGTTCCCTCGCCGCCGTCGGCGACGGGCATGGAAACATACTGCGCGTCAGGGAAAATTTCCCGAAATCCTTTTTCTATCGCCTGAGCTACCTCGGTGGCAGAAAGGCTTTCTTTGTAAGAGTCTGGGGCAATGACGATTTTCATAATTTTGTAGCCTGACAGTGCCGCGCAAGGCAAGAATAACAGGGCGCGCAAGGCGCCCTTCTTGTTAGCGAGTGACTTCCACTTTCGCCAGTTTTTCGTAGTAGCACGCCAGCGCGCTATGGTCCGCGGTGCCCAGACCGTCTGCGCGCAGCGCCTGCATCATCTCCATCACCGCCGCTGTCAGCGGCAGCTGAGCGCCCACGCCGTGTGAGGTATCCAACGCATTGGCCAGATCTTTAATATGCAGGTCGATACGGAAACCCGGCTTGAAGTTACGATCCATCACCATCGGCGCTTTGGCATCCAGCACGGTACTGCCCGCCAGGCCGCCACGGATCGCCTGATAGACCAGATCCGGATTGACGCCAGCTTTGGTCGCCAGAGTCAGCGCTTCAGACATCGCTGCGATGTTCAGGGCGACAATCACCTGGTTAGCCAGTTTGGTGACGTTGCCCGCGCCGATGTCGCCGGTATGCACCACGGAGCCCGCCATCGCTTTCATCAGATCGTAGTATTTATCAAAGATCGCCTTATCGCCGCCGACCATCACCGACAGGGTGCCGTCGATGGCTTTTGGTTCGCCGCCGCTCACCGGCGCGTCCAGCATTTCAACACCTTTGGCCCTCAGCGCTTCGCTGATTTCCCGGCTCGCCAGCGGCGCGATAGAGCTCATATCAATCACCACGGTGCCCGGCTTTGCCCCTTCGATAATGCCGTTTTCTCCCAGCGCCACCTCTTTCACATGCGGAGAGTTCGGCAGCATGGTGATAATGACGTCGCATTGTTCGGCAATCGCCTTCGGCGTCGTGGCGGTCTCTGCACCCGCGGCGATCACGTCGGCAATCGCTTCCGGGTTACGGTCGGACACCACCAGCGAATAACCGGCTTTCAGCAAATTTTTGCTCATCGGTTTGCCCATAATGCCAAGACCGATAAAACCCACTTTGATTGTCATAATGTTCTCTCTTTTCATCCTGGTGATTATTTTTTAAACGCATCAGCAAGTTTCTGCGTTGCTGAGCGGAAGACGCCCAGATCGCTGCCGACGGCGACGAAAGTCGCCCCCCATTCCAGATAGCGGCGCGCATCAGCTTCCACTGGCGCCAGAATGCCGCTTGGCTTACCGTGCTTCTTCGCGCTGGCAAAGATATGTTGGATAGCGTGCTGTACCTCAGGATGGGCGGCATTGCCGAGATGGCCTAAAGCGGCAGCCAGGTCACTCGGGCCAACGAACACCCCGTCCACACCCTCGGTCGCGGCAATCGCCTCGACGTTATCTACCCCGGTCTGGCTCTCAATCTGCACCAGAATGGAAATGTTCTTGTTGGACTGGGCGAAGTAGTCCGGCACGGTGCCAAACATATTGCCGCGGTGGGAAACGGAGACCCCGCGGATCCCTTCCGGCGGATAGCGGGTCGACGCCACCGCCTGCGCCGCCTGCTCAGCCGTCTCGACGAACGGCACCAGGAAGTTATAGAAGCCGATGTCCAGCATGCGCTTGATGATGATCGGCTCATTGGTCGGCACACGGACTACCTGCGCGCTGGAGCTGCCCTTCAGCGCCATCAGCTGTGGGATAAGCGTGGTCACGTCGTTCGGCGCGTGTTCCGCATCCAGCACCAGCCAGTCGAAACCGGCCAGACCCAGCACCTCAGTACTGATCGGGTTAGCCAGCGCGCACCAGCAGCCAATCTGCACCTGATGAGCCGCCAGCGCGGCTTTAAATTTGTTCGGGAAAATTGCGTTATCCATAATTTTTACCTTGCGTTAATCGTTGCTTACTTCTGCAATTCCATACGTTTGATATCGCCAACCACAAACAGGTAGCAGACCATCATCATCAGCGCGGAGCCGCCAACAAAAATCAGTGCGCCATTGAATGAGTGCAGTTCGCTTACGATGTAGCCAATAACCAGCGGCGTGGCGATCGAGGCCACATTGCCAAAGACGTTGAATACCCCGCCGCACAGGCCAACAATCTCTTTCGGCGCAACATCCGAGATAACCGGCCAGCCCAGCGCGCCAAAGCCTTTACCAAAGAACGCCAGCGCCATCAGCGTAATAACCAGCGGCGTGCTGGCCGTGTAGTTACACAGAATAATGGACGATGCCAGCAGCATTCCGAGTACTATCGGTAACTTACGCGCAAAAGTCAGCGTACAGCCGCGGCCAATCAGATAATCCGAAAACAGCCCGCCCAGTACGCCGCCGGCAAAACCAAACAGCGCCGGAATTGAAGCCACGAAGCCGACTTTCAGAATTGACATTCCCTTGTCCTGCACGAGGTAGATCGGAAACCACGTCAGGAAGAACCAGGTAATGGTGTTGAGGAAATACTGACCGAAAAATACGCCTAACATCATTCGGTTGGTCAGCAACTGACGGATATAATCCATCTTCGGCCCGGCCGCCTGGGTCGTCTCTTTTTTGTGGTCCATATCGACCACCGCGCCGCCTTCAGAGATATACTTCAGCTCCGCCGCGGACATTCGCGGATGATCGGTGGGGTTATGCACAAACTTCACCCAGATGACGGTGAGCACAAACCCTATTATCCCCATCACGGTAAAGACATGCTCCCAACCCAGCGCGAAGGTCAGCCAGCCGAGTAGCGGCGAGAATAACGCCAGCGAAAAATATTGCGCCGCATTAAAAATAGCCGAAGCGGTGCCCCGCTCTTTGGCCGGAAACCAGGCCGCCACAATGCGGGCGTTGGCGGGAAACGAGGGCGCTTCGGAAAAGCCCAGCATAAAACGCATAAAGAACATGGAGACCCCAGCCCAGGCGAGCGGGAACACATCAATAAAGCCCTGCAGGAAGGTAAACAGCGACCAGAAAAACAGGCTGTATGAGTAAACCTTCTTCGATCCAAATTTATCCAGCAGCCAACCACCAGGGATCTGCATCAGCAGATAAGCCCAGCCGAAGGCGGAAAAAATGTATCCCATCGACACCGCGCTGAGCCCCAGCTCTTTCGCGACTTCAGTACCGGCGATAGACAACGTCGCGCGGTCGCCATAGTTCACCGCCGTCACGACAAATATCATCAATAGAATTAAATAGCGGGTCGGTATTCCTTTTTTCTCATCTAATGTAGAATCCAGAATCATTTAGACATTCCTCAGGCACAGAACACCTTTTATAATTGCTTTAAGCGGTTTCTTATTTATTTAAAAGACGATATTGAAGCTATCTATTCGCATATCGAATACCTCAAAAACATGACTCAGTATAATCAGCACGCCTCCGCCAGACACTATGCATAACCACAATATAAAGTCATTATTTAACGCTAAAATTAGGCTTATGCCATAAGCCATGGGCGCTAATCCACAGTTCTTACGATTGCCTGCCCTGCTGGGGTTACCACCTCAGCAAGGAGTGATGTAGATCACATTTTAAAATCAATACAGCTGACATCCTTTATTCCATCATACTGATACGTAGTAAATGAATTAGCGTTTTATTTTATTATTAGCACCTGTTTGGAGATGACTGGACAATGGCTGACATTGCAATTCGACAACAATCGCCAACCGCGTTTTATATTAAAGTTGACCCGACAGATAACGTGGCGATTATTGTCAACGATCGGGGATTGACCGCCGGAACACGTTTCCCGGACGGCCTGACGCTCGTCGAACACATCCCACAGGGTCATAAAGTAGCCCTGGTGGATATCCCTGCCCGCGGTGAAATCATCCGCTACGGAGAAGTGATTGGCTTCGCCGTGCGCGACATCCCACAGGGAAGCTGGATTGACGAATCGCTGGTGGAACTGCCCACCGCCCCGCCGTTGAACACCCTGCCGCTGGCGACCAAAGTGCCTGAACCCCTACCGCCTCTGGAAGGCTATACCTTTGAAGGGTACCGCAATGCCGATGGCAGCGTGGGCACCAAGAACCTGCTGGGCATCACCACCAGCGTGCACTGTGTTGCGGGCGTGGTTGATTATGTGGTGAAAATCATTGAACGCGACCTGCTGCCGAAATACCCCAACGTCGACGGCGTGGTAGGCCTGAACCACCTCTACGGTTGCGGCGTGGCGATTAATGCACCGGCGGCGGTAGTGCCAATTCGCACTATCCACAATATCGCCCTCAACCCGAATTTCGGCGGCGAGGTGATGGTCATTGGCCTCGGCTGTGAAAAGCTGCAGCCGGAACGCCTGCTGCAGGGCACGGAAGACGTCAAAAGTATCCCGGTGGACAGCGCCAGCATCGTCAGCCTGCAGGATGAAAAGCATGTTGGTTTTAAATCGATGGTCGATGACATTCTGCAGGTCGCCGAGCGCCACCTGGTGAAACTGAACCAGCGCCAGCGGGAAACCTGTCCGGCTTCAGAGCTGGTGGTCGGCATGCAGTGCGGCGGCAGCGACGCCTTCTCCGGTGTGACCGCCAACCCGGCGGTGGGTTATGCATCCGACCTGCTGGTGCGCTGCGGCGCGACGGTGATGTTCTCGGAAGTGACCGAAGTCCGCGACGCCATCCATCTGTTAACCCCGCGGGCGATTAACGAAGAGGTCGGCAAACGCCTGCTGGAAGAGATGGCCTGGTACGATAACTATCTCGACATGGGCAAAACCGACCGCAGCGCCAACCCCTCCCCCGGCAACAAAAAAGGCGGCCTGGCTAACGTGGTGGAAAAAGCGCTGGGTTCTATTGCTAAATCAGGGAAAAGCGCCATCGTCGAGGTGCTCTCTCCAGGCCAGCGCCCGACCAAACGCGGCCTGATTTATGCCGCTACCCCCGCCAGCGATTTTGTCTGCGGCACCCAGCAGGTCGCCTCTGGCATTACCGTGCAGGTGTTCACCACCGGTCGCGGCACGCCGTATGGCCTGATGGCGGTACCCGTAATAAAAATGGCGACCCGTACCGAGCTGGCCAACCGCTGGTATGATTTAATGGACATTAACGCCGGGACCATCGCCACTGGCGAAGAGACGATTGAGGATGTCGGGCGGAAGCTGTTCGAATTTATTCTCGACGTCGCCAGCGGACGCAAGAAAACTTTCTCCGATCAATGGGGCCTGCACAACCAGCTGGCGGTGTTTAACCCGGCGCCGGTGACCTGATCGAGAGCGTAAGAATTTAACCACTTTTAGCCCGGATTAATCCGGGCTTGTTGGTTAGGGATGCTGTGCGGCAAGGAAAGCGATTCTGCCCTTTTCTTCCGACATTTCTTCCGACATTTCTTCCGACATATCGGATGACGTTCAAGCCGCCCTTCAATTTCTGAAGAGCGGCTTGCTGCTCCCAAAGTCAGTTTACAGGCTTACTCCCCCTGCTGCTCCAGGGCGTACTTATACAACGCATTTTTCTTCACGCCGTGGATCTCCGCGGCCAGCGCGGCGGCTTTCTTCAGCGGCAGCTCCGCTTGCAGCAGCGCCAGGGTACGCAGCGCGGCTGCCGGCAGCGCCTCTTCCTGGGCCTTAAAGCCTTCGACAATCAACACCATCTCGCCTTTGCGGCGGTTTTCGTCTTCCTTCACCCACGCCACCAGCTCGCCAATCGGCGCGCCGTGGATAGACTCCCAGGTTTTGGTCAGCTCGCGGGCCAGCACCACGTAGCGGGATTCTCCCAGTACCGCGCAGATATCTTCCAGACTCTCCACCAGACGGTGCGTTGACTCATAGAAGATGAGAGTGCGCGGTTCTTCTTCCAGCGCCTTCAGGGTATCGCGGCGGCCTTTCGATTTCGCCGGCAGGAAGCCTTCATAGCAGAAACGGTCGGAAGGCAGACCGGCGGCGCTCAGGGCGGCGATGGCCGCACAGGGACCCGGCAGCGGCACCACGCGAATATTCGCTTCGCGGCAGGTGCGCACCAGATGATAGCCAGGGTCGTTAATCAGCGGCGTGCCGGCATCGGAGACCAGCGCGATGTTTTGCCCTTCTTTCAGTTTAGCGAGAAGTGTTTCCGCCTTTTGCTGCTCGTTATGGTCGTGAAGCGCAAATAAGCGGGCGTTAATCGCAAAATGTTGCAGCAGCAAACCGGTGTGGCGGGTATCTTCCGCAGCAATTAAATCAACAGCTTGCAACACTTCCAGTGCGCGCTGCGTGATATCAGACAGATTCCCTATCGGAGTGGGCACAATATAGAGCTGCCCCTGAGAATTATCCGCTGATTCGTGTTGTTTCATTGTCTCGTCCGTATTGCCGATTTAATATTGAGCATTGAGCCAAAAAAATATCACTGGACACTTATGGTACCGTCAACATTTCTTCGTTCTAAGCCCGCGCGCTGTCTGCCCGTATTGCTGGCGACGCTTCTTTTTGCTGGCTGCGGCACCCACACGCAGGATCAAAGCACGGCGTTTATGCAGGGTACATCGCAGGCCAACTCCAGTTTCTACCTACAGCAGATGCAGCAAAGCACGAATGATAGCAAGACCAACTGGCAATTACTCGCCATTCGTGCACTGCTGCAGGAAGGGAAGAAGCAGCAGGCCATCGACCTGTACAACCAGCTGCCGTCGAACCTGAACAGCACCCAGGCCCGTGAACAGTCGCTGCTGGCGGTGGAAGTGAAGCTGGCGCAAAACGACTATCAGGGCGCTCGTACTCTGCTGGCAAAGCTCGACCCGACAAGCCTGGATCAACCCCAGCAGGCGCGCTACTGGCAGGCGCAAATCGATGCCAGCCAGGGCAAACCATCGCTGACCCTGCTGCGCGCCTTAATCGCCCAGCAGCCGCTGCTGAGTGACGCGAAACAGCGTCAGAAAAATATTGATGCGACGTGGCAAGCGCTCACCTCGATGCCCCAGGACCAGGCCAATGCGCTGGTGATCAACGCTGATGAAAATACCCTCCAGGGCTGGCTGGATCTGCAGCGGATGTGGTTTGACAACCGCAACGATCCGACGCTGCTGAAAGCAGGCGTTAAAGACTGGCAGACGCGCTATCCGCAAAATCCGGGCGCCAAAATGCTGCCGACGGCGCTGGTGAACATGCAAAACTATAAGCCCGCGTCCACCAACAAGATTGCGCTTTTTCTGCCGCTGAACGGTCAGGCGTCGATCTTCGGCCGCACTATCCAGCAGGGCTTTGAAGCCGCCAAAAATGGTGCGCCGTCGGTGACGGGTAGCGCCGTTCCCGCGCAGGTTGCCCAGGCGGCGAATGTCTCCGGTAATGATGATGTAGTGAGTCCGTCGCAGGCAGAAGTCAGCGATCTAACCGCCACCGGAAGCCGCGCTGAACCGGTGCAAGCCCCGGCACAAGACCAGGCGGCGCCTGCCGCGGAACCTACAGCCCAGGCGCCGGCAGCGTCCGCCACGCCGCAGACCACCGCTTCCCCGGTCACTCAGCCGGTCACCGCCCCGACCGCACAGCCTCAGCCCGCAGTCGCCAGCGCCGCCAACCCCTCTGCGGAACTGAAAATTTACGACACCACCAGCCAGCCCATCAGTCAGTTGCTTGCCCAGGCTCAGCAGGATGGCGCCACTTTAGTCGTCGGGCCGCTGCTGAAAGAGAACGTAGATGATGTGATTAAGAGCAACACGCCGCTCAATGTACTGGCCCTCAACCAGCCGGAGAAAGTCGAAAGCCGCGCTAACCTCTGCTATTTCGCGCTTTCCCCGGAAGACGAAGCGCGTGACGCGGCCCGACATATCCACCAACAGGGCAAGCAGACGCCACTGCTGTTGGTTCCGCGCGGTGCGCTGGGCGATCGCGTGGTTAGCGCGTTTGCCGACGAATGGCTGAAGCTGGGCGGCGCCAGCGTCCTGCAGCAGCGTTTTGGATCCACGGCCGAGCTGCGCGCCGGCGTCAACGGCGGAGGGGGCATTGCGCTGACCGGCACCCCGGTCTCCACCCTGCCTTCGGCCCAGAACAGTTCCCTCGGCAGTGCGGATGAGATGCCGGTGAGCAGCGGCGGCAGCGTGGACGCCGCCTATATCCTCGCCACCCCGGAACAGATTGCCTATATCAAACCCATGATCGCCATGCGCAACGGCAGTCAAAACAATGTCACCCTGTACGCCAGCTCGCGCAGCGCCCAGGGCACCGCAGGGCCGGATTTCCGTCTGGAGATGGAAGGGCTGCAGTATAGTGAGATCCCGATGCTGGCCGGCAGCAACCCGGCGCTGATGCAGCAGGCGCTGTCCGCTGTACGTAATGACTACTCGCTGGCGCGCCTGTATGCCATGGGAGCTGACGCCTGGTCACTGGCGAACCACTTCACGCAAATGCGCCAAACGCCGGGCTTCGAGCTGAACGGCAATACCGGCGATCTGACGGCCACCCAGGACTGCGTGATTAACAGGAAACTGTCATGGCTCAAGTACCAGCAGGGAAAAATCGTTCCGGCCAGCTAAGCAAACAGACTGGCGATGCCTGGGAAAACCAGGCTCGCCGCTGGCTGGAAGGCCAGGGCCTGCGTTTTATCGCCGCTAATGCCCGCGAGCGTGGCGGCGAAATTGACCTCATCATGCGCGACGGCGCCGTCACCGTTTTTGTCGAGGTGCGCTACCGCCGTAGCGCCCGGTACGGTGACGCGGCGGCCAGCGTCACCCCGCAAAAACAACAACGACTGCTTAAAGCCGCCCGTTTGTGGCTCTGCCGACAGAATGGGAGCTTTGAGACTGTGGATTGCCGTTTCGATGTGGTAGCCTTCACCGGAAACGACATCCAATGGCTAAAAAACGCCTTTGGCGAATAGCGTAATACCAGAAGTAAGGGATCCCGTGCTCGACAGAATCAAAGCCTGCTTTACCGAAAGCATTCAAACCCAAATTGCCGCAGCGGAAGCACTCCCGGACGCCATCTCCCGGGCGGCGATGACGCTCGTGCAGTCCCTGCTCAACGGCAACAAAATCCTCTGTTGTGGTAATGGCACCTCCGCCGCCAACGCACAGCATTTTGCTGCCAGCATGATTAATCGTTTTGAAACGGAACGCCCTGGTTTACCCGCCATTGCACTTAATACCGATAATGTGGTCTTAACCGCCATCGCCAACGATCGTCTGCATGACGAGATCTACGCCAAGCAGGTGCGCGCCCTGGGACACGCCGGCGATGTGCTGCTGGCGATCTCTACGCGCGGTAACAGCCGGGATATCGTCAAAGCGGTGGAAGCCGCCGTGACTCGCGACATGACTATCGTCGCGTTAACCGGCTATGACGGCGGTGAGCTGGCTGGCCTCTTAGGTCAGCAGGATGTCGAAATCCGCATCCCCTCGCATCGCAGCGCGCGTATTCAGGAGATGCATATGCTAACCGTCAACTGTCTGTGCGATTTGATAGATAACACCCTTTTTCCACACCAGGACGATTAAGGAGAACACATGAAGGCTCTCTCGCCCCTCGCCATCCTGCTTTCTGCACTATTGCTGCAGGGCTGCGTTGCCGCCGCGGTAGTCGGAACGGCAGCTGTCGGCACTAAAGCCGCAACGGACCCGCGTACGGTGGGAACCCAGGTCGATGACAGCACCCTGGAACTGCGCGTCAATAGCGCCTTGTCGAAAGATGAACAGATTAAGAAACAGGCCCGCATCAACGTCACGGCTTATCAGGGCAAAGTCCTGCTGACCGGCCAGTCGCCGACGCCGGACCTCTCCGCCCGCGCCAAGCAAATCGCCATGGGCGTGGAAGGGACCACGGAAGTGTTTAATGAAGTGCGCCAGGGCCAGCCGATTGGTTTAGGGACCGCCTCGTCTGATACCTGGATTACCACCAAGGTGCGTTCGCAGCTGCTGAGCACCGATCAGGTCAAATCCTCGAACGTGAAGGTGACCACGGAAAACAGCGAAGTCTTCCTGATGGGGCTGGTGACCGAGCGCGAAGGCCGGGCTGCCGCGGATATTGCCAGCCGGGTGAGCGGCGTGTCCCGGGTGACTACCGCCTTTACCTACATCAAATAAACCTGCAGTCTCCCGGCTGGCGCTGCGCTTAGCCGGGCTACCGTCCCCTGTCCGTTGTGTGCCGGGTAAGGCGTAGCCGCCGCCCGGCAGCCAATCCGGCTATCCATACGTTTACGGCAAACTACACCAGCGCCAGCGCACCGACAATCGCCCCGCACAGCGCCACCAGTCCGCCCGTCAGCCACAGCGCTTTGGCCGGGAAGGCTTTGCGCAGCATAATCAGCGACGGCACGCTCACCGCCGGCAGAGTGATGAGCAGCGCCAGCGCGGGCGCTGTCCCCATGCCAGCCAGCATCATCGTCTGCACAATCGGAATTTCCGCCGCGGTAGGGATCACAAACAGGCAGCCGGCGATCGCCATCGCGATGACCCAGAACAACGTGTTATCCACCACGCCATCGGCGTGCGGGAACAGCCAGACCCGCGCCGCTCCCAGCACCAGTACCGCGAGGATATAAACCGGGATCGTGTTCCAGAACAGGGTCCACAGCGCCCGCAGCCAGCGGCTAAAGAAGCTGTCTCTGGCCGCTTCAGACGGTGCAGCAGGCACCGCTACCGGCTGCGTCGCCGCCTCTTTCACCCATTTCTGCACCAGGGTCGCAACAATCAGCACCGTCGCCAGGCCAGCGACCAGGCGAACCAGCGCAAACTGCCAGCCCAGGACAAAGCCCATAAACACCAGTGTCGCCGGGTTGAGCAGCGGGTTACCCATCCAGAACGCCAGCGCCCCGCCCATCGACACCTGTTGTTTACGCATGCCGGCCGCGACCGGCGCGGCGCAGCAGGTGCACATCATGCCAGGCAGTGAAAAAATCGCCCCCAGCAGCGTGCCCTGAAAACGCGATTGTCCCAGGGTGCGCAGCAGCCAATCGCGCGGGATGAGCACCTGAATCAGCGACCCGAGCAGCACGCCGAGCACTGCCGCTTTCCAGACGGCGAGGAAGTAAACCATCGCATAGTCCCACGCGGCTTTCAGCGGATTGGCGTCGGCCTGGGCGAGAATGGATTTACCGATACTGTGGGTTTCCGCGGCGGTGAAGGCTTTCCCGTAATAGGGCTGCCATTTGACGAACCACAGGCCGACAATCACGACGAGAAAGAAAAGCGCGGGTTTCCACCATTGAAACGGTGACGCCGCCTGAGATGAAGACTGACCAGTCATAGCATTCCCCAGCAAGAAATGTGGATATGAATTGAAGCCGTGAATAGTACGCCGGATGTTTGCGTTTGCAAAACGCTATTCAGCCTGCTGCGCGGCGCGCTCCCGCAGTTGGGATGACGTCAGAATTTGCACGCCTTCCTGGGTGGGCGACAGCGCCTCCGCCAGCAGGGCAATCGCCACGTCACGGGCCGGAATCGCTTTCCAGTTTCCTGGCAGCAGCCGGAACAGCGGTTCGAGGAAAGTCTCATTGGCCCGTTTTTTTTCCCGCTCGCCTGACAGCATCGACGGCCGGGCGATGGTCAGCCGCGGCCAGGCCTGTTCAATCAACGCCGCCTCCATTTCCCCCTTCACCCGATTGTAGAAAAACGGCGAGTGGGCATTGGCGCCCATCGCGCTAACCACCAGCATATGTTGCGCACCCAGTCGTTTGCCGGTCAGCGCGGTATCAACCACCAGCGTGTAATCAGCATGGACAAAGGCCTCTTTGCTTCCCGCTTCCCGACGCGTTGTTCCCAGACAGCAGAAGACGATATCGACCGGGTCGACCACCTGCGCCAGGGCATCGGTCAGCTGGGGATCGTGAGGATTAAAGACACCTTCCGCTGGCGCCAGCGGGCGACGCGTCGGGGCGGCGATGGAGCTGATGCTCGGCTCATTCTGCAGCAGCCGGAGTAAGTGACCGCCAACTAATCCGGTCGCACCGGTTAATAATACCTGACTCATTGATTCTCCTTTACAGAATTCTCCGCCTTGCACTTTCGGGCTCATGTTCCAGGCTTAATACCTTACAAGGTAAGTATCCACCATCATCATGGAATTACCTCATTGACCATCCAGATAGCGGAGGAAGCATGAGTAAAAAGATAGCCGTGCTCATTACCGACGACTTTGAAGATTCTGAATTTACCTCTCCCGCCGACGCGTTCAAGCTCGCCGGGCATCAGGTCGTCACGATCGAAAAGCAGGCTGGCAAGACGGTGAAGGGTAAACAGGGAGAAGCGGAGGTCGCCATCGACAGAGCCATCGATGACGTCACACCGGGCGAATTTGATGCCTTGCTGCTGCCCGGGGGCTATTCCCCTGATCAGCTGCGCGGGGATGAACGCTTCGTCACCTTTACCCGCGATTTCGTCAATGGCGGGAAGCCGGTGTTTGCCATCTGCCACGGCCCGCAGCTGCTGATCAGCGCCGATGTGATCCGCGGGCGTAAGCTCACGGCGGTGAAGCCTATCGTGGTGGATGTGAAAAACGCCGGGGGCGAGTTTTACGACCAGGAGGTGGTGGTCGATAACGAACAGCTGGTCACCAGCAGAACGCCGGACGATCTGCCGGCCTTCAATCGCGAAGCGCTACGCCTGCTCGGCGCCGGCATCACGCCGCCAGTGTAACTTTTTCCCGAAGCCCAGCGTGTTATCGGTAAACTTGATTTCGTCCGGACGAATCTCCCATACCGGCGCCGACAGCATGCGGGCCACTGGAAAGCGCTTGACGTAGCGCTGGCGCATCCGCGCCTCTTCGTCACCGCTCAGACGACGGATCTCGCCTTTGAACTGCACGCCGCGGATCAGGGCCACGGTTTTTGGCTGGCCATTAACCGTACCGGCAACTTTCGCCCGTTCGCCGGTCATCTGACCGTGGCGGGTGTGCTCATCGCTGAGCAGATAAAAGGCCACGGTATCCTGGTCATAGACGTAAAAGGCATTCGCACACCACAGCTCGTCGTCGCGGGAGACGCACCAGGTGACGACGTGCTGCTTACTCAGCCAGCGACCAATGGCAGCAAGGGTTTCCATCTTTCTTCTCCATTATGCTATGGTGCACACACCTTACCATAGTGACTTTGTGACCGTGTGCTGGTTTCTGTATCTCATTCGAACCGCGGATAATCGCCTTTATACCGGCATCACCACCGATGTGCCGCGCCGCTTTCGCCAGCATCAGGCGGGAAAAGGCGCGAAGGCGTTGCGCGGTAAAGGCGACCTGCTGCTGGCCTTTAGCCACGAGGTTGGTGAACACTCACTTGCGTTGCGACTGGAATACCGCGTTAAGCAGCTAACGAAGCGCGAAAAAGAGCGCCTCGTTGCCGGAGAGGATGCCTTCGATACCCTGCTGGCGAGGCTCAAAGACGATTAAAATGGTCGCTGTATTCTACCTGGCCGTGGACGCCTTCGAGAGCGTCATCCGCCAGACGGTGAACCTGGAACGCCTCCGCGCTGTCCGGCCAGCGGCAGCGGAGATCGAAGCGCGCGGCCGGCTCAAAGCCGAAGCGACGGTATAAATCCGGGTCGCCCAGCGTCACCACCGCGGCATAGCCGAACTCATTCAGCGAATCCAGCCCTTCATAGACCAGTTGCCGGCCAATGCCCTGTCCACGATAGTGTTCATCCACCGCCAACGGCGCCAGACCGACCCACTGCAGCTCTTCACCTTCCACTGCAACCGGGCTGAAGGCAACGTAGCCGATCACCTGGCCTTCATCATCCGTTGCCACCACCCCCAGCGTGATCAGTCCATCTTCACGCAGATCGTGCACCAGCTGCGCTTCGGCATCGCGGCCGAAGGTACGACGCAGCAGCGCGTCGATTCCCGGTGCATCAATCCCAATCTCCACTCGAATCAGCATGCCTCACCTACCGATGTCTGTTCAGGTTTCTGCGGGCTCTTCAGTCCAGCTTCGACAAAATCCGCCAGTTGCAGCAACATCACGCGCAGCGCTTTTGGCATCTGCTCGAGCTCAATGGCGTCCATCAAATTTTTTACGTACAGCCCCAGCTCCGTATCGCCTTCAATCACCAGACGACGCTGGAAGAATAGCGTATCCGGATCCTGCTTGCGCGCGGCAATCATTAACAGATCGCTGGCGTCGGCGCTGAAGCTGACGTCGGCGTCGGCCTGCTGGCTGACCACCAGGCGACCATCGACTACCGAGGTATACCACAGCAGACCGATGTCACGCACATGAATACTTAACCAGCGCCCCTCGAGAAACTCCAGTTCTCCCTCTGCCAGCGCCTGACGGAACTGCCAGCTTAGCACCTGCTCCAGCACCTGGCGCTTGAGGGCAAAAGGCGCCAGCTTAACCGGCACGCTCAGTAAAGACGGGCCAAAGTGGACCAGCCGGGAACGCAGTTTATCCAACACAAGCTTTACTCCATGAATGCAATTGTTCCGCTATTGTGCCATATCACATAAACAACATAGCGGCGTAAATCAACAAAAACGCGATGACGGCCGCCAGTTATTGGCGCCACCAATACACTTTTAACTGCCTCAAATCAAAAATTGTCACCAGAAGGTTAACTAAAATCCCTGCTCGTTAACCATTCAGCGTCCCTGACGGGCCGCATTTTTCAGGAAAAATTATGGAGCTGCTCTGCCCAGCCGGTAACCTTCCGGCGCTTAAGGCGGCCATCGAAAACGGCGCCGATGCCGTCTATATCGGGCTGAAAGATGACACCAACGCCCGCCACTTTGCCGGCCTTAATTTCACCGAAAAGAAACTGCAGGAAGCCGTCAGCTTTGTGCATCAGCACCGTCGTAAGCTACATATTGCGATCAACACCTTCGCCCATCCCGACGGCTACGCCCGCTGGCAGCGCGCGGTGGACATGGCCGCCCAGCTGGGCGCCGATGCGCTGATCCTGGCCGATATCGCCATGCTGGAGTATGCCGCGGAGCGTTATCCACACATTGAGCGTCACGTTTCGGTGCAGGCTTCCGCCACCAATGAAGAGGCCATTCGCTTCTATCATCGCAACTTTGACGTGGCACGCGTCGTACTACCACGAGTGTTATCTATTCACCAGGTGAAGCAGTTGGCCCGTGCCACGCCGGTGCCGCTGGAAGTCTTCGCCTTCGGTAGCCTGTGCATCATGGCGGAAGGCCGCTGCTATCTCTCTTCCTACCTGACCGGCGAATCGCCGAATACCGTCGGCGCCTGTTCACCTGCCCGCTTCGTGCGTTGGCAGCAAACGCCGCAGGGGCTGGAATCTCGCCTTAATGAGGTGCTGATCGACCGCTATCAGGATGGCGAAAACGCCGGCTATCCGACGCTGTGCAAAGGCCGCTATCTGGTCGATGGCGAGCGCTATCACGCACTGGAAGAACCCACCAGCCTAAACACCCTGGAGCTGTTGCCGGAGCTGATGGCCGCCAATATCGCCTCGGTGAAAATCGAAGGCCGTCAGCGCAGCCCGGCGTACGTCACCCAGGTGGCGAAAGTCTGGCGCCAGGCGATCGACCGCTGCAAAGCCGATCCGCAGAATTTTGTGCCGCAATCCGCCTGGATGGAAACCCTTGGTTCGATGTCCGAAGGGACGCAAACCACCCTTGGCGCCTATCACCGTAAATGGCAGTGAGAAACATGAAATATTCATTAGGGCCGGTGCTGTACTACTGGCCAAAAGAGACGCTGGAAGATTTTTACCAGCAGGCGGCAAACAGCAGCGCCGACACCATTTATCTCGGCGAAGCCGTGTGCAGCAAACGCCGCGCCACCAAAGTTGGCGACTGGATCGAGATGGCAAAAGCGCTGGCCGGTAGCGGCAAACAGGTGGTGCTGTCTACCCTCGCGCTGGTGCAGGCCTCTTCCGAACTGGGCGAACTGAAGCGCTATGTCGCTAACGGCGAGTTCCTGATTGAGGCCAGCGACCTTGGCGTGGTGAACCTCTGCGCCGAACGCAAGCTGCCGTTCGTTGCCGGGCATGCGCTGAACTGCTATAACGCCGTCACTCTGCGCCTGCTGCTGAAACAAGGCATGATGCGTTGGTGCATGCCAGTAGAGCTTTCCCGCGACTGGCTGGCAAATTTACTGACCCAGTGCGAAGAGCTGGGTATTCGCAACCAGTTTGAAGTGGAAGTGCTGAGCTACGGCCATCTGCCGCTGGCCTATTCCGCGCGCTGCTTTACCGCCCGCTCGGAAGACCGGCCAAAGGACGAATGCGAAACCTGCTGCATCAAGTACCCGACCGGACGCAGCATGCTGTCGCAGGAGAACCAGCAGGTGTTCGTGCTCAACGGTATCCAGACGATGAGCGGCTACGTCTATAACCTTGGCAACGAGTTAACCTCGATGCACGGCCTGGTGGATATGGTGCGCCTGTCGCCGATGGGCAACGAAACCTTCGCTATGCTAGAGGCCTTCCGCGCCAACGAAAACGGTGCTGCGCCACTGGATCTTACCAGCAATAGTGATTGCAACGGCTACTGGAAACGGCTGCCCGGTCTGGTGCTGCAAGCCTGATAAACCGCTCACTTTGTTAACAACAGTGCTCAGATTTTAATGCATTATTAAAGATGCAGCTTTTCTGGCTGGCGCGTCCAGGATGCGCCAGGCTGGAAGAAGACCTTCAATCTGATGACGATGCTGTAGCAAAGTGAGCCTTTATGACTGACAAATCTGTTCCGTTCTCGGTGCTCGACCTGGCGCCGATCCCGCAAGGCTCTTCTGCCAAAGAAGCCTTTACCCACTCTCTGGATCTCGCCAGGCTGGCCGAATCGCGCGGCTATCACCGCTACTGGCTGGCGGAGCACCATAATATGGTCGGCATTGCCAGCGCGGCGACCTCGGTGCTGATAGGCTATCTCGCCGCCAATACCACCACTCTGCATCTCGGTTCCGGCGGGGTGATGCTGCCCAACCACTCACCGCTGGTGATCGCCGAGCAGTTCGGCACCCTGAATACCCTTTATCCCGGGCGTATCGATCTCGGCCTTGGCCGCGCGCCAGGCAGCGATCAGCCGACCATGCGCGCCCTGCGCCGCCATATGAGCGGCGATGTCGATAACTTCCCGCGCGACGTGGCGGAACTGGTGGACTGGTTTGACGCCCTCGATCCGAACCCGCACGTGCGTCCGGTTCCCGGCTATGGCGAACGAATTCCGGTGTGGCTGCTGGGCTCAAGCCTGTACAGCGCCCAGCTGGCGGCGCAGCTCGGCCTGCCGTTTGCTTTCGCCTCGCATTTCGCGCCGGATATGCTGTTCCAGGCGCTGCATCTGTATCGCAGCAATTTCAAACCTTCGGCGCGGCTGGAAAAACCGTACGCGATGGTGTGTATCAATATTATCGCCGCCGACAGCAACCGCGATGCGGAGTTCCTCTTTACCTCTATGCAGCAGGCGTTCGTTAAGCTGCGGCGCGGCGAAACCGGACAGCTGCCGCCGCCGGTGGAAAATATGCATCAGCTGTGGTCAGCGTCCGAGCAGTATGGCGTGCAGCAGGCGTTAAGCATGTCGCTGGTCGGCGATAAAACGAAAGTCCGCCACGGCTTAGAGTCCATTCTGCGCGAAACCGAGGCGGATGAAATCATGGTCAACGGCCAGATCTTCGACCATCAGGCTCGCCTGCATTCGTTTGATTTGGCGATGCAGGTGAAAGAGGAGCTGTTGGGGTAACACAAACGTCAGCCCGGTGGATGTTATGCCACCGGGCATTAACCTTACTGATAAACCGGCAGCAGATTAAAGCTCGACAGGAAGTGCACCACCGCGTTGCCGAGACCAAAGAGCAGGATCAGCACAATCATCGCTTTTCCGCCCCACACGCGGAACTGTGGGCTGCCGAAGCGTTTACGCGAAGCGCGGGCCAGCAGCGCCGGCACAATGGCCGCCCATACCGTCGCCGCCAGGCCGGCATAGCCGATGGCGTAAAGGAAACCATCTGGTTTCACCAGCCCACCGAGCATCGGCGGGATAAAGGTCAACAGCGCGGTTTTAAAGCGCCCCATCGCGCTATCGTCAAAGCCAAACAGATCCGCCAGATAGTCGAACAGACCCAGCGTCACGCCGAGGAACGAACTCGCGACGGCAAAGTTGGAGAACACTACCAGCAGCAGATCCAGGCCGCGGTTATTCAGTACGCCGCTCAGGGCCTGTACCAGTACATCAATGTTACCGCCCTTCTGCGCAATATCGATAAACTGCGGACGCGGGATATTGCCCATCGTCACCAGCAGCCAGACCACGTACAGACCCAGCGCCAGCAGCGTACCGTAAATCAGACAGCGGGTAATGGTGCGCGGATCCTTACCATAATATTTCATCAGGCTCGGCACGTTACCGTGATAGCCAAACGAGGCCAGGCAGAACGGCAGCGTCATCAGCAGGTAGGGCGCATAGGAGGCATTCTTCTCCGCGACGTTAAACAGCGTCGTCGGTTCGACGTGTCCCAGCAGGCTGCCGAAGGTCAGGAAGAAGGTGATGACCTTGGCACCGAGCACGATAGCCGTCATGCGGCTCACCGCTTTGGTGCTCATCCAGACAATAAATGCCACCAGAAGCGCAAAGCCGAAGCCCGCCGCGCGCGCCGGTACGTTCAGCGACATTTCACTGAAGGTATGGTGCAGGATCGAACCGCTCGCCGAAATATAGGCGTAAGTCAGGATATACAGCACAAAGGCGATCGACACGCCGTTCACCAGGTTCCAGCCCTTGCCGAGCAGGTCTTTGGTGATGGTGTCGAAACTGGAGCCAATCCGGTAGTTGAGGTTGGCTTCCAGGATCATCAGACCGGAGTGCAACATGCAGAACCAGGTAAAAACCAGCGCCGCCAGCGACCAGAAGAACCACGCGCCGGACATCACCACCGGCAGCGAGAACATGCCCGCGCCAATAATCGTGCCGCCGATAATCACCACGCCGCCAAACAGGGACGGCCGGGTGGTTGTAGTGGTTAGTGTCGCCATTTACCGAAATCTCCAGTCAAAAAAACTTTCCCACAGTGGGTGCGACGCACTGTACCAGTACATGAGTACAAAAGGAATAAAAAAAGCCCCAATCATGGCGATCGGGGCTGTATTATTTACTTTACGCTAGCGTGTTGCGCTAATTACGCATCGCCACCGAAACGACGACGACCAGCGGAGTCATCACGGCGCGGCGCAGCTGCATCGTCACGACGCGGCGCACGGCCTTCACGACGTTCGCCGCTGAAACGACGACCATCACCACGACCGCCTTCACGACGTTCGCCACCGAAGCTACGGCCGCCTTCACGACGCTCACCGCCGAAACCACGACCGCCTTCACGACGTTCACCGCCGCCACGACGTTCAGTGCGCGGCTGCGCATCGCCCATCAGCTGCATGTTCATCGGTTTGTTCAGGATGCGGGTGCGAGTAAAGTGCTGCAGTACTTCGCCCGGCATACCTTTCGGCAGTTCGATGGTGGAGTGAGAACCGAACAGCTTGATGTTACCGATGTAACGGCTGCTGATATCGCCTTCGTTAGCGATCGCGCCAACGATATGACGAACTTCAACGCCGTCATCACGGCCTACTTCAATGCGGTACAGTTCCATCTCGCCAACATCACGACGCTCACGCTTCGGACGATCTTCACGATCGCCACGCGGGCCGCGGTCATTACGGTCGCCACGACGCTCGAAACGGTCATCACGATCGCGGAACTCACGCTTAGGACGCATCGGCGCATCCGGCGGGACGATCAGAGAACGTTCGCCCTGGGCCATTTTCAGCAGCGCGGCGGCCAGCGTTTCCACGTCCAGCTCTTCGCCTTCCGCCGTCGGCTGGATTTTCGCCAGCAGCGCACGGTACTGGTCCAGATCGCTGCTTTCCAGCTGCTGCTGAACTTTAGCCGCGAATTTTTCCAGGCGACGTTTGCCCAGCAGTTCTGCGTTTGGCAGTTCTACTTCAGGGATCGTCAGTTTCATCGTACGTTCGATGTTACGCAGCAGGCGACGCTCGCGGTTCTCAACGAACAGCAGGGCGCGGCCAGCACGACCCGCACGACCGGTACGGCCGATACGGTGAACGTAAGACTCGGAATCCATCGGGATGTCATAGTTAACAACCAGGCTGATACGCTCAACGTCCAGACCACGGGCCGCAACGTCGGTAGCGATCAGAATGTCCAGACGACCGTCTTTCAGACGCTCCAGCGTCTGCTCACGCAGCGCCTGGTTCATATCGCCGTTCAGCGCGGCGCTGTTATAGCCGCTACGCTCCAGCGCTTCAGCCACTTCCAGGGTCGCGTTTTTGGTACGCACGAAGATAATCGCCGCATCAAAGTCTTCCGCTTCCAGGAAGCGCACCAGCGCTTCGTTTTTACGCATGCCGTAGGCCGTCCAGTAGCTCTGGCTGATGTCCGGGCGCGTGGTGACGCTGGACTGAATGCGCACTTCCTGCGGCTCTTTCATAAAGCGGCGGGTAATGCGACGAATCGCTTCCGGCATGGTGGCAGAGAACAGCGCGGTCTGATGACCTTCCGGGATCTGCGCCATAATGGTTTCTACGTCTTCGATAAAGCCCATGCGCAGCATTTCATCGGCTTCGTCCAGTACCAGACCGCTCAGTTTAGAGAGATCCAGCGTGCCGCGCTTCAGGTGGTCCAGCAGACGACCCGGGGTACCGACAACGATCTGCGGACCCTGACGCAGAGCGCGCAGCTGCACGTCATAACGCTGGCCGCCGTACAGGGCAACCACGTTTACGCCGCGCATATGTTTAGAGAATTCCGTCATTGCTTCAGCAACCTGTACCGCCAGTTCGCGGGTCGGCGCCAGCACCAGAATCTGTGGTGCTCTCAGCTCAGGATCAATGTTGTTCAGCAGCGGTAAAGAGAACGCTGCGGTTTTACCGCTACCGGTCTGGGCCATACCCAGAACATCGCGGCCGTCCAGCAGATGCGGAATGCACTCAGCCTGGATCGGAGATGGTTTTTCGTAACCCAGATCGTTAAGCGCTTCAAGGATGGGAGCCTTCAGGCCCAGATCTGCAAAAGTGGTTTCGAATTCAGCCATGTAGTACGTGTGCCTCAAAATTAATGGCGGCCAGTCTACATAACTCATCGTGAAAATTTACGGTAATTTTCATTGAAAAGTGTGAACCGGCTCAAAGTAGGTGTATTAACGAACAACAACGCCCTCACCCGCAAAGGTGATGGCAAGCAAAAAACTATGGGCTGATGTGTTCGTCAGCTATTGCTGGTCCGATTCTGCCAGGTCATCTTGCTCCTGGCCCAAGAGCGATAATTCCAACAATGCGTATCGGTGCTCAACGTAGTTATGTACGTTGTTAGCGACCGCCAGTTTGAACAGTGCCGTAGCGCTGTCCTTGTCCCCCAGACTTAGGTAGTACTTACCTAAATAGAAGTTGGTTTCACTGAGATGCTCAGCGAGCGAGGTGTTATCCGTTGCGTCTGCCTTCAGACGAGTCATCAGCTCTTTTTCGCTAATGTCGCCAAGGTAGAACTCGACAATGTTCCATCCCCATTGCTCTTTGTCCGACTTGTTTAAGCGCTCTCTGAGTGCTTCAAGCGCCCGCTTCTCGTCGAGTTTACGCTCGGCGATATAAAGCCACAGGCTACGGAAAGGATCATTGGGATCGTCTTGATAAAACGCCAGCAGATCATCTTGCGCTAACTTAGCCCGGCCGCCGTAATACAGGGCGATACCGCGGTTCAAGTGCGCGTAGTTGTAAGTTGGATCAAGCTCAAGTACAGAATCAAACGCTTCATAGGCAGCATCAAAATTGCCTGCCTGCGTTAAGTAAATGCCTAAGTAATTGAATACTTCAGGCATATCGGGTCGGATTGCCAGCGCTTGTGAAAAATCATTTCGCGCTAATGCCCTCAGACCGAGACTATCATACAACACTCCGCGCTCATATAAAAGCTGTGCGCGTTCGTCATCGGATAAAGCCCGACTGGCAAGAATTTGTTCCATGCGTGCCAGAATCACTTCTTGCTGTAAAGTCGGTTGCAATGGTACTGCGAGGACGGCGTCCTTACGCCAGGCGGTGCTACTGCATCCTGCCAGCGTGAGAGCTGTCGCCACGAAACACCAGCGCAAAAAAGGCTTCATTTCCCACTCCCGAAGACAACGATTGGATGAACGTCCTGTTCCCCGGCTGCAAACGAGGCGTCCTGCCCGTAAAACGCCCTCCGCAAAAGCGGAGGGCTAACGGCAACCTTACTCGCCCTGCTCGGCGACCGGAGCTTCCGGCGCTGCGGCAGACGGAGTCTGTTCAGTTGCTTCTTTGATGCTCAGACGAACACGGCCCTGGCGGTCAACTTCCAGAACCTTAACCGGCACTTCCTGACCCATCTGCAGGTAATCAGTCACTTTCTCAACGCGCTTATCAGCGATCTGCGAGATGTGAACCAGACCTTCTTTACCGCCGCCGATGGCAACGAACGCGCCAAAGTCAACGATACGGGTCACTTTACCATTGTAGATGCGGCCAACTTCGATCTCAGCGGTGATCTCTTCGATACGACGGATAGCATGCTGTGCTTTATCGCCGTCGGTCGCTGCGATCTTCACGGTACCGTCATCTTCGATTTCGATGGTGGTGCCGGTTTCTTCGGTCAGGGCACGGATAACAGAACCGCCTTTACCGATAACGTCTTTGATCTTGTCCGGGTTGATCTTGATGGTGTGGATACGCGGTGCGAATTCAGAGATATCGCCGCGCGGCGCGTTAATCGCCTGCTCCATCACGCCCAGGATGTGCAGACGCGCACCTTTAGCCTGGTTCAGAGCAACCTGCATGATTTCTTTGGTGATACCTTCAATTTTGATATCCATCTGCAGCGCAGAGATACCGTCGCGGGAACCCGCAACTTTGAAGTCCATATCGCCAAGGTGGTCTTCGTCACCCAGGATGTCAGACAGAACGACGAAGTTGTCGCCTTCTTTCACCAGACCCATTGCGATACCCGCAACGGCGGCTTTCACCGGCACACCCGCATCCATCAGCGCCAGAGAGGCGCCACAGACGGAGGCCATGGAAGAAGAACCGTTGGATTCGGTGATTTCAGACACCACGCGAACGGTGTACGGGAATTCGTCGATAGTCGGCATCACGGCCAATACGCCGCGCTTAGCCAGACGACCGTGACCGATTTCACGACGCTTCGGAGAACCCACCATGCCAGTTTCGCCTACGGAGTACGGAGGGAAGTTGTAGTGGAACAGGAAGGAGTCGGTGCGCTCGCCCATCAGTTCGTCGATGTTCTGCGCGTCGCGTGCGGTACCCAGAGTCGCGGTAACCAGCGCCTGCGTTTCGCCACGGGTGAACAGTGCGGAACCGTGAGTACGCGGCAGTACGCCGGTACGAACGTCCAGACCACGGATCATGTCTTTTTCGCGGCCATCGATACGCGGCTCGCCTGCCAGTACGCGGCTACGAACCACGTTTTTCTCGATGGCGTGCAGGATTTCACCCAGCTCGTTAGCGTCCAGGGTTTCATCTTCTGCTACCAGCGTGGCGATGGTTTCAGATTTGATCACGTCAACCTGAGCGTAACGCTCTTGTTTGTCGGTGATACGGTAAGCATCGCTCAGGCGGGATTCAGCCAGCGCAGCCACGCGCGCGTTCAGCGCTTCGTTGACGGCTTCCGGCTGCCAGTCCCAACGCGGTTTACCGGCTTCTTTCACCAGGTCGTTGATGTTCTGAATAACAATCTGCTGCTGCTCGTGGCCGAAGACCACCGCGCCCAGCATCTGGTCTTCGCTCAGCAGTTCAGCCTCGGATTCAACCATCAGCACGGCCGCTTCAGTACCGGCAACCACCAGATCCAGTTTGCTGGACTTCAGTTCTTCCTGGGTTGGGTTCAGTACGTACTGGTCGTTGATGTAACCCACGCGCGCGGCGCCGATTGGGCCATTGAACGGAATACCAGACAGGGACAGCGCAGCGGAAGCGCCGATCATCGCGACGATATCCGGGTTAACCTGCGGGTTAACGGAAACGACGGTGGCGATAACCTGAACTTCGTTAACGAAGCCTTCCGGGAACAGCGGGCGAACCGGGCGGTCAATCAGACGCGCGATCAGGGTTTCGCCTTCGCTTGGACGGCCTTCACGACGGAAGAAACCACCCGGGATTTTACCGGCAGCGTAAGTACGCTCCTGGTAGTTAACAGTTAGCGGGAAAAAGTCCTGGCCTGGCTTCGCTTTTTTCTGACCCACAACGGTCACGAATACCGCGGTGTCATCCATGCTAACCATCACAGCGGCCGTTGCCTGGCGCGCCATCATGCCGGTTTCCAGGGTTACGGTATGCTGGCCGTACTGGAATTTACGAACGATCGGATTAAGCAAAATTCTATCCTTTTTATCTATAAATCACGCCATATCAAAGATATAGCGTCTATTGACCCGATCCTCTGCATCCTCGCGACTAATGACAACCTTTACCCGCCCCTGCGGATGAAGCCTCTCATTAGCCGCGCGAACCTCTGCATGAAGATCATTACTAGCAACAATACATGAGTTTTGAATGAATTGCTGCCGCCCGGTCGAAAAAAGGGGCCGTCAGGCCCCTTTTTCTGAAACTCGCAGAATTAGCGACGCAGACCCAGACGCTCGATCAGCGCAGCGTAACGTGCAACATCTTTACGTTTCAGGTAGTCGAGCAGTTTACGACGCTGAGAAACCATGCGCAGCAGACCACGACGGCTGTGGTGATCTTTTTTGTGCTCTGCAAAGTGGCCCTGCAGGTGGTTGATCTGTGCAGTCAGCAGTGCAACCTGAACTTCGGTAGAACCGCTGTCGTTTTCGCCACGACCAAACTCAGAAACGATTTTTGCTTTAGCTTCAACGCTTAGAGACATTTTAGAACTCCAAAAATTAAAAGAAAGAAAGGGTGCCGATCTCTAATTCAGCGACCCCTGATGCAACGCCCGAAAATGTTAAAACACTTTAGCGGACGTTAAGCGGCGATATTCTACTCGTAGCAGGCTTTTATCGCAAGAAAAGCGCTTACGCCGGGTATTCCACCACCAGACGACGCGGCGCCACGCGGCCTTCATCGTCAATTTCGCCCATGCCGAGAAACTTGCCGGATTCGTTTTCCATCACCCGCACCAGCCCGTTAAGCGGCGCGCCTGACTGACGAACCGGGTTACCGTTTTTAAAGTAAACCGCGGAGGTCTCCGGAATCGCCACCAGCGGATAGTCCGATGCCGGGCTGTCCATCGGCATCAGCAGCGGATCAAGCAGCTGCGCGGCAGGAATATCCTGCGCTGCCGCCTGATCGACCAGCGCCTGCAGCTGCTCGAGGGTCACCATCCGCTCAACCGGGTATTTGCTCACCGCCAGGCGACGCAGGAAAATCACGTGCGCGCCGCAGCCGAGCTTTTCACCTAAATCATCGATAATCGTCCGGATGTAGGTGCCTTTCGAGCAGTGGATCTCCAGCTCCAGTTCATCGCCTTCATGGCGAATAAACAGCAGCTCATAGACCGTAATCGGCCGGGCTTCACGCGGGACCTCAATGCCCTGACGAGCATACTCGTACAGCTTCTTGCCCTGATACTTCAGCGCCGAGTACATCGACGGTACCTGCTGCGTCTCGCCGCGGAAACTATCCAGCGCCGCCGCCAGCTGCTCGTCGCTAAAGGTTAGCGGACGCTCTTCCACCACCTGACCGTCGGCATCGGAGGTATCCGTGCGCTGGCCCAGTTTGGCGATCACGCGATAACGCTTATCGGAGTCCAGCAGATACTGGGAAAACTTGGTCGCTTCGCCAAGACACACTGGCAGCATACCGGTCGCCAGCGGATCCAGCGCGCCGGTGTGGCCAGCGCGGTTGGCGTTATAAATACGCTTTACTTTCTGCAGCACATCGTTGCTGGAAGCGCCCTGAGGCTTGTCCAGCAACAATACGCCGTGCACGTCGCGGCCGCGACGACGAGGACGACTCATCAGTCCTCCTTGCTGTCGTCCGGGTTCACACGACGTTCATCGTCGTGTTTCACCACGCTGGTGACCAGGTTGGACATACGCATCCCTTCCACCAGCGAGTTGTCGTAGAAGAAAGTCAGTTCCGGCACGATACGCAGACGCATCGCTTTACCCAGCAGGGAGCGGATAAAACCAGAAGCTTCCTGCAGCGCTTTGATGCCCGCTTTCACCGCGGCTTCATCTTTGTCGTTGAGGAAGGTGACATACACCTTGGCATAGGCCAGGTCACGGGACATTTCCACACCGGAAACGGTGGTCATCATACCCAGACGCGGATCTTTGATTTCACGTTGCAGGATGATGGCAATCTCTTTTTGCATCTCCTGGGCCACACGCTGCGGGCGACCAAATTCTTTCGCCATAATAAGTTCTCCAGAATAAAGACAAAAAAGGGGCCAAAAGCCCCTTTTTAAAATGATTGCCGGGTGGCGCTTCGCTTCCCCGGCTGCTTAGCCATCAAATGATTAATCGATGCTACGCTGGATTTCGATGATTTCGAACACTTCGATCATATCGCCAACGCGAACGTCGTTGTAGTTCTTCACACCGATACCACATTCCATGCCGTTACGGACTTCGTTAACGTCATCTTTGAAGCGGCGCAGGGATTCCAGCTCGCCTTCATAGATAACCACGTTGTCGCGCAGGACGCGGATTGGGTTGTGACGTTTGATCGTCCCTTCGGTAACCATACAGCCCGCGATGGCGCCGAATTTCGGCGATTTGAACACATCACGCACTTCAGCCAGACCGATGATCTGCTGTTTCAGTTCCGGAGACAGCATGCCGCTCATCGCCGCTTTCACTTCGTCGATCAGGTTATAGATGACGGAGTAATAACGCAGATCCAGGCTTTCCGCTTCGATAACTTTACGCGCAGAGGCATCGGCACGAACGTTGAAGCCAACCAGAATCGCGTTGGATGCTGCTGCCAGGGTCGCGTCGGTTTCGGTGATACCACCTACGCCGGAACCGATGATCTTCACTTTCACTTCGTCGGTAGACAGTTTCAGTAAGGAATCGGAAATCGCTTCGACAGAACCCTGTACGTCCGCTTTCAGCACGATGTTCACTTCGTGAACTTCGCCTTCGGTCATGTTAGCGAACATGTTTTCCAGCTTAGATTTCTGCTGACGCGCGAGCTTAACTTCACGGAATTTGCCCTGACGATACAGTGCCACTTCACGCGCTTTTTTCTCGTCACGAACCACAGTCACTTCATCACCCGCAGCCGGCACACCGGACAGACCGAGGATTTCCACCGGAATGGACGGACCCGCTTCCAGCACTTCGCGACCCAGTTCGTCACGCATCGCACGCACGCGGCCATATTCAAAGCCACACAGGACAATATCGCCCTTATGCAGAGTACCTTCGCGAACCAGAACGGTAGCCACCGGGCCACGACCTTTATCGAGGAAGGACTCGATGACCGCGCCGCTCGCCATACCGTTACGTACAGCTTTCAGTTCGAGAACTTCAGCCTGCAGCAGAATCGCGTCCAGCAGGTCGTCGATGCCGGTACCGGCTTTCGCGGAAACGTGGACGAACTGGCTCTCGCCGCCCCACTCTTCCGGCAGGATGCCGTACTGGGACAGTTCATTCTTCACGCGATCCGGATCAGCTTCTGGCTTATCGATTTTGTTCACCGCAACCACCACCGGTACCTGCGCCGCTTTAGCGTGCTGGATAGCTTCGATGGTCTGCGGCATCACGCCGTCGTCTGCCGCCACCACCAGAACCACGATATCCGTCGCCTGCGCACCACGAGCACGCATGGAGGTAAACGCGGCGTGGCCCGGGGTGTCCAGGAAGGTGATCATGCCGTTGTCGGTTTCTACGTGGTAAGCACCGATGTGCTGGGTAATACCACCCGCTTCGCCGGAGGCAACCTTAGTAGAACGAATATAGTCCAGCAGCGAGGTTTTACCGTGGTCAACGTGACCCATGATGGTCACGACCGGTGCGCGCGGTTCAGCCGCAGCGCCGGTGTCACGGTCGCTCATTACCGCTTCTTCCAGTTCGTTTTCACGACGCAGGATAACTTTGTGGCCCATCTCTTCGGCAACCAGCTGCGCGGTTTCCTGGTCGATGACCTGGTTAATGGTCGCCATGGCGCCCAGTTTCATCATCGCTTTGATGACCTGAGAACCTTTCACCGCCATCTTGTTAGCCAGTTCACCAACGGTGATGGTTTCGCCGATGATAACGTCACGGTTAACGGCCTGCGCCGGCTTCTGGAAGCCCTGCTGCAGAGCGGAACCTTTACGGTGCTTACCGCCTTTACCGCCGCGAACGGCCGCACGGGCTTCTTCACGATCAGCTTTGGATTCAGCGTGTTTGTTGCCTTTCTTCGCCGGACGCGCCGCTTTGCTGCTACGGCTACGGCCGCGACCGCCTTCAACTTCACGATCGTTATCATCTTCAGCCTGACGAGCATGCTGTGACGTAGTGACGTGATAGTCGCTGCTATCTTCCGGGCTGTCTGAGGTTTCAGACCAATTTTTTTCGTTTTCTTCTGCCATACGGCGTGCTTCTTCCGCTACACGGCGCGCTTCTTCTTCAAGTTTGCGGCGTGCTTCTTCTTCCGATTTGCGCTTCAGTTCCGCGGCTTCGTTCTCACGGCGGATCTTTTCAGCCTGGGCGGTTTTGGTCATTTCGTCGGTATGTTGATTGCTCACTTTGTCTTTTTCCGCAGCTTCACGTTTCGCTTTATCAGCGACTTCACGTTTAGCTTGTTCTGCGGCCTCACGTTCAGCTTTTAATTGCGCCTCGCGTTTCGCTGCTTCTTCAGCTTCACGACGGGCCTGCTCTTCCGCTTCACGCTGCGCCTGCTCTTCCGCGGCCAGACGTTCAGCCTCTTGCGGATCGCGTTTCACAAAGGTGCGTTTCTTGCGGACTTCGATTTGTACCGATTTACTCTTTCCACCGGTACCTGGAATATTCAACGTGCTGCGGGTTTTACGCTGCAACGTCAGCTTGTCGGGCGCCGAGCCGTGTTCACGGTTCAGGTGCGTCAACAAAGTTTGTTTCTCTTGCGCGGTCACAGAATCATCAGCCGATTTGCGGATGCCTGCGTCAGCAAATTGCTGTATCAGGCGATCCACAGAGGTCTGAATCTCTGAGGCCAGCGCTTTAATAGTCACATCTGTCATGCTGTTCCTTCCTGCTACAGTTTATTACGCTTCGTCGCCGAACCAACAAATGTTGCGAGCGGCCATGATGAGCTCGCCAGCTTTCTCGTCGGTCATCCCTTCGATATCAGCCAGGTCATCAACGCCCTGCTCGGCGAGATCTTCCAGCGTACAAACACCACGGGCAGCCAGTTTGAATGCCAAGGCACGATCCAGACCTTCCAGATTCAACAGATCATCGGCAGGTTTGTTATCTCCCAGGCTTTCTTCCTGAGCCAGCGCCAGCGTAGTCAGTGCGTTTTTCGCACGCTCACGAAGTGCTTCAACGGTGGCTTCATCCAGACCGTCGATTTCCAGCAGTTCTTTCATCGGCACATAGGCCAGCTCTTCCAGCGAGGAGAAGCCTTCTTCAACCAGCACTGTCGCGAAATCTTCATCAATATCGAGATATTTGGTGAAGGTATCGATAGCGGCATGCGCTTCCGCCTGGTGCTTAGCCTGCAGGTCGTCAACGGTCATCACGTTGAGTTCCCAGCCGCTGAGCTGCGAAGCCAGACGAACGTTCTGACCGTTACGGCCAATCGCCTGCGCCAGGTTGCCCGCTTCTACCGCGATATCCATGGTGTGTTTATCTTCATCCACCACGATAGACGCGACGTCTGCCGGCGCCATGGCGTTGATCACGAACTGCGCCGGGTTATCATCCCACAGGACGATATCGATGCGTTCGCCGCCCAGCTCAGTAGAGACGGCCTGCACGCGCGCACCGCGCATACCGACGCAAGCGCCAACCGGGTCGATGCGCTTGTCGTTGGTTTTCACCGCGATTTTGGCACGAGAGCCCGGATCGCGAGCCGCCGCTTTGATCTCCAGCACTTCTTCACCGATTTCCGGCACTTCAATGCGGAACAATTCGATCAGCATCTCAGGTTTGGAACGGGTCACGAACAGCTGGGCGCCACGCGCTTCCGGACGGACAGCGTACAGTACGCCGCGGATGCGGTCGCCCGGACGGAAGTTTTCACGCGGCAGCATATCTTCACGCAGGATCACGGCTTCAGCGTTGTTGCCCAGATCCAGGGTGATGTTGTCGCGGTTCACTTTTTTCACCACGCCGGTGATGATCTCACCTTCGTGCTCGCGGAACTGATCGACCACCATCGCGCGCTCGGCTTCGCGGACTTTCTGCACGATAACCTGTTTAGCGGTCTGCGTGGTGATACGGTCGAAGGTAACAGATTCAATCTGATCTTCGACATAGTCGCCGACGTTCATGCTTTCATCTTCGTAACGCGCTGCTTCCAGCGTGATCTCGCGCGTCGGCTGAGTCACCTCTTCAACAACCAGCCAGCGACGGAAGGTGTCGAAATCGCCGCTCTTACGGTCGATTTCTACGCGAACGTCGATCTCTTGTTCGTATTTTTTCTTGGTGGCCGTTGCCAGCGCGCTTTCCAGCGCTTCGAAAATTTTCTCGCGCGGCAGCGCTTTTTCGTTGGAAACGGCTTCAACAACAGCCAAAATTTCTTTGTTCATCGGGGCCTTTCACCTCAATCCAGACTGTTAAAAGTGGGGAACCAGGTTCGCCTTCTGGATGTTACTCAGCGCGAACACTTCATCTTTGCCTTCGACGGTTACCGTGATCATTTCACCGTCTACCGCTTTGATAATGCCCTGCCATTTGCGACGGTTCTGAACCGCCATGCGCAGCACCAGCGCAACTTCTTCGCCAGTGAAACGTTGGTAGTGTTCGGCGGTGAACATCGGACGGTCGAGACCAGGCGAAGAGACTTCCAGGTTGTAAGCGACAGTGATCGGGTCTTCAACATCCATGACGGCGCTTACCTGGTGGCTCACATCAGCACAATCATCAACGTTGATGCCATCTTCACTATCAATATAGATGCGCAGTGTGGATGTGCGACCGCGAATAAATTCGATGCCGACCAGCTCAAAGCCAAGCGCTTCAACCGGCGCTGTGAGCATCTCTGTCAATTTTTGCTCTAATGTGGACAAACCCACCCCCAAGACATAAAAAAAGGGCGTATAGCCCAGTTATTCTGAAGTCAGATAACAAAAAACCCCGATAAATCGGGGCTTTAGATAACTGAACCCTGAGATCGCCATGGCGATCTGGAACACCTTCCGCAAGAATTCTTTCAAATTCGGCTACGAAGGACACTTAGTCCTCACAGTATATTTGAAAAAGTACTTAATGGGAAAGTGGTTGCGGGGGCCGGATTTGAACCGACGACCTTCGGGTTATGAGCCCGACGAGCTACCAGGCTGCTCCACCCCGCGCCTGAAACGTGGCATATTTTACTCTTATTGAGCAAAAGACGCAAATACTGCTGGGATTTGGTACCGAAGACGGGACATAAAATCGGGGTGAATTGTATCGGCAATTAGTATATTTTGTCAACATGCTTTTTATCGCCCCCGATTGCCGTTTGTGCTGGTATTTCAGGCTTTTTTAGCAAAAAGATGATGAAGCCCTTCCTGTCGCCAGTAAAAGATGGTTAAATGAATACTCACAATTAATGCATAAAAATGCAGTTAAGGTTGTTGAGTCGAACTCACCACAGTCTATCGAGCAGGGTTTTATTTTATGACGACGATTCTCAAGCATCTCCCGGTTGGTCAACGTATTGGTATCGCTTTCTCTGGTGGACTGGATACCAGCGCCGCGCTGTTATGGATGCGCAAAAAAGGCGCCGTGCCTTATGCATATACCGCTAACCTGGGTCAACCGGACGAAGACGACTACGATGCTATTCCGCGCCGCGCGAAAGAGTATGGCGCTGAAGGTGCCCGTCTGATCGACTGCCGCAAACAGCTGGTCGCAGAAGGGATCGCGGCGATTCAGTGTGGCGCTTTCCATAACACCACCGGTGGGTTGACCTACTTCAACACCACGCCGCTGGGCCGCGCGGTCACCGGCACCATGCTGGTGGCGGCAATGAAAGAAGATGGCGTCAACATCTGGGGCGATGGCAGCACCTATAAAGGCAACGATATCGAACGTTTCTATCGTTACGGCCTGCTGACCAATGCTGAACTGCAGATTTACAAGCCGTGGCTGGACAGTGATTTCATCGATGAGCTCGGCGGCCGGCACGAAATGTCCGAATTTATGATCGCCTGCGGCTTTGACTACAAGATGTCGGTTGAAAAAGCCTATTCCACTGACTCCAACATGCTCGGCGCGACGCACGAAGCGAAAGACCTCGAATTCCTCAATTCCAGCGTGAAAATCGTCAACCCGATTATGGGCGTGAAGTTCTGGGACGAAAACGTGAAGATCCCAGCGGAAGAGGTAACCGTACGCTTTGAGCAAGGCCATCCGGTGGCGCTGAATGGCAAAACCTTCGCTGACGACGTCGAGATGATGCTGGAAGCCAACCGCATCGGCGGCCGCCACGGTCTGGGGATGAGCGATCAGATTGAAAACCGCATTATCGAAGCGAAAAGCCGCGGTATTTATGAAGCCCCCGGGATGGCGCTGCTGCATATCGCCTACGAGCGTCTGCTGACCGGTATCCATAACGAAGACACAATCGAGCAATACCACGCCCACGGTCGTCAGTTGGGCCGCCTGCTGTATCAGGGACGCTGGTTCGATTCCCAGGCGCTGATGCTGCGTGATTCTCTGCAACGCTGGGTCGCGAGCCAGATCACTGGAGAAGTTACCCTTGAGCTGCGTCGCGGTAACGACTACTCGATCCTCAATACCGTTTCAGACAACCTGACCTATAAAGCAGAGCGTCTGACCATGGAAAAAGGCGATTCCATGTTTACCGCCGAAGACCGTATCGGTCAGCTGACCATGCGTAATCTGGATATTACCGATACCCGCGAGAAGCTGTTCGGCTATGCCCAGTCAGGCCTGCTGAGCGCCTCCTCGGCAACCGGTTTACCGCAGGTTGAGAATCTGGAAAACAAAGGCAAATAATCGCCTGACGATGTTTGCTCCCCGCCGGCGGCCCTCCGCCGGCTTTTTATTTTTTGTTCCCTGTCAGCGCCAGAAAAATTGAAAAGAGGCATTTTTTCCTTATCGCCCGGTCAGCAAAATTGTTGACTATAATAGCCTCAATTGATTAATTCATATCTGGTGATAAACATCATGAATATTAAACCGCCGATCAGGCCGCAAAAGGCCATTGACCGACTGATCGATGTGCTTGAGCCACACGCGACGCCCGTTAACGCGATCGCCAGAAAAAGACTCACCTGGGAATATAAAGGCAAAACCCAGCTCTTTATTTTTAAAAAAGGCGAGCTATCGATTATTCGGAATTCCGACAAGCTATTGATGGTGACCGTCTATGAGCCCCACCTTTTCGGCGTGGCGGAAATGCTACAGCCCAGCCGCAGCCATAGCCTGCGAGCGGAAGTCTCTTCCGAACTGCTACGCATCGACTATGACCTGGCTTCCGCGCTCTTTCGTCAGCATAACCTGTGGGAGGAGGTGACCAGCCTGCTGGCCTATCATACTTCTTACCTGGTATATCGTGACGATCTGGTCCTGCAACAGCGAACCTATTCAGTGATCCGTAACCATCTGCTGGAAATGATGCTATTAACCGCAGAGACCCGACTGCGCGTGTCTATTCTTGAATATATTCAGGACAGGACCCACCTGTCGCGCAGCAGTATTCTCAATGTCTTGTCAGCATTAAAGAAAGGCGGTTATATTGCTTTCGCCCGCGGCGGTTATTTGCAAAGCATCACCTCACTTCCTGAAAAATTTTGACCGCGTCAGTCACCTTTATTTGTTGTTACTCGCCTCAATGTTGAAAATGTTTAAATTTAAATTAATAAACGCTAACGGTAAAAAAAGAAAAATTTTATGCTGAGCACCTGAATTTACCGGCGGACAACATGTCCCTGGGCTCGACCAGCAGGCAACCACTCACGGCGTTAACCGCCGGGCCTGCACCGGCTCAGGATATGCCCCGGAAATCGGCCAGGCGTGAGCAGCGGTAGCGGGAGTTGACCCCCTCGCCTGCCGTCTGCAGCGACCATAACGATGAGATCCAAGAACCCGTTAATTTTGCCCGAACGCCCGTATCGGGCTTTTTTTTATCTGAAGGAATTCAACAATGAAGTCGATTACTCCAAAATTGGTTGCCGTGATGATCGCCATGGAGGCCAGCAGCGCCGTCTGCGCATCCGTTAACCTGCATGGTGAAGCCGGAGCCGAGTTCACCAATCTGTCCGCCAGCTTTGGCGCCGGGGAACCGGGTATGACGTTCAATACCCAGTGGGCTCACAGCGACAATGACGGGGACAGCGTAGGGCTGGGAATGGGCTACAACTTTAACCTTGGACCTTTTCTGATGACGCTGGGCGGTAAAGGCGTCTATCTGAATCCCAAAGATGGTAATGAAGGCTACGCCATCGCCGCTGGCGGCGGCGCGGAGCTGCCCCTCGGCCAGTACTTCACGCTCTTCGGTGAGGGGTATTACTCGCCGGACTCAATGTCCAGCGGCGTCGATGATTATGTGGAGGCCAATGCCGGATTACGTATTAACGTACTCCCGTCTCTGAATATCGAAGCAGGCTATCGTTATATCGATATGGCGGGGAAAGATGGCAATCGCGACAACACCCTTGCCGACGGGGCCTATGCCGGGGTTAACTTCCGCTTTTAATCCTTACACAGGGATTGCTGTCCGGCAGTCCCTGTCTTCTCTCAGCTGGCCAACGGCACGCTTTTCAGCACGCGGTTAATCTCCTGCAGACCGGCAACATTATTCTCTTTACGGTAAACATCATTCATGGACGCCATCTGCTCCAGGCGGGTCAGGGCGCCATACACCTGGTACGCCTCACTATGTCTGTCAAACACATCGCGGCGCTCCACATCCTGCAAATAATGACTTTTCAACGAATGGTTAAGGCGACCAATCAGTGCCGTATTGTCCTGGAAATAGCGCGTCACCGCCTGGGCATTATTCGCTGTAGCCCCAGGCTCACTGTGCGATACCGGTACCGTTAGCGCATTAATCGTCTCCACCGTTTGGGAGGGTGATGTTGAACTGCACCCTGCTAAACCGAGCACACCGGCGACGACAAGCAACCCGATCTTGTTCATTATGTCACTTCACCTCTGTTAATTTGACGAGGCGACTTTAACGACAGTAAAAGAAGGGAACCAGCAAAGAGATGTTTATAATTAAATGGCCGGAGGGGACAAAAACAAAAAAAGACGCTTTTCAGCGTCTTTTTTCTGGAATATTGGTACCGAGGATGGGACTCGAACCCACAAGCCCGTTAGGGCACTACCACCTCAAGGTAGCGTGTCTACCAATTCCACCACCTCGGTACAGAATACTTAGTGCGGGATGTCGCTGGTCGGCTGAGCCGGCGCAGTTGGCTGAGTTTGCTCCGTTTTCGGTGCGCTCAGGTTATCCCACTCACTTCCTTTACTGGTCTTGTTGCTGTTGATATTACCCAGCGCCAGACTGATGATGAAGAACAGCGCAGCCAGGATGCCGGTCATACGGGTCATGAAGTTGCCAGAACCGCTGGACCCAAACAGTGTGCCGGAAGCGCCTGCACCGAAGGAGGCTCCCATATCAGCGCCTTTACCTTGCTGCAGCATAACCAGACCAACAAGGCCAATCGCTACAATAAGGAAAACAACCAAAAGAGCTTCGTACATAATCAACCTGTTCCTTGCGGATTTGCCGCATACCAAGTGCTTCGACCAATAAAGCGGGACGTTTTAACGTTTCCCACTGAAGCGGGTGTGAATACTAACCAAAGCGAATGACCTTCGCAAGGGCAATTTCGACACATTGTATCAACTGCAGAAAAAAACAGCAAAAAGTCGGTTTTCTATCATAAAAAAGGCGGCAAGCGCCGCCTTTTTAACCACTTAGCCGGCAAGCTTAGACGCTTTTTACCGCTTCGGCGATGCGATGCGCAAACTCGTGCACCTGATCTTCATGCTCGCCTTCTACCATGACGCGGATCAGCGGCTCCGTTCCGGATTTACGCAGCAGGACACGGCCGCGTTTCCCTAACGCTGCTTCCACTTCTGCGGTCACCGCTTTGACATGCTCGTTCTCCAGTGGGTTACCGCTGCCTTCGGTAAAACGCACATTCACCAGTAACTGAGGGAACATCTTCATGCCACTGCAAAGGTCATGCAGACTCATATGGTTACGTACCATCGCCGCGACCACCTGCAGACTGGCGACGATGCCATCACCGGTGGTGGTTTTATCCAGCAGGATCACGTGGCCTGAGTTTTCCGCACCAATGCGCCAGCCTTTTTCCTGCAGCATCTCCAGTACATAACGGTCACCGACCTTCGCGCGGGCAAACGGGATGCCTAACTGCTTGAGCGCCAGCTCCAGTCCCATATTACTCATCAGGGTACCCACGGCGCCGCCGCGCAGCTGCCCCTGACGCAGCCCTTCCCGGGCGATGATGTAGAGGATCTGGTCGCCATCGACTTTATTGCCTTCATGGTCAACCATGATCACCCGATCGCCATCGCCGTCGTAGGCAATACCCAGATCGGCTTTCTCCGCCAGCACGCGCGCCTGCAGCGCACGCACGTCGGTGGCGCCGACCTCTTCGTTGATGTTGAGGCCATCAGGCTCGCAGCCCATCGCGATAACCTGGGCGCCCAGCTCGCGGAAGACATTGGGGGCAATGTGATAGGTCGCACCGTGCGCGCAATCCACCACCACTTTCAGCGTGCCGAGGCTCAGTTCGTTGGGAAAGGTGCCTTTACAAAATTCAATGTAGCGCCCGGCGGCATCAACGATACGGCTGGCTTTGCCCAGCTCTGCCGAATCCACGCAGGTGAGTTCTTTCTCCATTTCGGCTTCAATCGCCTCTTCCACATCATCCGGCAGCTTGGTGCCCTCAATGGAGAAGAATTTAATACCGTTGTCGTAGAAAGGGTTATGCGAAGCTGAAATAACGATCCCCGCCTCGGCGCGGAATGCGCGCGTCAGGTAGGCGATGGCCGGTGTCGGCATTGGCCCGGTGAACGACGCAGAGAGCCCCGCGGCCGCCAGCCCAGCTTCCAGCGCGGACTCCAGCATATAGCCCGAAATACGGGTATCCTTGCCGATGATAATTTTACGCGAGCCGTGGCGCGCTAACACTTTCCCCGCCGCCCAGCCCAGCTTAAGCACAAATTCCGGAGTGATCGGCGCATCGCCGACGCGGCCACGAATACCATCGGTGCCAAAATACTTGCGGTTACTCATAACGTTTTTTTCCCTTAGCGGCGAGGGTGGCTTCCACCACGCGCAGCGCTTCTACCGTTTCTTTGACATCATGGACGCGGATTATCTGCGCGCCCTGCATTGCTGCAATGACGGCACACGCCAGGCTGCCGTTCAGCCGTTCTGACGGCCCGACGTTCAGCAACTGACCTACCATCGACTTCCGCGACATACCAACCAACAAAGGCAGCCCAAAGTGGTGAAATTCACCCAGTCTGGCCAGCAGCTGATAATTGTGGGAGAGATTTTTACCGAAACCGAATCCCGGGTCGAGCAGCAATTTTTCTTTTGCGATCCCCGCCTGCTCGCAGCGCACAATATGTTCTGCAAAAAAGCGCTCGACATCGGCGAAGACATCCTCATATTTCGGCGCCTCCTGCATGGTTTTCGGCTGACCCTGCATATGCATCAGACACACCGGCAGCCCGGTTTCCGCAGCGGCCTGCAGCGCGCCAGGTTCGGTCAGCGAACGAATATCGTTAATGATATGCGCCCCGGCCCGGGCCGATTCGCGGATAACCTCCGGTTTGGACGTATCCACCGAGATCCACACTTCAAAGCGCTGAGCGATCGCTTCGACAACCGGGATCACCCGCGCGAGTTCCTCTTCTACGCTCACCTCAGCCGCTCCTGGCCGCGTGGATTCACCGCCGATATCAATGATGGTCGCCCCTGCGTTAATCATCAGATTGGCATGCTTCACCGCCTCAACCAGCGAGTTGTGAGCGCCGCCATCGGAGAAAGAGTCGGGCGTCACATTAAGAATGCCCATCACATGCGGATGAGAGAGATCGAGGGTTGAGCCCTGGGCTACAAGTTTCATCACAAAATCCCTGAGACTGAAGAGGTTAAAAAAAGAAAAACCCCGGAGCGGGCGCCCCGGGGTTTTTAAGGTTAAAACAAGACATCAACAGCGGTAGCTTACTTGTCGCCCAGCTGCTCTGACATGGTGTTGCCCGGGTTCGGCGTACGCGGTTCATCAACCGGACGCGGCGCACGAGGCGTGCCATTGTTGTCAGAGTTATTCGAAGAACCCGGTTCTTCCCAACCCGCCGGCGGACGAACATCGCGACGAGCCATCAGGTCGTCAATCTGCGGCGCATCGATAGTCTCATATTTCATGAGCGCATCTTTCATCGCGTGCAGGATATCCATGTTGTCGTTCAGCAGCTGGCGAGCACGACCGTAGTTACGCTCGATCAGCGATTTCACTTCCTGGTCGATGATACGCGCGGTTTCATCGGACATATGCTTCGCTTTCGCTACGCTACGGCCGAGGAAGACTTCGCCTTCTTCTTCCGCATACAGCAGCGGACCGAGTTTGTCGGAGAAGCCCCACTGGGTCACCATGTTACGCGCCAGGTTCGTCGCCACTTTAATGTCGTTGGACGCGCCGGTAGAAACATGTTCCGGACCGTAGATAATCTCTTCCGCCAGACGACCGCCGTACAGGGTGGAGATCTGACTTTCCAGTTTCTGACGGCTGGCGCTGATCGCATCGCCTTCCGGCAGGAAGAAGGTCACACCCAGCGCACGACCGCGCGGGATAATCGTCACTTTATGGACCGGATCGTGTTCCGGAACCAGACGGCCGATAATGGCGTGGCCTGCTTCGTGGTAAGCGGTCGATTCTTTCTGCGCTTCCGTCATCACCATGGAGCGACGTTCCGCACCCATCATGATTTTGTCTTTCGCTTTTTCGAACTCAACCATCGAAACAACACGTTTGTTGCCGCGAGCAGCAAACAGCGCCGCTTCGTTGACCAAGTTCGCCAGGTCCGCACCAGAGAAGCCAGGGGTACCGCGCGCAATGATCGCCGCGTCGATATCCGGAGCCAGCGGTACGCGACGCATATGCACTTTCAGGATCTGTTCACGACCGCGAACATCCGGCAGACCAACGACAACCTGACGGTCGAAGCGGCCTGGACGCAGCAGCGCGGGGTCCAGAACGTCCGGACGGTTAGTCGCCGCGATAACGATAATACCTTCGTTACCTTCGAAGCCGTCCATTTCAACCAGCATCTGGTTCAGGGTCTGCTCACGTTCATCGTGACCACCGCCAAGGCCCGCGCCACGCTGGCGGCCGACGGCGTCGATTTCATCGATGAAGATGATGCAAGGCGCTGCTTTCTTAGCCTGCTCGAACATGTCACGCACACGAGATGCACCGACACCGACGAACATTTCGACGAAATCAGAACCGGAAATTGTGAAGAACGGTACTTTTGCTTCGCCAGCGATCGCTTTCGCCAGCAGCGTTTTACCGGTACCCGGAGGGCCGACCATCAGGACGCCTTTCGGGATCTTACCGCCCAGTTTCTGGAAGCGGCTCGGCTCACGCAGGTATTCCACCAGCTCACCGACTTCCTCTTTCGCTTCGTCACACCCGGCAACGTCGGCAAAAGTGGTTTTGATCTGGTCTTCCGTCAGCATACGGGCTTTGCTTTTGCCGAAGGACATCGCGCCCTTCCCGCCACCGCCCTGCATTTGCCGCATAAAGAAGATCCAGACGCCGATCAACAGCAGCATAGGGAACCAGGAGATGAAGATGGAAGCCAGCAGGCTTGGCTCTTCTGGTGGTTCGCCAATAACTTTGACGTTTTTAGTCAACAGGTTATCGAGCAGCTTCGGATCGTTAACCGGAATGTAAGTCGTGTAACGGTTACTATCTTTCTTGGTAACGTTGATCTCACGTCCGTTGATACGCGCTTCGCGAACCTGGTCCTGATTGACCTCTTGCAGGAAGGTAGAATAATCCACCTTGCGGCCATTCGACTCGCTGGGCCCAAAGCTCTGGAATACTGACATCAGCACAACGGCAATGACCAGCCAGAGTATTAGGTTTTTCGCCATGTCACTCAAGGGATTAACCTCTTATTACAACTGTGTTAAAAACAGCGTCAGGATACTCTATATCCAGTTTCTTTCAAACTTTCGTTTGAAATCTGCCGGTTATGGTTTACGCCCGGTCGCTACAATATACACTTCACGCGAACGAGCGCGGGAAGAGTCCGGTTTACGAACTTTGACCTTCGTAAACAGGGAGCGAATTTCTCGAAGATACTCATCGAAGCCTTCGCCCTGGAACACCTTCACTACAAAACTACCACCTGGCGCTAATACATCACGAGACATTTCAAGCGCCAGTTCTACCAGATACATAGCCCGGGGAATATCCACCGCCGGTGTTCCGCACATATTCGGCGCCATATCGGACATGACAACTTGGACTTTACTGTCGCCCACTCGCTCAAGTAACGCTTTCAGGACTAATTCATCACGAAAATCGCCCTGAAGGAAGTCCACACCAACGATTGGATCCATTGGTAAAAGATCGCAAGCGATGATGCGGCCGCTGTTGCCGATCTGCGTGACCGCATACTGCGACCAGCCACCGGGAGCAGCACCGAGATCGACTATCGTCATCCCCGGCTTAAAAATTTTGTCACTTTGCTGTATTTCATCAAGTTTAAACCAGGCACGGGAACGTAACCCCTTTTTCTGTGCCTGTTGAACATATTTATCGCTAAAGTGTTCCTGAAGCCAGCGGCTTGAGCTGGCAGAACGCTTTTTACCTGTCATTTAACATTCCCGTTCGGGTTCATCGTACTTTACTGCGTAAAAATCGACGCGGTAGTTTGGCGATATATGGGAGATGGCGGTAGAATGACCCGTTTTCAATCCCAACGTAAGCAAAAAAACACGATGAATCTGAGTACTAAACAAAAACAGCACCTGAAAGGTCTGGCACATCCGCTCAAGCCGGTAGTTATGCTTGGCAATAATGGTTTGACCGAAGGGGTACTGGCCGAGATCGAACAAGCGTTAGGGCACCATGAGCTCATCAAGGTGAAGATCGCCTCAGAAGATCGCGAAACTAAAGCCTTGATCGTGGAAGCCATCGTACGTGAAACCGGCGCCTGTAACGTACAGGTCATCGGTAAAACGCTGGTTCTGTACCGCCCAACGCCAGAGCGTAAGATCTCGCTGCCACGCTAAGAATATCCTGAATCTCGACACAACTTTGTGTAAAACGAGGGATTTCTGCGGCCAGGCGAGCAAAATGCCATGCTCCTGACGTTGATAAAAGGCCGCTATGCGGCCTTTTTCCTTTCTTTACAATCTATAAACATCGTAGCGGGAAATACGCCTTACAGGTATTCAACCTTAGTAATTTCGTATTCCACTTCACCACCCGGGGTACGGATAGTCACGACGTCATCCTGCTCTTTGCCGATCAGACCACGGGCGATCGGCGAGTTCACGGAGATCAGATTCTGCTTAAAATCAGCTTCATCATCACCCACGATGCGGTAGGTCTGTTCCTCATCGGTATCGAGGTTGAGCACGCTGACGGTTGAGCCAAAAATTACCCGGCCATTGTTCGGCATTTTGGTGATATCGATCACCTGGGCATTGGACAGCTTCGCTTCAATATCTTTGATACGCCCTTCGCAGAAGCCCTGCTGCTCACGCGCAGCATGATACTCAGCATTCTCTTTCAGATCGCCGTGTTCACGAGCGTCAGCAATAGCGGCAATGATTTCAGGACGACGCACAGACTTCAGATAATCCAGTTCTTCGCGCAGTTTCTCAGCGCCACGTAAGGTCATCGGAATCGCTTGCATTTGTTATACCTCTTTATCATTCCTTCAGGGAACGGAGAGCTCCGCCCCGCCACCTGCCCTGCCCACAGGCAGGACACGAGCAAAAAGAAACCGACCCGGGAAACACTCCCCAGGTCAGCAGCAATTTTTCATTTGATAGGTATTTTACCCCGAAGTTCATTATGGGTCATCGTTTACTTTACTGGGCGTTGCACCGTAGTATGACGGCCTGGCTTCAGGTTGTTAGCGCGAGATTATGCGATTTCCCAGATTTATCATCGGATTGACTGCCGGTATAGCGCTTAGCGCTCAGGCGGCGAATATTGACGAGTACATCAACCAGCTTCCCGCCGGTGCGAACCTTGCCTTTATGGCGCAAAAGGTCGGCGCATCGACGCCGGAAATCGACTATCACAGCCAGCAAATGGCGCTCCCGGCCAGTACGCAAAAGGTCATCACCGCGCTGGCGGCTCTGCTGCAGCTGGGGCCCGATTTTCGCTTTACCACCACGCTGGAAACCAAAGGCTCACTTGACGGCGGCGTGCTGAAAGGCGACCTGATTGCGCGCTTCGGCGGCGATCCGACGCTCAAACGGCAGGATATTCGCAATATGGTGGCGACGCTGAAAAAAGCTGGCGTGCAGCGTATCGAAGGCAATGTGCTCATCGATACCTCGGTCTTCGCCAGCCATGACAAAGCGCCGGGCTGGCCGTGGAACGACCTGACGCAGTGCTTCAGCGCCCCGCCGGCGGCGGCAATTGTCGACCGTAACTGCTTCTCTGTCTCGCTGTATAGCGCGCAGAAACCGGGCGATCTCGCCTTCATTCGCGTTGCGTCCTATTATCCGGTCACCATGTTCAGCCAGGTGCGAACGCTGGCGCGCGGCTCAGCAGAAGCACAGTACTGCGAGCTCGACGTAGTGCCAGGCGATCTCAATCGCTATACCCTCACTGGCTGCCTGCCGCAGCGTAGCGAGCCGCTGCCGCTGGCCTTCGCCATTCAGGATGGCGCCAGCTACGCCGGGGCGATCCTCAAAGCGGAGCTGACCCAGGCGGGGATCACCTATAGCGGCACGCTGCTGCGCCAGACGCTGGCCAATGACCCCGGAACGGTATTAGCCACCACCCAGTCGGCTCCACTGCACGATCTGCTGCGGATCATGCTGAAGAAGTCAGATAACATGATTGCCGACACCGTCTTTCGTACCATCGGCCACGCCCGCTTCGGCGTACCAGGCACCTGGCGGGCAGGATCCGATGCCGTACGCCAGATCCTGCGTCAACAGGCTGGGGTCGATCTCGGCAATACGATCATCGCCGACGGCTCTGGCTTGTCGCGCCACAACCTGATCGCCCCGGCGACCATGATGCAGGTGCTGCAGTATATCGCCCAGCACGATACCGAGCTCAACTTCATCTCCATGCTGCCGCTGGCGGGCCACGACGGGTCGCTGCAATACCGCGCCGGTCTCCACCAGGCGGGCGTGGATGGCAAAGTCTCGGCGAAAACAGGTTCGTTGCAGGGGGTTTATAACCTTGCAGGCTTTATCACTACCGCCAGCGGACAAAAGGTGGCCTTCGTGCAATATCTCTCCGGTTACGCCGTGGAACCCGCCGACCAGCGTAATCGCCGCATCCCGCTGGTCCGCTTTGAAAGCCGCTTGTATAAAGATTTGTACCAGAACAACTAAAACAAAAGGGCCGCATCAGATGCGGCCCTTTTTGATCCAGCGAAGTCAGGATTAGCGTTTGTAGATGAATTCGACGCCTTCTTCGTCGTCTTCGTCCCAGTCGTCATCCCAGTCTTCGTCATCTTCCACTTCGACTTCGGCTTCTTCAAGCTGCTGACGGTGATAGTCGTCCCACATGAACTCGACTTTCTCCGGCTTCTGCTCTTCTTCCACATGCACGATCGGGTTTTCGATGATAAAGGTCATCACGTCCCAGCACAGCTCTTTCACGCCCTGCTGGCTGGCCGCGGAGATCAGGTAGAATTTATCTTCCCAACCCAGCGCTTCGGCAATCGCCTTCGCTTTGGCTTCGGCTTCCGCTTTGTCCATCAGGTCAATCTTGTTAAAGACTAACCAGCGTGGCTTGGAGGCCAGCTTCTCGCTGTATTTCTCCAGCTCGCCAATGATAATGCGGGCATTCTCAACCGGATCGGAACCATCGATAGGCTCGATGTCGATGAGATGCAGCAGCACACGGCAGCGCTCAAGGTGCTTGAGGAAGCGGATACCAAGGCCTGCGCCTTCCGCTGCGCCTTCAATCAGCCCCGGGATATCGGCGACCACGAAGCTCTTCTCGTTGTCCATACGCACCACGCCCAGGCTCGGCACCAGGGTGGTAAACGGATAGTCAGCCACTTTCGGCTTGGCGGCGGAGACCGCGCGGATGAAGGTGGATTTGCCGGCGTTCGGCATCCCCAGCATCCCGACATCGGCCAGCAGCATCAGCTCCAGCTGCAGGTCGCGTTTATCACCCGGGGTACCCATGGTCTTCTGACGCGGGGTGCGATTAACGGATGATTTGAAACGGGTGTTGCCCAGACCGTGCCAGCCACCTTTCGCCACCATCAGACGCTGACCGTGTTTGGTCATGTCGCCCATGGTCTCGCCGGTGCCCTGGTCGATAACCCGGGTCCCGACCGGCACTTTCACCGTCACGTCTTTACCACGCTTACCGGTACAGTCGCGGCTCTGGCCATTCTGCCCGCGTTCGGCGCGGAACGATTTTTCAAAACGGTAGTCGATCAGGGTGTTCAGGTTCTCGTCCGCTTCCAGCCAGACATCGCCGCCGTCACCGCCATCGCCGCCGTCCGGACCGCCTTTCGGAATATACTTTTCGCGGCGGAAGCTTACGCAACCATTGCCGCCGTCACCTGCTACGACCAGGATCGTTGCTTCATCTACAAACTTCATTTTACTCTCCGTAAATCATTCGCCTGAGCGGGGCAGCGGTACTACCGCTTCTCGCTTACGCCAACGCCCCCAAAGACGATGGCCGATGGCGGAATACATCGCGCCCGCAACCACGACAAACGCACCGAGATAACCAATCAGGTTTAACATCGGTCTGGCGAAAACATCGGGCCAGGCCATTGATAATAAATCAGAAAACAGTAGCGTAAACAGTGGCGTCAAGGTGATTAACGCGCTGACCTGCGCCGCCTGCCAGCGCGCCATGGCTTCCGCCAGCGCCCCGTAGCCGACCAGGGTATTTAGCCCGCAAAAAATCAGGCATGCCAGTTGCCAGTCGCTTAGCTGGGATATCACCCCAGGCTTAGCGAGCGGCAGTAATGCAATCGAACATAAAGTGTACAGCAAAAATAGTATCTGCTGTGATGCCAGACGGCGCAATAACACCTTTTGCGCGACGCCATAGCTTACCCACACCGTTGCAGCAGCAACGCCGAAAATTACCCCCCATGTGTAATCCGTCAGGCGGGTAAAGATTTCAATCAGGCTGGTGTTGAAAAACATCACCAGCCCGCTGAGCAACATCAACGCGCCCACCACCTGGGTACCGCGCATGCGCTCTTTCAGAATCACGACGCTTGCCACCATCATGCCCACCGGCGATAGCTGGCCGATGACCTGAGAAGCAGTGGGGCTGAGATATTGCAGGGAAGAACTGAACAGAATGAAGTTACCGAACAGGCCACCGGTGGCAATGGCTAACAAAACCAGCCAGCGCGGCTTGCGAAAAATTCGCAGCGGCGGCAGTTTGCCTTTGATCGCGAGGATCGCGCCAAGCCCAATGCTGGCCATCAGGAAGCGATAAAACACCACCGTAGGCGGCTCCATCACCTCAAGAACCTGTTTCATCGCAATCGGCAACGCTCCCCAACACATCGCGGTGGTAAGCGCCAGAATAATGCCAATCCCAGCCTGCTGCTTCATGCCTGTTTCCCTGCAAAATTTTCCAGTAGACGAATGTAAAAAGCCCCGCAACGTGTTGCGGGGCTTTCATCCGTTACCGGGACGCGAAAAACTTATTCAGCAACGATGCTGATGAATTTACGGTTTTTCGGGCCTTTAACTTCGAACTTGACTTTACCGTCAGTCAAAGCGAACAGAGTGTGGTCACGGCCGCAACCAACGTTGGTGCCAGCGTGGAATTTGGTACCACGTTGACGAACGATGATGCTACCTGCCAGAACTGCTTCACCGCCGAAACGTTTTACGCCCAGACGTTTAGCTTCTGAATCGCGACCGTTACGAGTCGAGCCGCCAGCCTTTTTATGTGCCATTTAAATCTACTCCTCAGGTCTTAGGCGCTGATGCCAGTGATTTTCACATCAGTGAACCACTGACGATGGCCCTGCTGCTTACGATAGTGTTTACGACGACGAAACTTAACGATTTTAACTTTCTCGCCACGACCGTGAGCAACAACTTCAGCTTTGATTACGCCGCCCTCAACGAAAGGAACGCCGATCTTGATTTCTTCACCGTTTGCGATCATCAGCACTTCAGCGAATTCAACAGCTTCGCCAGTTGCGATGTCCAGCTTTTCCAGGCGAACGGTCTGACCTTCGCTTACTCGGTGTTGTTTACCACCACTTTGGAAAACCGCGTACATATAAAACTCCGCTTCCGCGCACCTCTTTATGTGATTCAGAGTGCGCTATAAATATTCACAATAGGGCGCGAATATTACGCAAAACGCGAGCCTTTGACAAGAGCGATTAGCGATCAATGCAGAAAAAAAACACAACTTTCACGACAACGTTTATCTACGGCAATTTTTCAGTACAATCATATCTTCTTTTAATTCTGTCTTAATCCTTCTGTGATCCCACCTGGATTCATGGTAACAGGACATTTGGCCCGGCTTTTGCGATGAATTTAGAAAAAATCAATGAGTTAACCGCGCAAGATATGGCGGGTGTCAATGCGACGATTCTTGAGCAACTCAACTCCGATGTTCAGCTTATCAATCAGTTAGGCTATTACATCGTCAGCGGCGGCGGCAAACGCATTCGCCCGATGATTGCTGTGCTTGCCGCGCGCGCGGTGGGCTATCAAGGGAGCGCGCATGTCACTATTGCTGCGCTGATTGAATTTATTCATACCGCCACGCTACTGCATGACGACGTCGTCGATGAGTCTGACATGCGTCGCGGCAAAGCCACGGCCAATGCGGCGTTCGGCAATGCCGCCAGCGTGCTGGTTGGCGATTTCATCTATACCCGCGCCTTCCAGATGATGACCCAGCTAGGCTCACTGAAGATCCTCGAGGTCATGTCGGAGGCGGTGAACGTCATTGCCGAAGGCGAAGTGCTGCAGTTGATGAACGTCAACGATCCGGATATCACGGAAGAGAACTATATGCGCGTCATCTACAGCAAGACGGCGCGCCTGTTTGAGGCGGCCTCGCAGTGTGCGGGAATGCTGGCCGACTGCTCCGCGGAAGAAGAGCGCGCGTTGCAGGATTATGGTCGCTATCTCGGCACCGCTTTCCAGCTGATCGACGATTTACTCGACTACAGCTCCGACGGAGAACGACTCGGTAAAAACGTCGGTGATGACCTGAACGAAGGCAAACCGACGCTACCGCTGCTGCATGCTATGCATCATGGCACCCCCGATCAGGCGGCGATGATCCGCGGGGCGATCGAGCAGGGCAATGGTCGCCATCTGCTGGATGCTGTTCTGGAAACCATGGCCACCTGCGGTTCGCTGGAATGGACGCAGAAGCGCGCTGAAGAAGAAGCCGATAAAGCGATTGCAGCCCTGCAGATCCTCCCGGACACACCGTGGCGCGAAGCTTTGATTGGACTGGCACATATTGCGGTCCAGCGCGATCATTAATCCCCCCTCCTTTCCCGCGCGATGCGCGGGAAAGTTCCAGTAAAATGCCACTTCTCTCCCTAAACTTCCGAATATCTTGATAGATTCTGAATATTCTGGCGCCTTAACAGAACTTGTTAGAACCCTACATAGTACGCGGGTATAGTGTCCCCATCGCCCATGTGGACGATCTGGACCTTTAACACCAGGAGAATTTATGGATAAGTTCATCGACTGGCATCCCGCCGATATTGTTGCTGGGTTACGTAAACGGGGAACATCGCTGGCGGCAGAGTCGCGACGGCACGGCCTGAGTTCTTCAACGCTGGCGAACGCCCTGACCCGCCCCTGGCCGAAAGGCGAGTTGATTATCGCCACGGCGCTGGAAACGCAGCCGTGGGTCATCTGGCCGTCACGCTACCACGACCCGGTGACTCATGAGTTTATCGACAGAACGCAGATGATGCGTCAAAAGAAGACAGACAGGTGATGTGATAATCGACAGGGTCCCGAAGCAACGCCCCGGGGCCCTGTCAGGACACGGTTACTCGCCCTTCACGCGCTGAATATTGGCACCCAACGCCTGCAGTTTATCCTCGATACGCTCATAGCCACGATCGATGTGGTAGATGCGATCAACGATGGTGGTCCCTTCAGCGATACAGCCTGCCAGCACGAGGCTCGCCGACGCACGCAAATCGGTCGCCATCACCTGCGCGCCCGAAAGCTGCTTCACGCCGTGACAGATAGCGGTATTGCTCTCGATCTCCGCGTGCGCGCCCATACGGATCAGTTCCGGAATGTGCATGAAGCGGTTTTCAAAGATCGTTTCGGTGATCACGCCGGTCCCTTCCGCCACCAGGTTAAGCAGCGTGAACTGGGCCTGCATATCGGTCGGGAAGCCCGGGTGCGGAGCGGTACGCACGTTGACCGCTTTCGGACGGTTGCCGTGCATATCGAGGCTAATCCAGTCTTCTCCCGTTTCGATGTCAGCCCCGGCGTCACGCAGTTTCGCCAGAACGGCATCCAGAGTATCCGGCTGCGCGTTACGGCAGAGGATCTTGCCGCCGGAAATCGCCGCGGCCACCAGGAAGGTGCCGGTTTCGATACGGTCCGGCAGTACACGGTATACGCCGCCACCCAGACGCTGCACGCCTTCGATGGTAATGCGATCGGTGCCCTGGCCTTTGATTTTCGCGCCCAGCGCGTTAAGGAAGTTGGCGGTATCGACAATTTCCGGCTCGCGCGCGGCGTTTTCGATAATCGTCGTCCCCTCCGCGAGGGTCGCTGCGCTCATGATAGTTACGGTAGCGCCGACGCTCACCTTATCCATCACGATATGCGCGCCTTTCAGGCGACCGTTGACCGAGGCTTTGACATAACCTTCTTCCAGTTTGATCTCGGCGCCCAGCTGTTCCAGACCGCTAATGTGCAGGTCGACCGGACGCGCGCCGATGGCGCAGCCGCCTGGCAGAGAAACTTGTCCCTGACCAAAACGCGCCACCAGCGGGCCCAGCGCCCAGATGGAGGCACGCATGGTTTTCACCAGGTCGTACGGAGCACAGAATACATCAACCGGACCGGCGTCAATCCATACCGAACCATTGCGCTCAACCTTCGCGCCCAGCTGGCTCAGCAGCTTCATGGTGGTATCGATATCTTTCAGCTTAGGTACGTTCTGGATCTCTACCGGCTCTTCGGCAAGCAGCGCGGAAAAGAGGATTGGCAGGGCGGCGTTCTTTGCACCAGAAATGGTGACTTCGCCCTGAAGGCGAGTCGGCCCCTGAACACGGAATTTATCCATTGATTCTGTTCTCTATTAAAAATTCACATACGCTGCAGGGGACCCCCCACAGCTTAGAAGCCATTTAGTTTGCGGTCTCGCGCCCACTCCTGCGGAGTGAAGGCCTTGATCGACAGCGCATGGATACGGTTGTCAGCAATATATTCCATCAGCGGCGCGTAGACGCTCTGCTGCTTTTTAACCCGACTCATGCCATCGAACATCTCACCCACAGCAATAACCTGAAAGTGGCTGCCATCGCCAGAGACGTGGACTTCCTGGAGGGGGAGTGCGTTCATCAGCACGGTCTGAATTTCATGATTTTCCATGGGCTCAAATTTATCTGATAGTGAAAACAGCCCAACATCTTAGAGGAAAGTGGCGCGGTCTTAAACAAGCAAAAAGCCCCGACGAAAAGATTGCCGGGGCTTTCGGAATAGCTTCAACGCTAAGGCACTGAAAAGATTATGGGATCATATCGACAGGCAGGTTGTAAAGACCGATCAGCGTTTGCAGATTTTCGCTCTTCGCGATCAGCTGCGCTTCCCGCCCCTGACGGCGGATCAGTGCCACAAAATGCACTAACAGCGCCAGGCCCGCCGTGTCCACGCGCGTAGTCTGGCTGAGATCGATGATCGTCGCCCCCTCCGTCGCCCTGGCGCGTGCTTCCCAGAGCGGGACCAGCAGATCCTGGTCCAGCTCTCCGTGCAGCGCCAGCGTCTCGCCCTCGCGAGTCCAGCTCAGCTGCCCGGTCATTATTTTTTCTGTTCCAGCGTGATCGGCTGAGCGGAGATCGCTTTCAGCTGCGCGGTCAGGCCGTCAACGCCCTTGGTGCGCAGCAGATCGCTCCACTCATTCTGTTTGGTAGTGATCATACTGACGCCTTCGGCGATCATATCGTAGGCCTGCCAGTTACCGGTCTGGGTATTTTTACGCCACTGGAAGTCCAGACGCACCGGCGGACGACCGTTCGGGTCGATGATAGTGACGCGGATCGGAACGATGGTTGCGCTGCCCAGCGGCTGCTCCGGCGCAATCTGGTAAGTCTGCCCGTGGTACATCGCCAGCGCCTGGCCGTAGGCCTGCTTCAGATATTCACGGAAGGCGGCAAAGTAGGCCTCACGCTGCGCGGGGGTCGCTTCTTTGTAATAGCGGCCCAGCACCAGCGCGCCAGCATATTTCACCTGCACATACGGCAACAGCTCCTGGTCGACGATGTCGCGCAGATAGTTAGGGTTGGCTTTGATCTTCGGCTGTTCATTCTTCAGGCGATCGAAGGTTTTCTGCGCCGCTTCATTCATCAGCTTATACGGATTGGACTGGTCTGCCGCCTGGACAGCGGTCAGCGGGGCAATCACCAGCATGGCGACCATGAGTAAGCGTTTAAACATATCGTGTTTCTCCTGAAATTAATGCGTCGTGCCGGCTGCCGGCGTCGCGTCAGTATGACCTTCTGCCTCGGCCTTATCATTGCCAGAATTCTGATTGTCGCCGCCCTTGCTGTTATAAAGGAACTGACCAATCAGATCTTCCAGCACCATGGCGGACTTGGTGTCCTGGATAGTACCGCCGTCTTTAAGGATAGTCGTCCCAAGGTCCGGGTCTTCAAAACCGACGTTCAGCGCCAGATACTGTTCGCCCAGCAGACCCGAGGTGCGGATCGCCAACGAACTGGTATCCGGGATATGGTTGTAGCGCTCATCGATATCGAGCTCCACGCGTGGCAGATAGGTTTTCGGGTCGAGAGTGATGTCCGCTACCCGTCCCACAACCACACCGCCGATGCGTACCGGCGAACGCGCCTTCAGGCCGCCGATGTTATCGAAGGTCGCGTAAAGGCGGTAAGTCGGCTCAGTACGTAGCGAGGTGACGTTCGCCGCCTTCAGGCAGACAAACAGCGCCGCCAGCAGCGCCACCAGTAAGAACACCCCTACCCAGATTTCATTTTTTTTCGTTTGCATGAACTCAATTCCCAAACATCAGCGCAGTCAGCACAAAATCCAGCCCCAGAACCGCCAGCGACGCATGCACCACGGTGCGTGTTGTCGCCCGGCTAATCCCGGCGGAAGTGGGGATAGCGTCATAACCGTTAAATAACGCAATCCAGGTTACCGTAATGGCGAATACCAGACTCTTAATCAGGCAGTTCACCAGGTCCATTCGCCAGTCGACGGCATTTTGCATCGCGGTCCAGAAAAAACCACCGTCAATGCCTTTCCAGCTTACGCCTACCAGCGCACCACCCCAGATCCCTACCGCGACAAAGATAATCGTCAACAGCGGCAGCGAAATGACGCCAGCCCAGAAGCGTGGAGAAATCACGCGACGCAGCGGGTCCACCGCCATCATCTCCATACTCGAGAGCTGCTCCGTGGCCCGCATCAGGCCAATCTCGGCGGTCAGCGCCGATCCGGCGCGCCCGGCAAACAGCAGCGCAGCGACAACCGGCCCCAGCTCGCGCAGCAGCGACAGCGCCACCAGCATGCCAAGACTGGTCTCTGCGCTGTAGGTGGTTAAGACCAGATACCCCTGCAGCCCGAGCACCATACCGATAAACAAGCCCGATACAATGATAATCAGCATCGACAGAACGCCAACGTTATAGAGCTGACGAACCAGCAGCGGCGCGTGCTTGCGAAACTCTGGTTTGCCCACAACGGCGTTGAAAAGCATTAATCCGGCGCGTCCAAACGTCGCGGTGGTTTTAATCCCGCGATGTCCTAGCGCGGCCAGCGCATTAAACAGCATGAGTCGCTCAACTCCCTATGCCTAATAAATCATGGTGATAGTCGCCAGCCGGATAACGGAACGGCACCGGGCCGTCGGCAATACCATCAATAAACTGACGAACCCGAGGATCGGTATTCTCCCGCAGCGACTGGGCGCTACCGTGGGCGACAATCTTTTTATCCGCCACGATATACGCGTAGTCCGCAATGCTAAGCACCTCAGGCACATCGTGCGAAACCACGATGCAAGTGACACCCAACGTGTTGTTGAGTTCAGAAATCAGCTTCACCAGCACGCCCATGGTGATGGGATCCTGCCCGACAAACGGTTCGTCGAACATAATCAGATCCGGCTCAAGGGCAATCGCTCTCGCCAGGGCGGCGCGGCGCGCCATCCCGCCGGAAAGCTCGGAGGGCATTAACTTCGCCGCCCCACGCAACCCCACCGCTTCCAGCTTCATCATCACCGTCGTATGCAGCAGCGCAGGCGGCAGCTGCGTATGCTCGCGCAGCGGATAGGCAACGTTATCAAAGACATTGAGATCGGTGAACAGCGCGCCAGACTGGAACAGCATGCTCATCCGCTTACGCACCGTATAAAGACGCGATCGCGTCATCTGCGGCACGTTCTCGCCATCAAACAGGATCTCTCCCCTGTCCGGCGGGATCTGCCCGCCGATCAGGCGTAACAGGGTAGTCTTGCCGATCCCCGAAGGTCCCATGATCGCAGTAATTTTACCGCGCGGCACCGACAGCGAGATGTCGTCGAAGATCACACGATCGCCGCGTGAAAAGCGGATACCGCGTACTTCAACTAAATTCGCCTGAGTTTGGCTCATAAAATCATCCTTACTAAACACCTGACGGGCAAGCATGGCCCTTTCTTGCGCCACAATCACAACATTTTTACAGAATCTTACCTGCACAGGTTAGCGAAAGCTGGCATTTGTTTTACTTTTGGCACACATAAAGTCAAAATTAAGAATTCGTTACGCTGCGTAGGGATAACCCAGCGAGGCGACGATTATACCTGAAGAAAGGACTTTAGATGCTCTTAGCGACGGCTCTGTTAATTATTGGTTTACTGCTGGTTGTCTACAGCGCCGATCGTCTGGTCTATGCCGCTTCCATCCTGTGTCGTATGTTGGGGATCCCGCCGCTGATCATCGGTATGACGGTGGTGAGTATCGGCACCAGCCTGCCCGAGATCATGGTTTCCACCACGGCCTCGCTGCATGGGCAGATCGATCTGGCGGTCGGCACCGCGCTCGGCTCCAACATTACCAATATTCTTCTGATCCTCGGACTCGCCGCCTTACTCAGGCCATTTACCGTGCATTCTGATATTCTGCGCCGCGAATTACCGCTAATGTTGCTGGTCAGTGTGCTGGCCGGGCTGGTGCTCTACGATGGACAGCTGTCCCGTCTCGACGGGCTGTTTTTACTGGCGTTAGCGCTTCTGTGGCTGCTGTTTACCATCAAAATCGCCCGTCTGGCGGAGCGCCAGGGCAGCGATAGCCTGACTCGCGAACAGCTGGCGGAGCTGCCGCGTGAAGGATCGCTGCCGGTCGCTCTGCTCTGGTTAGGGGTCGCGATGATTGTCATGCCCATGGCTACCCGTATGGTGGTGGATAACACCACGGTATTGGCAAACTTTTTTGCCATTAGCGAGCTGACCGTCGGTCTGACGGTGGTGGCGATAGGTACCAGCCTGCCAGAGCTGGCCACCGCTATCGCCGGGGCGCGGAAAGGGGAAGATGACATTGCTATCGGCAATATCATCGGCGCCAATATCCTCAATATTGCGCTGGTGCTGGGTTTACCGGCGCTGATCGCGCCGGGGAGCTTTGCGAGCGAAGCCTTCACTCGCGATTATGGCGTGATGCTGCTGGTCAGCCTGATCTTCGCGGTGCTGTGCTGGCGCCGCCAGCAGCAGCCGGGACGGCTGGTTGGCGCACTGCTGGTCGGCGGCTTTGTGGTTTGGTTGGCGATGCTGTTCTGGACAGCGCCGCTCTTCGTTGAATGACTCGGGATAACATCATGTCGCAAATAGATTTGCCCACGGATTTTGACTTTCAACAGGCAGGCCGTCAGGTGCTGGAAATTGAACGTGAAGGTCTGGCCCAGCTCGATCAATATATAAATGAAGACTTTACCCATGCTTGCGAAACGATTTTCCGCTGCGGCGGCAAAGTCGTGGTGATGGGGATGGGCAAATCCGGCCACATCGGCCGCAAAATGGCGGCGACGTTCGCCAGTACCGGCACCTCGGCTTTTTTTGTCCACCCCGGCGAAGCGGCGCACGGCGATTTAGGAATGGTCACTCCACAGGATGTGGTGATTGCGCTGTCGAATTCCGGCGAATCGAATGAAATTCTGGCGCTGATCCCGGTCCTGAAGCGCCAGCAGGTGAAGCTTATCTGCATCACCAGCCGGCCTGAGAGCAGCATGGCGCGCGCAGCGGATATCCATCTGTGCGTGAAAGTGCCCAAAGAGGCCTGCCCGTTAGGGCTGGCGCCCACCTCCAGCACCACCGCGGCGCTGGTGATGGGTGATGCCCTCGCCGTCGCTCTGCTGGAAGCCCGTGGCTTTACCGCCGAAGATTTCGCCCTGTCTCATCCTGGCGGCGCACTCGGTCGTAAGCTGTTGCTGCGCGTCAATGATATTATGCATACCGGTGATGAAATCCCGCACGTCGGCCTGCAGGCCACCCTGCGCGATGCGCTGCTGGAAATCACGCGTAAAAATTTAGGCATGACCGCCGTCTGCGATGACGATATGAACATCATCGGGATCTTCACCGATGGTGACCTGCGCCGGGTCTTTGATACCGGCGTCGATATGCGTAATGCCAGCATTGCCGATGTCATGACCCGGGGAGGGATCCGCATCCGTCCCGGCACCCTGGCGGTAGATGCGCTAAACCTGATGCAATCCCGTCATATCACCTGCGTGCTGGTTGCCGATGGCGACCACCTGCTAGGTGTGGTACATATGCACGATCTCCTGCGCGCGGGCGTAGTGTAAGTAAGGAAAAAATAATGAATAATGCTGATGCTCAGTTAGCGACATGCTATGGGCCGGTAAGCCAGGCGTTTCTCGATCGCGCGGCTAAGATCCGTCTACTGATCCTCGATGTTGACGGTGTATTATCCGACGGACTTATCTATATGGGTAATCACGGCGAGGAGCTGAAAGCGTTCAACGTCCGCGATGGCTATGGTATCCGCTGCGCGCTGACCTCCGGCATCGAAGTGGCGATTATTACCGGGCGAAAAGCTAAACTGGTAGAAGACCGCTGCCAGACGCTGGGCATTACGCATCTCTATCAAGGTCAGTCGGATAAGCTGTTGGCGTTTCGCGAATTAGTCAGCAAACTGGCGGTTCGTCCGGATGAAGTGGCGTATATCGGCGACGATCTGATCGACTGGCCGGTGATGGCGGAAGTGGGTTTAAGCGTCGCCGTCGCCGATGCGCATCCGCTGCTGCTGCCGCGGGCGAATTATGTCACGCGCATTAACGGCGGACGCGGCGCGGTACGCGAAGTCTGCGATTTGTTACTATTGGCGCAGGGCAAGTTGGATGAGGCCAAAGGGCAATCAATATGAGTAAAACCAGACGTTGGGTTATCATTTTACTGTCGCTGCTCGCGCTGATCCTCATCGGCCTGAATCTGGCGAATACGGACGACACGGCCCAGCCGGAGGTCAATCCCAACGACCCGACGTATAAAAGCGAACATACCGACACCGTCGTGTACAGCCCGGAAGGCGCCCTGAGCTATCGGCTGATTGCCGAGCATGTGGAATACTTTTCCGATCAGGAGGTTTCCTGGTTTACCAAGCCGGTGATGACCACCTTTGATACCAATAAGGTGCCAACCTGGTCAATCAGGGCAGATAAAGCGAAGCTGACGAATGACCGTATGCTCTATCTTTACGGGCACGTTGAGGTGAATGCGCTCGCGCCTGACTCTCAACTGCGCAAAATTACGACGGATAACGCCCAGATAAATCTGGTCACACAGGACGTTACCTCCGATGACATGGTGACGTTATACGGCACCACATTTAATTCCAGCGGCCTGAAAATGCGTGGAAACCTTCGCAGCAAAAATGCCGAGCTGATTGAAAAGGTGAGAACCTCTTATGAAATTCAGAACAAACAAACTCAGCCTTAAGATTGCGCTCGCCGGCGCTTTACTGGCCGCCAGCCTGCCGGCCCTGGCCAAGACGGGAGATACCGATCAGCCGATCCATATCGAGTCCGATCAGCAGTCACTGGATATGCAGGGCAACGTCGTCACTTTCACCGGTAACGTGGTCGTCACCCAGGGGACGATCAAAATTAACGCTGATAAAGTGGTGGTCACCCGTCCGGGCAATGAGAAAGGTAAAGAGGTGATCGAAGGCTTCGGTAACCCGGCCACCTTCTACCAGATGCAGGATAACGGCAAGCCGGTAAAAGGCCGGGCGTCGAAAATGCGCTACGAGCTGCAGAATGATTACGTCGTGCTGACCGGCAACGCTTACCTTGAGCAGCTCGACAGCAATATCAAGGGCGATAAGATCACCTATCTGGTGAAAGAGCAAAAAATGCAGGCCTTCAGCGACAAAGGTCGACGCGTCACCACCGTTCTGGTGCCGTCTGAGCTGCAGGATAAAAGCGGCAATCAGCAAAAGAAGAGTAACTAATTCGTTATGGCAACCTTAACTGCGAAGAACCTCGCCAAAGCTTATAAAGGCCGCCGCGTGGTGGAAGATGTCAGTCTCACCGTTAACTCCGGAGAGATTGTCGGCTTGCTCGGCCCGAACGGCGCCGGTAAAACCACCACCTTCTACATGGTGGTCGGCATTGTGCCGCGCGACGCGGGCAATATTATTATCGATGACGAAGACATCAGTCTGCTACCGCTGCACGCGCGCGCGCGCCGGGGCATCGGCTATCTGCCGCAGGAAGCCTCTATTTTTCGTCGTCTGAGCGTCTATGACAACCTGATGGCGGTCCTGCAGATCCGTGACGATTTAACCAGCGAACAGCGGGAAGATCGCGCCAAAGAGCTGATGGAAGAGTTTCATATTGAGCACCTGCGCGACAGCCTCGGTCAGGCGCTCTCCGGTGGTGAACGCCGCCGTGTCGAAATTGCTCGCGCGCTGGCGGCGAACCCGAAATTTATCCTTCTGGATGAACCCTTTGCCGGTGTTGACCCCATCTCCGTTATCGATATCAAACGCATCATTGAACACCTGCGCGACAGCGGCCTCGGCGTACTGATCACCGACCATAACGTCAGAGAGACCCTCGCCGTCTGCGAACGGGCGTATATTGTCAGTCAGGGACACCTTATTGCTCATGGTACGCCGCAGCAGATCCTCGAAGATGAGCAGGTTAAGCGCGTGTATCTTGGGGAAGACTTCAGACTCTGATAGGGTAGAGGTTACAGACGTTTTAGCCGGAGATATTTACCCTGAACATGAAGCAAGGTTTGCAATTAAGGCTTAGCCAACAGCTTGCCATGACGCCGCAACTGCAGCAGGCTATTCGTTTGCTGCAGTTGTCCACGTTAGAACTCCAGCAAGAGCTCCAGCAAGCGCTGGAAAGTAACCCATTGCTTGAGCAAACCGATCTTCACGACGAGGTAGAGGCGAAAGAAGTGGAGGACCGCGAGTCCCTCGATACCGTCGATGCGCTTGAGCAAAAAGAGATGCCGGACGAGCTCCCTCTCGATGCCAGCTGGGATGAAATCTATACCGCCGGTACGCCGTCAGGCAACGGCGTGGATTATCAGGACGACGAGCTGCCCGTCTATCAAGGCGAAACCACTCAGACGCTGCAGGATTATCTGATGTGGCAGGTCGAGCTGACGCCCTTCACCGACACTGACCGCGCCATTGCCACCTCCATCGTCGACGCCGTCGACGATGCGGGCTATCTCACCATTCAGATTGAAGACATCGTCGACAGCATTGGCGATGACGAAATCGGCCTGGAAGAGGTGGAGGCCGTTCTGAAGCGCATCCAGCGTTTTGATCCGGTTGGCGTCGCGGCGAAAGATCTGCGCGACTGCCTGCTGATCCAGCTGTCGCAATTCGCTAAAGAGACGCCGTGGCTGGAAGAGGCCCGGTTGATTATCAGCGACCATCTCGATCTGCTGGCTAACCACGATTTCCGCACCCTGATGCGAGTAACGCGCCTGAAAGAAGAGGTGCTGAAAGAGGCGGTGAATCTGATCCAGTCGCTGGATCCCCGCCCTGGCCAGTCCATTCATACCAGTGAACCGGAATATGTCATTCCCGACGTACTGGTCCGCAAGGTCAGTGGCCGCTGGACCGTGGAGCTCAACGCCGACAGCATTCCCCGGCTGAAGATTAATCAGCAATATGCGGCAATGGGCAACAGCACCCGCAATGACGCCGACGGCCAGTTCATTCGCAGCAATCTGCAGGAAGCCCGCTGGCTAATCAAAAGTCTCGAAAGCCGCAACGATACGCTGCTGCGCGTCAGCCGCTGCATCGTTGAACAGCAGCAGGCTTTTTTCGAACAGGGTGAAGAGTATATGAAGCCGATGGTGCTGGCCGATATCGCCCAGGCTGTCGAGATGCATGAATCCACCATTTCCCGTGTCACCACGCAAAAATATCTGCACAGTCCGCGCGGTATTTTTGAACTGAAGTATTTCTTCTCCAGCCATGTGAATACCGAAGGCGGCGGCGAAGCCTCGTCGACGGCCATTCGCGCGTTGGTGAAGAAGTTAATCGCCGCGGAAAACCCCGCGAAGCCGTTGAGCGACAGTAAGCTCACCTCCATGCTGTCCGAGCAGGGTATCATGGTCGCGCGCCGCACTGTCGCGAAGTACAGAGAGTCTTTATCCATTCCGCCGTCAAACCAGCGTAAACAACTGGTCTGACACAACCGATAAGGAAGACACTATGCAGCTCAACATTACAGGACACAACGTCGAGATCACCCCCGCGATGCGCGACTTCGTCACGGCGAAGTTCAGCAAACTGGAGCAATTTTTCGACCGGATCAATCAGGTCTATATTGTGTTAAAAGTAGAGAAAGTGACGCAAATTGCGGACGCGAATCTGCATGTCAACGGTGGCGAAATCCATGCCAGTGCGGAAGGGCAGGATATGTATGCAGCTGTCGATGGTCTTATCGACAAGCTGGCAAGGCAGTTAACGAAGCACAAAGATAAACTAAAACAACACTAATTGTCCGGGCCCCCCTGCGTCCGTCGTGGTTTAACATCGGCGGCGGGCGCGGGGGCGCTCAGGTGAAATTATGATGAACAACGATTCGGCTCTACAACTGAGCAACGTCCTGAACCAGGAATGTACCCGTAGCCAGGTTCACTGCCAGAGCAAGAAGCGTGCTCTGGAAATCATTAGCGAACTGGCCGCCAAACAGTTAAGTTTGCCGCCGCAGGTGGTGTTCGAAGCGATCCTCACCCGCGAAAAAATGGGCAGTACCGGGATTGGCAATGGTATTGCCATTCCTCACGGTAAACTGGAAGAGGATACGCTGCGTGCTGTCGGCGTTTTTGTCCAGCTGGAAACCCCCATCGCCTTCGACGCGATCGACAATCAGCCTGTCGACCTGCTGTTCGCGCTGCTGGTGCCAGCCGACCAGACAAAGACTCACCTGCATACGCTCTCCCTGGTGGCCAAACGGCTGGCGGACAAAGCGATTTGCCGTCGCCTGCGCGCGGCGCAGAGCGATGAAGAGTTGTATGAGATCATCACCGAAGCAGGAAGCAGCGATGACGCATAACGGCAGTCGCACCTTATCCTTTATCGTACTGAGGAGAAACGGTACATGGTACTGATGATCGTCAGCGGCCGCTCGGGCTCGGGGAAATCCGTCGCTCTGCGAGCGCTGGAAGATATGGGCTTTTACTGCGTGGATAACCTGCCGGTCGTGCTGCTGCCCGATCTGGCGCGGTCGCTGGCTGACCGCAATATCTCCGCGGCCGTCAGCATCGACGTGCGTAACATGCCGGAATCACCGGAAATCTTTGAACAGGCGATGCAGAACCTGCCGGAATGCTTTTCTCCGCAATTGCTGTTCCTTGATGCCGATCGTAATACCCTGATCCGCCGTTACAGCGATACTCGTCGCTTACACCCGCTCTCCAGCAAGAACCTGTCGCTCGAAAGCGCCATCGACGAAGAGAGCGACTTGCTGGAGCCACTGCGCTCCCGTGCGGATCTGATCGTCGATACGTCCGAAATGTCGGTGCATGAGCTGGCGGAAATGCTGCGTACTCGCTTGTTAGGCAAACGCGAGCGCGAACTGACGATGGTCTTCGAATCCTTCGGCTTCAAGCACGGTATTCCGATCGATGCTGATTACGTCTTTGACGTGCGCTTTCTGCCAAACCCGCACTGGGATCCGAAACTGCGTCCAATGACCGGTCTGGATAAACCGGTGGCCGCCTTCCTTGACCGGCACACTGAAGTGCACAACTTTATTTACCAGACCCGGAGCTATCTTGAGCTATGGTTACCGATGCTGGAGACCAACAATCGCAGCTATCTGACGGTGGCCATTGGCTGCACCGGCGGTAAACATCGTTCGGTTTATATTGCTGAACAACTGGCTGACTACTTCCGCTCCCGCGGCAAGAACGTACAGTCTCGTCATCGGACGCTGGAAAAACGTAAATCATGACCGTAAAGCAGACCGTTGAAATCACCAATAAGCTGGGCATGCACGCCCGCCCGGCGATGAAACTGTTTGAGCTGATGCAGAATTTCGATGCCGAAGTACTGCTGCGCAACGATGAAGGCACGGAGGCGGAAGCAAACAGCGTGATTGCCCTGCTGATGCTGGACTCCGCGAAAGGGCGGCAGATAGAGGTGGAAGCCAGCGGTCCGCAGGAAGTTGAGGCGCTCGCCGCGGTGATTGCTCTTTTTAATGCCGGATTTGATGAAGACTAAGCGTCACGCTTCCCGGCGACGGCCGACTGGCGACAGTGCCAGCCCCGGCGCCGGATTCACGCGCTAATACAGCTTATGCTCGCGCATAAACCCTTCCCCGCCCAGCTGTCGCATCTGGCGTAAGATCCAAGCCTGGCGGCTGCGCACATAGCCCGAAGGCGCGTCAGCGCGATAGCGGATCGGATTTGGCAGTACCGCGGCCAGCAGAGCCGCTTCCCCCGGCGTCAGCTGGCTGGCAGGCTTATGAAAATAGCGCTGCGCGGCCGCTTCCACACCAAATATCCCATCGCCAAACTCGGCAATATTCAGGTAGACGGTCAGGATCCGCTTTTTACTCCAGACGGTTTCTATACCGACCGTCAGCCCGGCTTCCAGCCCCTTACGCAACCAGCTGCGGCCATCCCATAAAAACAGGTTTTTCGCCGTCTGCTGCGACAGCGTTGACGCGCCGCGGATGCGGGTATCATGACGCTCATTGTGCGCCAGCGCTTTTTCTATCGCCGATACGTCGAACCCCCAATGTTCCGGGAACTTTTGATCTTCGGCGGCAATCACCGCCAGCCCCATCCACGGAGAGATCTCATCCATGCCGACCCAATCAGAGTGCGCCAGATAGTGGACATCTCCGGAGAGCCAGGCGCTCACCTGCCGCTCAAGCATCACCGCCGAAAACGGCACCGGCAGCACGCTAAACAGCGCGATCCCCCCGCCCCAGAAGACGGCGGCGATCAGCAGCAGACGCAGCGCCAGTCGTTTTAGCAGCGCAAAGGGCGCAACGCGGAGCCTCATGCGCTCAGCGCCAGCACGCGGGCGACCAGCTTTTCGATCCCGGTGGCGGCTTGAGCAATATTCTCTGCCAGCATATACGCCGGGGTGGTGACCACTTTGTTCTCTTCATCCACCACGATGTCGTCGACCGGACAAGGCACGTGCTCCGCCCCCATCTCTTCGACCACATCGGCAGTATCGAGATCGGTCCCGATGGTTATGCGCAGCGGAAACGCAAAAATCTTCGGCAGCAGCGCCGGGGCAATGCACATGAAACCCAGCGGTTTGCCGGCCTGATGCATCGCCAGTGCCAGAGCCTGCAGATCGCGGTCCACCTGGCATTCGCTGCCCTCGGCGGCGAAGCTGCTTAAATTTTTCGCCGCGCCGAAGCCGCCGGGGACGATCAGCCCGTCCAGCGTCTCCGCACGCGCCTGCGTCAGCGGTAAGATGTCGCCGCGGGCAATTCGCGCCGCTTCCACCAGCACATTGCGTTGCTCCGTCAGCGGTTCCCCCGTCAGATGGTTGATGACGTCGCGCTGCGGTTTATCGGGTGCAAAGCACACCGCCTGCGCGCCGTTGCGCGCGATCGCCAGCAGGGTAATCACCGCTTCATGAATTTCACTGCCGTCGTACACGCCGCAGCCGCTCAGTACCACACCAATTTTTTTCATCGCTTTCGCTCCTCCATGCAACTCGCTGAAACCAGTCAAAAATGTCGATTTACTCGCTATGCTTCACATATTTTACTGATTCATGTAACAAATTAGTTAAGCTTTGCTATCTTAATGAGCGAGCAATCCACTTCTCAGGTTGCGCCACGTAACAACATCACTCAAATAACACTGGCTCAACCACCAGTTCCCTGGTGTTGGCGCAGTATTCGCGCACCCCGGTCTGTCCGGGGTCATTTTTTCCCGGCCTTCGCCACCCACGCCTTCAGTACCGCCACGTCGTTTTGCCACTCAGATTTCATCTCTTCAACCCATTCAGCGACATTATCAGACCAGGCTGGCAGATCCGGCGTCTGGATCTGCTGCCCCAGCTGCTGGATGTGGCGCAGACCAATAGAACCCGCCGCCCCTTTGATCTTATGCCCCTCTTCGACAATCCCTTTTTGATCGCGGGCGGTGAGATTGGACTCGAGGACAGACATATAGCCCGGCATCATCTTCTCAAACACCGCGAGGCCATCGTTGATAAGCTTCGGTCCCACCAGTTCGATATATTGCTCCAGCATATCGGTATCCAGCACCGCGTCGGCTTTATGCAGATCGGCCGCCGGCGCTTCCTGCGCTTCCTCTTCCGGCGCATCCCAGAATTTCTTGATCATGGCCGTGAGCGCTGGCACCGACAACGGCTTGCTCAGCACATCGTCCATCCCGGCGTCGAGATACTCTTTCTTATTCTTCAGTACGTTGGCGGTCAGGGCCACCAGCGGCGGCAGCTCATCCGCGGCAAAGTTCTGTTTTAGCTGGCGAGAGATATCCAGCCCCGTCATATCCGGCAATTGAATATCCAGCAACACCAGGTCGTACTCGCCTGGCTCAAACATCTCCAGCGCGGCTTTCCCGGTCATGGCGACATCCACGCTGTTGCCCAGCTTTTCCAGCACCGAACGGGCCACAATGACGTTGAGCTCAATGTCTTCCACCAGCAGCACGTTAAGCGCGGGTAATGGCATGTCGTCTTCCGCCAACGTATCTTCCACTTCTTCCGCAATGGCAGGCGCATGGACGGTGAGCGTAAAGGTCGCCCCTTTACCCGGCTGGCTGGTTACGCTGATATCGCCGCCCATATTGCGCGCCAGGCGACGCGAGACGGCGAGACCAATGCCGGTTCCGGTGGCTGGTTTGCCGCCGTGGCTGTCTTTGACCTGGTAATACATGGCGAAAATTTTGTCCTGTTCCGCTTCAGGAATACCAATTCCGGAGTCTTCCACTTCGAAGTGCAGGATATCGCCTTCGTCATAGCGCACGCGGACATTCACCCCGCCGCCCTGGGGGGTAAACTTCACGGCGTTGCTGATAAGGTTCCACAGGATCTGGCGCAAACGCGTACCGTCGGTGATCACTTTATGCGGTAGCGGCAGGCTCGGCTCCAGCACAAAGCGCAGGCCCTTCTGCTGGGCCTGCAGACCGGAGAGGTTTTCAAGGTCGGCAAGGAAGCTGGTGAAGTCCACCGGCTGGTTATCGAGCTGTACCTTACGGCGCTCCATTTTATCCATGTCGATAATATCATTGAAGATATTCCCCAGCGTCACCGCCGAGACATGGATGGTTTTCAGGTATTTCTCCTGCTCGCTGGTCAGTTCGGTATCCAGCAAAATACGGCTCAGCCCGACGATCCCGTTTAGCGGGGTACGCAGCTCATGGCTGATGGTCGAGATAAAGGTAGTTTTATCCCGGCTGGCGCGCTCGAGGGCATCCTGATAGCGTTTTCGTTCGGTGATATCGCGCCCGAAGCCCATCAGGCCGCGACGCTTACCGACGCGATCGTAGTACGGGACCTTGCGGATTTCGAAGCACGCTTTGCGGCCATCGGGATAGTCCAGCCACTGCTCATAGGTCAGCGATACATTGTGGCGGAACACCTTCTCGTCGGTTTCCAGCACCTTTTCTGCGGCCTCTTCGCTATAGACGTCCTGCGGTTTGAGATGGATCAGCTGTTTCTCACTTTTGCCGGTCAACAGCTCCATCGCCCGGTTACAGCCTGAAAACTCCTTATCTTCATTGCGATAGAAGACCAGGTCCGGGGAAGCATCAAGGAAAGAGCGCAGAAAGGAGGATTGCTGTTCGAGTTGGATCTGCGTCTCTTCACGCTCTTTCATCTCGATCTTCAACTGCTCGAGAGTGGTCTCGCGCTCGGCTTCTGCTTTTTCACGTTCGCCTATCTCCTGATTCAACTGCGCGATGTTATCTTTCAGCTGCACGTTCAGCTTCAGATCGCGCTCGCGCATCTCCTCCAGCTTGTCCACCAGCCGCGAAAGACGCTGGCGAGATTCTTCGAGTTGCTCCACCACCACCGAGAGAAAGTAGACCGCCCAGGGGGTAATCAACAGACCAAAGAAGATAGAGCGGATAACGTCGATACTTTCTACCTGGCCATGCAGCACCATGGTGACCGCCATCTGTACCACAATGGCCAGCACCACCAGCGCAAGAGCCAACAGCATCGAAAAGCGGACCAGACCCAGCTTCATCATCAGGTCGACATAATACTGCGCCAGCATACGAATTTGCTTCATAGAGGATTCCTTCACGACAACTCCGCACAATAATACTCAATTCTGAGCAATGCGCTGTAAGTTGTGCAAAAAATGCGGGAAGGAGCTGATATGACGGCTGGTCGCCAAGGCGAACCAGCCGCTAAAAAGAGGCAAGGTCAGGAGAACGGTTAGCGCTTGCTTAACGCCTCCCAGAGCCCCTTCAGGTAGGTCACGCCGAGAGCGCGGTCGTACAAGCCATAGCCTGGCCGTCCGGTCTCTCCCCAGATAAAACGGCCATGATCCGGGCGAATATAGCCGTCGAACCCGTTGTCATACAGCGCTTGCATCACCTTGTACATATCCAGGGAACCGTACTCTGACGGATGGGCGCACTCGTAAAAATCTTTATCCCGTATCAGCTTAATATTGCGGACGTGGGCAAAGTGGATCCGTTTGCGCCGGGTAAACTCTGCCAGGATGGCGTACACATCGTTATCCGGATCTTCGGCAATCGAGCCGGTGCAGAGCGTGATGCCGTTAGCGGGCGAATCGACGGCCCGGCAGATCCAGTCCAGATCGTCGCGGTTTTTGACCACCCGCGGCAGGCCAAAAATGGAGTACGGCGGATCGTCCGGATGGATCGCCATTTTCACCCCGACCTCTTCACAGACCGGGATCACCGCCCGCAGAAAATAGACCAGGTTCTCCCGCAGCTTGTGGTCATCCACCGCGCTATATTTGGCAAACAGGGTCTGCACCTCCGCCAGCCTTTCTGGCTCCCAGCCCGGCAAGGCGAAGCCGTTTGAGTTCTCCAGTACCTCTTTCACTACGTCTTCCAGCCGTTTATCGATATCTTTCTTCTCAAAAGCCATCGTCAACGAACCATCCGGCAGGACGTAGTTCATATCCGTCTTCATCCAGTCAAAAACCGGCATGAAGTTATAACAGATAACTTTGACGCCGAAGCGGGCAAGGTGGCGAATGGTCTGCTGATAGTTGGCAATATAGCGGTCACGGGAAGGAAGGCCGATTTTAATGTCATCATGAATGTTGACGCTCTCTATCACCTCCATTTTCAGGCCCGCGGCATGGGCCTGGCTGACCAGACGCTCAATTTTATCGACTGGCCATACCTCACCCACCGCGACGTCATAGAGCGCGCCGACGACCCCCTCCACGCCGGGCACCTGTCGTATATGCTCTAATGAAACCTTGTCTTCCTCTGGCCCAAACCAGCGCATTGTCATCTGCATCGTTATCACCTGCTTCATAATTTGTGTTTTTACCCTACTACCATACCAGCAATCATAATCGAATTGCCCTTTCCTGTCGTGATAACGATCACATTCCTGCACCGGGCAAGCCCATCCCGGCGCATTCATATTTTTTTTCAATTTATTTCAATAGATTAATAATAGTCTGGCTTTTTCTGACGACCTCTTCCAAATGTGATCCAGAGCTATTTATGATCAAATGCATACTTGTATGGTAATAAAAACAGGCGAAATTCGTTCGCGAAACAGACAATGGAAGGAACAGAAATGAGAAGCGTCATCGTCAAAGAGCCAGGCCAACTGAACATTGCATCACGTCCGGTTCCCGTTCCGGGCAGCCATGAAGTACGGGTGAAAATCGCCTTTGCCGGGATCTGCGGTTCCGATGTACACATCTATCAGGGCCACAACCCCTTCGCGAAATATCCCCGCGTTATTGGTCATGAATTCTTCGGCATTGTCGATGCCGTCGGCGAGCAGGTCTCTCCGGCGCGTATTGGCGAACGCGTCGCGGTCGATCCGGTGGTCAGCTGCGGCCATTGTTATCCCTGCTCGGTTGGTCGGCCGAATGTTTGCGCGCAGCTCCAGGTCATCGGGGTGCACCGCGATGGGGGATTCAGCGACTATGCCTGCGTGCCGGCCAAAAATGCCTGGCGCATTCCGGAGGCTATCAGCGATCGTCAGGCGACAATGGTTGAGCCTTTTACTATTGCGGCAAATATTACCGCCCAGCTGCAGCCCACGCCGCAGGATATCGCCCTGGTTTACGGCGCTGGCCCAATGGGCCTGACGGTGATCCAGGCGCTGAAGGGGGTGTATGGCGTTAAGCAGGTGATCGTCGTGGACCGCATTGCCGAACGTCTACAGATGGCACGGGACAACGGCGCCGATCTGACGCTCGATAACACCCATCAGCCGCTGGCGGATCAGCTGGCGCAGCGGCAGATAGCCCCCACGCTGGTCATTGATGCCGCCTGCCACCCAGCCATTCTGCAGGAGGCAATCCTCCTCGCCTCCCCTGCAGCCCGCATCGGCATACTCGGTTTCTCCGGCGAGGCGTCCACGCTGACCCAGCAAAGCATCACCAGTAAAGAGATCTCCATTTTCTCCTCGCGGCTGAACAGCGGGCGCTTTCCGCTGGTCATCGACTGGATGGAAAAAGGCCTTATCCATCCTGAGGCGTTAATCACCCACTGTATGCCGCTGGAGCAGGTGAAAGAAGCCATGGAGATTTTCGCCAACGATCGGAAGACCTGCTGCAAAGTGCTGCTGCAATTAGGCTAAGCCGACATTATTTTTAAATAACGGCCGACGGATATCTGTAGATCCGCCGCGCCTGATATAAATCATATAATGAGCATGGTGTTATCATGGGAAAAAATATTCGCTGGATTATCGTCCTGTTATTATTTTTAGTGTATATGATAAATTATCTGGACCGGGTGGCGTTATCCATTACGGTGCCGATGATTGAAAAGGACCTTGCACTTAACGCTGAACAATTTGGTATGATTTTCGGCAGCTTTTTCTTCGGCTACGCGGTCTTTAATTTTATTGGCGGCCTCGCCGTCGATAAATTTGGCGCCACATTGGTGATGGGCCTGGCGGTTGGGTTATGGTCGCTGTTTTGCGGCTTAACCGCGGTTGCCACCGGCTTTTATTCCATGCTGGTGCTCCGCGTGCTCTTCGGGATGGCAGAGGGCCCGATTTGCGCCTCAGCGAACAAGATGATTAACGGCTGGTTTCCTAAAAAGCAAGCAGCAACCGCAGTGGGGTTCCTCAGCGCCGGCTCTCCGCTGGGCGGCGCGGTCGCCGGACCTATCGTCGGTTATCTGGCCCTGGCTTTCGGCTGGCGTCCCGCGTTTATGATTATTTTCGCCATCGGTATTGTGTGGATGGTCGTGTGGTTTTTTATTGCCGCCAACTCGCCTGACAAACATAAGCATGTCAGTCAGGAAGAGCTCATGCTCATTAATAAAATGAAGCAAGAGGAGGACGCCCTGGAAACCGTAGAAAATCAAACGGCCCACTCACTGGGTTATTATCTCAAGCAGCCTATTATTCTGGTGACGGCATTTGCCTTCTTCTGCTACAACTATATTCTGTTTTTCTTTCTCAGCTGGTTTCCGTCCTATCTGGTCCAGCAGCACCATCTGGATATTAAACAGATGAGTCTCACCACCATGATCCCGTGGATCGTCGGTTTTGTCGGTCTGGCGCTGGGGGGTTATATATCCGATAAAATATTTAACCTTACCGGAAGGCTGCTGCTGTCGCGCAAAATCGTGCTGGTGGTATGCCTGCTAATGGCCGCGCTCTGCGTGGGGCTCGCCGGTACCGTTAGCAGCGTCGTTCCTGCCGTTCTGCTGATGTCGGTCTCCATCTTTTTCCTCTATGTGACCGGGGCGATCTACTGGGCGATTATTCAGGACGTGGTGCATAAATCCCGCGTCGGCGGCGCCAGCGGCTTTATCCATCTTATCGGCAGCGTCTCCGGCATCGTGGGGCCGATTGTCACGGGCTATATCGTGCAGTCCACCGGCAAATTCGACAGCGCCTTTATTCTCGCCGGCACTATCGCCGCGCTTGGCGCCGTGCTGGTGCTGCTGGTGATTAAAACCCCACGGATGACGATGAAAGCCAGTCAGGCATAAATGGCTGAAGAGCGATGTCCGGCCTTGGCCCGGACATCGTCTGCTTCTACTTCTCCGCCAGGGGCACTGCCCAGCTGCGGCCTAGCGCCGAGCCCTGAGCGCCCTGCTCATTCAGATAGCGATCCAGTTCAACCATTCCGGTCCAGCGATTTTCGCACCACAGCGGCGCCAATAGCGTGGGTCGACGGGCGCTGGCCGATATCCGGTGATAGATCACCTCCGGCGGCGTATGGCGAATCATCTCCCCGGCGGTCACGGTATACGCCTCCAGCTCAATGCCATTGAGACGCCCGGCCTGCCACGCTTTGGCCATAATACTGCCTTTGACAATGTGCAGCGGGTGCAGCTTGATGCCGTCCACGCCGGTCGCCACCACCCGCTCCAGCGTCTCCAGGCAATGGCCCAGGGCCTCTCCGGGCAGGCCGACGATCAGATGTGCGCAGACCTTCAGCCCTCGCGCTCGCGCCAGACGCGCAGTACGCTGGTAGCAAGCGAAATCATGCCCACGGTTAATCCGATGCAGGGTTTTATCGTGCGCGGTTTGCAGTCCCAGCTCCAGCCATACCTCATATCCTTGCTCATGATATTCACTCAGCAGATCGAGGACTGCCTCCGGCACGCAGTCCGGGCGGGTGCCGACGCAGAGGCCGACAATATTCGCCTGGCTGATGGCCTGACGATACATCGAGCGGAGCACCTGCACTTCAGCGAAGGTGCTGGTATAGGCCTGGAAATAGGCCAGATAGCGCTTTGCCCGGTTGACGAGCTGCGCCTGATGAGCGAGCTGTTCGGCGATGGAGCGATGCTGCTGCGCCTCATCGGCAAAGGAAGCCACATTACAGAAAGTGCAACCGCCGCGGCCCAGCGTGCCGTCGCGGTTCGGGCAGCTAAAACCGCCGTGCAGCGTCAGCTTATGGACCTTTTCGCCATAGCGGCGCATAAGATCCCCACCAAACATATTGACTAATTTCTGTAACTGCATAATCTGATAGACCGGCCTCAACAAAGGGGGCCAAGCCTGCCACTTTTTGTCACCGACGGCGATGACCTGGATCAATCGTCAGCGCGGCGGCCACCCTCATTGCATAAACAATCATGATTACTGCAATTTCATTCACCTCTGTGGTGATGAGTTTTCCTTATATTTCACCTGCGGATAGCCCTAATCTTCTTCACGGTAAAAAACAGTATTAATATCCATTGAGAAAATATATGGCAGTCAAATATGCTAATGATGACATGCATTTCAGCGCATAACGGTAATGCAAAGCCGCGTGCACAGTGAGACAGATCACACTAGCCTGACCTTCCTGAGGCGTATTCATAGCACGAAAAATGGCACTATTTATTTTTAAAACAACAAGTTAACACCTGTATAGCACATTTTTGTATTAATAAGATTGCCATTTGACGTAAGTGTGGATTCCCGATAAGTTGGGAATCCGCTGGAAGCTTTCTGGATGAGCACTCTGCTCATCATATTTATGCAGTAATTGAGATTCCCTCTTAACAGCAAGTCCTCAAACTTGTGTACCGATGCGAAAAGGATTTAAAGAGGGCGAATGCGAGGTGCAAACCCCGTCGCCATACTCTTTCTGTGCCTGTGCGCAATCGGTATCGGAGGGTGTCCGCAGAGCCTGGGGAGGTTCACTGATATGTTGTACGACAAATCCCTTGAGAGGGATAACTGTGGTTTCGGCCTGATCGCCCACATAGAAGGCGAACCTAGCCACAAGGTAGTGCGAACCGCGATACACGCACTGGCCCGCATGCAGCACCGTGGCGCAATCCTTGCCGATGGTAAAACCGGCGACGGTTGCGGTCTGCTGCTGCAAAAACCCGATCGTTTCTTCCGCATCGTTGCTGAAGAGCGCGGCTGGCGTTTAGCCAAAAACTACGCCGTTGGGATGCTGTTCCTGAATAAAGATCCTGAGCTGGCTAAAGCGGCGCGCCGCATCGTTGAAGAAGAACTTCAGCTTGAGACCCTGTCGATTGTCGGCTGGCGCGATGTGCCGACCAACGAAGGCGTCCTCGGTGAAATCGCCCTCTCCTCGCTGCCCCGTATTGAGCAAATCTTTGTGAACGCCCCGGCTGGCTGGCGCCCGCGCGATATGGAGCGCCGTCTGTTTATTGCGCGTCGTCGCATTGAAAAACGCCTGCAGGAAGACAAAGATTTCTACGTTTGTAGCCTGTCCAACCTGGTCAACATCTATAAAGGTCTGTGTATGCCGGCGGATTTGCCGCGCTTCTACCTGGACCTCGCGGACCTGCGCCTGGAGTCGGCTATCTGCCTGTTCCACCAGCGCTTCTCCACCAACACCGTGCCGCGCTGGCCGCTGGCGCAGCCGTTCCGTTACCTGGCGCACAACGGTGAAATCAACACCATCACCGGCAACCGCCAGTGGGCCCGCGCCCGTACCTATAAGTTCCAGACCCCGCTGATCCCGGATCTGCACGACGCCGCGCCGTTCGTTAACGAAACCGGCTCTGACTCCAGTTCAATGGACAACATGCTGGAGCTGCTGCTGGCCGGCGGGATGGATATCGTGCGCGCCATGCGCCTGCTGGTGCCGCCAGCCTGGCAGAACAACCCGGATATGGATCCGGAGCTGCGTTCGTTCTTCGACTTTAACTCCATGCATATGGAGCCGTGGGACGGCCCGGCGGGCATCGTCATGTCCGATGGCCGCTACGCTGCCTGTAACCTCGATCGTAATGGCCTGCGCCCGGCGCGCTACGTCATTACCAAAGATAAGCTCATCACCTGCGCCTCTGAAGTCGGTATCTGGGACTACCAGCCGGACGAAGTGGTCGAGAAAGGCCGCGTGGGCCCAGGCGAGCTGATGGTTATCGATACCCGCGCCGGACGCATTCTGCACTCGGCGGAAACCGATGACGATCTGAAGAGCCGCCACCCGTACAAAGAGTGGATGGAGAAAAACGTTCGTCGCCTGGTGCCGTTCGAAGATCTGCCGGAAGAAGAAGTCGGCAGCCGCCAACTGGATGACGACACGCTCGCCAGCTACCAGAAACAGTTTAACTACAGCGCGGAAGAGCTGGACTCCGTCCTGCGCGTGCTCGGCGAAAATGGCCAGGAAGCAGTCGGTTCGATGGGCGATGACACACCTTTCGCCGTGCTCTCCAGCCAGCCGCGCATTATCTACGATTACTTCCGTCAGCAGTTCGCCCAGGTGACTAACCCGCCTATCGATCCGCTGCGTGAAGCGCACGTCATGTCGCTGGCCACCAGCATCGGTCGCGAAATGAACGTCTTCTGCGAAGCGGAAGGCCAGGCCCATCGCCTGAGCTTCAAATCGCCGATCCTGCTGTACTCCGATTTCAAACAGCTGACGACGATGGAAGAAGAGCACTATCGTGCCGACGTCCTCGACATCACGTTTAACCCGGCAGAGGCCTCGCTCAGCGAGACGGTGAAAGCCCTGTGTGACAAAGCAGAGCAAATGGTGCGCGAGGGTACCGTGCTGCTGGTGCTGTCCGACCGCAACATCGCCAAAGACCGTCTGCCGGTACCGGCGCCGATGGCCGTTGGCGCGATCCAGACCCGTCTGGTCGATAAAAGTCTGCGCTGCGATGCCAACATCATCGTTGAAACCGCCAGCGCCCGCGATCCGCATCACTTTGCGGTCCTGCTCGGCTTCGGCGCGACCGCTATCTATCCGTACCTCGCCTATGAAACGCTGGCGAAGCTGGTCGACAGCAAAGCTATCGATAAAGCCTACCGTGCGGTGATGCTGAACTATCGCAACGGTATCAACAAAGGTCTGTACAAAATCATGTCGAAGATGGGGATCTCCACCATCGCGTCCTACCGCTGCTCGAAGCTGTTCGAAGCCGTCGGTCTGCATCGCGAGGTTTCCGATCTCTGCTTCCAGGGCGTGGTCAGCCGCATCGGCGGCGCCGGCTTCGACGATTTCCAGCAGGATCTGCTGAATCTGTCGAAACGCGCCTGGCTGGCACGTAAGCCACTGGCTCAGGGCGGCCTGCTGAAGTTCGTGCACGGCGGTGAATATCACGCCTACAACCCGGACGTGGTTCAGACCCTGCAGAAGGCCGTGCAGAGCGGCGAATACAGTGACTATCAACAATACGCGAAACTGGTTAACGAACGTCCGGCGGCCACGCTGCGCGATCTGCTGGCGCTCAATCCAGGCGAAGACGCTATCAGTATCGACGACGTAGAACCGGCGAAAGAGCTGTTCAAACGCTTCGATACCGCGGCGATGTCGATCGGCGCGCTGAGCCCTGAAGCACACGAATCGCTGGCGGAAGCGATGAACAGCATCGGCGGTTTCTCTAACTCCGGTGAAGGCGGTGAAGACCCGGCGCGCTACGGCACCAATAAAGTGTCGCGCATCAAGCAGGTCGCGTCCGGCCGCTTCGGCGTCACGCCAGCCTATCTGGTCAATGCCGACGTCATCCAGATCAAAGTCGCCCAGGGGGCGAAACCGGGTGAAGGCGGTCAGTTGCCGGGTGATAAAGTCACCCCATATATCGCCAAACTGCGCTATTCCGTACCGGGCGTGACGCTGATCTCCCCGCCGCCGCACCACGATATCTACTCTATCGAGGATTTGGCGCAGCTGATTTTCGACCTCAAGCAGGTCAACCCGAAAGCGATGATTTCGGTCAAACTGGTTTCTGAACCGGGCGTTGGCACCATCGCCACCGGCGTGGCCAAAGCCTATGCCGACCTGATCACCATCGCCGGCTACGACGGCGGTACCGGGGCGAGCCCGCTCTCGTCGGTGAAATATGCCGGCTGTCCGTGGGAGCTTGGCCTGGTGGAAACCCAGCAGGCGCTGGTCGCTAACGGTCTGCGTCACAAGATCCGTCTGCAGGTGGACGGCGGCCTGAAAACCGGCCTCGATATCATCAAAGCGGCGATCCTTGGCGCAGAAAGCTTCGGTTTCGGTACCGGCCCGATGGTCGCGCTGGGCTGTAAATACCTGCGTATTTGCCACCTGAACAACTGCGCGACCGGCGTGGCGACTCAGGATGACAAACTGCGTAAGAACCACTATCACGGTCTGCCGTTCAAAGTGACCAACTACTTTGAATTTATCGCCCGTGAGACCCGCGAGCTGATGGCCCAGCTGGGCGTCAAACGTCTGGTGGATCTGATTGGCCGCACCGATCTGCTCAAAGAGCTGGATGGGTTTACTGCCAAGCAGCAGAAACTGGATCTGGGTAAACTGCTGGAGACCGCAGAGCCGCATCCGGGCAAAGCGCTGTACTGCACCGAGAACAACCCACCGTTCGATAACGGTGTACTCAACGCGCAGCTGCTGCAGCAGGCGAAACCGTACGTGGATGAAAAGCAGAGCAAAACGTTCTGGTTCGATATCCGCAATACCGACCGCTCCGTGGGGGCCTCGCTGTCCGGGTATATTGCCCAGACCCATGGTGACCAGGGACTGGCCGGGGATCCGATCGTCGCCCACTTTAGCGGCACCGCAGGCCAGAGCTTCGGCGTGTGGAACGCCGGTGGCGTAGAGCTGCATCTGACCGGCGATGCCAACGACTATGTCGGGAAAGGCATGGCGGGCGGTCTGCTGGCCATTCGTCCTCCGGTCGGCTCTGCGTTCCGCAGCCATGAAGCCAGCATTATCGGCAACACCTGCCTGTACGGCGCGACCGGTGGTCGTCTGTACGCCGCAGGCCGCGCAGGCGAGCGTTTCGCCGTGCGTAACTCCGGCGCCATTACCGTGGTGGAAGGCATCGGTGACAACGGCTGTGAATATATGACCGGCGGCATCGTCTGCGTGCTCGGTAAAACCGGCGTCAACTTTGGCGCAGGGATGACCGGCGGCTTTGCTTATGTCCTGGATGAAGATGGCGACTTCCGTAAACGCGTGAACCCGGAACTGGTGGAAGTGCTGGATGTTGATTCTCTGGCAATCCATGAAGAGCACCTGCGCGGTTTAATCACCGAACATGTGCAGCTTACCGGTTCGCAACGTGGCGAAGAGATCCTCGCCAACTGGCCGGCCTTCTCCGCGAAGTTTGCGCTGGTTAAACCGAAGTCCAGCGATGTTAAAGCACTGTTGGGTCACCGTAGTCGTTCCGCAGCTGAGCTGCGGGTGCAGGCGCAGTAAGGGGTTAAGATGAGTCAGAACGTTTATCAATTTATCGACCTGCAGCGCGTTGATCCGCCAAAGAAACCGCTGAAGATCCGTAAAATTGAGTTTGTGGAAATTTACGAGCCGTTTTCAGAAGGCCAGGCCAAGGCGCAGGCAGATCGCTGCCTCTCCTGCGGCAACCCGTACTGTGAATGGAAATGCCCGGTGCATAACTACATCCCGAACTGGCTGAAGCTGGCCAACGAGGGGCGTATTTTTGAGGCGGCTGAGCTGTCGCATCAGACCAACACCCTGCCAGAAGTCTGCGGGCGCGTTTGCCCGCAGGACCGCCTGTGTGAAGGCTCCTGTACGCTGAACGATGAGTTCGGCGCGGTGACCATCGGCAACATCGAACGCTATATCAATGACAAAGCATTCGAAATGGGCTGGCGTCCGGATCTCTCCGGCGTGAAGCCGACCGGTAAAACCGTCGCGATCATCGGTGCTGGCCCGGCGGGCCTCGCTTGTGCCGACGTGCTGACCCGCAACGGCGTCAAGGCGGTGGTGTTTGACCGCCATCCGGAAATCGGCGGCCTGCTGACCTTCGGTATCCCGGCGTTCAAGCTGGAAAAAGAGGTGATGACCCGCCGCCGTGAAATCTTCACCGGCATGGGCATTGAGTTCAAACTCAATACCGAAGTGGGTCGCGACGTACAGCTCGACGACCTGCTGAAAGAGTACGATGCCGTGTTCCTCGGCGTCGGGACCTATCAGTCGATGCGCGGTGGACTGGACAACGAAGACGCCCCGGGCGTCTACGACGCGCTGCCGTTCCTGATCGCTAACACCAAGCAGATCATGGGCTTTGGCGAAACAGCTGATGAGCCCTACGTCAGCATGGAAGGCAAACGCGTGGTCGTGCTCGGCGGTGGCGACACCGCGATGGACTGCGTGCGGACCTCCATTCGTCAGAATGCGGCGCACGTGATCTGTGCCTATCGTCGTGACGAAGAGAACATGCCCGGTTCAAAACGCGAAGTGAAAAACGCGCGTGAAGAAGGCGTTGAGTTCCAGTTCAACGTCCAGCCGCTGGGCGTGGAAGTGAATGCCAATGGCAAAGTGTGCGGCGTGAAGATGGCGCGCACCGAGATGGGCCAGCCGGACGCGAAAGGCCGCCGTCGCGCGGAGATCGTCGCTGGTTCTGAACACGTGGTGCCGGCTGATGCGGTGGTAATGGCCTTTGGCTTCCGTCCGCACAGCATGGAGTGGCTGGCGAAGCACAGCGTCGAGCTGGACTCTCAGGGCCGCATCATCGCGCCGGAAGGCAGCGACAACGCGTTCCAGACCAGCAACCCGAAAATCTTCGCCGGTGGCGATATCGTTCGCGGTTCCGACCTGGTGGTCACTGCGATTGCCGAAGGCCGTAAAGCGGCGGACGGGATCCTCAACTACCTTGAAGTCTGATTAGGCTCTGAGCCTCAGCGCCTAAAAGCCCGATGGTTAACGCCATCGGGCTTTTTTATTGCTCATTCGCCGGGCAAACCGCCGCTTTCAGCGCCGAATTATACCAGCCGCAGATATGCTCTAAGCGGGTGATCGCCGATCCGACGGTCACCGCCCACGCGCCGCAGCGCATCGCTTCAGCCGCCTGCGCAGGCGTATTGTAGCGCCCCTCTGCGACCACTCGGCAGCCCGCGGCGCTCAGGCTTTTCACCAGCGCCAGGTCCGGTTCGTCCGGTGTCTCCTCTGCGGTATAGCCGGAGAGAGTAGTGCCAACCATATCGAAGCCCAACTGCCAGCATTCCAGGGCATCGTCGAGAGAGGAACAATCTGCCATCGCGTTTTTCCCCTGGCGGTGAATTGCCGCCAACAACGATGCGACAGAGGCCGGACGCTGGCGCCGCGTGCCGTCAACCGCAATGATATCGGCCCCCGCCTGCGCCAGGGCATTCACATCCTCAAGCCACGGCGTAATACGCACCGGGCTATCATGCAGATCGCGCTTAATCAGCGCGATAACAGGCACCGTCACTAACGGACGAACGGCCTGCAGGTTGGCCAGACCTTCTATGCGCAGCGCCACCGCCCCCGCCTGTTCCGCCGCCAGCGCCATCGCCGCGACGATGGCGGGGTTATCCAGCGGGCTGCCCGGCACCGGCTGACAGGAGACAATTAACCCACCGTAATAGCGAATACGCCGATCCAGTTGTGCAAGTAAAGACATGACTGCTCCCTGAAAGATAAGTGTGGCAATAACAGTACCAGCCGCAGGGGCGCGTCGTGTGTGGCGGGGTTAACAAAGCAGGCAGGAAAAAAAACAGGCCCCGGAGGGCCTGTCAGGCGTTACTTCACAACGCGGAGCGCCGGGCGACCACCGCGCGGCGGCGGCGTGTCGTCAGGATCGTCGTCGTGATTATCCGGCTTATCGCCATCGATCACCGACATCACCGTTTCGCTTTCACTCTCAGGCGCGACGTCATCATCGTTGAGGCTGCTGACATCTTCGTCATAGGCCGCTTCCGGTTCAAACATCGTGCCGGCGCCGTTCTCACGGGCATAGATGGCGAGTACCGCAGCCAGCGGAACAGACACGTTACGCGGCACGCCGCCAAAGCGCGCGTTAAAACGCACCTCGTCATTCGCCAGCTCCAGATTGCCGACCGCACGCGGGGCAATATTGAGAACGATTTGACCGTCGCGCGCGTACTCCATCGGTACGAGCACGCCCGGCAGAGTGACATCCACCACCAGGTGCGGCGTCAGCTGGTTATCCAGCAGCCACTCATAAAACGCCCGTAACAGATACGGGCGACGCGGCGTCAGCTGTGATACATCCATTATTTAGCCCCGACCGAGGCGCATTTCACGCTCGGCTTCAGTTAAAGAAGCGAGGAAGGAATCACGCTCAAATACGCGAGTCATGTAGCCTTTGAGCTCTTTCGCGCCTGCGCCAACCAGTTCCACACCGAGAACCGGCAAACGCCACAGCAGCGGCGCCAGGTAGCAATCCACCAGGCTGAACTCGTCGCTCAGGAAGTAAGGTTTCTGGGTGAAGACCGGCGCGATGGCCAGCAGTTCTTCACGCAGCTGCTTACGCGCAGCATCAGCTTGCGCTGCGGTACCGCTCTGGATGGTGTTCATCAGCGAATACCAGTCCTTCTCGATACGTTGCATATACAGGCGGCTTTCTCCACGCGCCACCGGATAAACCGGCATTAACGGCGGATGCGGGAAACGCTCATCCAGATACTCCATAATGATGCGAGATTCCCACAGAGTGAGCTCACGATCCACCAGCGTCGGTACGCTTTGATTCGGGTTGAGGTCAATCAGATCCTGAGGTGGGTTGTCCTTCTCCACGTGCTCTATCTCAAAACTGACACCCTTCTCAGCCAGCACAATGCGGACCTGATGGCTATAGATGTCAGTAGGACCAGAAAACAGCGTCATTACCGAACGTTTGTTGGCAGCGACAGCCATGAAAACCTCCAGGTATATTCAGAATTTTGTACTGCTGCCAGTCACTCATGACCGGCCAGATGTAAAAACCCCAGTAGCGCGATGTCACCTTCGTTCACGAATAAAACAAAAAATGAACAATCACCAGCATTTGGGCAGAAAATTGGATGATAGTTTACCAGATTTTGAAGACGTTGTGGTGAGGGGATTCTGGAAATGCTGAAAAAGTGGCGAAAACCGGCGGCATGATTGTGGATAACAGCCGTTTTATCCATAAAAAAACCCGCCGGAGCGGGTTTTTTCGCAAATTGTTCTGCGTGAGCAGAAGACAATTAACGTTTGGAGAACTGCGGACGACGACGTGCTTTACGCAGACCGACTTTCTTACGTTCAACCTGACGAGCGTCACGAGTAACGAAGCCTGCTTTACGCAGTTCGCCACGCAGGGACTCATCGTACTCCATCAGAGCGCGGGTGATACCGTGACGGATCGCACCAGCCTGACCAGAGATACCACCACCTTTAACAGTGATGTACAGATCCAGTTTCTCAACCATGTCGACCAGTTCCAGCGGCTGACGAACTACCATGCGGGCAGTTTCGCGACCGAAGTACTGTTCCAGAGAACGCTGGTTGATAACGATTTTACCGTTGCCCGGTTTGATGAATACGCGAGCTGCGGAACTTTTGCGGCGACCAGTGCCGTAGTATTGATTTTCAGCCATTGCCTATAATCCCGATTAGATGTCAAGAACTTGCGGTTGCTGTGCCGCGTGGTTGTGCTCGTTACCCGCGTAAACTTTCAGTTTACGGTACATAGCACGACCCAGCGGGCCTTTTGGCAGCATGCCTTTAACCGCGATTTCAATCACACGCTCAGGACGGCGGGCAATCATCTCTTCAAAGGTCGCTTCTTTGATACCACCGATGTGGCCGGTGTGGTGGTAGTACATTTTGTCTTCGCGCTTGTTGCCGGTTACAGCAACTTTTTCTGCGTTCAGAACGATGATGTAATCACCGGTATCAACGTGCGGAGTGTATTCCGCTTTATGCTTACCGCGCAGGCGACGAGCCAGTTCAGTAGCCAGACGGCCCAGAGTTTTACCGGTCGCGTCAACAACATACCAGTCGCGTTTTACGGTTTCTGGTTTAGCTGTAAAAGTTTTCATTAAAAGCTTACCCAAATAATAAGTTACACGTTGGTGAACACCCAAACGTTTAGTCAGTTGAGGTTCACACGACATTGTCCAGCAAACCTACCCCTTCGAATAGCCTATGCCGGCGCATAGAAAGTTTCGGGAAAAAAACCTTCTCGTAACGTGGGGTCGCAAGATTATAGAGAAGTCGGGGTCAAAGATCGACCCCTTTATGAGATTTTTCAGGCAGGCCCCGGGGTGGTCTTCCGGCTCTCAATCCGTCGGGAAAAAGCGCCCTGTCAGGGCATATGCGGACGCTTGAGATACTCTTCGCTCTGCATCTCCTGCAGACGCGACAGACAGCGCTGGAACTCAAACTTCAGCCGCTCTCCCTGATAAATGTCGTACAGCGGCACCGCGGCGCTGACCACCAGCTTCACGTGGCGCTCATAGAACTCATCCACCAGGGCGATAAAGCGCCGCGCTTCGCTCTCCAGCTGCGCGGTCATCACCGGCACGTCGAGCAGCATCACGGTGTGGAACAGACGGGAGAGGGCAATATAGTCATGCTGGCTACGGGCATCCACACACAGCGTGGCGAACGACGCCGCCAGCGTCTGGTTTTCGACGCCAAGCGTGGGCAGCTCGCGGTGATTGATCTCCAGCGTCGGCCCGGCAGCAGCGCGCGGCGCCCCGGCCAGCGCCAGCCACAGTTTATCCATCTGTTCGCGGGTTTCGCTGTTCAGTGGCGACAGCCACAGGTGCGCCTGCGTCAGCGTACGCAGACGATAATCGATGCCGGCATCGACGTTCATAATATCGCAATGCTGCTTGATGGCGTCGATCGCCGGCAGAAAACGGGCCCGTTGCAGGCCATTGCGATAGAGCTCATCCGGCGGAATATTGGAAGTGGCGACCAGGGTGATGCCGCGGGCAAACAGGGCTTTCATCAACCCGCCTAACAGCATGGCATCGGTAATATCAGAGACGAAAAACTCGTCAAAACAGAGCACATCCGCTTCCGCCTTGAAACGGTCGGCGACAATCTCCAGCGGGTCGCTATGTCCCTGCAGGGTGGTCAGCTCTTCGTGCACGCGCAGCATGAAGCGATGGAAATGCAGGCGCTGCTTACGCTCGCCCGGCAGGCTCTGGTAAAACAGGTCCATCAGCCAGGTTTTTCCCCGCCCCACGCCGCCCCACATATACAGGCCGCGGACAGGCGCCGCCTCGGCAGCCGGTTCGCGCTTACCCAGCAGTTTGCCGAATTTCGCGCGCAAACCGCCGCCTGACGCGACGGGCGCGGGCTGAGTCTGCAGTTCCTGGTAAATGGTATCAAGGCGGCTCACCGCTTCTTGCTGGACGTCGTCGGGTTGATGGCTGCCCTCTTTCAGGGCTAAAAGGTAACGCGATGTTGGAGACAGGCTTTGCATGATCTAATTGTTATTCCTTGAAAACCGTAATGCCGAAGCTCACGATTGACGAAAAAAAGGCCGTTCTACACTACGCGATGATACGCCAGGATTCCACTTCTGTGGAATTAGCGGTTATAGTGGCACTATCGGGCGCAGGCGGAGAGCCTAAGAGCCACCCTACGGAACCACAAAACAACGGGAGATGTTCATGACCTGGGAATACGCGCTAATTGGGTTAGTCGTCGGTATCATTATTGGTGCCGTCGCCATGCGTTTCGGCAACCGCAAACTGCGCCAGCAGCAGGCGCTGCAGTTCGAACTGGAAAAGAATAAAGCCGAGCTTGAAGAATACCGTGAAGAGCTGGTCAGCCACTTCGCGCGCAGCGCCGAGTTGCTGGATAACATGGCGCATGACTATCGTCAGCTGTATCAGCATATGGCGAAAAGCTCTAACAACCTGCTGCCGGACTCTATGGCAGACGCCAACCCGTTCCGCAACCGTCTGGAAGAGTCTGAAGCCAGCAACGATCAGGCGCCGGTCCAGATGCCGCGCGACTACTCTGAAGGCGCATCCGGTTTACTGCGCGGTGGCGCAAAACGAGATTAACTGATCGCGTCTGATAAAATATCTCCGGGCGCGCCCACCGCGCCCGCTCCTTCCCCCACTTCCCGGCTACAATTTAAACCAGTACCCACATTGTTACCTGTGCAAAAATTCAATAACATCAGGTTATTCAGGACGTTTTTCCATACACCTCAGGTTACGAGAGCCAGCATCTAATGAAGAAACAGACTTTGCTGTTGAGTGCGTTAGCGTTAAGCATTGGGTTATCGTTGTCGGCCCTGCCTCCGGCAGCAGCATCCTTACCGACTCAGGTGCCCGGCCAGGGCGCGTTACCGAGCCTGGCGCCGATGCTGGAAAAGGTCCTGCCAGCGGTGGTCAGCGTGCAGGTGGAAGGCACCGCCTCGCCGACGCTCAATATGCCGGAAGAGCTGAAGAAATATTTTGGTGATAACGCCCCGCAGGAGCAGGCGCAGCCGTTTGAAGGGCTCGGCTCCGGCGTCATCATCGACGCAGCGAAAGGCTACGTGCTAACCAATAATCACGTCATCAATCAGGCGCAGAAGATCAGCGTCCAGCTGAACGATGGCCGTGAATTTGATGCCAAACTGGTCGGCAGCGATGAACAGAGCGATATCGCTCTGCTGCAGCTGATCAAGCCGGCGAACCTGACGCAAATCGCCATTGCTGACTCCGATAAACTCCGCGTCGGCGACTTCGCCGTCGCCGTCGGCAACCCGTTCGGCCTTGGCCAGACCGCCACCTCCGGCATTATCTCTGCCCTTGGCCGCAGCGGCCTGAACCTGGAAGGGCTGGAGAATTTCATCCAGACCGATGCCTCGATTAACCGCGGTAACTCCGGCGGCGCGCTGTTGAACCTCAACGGCGAGCTTATCGGGATCAACACCGCGATCCTGGCGCCGGGCGGCGGTAGCATCGGTATCGGCTTCGCCATTCCAAGCAACATGGCGAAAACCCTCGCCGACCAGCTCATTCAGTTTGGCGAAATCAAGCGCGGCCTGCTGGGCATTAAAGGCATGGAAATGAGCGCCGATATCGCTAAGGCGATGAATCTCGACGTTCAGCGCGGCGCCTTCGTCAGTGAAGTGTTACCAAACTCCGGTTCCGCCAAAGCAGGGATCAAATCCGGCGACGTCATTGTCAGTCTGAACGGCAAGCCGCTGAACAGTTTTGCCGAACTGCGCTCGCGCATCGCCACCACCGAACCGGGGACCAAGGTCAAACTTGGCCTGCTGCGCGACGGAAAACCGGTCGATGTCGAAGTGACGCTGGATAAGAGCACCTCCTCCACCGCCAGCGCCGAGCTGATTATCCCTGCCCTGCAGGGAGCCTCGTTCAGCGATGGTCAGATGAAGGACGGTACCAAAGGCGTGGTGATCGATAATGTCGATAAAGGCAGCGCCGCCGCCCAGGTCGGCCTGCATAAGGATGACATTATCATTGGCCTTAACCGGGAACGTATTCATTCGATTGCCGAACTGCGCAAAGTGCTTGAAGGCAAACCGCCGGTCATCGCCCTGAATGTGATCCGCGGCAACGAAAGCATCTATCTGCTGCTACGCTGATTGTCTTCCCGGACATCGCCGCCATGTGCGATGTCCGGACAACTCATGCTATGCTGCGTCTGACCATTCATTAACGATATTTGCATCATGCCTGGAAAGTTATTACGTTCGATACTCATCGGTTTGATTGTCGGGGGACTGCTGCTGGCCCTGATGCCATCGCTGCGCCAGTGGCAGCTGACGCCGACCACCCAAAACGATACGGCAGACGACTCCCCTGTGAGCTATAACGCCGCCGTACGCCGCGCGGCGCCCGCCGTGGTGAACGTCTATAACCGCGCCCTGAACAGCACCAGCCATAATCAGCTGACGCTTGGCTCCGGGGTGATCATGGATCAGCGCGGCTATATCCTGACCAACAAGCATGTTATCAATGATGCCGATCAGATCATTGTCGCACTGCAGGACGGCCGCGTCTTCGAAGCGCTGCTGGTCGGATCCGACACCCTGACTGACCTCGCCGTGCTGAAGATCAACGCCACCGGCGGGCTGCCGGTGATCCCGATCAACCCGAAACGCACGCCGCATATTGGCGATGTCGTCCTGGCGATTGGCAACCCCTATAACCTGGGGCAGACCATCACTCAGGGGATCATCAGCGCCACAGGGCGCATTGGCCTCAACCCGACCGGCCGCCAGAACTTCCTGCAAACTGACGCCTCGATTAACCACGGTAACTCGGGTGGGGCGCTGGTGAACTCCCTCGGCGAGCTGATGGGGATTAACACCCTCTCCTTTGACAAGAGCAATGACGGCGAAACGCCGGAAGGCATTGGCTTTGCGATCCCGTTCCAGTTAGCGACCAAAATTATGGATAAGTTGATCCGGGATGGCCGGGTGATCCGCGGCTATATCGGCATTAGCGGCCGGGAGATCGCCCCGCTGCACGCACAGGGCGGCGGGATCGATCAGATCCAGGGGATCGTGGTTAACGATGTGGCGCCTGATGGCCCCGCAGCACAAGCCGGGATCCGCGCCAACGACGTGATCATCTCCGTGAATGACAAACCTGCGGTTTCTGCACTGGAGACGATGGATCAGGTGGCCGAGATCCGCCCGGGATCGGAAATTCCGGTAGTCATCATGCGTGATGATAAGAAAATTACGCTCCATATCGCCGTTCAGGAATACCCGGCCACCAACTAAACGGCTCCCCGTTTGGGGAGCCTCGTTAATCGCTAAATACCGGACCGGCCGGGAATCTGACCAGAAACCCGGTCACCGCCAGCAGCGATCTCAGCCCGGGCCAGACTATCTGTCGCTCGCGAAGCTCATCATCCAGCGTCAGTAGCGCAAATTCCCCCTTCTCACCCAGCACGCCACCCTGCCAGAGCAGGCGCTGCGCCTGCTGCCGCGCCCAGGGCGACTCACTCTTCCAGGCCAGCAAATGCAGCAGCGCCTGCTGCAGACAGACGCTGTGCGAATGGTTATCCCGCCGCAGCCGCCGGTAAACGGGCAGGGACACGCTGCGCACGGTATAAAATCCACTGCCCGCCTCTTCATCGCCTTCAGGAATAGCGCGGGCGAACTGCCCCGCCACGTCGCACAGCCGGTTGTGCGTCAGCGGAAGTTGCCGGGCGCTGAGCGCCCCGGCCGCCATGCACAGCAGACCGCTGCGCTGCAGCGAGGGCGTCGCAGAGCGCACGACCGCCGCCGGTAAGGCGATCACCGCCCGTGTCGCCTCGTCAGCGTTATGGTCAGCGCCGGCCTCATAACAGCTGGCCAGCAGCGCTTCACCAGGCGTGGCGTTCAGCGGGGGCGAAAGCAGGTTCAGCGCCGGCTGCAGTTGTGCAAGTTCATCGCCTGACGCCAGCATGGCGTCAACCACCGCCTCCCGTGTTGATGTCCGGTTTTCCGGACAGCATGCTATGGCTTCATTCATCACCGTCTCCTTATGAGAAATCTCCGCGGCCGGTATGCCAGCCGCGGGAACAGGCTGGCCTACATCGCCAGCACGTACTTGAGCATCACCCCGGCGGCGATCGCCGAGCCGATCACCCCGGCCACGTTCGGGCCCATGGCGTGCATCAGCAGGAAGTTCTGCCCGTCCGCTTCCAGACCCACTTTGTTCGACACCCGCGCCGCCATCGGCACCGCCGACACCCCCGCCGAGCCGATCAGCGGGTTGATTTTGTGCCGGCTGAACACGTTCATCAGCTTCGCCATCAGCACCCCGGCCGCGGTGCCCACGCAGAAGGCGATCACCCCCAGCACCAGGATCCCCAGCGTCTGCGGCTGCAGGAACTTGTCCGCCACCAGCTTGGCCCCCACCGACAGCCCGAGGAAGATGGTCACGATGTTGATCAGCGCGTTCTGCACCGTATCGCTCAGCCGCTCCACCACGCCGCTCTCGCGCATCAGGTTGCCGAAGCAGAACATCCCCAGCAGCGGCGCGGCGTCCGGCAGCAGGAGCGCCACCAGCAGCAACAGCACCGCCGGGAACAGGATCTTCTCCCGCTTACTTACCGTGCGCAGCTGCACCATGCGAATTTTCCGCTCCCTGTCGCTGGTCAGCGCCTTCATGATCGGCGGCTGGATCAGCGGCACCAGCGCCATATAGGAGTAGGCCGCCACCGCGATGGCCCCCAGCAGCTCCGGCGCCAGCTTGCCCGACAGGTAAATCGCCGTCGGGCCGTCGGCGCCGCCGATGATGCCGATGGCCGCCGCCTGCGGCAGGGTGAAGCTGATGATGCCGAAGTAGTTCAGCGTCAGCGCCCCGAGCACGGTGGCGAAGATCCCGAACTGCGCCGCCGCCCCCAGCAGCAGGGTGCGCGGGTTGGCCAGCAGCGGGCCGAAATCGGTCATTGCCCCAACGCCCATAAAGATGACCAGCGGCGCAATGCCTGAGCCAATCGCCACCTTATAGAAGATGGCCAGCACCCCGGCGGAGTAGCCCATGTCCACCGCCAGCGTCTCCATCTGCCCCTGCACCGACGGCAGGGCCAGCGCCAGCGCCTCCTTAATGGCGTGGACGTCCGGCGCGCAGTGGAGCTTCGCGGCAATCACCGCCAGCTGCGCCGGGTCGTGGTGGGCCAGCAGGCTCTCCAGGGCGGTGAGCGCCAGCCCGGCCTCCGGGATGTTCGACAGCAGGCCGCCGAAGCCAATCGGCAGCAGCAGTAACGGCTCGAACTTCTTCGCAATCGCCAGCCACAGCAGCAGCAGGCTGACCAGCAGCATGATGGCCTGGCCGGCGCCGAGGTGCATCAGCCCCATGCCCTGAATCAGGGCGTTCAGACTTTCCATTTCCGCTCCTCGTCCTTACGCCAGCTGCAGCAGAGTGTCGCCGACCGCCACCGCGTCGCCGGCTTTCACCGCGATACCGCGCACGGTCCCGGCCTGCGCGGCGCGGATTTCGGTCTCCATCTTCATGGCTTCCAGAATCAGCAGCACCTCGCCTTCGGACACCGTCTGGCCTTCCGCGGCCAGCACCTTCCAGATAGTGCCCGCCAGCGGGGCGGTCACCGGGGTGCCGGCGCCGGCCGGAGCCGGGGCGGCAGCAGGCGCGGCGCTGAGCTGGCTGACGTCGCCGCCGTCGCTGACTTTGACCACAAAGGCTTTGCCTTCCACTTCCACGGTGTAGATACCGGAGGCGGCTGGTTTTTCTGCTTTTGCCAGCGGCTGCGCGGCTTCCGCCTGCGGTACCGGCTCAAAGGCTGCCGGGTTGTGGCGGTTTTCGAGGAACTTCAGGCCGGGCTGCGGGAACAGGGCCACGGTGAGCACGTCGTCGATGGCGTTTTCGGCAAGGGTGATGCCTTTCTCCTGCGCCTGACGTCTGACGTCGGCTTCCAGCTGCGCCAGCTCCGGCTTCAGCAGGTCGGCCGGGCGGCAGGTCACCGGGTCAGCGCCCTCGAGCACCCGCGCCTGCAGGGCGGCGTTCACCGGCGCCGGGGTGCGGCCGTACTCACCCTTCAGGATACCGGCGGTCTCCTTCGCGATGGTTTTGTAGCGCTCGCCGGTCAGGACGTTGAGCACCGCCTGGGTGCCGACAATCTGCGAGGTCGGGGTCACCAGCGGGATGAAGCCGAGGTCCTCGCGCACGCGGGGGATTTCCGCCAGTACCTCATCCAGACGGTGGGCGGCGCTCTGCTGCTTCAGCTGGCTTTCGAGGTTGGTGAGCATCCCGCCCGGAACCTGGGCCACCAGGATACGGCTGTCGGTGCCCTTCAGCTGGCCTTCGAAGGCGTGGTACTTCTTACGCACCTCGCGGAAGTACGCCGCAATGCTCTCCAGCTTGTGGATATTGAGGCCGGTGTCGTACGGCGTGCCGGCGAGGGTGGCGACCAGCGCCTCGGTGGCCGGGTGGCCGTAGGTGGCGCTCATCGAGGAGATGGCGGTGTCGACGCCGTCGACCCCGGCTTCAATGGCCTTCAGCAGCGCCATCTCCGCCATCCCGGTGGTGGCATGACAGTGCAGGTGCAGGGTGACGTCGTAGCGCTTCTTGATTTCGCTGACCAGCTCAAAGGCGGCCCCCGGCGTCAGAATGCCGGACATGTCCTTGATGGCGACGGAGTCAACGCCGGTCTCCAGCAGCTGTTCGGTGAGGTCGAGCCAGGTCTGCAGGGTGTGCGCCGGGCTGGTGGTGTACGAAAGCGTACCCTGGGCGTGGGCGCCGTGGCGGCGGACCGCCTGCAGGGCGGCCTGCATGTTGCGCGGGTCGTTCATGGCGTCGAAGACGCGGAAGACGTCCATGCCGTTTTTGACGGCGCGCTCCACGAAGCGCTCCACCACGTCATCGGCGTAGTGGCGGTAGCCGAGCAGGTTCTGGCCGCGGAGCAGCATCTGCAGCGGGGTCTTCGGCATCGCCTTTTTCAGCTCGCGCAGGCGGACCCACGGGTCCTCGCCGAGGAAGCGGATGCAGGCGTCAAAGGTGGCGCCGCCCCAGCACTCCAGCGAGCGGTAGCCGACGTCATCCAGCTGAGCGGCGATGGGGAGCATATCGTCGAGACGCAGACGGGTGGCGAACAGGGACTGGTGGGCGTCGCGCAGGACGACATCGGTAATGGCAACGGTCATAAATTCCTCCGTGAATTAAGGGTGAAGACGGCGATGGTGGTGAATGGCGGCGACAATCGCCGGCTTTAAGCGGGCGAAGTCGTCGGCGGGCGCGGCCGGGGCCGGTTTGGGGGCGGCAGGCGGCTCGGGAAACAGGCGGTTGACGGCGAGGGACATTCCCCGGATGGCAAAGATGAGCAGCAGCAGGAACACCAGCACAAAGCCCATGCCGAGAAACATCAGGGTGAAGCCTTCGCCTAACAGGACGGCATTGTTAGTCATAAAATAGCCTTTGGGAGGGGGCGCAATAATGGCTAACAGCAGACCGCGTTAGCCGAGTGGATTTCCCCGGACCGCCTGGTCAGAAGCCTCTGTTTAGCAGTCAGCTGCCGCTGCCATTACTGCGCTATATATTCAATCGGGGTTATTTAATGAAGCTCACATGTTTGCAGATTTCATCGGCGACAATGTCTTTGCGCTGATTAAAGATCACTTTATTCTGCTCAAACAGGTTATTGCCGTGGGTATCGATTGAGACAATTAACGGCCCGAACTCTTTCACCCGACATACCCATAAGGTTTCCGGCATCCCTAAATCACGCCACTGCGCATCTTCGATTTCTTCCACGCAGACCGCGGCGACGACCGCGCAGCCGGCCGGGAACACGCAGTGCAAGGCTTTATGCTCGGCGCAACCCTCTTCAGTTCCCTTCCCCATACCGCCTTTACCAACGATTAATTTCACGCCAGTCCTGGCAATAAACTCTTTTTCAAATTTCTCCATGCGCATACTGGTGGTCGGCCCAACGGAGACCATTTCAAATTTATCTTCCGAACCTTTAATCGGTCGCACAATCGGCCCGGCATGCAATATCGCGCCACCGGCAACATTGACCGGTAATTCACGCCCGCCCTCAATTAAGCGACGATGAGCCACATCGCGACAGGTCACAATATGGCCGTTGAGATAAATGATATCGCCCGCTTTAATATCAGCTAAATCTTCATCTTTAATGGGCGTAGTGAGTATTTTTTTAGCCATCAGAATGCCACTCCTGTGTGAGACGTAATGGTGTAGTTCAGGTCTTTATCGAAAACGATATGTCCTTTGCGGTGCGACCAGCAGCCGACGTTGACCGCCACGCCAATGGTGGAAGGATGGCGTGCGGTATTTTCGATATTGACGCCCATCACGGAGGTATTGCCGGACATCCCCTGCGGGCCCAGACCGATTTTGTTGATGCCGTCTTCGAGCATTTTTTCCAGCGATGCCGCCCGTTCGTTATCATTGTGCGAGCCAATCGGGCGCATCAGCGCTTTCTTCGACAGCAGCGCCGCGGTTTCCACCGACGTTGCCACCCCAACGCCAACCAGCAATGGCGGACAGGCGTTCAGGCCATAGCTGGTCATCACATCCAGCACAAAGCGGGTCACCCCTTCATAGCCAGCGCCAGGCATTAACACCATCGCTTTACCCGGCAGCGAGCAGCCGCCGCCAGCCATATAGGTGTATATGCTGCACTGATCGGAATTGGGAACGATCTCCCAGAAGACCGTCGGCGTACCTTTACCGACGTTTTTACCGGTGTTGTATTCATCAAAGGTCTCGACGCTGTTATGACGCAGCGGGGAGTCGACGGTGGCTTTGATCACCGATTCGCGCAGCAGCGCTTCCAGTTCGCCGATCAGCGGAAAGTTGGCGCCGCACTCCACCAGAAACTGGATCACGCCGGTATCCTGGCAGGAGGGACGATCCAGCTCTTTCGCCAGACGCTGGTTTTCAATCATGGTGGTAAAGATGACGTCCGCCAGCTGGCTGGTCTCTTTCTTATGCAACTCTTTTAGTTTTGCCGTGACGTCATCAGGCAATACTTTGCCGGTATATCCCACAAATCTGGCCATGATGTCGGTCATGCGGGATATCTGTTCGCTTTTGCTCATAAAGGCTCCTTAGTCAGAACAGCGTCCGTAAGTTACGGATGAAAAGGGAAAAGGATTGGCAGCAGGATCAGGCTGACAATGGTGGAAACGATAATCAGAGGGATGCCGGATTTGGCGTAATCGACGAACTTATAGCCCCCGGCCGACAGCACCATCATATTGGCGGGCATCCCGATCGGCGTCGCATAGGCGCAGGAGCTGCCAATCACCGTCGCCATCAGCACCGCACGCGGATCGGCGCCCATACCGGCGGCAATCGACAGGCTCACCGGCACCAACAGCGCGACGGTGGCGGTATTGGACATAAAGTTGGTCATCACCACGGAGAGGGCAAAGACCACCACCAGCAGCATGAACGGCGAGGAGTTGTTGCCCAGTAGACCGATAACCTGGTCAGCCACCAGCTTGCCCGCCCCGGTCATTTCCAGCGCCTTTGCCAGCGCCAGAGTGCCGCCGAAGATAAAAATAGTCTGTGAATCAATGGCCTTGTAAGCTTGCTTTTCCGTCAGTACCCCGGTAACCACCAGCACCAGGGCACCGATACAGCCGGCCACCGCCAGGCTAATGCCGGTCTGTTTTTCGAAAATCATGCCGAGGATCGTGGCGATCAACACCACCAGGGACAGGATCTGCTTCCAGCGTGGAACGTGGCTGTAATCCCGCTGTTCGCCGACGCAGCCCACTTCCCCGCTGTTTGGATTATTGGGCAAAAACTTATAGCCGATGGTCAGGAAATAGAGGATGCCGCAGACCAGCATCGGTAGACCCACTTTCGCATACTCAAAGAAACCGAAGCCGCTGCCGATGTTCTGTAAGGCCGATTGCGCGATCAGGTTGCCCGGGGCGCCAATCAGCGACAGGTTGCCGCCCAGCGCGGCAGCAAACACCAGCGGCATCAGCAGACGCGAGCGGGAAAATCCCGATTTGGCGGCCACGCCAATGACGACCGGGATCAGCACCGCCGCCGTACCGGTGTTGGAAAGAAAGCCCGACATCACGCCGACCACCACCATGATGGTGAAAATCAGCTGTTTTTCGGTTTTGGCGAAGTGAGTGATCACCCCGCCGACTTTATTGGCCATCCCGGTTTCAAATAACGCCCCGCCGACGACGAACATGGCGACAAAAAGAATGACATTGCTGTCGATAAAACCGGCAAAGGCCTGCTTCAGATCCAATACGCCAGTGACCACTAACGCCACACAAACCACCATGGAAGTCACTGCCAGCGGCACTTTCTCCCAGACGAACATGACGATAGCGAACACCAGCAAACATAGGGTGATGGTAATCGGTTCCATACTTATAATTATTCATATCAATGATATATGATATTGTATCCAATATTGACGAAGGAGAAATTATTCCCATGCAAAAAGTAAGTCAATGCGTTTTTGTGGAATGATCGCGCAATGAGATCTACATCAAGATCCTGCGCAGATCGTCACGTTGAGGAATTAATAACGTTGATAAATATAACAAACGCCAGCTATTCGCTGGCGATCGATCCGGTCAGGGAGCAGGATCGGGCAGGTAACGCGTGAGCATATTCTCCATCGAGCGGATGATATGCTCATGCATTCGCTGACGGGCCAGCGCTTCGTTATGCTGCTCAAGCGCTTGTAAGATCGCTTTATGTTCACGGAGGGAAATGACGGCGTACTCTTCTTCGGTCACCTTGTGCCCCATCGACAGTCCGTTCCACATGTTGCAGAGCAGCATCTTCATTTTTTCATTTCCCGCCGCGTTCCAGATCTCCATGTGGAAGGCCTGGTTCAGGTCGGAATATTCAGCAGAATTATTGTCTGCCAGCGCCTTCTCTGCGGCATAGTGAACCTGAGCGATGCGTGAAATATCGGTCCCTGGACGAGAAGCTTTCGCCACCGCTTCACTTTCCAGTACAGCGCGAATTTCGTAATGCTCGCGGATAGTCTGCTCATTAATCCCCAGCACCACCGCACCTTTATTCGGCCGCACTTGAATCAGACCATCGGCGGCTAAAATCTGAAACGCTTCACGTACCGGCATGCTGGAAACGCCAACCATTTTGGCAATCCCTTCAAGGGTAATTTCCTGCCCTTCCACTAAATCCCGCGAAAGGATCGCTTTACGCAAAACCGCCGCCACCTGCTCCTTCGCGGAAAGAAGCTTAATTTTCCCTAATTTAGGCTTCTGCACTTTCCCAATCCTTCATATGTTGACGCATTATCTCCGCAAGCATAAGGAAATAACGCTGTGTTGCCTGAGCAATTTTTTCGCCTTCGCCATGGCCAATGGCGCTCGCCAGTTCGTTCAGGATCTGCGCCGACTCCTGGCCATCCTCTTTCAGGTACAGAATGACATAGGAAATATAACCATCCAAAAATTGCTGATACGCCTTTGCCAGATAGCGGTTATCAAGATAGGAAATCAGCAACTGATGAAACGCCAGTTCACCGGCGTTATCGCCAGCACGCGCCAGCTCCTGCGCCCGCGCGCGAAGTAATTCCCCCTGATTTGCCGGCACGAGGGCAAACAGTTCCGCAGCCATCACCGCGATGACGCGAAAAATATGGCTCACATCCTCGACGGCCAGCGTGGAGACCTGCATATGTCGGTTAGGCAAGCGCACCAGAAATCCTTCCTGTTCAAGGGACTGTAGCGCTTCCCTAACCGGCATACGTGAAAGTCCCAATTGTTCCGCGATGTTCTCCTGAGTCAGTTCCTCCCCAGGTTTCATGGCGCCGGAGAGGATCTGATAACGAATCATCTGCGCGATTTGGTCCCGGGTCTGTTTTCTTTCGATCTTTTTCACGCTGTCCTCATGGCTGGTGGCTTAAAACGCGGGGGATTTTAGCAGATTTGCCCGACCGCTGGCGCATGGAGGCGAAAAGTGAGGCAATAAAAAGCCGGAACAACGGTTCCGGCTTTTTTGCACGTGCGAGGTTACTTGTTGACGAAGTCTTCGCCGAGCGCGATATCTTTCTTCAGGGTGTCCAGCATGCCTTCCAGCGCCTGCTGCTCAAAGGCGCTGAGTTTGCCGATAGACTGTCGCTCTTCCACGCCGTTTTTCCCCAGCAGCAGCGGCTGGGAGAAGAAACGCGCATAGTGGCCGTCGCCTTCCACGTAGGCGCACTCCACCACACCTTTCTCTCCCTGCATCGCGCGAACCAGAGAGAGACCAAAGCGCGCAGCCGCCTGACCCATCGACAACGTCGCCGACCCACCGCCCGCTTTCGCTTCCACGACTTCGGTACCGGCATTTTGAATGCGTTTAGTCAGATCGGCCACTTCCTGATCGCTGAAGCTGACGCCCGGGATCTGCGACAATAATGGCAGAATGGTGACGCCGGAGTGACCACCAATGACCGGGACTTCCACCTCGGTTGCCGATTTACCTTTCAGCTCAGCGACAAAGGTATTGGAGCGGATAATGTCCAGCGTGGTGACGCCGAACAGCTTGTTTTTATCGTACACGCCGGCTTTTTTCAGCACTTCGGCGGCGATAGCCACGGTGGTATTCACCGGGTTGGTGATAACACCGATGCAGGCCTGTGGGCAGGTTTTGGCAATCTGCTGCACCAGGTTCTTAACGATGCCGGCATTCACATTAAACAGGTCGGAACGATCCATGCCGGGCTTACGCGCTACGCCCGCGGAGATCAGCACCACATCAGCGCCTTCCAGCGCCGGGGTAGCATCTTCACCGGAAAATCCTTTAATTTTTACATCTGTGGGGATATGACTTAGATCTACCGCCACGCCCGGCGTAACCGGAGCGATGTCGTACAACGAGAGCTCTGAACCTGAAGGCAGTTGGGTCTTAAGTAGTAGGGCAAGCGCCTGGCCGATACCACCGGCGGCGCCAAGGACTGCAACTTTCATCCTAAACTCCTTATTATGGTTAATTTAGTCTTTCGTTATTCCGTCGCCTGGACCTTAATTCACAAGATGAACAATTACAATGATTATGGCTGAAGAATGCATTATTGTGCGTAGCAATAGAACAGCGGCGCACTTTATGCTTCCTGACTGACCATCCAGCAAAGCGAAGTACCGGATCGACTGTTGGTTACAATACACCCAGCCAGTTGCGCAAAACAACACCAACTCAATAACATTTCATTTACTTTTACATGGCTTTAAGCGTTGTGATGTGAACATGTTCCTTATATGGTTTTTTTGCTAAAATATGCCCCCTTCATAACATTATTGACCTATCCCGTTGCGGATTATTTGCATAAAAATTCACGGTTATGCATAATGATGTTGTTTTTACCACCATAATCTGGGTGACTTATGCGAAGTTCGGCAAAACAAGAAGAACTGGTTAAAGCGTTTAAAGCGCTGCTTAAAGAAGAAAAATTCAGCTCGCAGGGTGAGATCGTCCAGGCGCTGCAGGAAGAAGGCTTCGAGAATATCAACCAATCGAAGGTCTCCCGCATGCTCACCAAATTTGGCGCGGTTCGTACCCGTAACGCCAAAATGGAAATGGTCTATTGCCTGCCTGCTGAGCTTGGCGTGCCGACCACCTCCAGCCCGCTGAAAAATCTGGTGCTGGATATCGACTATAACGATGCCGTCGTGGTGATTCACACCAGCCCCGGCGCGGCGCAGCTGATTGCCCGTCTTCTCGACTCGCTGGGCAAGGCGGAAGGTATTCTCGGCAGCATCGCCGGGGATGACACCATCTTCACCACCCCTGCGCGCGGCTTTACGGTGAAAGATCTGCACGACGCCATCCTGGTCCTGTTCGAACAGGAACTCTGAGTATTCCCCTCTGGCAATCGTCAGAGGGCGACTCCCCTTTCTTTCTCTCTCACGCCCCTCAATCCAACAATTACTTAACATTTTGTGTGATTTAACGCGTCTATACGTTCTTTTACTTAAGGGAAACGCCTAAAACGCACAAAAGATCAAATTCGCATACCTTTATGATTTTATTAGAAATAAATCTTATCACTGCGGATAAGTTGTCATTTTTAATTCTTATAGGTTATAAAAAGCGCAATTCATTGTAACTATTAACGCGCAAAACAATTAGCATGGTATTAATATTTTTGGTGATTAGTGTATACTTGGTTTTGTGATGAGGGTCACGAAACAAAGACCCTCAACAAAAAGATTCGACGAGGTGAACATCATGAAAATCAAAACCACTGTAGCAGCACTCAGCATCCTGTCCGTCGTGTCGTTTGGCGCTTTTGCCGCTGACGTTATCAACAGCGAGCAAGCCCAGGGCCGCGAGGCCATCGGCACAGTTTCCGTCGGCGCGGTAGCCTCTTCCCCGATGGATATGCATGAAATGCTGAACAAGAAAGCGCAGGAAGAAGGGGCTTCTTCTTATCGCATTATCGAAGCCCGCACTGGCGACCACTGGCATGCCACCGCTGAGCTTTATAAATAAGTTGTAGTTCGTCAACGACTAACCCGACACAGATTCTCTACCGCGGCCTGGGCGCATACATCCCCCGCCGCGGCAAAACAAAGACTGGAGTAAAGATTATGAAACGCGCAATGATCATCGCATCCCTTGGCCTGGCTTCCGTTCTCTCTTTCGGCGCAAGCGCGGCCGTTCAGCAAGTTAACGCTGAACAAGCACAAAACCTGCAGTCCATGGGCACCATCTCCGTATCCCAGGTAGGTAGTGCGCCAATGGACATGCGTCAGGAGCTGGCCGCTAAAGCCGAGAAAGAAGGCGCCAGCAGCTACCGTATTATTGAAGCACGTACCGGCGATAGCTGGCACGCCACCGCTGAGCTGTACAAATAAACCCTCGTCGTCTTATTTCGACGACTTGCCCCCGCCTGCCGGGGGCTTTTTTTTGGTTCATCGCCAGACCCGTCCGAACAATGCGTTCCGCTTCCATAACGGAACAGCGATTTACAGATTGGCGTCCTTATCTTTCGTCCCGTTGGCAGTGTGAACCGGCGCGCCGAGCGTCGCTTTAAACCAGTTGACCACGCGATCGATAACCGGCTTCTGATACCAGCTATCGTCGCCATGTTCAGCGCCTTCGACCAGTACATAGTCTGCCTTATTACCTTCCGCTTTTAATGCCTTATATAACTGCGCGCTTTGGACAGGTGAAACCAGGGTGTCAGCGCTGCCATGCATAATCAACATTGGCGGTTCGTTACGAGAGATATGCCCCATCGGGCTGGCATTGAGCGCTTTTTGCCGGTCACTGCCGATAGCCGCGCCAGGCCAGTCGCGAAAAGCGCTGCCATGGACCAGGAGCGCCTCCGTCACGGCCGGCGAGGCGTGCACGTGCTGAACCTCTGGTGGGAAGCCTTCACCAATATTCAATAGATTAGAGATGCCATATAGCGTCGCTGCGGCCTGGACATCGGAAGACTGGTCGAGAAAATCGCCCTGCTCCCAGGCTTTCTCGCCGTGCGTCAGCGCCATCATCTGCGCCATATAGCCGCCAGCAGAATCGCCCAACACGCCGATACGTTTAGGATCAATGCCATATTCCGCCGCGTGGGCGCGCAAGTAGCGGATAGCCGCTTTACCATCGACAACCGGCGCCGGAAACGTGTCTGGTACCGTGCGGTATTCCGCCGCTGCGACGACAAATCCGGCTTCCGCCAGCGCCATGCGCATTTCGATAAATTTATCCCATGCCGCGCTGGTAAAGCCGCCACCAGGGAAGTAGACAATGGCGGGCTTTAGATCGTGATTGCGCGGCACCAGCAAAGACATATGCATCTGACGCACAGAGACCGCGTTTTTAACCTGGCCATAAACCACGCCATTGAATGTGTCGATACGGCCACGAGTCTGGTCCACGTGAATAACCTGCGCACCATCAGCATAACCAGGGAGTTCCGCAGCGTAGGCTGTCGCAGACATGGTGCCCAGCATCAGGCCGCTGGTGAATAACAAAGGAAGGGTTTTCATGGTATTCAGTCCTGGAGAATACCTGCCAATAGCAGGTCAAATACAAAATGCGATCGCGTTTCAGGCAGTGTATCCCCGAAAAATCACCATGAATAATGCGCTTTTTGTATTAAATTCATCTACTTTTTTGATGAAAACAGCCATTTATCGCTCAACACTGGTCACGAACGACAGCACAATGTTAGTGGCCGGCAGGATACAGATGACGTCATCCTGAAAATCAAAGCCGTGTTTCTCGGTTTAAAAGATGAACGTTAGCTATGCCGGGCGTTAAAGCGCAACTCCCCCTCCAGCTCCTCTTCTGCTTCATCAAATAATAAAATCAGCGCGCCGAAGCGCCGACGCTGCTTGTCGTTTAAATGAATAAACTCAATATCCAGCGGCAATGGCAGCAGCCCACCAGTCACCGCGTCCCACAGTGAATCCAGGTTGTTGACCTTATCCTGAGCCAGCTCAAAGGTTCGGGAAAACTCCCGGTAGAAATCCTGTTGTTCGGCGATTTCGTCAAAATCAAACGTATAGGTGGTCATGGCAGCCCCTCCCGCTTCTCTTCCTGTCGCCGTTAAGTATAGCGATAAAAAAACCGACGCCTGGGCGTCGGTTTAGGGGTTAACTGCTGGTCAGCACATGCTGGTACTTGTGCAACATCTCAACCAGCCGCCGCACGGGCTCGGTCACCTGGGGCGAAGCCTCCCAGACCCGCAACTTCTCCTGATAGACATCAAGCTCAGCCAGCAGCTGGGTAAAGTAGCGCCGACGCTTATCATCACTCCCGGCGGAGATCACATGATCTGCGGTACGTCGCAGCTGTCGATGGAAGGCCGACAGATCGTCGTTCACCGGCACGGGCGCATCACGCAGGCGCTGATGGGCAATAATCAACGTCAATGCCAGACGGAAGCGGGCGACATCGCCGGGGAACTTATTGAGCAATAAAAACAACTGCTGATAGAGCGCGGGCAGATGGTTCTCTTTACGACGCGCCGAGTTCGTTGTCAGCGAAGAGACCGCCGCAGAGACAAACTGATTCAACAGCACCCGACCGGTTCTGGCCCGAGAATTATCCCTGACAATGAGAATGACCATCAGGGCAAGGAAACAGCCGACGATCTGCCCCAGAGCACTGTCGAGGAACTGACTGAACTGAAACTGCATCGGGTTATCCAGCACCAGAATGTTAATGGTGCTCGCCAGCGCCCCCAGCGATCCGAGACGCCTTTTCTGCACTTCGATACCGATAAAGAACGCCATCGCCGCCAGGCTGATGCAAAGCAGCAGCATGCTCTGCTGCGTCGCCGGCATGATCACCAGGAAGTACAGGGTACCCAGCGGTAACGCCGCCAGGGTGCCATAAAGGAAGTCCATCGCCACCATTCGGGGGTTAGGCAGGCGCATCGCCAGCGCGGTAACGACGGCAATCATCACCATCGCGCCGCTGCCTGAGGTCCAGCCTGTCCACAACCAGAACAGCGTCCCGAGGATACAGGAGACGGAGGTACGCCAGAAGTTCACCATCGCATGGTGGCGCTCAGCAGATTCCACTTTGACCACCGCTTCGCCGCGCAGCACACTATCTTCAATGCGACTGATTTTGGTGTTACCCACCACGCCACGCTTAAGCAATAAGTAGCGCGTAGCGGCACCCACCCAGCTGTAGATGGTGACGGGCGTATTATGCTCGCCTTTCCAGGTCAGAAAACGGCGCATACGCTTCAGCTGCTGGTGGACGTCCTGCACTGTCTCCACCGGCTCGGCGAACAGCTCACGGTAGTCATCCGTCACCATTTCCGGGCGCGAGTTCTGAATCAGGTAGGTCTCGCAAGCCTGGGTGATAAGCGTTAATGAAAGGGTATTGATCGCCTTCAGGCGCTGATTCGCCTTCGCCCAGCGAGAGGATTCCATGATCAGATTACTGCGCATACCTTCCAGCGCCGTGGTGCGACGCACCAGCGCGCCCCACGCCTGATCCACTTCCTCTTTTTCACCGTGGGCGACGCATAACTGCATCAGCTTATATTGCGCAATCAGCAGGTTATCCAGCTCAAGGTCGATCTCTTTTTTAATCGAACGTGGAGAGAACAGCAGGTCGGCGACGATAGCGCTGACAATACCGATGACAATTTCGCTACAGCGTTCGACAGCAAACTGCGGCGCCAGCATCGGATTGGTATGGATGGTGATAATGATAATCAGCGCAGTGTACCCGGCCAGTCCCCAGGCATAGGAGTTCTCGACCTTAACCAGCGACGAAATCCAGGTACAAAACCCGGCCCACAGGCAGCAAACCAGCATCATCAGCAGAGGCGCACGGATCATCAGGATGATGATAATCAGCGCCGCAATACAGCCAATAAAGGTCCCGGCAATTCGCAACATCCCACGATAGCGGATCGCGCCCGAGTAAGGTTCGCCGCCAGCAGCAAAGGCTGGCCCGGCGGCGACGATCGCTGCCGTCAGTACTGCCCAGCGCGGTGTTTCGAGCTGAAAATGGAAACCGACGAACAGCGCCAGCACCACCGCGCATGCAAGCTTAATGGCAAAGCGGAGATGCCGGGGAGCAATGGTATATGTCCCCATAGCGATTAACCGAATTCGCGCAGGCGCATAGCCAGTTTCTGGAAGAAGTTGGCCCGGCTGGTATCGCGGTCTTCTTTACCGGTGATCACCACCGTCGCCGTGGTGCCCGATGGCCACAGATTGCCCTGCTGCTGGTCGAGGCGAATACGCACCGGCACACGCTGCGCCAGACGCACCCACTCAAGGTTGGAGTCGACCGAGGCCATCCCTTTCGAGTCGCTGCTGCTGCTGGCGTTGGTCACCCCTGCAGCGATACTGTCCACTGTCCCTTTAATGGTTTTGCTGCTGCCAAGCGGGGTAATCTCCGCACGGTAGCCAGGGCGGACGCCTTCCAGCTTGGTCTCTTCCAGATAGGCCATGACGTAAAACGTATTCTCTTTCACCAGCGCCACCGCCGTGGAGCCGCGGGTAATAAACTCCCCGGTATAGACGTTAAGGTTGGTCACCCAGCCATCCGCGGGGGCGCGAATTTCTGTGCGCTCGAGGTCCAGCCTGGCCAGATCGCGGCTGGCTACCGCTTTCGCCAACTGATGCTCAACGGTTTGCAGCACGTTGTTCGCCTGGTCTATTTCTTCCCGCGACATCGCCTGTATGCCCAGCTTATTACGCCGACCCGCTTCAACGCGCTTCTCCTGCGCTAAGGTCTGGTAGTAGGCGACATCGGCTTCCGCCTCCGCCAGCGCTTTTTGGTAACGAGGTTGGTCAATAACGAACAATACCTGGTCTTTCTTAACCAGTTGGTTATCCTTGACGTTTACCTGGGAAATCAGCCCGGAGACGTCAGGGGCAATCGCCACAATGTCAGCACTAAAGCGCGCATCCCGCGTCCACGGCGAAGCGGTGTAATAGACCCAGGCGCGGAAAATCGCCACGAAAGCCAAAATGACCAGTATCACGGTAATAGCGGTACGGAGGATATTTCTTGTTAGTGTTTTCACATCAACCTCAAACGAACAAGCGCGATATCAAATAAAAAAGGCAGCAATATAGCGCCGTATTAAACAGTGCAGGGTGCCAGACAAAATCGTAAATGCCGGTCGGAACCAGCAGTCGATGCACCAGCCAAAAGATGGCCAGCGACAAAAGCAACTCGAAGAAGATCGGCGGAAACGATAAGCCGAAAATCACGATGACAGGAAACAGACTCATGATGACCTTGAATAAGAAGCGTACAGGTAGTGAGCAGATGCGTTTATTATGTAGCTAACAATATATTAACGTAACGATTGCCGCATTATCTACAATGTGTGATCTAAATCACTTTTAAGCCAGAGTGAATAATGGAACGATTAAAACGCATGTCCGTTTTCGCCAAAGTGGTCGAATTAGGTTCATTCACCGCGGCGGCCCGCCAGCTTCAGATGAGCGTTTCTTCGATCAGTCAGACCGTCGCCAAACTGGAAGATGAGCTGCAGGTAAAGCTGCTCAACCGCAGCACCCGCAGCCTTGGCTTAACTGAAGCAGGTAAAATCTATTACCAGGGCTGCCGTAGGATGCTGTTTGAAGCGCAGGATGTCCATGAGCAATTATACGCATTTAATAACACCCCCATCGGGACGCTGCGCATCGGTTGCTCTTCAACTATGGCACAAAATGTTCTGGCGCGCATAACGGCGGAAATGCTGAAAGAATACCCCGGACTCTCCGTCAATCTGGTCACCGGCATACCAGCCCCTGACCTGATCGCCGACGGCCTTGACGTGGTGATCCGCGTGGGGGCCCTGCAGGATTCCAGCCTTTTTTCCCGCCGCCTGGGCTCAATGCCGATGGTATTATGCGCCGCCAAAAGCTATCTGGCGCAGGCAGGCAATCCGGAGAAACCGGCCGACCTCGCCAGCCATTCATGGCTCGAATATAGCGTACGTCCGGATAACGAATTTGAAATTATCGCCCCGGAAGGGATCTCAACCCGCCTGATCCCGCAGGGGCGCTTTGTGACCAACGATCCCATGACGCTGATACGCTGGCTGACAGCCGGGGTGGGTATCGCTTATGTACCATTGATGTGGGCGATCGAAGAGATCAACCGCGGCGAGCTTGAGATCCTGCTGCCCAGCTATCAGTCCGATCCACGGCCGGTCTACGCGCTGTATACGGAAAAGGATAAACTGCCGCTGAAAGTGCAGGTCTGTATCAACTATCTGACAGAGTATTTTGTCGACGTGGCGAAGATCTATCAGGGCATGCACGGGCGCGGGATCGCCCGGTGAAGCGGTTCCCGGCAGCGCCGGGAACCTGGTCAGGATCAGGCGGTACCGCCGACGGTAAGATTATCGACCTTCAGGGTCGGCTGGCCGACGCCCACCGGCACGCTCTGGCCCTCTTTGCCACAAACGCCAACGCCGTTATCCAGCCGCAGGTCATTCCCTACCATCGAAATCTGCTGCATGGTTTCAATCCCGGAGCCGATCAGCGTGGCCCCTTTCACCGCCTTCGTGACCTTCCCTTTTTCGATCAGATAGGCTTCGGAGGTAGAGAAGACAAACTTACCGGAGGTGATATCCACCTGCCCGCCGCCAAAGTTAGGCGCGAAGATACCGTAATCGACCGACTCGATAATCTCCTGCGGCGTCGACTGGCCCGCCAGCATATAGGTATTGGTCATACGCGGCATCGGCAGATGAGCATACGACTCGCGACGGCCGTTACCGGTCGGCGCGACGCCCATCAGACGCGCATTGAGCTTATCCTGCATATAGCCTTTCAGGATGCCGTTTTCGATCAACACGTTGTATTGCCCCGGCGTGCCTTCGTCATCGATGGCAACCGACCCGCGACGATCGACGATGGTGCCATCATCCACCACGGTGCACAGCTCAGAGGCAACTAATTCCCCCATATGGCCGCTAAAGACCGAGGTGCCGCGACGGTTGAAATCACCTTCCAGCCCATGGCCGACCGCTTCGTGCAGCAGGACGCCAGGCCAGCCGGCGCCGAGCACCACCGGCAGCATCCCCGCCGGGGCGGCGACTGCCGAAAGGTTCACCAGCGCCATGCGCACGGCTTCTTTCGCCCAGGCATCAGCCCGCACGTCGCCCTCCTGGGAGGCGAGGAAATAGTCATAGCCAAAGCGTCCACCGCCGCCGCTGCTGCCGCGCTCACGCTTGCCATCCTCTTCCACCAGCACGCTGACCGAAAGGCGCACCAGCGGGCGAACGTCCGCGGCGAGGGTGCCGTCGGTGGCGGCCACCAGAATCAGCTCATAAACGCCGCTCAGGCTGGCCGAAACTTCCTGCACGCGCTTGTCCGCCGCCCGGGCGACTTTGTCCACCCGGCGCAGAATATCCAGCTTCTCTTCCCGACTCATGCTCTGCAGCGGGTCGATGCTGGTGTACAAAGGGCTGTACTCAACGGCTCCCAGGGTCTGCACTTTGCCATTACCGGTATCACGCACAATCGTCCGCGCCGCCTGGGCGCTCTGCTCCAGCGCCAGCTTGCTAATCTGGTCCGCATAGGCAAAGCCCGTTTTTTCGCCGCTGACGGCGCGCACGCCTACGCCCTGGTCAATGTTGTACGACCCATCTTTAATGATGCTGTCTTCCAGAACCCAGGATTCGTGATAGCTCGACTGAAAATAGAGATCGCCGTAATCGAGGCGGCGCTCGGTCAGTTGACCAAGAATGGCAAACAGATCCTGATGATTCAGGCCATTTGCCGACAGTAATTGTTCACTTACCAGGTTCAGACTCATCGTTATGCTACTCGTTTGTTGCCGCCTGACAGGCGGAAATACAGAAGGCGATCTATTGAGATTGCGGCAATTCCCGGCAATCGTCAAATCATTGCTTTTTGTTGCTACGCGCCTGGCGCAGCACCTCATTGATCTGCGGCTGGTCAATCGGACCAGTAATGCGATAGCGCAGAATCGAGACTTTGTTCCACAGCGGGCCCAGCACCTTGCTGGCGGCAAACACCGCCGCGCCGACGATAGGGTTGACGGCAAAAGCCGCCGCCACGCCGACGGTCGCAGAGATCTCCGGCGCCACCACCGCCTGCAGATCCAGCCGGCGACGCACCAAATCGACCGAACCTTTCATGGCAATATCCGCTTCCAGGCCATCCACCAGCGTATCGTCGGTATGCAGCACGCCATCCTTGATCCATGCCGTACTGTTAATCGAGTCGAAGTAAAAGCCCTCGCTGAAGGTATCGCTAAAGTCGAAGCGCAGCTTACGCAGCAGGGCATCAACGCTCAGCAAACGCAGCAGTTGGCCAGCGTGTCCGGTACTCAGGTCGGTAAACTGTCCCTTGCCGAGGTGGCTTTTAATGATCCCATTGAGCGATGCGACATCGGGCGACCAGGGCGGCGCGCGCCAGTGCAGATCATAGTCGATGTCAAACGGCGAATCCTTCACCGGCGTGGAAACGCCGAAGAAACTGGCAAACTCATCCGTTTTATTGCCATGCAGTTTGCCTTTCAGCGACGTGCGTACACCAGCCGGCGCGCTGACCCAGACGCCATCGGTCGTCAGTCGGCCAAACCCGGTATCCACCAGACCATTGGAGAGCGTTAAGGTATCGCCCTTAATCGCCACATCGCCGTCGATACGGCCATATTTTTGCCCCCACAGCCAGCATTCCGCACAGCGCAGCTGCAGATCGGGCCAGCCGTGGAAATCCAGCCGCGTCTCTGCCTGCGGGGCAGCGTTCTTCTCACCGGTCTGGCCATTGACGCTGGTCGGGTTGAAATAGAGATAACGCACATTCGCCAGCCAGGGCGCATTGTCGCGCATCGTCAGGGTAGCGTTGATTTCACGCCCCTGCGCCTCGACCTGCGAGCCGCCGGCGACCGGCTGCGACATCAGACTGACGTTGTTCCACTGTTGACCGGCAAGCGCCAGCGACGGCGTACGCAGCACAATGCGCTGGGGAAAGAGTATGGTGCTGCTGACTTCATTCGCCGCCCCGTTTTGAAAGAGCGCCAGCCATTGAGCGCCATCCATCGGTGGCAAATTGAGTTCAACCCCAGGCTGGTCAGGCAGCGGAGAGAGCCCCTTGCTGTCCGAAGTAAGGATTGCCCGATCCAACGTCAGCTTATGGTTCAGCAACCAGCGGCTGTTGATATGATTCTTCGCGCCGACGGAGCCGGTCAGGTCGAAGCTGCTCAAACCGCCGGCGACGTTAATTTTGATCGGCATCGGCTCTCCAGCGGGCTTATTGACCGGCGAAGGTAAGTGACTGCTCACATTCTTGAGGTCGCCGTTGATATCAACCTTATAGCTGGCGTTACCATGGTACGGCAGTTCGATAGCGACCTTGCCCTCCCACGGCACGCTGCCGCTCAGCGACTCGTTGACGGCTTTTGGCAGCAACCCGGTATGCGATGGCTGCCAGTTGGCGTTCATCCCGACGTCCACCAGAAACGCTTTTTCGCCCTCCCGGGTGGAAAAATTGAGATTCAGCGGCTGATGAAACCAGGTCGCGCTCAACGTTTCGCTATTGAGATCGCCATTCACGAAGCTGAAATTCCCGCTCAGGTTTTGCAGAGTGGTGTCTAACGGCTTGATAAACAGACTGTTATTCTGCAGACGCACATCGCCTTTCGCGGTGGTCATTTCGCCATCTAAAGGGATGTTAAGATGTAAGCGAGCGCTCACATCCCCGTCCAGCTGCAGGGAATCCAGCGCCGCTCCCAGGGTCTCTTTCAGCGGCGTGGTGTTGAAATAAGGTCCCACCTCTTTGCCCGGGCCTTTGATATCGGCATCAATCAACAGCTTTTCAGCGGTATAGTCCGGGATCGCGGCATCGAGATTGCTGGCGGTGACATTGCCGAGCATCGCTTTATCCGCCCGCATCCACAACCCGTTATTGATGAAGTTGAGGTCGATGTTCAGCCCGGTCAGCGCCGGCCAGTCCGGCTGGAAGGCAAAAGTGGCGTTCTTCAGTGGGACATAAACCTGGAACTGCCCTTCATTATGCGGGTAAGGGAAAAGATGCGGATTGCCGCCATACACCAGCGTCGCATCGCGAGCCTGTCCGGCTTTAATCGCGCCGCTGAGATAGTCCACCAGCGCCTTGCCCATCAGGTTTTCCGGGAAGTAACGCCATGCCTGGCCACCATCATTGGTGCTGATGCCCGCCAGAATGCCCAGCCAGGGATCATCTCCCTGCGGTTGCAGATAGCGGAAGCCGCCGCGGGCGCGGACACCCGTCGCCTGCACGTCAATATCGCGGCCATCAAGCATAAACCCTTTGTCGTTTTTCACCCAGCTGAGGGTGGCTTCGCCAGCGGCGATCTCCAGCGGGGCGCGGAAAACACCGGTATAAGGCATCAGCGCCTGCGTCATGCGGGCGCGCAGTTCCCCGTGCTCAACGCTGCCATTCAGACTGCCGGAAAAGTGTTCCGCTCCCGGCAGGAGTTTCCACTGCTTCCATGCCAGATCGCTCCACTGCGCCTGAAAGCGCGTTTTCTCCGTCGCCTGCAGGGGAATATCGAGCGCCAGCAGGTTGATTTTGCCGCTGGGCTGCGTGGTGCGCCAGAGCTCGCCCAGGGAAGGCGCCAGCTTATCGGCGAAGGGCTGTAATCCGCTGAGGCCGCTGAGGGTTAAGTTGCTGGCACGAATGCGTAATTCATCGCTACGCTGATGGTCGTCGCCACCGACGTCCTGCGCCGGGATCCAGGCCATCGCCAGCGCGCCGCTTGGCCAGGGTTTATCGTCGATAGCGATCCGCGTATCGGGAATGTAGAAGCCCCAGCTCTGCTTGTCATGGGAGAGATGCGCCGTCAGGTTATCCACTGACAGGTGATGCACCTCGTCATCCCCCTGCCAGCTGGCGCCCCCTTTTTTCAGCCATACGTCACCGCTGGCCACATCGCCTTTTTCAATGGTCATCCAACCTTCAAGGCTGAAGCGGGCGCTCTTCAGAGCGATATTGTCCTGCATCCAGCGGCCGAGCCACGGTTTGACGTCAATATCGTCAGCCTGTAGCCAGACTCGCCCTTTATTCAGCAGGCCATCCTCATCGCGGAGATCCATCCGCACCTGCATCACGCCATGCTGGCCGGTGAGACTGGAGAGGCTAAGCTGCCCCTCGGCGCGGTGACGGTTCCTGCCGTTAAGCCAGGTCAGCTGCGGGACTGCCAGCTCCGCCCGCTGACCGGAAATGGTCAGGAAGCTCAGATGGCTGTCGCGCAGGGTAAAGTGGTCGAACTGACGTAAAAAGAGATCGCTGATGCGGTCGGTTTTCAGGCTTTCGCCGCCGTCATTGGTCTGAATAGGGGTGTTGGTATGAACCTGCAGCTGCCAGAAGGTAAGATCGCGGAACTGCCAGCGCATATGCAGCAAACTCTGCCAGACGTCCAGCGCCAGGGTCACGCGCTTCACCGCCATTTTGCCGCCGTCTTTCAGCCCGACCTGAATATCACGGACATCTAACGTCGGACCAAAATTTTGCCAGCTGGCGGTGATCTGCGAGGCATCCACCGGCGTGCCGGTAAGTGTGGAAATCTTCTCCAGCAGCTGCGGACGCCAGGCGTCAAGCTGCGGCAACACGAGACGCAAGCCACTCACCAGCAGCGCGACGATAACAATCAATGTTGCCACGGTGAGCAATAAAATCCCGGGCAGTCGCCTCACGCCTCTCTCCTTGTCAGCCGCACAATGACGCGGTGTCTTACATCATAACCACATCGAACTGCTCTTGATTATAGAGCGGCTCAATTTGTACCTTGACCTGCTTGCCGACAAAGATTTCCACTTCCGCCAGCGCGTGCGACTCTTCCCCTTTCAGGGTTTCCGCCACCGCAGGGGAAGCATAGACCAGGAAGCGATCGGAATCATAAGCATGATGCACGCGGACGATCTCACGCATAATCTCATAGCATACCGTTTCAACCGACTTTACCGTTCCGCGTCCGTGGCAGGTCGGGCACTCGTTGCACAGCACATGCTCCACGCTTTCACGCGTCCGCTTGCGGGTCATCTCCACCAGCCCCAGTTGAGAGAAACCGTTGATGCTGGTTTTCACCCGATCTTTACTCAGCGCCTGCTCTAAGGAGTGCAGTACCCGTCGCCGATGGTCTTCATTGTTCATGTCAATGAAATCAATGATGATAATGCCGCCGAGGTTACGCAAACGTAGCTGGCGGGCTATCGCCTGGGTGGCTTCGATATTGGTATTGAAGATAGTATCGTCAAGATTCCGGTGCCCGACAAACGCCCCGGTATTGATATCAATGGTAGTCATCGCCTCGGTCTGGTCGATGATCAGGTAGCCCCCGGACTTCAGCTCAACCTTACGCTCCAGCGCGCGCTGAATTTCGTTCTCCACATCAAAGAGATCGAAAATCGGCTGGCGGCCGCTGTAGTGTTCCAGCTTGCTGGTCATTTCCGGGATATATTCAGCGGTGAACTCAAGTAACGCCTCGTAGGTCAGGCGAGAGTCGACGCGAATACGGTCGAGATGCGCATCGGCAAAATCACGCAGCACGCGCTGAGCCAGGGCCAGCTCGCCGTACAGCTGATAACGGGTCTGATTGCGCTTTTTGCGCTCCATCACCTTGGTCCAGACGCGCTTCAGATAGGCGGCATCGGCGGCCATTTCCTGCTCGTGAACCCCTTCCGCAGCGGTGCGAATGATAAATCCGCCCTGCTCGTCGCAGTAATCTGCGACAACCTTCTTCAACCGCTCACGCTCGGCTTCGCTTTCAATGCGTTGGGATACTCCCACATGGGAGGCGCCTGGCATAAACACCAGATAACGGGAAGGCAGGGTGATATCCGTGGTCAGACGCGCGCCTTTGGTGCCCAGCGGATCTTTGACCACCTGGACCATCAGGTCCTGGCCCTGGCGCACCAGCTCCGAAATATCGCGTACGGTAAACTGCTTTTGCTCCTCACCAGCGACACATTCGGTATGCGGCATGATATCGGAGGCGTGGAGGAACGCCGCCTTATCGAGACCAATATCTACAAAAGCCGCCTGCATTCCCGGCAGCACTCGGCTAACACGACCTTTGTAGATATTGCCTACTATTCCGCGTCGCGCTTCACGCTCAATATGGATTTCCTGCAGAATACCGCCATCGATATACGCGACGCGCGTTTCGGATGGCGTTACGTTAACTAATAATTCAGCCGTCATCTTTATCCCTTTTCTTTACGCAGTGAGTTAAAGTTACTGAGCAACTCATACGTTTCCACCAGCGGTAAGCCGACTACGGCGTGATAGCTGCCATTAATCTTCCTGACGAAGCAACCACCCAACCCTTGAATACCGTATGCACCTGCTTTATCTAAAGGCTCGCCGCTGGCCACATATTCGGCGATATCCTGCTCGCTAAGCAGCCGGAAGGTCACGTCCGTGACCACCAGACAGTCCAGCGTCTGCTGCGTATCTGCCAGCGCCACCGCAGTCATGACCTGATGCGTTTGGCCGGAAAGCAGACGCAGCATTGCTGCAGCGTGTTCAGCGTCGCGCGGTTTCTCCAGCACTTCGCCGTTAAGAATGACAATCGTATCCGCCCCCAGCACCGGCAAATCGCGCGATGCCATCGCCACCCCGGCCTGCGCTTTTTCGCGCGCCAGGCGGACAACATAGTGCTCGGCGCTCTCCTGCGGCTGGCGCTGTTCCTCAATACCGGGAACCAGACGCTCGAAAGTGAGACCAAGCTGAGTCAGCAGTTCCTGCCGACGCGGGGAACCTGAAGCAAGATACAGAGTTGTCATATCAACCTTATTGCACTGCAAATTGCTGACGCACTTTGCGCATCAGCAGGAAGAGCCATGGCCAGAGGACACCGTTTACTACACTACTCCAGAATACTTCCGGACGGAAAGAGACGTTGATCACTAAAAACTCTGCCCAGAAAACAATGATATCCACGGCCAGGGATAACAGCATGACCACCAGCGCTTGTTGCCACAGCGCCAGGTTACGGAACAGCTGATATTTCAGCGCGACCAGATAGGCGATAATGCTTAAGGACAGGGCGCGAACGCCCAGCGTCGAGCCGCTAATGAGATCAAGAATAGCCCCCATCACGAAGCCCGTCCCCACGTTCACCCGGTGCGGCAGGGCGAGGATCCAGTACAGCAGGATCAATAATACCCAGTTGGGCCGGAAAACGCTGATGTCCGCCGGCCAGGGCATAATTTGCAGCAATAGCGCGATAAGAAACGAGAGCCAGATAACCCAGCGTCCCTGGCTACGATAACTTGCCACTATTGCCCCCCTGCAGGCAGAGACGGCTGCGATGGCGTCAGCCCGGTGGCTGGCGCCGGCATCTGCGGCCCCATGGCATCCGGCGCAGGCAGCACCTGCGGCATCATCTGCATCAGGCGCTCGTTAGCCACGCGATGGACCTCTTCCGGGGTCATCGGGTTGGCGCCATTGCGATCGGCGCCCCACAGCAGCAGCAGATAGCGCAAGCGCTGCAGCCCGGCCGTCGGACGCGCCTGAATCACGGTGTAGGCGCGCTGAGTGTCCAGCTTCACCGAGGAGACCACCCCGACCGGATACCCTTCCGGGAAGCGGCCACCGAGACCAGAGGTCACCAGCACATCGCCGACGCGAATATCGGTATTCGCCGGCAGATGCTCAAGCTGGAGATCGTCAGTACAGCCGTTACCGGCGGCAATCACGCGAATGTCGTTACGCAGGACCTGGATCGGCAGCGCATGGGTGGCATCGCAGATCAGCAGCACCCGGCTGGTCATTTTCGCCACGGCCACGACCTGCCCCACTACGCCTTTATCGCTGATAACCGGCTGGCCTTCGTAAACACCGTTCACGCTGCCCTTATCAATAACCACCTGATCGCTGTAGGGGTCGTTGACCGTTGAGATGACCTGCGTCACCATTTTTTGTTCGTCCTGGCGCAGCGGCGAGCCAAGCAGTTCACGCAGACGCGCGTTCTCTTGCTTGTACTGGCCCAGCATCAGCAGATCGCTGTTTTTCAGCAACAGTTCCTGACGCAGCGCGCGGTTTTCCAGTTCGAGCTGATCGCGGGTCGCCAGCGTTTGCGATACGCTGTCGAGGAGTTCCCGGGGACCATTAGAGACAAAGTAGAAAGGGCTGACGGCTGTATCCATGTACGTTCTGATTTGACTGAACGTACCCAGGCGGCTGTCGGCGATAATGACGCCAAGCGCCACCAGCACCGCCAGAATAAGGCGAATCTGTAGCGAGGGGCCACGGCTAAAAATTGGCTTCATAGGCTATGCGTATTCTCGTGTCAGTAAAGACCAGGGGCAGCCGCTAAGCCACCCCAGACCTTCAGGCTGACTACTCTTCGCTAAACAGGTCGCCGCCGTGCATGTCGATCATTTCCAGCGCCTTGCCGCCGCCACGCGCTACGCAGGTCAGCGGATCTTCAGCAACCACGACTGGAATACCGGTTTCTTCCATTAACAGACGGTCCAGGTTGCGCAGCAGCGCACCACCGCCGGTAAGAACCATCCCGCGCTCGGAGATATCAGAAGCCAGTTCCGGCGGGCACTGCTCCAGAGCAACCATGACCGCACTCACGATGCCGGTCAGCGGCTCCTGCAGCGCTTCAAGAATTTCGTTGGAATTCAGGGTAAAGCCGCGTGGTACGCCTTCCGCCAGGTTACGGCCGCGAACTTCGATTTCACGCACTTCATCGCCCGGGTAAGCCGAACCGATTTCGTGTTTGATACGCTCAGCGGTCGCTTCACCGATCAGGGAGCCGTAGTTACGACGCACGTAATTAATCACGGCTTCGTCGAAACGGTCGCCGCCGATACGCACGGAAGAAGAGTAGACCACGCCGTTCAGGGAAATAACCGCGACTTCGGTAGTACCGCCGCCGATATCGACAACCATAGAACCGGTCGCTTCAGAAACCGGTAAGCCTGCGCCAATCGCTGCCGCCATCGGCTCTTCGATCAGGAAGACTTCACGAGCGCCAGCGCCCTGCGCGGATTCACGGATCGCACGACGCTCAACCTGGGTGGCGCCAACCGGTACGCACACCAGCACGCGCGGGCTCGGGCGCATAAAGCTGTTACTGTGCACTTGTTTGATAAAGTGCTGCAGCATCTTTTCCGTCACGAAGAAGTCAGCGATGACGCCGTCCTTCATCGGGCGAATCGCCGCGATATTACCCGGGGTACGGCCGAGCATCTGCTTCGCTTCATGACCTACGGCGGCGACGCTTTTCGGCGATCCGGCACGATCCTGACGAATGGCCACCACGGAAGGCTCATTCAATACGATGCCTTGTCCTTTTACGTAAATAAGGGTATTCGCGGTACCCAGGTCAATGGACAGGTCATTGGAAAACATGCCACGAAATTTTTTTAACATACTAAGGGATAATCCTGAAAGCTGGGGCGGAAAACAAAATCCGCTTACTTTACCAACCACACGCAGCAGCGACAAGGCGCAAAAATCACCTGCTGCGGTGAAAATTAGTGCAGTTCATTTCCTTTGTTACAAATTTTTCCGACTCCGTTCATTGCTGAAATCTTCAGCAGCGCTCCACGCCTGAATTTGTAACCTGTCAAAGGAGGGTCACTGGCATTTACATTGCGATGATCCGGCGAGTAGACAAGCACACCCCCTTCACGATGGCGCGCGTTATTCTACGTGAAATCACGCTAAACGGCAGATCAAACCGAGTATCTTTGCGAATATTTTTTCACATTTGTGTCAAGTGGCTGTGAGGCCGCAAAAAATTCCCCCTGACCGCCTGTGACACCGCATTGGGACAGCACTAACCACTCGCTGCGGCTGCGTACGCCCGTCGCAAAAACTTGCATAGGCATGCCTTTGCAGGCTTCCACCAGACTTTGCACCAGCAGCTGGTTCTCACTGCGCTTTTCAATGTTGCGCGCCAGCCCAGGATGCAGTTTGATCAACTCCGCATCCAGCTGCTTGATCCAGCTGGTTCCCACCAGGGTTAGTCCCGCCTGAACGACCGCCACCCGAACGCCCAGGGCGTTAACCAACCGCATAACCGGCTGCAGACGGCCGATATATTGACAAACATCTGCCTCCGCAAGTTCAAAAATAATCCGCTGACGCTGCGATTTTTCACACTGCATTAAGGCATCGCGCAGCCAGCGCTGAAAACGGGGACGGATCAGCGACTCCACCGACAGCTGTAACGCCAGGTTTTCTTCAGGCCAGAAGCCTAAAAATGGCAGCAGGCGCGTCACCTGCAGGCGGTCATACTCCTCCGCCAGACCAAACTGCAGCACCATCGGCATGTACTCGGCGGCGATCACCTCTTCTTTACCGTCGTACATCCGCGACATCAGTTCACGGTGATGCACCCGGCCATCGCGGGTAACGGCAGGTTTTTGGTACAACCGCGGTCCCCCGCGGCTCAGCATCTGTTCGATCAGCGTCCGCCAGCGAACGTTGCCGCGACCTTTCTCAGGAAGGGTGTCATCGTAAACCGACCAACTATTGCTACCCTGCAGCACCGCGTTGCGCGTTGCCGCTTCCGCGTGCTCCATCACCTGCGCTGTCGATTGCCCGCTGCGGAAAGCACAGATCCCGATATGCATCATATCGTCGCGATCGAGAATGCGCGTCGGCGGCAGTGCGTCCATGGCCTTCAGCAACAGCCCGGCGATACTATCTGCCTCTTTTAACGTGCGGTGCGGCAGCAGCACGGCGAAGTCGCTACGGTGATAGCGCGCCAGTAGCGCGCCGGGATAACGCATAATAAAGGTAGAGAGCAGGTTGATAAGCGTGAAGTAATGCTCTTCGGCGGCCGCCCGTCCCCAGTTGTCCCGTAGCAGATCGAACTCCGGCAGACGGATCATCATGACGATGCCGTAGGCGCCCACTTTCTCCTGGTCTTCCAGCAGCGTGGCCAGCTGATTATCAAAGAACAGGCGGTTATTCAGGCCCGTTTTAGAATCCTGTGCCGCATAGGAGCGAATCAGCGTATCCATACGGCTGCGCTGATCGCTGGCGAATTGCAGCTCCGACAGCAGCATATCCAGCGCGCTGCTGGTGCTGGCTGGCCATTCATAGACCGATCCGCGCACCTGCGGCCCGCGCTCGCCGCTCAGGATGCGCGTGGAACGCAGCTCAAGCAGCTCCTGACCAGCCAGCTGGCGGCGGATCCAGCGGACGGCGAAGAAAATAATCACCACCATAAAGCCGATGGAGATCGACAACGGGGCCGTGATCGACAGCGAGCGGAAATAGTTCACCATTGGGTCAACGTAGACCAGATGCAGAGTGATACCGGGGTGTTTAAGCGACGGGACCGTGACCTCACGGAATTGCTCATGGCTGCCAAGCGGGCGGTAGCTGTCGGTTCGGGAGTGGCTGTAGAGTGGTTTGCCGTTAAGCATGAAATCGATATGCACGATCTCGATCGGCGTCATCAGCTCATCCAGCTGCGGCTCAAGCTGATCAAAAGAGGTGGTGATGAGCCGGTTATCCAGCATGGTCGCCACCGCCTGAACCCGGTTTTCGACCTTGTTCTCAATGCCGTTATAAAAACTCAGCGAAGCGCCAATCAGCGTGACAAAGATGGTCAGGCTAGTTAGCAGCGTGATAAAGGCTGAGAACTTCGTCGTTAATCGCATCCCTGTGTTAACTCCGCGAGTGAATGACTGCCCGATGAACCATCAGGCTCCCGTGCTGGCGCGCGCCTTGCCGCTAGCATTAACCTTTTAAAGCGCGACGCATACTATCAAAGATGGCGAGTCTGGCAATGGAATGCGTATTATCGGCGAAAGTATGCCGATAGCGAGTATAGTCGGCAGAAAAAATTTGCCAATCATTGCCCGCCTGCGGCCTGCGCCAGAAGCGCTTTAATTTTAGACGCAGGATGGCAAACCCGCGCCAGCGACGCAAATTATTACCGGTTTACCGTTTGGCCTGCTTGCCGCCCTCTTTTCCCTGCTAAAGATGCCGGGTCATGCGCGGTAAAGGAAACGTCTTGCGCCACTTTCCGATGATTCCTGGACGACCGCGCCTCTGCTTCGGCGGCGGCTCCTCATCCTAATCTGCAATTTTTCGTGACATATTCGCGATAAATCGTCGTCTCCGTCATGCTTAGGGAAACGCATGACGGAGGACACCATGAAAAGAAAAAAACTGACGGAAGCCGACGTCACGGCCGAATCCGTTTTTATGCTCAAGCGGCGCCAGGTGCTGAAAATGTTGGGTATCAGCGCGACGGCGCTTTCGCTTCCCGCCGCCGCGCAGGCCGATCTGCTGGACTGGTTTAAAGGAAATGACCGCCCGCCGGCCCCGGCGGGCAAGGCCCTGGACTTTGCTAAACCCGCCGAGTGGCAGGCTAATCTGACGCTCACCCCGGAAGATAAGGTCGCCGGTTACAATAACTTTTATGAATTCGGCCTAGATAAAGCCGACCCGGCGGCGAACGCAGGTAGCCTGCGCACCGATCCCTGGACACTGACCATCGGCGGTGAAGTGGCGAAGCCGCTGACCCTTGACCATGACGATCTGACCAAACGCTTTCCGCTGGAGGAGCGCATTTACCGTATGCGCTGCGTGGAGGCCTGGTCGATGGTCGTTCCCTGGGTCGGTTTCCCGCTGCATAAACTGTTGGCGCTGGTGGAACCCACCAGCAACGCACGCTATGTCGCCTTCAAAACCCTTTACGCCCCGGATCAAATGCCCGGGCAGAAAGATCGTTTTATCGGCGGGGGACTTGCTTATCCTTACGTGGAAGGGTTGCGACTTGACGAAGCCATGCACCCCTTGACGCTGCTTACCGTCGGCGTGTATGGCAAAGCGCTGCCGCCGCAGAACGGCGCGCCGATCCGCCTGACCGTGCCGTGGAAGTACGGTTTTAAAGGCATTAAATCCATCGTCAGCATTGAGCTGACGCGCGAGCAGCCGCCGACCACCTGGAATCTGGCGGCGCCGGACGAATACGGCTTCTTTGCCAACGTTAATCCCCATGTCGATCATCCCCGCTGGTCGCAGGCCAGCGAGCGGTTCATCGGCTCAGGCGGTGTGCTCGATGTGAAACGTCAGCCGACGCTGCTGTTTAACGGCTATGCCGACGAGGTGGCCTCACTGTATCGCGGTATGAACTTGCGGGAGAACTTCTAGTGCGTTTCACCGTCAAACAGATCGCGTGGTTGAAAGTCTTCCTCCACCTGGCGGGGTTTTTACCGCTGGTCTGGTTGTTCTGGGCCGGGCATCAGGGCTACTTTAGCGCCGATCCGGCCAAGGATATCCAGCACTTTACCGGCAGGATGGCGCTTAAATTTCTGCTGGCGACTCTGCTGGTCGCCCCGCTGGCGCGCTATGCGAAGCAGCCATTATTGATTCGCATTCGCCGCCTGTTAGGTTTATGGTGTTTTGCCTGGGCGACGCTGCACCTGACCAGCTACACCTTGCTGGAGCTGGGCATTAACAATCTGGCGCTGCTGGGCTCGGAGATTATCAATCGCCCCTATCTGACGTTAGGCATGATCTGCTGGGTGATCCTGCTGGCGCTGGCGGCGACTTCGACGCAGGCGATGCAGCGAAAACTGGGCCGTCGTTGGCAACTTTTGCACAATTTCGTCTATCTGGTGGCGATCCTCGCGCCGATTCACTACCTGTGGTCAGTGAAGATCGTCTCGCCGCAGCCCATCATTTATGCCCTGCTGGCGGTGGTGCTTTTGGCATGCCGTTATAAGAAGTTCCGCCAGTGGTGGCGCTGAATCCGGTAATGTGCAGTTTCCCGCAGATCTTTTATCAACCGCGACTCTTTTTACGATAGCGGTTGATAATCTTCCCTGATAAGACCAGTATTTAGCTGCCAATTGCTACGAAATCGTTATAATGTGCGACTTTGGTTTTCCTGACGGGGTTTTCTGACCCTGAAAAGGTGACAAGGGCGCATTGAAGGTATATGTTGTTTTTTACCCGAAGATGGCAGGAGATCGCCACACGATGGCTGACAAGTTTCACATTTTGCTTTTGAATGGTCCAAACATTAACATGCTCGGTACCCGCGAGCCTGATAAGTATGGCACCCTCTCGCTGGCTGAAATTGTTAACCGTTTGACATCTGAGGCGGCGGCGCTGAATGTGAGCCTGGATCACCTGCAGTCCAACGCGGAGTATGCGTTAATCGACCGAATTCATCAGGCTAAAGACAACGTGGACTATATCCTGATTAATCCGGCCGCGTTCGCGCATACCAGCGTAGCAATCCGTGACGCGTTGCTTGCCGTGAACATCCCGTTTATCGAGATTCACTTGAGCAACGTGCATGCACGCGAACCCTTCCGCCAGCACTCATACCTGTCAGATGTCGCCGCTGGCGTCATTTGCGGACTGGGGGCGGACGGCTATTCATACGCTTTACAGACGGCGGTAAAACGCCTGTCACAATCACACTAAACAAAGAGTACGGAACCCACTCATGGATATTCGTAAGATTAAAAAACTGATCGAGCTGGTTGAAGAATCAGGTATCTCCGAACTGGAAATTTCTGAAGGCGAAGAGTCTGTTCGCATCAGCCGCTCTGCACCGGTCGCAAGCTATCCGGTTATGCAGCAGGCTTATGCTGCGCCGATGATGCAGCCTCAGGCGCCTGCCGCCGCGGCTGCCGCACCAGCTGCTGCAGCTGAAGCGCCGGCAAAAGCGGAAATCAGTGGTCACATCGTACGTTCCCCGATGGTTGGTACTTTCTATCGTACGCCAAGCCCGGACGCGAAAGCGTTTGTGGAAGTTGGCCAGAAAGTTAACGTGGGCGACACCCTGTGCATCGTCGAAGCGATGAAAATGATGAACCAGATCGAAGCCGACAAAGCCGGCGTGGTGAAAGCCATTCTGATCGAAAGCGGCCAACCGGTAGAATTCGACGAGCCGCTGGTAGTTATCGAGTAACGAGGCGAACATGCTGGATAAAATTGTCATCGCTAACCGTGGCGAGATCGCATTGCGCATCCTGCGTGCCTGTAAAGAACTGGGCATCAAGACCGTCGCTGTGCACTCCACCGCGGATCGCGATCTAAAACACGTATTGTTAGCGGATGAGACGGTCTGTATTGGCCCGGCTCCGTCCGTAAAAAGCTATCTCAACATCCCGGCTATCATCAGTGCGGCGGAAATCACCGGCGCGATAGCGATTCACCCGGGTTATGGTTTCCTCTCCGAGAACGCCAACTTTGCCGAGCAGGTTGAGCGCTCCGGCTTTATCTTCATCGGTCCGAAAGCCGACACTATCCGCCTGATGGGCGACAAAGTGTCCGCAATCACCGCGATGAAGAAAGCCGGCGTCCCGACCGTTCCAGGTTCTGACGGCCCGCTGACCGACGATATGGACGCTAACCGCGCCCATGCCAAACGCATTGGCTATCCGGTGATCATCAAGGCCTCCGGCGGCGGCGGCGGTCGCGGTATGCGCGTTGTGCGTAGCGACGCCGAACTGGCGCAGTCTATCTCCATGACCAAAGCGGAAGCGAAAGCGGCTTTCAATAACGACATGGTCTACATGGAGAAATACCTGGAAAATCCTCGCCACATCGAGATCCAGGTACTGGCGGACGGTCAGGGTAACGCTATCTATCTGGCAGAGCGTGACTGCTCCATGCAGCGTCGCCACCAGAAAGTGGTCGAGGAAGCGCCGGCGCCGGGCATCACCCCGGAACTGCGTCGCTACATCGGCGAACGTTGCGCGAAAGCCTGTGTGGATATCGGCTACCGCGGAGCGGGCACCTTCGAGTTCCTGTTCGAAAACGGCGAGTTCTACTTCATTGAAATGAACACCCGTATTCAGGTAGAACACCCGGTTACCGAAATGATCACCGGCGTTGACCTGATCAAAGAGCAGCTGCGTATTGCAGCTGGCCAGCCGCTGTCCATCAAGCAGGATGAAGTGGTCGTCAGAGGCCATGCGGTGGAATGCCGTATCAACGCCGAAGACCCGAACACCTTCCTGCCGAGCCCGGGTAAAATTACCCGCTTCCACGCGCCGGGCGGTTTTGGCGTGCGCTGGGAGTCTCATATCTACGCCGGTTACACCGTACCGCCGTACTATGACTCCATGATCGGTAAACTGATCTGCTACGGCGAAAGCCGTGACGTGGCGATTGCCCGCATGAAGAATGCGCTGCAGGAGCTGATCATCGATGGCATCAAAACCAACGTCGATCTGCAGATGCGCATTATGAGCGACGAGAACTTCCAGCATGGTGGCACTAACATCCACTATCTGGAGAAAAAGCTCGGACTGCAGGAAAAATAATCCTGTATTTGCTGCAAAAGGCCGGTTAATCCGGCCTTTTTTCTTTTTCTCTCCCCTCGACTTTTCCATGCGGTACAATCCCCGCTTTCTTCATCCTCAAGGGACAAAAAATGGACAAACGCTTTGTTCAGGCCCATAAAGAAGCGCGCTGGGCGCTGTGGCTGACCCTTCTCTATCTTGCCGCCTGGCTGGCGGCGGCCTATCTGCCGGGCGTCAGTATCGGTTTTACCGGCCTGCCCCACTGGTTTGAAATGGCCTGCCTGCTGGTGCCGCTGCTGTTTATACTGCTGTGCTGGGCGATGGTGCGCTTTATCTTCCGTGATATCTCTCTGGAGGATAACGATGCAGCTTGAGATTATCGTGGTGCTGATCGCTTATCTGTTTGTGGTCTTCGGGCTGTCGATTTACGCGATGCGTAAACGCAGCACCGGGAACTTCCTTAGCGAGTATTTCCTCGGCAGTCGATCGATGGGGGGGTTTGTATTAGCCATGACCCTCACCGCCACCTATATTAGCGCCAGCTCGTTTATCGGCGGCCCCGGCGCCGCCTATAAATATGGGCTGGGTTGGGTACTGCTGGCGATGATCCAGGTACCGACGATCTGGCTCTCTCTCGGGATCCTCGGCAAGAAGTTCGCGATCCTGGCGCGACGCTACAATGCTATTACCCTTAACGATATGCTGCAGGCGCGCTACCAAAGCCGCGCGGTGGTATGGATTGCCAGCGTCAGCCTGCTGGTGGCCTTTGTCGGGGCCATCGCGGTGCAGTTTATTGGCGGCGCGCGCCTGCTGGAAACCGCTGCCGGGATCAAGTACGAAACCGGTCTGCTGATCTTTGGGATCACCATCGCGCTGTATACCGCTTTCGGCGGCTTCCGCGCCAGCGTACTCAACGATACGATGCAGGGAATGGTGATGTTGATCGGGACGATCGTCCTGCTGGTTGGTGTCGTCCATGCTGCCGGCGGCCTGCATCAGGCGGTGGACACACTGCAGCGGATCGACCCACAGCTGGTGTCGCCGCACGGTGCGGATGATATCCTGTCCCCCACCTTTATGACCTCGTTCTGGGTGCTGGTTTGCTTCGGCGTTATCGGCCTGCCGCATACCGCCGTACGCTGTATCTCCTATAAAGACAGCAAAGCCGTGCACCGCGGGATTGTCATTGGCACGATCGTCGTGGCGATTCTGATGTTCGGCATGCATCTCGCCGGCGCTCTTGGCCGCGCCGTCCTGCCGGGCCTCACCGTGCCCGATCTGGTGATCCCCACGTTGATGGTCCAGGTGCTGCCGCCGTGGGCTGCAGGACTGTTCTTAGCCGCGCCGATGGCCGCGATTATGTCGAACGTGAACGCCCATTTACTGCAGGCATCGGCTACGATCATTAAAGATCTGTGGCTCAGCGCGCAGCCAACAAAAAAACGCAATGAGCAGAAGCTCAAGCGGATCTCAACGATCGCCACCTTAGTGCTGGGTATATTAATGATGCTGGCCGCCTGGCGGCCGCCGGAAATGATTATCTGGCTCAATCTGCTGGCCTTCGGCGGCCTGGAAGCGGTGTTTTTATGGCCGTTGGTGCTGGGCCTTTACTGGGAGCGAGCAAACGCTGCCGGGGCGCTCAGCGCGATGTTGGTGGGCGGCGTGCTGTATGCCGTGCTCGCGACGTTTCATATTCAGTTCCTGGGCTTCCATCCTATCGTGCCCTCGCTACTGCTAAGTTTGTTGGCTTTTGTCGTCGGGAACCGTTTCGGCCAACCCGTCCCGCCAGCCCCTGTGATGACTACTGATAAATAAAGAGTTTTGCTATGCCATGGATCCAACTGAAACTAAATACTACCGGCGCGAACGCAGAAGATCTTAGCGATGCGCTGATGGAGGCCGGATCGGTCTCCATCACCTTCCAGGATACGCACGATACGCCGGTATTTGAGCCGTTGCCCGGGGAAACCCGGCTGTGGGGCGATACCGACGTGATCGGCCTGTTCGATGCCGAAACCGATATGAAAGCGGTCGTTGCCCAACTGGAGCAGCATCCGCTGCTCGGCGCCGGCTTTGCGCATAAAATTGAACAGCTGGAAGATAAAGACTGGGAGCGCGAGTGGATGGATAACTTCCACCCGATGCGTTTCGGTGAGCGCCTGTGGATTTGTCCGAGCTGGCGCGATGTCCCCGATGAGAACGCGGTCAACGTGATGCTTGATCCGGGACTGGCTTTTGGTACCGGCACTCATCCCACTACCGCCATGTGTCTGCAGTGGCTCGACGGCCTCGACCTACAGGGCAAAACCGTTATCGATTTTGGCTGCGGTTCCGGCATCCTTGCGATCGCCGCCCTGAAACTGGGTGCCGCTAAAGCGATCGGGATTGATATCGACCCACAGGCCATCCAGGCCAGCCGTGATAACGCCCAGCGTAACGGCGTCTCCGAGCGTCTTGAACTGTATCTGCCGCAGGATCAGCCAGAAGCCATGAAAGCCGATGTCGTGGTCGCAAACATCCTCGCGGGCCCGTTACGTGAGCTGGCCCCATTAATCAGCGTCCTGCCGGTTACAGGCGGCCTGCTGGGCCTTTCCGGCATTCTGGCAAGCCAGGCGGAAAGCGTCTGCGAAGCCTACGCCCCGCTCTTCACCCTCGACCCGGTGGTGGAGAAAGAGGAGTGGTGCCGGATCACCGGCCGGAAAAACTAAGCACAATGCGGCCTGCGGGCCGCATTTTTGTTTCCAGTAGCCACCAAATAATGCCTGGAAATGAGAGGCAGATCGCACTACAGAGTACTTTTTTGGCTACAAAAACAGCGTTTTATGCCGTCAGGTAGCGAGTTTATCTAAGAAAAATCGAGAAGTTTTACGATTTTATAAATGGACACAAATTACCCACCATCAATTAAAGTAATGATTAATATAAGTATTTATTCATCGCTTTTACGCTAGTCCCGGATTCATTGATCTGCAACAGAGGATTGCTCAAAGTTTGGCCTTTCATCTCGTGCAAAAAATGCGTAATATACGCCGCCTTGCAGTCACAGTATGGTCATTTCTTAACTCATGCGCATCGGACACCACCAGCTCAGAAATCGCCTGATCGCAGCGCCCATGGCTGGCATTACTGACAGACCATTCCGGACGCTGTGCTATGAGATGGGAGCGGGTTTAACCGTTTCCGAGATGATGTCCTCTAACCCACAGGTGTGGGAGAGCGACAAGTCCCGTTTACGGATGGTGCATATTGATGAGCCCGGTATTCGTACCGTGCAAATCGCCGGTAGCGTACCGGAAGAGATGGCTGCAGCCGCGCGGATTAACGTGGAAAGTGGCGCCCAGATTATAGATATCAATATGGGATGCCCGGCGAAAAAGGTGAATCGCAAGCTTGCAGGTTCAGCCCTCTTGCAGTACCCCGAGCAGGTGAAGTCAATCCTGACGGCGGTCGTCAACGCGGTGGACGTTCCTGTGACTCTCAAGATTCGCACCGGTTGGGAACCGGAACACCGTAACTGCGTAGAGATTGCCCAACTGGCCGAAGAGTGTGGCATTCAGGCTCTGACTATTCACGGACGCACCCGCGCCTGCTTGTTTAACGGAGACGCTGAGTACGACAGTATTCGGGCAGTTAAGCAGAAAGTTTCCATTCCGATTATCGCGAATGGTGACATTACTGACCCGCTTAAAGCCAGAGCTGTGCTCGACTATACAGGGGCTGATGCCCTGATGATAGGCCGTGCAGCTCAGGGAAGACCCTGGATCTTTCGGGAAATCCAGCATTATCTGGACACTGGAGAGCTGCTGCCCCCGCTGCCACTGGCAGAGGTTAAGCGCTTGCTTTGTGCGCACGTTCGGGAATTGCATGACTTTTACGGTCAGGCAAAAGGGTACCGAATCGCGCGTAAACACGTCTCCTGGTATCTTCAGGAACATGCTCCAGATGACCAGTTTCGGCGCACATTCAACGCCATTGAGGATGCCAGCGAACAGCTGGAGGCGTTGGAGGCATACTTCGAAAATTTTGCGTAATAGAAATAAAGAGCTGACAGAACTATGTTCGAACAACGCGTAAATTCTGACGTACTGACCGTTTCTACCGTTAACTCTCAGGATCAGGTAACTCAAAAACCCCTGCGTGACTCGGTTAAACAGGCACTGAAGAACTATTTTGCTCAACTGAACGGTCAGGATGTGAATGACCTGTATGAGCTGGTACTGGCTGAAGTTGAACAGCCCCTGTTGGACATGGTGATGCAATACACCCGTGGTAACCAGACCCGCGCAGCCCTGATGATGGGCATCAACCGCGGTACACTGCGTAAAAAACTGAAAAAATACGGCATGAACTGATACTAGTCAGTTGCTTGCTTGATATAAAAGGCGCTCTTCGGCATGGGGAAGCGCCTTTTTTATTATCTGCGCCGACAAAACACATTACTGATTCACTACCCGCAGTACAGGCTCCTGCGATAAACGAGCAGCACAGACCACCGCCATAATATTATCCACCAGCGCAGGTGCCTGCTGATACAGATCGAAGCGTTGCGGTTCAAGCAGCCAGTTTTTAATCAAGCCGGAAAAGGCGCTATGTAAAACAATTAATATCACGTCGATATTTGTTTCGGCTGGCAATATATTGTTACGCACACAGCGCTGCAGAATGCCGCCAATAACGGAATAGTTAAATCCAATGCGTTGGCGAATTTCGCTCTCCGATAACATATCGCTGGCAAACTCACAGCGTTGATAAAGGATTTGCATCAGGGCACGCTGGCGAGGATTCTCAGCAATATAGCGCAGGCCGGCAATAAATCGCTGGCGCAAATCTTTTAAGGGCTCCTGCTCATTCCTTGTCGCCAGGTTTTGCTGAATCAAATCCCTGAGCGGCGGCTGCTGCTGCCACATCTCATTAAACAACTCGGTCTTACTGGCAAAATGCCAGTATACGGCACCGCGAGTCACCCCCGCCGCATCAGCGATATCCGTCAGGGTCGTATTGATCACCCCCCGCAGGGCGAACTGCTGGATCGCGGACTCAATCAGGAGCTGCCGCGTGCGCAGCGCCTCCTCTTTGGTTTTTCTCGCCATATAAGATCTCAGTTCCCGATTAACAGGCAATATAGATTTTTCTGAAGATCCCTTAATCTAACATTCGGTGCACAATATTATTTAGCAAAAATGCAGACAAGCTAATTCTGATGTAGAAAACCAACGAATCACCTTAATGAATATTAATAGCCAACTCATTCATTAAAACAATGTCTATTTATTATGTTTTACAATTAAGATAAATAGTAAAAACAGATCGGCCATTTTTTTGTTTTTGCGTGCCTTGCTGATTGCTTAAAAATAAGTATCTCTTACATCCAATGGCGTTTATTTGTAGGATGTCAAACTGCTTTTTGATTCCCTCTTTCTTTCACAGATTCGCCGCCGAATTTGGCACGTAATCTATAAGGAACCGCAATGACAACTCACGCCAGAGTGACACTTTTATCCGGTTTAATTATCTCTGCCTTGTTGCTTACCGGCTGCGATAATTCGGGCAACCCGCAACCCCATGCACAGGCGCCGCAGGTGACGGTCCATGTCGTGAACAGTGCGCCGTTGTCGGTCACCACCGAACTGCCAGGCCGCACCTCTGCTTTTCGCGTGGCGGAAGTCCGCCCCCAGGTGAGCGGTATCATCCTGAAGCGTAACTTTGTTGAAGGAAGTGATGTCGAAGCAGGTCAGTCGCTCTATCAGATCGATCCGGCAACCTATCAGGCCGCCTGGAACAGCGCGAAAGGCGATGAGGCCAAGGCCGAAGCCGCAGCCGCCATCGCCCATTTGACGGTGAAACGCTACGTTCCACTGCTGGGTACCAAATATATCAGCCAGCAGGAATACGATCAGGCGGTGGCCACCGCACGCCAGGCCGACGCCGACGTCATCGCCACCAAAGCCGCCGTAGACACCGCCCGTATCAACCTGGCCTACACCAAAGTGACCTCCCCCATAAGCGGGCGCATCGGCAAATCGAGCGTCACCGAGGGCGCGCTGGTCACCAACGGTCAGTCGGATGCCCTGGCCACCGTCCAGCAGCTCGACCCCATCTATGTCGACGTGACGGAGTCCAGCAATGACTTTATGCGCCTTAAGCAGGAAAGCCTGCAGCGCGGCGGTGATACAAAAAGCGTTGAGCTGGTGATGGAGAACGGCCAGGCCTATCCGCTTAAAGGGTCGCTGCAGTTCTCTGACGTCACTGTCGATGAAAGCACGGGCTCTATCACGCTACGCGCTATCTTCCCTAACCCGCAGCATGCCCTGCTGCCGGGGATGTTCGTCCGTGCTCGCATAGACGAAGGTGTCGATCCGCAGGCCATCCTGGTGCCGCAGCAGGGAGTGACCCGCACGCCGCGGGGCGATGCCTCCGTGATGTTGGTGAATGACAAAAACCAGGTTGAAACCCGGGAAGTGGTCGCGACTCAGGCCGTTGGCGATAAATGGCTCATCACCAGCGGGCTGAAGCCGGGCGATAAAGTGATTGTCAGCGGCTTACAGAAAGTCCGTCCAGGCGTCACCGTCAAAGCGGAAGCGGAGCGTGCGGCACCGGCCGCACAATAAGGATACTCAGCCATGTCTAAGTTTTTTATCCATCGACCGGTCTTCGCCTGGGTGCTGGCCATCATTATGATGATTGCCGGCGGCCTGGCCATCCTGCAGCTACCGATAGCGCAGTATCCGACGATTGCGCCCCCTGCGGTGGCGATCTCCGCCACCTACCCGGGTGCGGATGCCCAAACCGTGCAGGATACGGTCACTCAGGTTATCGAACAGAATATGAACGGTATCGACAACCTGATGTATATGTCGTCAACCAGCGACTCCGCTGGCTCGGTAACCATTACGCTCACCTTTAAGTCCGGCACCGATCCGGATATCGCCCAGGTGCAGGTGCAAAACAAACTGCAGTTGGCTACGCCGCTGCTGCCTCAGGAAGTACAGCAGCAAGGGATTAGCGTCGAAAAATCCAGCAGCAGCTTCCTGCTGGTTGCCGGCTTTATCTCTGATAACCCGGCCACCACCCAGGACGATATTTCTGACTATGTCGCCTCCAACGTGAAAGACCCTATCAGCCGCCTCAACGGCGTGGGCGATGTGCAGCTGTTCGGCGCGCAGTACGCCATGCGCGTCTGGCTGGACGGCAATTTGCTGAATAAATACAACCTCACGCCGGTCGACGTCATCAATGCGCTGAAGGTTCAGAACGATCAGATCGCCGCGGGTCAGTTGGGCGGTACGCCGGCGCTGAAAGGTCAGCAACTGAACGCGTCGATCATCGCTCAGACGCGGCTTAAAGATCCGCAGGAGTTTGGCAAGGTTACACTCCGGGTCAATGCCGATGGTTCGGTCGTCCATCTGAAAGACGTCGCCCGCATTGAGCTGGGGGGAGAAAACTACAACGTCGTCGCGAGAATTAACGGTAAACCCGCCTCTGGTCTGGGTATTAAGCTTGCGACCGGCGCCAACGCGCTGGATACTGCCACCGCGATTAAAGCGAAGCTGGCCGAGCTACAGCCCTACTTCCCTCAGGGGATGAAGGTTGTCTATCCGTACGATACGACCCCTTTCGTCAAAATATCCATCCACGAAGTGGTTAAAACGCTCTTTGAGGCAATTATCCTCGTCTTTCTTGTCATGTATCTGTTTCTGCAGAACATGCGCGCAACGCTCATTCCGACGATTGCCGTTCCTGTCGTGCTGTTGGGTACCTTTGCGGTACTGTCGATGTTTGGCTACTCCATCAACACCCTGACGATGTTTGGCATGGTGCTGGCGATAGGCCTGTTGGTCGATGACGCCATCGTGGTGGTGGAAAACGTCGAACGTGTAATGGTTGAGGAGAAGCTCTCGCCAAAAGAAGCGACAGAAAAGTCGATGTCGCAGATCCAGGGGGCGCTGGTGGGTATCGCCATGGTGCTCTCTGCGGTATTCGTCCCGATGGCCTTTTTCGGCGGCTCGACTGGCGCGATTTATCGTCAGTTTTCGATCACTATCGTCTCCGCCATGGCGCTCTCCGTGCTGGTTGCGCTGGTACTGACGCCGGCGCTCTGCGCCACGTTGTTGAAGCCAGCCTCAGCCGAACACCATGAGAAAAAAGGATTTTTCGGCTGGTTTAACGCCCGCTTTGACCAGAGCGTCAATCACTATACCAACAGCGTTAGCGGCATTCTGCGTGGAACAGGCCGTTATCTGGTGATCTACCTGGTGATAGTCGTGGGGATGGCCGTGTTGTTCATGCGTTTGCCCACGTCCTTTCTGCCCGACGAGGATCAAGGCGTCTTCCTGACCATGATCCAGCTGCCTTCCGGCGCGACCCAGGAGCGCACGCAGAAGGTGCTGGATACCGTAACCGACTACTATCTGCATAACGAGAAGGCCAATGTTGAAAGCGTCTTTACCGTTAACGGCTTCAGCTTCAGCGGCCAGGGGCAAAACTCCGGCATGGCGTTTGTCAGCCTGAAACCCTGGGAAGCGCGTAGCGGTGATGAAAACAACGTTGAGTCGATTATTAAACGGGCCACCGTGGCCTTCAGCCAGATAAAAGACGCCATGGTTTTCCCGTTCAACATGCCGGCCATTATTGAGCTGGGTACCGCCACCGGCTTCGACTTTGAGCTGATCGACCAGGGTGGACTTGGCCATACCGCCCTGACCCAGGCGCGAAACCAACTGCTCGGTATGGTGAAACAGCATCCGGATCAGCTGGTCCGGGTACGGCCCAATGGGCTGGAAGATACGCCGCAGTTCAAACTGGATGTCGATCAGGAAAAAGCGCAGGCGCTGGGCGTATCCCTCTCCGATATCAATGAAACGATATCTGCGGCGCTGGGGGGGTACTATGTCAATGACTTTATCGACCGCGGCCGCGTGAAAAAAGTGTACGTCCAGGCTGATGCCCATTTCCGTATGCTGCCGAGCGACATTAACAACATGTACGTTCGTAGCGCCAACGGCGAAATGGTTCCGTTCTCCGCCTTTGTCACTTCACGCTGGATCTATGGCTCGCCGCGTCTGGAGCGCTACAACGGCTTGCCGTCCATGGAGATCCTCGGTGAAGCCTCGCCAGGAAAAAGTACCGGGGAAGCCATGGCCCTGATGGAACAACTGGCCAGTAAACTGCCGAGCGGCATCGGTTACGACTGGACCGGGATGTCTTACCAGGAACGGCTCTCCGGCAACCAGGCGCCTGCACTTTATGCCATCTCATTGATCGTCGTCTTCCTGTGCCTGGCAGCGCTGTATGAGAGCTGGTCGATCCCCTTCTCAGTCATGTTAGTGGTTCCGCTGGGGGTCATTGGCGCGCTGTTAGCGGCCACGCTGCGTGGGCTGAATAATGACGTTTACTTCCAGGTCGGTCTTTTGACTACGATCGGTTTGTCGGCAAAGAATGCGATCCTGATCGTTGAGTTCGCCAAGGATCTGATGGAGAAAGAAGGGAAAGGGATCATTGAGGCTACGCTGGAGGCATCGCGGATGCGCCTGCGCCCTATTCTTATGACATCTCTGGCTTTTATCCTCGGGGTTATGCCGCTGGTGATTAGCCATGGTGCCGGTAGCGGGGCTCAGAATGCAGTGGGCACCGGCGTGATGGGCGGGATGCTTACCGCGACACTGCTGGCGATCTTCTTTGTTCCGGTGTTCTTCGTGGTCGTTAGGCGACGCTTTACCCGGCACGCTGAATAATTCGGCTATGTCTTGAAGGCGCCCCCTCCGGGCGCTTTTTTTTGCATGGAATATTGGTCGCCAGCTAAACTAAACTCCCCCGCAGTCTGGCAACCGCCATCGCACGCAACATCGCTGAATCACAATCTTTCTCTCCATCTTTTCTGCATATTCCCGGGCTTATCTTCACGATATTTACGCGGCTCATAAATTGAGATGATTTCGGCATCCGGGCCGGACAATCCGCGGTGATAAAATAAGCCATTCCGTTCTGCACTGGCTCTCAGTACAACCCTGCGGATTATCCAGAGGTAATATCATGAAAAAGTATTTAATCGTGGCGCTGCTGGCCTCTCTGCTGGCAGGCTGTGCCCATGACTCTCCTTGCGTGCCGGTTTATGACTCGCAAGGCCGCTTAGTCCACACCAATACCTGTATGAAAGGCACAACAGAAGACAACTGGGACACCGCAGGTGCGATCGCCGGGGGGGCCGCCGCGGTAGCCGGCCTCACGTTAGGGATCGTCGCGCTGACTCGTTAGCAACTCCGCTCCACAAATGCTCAGCCTGGAGGCGTTCTCTTCGGCTCAGTCGCCAGAAAGACAAAAGGCCCAGTCACACGACTGGGCCTTTCATTTACGTTGATATGACCGCTGCTTTCCCCAGAGGCGGTGCTGCGCACCTTTTCCGGGCTACGGGGTCTGTAGCCCCAGTAAGCGCAGCGCCACCGGGGGAGCTGGCGGCGCGTCTGGCCGCAAAAAACAATAAAGCCCGGTCTTCCGACTGAGCCTTTCGTTTTATTTGATGCCTGGGAATGATGGCGGGCGTCCTGCCCGCTACCCTCCGGCCGTTGCTGCGCAACGTTCAAATCCGCTCCCGGCGGATTTGTCCTGCTCCGGAGAGCGCTCATCGGCAAACAACAGATATAACAAAAGCAAAAGGCCCAGTCTTTCGACTGGGCCTTTTGCTTTATTTGATGCCTGGCGATTCCCTACTCTCACATGGGGAGACCCCACACTACCATCGGCGCTACGACGTTTCACTTCTGAGTTCGGCATGGGGTCAGGTGGGACCGCCGCGCTATTGTCGCCAGGCAAATTCTTTACAACGTGCCGAACTTTAACCTAAAAAGTGGTGCTGATACCCAGAGTCGAACTGGGGACCTCACCCTTACCAAGGGTGCGCTCTACCAACTGAGCCATATCAGCACGCTAAATTTGATGCCTGGCAGTTCCCTACTCTCACATGGGGAGACCCCACACTACCATCGGCGCTACGGCGTTTCACTTCTGAGTTCGGCATGGGGTCA
>NZ_JACHYL010000009.1:0-197514 GCF_014192815.1 Klebsiella sp. RC2 | reverse complement strand
CCGGCTTCTTTGGCATCCCACTGGGCATAGATGTCAGACGGGATGTCAAACGGCGCGTGTTTCCAGCCCAGCGCTTCGCGGGTCAGCGCGATTTCGGCGTCGCCCAGCGGTGCGCCGTGGGAGTCGTGGGTACCGGCTTTGTTCGGCGAACCGAAACCAATGATGGTTTTGCACATCAGCAGGGACGGTTTGTCGGTGACCGCACGCGCTTCTTCTACTGCGCGTTTGATGGCGTCAGCGTCGTGACCGTCCACGCCGCGCACCACGTGCCAGCCGTAGGCTTCAAAGCGTTTCGCGGTATCGTCGGTGAACCAGCCTTCAACGTGGCCGTCGATGGAGATGCCGTTGTCATCATAGAAGGCCACCAGTTTGCCCAGTTTCAGAGTACCGGCCAGGGAGCACACTTCATGAGAAATGCCTTCCATCATGCAGCCGTCGCCCATGAAGGCGTAGGTGTAGTGGTCGACGATATCGTGGCCCGGACGGTTGAACTGCGCCGCCAGAGTTTTCTCGGCAATAGCCATCCCGACCGCGTTAGCGATACCCTGGCCCAGCGGACCGGTGGTGGTTTCCACGCCCGCGGTGTAGCCGACTTCCGGGTGACCCGGGGTTTTGGAGTGCAGCTGGCGGAAGTTTTTCAGCTCTTCAATCGGCAGATCGTAGCCAGTGAGGTGCAGCAGGCTGTAAATCAGCATCGAACCATGGCCATTTGACAACACAAAACGGTCACGGTCAGCCCAGGCCGGATTGTTCGGGTTATGGTTCAGGAAATCACGCCACAGCACTTCGGCAATGTCAGCCATACCCATCGGGGCCCCCGGGTGGCCGGATTTGGCTTTCTGTACAGCGTCCATGCTCAGCGCACGAATAGCGTTAGCAAGCTCTTTACGTGAGGACATTTTGACTCCAGTTCGGACTGTTGAAGGCCATGCCCTTAACGACTTGACGAGAGCGCGTTTTGGGCTACGCCGGAAAAAAGTGTGAACAATGTAACCCAAGCGACAAGTCATGTACATGGAGCATCCTTTTGCCCTTTAAGAAATCTCTGGAACAGGTTGTGCTACCCCGGAATCCGCTCGCCCGCATCCTGCGATACTCTTTATAATTTACGCAGAATACGGTTCCCTGCCGTCGCCGTATTGTCGGATAAACAACCATAAGATTGTGGAAGATAAAAAAATGAAAATTCGCTCAACCGTACTTGCTCTTGGGATCGCAGCAACCCTCACCGGATGTCAGAACATGGACTCCAATGGTCTGCTCAGCTCAGGCGCCGAAGCCTTCCAGGCGTACTCCCTCAGCGACGCGCAGGTGAAAACCTTAAGCGACCAGGCCTGTAAAGAGATGGACGCCAAAGCGAAAATCGCCCCGGCCAGCAGTGAATACAGCCAGCGTTTGAGCAAAATCGCGACCGCGCTGGGCGATAACATCAATGGCCAGCCAGTGAACTACAAGGTCTATGAGACCAAGGATGTGAACGCCTTCGCGATGGCGAACGGCTGCATCCGCGTTTACAGCGGGCTGATGGACCTGATGAACGATAATGAAGTTGAAGCGGTTATCGGCCACGAAATGGGTCACGTTGCGCTGGGCCACGTGAAGAAAGGCATGCAGGTCGCGCTGGGGACCAACGCCGTGCGTGCGGCGGCGGCCTCCGCCGGCGGCATCGTCGGCAGCCTGTCGCAGTCGCAGCTGGGCGATTTAGGCGAAAAACTGGTGAACTCGCAGTTCTCCCAGCGTCAGGAATCGGAAGCGGATGACTACTCTTATGACCTGTTGCGTAAGCGCGGCATCAATCCGTCGGGACTGGCCACCAGCTTCGAAAAACTGGCCAAGCTGGAAGCCGGTCGTCAGAGCTCTATGTTTGACGATCACCCGGCCTCCGAAGCTCGCGCCCAGCATATTCGCGATCGCATGAAAGCCGACGGGATTAAATAATCGACAGCGGGAGGCATTATCGCCTCCCTTTTTTATATCCCTGTAAAAATATTTAGCCGCATGAATTGATAACTTAAGCGCACAAACCGTTAATTATTGCTGCACCTCGTCACAGCCAATTATTTTAAGCGCTGTCACTCAGCAAGATATTATTTGGCAAATAAAAAACAGCGTACACAATCCGCCTTTCAGAACCGCGTTCCTCCAGATAATAAATAGTCCACCCCTCTTCGCCAAACGCAGCCGGCGTGCGCCACACAGCTTGTTTCCTGGCGATACCATTGCTCACACAATGATTGCTTTCGACATTATTTCAGGAGAATATCGCGACTGCAGTGATCCCCTTGAATATATCGACAGACAGAGAAGTGCCTTCAGTGAAAAAAGAATTATCGTTAATCGCACTTGGCATTATTGCCGCCGCACCGACTTTCGCCAGCCAACAATCCGCCAGTCAGGGCTTTATTGACGACAGCCATCTGGATCTCTTTTTGCGTAACGCGTATATCAAACGTGATTATCGCGATGGGTTGCCGGATAAAGCCGAATGGGGCCAGGGGATTATCGCCACCTTCGAATCGGGCTTTACCCAGGGACCGGTCGGCTTTGGCGTGGACGGTATCGCCCAGTATGCGGTGCGCCTTGACGGCGGTCGCGGGCGCAGCGGCGCGGGCGGGATCGACTTTTTCGCCCAGGATGACGACGGCCGCGCAAAATCCGACCTCGCCAAATTCGGCGCTACCGGCAAAATGCGCTTTTCGAATACCGTGCTCAGCTACGGCAGCCAGCGGCCGATGCTGCCCATCGTCTACGCTGACGATTCACGCCTGCTGTACGAGAGCTATACCGGCACCATGCTCACCTCGCGCGAAATCGACGGCCTGGAAATTAACGCCGGTTATCTCACCGACCAGCAGCGCAAAAGCGACGACAGCCATAACAGCGGCCTGAAAAGCCTGACCTTCGGCGGGGCCAGCTACCGGTTCAACGACCAGCTCAGCGGCGCGCTGTACGCGTCACACGTCGAAGATGTGCTGAACAAACAGTATCTTGGCCTGAACTATAAGCAGCCGTTCGCCGCCAACCAACAGATGGTTCTCGATTTCAACGGCTATAACTCACGCCTGGATCAAGAATATGCCGACGCCAATGACACCGGTCGCAGCAATAGCATCTGGAGCCTGGCCGCCAGCTACATCTGGGATATTCATACCTTTAAAGTCGCTTATCAGCAAAGCAGCGGCAGCACCGGTTACCACTACGGCGGCTACCAGAACCAGGGCGGCGTCGGCGATGGCGGGAACACCATCTGGCTGGCCAACTCCTACTGGTCTGATTTTAACGGTGAAGATGAACGCTCCTGGCAGGCATCGTACGGACTGGATTTTGCCGGGCTGGGATTACCGGGGCTGACCTGGACCACCGCCTATGTGCGCGGTGATAACATTAAAACTTCAGAGACCAGCAACGGCAAAGAACACGAATGGTTCAACCAGGTTCAATACCAGGTACAAAACGGCGTGGCGAAAGATTTGAAATTCAGACTACGCTATTCGGTGCTGCGCGTGTCCAGCAACGCCAGCGACTATAACGTCAGCGGGAATGAAGTCCGGTTCTACGTCGAATATCCGTTTAACGTGTTTTGACGCGATAATGACCCCTCTCCTGCGCGCCGGCCCTCTCCCGGCGCACAGGAGCACTCGCCCGGCGCCTTGATAACCCCTCTGTGCCGCGCGCAACCCTCTCCCGGGAAGGGAGAGGGTCGGGGTTACCCGGCTTATTCGCCCTTCTTCGCCGCCTGGATGTAGAGCATTTCCAGAGCGAGAGTCGCCGCCGCCAGAGCGGTAATTTCGGACTGATCGTAGGCCGGAGCGACTTCCACTACGTCCATCCCCACGATGTTCAGATCCTTCAGGCCACGCACCAGTTTGATCGCCCGGTCTGAGGTCAATCCGCCGATAACCGGGGTCCCGGTGCCTGGCGCAAACGCCGGATCCAGACAGTCGATATCAAAGGTCAGGTACACCGGCATGTCGCCGACGATCTGCTTCACCTGGGCAATGACGTCATCAACGCTGCGGTCGTTAACCTGGCCGGCGTCCAGCACCGTAAAGCCATTATCTTTGTCGAACTCGGTACGGATACCAATCTGCACGGAGTGGTTCGGATCGATAAGCCCTTCGTTCGGCGCGGTGTAGAACATGGTGCCGTGGTCGAACTCGCAGCCGTTGGCGTAAGTGTCGGTGTGGGCATCGAAGTGCACCAGCGCCATTTTACCGAAGTGCTTAGCGTGGGCGCGCAGCAGCGGCAGGGTAACAAAGTGGTCACCGCCGAAGGAGAGCATGCGCTTGCCTGCCGCCAGCAGCTTCTCGGCGTGGGCCTGCAGCTTCTCGCTCATTTCGCGCGCGTCGCCGAAGGCGTACACCAGATCGCCGCAGTCCACCACGTTCAGGCGTTCGCGCATGTCAAAGTTCCACGGGAAACGGTTGTGCTCCCAGGCGAGGTTAGTGGAAACCTGACGGATAGCCGCCGGGCCATGACGGCCACCCGCGCGCCCGGATGTCGCCATATCGAACGGCACGCCGGTGATGACCCAGTCCGCATCGCTTTCATACGGCATGAAGTTCATTGGCAAACGCAGAAAGCCAAAGGCATTGGATACCAGGGAGTTATCGTATTGATGACCTAAAGTGCTCATGGATATGACCTCTTTTCGCAGTCGTGGAACGTAAAAAATAAGTATAAAAAAACCCCTCCGCGTCGTTAGGCCCGACGAGGAAGGGTTTGATAGATAAATCGCTTATTGGCGTGAATTATCGCCGGTAATGCATACGGGTTCAAGTAAGTATCGCATTCCGCCGGATGACGGCTTCGCCTTATCCGGCCTACCTTCGCAGGCCCGGTAAGCGCTACGCCACCGGGCATCAATGGTTACTCGTCTTCCAGATAAGTATAGCCGTACAGTCCCGCCTCAAACTCTTCGAGGAACTGCTGCTGCAGCGCGTCGTCCAGGCCGGTATTTTTCACCTGATCGCGGAACTGGGTCAGCAGCGTGTTCGGATCCAGCTGCACATACTGCAGCATATCCGCCACGGTATCGCCCTCGTCGGACAGCTCAACCTCAACGCTGCCGTCAGGGAAGACGAACACGTCCACCGCCTCGGTATCGCCAAACAGGTTATGCATGTTGCCAAGGATCTCCTGATAGGCGCCGACCATAAAGAAGCCCAGCATCGGCGGGTTCTCCGGGTCGTACTCCGGCATCGGCATGGTGGTGGCGATCCCGTCGCCGTCCACGTAGTGATCGATGGCGCCATCGGAGTCGCAGGTGATGTCCAGCAGCACCGCACGGCGCTCCGGCGACTTGTTCAGCCCTTCCAGCGGCATCACCGGGAACAGCTGATCGATCCCCCAGGCATCCGGCATCGACTGGAACAGCGAGAAGTTGACGTAGATTTTATCCGCCATCCGCTCCTGCAGCTCATCGATGATGGGACGATGCGCGCGGTTGCTCGGGTCGAGCTGCTTCTGCACTTCATGACACATGTTCAGATACAGCTGCTCGGCCCAGGCGCGCTCCTGCAGGTTGAAGGTGCCGGAGGAGTAGCCGATATGGATATCGTGCAGGTCCATCTGGCTGTCGTGCAGCCATTCGCGCAGCGAGCGGCGGTTGCCGGTCTCGTGCATCTCCAGCCAGGTTTCCCACATGCTCTGTAGCGGACGCGCGGCGTCTTCCGCCGGCGGGGTCGCCTCAGTGTATTCGTTACGCTCCACGCCGATGATGTTGGAAACCAGCACGGTATGGTGCGCGGTCACCGCGCGGCCGGATTCGGTGATCACCGTCGGGTGCGGCAGGCCGTTCTCTTCGCAGGCATCGCCGATCGCCCAGATGATGTTGTTGGCGTATTCGTTCAGACCGTAGTTCACCGAGCAGTCAGACTGCGAGCGGGTCCCTTCATAGTCCACGCCCAGACCGCCGCCGACGTCAAAGCACTGAATGTTGACGCCCAGCTTATGCAGTTCGACGTAGAAACGCGCGGATTCACGCACGCCGGTGGCGATATCGCGAATATTGGCCATCTGCGAACCGAGGTGGAAGTGCAACAGTTGCAGGCTCTCAAGGTGCCCTGCGGCACGCAGGATCTCGACCAACTGTAGTACCTGGGTCGCCGCGAGGCCAAACTTGGACTTCTCTCCGCCGGAGGATTGCCATTTGCCGGAGCCCTGCGAGGCCAGACGCGCACGCACGCCAAGGCGCGGCACCACGTTCAGGCGCTCGGCCTCTTCCAGCACGATGGCGATCTCGGACATCTTCTCGATGACCAGATAGACCTTGTGGCCCATCTTCTCGCCCACCAGCGCCAGGCGGATATATTCGCGGTCTTTATAGCCGTTACAGACGATGACGCTGCGGGTCATCCCGGCGTGCGCCAGCACGGCCATCAGTTCGGCTTTCGAACCGGCTTCCAGTCCCAGCGGCTCGCCGGAATGGATCAGCGATTCAATCACGCGACGGTGCTGGTTAACCTTAATCGGGTAGACAAGGAAGTAATCGCCATTATAACCGTATGATTCACGCGCGCGTTTGAAGGCGGCGTTGATCGAGCGCAAGCGGTGCTGCAGGATCTGCGGGAAGCAGAACAGCGCCGGCAAACGTTGCCCTTGCGCCTCGCGGGCTTTGACTAATTCCGCGAGGTCCACGCGCGCTTCCGGGACGTCCGGATCCGGGCAAACGCTGATGTGGCCCAGTTCGTTGACGTCATAATAGTTATTGCCCCACCAGGCAATATTATAAGTACGCAGCATCTTGCTGGCTTCCTGGGAGCTCATCGCTACCTCCTGCATGGAACGTAGTACACCGTGTTCGCCTGCTGACGAAGGCGAAACCATAGACATGTCGTCAGACATAGCGAACCTCAATTTTTAATAATAAGTGTAAGACAGTTAACTACTATCGCAGTCCAAAGATGCGATAACAACCCATGAACAGTCCTAAAGCCCAGCACTATCTGCTGGTTTTGCGACTGCGCGACCGGTTTCTTATTCATATCATCGTAAAACACGTAGCCGAACAGAGTATGACAGTCCGGAGAAACCACGAGAAAACTCTTGCCTGGCAAGAGCGCCCTTGTTCAGTTTTCTAACGACCGACCGGCCCTGGAATCCTGAGAAGCGCCGAGATGGGGTGAACATCGGCTGGTTTGCATGAGAGAGATGCAGGTTGCGGAGTGCTGACGCGCGACAGAACGACGCGACGAATCAAGCGAAAAACATTGGTTCATTATCTGGTATCACCTCCACACCGCCCTGCGACAGGGTCGGCGACAAGCCAAAGCTATACATACCGGGCAACAGGCGCTACGCCGCTGCGAGATTCTGTAAATACAGACTGCTTAACCCGGCTGGAAGTGGCACCACAGGGCGATGCCCCGTGCGCTTTTTTAATGAGCCGCGCGCGGCGTTTTATACCGAGAAGCAGGGTAAAAAGCAAAATAAAAATGTGTGCGTTTGCGCGGTTGTCAGGAAAATTTGCCAGGCGGGTTTTCCCATAAATGCGACCGCCATCAAAAAAGGCTGGAAATGGGCTCAAGAATTGACCTAAAATAGCCATCCAGAAGTTAATCCGTCTATACTGATTAACACTCAGACTGCTCGTGTCGCTACCTGCGCGGCTTTGCGCTGATTATCCACCAAAGCCACATTACACAACAGTATGAGCTATCCGAATCGTCCACAGGTGAAATAAAATATGGCAAAACACCTTTTTACGTCTGAGTCCGTATCAGAAGGGCATCCTGACAAAATTGCTGACCAAATCTCTGATGCCGTGCTGGATGCGATCCTCGAGCAGGATCCGAAAGCGCGTGTCGCATGTGAAACCTATGTCAAAACCGGCATGGTGCTGGTAGGCGGCGAAATCACCACCAGCGCATGGGTTGATATCGAAGAGATCACCCGCAACACCGTCCGCGAAATTGGCTACGTGCATTCCGATATGGGCTTTGACGCCAACTCGTGTGCCGTTCTGAGCGCCATTGGTAAACAGTCTCCGGACATCAACCAGGGCGTCGACCGTGCCGACCCGCTGGAACAGGGCGCAGGCGACCAGGGTTTGATGTTTGGCTATGCGACCAACGAAACCGACGTGCTGATGCCGGCGCCGGTGACCTATGCTCACCGTCTGGTGCAGCGCCAGGCTGAAGTGCGTAAAAACGGCACCCTGCCGTGGCTGCGTCCGGATGCGAAAAGCCAGGTGACCTTCCAGTATGACGACGGCAAAATCGTCGGCATCGATGCGGTGGTTCTGTCCACGCAGCACGCGGAAGACATCGACCAGAAATCCCTGCAGGAAGCGGTGATGGAAGAGATCATCAAGCCGACCCTGCCGACCGAATGGCTGAACGCTTCGACCAAATTCTTCATCAACCCGACCGGACGTTTCGTTATCGGCGGCCCGATGGGCGACTGCGGTCTGACCGGTCGTAAGATCATCGTTGATACCTACGGCGGCATGGCTCGTCACGGCGGCGGCGCGTTCTCCGGTAAAGATCCGTCTAAAGTTGACCGTTCCGCAGCCTACGCGGCGCGCTATGTGGCGAAAAACATCGTTGCCGCGGGCCTGGCCGATCGTTGTGAAATTCAGGTCTCCTACGCTATCGGCGTCGCTGAACCGACTTCGATCATGGTGGAAACCTTCGGCACCGAGAAAGTGCCTTCTGAACAGCTGACCCTGCTGGTGCGCGAGTTCTTCGACCTGCGTCCGTACGGCCTGATTCAGATGCTGGACCTGCTGCACCCGATCTACAAAGAAACCGCGGCTTACGGTCACTTTGGTCGCGAGCATTTCCCATGGGAAAAAACCGACAAAGCGGCTCTGCTGCGCGAAGCGGCCGGTCTGAAATAACCCCTGCTTCCTCTCTTCAAGGCCAGCCTCACGCTGGCCTTTTTGTTTCCGTCTCCCTCCCCCCTGCGCTTCGCTTCAGCGAAACGCGGTAACGCGATGAAAGCGATTACATTATGATGACTGCCCCTTTGTTTCCATAACAGGCATAGCGTGCGGGTATTTTTCACAATGTTACATATTGTTTCGGTCAACTCTGATTACCGTTTTTCAAAATGTCGACTATCCTTGTATATACTGCTGATTTAAAAAGCATTTAATGGATTACGTTTCTTTACCTTTGTGTAAACGATTACACAGCCGTGACTATAATCACGTTTTTTTACCGTCGAGTGTCCTACCCTAACCATCGACAGAATCAATAACTCAACTGGAGGGCGTTATGCCTGACAACAAAAAACAAGGGCGTTCGAACAAGACTATGACGTTCTTCGTCTGTTTCCTCGCCGCGCTGGCTGGCCTGCTGTTCGGCCTTGATATCGGTGTTATTGCGGGTGCCTTACCCTTTATTGCCAATGAGTTCCAGATTTCAGCCCACACCCAGGAGTGGGTGGTCAGCTCCATGATGTTCGGGGCTGCCGTCGGTGCGGTCGGCAGCGGCTGGCTCTCCTTCAAACTGGGCCGTAAAAAAAGCCTGATGATCGGCGCCATCCTCTTTGTCGCCGGCTCTCTGTTCTCCGCTGCCGCGCCAAACGTCGAGATCCTGCTGGTTTCCCGCGTGCTGCTGGGCCTGGCGGTGGGCGTCGCTTCATACACGGCTCCGCTGTATCTGTCGGAAATCGCGCCAGAGAAAATCCGCGGCAGTATGATTTCGATGTACCAGCTGATGATCACCATCGGGATCCTCGGTGCCTATCTCTCTGACACCGCTTTCAGCTACAGCGGCGCGTGGCGCTGGATGCTCGGCGTGATCATTATTCCGGCGGTATTGCTGCTGATCGGCGTTATCTTCCTGCCGGACAGCCCGCGCTGGTTCGCCGCCAAACGTCGTTTCGTCGATGCCGAACGCGTGCTGCTGCGCCTGCGCGATACCAGCGCCGAAGCGAAACGTGAGCTCGACGAAATCCGCGAAAGCCTGAAGGTGAAACAGTCCGGCTGGTCGCTGTTCAAAGACAACAGTAACTTCCGCCGCGCGGTGTTCCTCGGTATTCTGCTGCAGGTGATGCAGCAGTTCACCGGCATGAACGTCATCATGTACTACGCACCGAAGATTTTTGAACTGGCGGGCTATGCCAACACCACCGAGCAGATGTGGGGGACGGTGATCGTCGGTCTGACCAACGTGCTGGCCACCTTTATCGCTATCGGTCTGGTCGACCGCTGGGGCCGTAAACCAACGCTGATCCTCGGCTTTATCGTGATGGCCGCGGGCATGGGCGTGCTGGGTAGCATGATGCACATCGGCATTCACTCCTCTACCGCGCAGTACATCGCCGTCCTGATGCTGCTGATGTTCATCGTCGGTTTCGCCATGAGCGCCGGTCCGCTGATTTGGGTACTGTGTTCCGAAATCCAGCCGCTGAAAGGCCGCGACTTCGGCATCACCTGCTCCACAGCGACCAACTGGATTGCCAATATGATTGTCGGCGCCACCTTCCTGACCATGCTCAACTCGCTGGGCAGCGCCAATACCTTCTGGGTGTACGGCGGTCTGAACGTGCTGTTTATCCTGCTGACTATCTGGCTGATTCCGGAAACCAAAAACGTCTCGCTGGAACATATTGAACGTAACCTGATGCAGGGTCGTCCGCTGCGTGAAATCGGCGCCCGCGACTAACCCGCCTGAGCTTCCTCCCCTCCCGGGAGGAAGCTTCCTCTTGCTCTCCCCCGCCCGTCGCACTATCCTCTGGCGCTATGAAAACACCCCGTATTCCCATCGCTATTCAGCAGGCCGTGATGCGCAGCCTGCGGGAGCATCTCGCCAAAGCGAACCTCAAACTGGAACGCCGCTACGCTGAGCCGACGCTGGTCTACCAGCAGCGCGGTACCTCCGCCGGCACCGCCTGGCTGGAGAAAAACGAAATTCGTTTAAATCCGGTGCTGCTGCTGGAAAATCAGCAGGAGTTTATCGATGAAGTGGTGCCGCACGAGCTGGCGCACCTGCTGGTCTGGCAGCACTTTGGCCGCGTCGCGCCGCACGGTAAAGAGTGGAAATGGATGATGGAGAACGTCCTTGGCGTTCCCGCGCGTCGCACTCACCGTTTTGAACTCGATTCGGTCCGCCAGAACACCTTCCCCTACCGCTGTCGCTGTCAGCAGCATCAGCTCACCGTCCGTCGCCATAACCGGGTGGTGCGCGGCGAGGCCACCTACCGCTGCGTTCACTGCGGCGATCTGCTGGTGGCTGAAAAATAACCATCAGAATTTATTAGAAACTTTCTGATCTGACTGATTGCATCCAGCACCCTCATTCGCTACGTTGCGGGCTCGTTTTGACACGGAGTTAACGATGTCCCGTATGCATATTTTAGCCGTTGCGGTATTGAGCACGGCAGTCAGTGGCCCGCTCGCGGCCGCCGGTATTAATAGTTTTTCCCAGGCCAAGGCCGCTGGCGTCAAAGTGAACGCCGACGTTCCGGGCGACTTTTATTGCGGCTGTAAAATCGACTGGCAGGGTAAAAAAGGCGTTATCGATCTGGAATCTTGCGGCTATAAAGTGCGTAAAAATGAGAACCGCGCCAGCCGGGTTGAATGGGAACACGTGGTGCCGGCGTGGCAGTTCGGCCATCAGCGCCAGTGCTGGCAGGAAGGCGGGCGGCAAAACTGCGCCAAAGATCCGGAGTACCGCAAGATGGAAAGCGATATGCACAACCTGCAGCCGGCGGTAGGGGAAGTCAATGGCGATCGCGGCAACTTTATGTACAGCCAGTGGAACGGCGGTGAAGGCCAGTACGGCCAGTGCACCATGAAGGTCGATTTTAAAGATAAAGTCGCCGAGCCCCCTGCCCGCGCCCGCGGCGCTATCGCCCGCACCTACTTCTATATGCGCGACCGCTACCAGCTGAATCTTTCCCGCCAGCAAACTCAATTGTTTACCGCCTGGGATAAACAGTACCCGGTCACCGCCTGGGAATGTGAGCGCGATGAGCGCATCGCGAAAGTGCAGGGCAACCATAATCCGTATGTCCAGCAGGCTTGCCAGGCGCAAAAGAGCTAACCTACACTAGCGGCAATTGTTAATTTGCAGCCCTGTGCTTCCCGCCCGGTGGCGGGAAGCTGGCATCTGCGCAACGAACGGAATATCAAGCATGCGCATTCCTCGCATCCATCATCCAGAACGCCTCACTGTCGGCAGCCAGATTGCGCTGAGCGATGACGCGGCCAACCACGTCGGTCGCGTCCTGCGCATGACCGCAGGTCAGCACCTACAGCTTTTTGACGGCAGTAACCAGGTATTTGACGCCGTCATCACCGAGGCCGGCAAGAAAAATGTCACGGTTGAAGTGCTCAGCGGCGAACCCGACGATCGTGAATCGCCGCTGCATATTCACTTAGGCCAGGTGATGTCGCGCGGTGAAAAAATGGAATTTACTATCCAGAAATCGATCGAACTCGGGGTAAGCCTCATAACGCCACTGTTTTCCGAGCGCTGCGGCGTTAAACTGGACGCCGAACGTTTGCAGAAGAAGATCCAGCAGTGGCAGAAAATCGCTATTGCCGCCTGCGAACAGAGCGGTCGTAATGTGGTACCGGAAATACGTCCGGCCATGCAGCTGGAAGAGTGGTGCGCCGAGCAGGACAGCGGGATGAAGCTCAACCTGCACCCGCGCGCCAGCGCCAGCATTAATACGCTGCCGCTACCGGTTGAACGCGTCCGTTTGCTGATTGGTCCGGAAGGTGGGCTATCGGCAGAAGAGATAGCGATGACCGCGCAATACCAGTTTACTGATATCCTGTTGGGACCGCGCGTTCTGCGTACAGAGACTACTGCGCTCACCGCCATCACCGCCCTGCAGGTGCGTTTTGGCGACTTAGGTTGAGGCGTTAACGGAGAAGAACCATGATCAAGCTCGGCATCGTGATGGATCCCATCGCAACCATCAACATCAAGAAAGACACCAGCTTCGCTATGTTGCTGGAAGCGCAACGTCGCGGCTATGAACTCCATTATATGGAGATGAACGACCTCTATTTGATCAACGGCGAAGCCCGCGCCCGTACGCGCACGCTGAGCGTCGAACAGAACTACGATAAATGGTATGACTTCACCGGTGAGCAGGATCTGCCGCTGGCCGATCTTGACGTTATTTTGATGCGTAAAGATCCGCCGTTCGATACCGAATTTATTTATGCCACCTACATCCTGGAGCGGGCGGAAGAGAAAGGCACGCTTATCGTCAACAAGCCGCAGAGCCTGCGCGACTGTAACGAGAAACTGTTCACCGCCTGGTTCTCAGAACTGACGCCGGAAACGCTGGTCACCCGCAATAAAGCCCAGCTGAAGGCCTTCTGGGAAAAACACGGCGATATCATCATGAAACCGCTCGACGGCATGGGCGGTGCCTCTATTTTCCGCGTCAAAGCCGGCGATCCGAACCTTGGCGTGATCACGGAGACCCTGACCGAGCTCGGCAGCCGCTACTGCATGGCGCAGAACTATCTGCCCGCCATTAAAGACGGCGACAAGCGCGTGCTGGTGGTGGACGGCGAGCCGGTGCCTTACTGCCTGGCGCGTATTCCGCAGGGCGGCGAGACCCGCGGCAACCTGGCCGCCGGCGGCCGTGGCGAAGCTCGCCCGTTGACCGAAAGCGACTGGGAAATTGCCCGCCGCGTCGGCCCGACGCTGAAAGCCAAAGGTCTTATCTTCGTCGGCCTGGATATCATCGGCGACCGTCTGACGGAAATTAACGTCACCAGCCCCACCTGCGTGCGTGAGATTGAAGCCGCCTTCCCGGATATTTCGATCACCGGCATGCTGATGGACGCTATCGAAAGACGTATCACCAAATAAACACCAGGGCGGATAAACGTCCGCTCATGGCGCAGCGAGCGCGGTTGACCGCGCTCGTGAAACGCCGCCAGCCAGGCGCCACTCGGGCGCCAGCCAGATAAAGTGCATCGACACTATTCTACTTTGCCCGCATACTGGGTGTTGCTTTTTGAACCAGGAACAGAACCTCTGACAATGAATTTACAGCATCACTTTCTGATTGCCATGCCTGCGCTTCAGGACCCGATTTTCCGCCGCTCCGTGGTCTATATCTGCGAGTATAACGACGAGGGAGCCATGGGCATTATTATCAATAAGCCGCTGGAAAATCTGCAGGTGGAAGGGATCCTTGAGAAGCTCAAGATTGTTCCGGAGCCGCGCAATCCGGAGATCCGTCTGGATAAACCGGTGATGCTGGGCGGCCCGCTGGCGGAAGACCGCGGTTTTATTCTGCATACCCCGCCCTCTGACTTCTCCTCGAGTATCCGCATTTCGGATAACACAGTAGTCACCACCTCGCGGGATGTTCTTGAAACCTTAGGTACCGACAGACAGCCGGGCAACGTACTGGTTGCGCTGGGCTACTCCTCATGGGAGAAAGGACAACTGGAGCAGGAGATTTTAGATAATGCCTGGCTCACCGCCCCTGCCGACCAGAATATTCTCTTCCGCACGCCCATCGCCGATCGCTGGCGCGAGGCGGCTAAACTGATTGGTATCGACATTGTGACGATGCCTGGCGTCGCGGGGCATGCATGATGAGCGGAACCTTTCTCGGCTTTGATTTCGGCACCAAAAGCATCGGCGTGGCGGTGGGGCAACGCATCACCGCAACCGCGCGACCTTTACCGGCGCTGAAGGCGCAGGACGGTAAACCGGACTGGAATGTCATCGAAAAACTGCTCAAAGAGTGGCAGCCTGAGGCGGTGATCGTTGGCCTGCCGCTGAATATGGACGGCACCGAGCAACCGCTGACGGCGCGCGCGCGGAATTTCGCCAATAAAATTCATGGCCGCTTTGGCGTCGCGATCGTCCTTCACGATGAACGTCTGAGTACGGTGGAGGCTCGGGCAGGCTTATTTGAACACGGCGGCTACCGGGCGCTGAATAAAGGTAGCGTTGATTCGGCCTCAGCCGTGGTCATTCTGGAAAGCTACTTCGAGCAGAGCTTTTAGGCTCTGCTCTCCTGCGCCGCCGGCAAATGGCTGACGGCGCGCTTCCGACCGCTTAGTGGCGCAGATGTTCGTTCGCCCAGCTCACCGCTTGAGTGCGATTCTTCACGCTCAGTTTACGAAACACATTGTACAGGTGCGTACGCACCGTGTTCTCGCTGATAAACAGGGCACGGGCAATATCCAGATTCGTCGCCCCACAGCGCAGCTCGTTGAGGATCTCACATTCCCGCTCGGTGAGTGGCGAGTTCTCAACGGGCGCCGATGCATGGTCCGCAGCGTACATCGCCGGGTGCATCACGCTCAATTCAGCCGTCTGTTCGCCGTTCAGTACGGCCTTAACGCCCTCAATTAAGCGCGATTCATCATCGTCATGGCGGAACACGCCATATAAAGCCGGCCACTGCGCCATTTCGTATAACTCATACTTTTGTGCGCTATTAATAATCAACAAACGAGGATTATCTGCCTGCAGTCGAATAATGTCTCGCCATACCCCATTTAATTTCTTATTTGACACTGCGATATCAAATAATATTACAGAATCTTTCGCCAGGCGTTGTGCCAGTGGTTTATTAATATTTTGTAAAACCACTGGTGCCATCAGGGTTTCGCTCAGATAGCTGGCAAAAGCTTTGCTCTGAATTGACGGATGGGTAATAAATGTGACCTGACGAGAAGATGATGAATTTCCATTTAAATTAATCACTTAAAACTCTCCTTAGCTGCTACCCACCGCCATGGTGGTTAAATGAATAAAAAAATATACAAACAGTCGTGAATTTATAAATAGCCTTGGCAATTTACAAATTGAAACGTTATTCCATGAGAATCATCCTATTCCCGTAAACAGCATAAATCGAACACCTCAAAGCTGTCAAAAGGTAATCAAACTTTTTTCCTGGAAATGCGTATTCACTGTCGATATATCGCAACTGAATGTGTTATTTGAATTTATTCATAGTGATTATTTGTATTACCAAATAATATAAAGAAACAGCAATCAAACATTCAGTTAACATATCATTTAACCCGCCCTGCCTGCTTCACGCTGCTCTTATAGTTCGCCTGCGGCGACACGTTGCTGAAAACTCTGCGTAAATGTCAGCATTCCGGCCTGCATCCCGGTCTGCATTATGCCGGGCAACTGATGCACTTTTCCTTCACGGATCAAGTTAGCTACTGCGGGGGTATTGACCAAAAGCTCGTATAGCGCAACTCTGCCGCCCTGACGTGCAGGCAACAATTTTTGCGCCAGCACCGCGCACAGGCTTCCGGCCAGCTGACTACGAACCTGATCTTTCTCCTCTGCCGGAAAGACATCGATCAATCTCTCCACCGCCGGCGCCGCGCCGCGGGTATGTAATGTCGCCATTACCAGATGTCCGGTCTCCGCAGCCGTTAACGCCAGACGAATGGTTTCGCTGTCGCGTAGCTCCCCGAGCAGGATCACATCCGGATCCTGGCGCAGCGCCACGCGGAGCGCCGCGGCGAACGAAGGACAATGACGGCCAATCTCCCGCTGCTGGATCAGGCAGCGCTCGCTGTGATGGATAAACTCCACCGGGTCCTCCAGGGTCAGAATATGGCCATCAAGACGCTGGTTGAGATGCCCCACCATCGCCGCCAGGGTGGTCGACTTGCCGCTGCCCGTCGCTCCGGTGACCAACAGCAAACCACTCTCTTCCGCCAGCAGCTCGCTCAGCGCAGGCGGGGCGCCCAGCGTCTCCAGACGCGGGCACTGTTCAGGCAGAAGGCGTAGCACCAGCGATATTCCACGCGTATGGGCGAAAGCGCTGGCGCGCAGCCGCAAACCGCAGGCCAGGGTCAGCGCAAAGTCAATCTGGCCCTGTTCCTGCCAATGCTGTAACTGTGCGGCATCAAGCCAGCAGTTGAGTAAATCCGGGATATCCGGCGCGGGAAACGGGGCGGGCTCCAGCTTGCCCTGCCGCCGCCAGCGCGGTGCGGCGGAATTGCACAGGTGTAGATCGGAGACATTATGCTTTACACTAAGGGCTACGATTTCTTCCAGCTTCATAACTCATCCTCGGAATATGAACGATATTGCGCATAACCTGGCACAGGTCCGGGACAAAATCTCCGGTGCCGCCGCTCGTTGCGGGCGTGCGCCAGAAGAAGTGACATTGCTTGCAGTGAGTAAAACGAAACCTGCGAGCGCGATCGAAGAAGCCATCGCGGCAGGCCAGCGGGCATTTGGTGAAAACTACGTCCAGGAGGGCGTGGAGAAGATTAACCATTTCCAGCAGGCCGGCATCAGTGGACTACAGTGGCACTTTATTGGCCCCCTGCAGTCCAACAAAAGCCGGTTGGTGGCAGAGCATTTTGACTGGTGCCACACCGTCGATCGGCTGAAAATCGCCACCCGCCTGAACGAACAGCGCCCGGCGCATCTGCCGCCGCTGAAGGTGCTGATTCAAATCAACATTAGCGATGAGCAGAGCAAATCCGGCATCCCGCTGGAAGCGCTCGATGGATTAGCGGCAGAGATCGCTGAGTTACCTCATCTGGAGCTGCGCGGTCTGATGGCCATCCCCGCGCCTGAGTCAGAATATGTAAGGCAGTTTGCCGTCGCCCAGCAAATGGCGGTAGCATTTGCGCGATTAAAAACGCGGTACCCCACGGTCGATACGTTGTCTCTGGGAATGTCGGACGATATGGAAGCCGCAATCGCGGCGGGAAGCACGATGGTGCGCATCGGTACAGCTATTTTTGGTGCGCGCGACTATAGCAAATAATAAGGAATCTGAGGAACGCCATGAAGACGTTGACTTTCCTGCTTTCAACGGTCATTGAGCTTTACACGATGGTCGTGTTGTTACGCGTCTGGATGCAGTGGGCGCGCTGCGACTTTTACAACCCGTTTTCGCAGTTTGTGGTGAAGGCCACGCAGCCGATTGTCGGGCCGCTGCGCCGGATTATCCCGGCGATGGGGCCGATTGACAGCGCCTCGCTGCTGGTGGCATTTATTCTCTGCGTCATCAAAGCGATCGTGCTGTTTATGGTGATCACTTTCCAGCCGATCATCTGGATCTCCGCCCTGCTTATTCTGCTGAAAACCATCGGCTCGTTGATCTTCTGGGTGCTGCTGTTGATGGCGATCATGAGCTGGGTCAGCCAGGGCCGCAGCCCGGTAGAGTATGTGCTGATGCAGCTGGCGGACCCGCTGCTGCGCCCTATCCGCAACCTGCTGCCGTCGATGGGCGGTATCGATTTCTCACCGATGGTACTGGTGCTGCTGCTGTACGTGATTAATATGGGCGTCGCCGAAGTGCTGCAGGCCACCGGTAACGTGCTGCTGCCGGGGCTGTGGATGGCGCTATGAGTGCCGTTGAAACCTGCGCTGAGGGGCTGGTGCTGAGGCTGTACATTCAGCCGAAGGCCAGCCGCGATAGCATCGTGGGCGTACATGGCGACGAGCTTAAAGTCGCCATTACCGCCCCGCCCGTTGATGGCCAGGCCAATGCCCACCTGGTGAAATTTCTCGCCAAACAGTTCCGCGTCGCCAAATGCCAGGTACTGATTGAAAAAGGCGAGCTGGGTCGCCATAAGCAAGTTAAAATCATCGCCCCACAACAGATCCCGACTGCGGTCGCGGCGCTAACTGAATAAACAGGATTCATCATGCAAAAAGTCGTCCTCGCGACCGGCAACGCCGGTAAAGTGCGCGAACTGGCCTCGCTGCTGGAAGATTTTGGTCTCGATATCGTCGCTCAGACCGAGCTGGGCGTGGACTCTGCGGAAGAGACCGGCCTGACCTTTATTGAAAACGCGATTCTGAAAGCGCGTCATGCGGCACAGATCACCGGCCTGCCGGCCATCGCTGACGATTCCGGTCTGGCCGTCGATGCGCTTGGCGGCGCGCCGGGTATTTACTCCGCCCGCTATTCCGGCGTCGACGCCACCGACCAGCAGAATCTTGAGAAGCTGCTCGACGCGTTAAAGGACGTGCCGGACGACCAGCGTCAGGCGCAGTTCCACTGTGTGCTGGTCTATCTGCGCCATGCCGAAGATCCCACGCCGCTGGTATGCCACGGCAGCTGGCCTGGGATAATCACCCGACAAGCCGCCGGTACGGGTGGCTTCGGCTACGACCCGATATTCTTCGTCCCGTCCGAAGGGAAAACCGCGGCCGAACTGAGCCGTGAAGAAAAGAGTGCGATTTCCCATCGTGGGCAAGCGCTAAAACTGTTACTGGAAGCATTACGTAATGGCTAATTTGCCGCCGCTGAGTCTCTATATTCATATTCCCTGGTGCGTGCAGAAATGCCCGTACTGCGACTTTAATTCGCATGCGCTGAAAGGCGAGGTGCCGCATGACGATTACGTCCAGCATCTGCTAAACGACCTGCAGGCCGATGCGCAATATGCTCAGGGACGGAAAATAGGCACTATTTTTATCGGCGGCGGTACGCCAAGCCTGCTGTCCGGCCCGGCCATGCAAACCCTGCTGGATGGCGTCCGCGCCTGCCTGCCGCTGGCCGCCGGGGCGGAAATCACCATGGAAGCCAACCCGGGCACCGTGGAGGCCGATCGCTTCGTTGATTACCAGCGCGCCGGGGTGAACCGTATCTCCATCGGCGTACAAAGCTTTAGCGAACCGAAGCTGCAGCGCCTGGGGCGGATCCACGGTCCGGAGGAGGCCAAGCGCGCAGCACGTCTCGCCAGCGGCCTCGGCCTGCGCAGCTTCAATCTCGACCTGATGCACGGTCTGCCGGACCAGTCGCTGGAGGAGGCGCTGGACGATCTGCGTCAGGCGATTGCCCTCAACCCGCCGCACCTGTCGTGGTACCAGCTGACCATTGAGCCGAACACCTTGTTCGGCTCCCGGCCGCCGGTGCTGCCGGATGACGACGCGCTATGGGATATTTTCGAGCAGGGGCATCAGCTGCTGAGCGCCGCCGGCTATCAGCAGTACGAGACGTCCGCCTACGCCAAACCGGGTTTCCAGTGTCAGCATAATCTCAACTACTGGCGCTTTGGCGACTACCTCGGCATCGGCTGCGGCGCGCACGGTAAGATAACCTTCCCTGACGGACGCATTCTGCGGACCGCCAAAACCCGCCACCCGCGCGGGTATATGGAAGGCCGTTACCTCGAGCGTCAGCATGATGTGGAAGAGGCGGATAAACCGTTTGAGTTCTTTATGAACCGTTTCCGCCTGCTGGAGGCCGCGCCGCGCGCAGAATTTAGCCGCTATACCGGTCTTGATGAAGCGGCGATCCGCCCGCAGCTGGACGCGGCGATAGCCCAGGGCTATCTGCAGGAAGACGAGCAGAACTGGCAGATTACCGAGCACGGTAAGCTGTTTTTGAATTCCCTGCTCGAGTTATTTCTGAACGAGTAAACGCAGAGGCGGTCCTGCCGGAAAGCGGACCGCCATGTCATTATTTCAGCGAGCCAACCAGCGATTTCCTGCTATCCTCCAGCGAGACCACCCGGCTGCAGACGTCCTTACCAAACTGCTGGAAATCGGCCTCCTGGTTTTTCCATTCATCCTGAATCGCCGTTTGCAGGCCGCCGAGGCTGCCGAGAATGCCCTGCAGCGGGTTGCCGCCGCCTTTGAGCACTGCTTTCGCGCCCATCTCGTTAATACTGTCCTGCAGAATGCCGCCCATCGCCTGATTCACCAGCTGCTGACCATCGGCACGTACCTGGTCGATAGCTTTATAGTGGAAGGTCAGGCCATCGCTGCGGCGCTCAATGATGCGGTTCATCTGTTCTTTCAGCTGCGCATCCAGCTTGGTCAGGCGACCATGCATGCTGCTGTTGGCGCCAACCTGTTCGGTAATGATTTTATCCAGCGCCTTGCGGCCTTTTTCGACTCGCGAGCGCGCGCCTTCGTCAATCCACGGCAGGCTGCTGCGCAGACTGGCCTGATAGTCCTGCGCCTGCTCGCGCTGGGCGGCGCTCAGAGTATAGGTTTTACCGTTAAAGGTCAGGTTGCCATCCGGTTTTATCACCAGATTGCCGTTTTCCCCTTTCACCTGCACCTGCTGCGGGCTGAGGATCACATCGTCACGCGGCGTGACGCTACACTGGTAGTCCGCATGGGCAGACAAAGCGGTGACGGAGAGCGCCACCGCCAGCAGCGTTTTACGCATCATAAAACTCCCTTAAGACAAAACGGGCCGGCAGTTGCCGACCCTTGTCAAACTTAGTCCCACCAGACGTCAAAAAGTTCGCTGGTGCGCACATCCTCTAACTTACGCGCTTCCAGCCATTGGCGTACGATGGCCTGATGCTCTTCGGTGCACTTACCGATCTCCTGCATGCAGATGAGCCCTTCCCAGGAGAGATAGCCGCTACCGTCGAAGGCCAGCTTGTTCGGCTCAATCACCTCTTCGATCAGATCGTTGACCGTCTGGTCGATCTGCTCTTCGGTGGTCCCTTCCGGGAAACGCCAGGCGACGGAGAAGCCTAACTCCTGAAACTCATCGATATGCATTTTTTTACGCAGACGACGGCTACGATTCTTGGCCATTATTTCACCCTCTCGAACATTAAGTCCCATACGCCGTGGCCGAGACGATGGCCACGCTGTTCAAATTTGGTTACCGGGCGCGATTCCGGGCGCGGTACGTAATCGTTGCTTGCCGACTGGTTACGATAGCCTTCCAGCGAGGACATCACTTCCAGCATATGCACGGCATAGGCTTCCCAGTCGGTCGCCATATGGAAGACGCCGCCGAGTTTCAGTTTGCTTTTGACCAGCTCAGCGAAAGGCGGCTGCACGATACGACGTTTATTATGACGCGCTTTATGCCACGGGTCAGGGAAAAACAGCTGCACCATATTCAGTGAGTTATCCGGGATCATGGTATGCAGCACTTCCACCGCATCGTGACACATCACGCGCAGATTTTGCACACCTTCTTCTTCAGCAGAAGCCAGACAGGCGCCAACGCCCGGGGAGTGCACTTCAATGCCGAGGAAATTCTGTTCCGGTTTGGCTTTCGCCATCGCCACCAGCGAAGCCCCCATGCCGAAACCAATTTCTAGTGTGACCGGCGCGTCGCGGCCAAACAGGGCAGCGAAATCGAGTGGCGCATCGTTGAATTCAACGCCCATCACCGGCCAAATGTTATCCAGCGCATGCTGCTGCCCTTTCGTCAGGCGCCCCTGGCGACGGACGAAGCTACGAATACGGCGCAGCGGGCGACCGTTTTCATCGAATTCCGGAGAAATGACGTCGTTTTTCATAAAAGTTAAGTCTGCTTGTGAATGTGTTCGGAAAACGGGCATTATCCAAAGTTACCCGGCGGATGCAAGGGTTTACAGCCACTCGCCCTTGTGCTGCAATCTGCCACCCTGTAATCGCGATTCCGGAGCCGTAGCTTTGACTTTTCTCGCCGCGCAATTTTCAGCCCAGGTCCTGGACTGGTACGACAAATACGGGCGTAAAACCCTGCCCTGGCAAATCGCCAAGACGCCCTACAAAGTATGGCTCTCCGAAGTGATGTTGCAACAAACCCAGGTCACCACCGTTATTCCCTATTTTGAACGCTTTATGGCGCGTTTCCCAACGGTTGTTGATTTAGCCAACGCGCCGCTGGATGAAGTACTGCATCTGTGGACCGGCCTTGGCTACTACGCGCGGGCGCGCAATTTACATAAAGCCGCCCAGCAGGTGGCGACACAGCATGGCGGCATCTTCCCGCAATCCTTTGAGGAAGTGGCCGCGCTGCCCGGCGTCGGGCGTTCAACGGCTGGGGCGATTTTGTCGCTTTCGCTCGGTCAGCATTATCCGATTCTCGACGGCAACGTGAAGCGCGTGCTCGCCCGCTGCTATGCTGTCAGCGGCTGGCCGGGAAAAAAAGAGGTCGAAAAACGGCTGTGGGATATCAGCGAAGAGGTGACCCCGGCGCAAGGGGTAGAACGCTTCAACCAGGCGATGATGGATCTCGGGGCGATGGTTTGCACCCGCTCGAAGCCGAAGTGCGAGCTGTGCCCGTTGAGCAATGGCTGCGTGGCCTACGCGAATCATTCATGGGCGGAATATCCGGGTAAAAAACCGAAGCAGACCATCCCGGAACGCACCGGCTATTTCCTGCTGATGCAGCACGGCGACGAGGTGTTTCTCTCCCAGCGTCCGCCGGTGGGTTTGTGGGGCGGACTATTCTGTTTTCCGCAGTTTGCAGACGAAGCGGAGCTGCGCGAGTGGCTGGCGCAGCGTCAGATAAAGGCCGATAATCTGACGCAATTAACCGCCTTTCGCCACACTTTCAGCCATTTCCACCTGGATATTGTGCCGATGTGGCTTACAGTGCACTCATCTGGCGCATGCATGGATGAAGGCAACGCACTCTGGTATAACTTAGCGCAGCCGCCGTCGGTCGGACTGGCGGCCCCCGTGGAGCGCTTGTTGCAACAGTTAAAAGCCGGAACGCCGGTATAAATTTTTCGGCTATCAAAGAGGAGTGATTATGAGCAGAACCATTTTTTGTACTTTCCTGCAGCGTGAAGCGGACGGCCAGGATTTCCAGCTCTATCCGGGCGAACTCGGGAAGCGCATTTACAACGAAATCTCCAAAGAAGCCTGGGCGCAGTGGCAGCACAAGCAGACCATGCTGATCAACGAGAAAAAACTCAGCATGATGAACCCGGAGCACCGCAAGCTGCTGGAGCAGGAGATGGTGCAGTTCCTGTTTGAAGGGAAAGACGTGCATATCGAAGGCTACACGCCGCCGGAAAAACAGTAAGGGCCCTGCGGCCTTTTAAAAACAAACACAACACGCACGCCCGGAATGATGAAAAAATACTTAGCGCTCGCGCTGATTGCGCCGTTGCTCGTTTCGTGTTCCAGCTCCAATAAAAAAGGCACCGAATACAACGAGGCCTGGGTCAAGGACACGAACGGATTCGATATCCTGATGGGCCAGTTTGCCCATAACATCGAGAACATTTGGGGGTATAACGAAGTCCTGCTCGCCGGGCCGAAGGACTACGTTAAATATACCGATCAATATCAAACCCGCAGCCACATCAACTTTGATGCCGGGACGATCACCGTCGAGACCATCGCGGGCACCGATCCGCGCGGACGACTGCGCCAGGCGATCATCAAAACGCTGCTGATGGGCGATGACCCCAACTCCATTGACCTCTATTCCGACGTCGATGATATTCAGATCTCCAAAGAGCCGTTCCTCTATGGTCAGGTGGTGGATAACACCGGCGCGTCGATTCGCTGGGAGTGGCGCGCCGCGCGCTACGCCGATTATTTGCTGCAAACCCGCCTCAAGAGCCGCAACAATGGCCTGCGCGTGATCTACAGCATCACCATCAACCTGGTACCAAACCACCTCGACAAACGTGCGCATAAATACCTCGGCATGGTGCGCCAGGCCTCGCGTAAATACGGCGTTGATGAGTCGCTGATCCTTGCGATTATGCAAACAGAATCATCGTTTAACCCCTATGCGGTGAGCCACGCAGATGCCATGGGGCTGATGCAGGTCGTCCAGCACAGCGCGGGGAAAGACGTCTTCCGTTCGCAGGGCAAATCCGGCCTGCCGAGCCGCAGCTATCTGTTTGACCCGGCGAATAACATCGATACCGGCACCGCTTATCTGGCGATGCTGAACAATGTTTATCTCGCCGGCATCGATAACCCCACCTCGCGTCGCTACGCGGTGATCACCGCCTATAACGGCGGCGCCGGCAGCGTACTGCGCGTGTTCTCCAGCGATAAAGTCCAGGCGGCGAACATCATTAACAGCATGGCGCCAGGCGACGTCTACCAGACGCTCACCACCCGCCATCCGTCGGCCGAATCGCGCCGGTATCTGTATAAAGTTAACACTGCGCAGAAAAGCTATCGCCGCAAATAACCCCCCTCTCTTACAGGCCCGGACATCGCACTGGGCCTCTCTTTTTTATAGGACATACTTCGTAATATCTTTTCGATTTTCTGCGGCAGTTAACAGAAGCTTCTCACCCCTGAATGATAGAATCGCATCAAAATAACGGTGGTTATGTTATTTAATAAACATAACAAGCCCACATTCGTGAGGATAAATACATGAATCTTAAGCTGCAGCTAAAAATACTGTCGTTCCTGCAGTTCTGCCTTTGGGGGAGCTGGCTGACCACGCTCGGCTCGTACATGTTTGTCACGCTGAAGTTTGACGGCGCGGCAATCGGCGCAGTGTATAGCTCGCTCGGCATCGCCGCCGTCCTGATGCCAACGCTGCTCGGCATCGTCGCCGATAAATGGATCAGCGCCAAATGGGTATACGCCATCTGCCACCTGGTCGGCGCGTTAACGCTGTATCTGGCGGCGCAGGTCACCACGCCGGGCGAGATGTTCCTTGTGATCCTCCTCAACTCGCTGGCCTATATGCCGACGCTGGGGCTGATTAACACCATCTCTTACTATCGCCTGCAGTCGGCGGGGCTGGATATCGTCACCGATTTCCCGCCAATTCGTATCTGGGGCACCATCGGCTTTATCCTCGCCATGTGGGGCGTCAGCTTCTCGGGCTTCGAACTGAGCCATATGCAGTTGTACATTGGCGCGACGCTGTCGGTCTTGCTGGCGCTGTTCACCCTGACGCTGCCGCATATTCCGGTCGCCAACGCCCAGCGCAATCAAAGCTGGACGGAGATGCTGGGGCTTAACGCCTTTGCGCTGTTTAAAAACAAGCGCATGGCTATCTTCTTTATCTTCTCGATGATGCTCGGTGCCGAACTGCAAATCACCAATATGTTCGGCAACACCTTCCTGCATAGCTTCGATAAAGATCCGCTGTTTGCCGGCAGCTTTATCGTCGAGCACGCGTCAGTGCTGATGTCGATTTCGCAGATCTCCGAAACGCTGTTTATCCTGACCATCCCGTTCTTCCTTAGCCGCTACGGCATTAAGAACGTGATGCTGATTAGTATCGTGGCGTGGATGCTGCGCTTCGGCCTGTTCGCCTTTGGCGACCCGACACCGTTCGGCACTGTACTACTGGTGCTGTCGATGATCGTCTACGGCTGCGCCTTCGACTTCTTCAACATCTCCGGTTCGGTGTTCGTTGAGAAAGAGGTTCGTCCGGAAATCCGCGCCAGCGCCCAGGGAATGTTCCTGATGATGACCAACGGCTTCGGCTGTATTCTTGGCGGGATGGTGAGCGGCAAAGTGGTTGAGCACTTTACCGTCGAGGGGATCACTGACTGGCAAAGCGTGTGGCTGATTTTCGCCGGTTATTCGCTGGTGCTGGCCTTTGCCTTCGTGGCGCTGTTCAAATACAAACACGTCAGACAACCGACCGCCGCCCAGCAGAGCGCGTGATCGTCAAAAGCAAAACGCCCCGCCTGTTCAGCGGGGCGTTTTTTTATCCCTTCAGCACGTAGCCATACAGCCGCTTAATGCCATCCGGATCCGTCTCGCTGTAAACCCCCTGCAGCTCCGGTGAGAAGCCCGGCAGCATATTGACCCCCTCCTCCAGCGCGAGGAAATAGCGCAGTACTGCCCCGCCCCAGATCTCGCCGGGCACCACGCATAATACCCCCGGCGGATAGGGCAGCGCCCCTTCAGCCGCGACGCGGCCTTCCGCTTCGCTCAGACGCACCAGCTCCACGTTGCCGCGGATAAATTCGCGGTTAGCATCCTGCGGATTCATCACCACGCGCGGGAAGCTCCGTTTACGGAACATCTCCTTTTGCAGGCTCTTCACATCAAAGCTGACGTACAGATCGTGCATCTCCTGGCACAGCTCGCGGAGTGTGTAATCGCGATAGCGCACCGGATATTTGTTGTAGATGGTCGGCAGCACGTCAGCCAGCGGCGTATCCGACTCAATATGCTGTTCGAACTGCCCCAGCATCGCCACCAGCTGCGCCATTTTTTCGGCGCTCTCCGCCGGCGTCAGCAGGAACAGAATCGAGTTGAGATCGCACTTCTCCGGCACGATGCCATTTTCACGCAGATAATGCGCCAGAATGGTTGCCGGGATGCCAAACTCACTGTACTCCCCACTTTCAGCGTCAATGCCCGGGGTGGTCAGCAACAGCTTGCATGGGTCGACAAAATACTGGTCGTCCGCATAGCCCTCAAAACCATGCCAGCGCGCGTCGGGTTCGAAGCTGAAGAAGCGACGCTCCCGGGCGATCGCCTCGGTCGGGTGATCCTGCCATGGACGCCCCGCCACCACTGGCGGAATAAAGGGCTGGATCATCTTGCAGTTAGCGATGATCGCTTTCCGCGCCTCAATGCCCAGCGCCACACACTCGGCCCACAGGCGGCGGCCGCTCTCACCTTCATGAATTTTGGCGTTGACGTCCAGCGCGGCAAACAGCGGATAGAACGGGCTGGTGGAGGCATGCAGCATAAAGGCGTTATTCAGCCGCTTGTGCGGACAGAAACGCGCCTGGCCGCGCAGATGGTTATCCTTTTTATGGATCTGCGACGTCTGTGAGAAGCCGGCCTGCTGCTTGTGCACGGACTGGGTGACAAAAATACCCGGATCGTCCGGGGTCAGCTCCAGCAGCAGCGGCGAGCAGTCGGCCATCATCGGGATAAACTGCTCATAGCCCACCCACGCCGAGTCGAACAGGATGTAATCGCAGAGGTGGCCTATTTTATCCACCACCTGGCGGGCGTTATAGACCGTGCCGTCGTAGGTCCCCAGCTGGATCACCGCCAGACGAAACGGGCGGGAGGCATTGGCTTTCTCAGGCGCCGCTTCGCGGATGAGATCCCGCAGGTAATGCTCATCAAAGCAGCGCTCGTCAATGCCGCCGATAAAACCGAACGGATTGCGCGCGGCTTCAAGATAGACCGGCGTCGCCCCCGCCTGAATCAGCGCCCCGTGATGGTTTGACTTGTGGTTGTTACGATCGAACAGCACCAGATCGCCGCGGGTCAACAGCGCATTGGTCACGACTTTGTTGGCCGCCGAGGTGCCGTTGAGGACGAAGTAGGTTTTATCCGCATTGAACACTTTCGCAGCGAACTTCTGCGCGTGCTTGGCCGACCCTTCGTGGATCAGCAGATCGCCTAATTTCACATCGGCGTTGCACATGTCGGCGCGAAAGACATTTTCGCCAAAAAAGTCATAGAACTGACGGCCTGCAGGGTGCTTTTTGAAAAACGCCCCGTGCTGATGCCCCGGACAGGCAAAAGTGCTGTTATCCATCTCAACGTACTGGGTCAGAGTATTGAAAAACGGCGGCAGCAGACGCGCTTCGTAATCACAGGCCGCCGCCTCCAGCTCCAGCCACTCCTGATCTTTACCGGCGATCACCGCCTGCACCCCCTCTGGCCTCTCGACCGCCGTCTCACTCAGCAGGTAGACCGGCAGATTAAATCCGCTGCGTCTGAGGAGAGCAAGGATGCCGCTGCGACTGTCCGCCGCGGTGATGACGACTGCCGCCACATCGGTAAAATCGGTACTGTCCAGCGCCACAACGCGACGGTGGGTGGACAAGCGGGTGACCAGCTCGCAGCTGGCGGCAATGTGCATGGATTTCATAAGCGCAAATGCCCGTATCGGGAGTGTAAAAATCTCAGACAAGGAAACCTTGCCCAACGATGTGTCCGGGTCTGACGGATTTCAGCTCCGACCGCCGGACATCAGTAAAAGCAGACGCGTCCGATCTTACTGTTGCCCTACAGTGAGCATACGTGTCCTTCACCGCATGGTGAACAGAGGAGTAAGCGTAGCAAGATGAGGCAGCCCGCGCATCTGTGCGCGACGTCGCTGGCGAGATAATGGCAGTGTCGTCATCGGCGGCCTCATATCAGGGAGGAGAAAATTCGCGCAATCATGGCACCTTTCCCGAACAGGCGCAAGATGAAAACCGTATGCACTTATATCACGGATACACAAGCTTTCACGGCGGGTTAACGTCATAATAATGCGGTTATCAGGGATATTTAACAGGAGTCAGCGTGGTTACAGGACCTTTTATTAACGCCAGCGCGGTGCTGGTCGGCGGTGTGCTGGGCGCCTTGCTCAGTCAACGGTTGCCGGAACGGATCCGCACATCAATGACCTCAATTTTTGGCCTGGCGTCATTAGGCATCGGCATTTTACTGGTCATTAAGTGCGCCAATCTGCCAGTGATGGTGCTGTCGACCCTGGTGGGGACGCTGCTCGGCGAAATATGCAATATGGAAAAAGGCATCAATACGCTGGTCAGTAAGCTCCAGCAGTTGATGTCAGCGAAAGGCAAGAAAAAGGCTTCGGCTCATGAGTCTTATATTCAGAGCTATGTGGCGATTATCGTCCTGTTCTGCGCCAGCGGCACCGGCGTCTTCGGCGCCATGCGCGAAGGGATGACTGGCGACGCCAGCATTCTGATTGCTAAAGCGTTTCTCGACTTTTTCACTGCCACCATTTTCGCCTGCACCCTGGGCATTGCCGTCGCCGCCATCAGCGTGCCGATGCTGCTCATCCAGCTGACTCTTGCGGCCTGCGCGGCGATCATTATGCCGCTTACTACCCCGATGATGCTGGCGGATTTCAGCGCCGTCGGCGGTATGCTGCTGGTGGCCACCGGGCTGCGCATCTGCGGGATAAAAATGTTTGCGGTGGTGAATATGCTGCCTGCGCTGGTGCTGGCGATGCCAATTTCAGCGGCCTGGACGCTGTTTTTTGCCTGAAGACGCGTGCTTTTAGCGCAATGTGGTGATAGATTGTTCAGTCTGCTGCAAAACAGATAAATTTCGTTGACGAGGCGCGGCGATTACGGTTTAATGCGCCCCGTTGCCCGGATAGCTCAGTCGGTAGAGCAGGGGATTGAAAATCCCCGTGTCCTTGGTTCGATTCCGAGTCCGGGCACCACTTATTCAGAGAACCCAGCCTATGGCTGGGTTTTTGCTTTTCTACGACCGGACTCTCCATCGAACTCCATTCGATTATTCGCCGCACAGCGGCTCACCCCTTCGGGGCCAGCGCGACACGCGCGCTGTTCAACGCCTGCGGCGTTAGTCCGAGTCCGGGCACCACTTATTCAGAGAACCCAGCCTATGGCTGGGTTTTTGCTTTTCTACGGCCGGACTCTCCATCGAACTGCGTTCGATTATTCGCCGCACAGCGGCTCACCCCTTCGGGGCCAGCGCGGCACGCCCGCTGTTCAACGCCTGCGGCGTTAGTCCGAGTTCGGGCACTCAAATACCGATACCACCATCCGGAATACCAAGTCTGGCAATACGCCTTACAAGCCCAGCGACGCGCAGTGTCTGGACCTGCTGATTAAACCTAACGGATGAAAACTCTGGCAGCTCAAGTACCACTTTGGCGGCAAGGAGGAGAAGTTGGCGTTCAGGGCTTATTGACTGCTCTTCTGCCTTCAGAACAGCACTCTCCTTTTGAAACAGTCAGAGATACCAATCACTGCATGCGCCAATTGCCGGCCCAGATTCTCGGTTGGACAGAGCAGCCCCGAAAACAAGACGCCCCACATTCAGACGCAATGAGGAACCACTAAACGCTGAGGCCTAAGACAGAAATTAACAGGGTCACTTATTAGAAATCCCTGCAACTAATTCTATCGATGTATACAATTTTTTACTGACATCAATATTCTTGTATACCATGATATGTATGGTCTAAAATAAATCCACATTAGAATGAAACGTCAGTCCAGGAGAATTAATGTCTGTTGCCGCTCTGGCCCGCCAGCGGGTTCACCGTATGAAGCGTGGCATCCCCTTTTCCATCAGCGGATTTTATTCGCTGGGAAGCCGTGCGTCGGTACAACAGGCAATGAGTCGTCTGGTCAAAGAAGGCCTGCTGGTCCGGGTCGAACGAGGCTTCTACTCCCGGCCAAAACCGTTGAAAAATCTTCCATCCGTAAACATAGTCACTAGTGCCAATGAGGTTGCCGCCGCATGGGCAAAAGAACGCGGTTACAAAATCACCCTTCAGGGACTGGAAGCCGCTTACCGGTTAGGGCTGCAAACGCAGGCACCGGTTAAACGTATCTACTGGTCAAACGGCCCTACGCGAGAGTTTCGTGTCGGCAATGAGCTGGTCCGGATCCAGCACAAATCAGCAAGCCGGTTACGTTGGCTGAACCGACCTGAAGGAGAGCTGATGCGTGGTTTGTTGAGTCTGGATCAGCAACATACTCCACCGGAAACGCTGAAGAATGCTTTTCATCGGCTCCGCATCCCGTCCGCTAAAGCGCGACAGATTGCCGGAAAGTTAATGAATGAGCCTGCGCTTCACGCCTGGCGCTCGCAGCTTATAGCGTTGCAAAAGGCGCTCTGATGAACATTTTTGATTACTACCGGAACGCATCACAACGTAGCGAGCTTCAGGAAATCCTCTCTTACGCGGCGCAGCAGCATCCCTCCGGGCTGGGAGCCAGTTTTCTGGAAAAGGATCTCTGGGTAACGGAGATCCTTCGACTGCTTTTTAATGAGGATTTGCTGGGAGAATTATCTGTCGCGTTTAAAGGTGGAACGGCGTTAAGCAAATGCTGGAACGTGATTGAGCGTTTTTCTGAAGATATCGATCTTTCTGTTCACTGGGCCGATCTGGCAGGTCACTCAGAAGAGGAAGAACAGCAGGCATGGGAGCAAAGCACGCTAAATAACAGCCAGAATCGTCGGTTCAGAGAGCAGCAGCAAGAGCGCTTAACAGAATGGACAAACGCGCTGGCAGAACGGTTAAACCAACGCTTTCAGATTTATAATATTTCAGGCCTTGAAGCAAAAATGGAACCCGACAGCGGTGGCGAAAAAGTCGATATCTATTTCCCACGGGTGAAAGAAGACAGTATGGCCTATCAGCGCGATCATATTCTGTTGGAATTTGGCGGACGAAATCGTGGCAAGCCAACCGATCTGATGCCTGTTGTAAGTTATCTGTCCGGGATTGCAGGCATGGATACACTCCAGTTACCCACCGCGACCGTAAACGCTTATGACACCGGTTATATTCTTTGGGAAAAGCTGACGGCGCTGCACCAGTTCTGCACGCAAACCAAAGCGCCAAATCCGGCCCGACTGGCACGCCACTGGTATGATGTGGACTGCCTGCTGCGTAATCATTTTGCCAACCCCTATGAAACGCTGGAAGCCATGCGCAATGTGGTCGAGATGAAGCAACGTCGCTGGTCCGTGCCGGGCGTGGATTTTACTCAGGTCATTGTCGGAAACCTGCAACTGTTGCCTGACGATGCTGAACGATTCGCCGCAATCGCCGGGGATCATCAAACGGCAGTGGAAGGGGGAATGTTCTTTAGTGAGCCTGATGGATTTGCTGACATTGCCGATCGCCTTCGTCATGCGCAAGATGAAATCAATCGTTTTATGCGTGATTCACAGGTATACCCTGACCCTGCCAATTGATCCCCCAGACATATGACATAATCCTTTTGAATAACAGGGTTTTTATGCTTGTACTCCAGCCCATTCGCGGTATCATTTTACGATCTCTCTTCCAGTTTTATGCTTACCGCCTTTGCCGCTCGTAGAACAATGCCGGGAAGCATTATCAGCGATTAAGGGCACGGAATGGGCTTCTGGATATTCGTTATTGCACTGACTGTTATCTGGCTTCTGTTTTCCAAAAAGAAAAAGTCGCCGCCTCCCAAAGTAAATAGCAAAATCATCACCAAAATAAATCATTCATCTCAACACAAATCTTTCAACCAGCCAGCCAGCAGCGTGACAGACATGCATTCTCAGGCATCCGATGATGACGAACTGGCAACCTTTAGCTTTGTTAATGGACAGGCGGTTGAATACAGCGCCAGCCGCCAGCCATCGCGAGAAAGCGCCGCCCATAGCAATACCACGCCAGCGCGATGGGTCAAACCGGGAGAAAGTATCACCATTCAAAACGTCGTCATTAATCACGGTTATTTTTATTTCGGCGGGCGGTTAAAAACACATTCATCAGGAGAATATGGCTATCTTTATAACGATGGCTCTGACGCTTCGCTGGTTAATGACGCTTTTCCCATCGAGCCTGGTTCGCGGCATTATTATGATGAATCGCTGGGATACTGGCCCAGCTTTGCCACGCTCACCCCTCGCTGCCGTGGTGCCTATCTTGACTGGCTAGCAAGCGATCGCAGCGATGCGAACTGCCCCGTTGGCTATGTTTTTATCTATTTTTACGGTCTGGAACGTCGCATACTAGCGGATGGCACACAAGAGGCTATTTCTGACGATGAATTCAAAGCATTATTCGAAGAGATATCACGCCTGAGAACCGTATTTCAGGCCAGCGGTTCCTTCCGGCATTATGCAACGCAGTTGCTGGAAATGATGATCATTCTCAGACCGAAGTTACTTTCTATACATACCGAAAACGAATATTTCTCGTCAAGGAGTTCATTACTGTTCAGACTGAATCTGGCGACGGTGGTTGAGAAAGGACAACCTGTTTGTGCCGATCTGGCACTGGCATGGATACACTATTTTCCTGATTACACCCTGCGTACGCCTGCCCGTCGATGTCATGCTGAATTTTCCGCGTTATTCAAACAGCGTTATACCCAAAAATACGGTGACGGTATTGTCGTCAAACCCAATAAAACACGGTTGTATTTAAGCTATACCCCCGCCAGTGGTACGCTTCGGGAACTTCAGGTAAAAAAACAGATGGATCTTCCCGATCCCAGCGTTTTAAAAGCCCCGGTTCAGAAGTTAATTCCTGTTGCAGAATCCTGTATCAATGCGCTGGATGCCTACAGTCGCTATCTCGGTAAAAAAGATGCCTCAGCAAGCGATGTCGCCGCCATCATGCTGCTTCCCGATGAAATACTGACCGAAGATGCAGAACGTTTGTTTGCTGAATTTAAACACTGGGCAGATGAGAAAATCCGTGAACATTCAGGACTGGCGACAGTGGCTGATTTCTGGGCCAGACTGGGTATGCCGGTACCGGATAAGATTAATAAGAAAGAAGCCGAACTGATGCAAAATTTCGCCAGACGAGCAGGCTACGGCATTGCGCCGGATATGCGCTATCACTTTGTCCGGACAGAACCAGAAGGACATATTGTTTTGTTTCCCGAAGGACATGCGGAATTCTACGTACCGTCGGCGGAATTTACGTCAGTCTCCGTGGCGCTTCGGTTGGGCGCCATGATTGCACAAATGGACAAGCGTGTGGATGTTGCTGAACAGGCCACGCTGGAAAAAACCATTGATCACAATGATACGTTGTCGCCAACAGAAAAACGTTCGCTGCACGCCTACCTCACCTGGAGGCTCAACACGCCTGCAAATCAGGCAGGCCTGAAAGCTAAAATTGAACAACTCAGCGATAAAGAAAAATCCGCTATTAGCAACGTTATTATCAGCGTCGCCTGCGCAGATGGAAAAATCGATCCGGCGGAAATTAAGCAACTGGAAAAAACCTATACCAGCCTCGGCCTGGACAGCAGTACCGTCACCAGCGATATCCACCGCTTGTCAACCGCAGAAACAACACCGACTGCTACGTTACAAACCCCATCAGCGACAAGCGGCGCGTTTTCTCTTGATGAACGGATCCTTGCCCGTCATGAATCTGATACCACCGACGTACGCCAGTTGCTGAACGCCATCTTCACCGAAGATGAACCCGCAGACGAGTCCCCGGCGGAGATCCCGCCACATACTGGCGCAGGTCTTGATGAGGCACATCACCAGCTTTACCAACGTTTGCTGGAAAAAGAGCGCTGGGCGCGAAACGAAGTTGCTGAGCTATGCCAGCAATTTAATTTGATGCTGAGTGGTGCGATTGAAGCGATTAATGACTGGTCTTTCGAACAGGTTGACGCACCAGTGCTTGATGATGACGATGATATTTACGTTGACCTGGAAATTGCACAAGAACTCAAAGGATAATTTATGTCTGGCATTCGTATTCGTCTCAAAGAAAGAGACGCCATTATTCAGTCACTGAAGTCAGGCGTTACGCCTAAAATTGGTATTCAGCATATTCAGGTTGGCCGGGTTAACGAGATAAAAGCGCTGTATCAGGATATTGAGCGTATCGCCGATGGCGGTGCAGGATTCCGGCTGATTATCGGGGAATACGGTTCCGGTAAGACATTCTTTTTAAGCGTTGTGCGCTCAATTGCGCTAGAGAAAAAGCTGGTGACAATCAGTGCCGATTTATCCCCGGACAGGCGTATCCACGCGACGGGGGGACAGGCGCGTAACCTCTATTCCGAGCTAATGAAAAATCTGTCAACGCGAAATAAGCCGGATGGAAATGCATTGTTAAGCGTGGTTGAGCGCTTTATTACGGAAGCCAGAAAAGAAGCAGAAAGTACAAACGTGACGGTTCCGACGATTATTCACCAAAAGCTCGCTGACCTGTCTGATATGGTTGGCGGTTACGATTTCGCCAAAGTCATTGAATGTTACTGGCAGGGCCACGAGCAGGATAATGAGACACTAAAATCAAATGCCATCCGCTGGCTAAGAGGTGAATACACCACGAAAACCGACGCCCGTAACGATCTGGGTGTGCGTACCATTATCTCTGATGCCTCTTTCTACGACTCGCTAAAGCTGATGAGCCTGTTTGTCCGTCAGGCTGGATACGCGGGTCTGTTGGTGAATCTGGATGAGATGGTCAATCTGTACAAACTGAGCAATACGCAGGCCAGGGTTGCGAACTATGAACAGATACTGCGTATTCTGAATGATTGTCTGCAAGGAACGGCTGAGTATATCGGCTTTTTACTTGGCGGTACGCCAGAATTCCTGTTCGATCCACGCAAGGGGTTGTACAGCTACGAAGCGCTCCAGTCCCGACTGGCGGAAAACAGCTTCGCTCAGCGGGCTGGTGTCATTGATTATTCGTCCCCTTCCCTGCATTTAGCCAGCCTGACGCCGGAAGAGCTCTATATTCTGTTGAAAAACCTACGTCACGTTTATTCCGGCGGCGATGCGGATAACTATCTGGTTCCTGATGATGCACTGACGGCATTCCTACGCCACTGTAGCAATACTATTGGTGATGCCTATTTCCGTACGCCACGAAACACCATTAAAGCCTTCCTGGATATGCTGGCCGTGCTGGAACAAAACCCGTCCATTCAGTGGTCACAGTTAATCGCCGGTGTCGCGATCGCGGAAGAAAAACCCAGCGATATGGATGAAATAACGTCGGCAGAAGATGCCGATGAGGATGGTCTGGCCGATTTCAGATTATGACGAACGAATACCAGCGGCTGGATCCACGCATACAGAAGTGGATATACCGGCAGGGATGGGCCGATCTCCGGGAACTGCAAAAAAAAGCCGTTCCACCGATATTAGCGGGCGATCGGGATGTTCTGATCAGCGCCGCGACTGCCGCAGGTAAAACGGAAGCGTTTTTCCTGCCCGCCTGTTCTGCCATTGCGGATATTCAGAGCGGCTTTGGCATTTTATACATTAGCCCACTTAAGGCCCTGATTAACGATCAGTATCGACGGCTGGAAAGCCTAGGCGATGCACTGGAGATGCCGGTCACCCCCTGGCATGGCGATGTTGCGCAGAGCAAAAAGCTGAAAGCGAAGAAACATCCTTCCGGTATTTTGCTTATCACCCCAGAGTCGCTGGAAGCAATGCTTATCCGCAATGCGGGATGGTTAAAGCAGGCTTTCGCTCCACTGGCATACATCGCCATTGATGAATTCCATGCTTTTATCGGTTCTGAGCGGGGTATGCAGCTTCTCTCTCTGTTAAATCGAATCGACCACCTACTGGGAAGAATCGACAATCCAGTCCCCCGAGTCGCACTCAGCGCAACGCTGGGGGAACTGGAGCGAGTACCGTTATCTCTGCGGCCAAATCAACGTCTGCCCTGCGACATTATTACTGACAGTCAGACTCACGTTACGTTAAAAGTGCAGGTGAAAGGTTATCTGGAACCGCTAACCACCACAGGCCAACAGCCGCCACCGTCGGCAGAGACGCAAATCTGCCATGATATCTTTCGCTTCTGTCGTGGTGATTCCCATCTGGTGTTCGCTAACAGTCGCAAACGGACCGAAAGCATTGCCGCTACGCTTAGCGATCTGAGTGAAGCGAGCATCGTTCCCAATGAGTTCTTCCCCCATCATGGCTCGCTGTCCCGAGATCTGCGTGAAACGCTGGAACAGAGGCTTCAACAAGGCAACTTACCCACCACCGCCATCTGTACGATGACGTTAGAGCTTGGCATCGACATCGGTAAAGTCAGCTCCGTTGTGCAAGTTACCGCCCCCCATTCCGTAGCCAGCCTGCGCCAGCGAATGGGACGCTCCGGTCGGCGCGACTCGCCTGCCGTATTGAGAATGCTGATTGCCGAACATGAACTGACGCCAACATCAGGCATTGTCGACCAGCTCAGGCTTCAGCTTGTTCAGTCGCTGGCCATGATCCGCTTACTTATCGGCAGCAAATGGTTTGAGCCAGCTGATACCCGGCAGATGCACTATTCCACCCTGTTCCATCAGATCCTGGCGATCGCGGCACAATGGGGAGGCGTGCGTGCGGATCAGATCTGGTCACAGCTATGCCAGCAAGGGCCATTTCAGAAAGTCCGGATCGATGACTTCAAAACGTTATTGAAACATATGGGGGAGCACCAGTTTCTGACCCAGCTATCAAGCGGCGAACTGGTTCTGGGCGTCGAGGGTGAACGTCAGGTAAATCAATACACCTTCTACGCCGTGTTCAGCACACCGGAAGAGTTTCGTATTGTAGCAGGGAGCAAAACACTGGGCTCTATCCCCGTTGATTCCCCCCTGATGCCTGACCAACACATTATTTTCGGCGGTCGACGCTGGAAGGTCACCGATATCGATAGTGATAAAAAAGTTATTTATGTCGAGGCGACAAAAGGCGGGCAGCCGCCGTTATTTGGCGGACAAGGGATGTCCATTCATGACGTCGTCCGACAGGAAATACTTACCATTTATCGGGAGGGAGACTACCGCATCACCGTTGGCGATCGCAAAGCCGATTTTGCCGATACCACGGCCAGAAACCTGTTTGATGAAGGGCTGCACTGTTTTCGCAACAATAATCTGGCTTCGGAATGTTTTATTCAGCAGGGGCAGCATATCTACATTCTTCCCTGGCTTGGCGATCAAACCGTAAATACGCTATCGGCATTACTTATACAGCGCGGTTTCAAGGCGAGCTCATTTGCTGGTGTGGTTGAAGTAGAAAAAACTACGGTCTCGGAGGTTAAACAAGCGTTATTCAGCGCACTTCAGGAAGGGCTACCTTCCGAATCCCGTCTTGCCGAAAGCATCGTTGAAAAGTGCCTCGAAAAATATGATGAGTATTTACCGGAGGCGTTGCTGACGCAGGAGTATGGGTTACGTGCTTTTAATGTTGAACGCGTGAAGGAGTGGTTGCAGGGGCATTTATATTAAGGGGAAGAAGAATGAGAAAAAGCTGGACTATAGAGGAAGATTGTAAGCTGCTAACCTTGGTGCGTCAGCACTTTTCCGCGCTGGTCAGCCATAACCGGCTGAATGCCACAATGCCATTTAGCCAGCAGCTCCATGATGCATTTGACTCACCTGACCGCGATGCCGCAGCATTGCTTTATCGCCTCGAACAGGCAAAAATCTTGGGATTTGCCAGCCGTCCTGGTGGCGATCCCACTAAACAACCGTTTCGCTGCCTGATAAACAACGATTTGGCGCTATACGACTACAGCCTCACTTTTCCCACCCTCAGAAAAGCACTACATCCAGATACCGTTGCAGCGGCGATAAACCACTTTACGATTAGCAGCCCTCACGAGCCGCTATCCAATACTATCAATGAGATCGCGACAGCCTTGCATCTTGCCCCCATGCAGGTGGAAAAGATTCTGATCGGAAGCGGCCAAATAACCATCAATAGTTACCGTAAGTGTGAGCGTGTTGGAGAGAAAACTATCAATAATAATCTGCAAGATCTCATCTCCAGGCAAATTCCTGACATAACGCTGGTCGAAGATATTAATGCTTGCCGCGCCCAAGTCTCTCAACTTTACCACGTGCATGAACGTGATGGCGCTGAGGTTATTTTCAGTTCTGACGGCACGGGGTTCGGCAAAAGCTATGGCGTGATTCAAGGGTATGTTGAATATCTGGAACGTTTCGCCAAAACCCAGCAGCCAAATTACCTGTTTCCCGAAGGCGGTTTTACCAACCTGTTGTTCATGTCGCCGCAAAAATCACAAATCGACCTGGATAGTAGCCAGAAAGAGAAAATTCTGGCCTCTGGCGGCGAGTTCATTTGCGTTCTCTCCCGTAATGATATTGCCGACCTCGATTTTATTGACTGGGCCTCTGGCCTGAAAAACCGTGAGCGCTATACCCGTTGGTATAAAAATGCCAATAGCAATTCCCCTGTAAGTGTTGCTATGCGTTCACTAAATCATCTGGTTTCGCAGATTGATCGCTGTGAAGAGCAACTGGCAACATTCAATAGTCAACATACTGATCTTGATATAGAAATAATCAAAGACCAGCTAAAGAACTACCGTCATAGTCTTCGTAATACCATTGTATCGGCCTGCAAGTCATTATTTGAACGGGGTAATGGTGAAACGTCGATTCAAGAATATATTCGCCGCGGACTGCTTGCTCGCAGAAAACGAGAGCTTAACGTGATGCAGGGAAAACCTGCGTCAAAAATGAGCGTACACGAAGTTTACTTCGAGCTCATCAAACAGGTATTGCCTTTCGAAGTATGTCAGTACCGCCCATCGGTGCTGTTAATGACCACCAAAAAATTCGATACATCAACATATCGCCTGACACCTCGTAAACGAGGCGAAGGTGTGAATTTTGAGCCCGTAGCTTTTGACCTGCTCCTTGGCGGCAAACTGAGCCCCAAAGATCCTCAGATCAGCACCGTTGCGGCTGTAGGCCACGCCGGGCAGGGCGCTTACCTTCGCGATGAACATTTCAAACGTAATCCAGACTGCCCTTTTCGCCGCAAAAATATCCGCTTTACGGTGATAATCGATGAACTGCATGAAGCCTACACCCGCCTTGAAGAAACGTGCCATGTGAAACTGGTTACACAGGAAAATAATCTGGCGCACGTTATTTCTGTCGCGGGACGTATTCACAACGCGGTACTCAGCCTGGAGAGCCGGAACAAGCCCAAAGAAGCGCAAACGACCTTTGAGCAAGAGATGGTCAAATTCATCACCATCCTGCGAGACCTACTGGCGAAAAAGTGCGAATTATCATCCGGTACGACGCTGGGATCGATCCTGGAGATGTTTCGTGACCAGTTAGGGGCATTTGAAGTCAACGGCGACGCCGCCGAACGCATCATCTCAATCACCCGCAATGTATTCAGCTTTAACCCCAAAATGTACGTCAATGAAGAGGGGCTGAAACGCATTCGCATGCGCAACAGCGAAGGCGATATAACGCGCACCGAGCTGTATTACGAAGTCGAAAATGATGCCAGTGACACCAACCCCACCCTGCACGATCTGTTCCAGTTGGTCTCCGTCATCCTCGCCGCCTGTTCTGAAATCACCAACCGGCACTTTAAGCGCTGGGTAAAGAATGGCGGCCAGGATAACTCCAGCAGCCAGAATACGCCTTTGGGCCAGTTTGTTGACGCTGCCAATAACGTAGCTGGCGTGGTGCGACATATCTTCGATCGCACCACCGATAAAAACTTGTTGATTGATCATTTCTACACTTACCTGCAACCCAAAACCGTATTCACGATGACGCCTATAGCGGAACTCAATTACGTGAACAGGGGAGCCGAGCGCACAATTATTCTGGCGTTCGAAATGGATCTGGTACAAGAGCTGCCCGAAGCCATGCTGCTGCGTTTATTAACCGGCACGCACAATAAAGTAATTGGGCTTAGCGCCACCAGCGGTTTTAGCCACACCAAAAACGGTAACTTCAATCGTCGCTTCCTGGCGCGCTATAGCCGCGACCTTGGCTACCGGGTCGTTGAACGAGAAAAGGCAGATATCGATACACTTAAGGCATTACGCGGATTGAGGGCCAGTATCCGCAACGTCGACTTCAGGGTGTTCGATGATAAGCAGTTAAAATTGACCGATATCTACCAAAATTGTGAAATCTATCGCAGGACGTATGACAACTTTTTCGACGCGCTGAAGAAACCGTTGGAATACGACCTGAAAAATACCTATAAACGGCGTCAGTACCAGCGGGAACTGGAAGCGTTATTGCTTGCCGCCTACGAGGGTAAAAACAGCCTGATTTTGTCACTTTCAGGGACGTTTAAGCGGGCCTTTATCAGCGCCTGGCGCACTCATCAATCAGCCTGGCGTCAGCAGTACGGTATGCACTCCCGGTGCGATGAAAAAACGGATAACGATAAGAAACATGACCAGATCCTGACCTTTACCCCATTCAAAGGGCGTCACACCATCCATTTGGTCTTTTTCGATTCACCACTGGCTAATGTCGAAGATGTCAGGCAAGAAACCTATCTCCAGAACAGCAATACCGTACTAGTATTTATGAGCAGCTACAAAAGTGCGGGCACCGGCCTCAACTACTTTGTTAAATACCATGACGGCGATATTAATGATATCAATGCATCACGTCTGGATGTCGATTTTGAGCGCTTAGTGCTCATCAACTCCTCGTTTTACAGCGAAGTAAAGGACAACAGCGGTAACCTCAATACATTACCTAACTATGTTACCGTGCTTAAACACTACGCCGATGACGATATTACCGTCCACAAGTTGACCGATATCAACGTTAATTTCGCCCACGGCGAAAACTATCGCCTGTTAATGGCCGAACATGATATGAGCTTATTCAAAGTCGTCGTGCAGGCCGTAGGGCGAGTCGAGCGTCGCGACACTCTATTGAAAACAGAAATCTTTTTACCCCGCGATGTGTTCCGTAATGTTGCATTCCAGTTCGCCGCTCTCAGTGAAGATAGCGCCAACGAGGTCGTATCAGAAAGCATGTCCTTGCTTAACCACCGCCTCATGGAGGAGTGCGAAAAGCTGAGTCAGAGCCAGTCATTTAGTGATGCTGAACAGCGGCATGCGTTTGAGCAGGCTATCGTAGAAAATGGTCGCCGCATCGATGCTGTTCATAAGCGAGTCCTGAAAACCGACTGGATAAATCAGGTACGCGCCGGCAAACTTGAATATCTCGAATTGTGTAATTTATTCCGTGATTCTGACTCCTTTACCGATCCCCTGCGTTGGCTGGAAAAACTTCAGGCTAATTCCTTGTATGTCGCCAATCGGCAAATGCAATCTATCCACCACGCCCTGTTTATCGATCGCCAACAGGGCAACCAAACTATTTTACTTTGCCACAAACGCGGCCCGGATGGACTTGTCCACAGAAATTATTCCGCCCTGTCGGATTTCGCTGGCGGCGCAAGAGAGTACCGGCCAGAGCTCACCCTCTTTCCGCAGTATAGAAACGATGTCGATTTTACCCCCGGCAACCTGGTCGGCGAGTTGATTCGTGAATGTAACAACATCCAGGAAACGGCATTCAAAAAATGGGTACCCAACCCCAGGCTAGTTCCATTGCTCAAAGGCAATGTCGGTGAATATCTCTTCGATAAAGTGCTGAAAAGTTATGGCGTTACCCCACTCTCCGACCAACAGGTGTTTGAACGCCTTGAACCGCTGGTATATGAGTTTTTTGACCGCTTTATTGAAGTGGGGGACGACCTGCTCTGCATCGACGTTAAACGCTGGGCGACACAGTTGGACGATTTAACGCGGGCAGAAGAAACGCTTGAGAAAAGCAGCAATAAGATTCGCCAGATCCGTAATATCGCCAGCCAAAAGGCGGATACAGAGGGACAAAAGCAGATCCAGGCGACGCTGGTAGGTCGTTATGAGCGTATTCGATTTGTCTATCTGAACGTCGCCTACAGCCAGAACCCCAATAATCTGATGTGGCAGGATAACGTGGATCACACGATCCACTACCTCAACCTGTTGCAAACCGACTACCAGTACTATCAGCCCAAAAATCGAGAGAGCAGACGAGCTCAGGAAAACTCGAAACTAAGCATGACATTGGACATTAACCCAATGTTACTAACCCTTCTGGGTATAGAAAAGTTGCCGACTAAAGGAAAAGTATCATGATCCCTAATCTGAATGAGCTGACGGATACTCCGATTGCCCGTACCAATTTGATCAAGCTTGAAGAAGATCAGTTGACGACCATCCAGCATCTATTGGCCCCTGTATCTAATATCTATACGATAGACTTTATGATTCAGCGCTTTACTAAAGAGCGAAAAGAAAAATCCGCTGATTACTATGCGCGAATTCATCAGGAGGTAAAAACTTGCGTGCGGCAGAAGCTTGGGCTTGAGGCCGGGCAGGAAGTAAAATATGAGCTGCATTGCTTACCCAATTACCATCACGTCTTTTTTTTCCTGGTGCCTGCTGCTGCACCGAACAGCCTAGCGCATCGGACTTTGGCAGAACGCATTGAAACGCTTTGCCAGCGACTCACAGCTGAAAATTATGATTTATCTCGCCTGATTCAGGGATTGTTCAGTCTGCATTTGAAAATGATAATGCTGGAACAAGCCAGCGAGCGCTTTTCGGTACCGCCAACCTACTTCAACTCTACGTTCTATCTCAACGCTCGCCTGAGTCAGCCCGTCACGCAGAAAAGCGGCACTGGAGTGATGGAGGCATTCGAACTCGACATTTATGCATCAGAATATAACGAACTCGCCTTTACCCTGCACAAACGAAAATTTCTGGTCGAACCGGAGGATGAATTGCATCTCTCTCTGGACGATACCTGCGTGTGGTTTAACATCGATAATCGTCGGCTCAAAGCCCGGCGCAAACTCGATGCCCGGGATAGCAAACTGGACTTTTTTCGTGAGCGCAGCGGCTATGGTGAATGCCAGGCCTATACCTATAACGTGGTCATGAATGCCGCCTGCGAGCGGCTCAGTGAACTAGAGATCCCGCATCAGCCTATCCCATTTCAGGCCACCCACGAGGTCAATCAGTTCGCTACCGACCTCGATCAACAGCTGACTAATACGCTGTTGGTGGTTAATAACGGCGTCGAATTTAGCGCCACGCAAGAAGCTTATTTCTTTGACACATTAGCCATCCAGTTCCCCGGGTATCAACTCTGGCCTCTGGCGTCGCTTAAACATTCTCAGCAAACCGGCTTTTCTGAGCTGCCCGCCAATACTTCTATTCTGGTGCTCAATGCGGTAGATGAAGAACGGAGCAACAGCATCCGCCAGCAAGATAATGAATCTGTTGAGTACAATGATTTTTATGCGGCTTTTGCCGACGCCCGAAAACAACCTGAACTCAATTGGGATACCTATACCCAACTTAAACTGGATCGTTTGCAAGGGTGGCTAAATCAGCAACCGCTACCTGTGGTCTTGCAGGGTATGAATATTGATCGCAAATTGCTGGATGCGATTGATCTTATTAATGAACGCTCGGCGAGCGACCCTGCTCAATACGAAATCGATCTTACGAAGCCTCACAGTCGTCTCAAGTCAGCAGTTACCTTACTTAACAGTAAGGTTCGCCGAATAAAAACCGAGCTATGGTTCAAAGAGAGCTTACTCAATCAGCATCACATCCCACTACCAGATTTGGCAGACGGGCACTATACCGCCTATGCAGTACGCAAAACGAAAAGCTATCTCCCCCTGCTTGGATATGTTGAACTAAAAATAGAACACGGCCAACTTAGGGTGGTTGATACCGGGATCGCTGAAGGTAAATTAGACTATCTATCTGTTGATCACCCCTCTCTGGGACGATTAAAGAAATTATTCGACAAAAGCTTCTATCTCTACGACCACACAGCAGATGTCCTGCTTACTACCTACAACAGCTCCCGCGTACCGCGCCTGATTGGCCCGGCGCAATTTAATATCGTCGATTCATACGCTTATCAGGAACAAGAAAAAACTCTGGCAGAGCGTAAAGGGGATAAATTTAACGGGTATGCCATCACCCGCTCTGCAAAACCGGATCAAAACGTACTGCCCTATCTGATATCACCTGGCCGCTCGAAATACGACTCGCTGACCAAAGCGCAAAAGATGAAGCATCACCATATTTATCTGCAACCGCATGAGAATGGTGTGTTTGTTCTGGTAAGCGATGCCCAGCCTACAAATCCTACTATTGCACGGCCTAACCTGGTGGAAAATCTGCTGATATGGGATGCCCAGGGCAAAGCCGTAGATGTATTTAGCCACCCGTTAACTGGCGTTTATCTCAATAGCTTCACCCTGGATATGCTCAGGAGCGGCGAAAGCAGCAAAAGTTCGATTTTTGCCAAGCTTGCCCGATTGATGGTGGAGAACTAGCGGAAAATTTAGGGCGGTGTTTTTAGAATTCGTTATGTGTGGAGTTGACGCCACATATAACGAGGTGCCTGTTCGCAAAATAACGATTTTTTATGACAACTATCACAAAAACAAAGCGATTTTTTATGAGGGCCTTATTGGGGGCGCTGTTTACAAGCAATACCAACAAAACCAATAACAAACAGCACGTTAATCGTGGATTTGACTCCAAATCCGGCACCACTATTTAAAGAACCCAGCCTATGGCTGGGTTTTTGCTTTTCTACGACCGAACTCTCTATCGAACTGCGTTCGATTATTCGCCGCACAGCGGCTCACCCCTTCGGGACCAGCGCGACAAGCGCGCTGTTCAACGCCTGCGGCGTTAGTCCGAGTCCGGGCACTAAAATACCGATACCGCCATCCGGAATGCCAAGTGGATTTGCTTTAAATTTAATAAGCCCCCCAATGTTAATTCAGATTATTTTAGTTCAATAAAAATATAAATCAGGATAATGGATGATAGCCAGATCAGGCTGAAGATGATGATTGTATTTACTCTTTTGAAGCACAACCAGACGGCAACTGCCATGAAGGCCCCAATAGTAATGGCACTGATTAACTTAACGATTACTACCAATCCAGTCATACCCATTAACTACTATCCTTGTTATGGTTAATCTTCCAGTATTCTATTTGAAATAACAGAAGTGCCTAAACTCACAACAGTGTTGACACTGTAGATGCAGCTCATTTTATGAGCTGAAATAATGCATACAGCCAGAGATATTCGATTGTCGCCATCATATAACTGATATTCGAATGGGCACCCGGATTACCTGATGGATTCTGATAACTGACATACCAGACAACGATATCTTTTGATAATTATATTTAAATAATACCCATCAGGCATGAACCAAATCCCTCAACGTCACCATCAACATCATCGGATCCATCGGCGACGGCTCAAACCCCACCCGCAGGTAAAAATCCCGTGCTTCATCCGACAGGGCGTGAACCAGCATCCCGCGAATGCCGATAGTCTCCGCCACCTGAATCACACGCAGCCCGGCATCACGTACCAGGGCCCGCCCGACACCTTTCCCATGTAGTGATTTATCCACCGCCAGACGACCCAGCACCACAACTGGGATCGGGTCAGGCATATTGCGGCGAAAACGACCCGGCGCAGTATTTGTCGTCACAGCGCTGGAAGCCAGTGAGTAGTAAGCCATCACCTTCGCGTCGTCGCAGCAGACAAAGGTGCGGGATGCGCCAGTAACCTGATTTTTCATCGCCCGCTGTTTCAGCCAGTAATCCATGGAATCTATACCGCAGCAAAACGGGGTAAGAATATGCCCGGCATGAAGCGGTTCTGGTGCCGAGATCATTCTTCCTGTTCCCACGGCGCAGGGGTCTGCATAGTTTTACGCAGTGCGGCATTAGGTGCAGGAGCCTGATCCAGACGAGCGAGAAATTCCTGATAAGCCTGCGGATCCGCCATGATGATACGTTGCTCAATTAACGCTTCCTCAGCGGCAGCGCGGGCGGCCTCCAGCACAAAGTCGGTGCGGTTTTTCCCTCTGGCTTTCGCCGCCCGATCAATAAGATCGCGTTCGGCAGGTTTAATGCGCAGATTTAACGTTTCGCGTTTTATGGACATGCTGTTTGCGGCTGGCATAGTTCTATCCTTTAGTCGATGGCTGGACAGTAATTATACAATCAATGTAACGCTAATGTCATTACGAAATACAGAACTCAGATGAAATCTCACGAAGACTTAAACCCATTTATTGCCTATGCAAATAATGTCATCTTTATGATTTAAAACCCAAAATACCCTCACCACTTAACACTCTATAGCACAAGAAGTACTGACAGAAATCCAAGTGGTCATGCACTTAAGACGATCGCGCACAGACAATAGTGATCGCCAAAAAGACGGGTTTTCTCTTTTCTACACCCTGCATCGGTGCCTATGGGTTTCTACCACGCCGTATCCTCTGTGCCATTAAGGCCTGTTCCCCATAGAATCTTTTCGAAAATACATTTTCAGATATCAGATAACACGCTGATTAAAATCGCCATTTTGTCGCAAAAAGCGGCTAAAAACGCCCTTTTCTGGAAATCGATCCGCCCAGGTGGCTACCCTGCTTTCCCTCCAGATGGCCAAATAGCATCTTATATTCCATTTGACGCTAACAGTCAGAGAAATGTTCTTTAAATTACCGTTTTCACAGCTCTACCATGCAAAAATATCTTAAACGAGTGGGTAAATGGTTATGTCACTGTTTCATTCCGTGAGCGACCTGATCGGTCATACTCCCCTGCTCCAGTTGCACAAACTGGATACCGGCCCCTGCAGTCTGTTTTTAAAACTGGAAAATCAGAATCCCGGCGGGTCAATTAAAGATCGCGTTGCGCTGTCGATGATTAATGAAGCCGAGCGCCAGGGAAAACTGGCGCCCGGAGGAACGATAATCGAAGCCACCGCCGGCAACACCGGCCTCGGCCTGGCGCTGATCGCGGCGCAGAAAAATTACCGGCTGATCCTGGTGGTGCCGGACAAAATGAGCCGCGAGAAAATCTTTCACCTGCGGGCGCTGGGCGCGACGGTGCTGCTCACCCGTTCCGACGTCAATAAAGGCCACCCGGCCTATTATCAGGATTATGCCCGCCGCCTTGCCGATGAAACGCCGGGCGCCTTTTATATCGACCAGTTTAATAACGACGCCAATCCGCTGGCCCATGCCACCTCCACCGCGCCGGAGCTTTATCAGCAGCTGGAGGGCGACATTGACGCCGTCGTTGTCGGCGTCGGCTCCGGCGGCACGCTGGGCGGGCTTCAGGCCTGGTTTGCTGAACACTCGCCGAAAACGGAATTTATTCTCGCCGATCCGGCGGGTTCGATCCTTGCCGATCAGGTTGATACCGGTCGCTACGGCGAAACGGGATCCTGGCTGGTCGAAGGGATCGGCGAAGATTTTATCCCGCCTCTGGCCAGGCTGGAGGGGGTGCATACCGCGTATCGCGTCAGCGACAGCGAAGCGTTCCAGACTGCGCGCCAGCTGCTGCAGGTCGAGGGCGTGCTGGCCGGCTCTTCCACCGGCACCTTGCTCAGCGCCGCCCTGCGCTACTGCCGGGCACAAAGCCGTCCGAAACGGGTGGTGACCTTCGCCTGTGATAGCGGCAATAAATACCTGTCCAAAATGTTCAACGATGACTGGATGCGCCAGCAAGGACTGATCGCCCGGCCCGAACAGGGCGATCTCAGTGATTTTATCGCCCTGCGCCATGACGAAGGCGCCACCGTCACGGCCGCGCCGGACGACACCCTGGCCGCAGTCTTTACCCGCATGCGGCTGTATGACATCTCCCAGCTGCCGGTGCTGGAGGATGGCCACGTGGTCGGCATTGTCGATGAGTGGGATTTGATCCGCCACGTACAGGGCGATCGCCAACGCTTCTCCCTGCCGGTCAGCGAAGCGATGAGCCGCCATGTTGAAACTCTCGATAAGCGTGCGCCAGAGAGCGAACTGCAGGCTATTCTCGATCGCGGTCTGGTGGCGGTGATCGCTGACAACGCGCGTTTTCTTGGCCTGGTCACCCGCAGCGATGTTCTAACCGCCTGGCGTAACCGAGTCGCACAATAAGGAATTTTTTTATGTCATCTATCCACACCCTGAGCGTACATAGCGGAACCTTCACCGACAGCCACGGCGCAGTGATGCCGCCGATTTACGCCACCTCCACTTTTGCTCAGCCGGCGCCGGGGCAGCATACCGGCTATGAATATTCCCGCAGCGGGAACCCTACCCGCCACGCGCTGGAGACGGCGATCGCCGACCTGGAAAACGGCACGCGCGGCTACGCGTTCGCCTCCGGGCTGGCCGCCATCTCCACCGTGCTGGAGCTGCTGGATAAGGACAGTCACCTGGTGGCGGTCGATGATGTGTATGGCGGCACTTACCGCCTGCTGGAAAACGTGCGCCGCCGTAGCGCTGGTCTGCAGGTGAGCTGGGTGAAACCCGACGACCTGAAGGGGATTGAAGCGGCGATCCGCCCCGATACGCGCATGATCTGGGTGGAAACGCCCACCAACCCGCTGCTGAAGCTGGCGGATCTCAGCGCCATCGCCGCCATCGCGCGACGCCATAACCTGATCAGCGTCGCCGATAACACCTTCGCCTCGCCGGCGATCCATCGCCCGCTGGAGCATGGATTTGATATTGTGGTGCACTCCGCGACCAAATACCTCAACGGCCATTCCGATGTCGTCGCCGGCCTGGCGGTGGTTGGCGATAACTCCGAGCTCGCGGAAAAGCTTGGCTATCTGCAGAATGCGGTAGGCGGGGTACTTGACCCGTTCAGCAGCTTCCTGACGCTACGTGGTATCCGTACCCTGGCGCTGCGGATGGAGCGCCACAGCGCGAACGCGCTGCAGCTCGCCGAATGGCTGGAACAGCAGCCGGAAGTGGAGCGAGTCTGGTTCCCCTGGCTGGCCTCGCACCCGCATCATCAGTTGGCGCGGCAGCAAATGGCGCTGCCCGGCGGCATGATTTCGGTGGTGGTGAAGGGCGATGAAGGTTACGCCGAGCGCATTATCAGCAAGCTGCGCTGGTTTACGCTTGCGGAGAGCCTGGGCGGCGTGGAGAGTCTGGTGAGCCAGCCCTTCAGCATGACCCATGCCTCGATCCCGCTGGAGAAACGTCTGGCGAATGGCATCACGCCCCAGCTGATCCGCCTGTCGGTGGGGATCGAAGATCCCAACGATCTGATTGCCGACTGGCAGCAGGCGCTGCGGGAGGAGTGATTATTCCGACGCGCGGGTCATTGTCAGCGCGTCGGCCATTCCCTGCTGAAGATGGGCGATAAACTGCGTCAGCTTCGGCAGGGGCCGACGATCCTGGCGCCAGAGCAGATGCACGGGTCTCGGCTGCGGGGTCCAGGCCTCCAGCACCCGCACCAGGCTGCCGCTGGTCAGCGCATCGGCCAGCAGCACCTCCGGCTGCATCAGCAGCCCGGCCCCGGCGATTGCCGCCTGGCGCAGCGCGTAACCATCATTGCAGCGTAAAATCGCATCGCGTTTCCAGCGCACTTCCCCCTCTATGCCCGGCAGTCGCCACTCATTGCGGGCGGTCCAGACCGTATGGGACAGGCAGAGATGATCGGCGAGATCCTCTGGCGTCCCGGGGGTCCCGTAACGCGCCAGATAAGCCGGCGCGGCGCAGATCACCATCCGATACGGCGCCAGATAGCGGGCCACCAGATCCTCCTGATGGATCTCGCCAATGCGGATCGCCAGATCGACCCCCTCATCCACCAGATCGACCATCCGGTTAGTCAGATCCAGTTCCACCCGGACCGCAGGCCAGGCCTGCAGGAAGGTGGCGGTCAGGGGCGCGATCACGCTGGCGCCAAACGAGGTGGGGGCGCTCACCCGCAGGGTGCCGGCGGGCGCCAGCCGCAGCCGCTCGACCGCGCTTTCGGCGATGGAGACCTGCTCCATCACCCGTTTCGCTTCGTCAAAATAGACCCGCCCGGCGTCGGTGAGGCTCTGGCGTCGGGTGTTACGCTCCAGCAGACGCGTCGCCAGCTGGCTTTCCAGCTGGGCGATATATTTCCCGACCATCACCGCCGACAGCCCCAGGCGCGACGCCGCCCCGGTAAAGCTGCCGCACTCCACCACGGCAATAAACGTCTCCATCCCTCGCAGCTTATCCATATTGCTAACCTCTGGTTAGTAATGTTCTAACTTTTAGCCAGTTTATCCGATATTCGTTTTATTAAAGAATAGCGTCTCACCTCATCAGGAGACAGCCATGAAAATTATCGTTATCGGTGCCAGCGGCACCATCGGTCGCGCGGTCAGCGAAGAGCTGAGCCAGAGACATGACGTTATCCGCGTCGGCCGCACCCGGGGAGATTATCAGGTGGATATCACCTCGCAGGAGAGCGTCGAGGCGCTATTTGCCCAAACGGGCGAAGTAGATGCGATTGTCTCCACCACCGGCAATCTGCACTTTGGGCCGTTAAGCACCATGACCGACAGTCAGTTCAACCTCGGGCTGCAGGACAAGCTGCTGGGGCAAATTCGCCTGGCGCTGATCGGGCAGCATTTCCTGCGTGACGGCGGGTCGATTACTCTGGTCAGCGGTATTGTCGCCCAGGAGCCCATTGCTCAGGGGGTCAATGCCACGACGGTCAACGCCGGTCTGGAAGGCTTTGTGCGCGCCGCCGCCTGCGAACTGCCACGCGGGATCCGCATCAATCTCATTAGCCCCACCGTGCTCAGCGAGTCGCTGGCGGCCTACGGCGACTTTTTCCCGGGCTTTGCCAGCGTCCCCGCCGCCGCCGTGGCGCAGGCCTATCGTCGCAGCATTGAAGGCGTTCAGACCGGCCGCATCTACCCGGTCGGCTACTAGCCTGTGCCGGCCCGCCGGGGCCGGCGCTTACATCAGGCCGTCATTGCAGGTACACTGACGGCTGATTGTCTCCGGCCAAAAAACTGATGTTGAAAAAATTACCTTTTATTATCCCGCTTTTGGCGCTTATCGCGCTGCTGGTCTGGTGGTTCACCCCGCATTACACCGCAGATGAAGAAGCCTACTACCGGGCAGTCTTTTGCATGATCGATCATGACGACAGCCGCCAGTTCCTCCACGATATGCAAAATATCGTCGAAGGGGGAAATTCGGACTATGCATTGCATAAAACCCATTACCTGCCGGCGCTGGGGCAGCGGATGCTGGACACCTGGCGCCAGCTCAGCGCGCAGGAGCAGCAAACACTGGGCGAAGATCGGCAGCGCTGTGGCGAGATATTGCGCGAAAAACAGCAGGGAAAATCATCCTGATGGGGGGCGAAATCGCAGTATATCTTCAGCGTCGAATGAGATTGTGCTGTTGGTAGCCAGATGACCGCCATAAAACACCCCGCTCTTGCGGGGCCGCGATATGACGTTTTTTTCTGCTGCGACATACTATAAAAAGTAGTTGATCTGGTACGAACTAACTCTTATTTTGCTTCTCAGTTTTCAAAATGAGATAAAACTGATGCCAGTCATTATTGCCAGTAGTATTAAAGAAGCCAACGCATTGATTAACTGTGGGAAATACAGGGAAATTATTCTCAACTTCGATATTGATGCCGATGACTTTTTCTCTCTCGCCAGCCATTCTGCTGGGACAAAAATCTCCATCTCCGACCGAAACGATCGCTCTCCGGTAAAATCAGAAAAATAATTAACCCGCGAGGGACATTTATGTGGTTGTTTATTGGCACCTTTGCGGTTGCTTTTCTCGCATCGCTGATGCTGGTCTGGCTGGATGACCGGATCGCCGAGACAGATTGACCCTGGCGCTGGACGCTAACGTCAGTTCCTCCCGCTCTCGCCGCGAAGGGCTGTGCGCCGTCGTTAAGCGGCGCACAGCAGAGTCATTACAGGGAGGCCGCCAGCCGCTCAACGGCCGTCAGCAACCCGGCCTCAGACACCGTGGAGTAGGAGAGACGCAGAGTACGGGTATCCGGCTTATCGTGATAGAACGCTTCGCCAGGAACGTAGACTACGCCGTTTTCCAGCGTTTTCTTCATCCATTCCATGGTATCGAACGGATAGCGGAAACGCGCCCACAGGAACATGCCCCCCTGCGGGCGGCTGAATTCCAGGTGCTCGCCAAGGCGGCTTTCCAGCGCGTCGGCCAGCGCCACACACTTCTTGCGGTAGTCTTCGCGAATCAACGCGATCTGGTTCTCCAGCCGGTTCATGCCGAGGTACTCCGCGGTGATCACCTGCGAAAGCATATTGGTATGCAGATCCGCCGCCTGCTTGACGATCACCGTCTGCTGCGCCAGCCAGTCCGGCATCACGACCCAGCCGATGCGCATCCCCGGCGCGAGGATCTTCGAAAAGGTCGAGGTGTAGACCACCTGATCTTCACAGCCCAGCTCAACCGCGTGCTGATAGAGCGGGCGTCGAACGGCGTCAGTGAAGCTAATTTCGCCATAGGGATCGTCTTCCAGAATGACGAAGTCATATTTTTTCGCCAGCTCAACCAGGCGACGACGACGCGTCTCGCTCAGCGTTTTGCCGCCGGGGTTGCCGAACGTCGGCACCAGATAAACGGCTTTGACGCGGGTGGTCTCCAGCAGGTCGGCCAGTTGCTCCACCAGCATCCCGTCATCATCGGTGTCGACACTGAGAATATTGGCCTGCGCCAGCTGAAACACCTGCAGCGCCGCCAGATAGGTGGGACGTTCAACGACGATAGTGTCACCTGGATCGAGCAGCGTACGAGCAACGATATCCAGCGATTGCTGCGAGCCGGAGGTGATATAGACCTGAGCGGGAGAACAGGTCACGCCACGGGAGTGACAGATTTCACTCACCGCCTGACGTAGCGGCGGGTAGCCCTCCGTCAGACCGTACTGGAATGCGTCATGAAAACGTTCGCTCATCACCTTCTGCACCGCCAGCTCCAGGCCTTCGGTATCAAACAATTCCGGGGCCGGAATGCCGCCGCCAAGCGAGATCACGCCGGGCAGTTTACTGTGCTTGAGAAGTTCGCGGACGGCGGAGGGCTTGAGTTCACCCGCGCGGGCGGCGAGACGCCGATCGTGCATACTATTTTCCTTTTCTGTCTTGTTGTTGTGTTAATTATCTTCGCTTCGTTGCAGGTGTTCCCGGCGGCGCTGACCATGCCGGGGCTATCCTTTTCTGTACGTTGTCACCCGGACAGGGGTATGCCGCTACCCGGGTTTCGCACGTCATGCTTTGTCTTTCAAAACGATTAACGGCTCGATATCGCTCTCTTTTTTCACCACCAGCGACGAATCGCCGCGCAGGCAGGTACCGCCGTAGTTACCACCAACGGTAAATGTGCACACCTGAATGTACTTACCGTCCACTTTCGGCAGGCACCACAGCTGCTGGTAGATATTCTTGCGATCGACAAACTGGCCGCTGGTCTTATCCAGAACCTCATCCTGAGGACCGATCAAATCGATATTGTTCCCGCAGCGTCCGGAAATGGGCTTCACGGCATAGCCGGTTTTCGCCAGCTCGTCGTTAACCACAAAATCGGTATCCAGCAGATAGCGATGATGCGGGAACAGCGACCACAGCACCGGCAGAATCGCTTTGTTACCCGGGATCACCGTCCACAGGGGTTCGAATACCAATACTTCAGGACGCAGCAGGACGTCAATCAGCCGCACCTCATTCTGCGGATGTCCGGTACGAATCGGCACCGCCGCGTACTCATCGGCGCTGACTTCGCGCACCTGCTCAATGGCGGTTTCCCATGCCCAGGTTTTCCAGACGCAGTTGACCAGCCGCCCGTCAGCGTCAATCAGCTGGCCGGCAGCGTCCCAGCGCAGCTCATCAAGGCCAAAGAGAATTTTGCTCTCAAAACCGGCCTGGGTCAGCGAACGCTGGATAAATTTCGCGTGGTAATTCTCTTCCAGATCCTTGTCCTGCATGATGTGGACGAAGGGCCGCGCCCGGCTGTGTTTCCACGCCCCCGCCAGCTCATCGAGCAGACCTTCTGCCGGATTGTGGCCGGTGCCGTAGTAGCCCTGCTTCAGCCACTGTTCAAGGATCAGCCCGCCTTCGGTATGGCAGGAGGCGGAGTCGGCATTGTACTCGTACACCTTCAGCCCGCGCTCGTCCATGCAAAAATCCATGCGCCCGGTGATCATATGATGACGACGGCGCTGCCAGGAGAGACGCAGACGCGGCCAGAGGATTTTCGGGATATCAAACAGCGCCAGCAGGTTATCATCCTTCATCACCTTATCGGTGGCGTGCAGATACATCAGGTGCAGCTCGTTAGTGGCTTTGATCAGCTCCTGTTCGGCGCTTTCGCTGATGGTGAAATACTGGTAGGGATCCTGGTTGATGAAATGGCCGTTGGCCGCCACGTAGGCTTTCTGCAGCGGATCTTTCTCGTTCAGCCATTTGCCGCGGAACTGGCCGTTGTTCGGCAGCCGCGCGCCTTTGATCGCCATCGCCTCGCCCGGCAGCACCGGCTGCGGCAGGCTGTGTTCGGTATCGGCGGTCTGGATCATCCAGCCTAAAATTTCGGTATCGGTAAAGGTATCTTTGATGGTGTACCGGCCGGCGTTGACCTCGAGGGTCAGCTCGCGGGTCCACTGCTGGCCCTGCGGCAGCGGCGAGTGAATGACGTTCTGCTCGGCGATACGCACTTTATTGCCGACAAGCTGGGTGATCACCGCGACGTGGCCTGTGTGCTTAAACTCGCCTCCCTTCTGCCAGATCAGTAACGAACCGGCGATGGGCGGACGGCGGGAACCGTTGGCGAAGGCCTGCAGCGGCAAAATATTGTCATTGACCACTTCACGCAGGAAACGCAGGGAGAAGATTTCATATGCCATCCCCACATCGGTAAAGACAAACCCGTAGGTCAGGAACAGAAAGCGGCGTGCAAACTCGACGCACTGCCATTTATGCCCCATATACTCATTGCCGATGTAGCTGCGAAACGTCGCGTCATCCGGGTAGTCCTGCGGATTTAAGCTACTGTAATTCGATGAATAAATCGCCACGCCGCCGGGCGCGTAGCCTAACAATGTCCCAAACGGGGCGTCACTGCTTGTCGATCCTTTGCTCATTTAGCCTGACCTCAAATTAATGCAGCCCGGGCAGTTGGCGAAACAAAACTCCCTCTTCTTATCCTGCCGCAGGCACTTACCAGACAGAGGTGTAACGATGATACCACTCATTCGTTTCGCTAATCGTGCCGTTAAGGAAAATAACCCTGCAGCCGGAAACAAAAGTGATATCGTTATCGGTGATATAACAAAAAAACAACGCAACATCAGGAGTCGACAATGAGCACACCCTCGCATCTGAATGCCCAACCGCTGGTCTGGGGACACGGCCCGCGGACGTTTGAGGTGTTCCTTGAGCCCACCTGCCCCTACTCTGTCCGCGCGTTTAATAAGCTCGACGACCTGCTTGATGAGGTCGGCGCCGATAACGTCACCATCAAGATACGCCTGCAGTCGCAGCCGTGGCATCTGTTCTCCGGGGTGATTGTCCGCTGCATCCTCGCCGCGTCTACCCTGCCGCACGGCAGAGAGCAGGCGCATAAAGTGATGCAGGCCGTGGCCGACCATCGGGAAGAGTTTGAGTTTATCGATCACTGCAGCGGGCCGAATATGAACGCCACGCCGCAGCAAATCATTGAACGCATTGAACGTTACAGTCACGTGCTGCTGGGGGCCGCCTTTGCCCGCCCGGAGCTGCAGGACGTGATCAAGTGGCACAGTAAATACGCCCGTCAGAACGGCATTCACGTCTCGCCGACCTTTATGGTCAATGGCCTGGTGCAGCCGGATCTGGGCAGCGGTGATGATGTCAGCATGTGGGCTGCGCGGATTATGGCCTGAGGTCACCTGCTACACTTTTTGTACATCCACGAAAAAGGCAAACCAGCATGTCAGAGCAAAACTACCAGCCACCCAAAGTGTGGGAATGGAAGCAAAACAGCGGCGGCGCGTTCGCCAATATCAACCGTCCCGTTTCCGGCGCGACCCATGAACGCGTCCTGCCGGTCGGTACCCATCCGCTCCAGCTATACTCACTGGGCACGCCCAACGGCCAGAAGGTGACCATCATGCTGGAGGAGCTGCTGGCGCTGGGCGTCAGCGGCGCGGAGTACGACGCCTGGCTAATACGCATTGGCGAAGGCGATCAGTTTTCCAGCGGCTTTGTCGATATCAACCCGAACTCGAAGATCCCGGCCCTCAGCGACCACTCCACCACGCCGCCGACCCGGGTATTTGAGTCCGGCAACATTCTTCTCTATCTGGCGGAAAAATTTGGCTTCTTCCTGCCAAAAGATCCTGCCGGCCGCACCGAAACCCTCAACTGGCTGTTCTGGCTGCAGGGCGCGGCGCCATTCCTCGGCGGCGGCTTCGGCCACTTCTATAACTATGCGCCGGTGAAGATCGAGTACGCGATCGACCGCTTTACGATGGAAGCCAAACGCCAGCTCGACGTGCTGGACAAACAGCTCGCCCGCGGTCGCTATGTGGCCGGCGAGGAGTACACCATCGCCGATATGGCTGTCTGGCCGTGGTATGGCAACGTAGTGCTGGGCAATGTCTATAACGCGGCGGAGTTCCTCGACGCCGGGAGCTATAAAAACGTGCTGCGCTGGGCGCAGGATGTCGGCAACCGCCCGGCCGTCAAGCGCGGACGCATCGTCAACCGCACCAACGGCCCGCTCAATGAGCAGCTACATGAGCGCCACGACGCCCGCGACTTTGACACCCAAACGGAAGATAAGCGCCAGGCGTAAGGTCTTCACCCTTTCCCGCTGACGGGAAAGGGTTCCCACCACAGGACGGCTCCGCCTGCGAAGCCGTCCTGTTTAGCTTTCCAGCCGATAGCCCGCCAGAAAATAGCGCATCGCCATACCCGACCCACCTTCTTTGAAGAAATCCATCAACCTATCTCTGTCAAGGCCATAGCGACGGGTCAGGATCCCCGCCTCCCACGCGCTGAGCTGACGGTCGCCGGTTTTTTCAAACATGCGGTGCGAGTAGCCGAGCACAAACCCGCGTTTATAGTCGGCGCAAAAATTCGCCGCATGCGCGGCGGTGTCAGCATAGGATGCCTGTAGCCCCGCCATTAAGCCTTTGCCAAAATGATTTTCCATCGCGCCCTCCCAATCGCTGTATAATAAATTATATAGCGTTTTTTTGAGCGAGCGGTAGCGCTATTTATGTCGTTTGCGCTAGCGTAAATACTTCTCAAACCATGCCAGCGTGCGTTGCCAGGCCAGATCAGCCGCAGCCCGATCGTAGCGCGGCGTGGAATCATTATGAAAGCCGTGATTCACGCCCTGATAGAGATAGGCCTCGTAGACTTTATGGTGTTCCTTCAACGCCTGTTCATAGGCGGGCCAGCCTTCATTAATGCCGCTATCGAGGCCGGCATAGTGCAGCAGCAGCGGCGCTTTAATTTTATCGACCTCCTTCAGCGGCGGCTGGCGGCCGTAAAACGGCACCGCGCAGGCTAGCTCCGGGATCGCCACCGCCGCCGCGTTGCTGACGCCGCCGCCGTAACAAAACCCGGTGATACCGACCTTCCCCGTCGCCTGTGGATGCTTCGCCATAAACGCGACCGCCGCAAAAAAATCATTCATCAGCTTCACGGGATCGACTTTCTGCTGGAGCGCGCGGCCTTCATCATCATTCCCCGGATAGCCGCCGACGGCGCTCAGGCCATCAGGCGCCAGCGCGATATATCCCGCTTTCGCGACCCGCCGGGCTACGTCTTCAATGTAGGGATTGAGGCCTCGGTTCTCATGTACCACCACAACGGCGGGCGCTTTGTCGGCTATTTTCGTCGGCGTCACCAGGTAAGCCCGCACTTCGCCGTGGCCGTCAGGAGAGGGATAATGAATATACTCCGGACGGATATCCGGATCGGTGAACAGTACCTGCTCTGCCAGGGCATAGTCGGGCTTCAGCAGATTAAACAGCGCCAGCGCGGTCATCCCGCCGACAGTATATTTCCCCGCCAGCTGGAGAAACTCGCGTTTGCTGATTTTGCCGTGGGCATAGTAGTCATAATACTCGAGCAGCTGCTGCGGGAAATCTTTGGCCGTTAATCGCGTCATCACCTTGCCTCCGTTGTTAAGCGCCCTTTAAGCAAAGCAGAAGCCCGGACATACGCCAGCGCAGAGAAGCAGAAACGGGGGAGAAAAAAGCCCAGCGGCTAACACCGCCGGGAGAGAAGAGATCAGTGTTTCACTTTGTTCAGACGATCGAGATAGCCCATCACAAAGGCCGAAAGGACGAAGGTCAGGTGGATAATCACGTACCACATCAGCTTGTTGTCCGGCACGTTTTTCGCATCCATAAACACCCGCAGCAGGTGGATAGAGGAGATCGCCACAATTGACGCCGCGACTTTATTCTTCAGAGAGGTGGCGTCCATTTTACCGAGCCAGCTCAGCTTCTCTTTCCCTTCATTGATATCCAGCTGCGACACGAAATTCTCATAGCCCGAGAACATCACCATCACCAGCAGGCCACCCACCAGGGTCATGTCCACCAGCGACAGCAGCGTCAGGATCAATTCCGACTCGCTGACGCTGAAGATATGCGGCAGAACGTGGACGATCTCCTGAAAAAATTTGATGGTCAGCGCGACCAGTCCCAGCGAAAGGCCAAAATAAACCGGTGCCAGCAGCCAGCGCGAAGTGTACATAGCGTTTTCCAGAAAGCGTTCCATATAATCCTGTTAGTTAACAAAAAGAAGCGACATTATATCTCAGACAGATAACGTGATGGCAACGCCAGGCCAACACATCGCCGGCAGACGGCCATAAAAAAGGCCGGCGCGCGGCCAGCCTTTTCAGGAACAGAATCGGGTTATTTGGCTTTGACGGTCTCTTCGCCCACCAGCCCGATCTTGAGATAGCCCGCCTGATGCAGGGCATCCATCACTTTCATCATCGTCTCGTAATCGACGGTTTTATCCGCGCGGAAGAAGACGGTGGTATCTTTTTTGCCGGCGGTCAGGCTATCCAGGGCGTTAATCATATTCGCTTCGGTAATCGGGTCGTTGCCGAGGAACATGCTCTTATCCGCCTTCACCGACAGATAAATGGGTTTTTCCGGTCGCGGTTGCGGCTGGCTGGAGGAGGCCGGCAGATTCACCTTCACGTCAACCGTCGCCAGCGGCGCAGCCACCATAAAGATAATCAGCAGAACCAGCATGACGTCGATAAACGGCGTCACGTTGATCTCATGCATTTCGCCGTTATCGTCCAGATTTTCATTAAGACGCATCGCCATAGCCGATCAACCTACCCGTAATTTCTGCGCGCTACGCACCGGCTTCACACCGCTGGCGCTGAGGTCCAGGTCGCGACTTTGCAGCAGCAGCACCTGAGCGGCGACGTCGCCGAGCGAGGCCTTGTAGCTGCCAATCATGCGGGCAAAGATGTTATAGATGACCACCGCCGGGATGGCGGCGAACAGGCCGATGGCCGTCGCCAGCAGCGCTTCCGCGATGCCCGGCGCTACCACCGCAAGGTTGGTAGTCTGCGTCTGGGCGATACCGATAAAGCTGTTCATGATGCCCCAGACGGTCCCGAACAGACCCACGAACGGCGAAATGGCGCCGATGGTGGCCAGATAACCATTGCCGCGCCCCATATGGCGACCGACCGCCGCGACGCGGCGCTCAAGGCGGAAACCGGTGCGTTCCTTGATGCCTTCATTGTCTTCCGCACCGGCAGAGAGTTCGAGTTCGTTCTGCGCTTCATTGATAAGCTGGGTGGTCAGGCTCTTCGCCTCAAAGGCGCTGGCGATATCGCTGGCCTGATCGAGAGAGCGGGCTTCCGCCAGCTGCTGCTGTTCACGTTTGAGGCGACGCTTGCTGGCGAGGATTTCCGCCCCTTTGCCGAAAAAGATGGCCCAGGTGACGACCGACGCCAGAATCAGGCCAATCATCACCACCTTAACGACAATATCGGCATGATGATACATACCCCAAACGGAGAGATCCGCCTGCATCAAATTATTACCCACGCTCTATCTCCACGACGATAATCACAAAATCTGCCCACAATAATATCAAAACGACATCGAATTGATAGTGGTTCTCATTAGTATTTACACTGTGCAGCAAATCACGTTTATTTTCCTTGCGCTCACGCAGTAAAAAAGCGGCTTACTGCGGGCCTGGTAAAATTTTCGCCTGTATCGGCGCCGCACTGGTACAGAAAAGAAGATTCATGCTAGTTTAGACGTCCAGACGTATAAAAACAGGTTCATCAACATGGCTGATAAACATCTTGATACCGCGCTGGTCAACGCCGGACGGAGCAAAAAATATACCCAGGGCTCAGTGAACAGCGTGATCCAGCGCGCGTCATCGCTGGTTTTCGATACCGTGGAAGCCAAAAAACACGCCACCCGCAACCGGGCTAACGGCGAGCTGTTCTACGGGCGTCGCGGCACCCTGACCCACTTCTCACTGCAGGAAGCGATGTGCGAGCTGGAAGGCGGCGCCGGCTGCGCCCTCTTCCCCTGTGGCGCGGCCGCGGTGGCCAACACCATCCTGGCGTTCGTCGAACAGGGCGACCATGTGCTGATGACCAATACCGCCTATGAGCCAAGCCAGGATTTTTGTACCAAAATTCTCGCTAAACTCGGCGTCGCCACCAGCTGGTTCGATCCCCTCATCGGCGCCGATATTGCCCAACTTATTCGGCCGGAGACCCGCGTGGTGTTCCTTGAATCGCCTGGCTCCATCACCATGGAAGTGCATGATGTGCCAGCGATTGTCGCCGCCGTGCGTCAGGTCGCGCCGGAAGCGATTATCATGATCGATAACACCTGGGCGGCGGGGATCCTGTTCAAAGCGCTGGATTTTGGCATCGATATTTCTATTCAGGCAGGTACCAAATACCTGATCGGCCATTCCGACGCCATGGTCGGCACTGCGGTGGCGAACGCGCGCTGCTGGCCGCAGCTGCGTGAGAATGCCTATCTGATGGGACAAATGCTGGACGCCGATACCGCCTATATGACCAGCCGCGGCCTGCGCACCCTGGGCGTGCGCCTGCGTCAGCATCATGAAAGCAGCCTGCGCATCGCCGAGTGGCTGGCGCAGCATCCGCAGGTGGCGCGGGTCAACCACCCCGCCCTGCCCGGCAGTAAAGGCCATGAGTTCTGGAAGCGCGATTTTACCGGCAGCAGCGGGCTGTTCTCGTTTGTACTCAACAAGCGCCTCAATGATGCCGAACTGGCCGAGTACCTCGACAATTTCAGCCTGTTCAGCATGGCCTACTCGTGGGGCGGCTTTGAATCGCTGATTCTGGCCAATCAGCCGGAGCAAATCGCTCACATCCGACCGGATGCGGAAGTCGACTTCAGCGGCACGTTGATCCGTTTGCACATTGGTCTCGAAAATGTTGACGATCTGCAGGCGGATTTAGCAGCGGGCTTCGCGCGTATCGTGTAAAGTGACAGTCAGTGGCAACAATAGCGGACGCTTTTTAGCAAAGCGGCCGCTTTTGTTGCGCCCGGGATCAAGGTGCTCGGGTCTCTTCAGGAGTACACTAGTCAACAATACGGTACCACTTAGGAAAGTCCATGGTTGTCATTCAAGAGATTGTCGCCGCGTTGTGGCAACATGATTTTGCCGCATTGGCGAACCCTCACGTTGTGGGCGTTGTATATCTGGTTATGTTCGCCACCCTGTTTCTGGAAAACGGGCTGCTGCCCGCGTCCTTTTTACCGGGGGACAGCCTGCTGCTGCTCGCCGGCGCGCTGATTGCTAAAGGCGTCATGGACTTTGTGCCCACTATCGCCATTCTGACCGCCGCCGCCAGCCTCGGCTGCTGGTTGAGCTATGTGCAAGGGCGCTGGCTGGGCAATACGCAAACGGTGAAAGGCTGGCTGGCGCATCTGCCGCATAAGTACCATCAGCGCGCCACCTGTATGTTTGATCGCCACGGCCTGCTGGCGCTGCTCGCGGGCCGCTTTCTGGCATTTGTCCGCACCCTGCTGCCAACCATGGCGGGGATTTCCGGCCTGCCGAACCGCCGCTTTCAGTTCTTCAACTGGCTGAGCGCCCTGCTGTGGGTTGGCGTGGTCACGGGTCTCGGCTATGCGCTGAGCATGATCCCGTTTGTGAAGCGCCATGAAGATCAGGTCATGACCTGCCTGATGATCCTGCCGATTGCTCTGCTGCTGGCGGGCCTGCTCGGCACGCTGTTCGTGGTGATCAAAAAGAAATACTGCAGCGCCTGACGGCCACCTGCCGGGGGGCCTGCGCCCGCCCGGCTTGCCCTTCCCGATATTACATGCCCTGCATCGTGCGAATTCGTGCGGCATCTTCCCCGGGCGTCATACCGAAGTAGCGCTTAAACTCGCGGCTGAACTGCGAAGGACTTTCATACCCCACCCGCATCGCCGCCGCGCTGGCCTTCATGCCGTCATGGATCATCAGCATACGCGCCTTGTGCAAACGGTAGGTTTTCAGATACTGCAGCGGTGAAGTACTGGTCACCGATTTAAAATTATGGTGAAACGCCGAGACGCTCATATTCGCCTCTGCCGCCAGCCGATCGACGCTCAGGTTTTCGGTGTACTGGCTCTCGATGTGTTTCAGCACGCGACTTATCAAACTGAAATGGGTCTGTCGGCTGACCAACGCCAGCAGTGCGCCGCCGCAGGGGCCCGTCAGCACATAGTAGAGGATTTCACGGATAATCTGCTTGCCAAGAATGCGCGCGTCCAGCGGACGATCCATGACGTCGAGCAGCCGTTCGGCAGCGCATAAAATATCTTCGGAAAGCACTGCCGAATTTATTCCGCTGGAAGCGACGGCGGGCTGAAACAGCGGATCCTCGCCAATATCCATCAGCAGCTCCTGCAGTTGCAGGATATCGACGTTCAGACGCATCCCGGCGAGGGGCACCTCCGGGGTGGCAAAGGTTTCGCATTCGAAGGGCAGCGGCACGGTCAGCAGCAGATATTCATTTGTGTCGTAGCGAAAAGTCCGCTCATTGATATAACCAATTTTATGGCCGGAAAAGAGAAAAACGATCCCCGGCTGATACATCACCGGCGTCCGGGTACCCGGCTGCGTCCCATACAGCAGGCGGACGTCAGGCAGCAGCGAACTTAACAGTTCGTGCTTATCTTTCAGCTGGTTAATCTTCTCTGTCAATATCTGGCATATCTGTGCGTGTTGCATTGCCACCGCCTCTCCCGATGTTTCTTCACCCATACATTGTGCGCAGGCTGGCGAGAATTCTCCAGCCACATGGAGAAATAGGCAAGACATCGGCAGAAATGTGCATTGAGGGTCAACGGCGCCAGGACCACAATAACCGTCATCTGGCAGCGGTATCGTCCCTGTCGGCGGTTTTACTCTTTTGAGGACACTAGCAATGAATAATTTTGACCTGCATACCCCAACCCGCATTCTGTTTGGCAAAGGCGCGATTGAAAAGCTGCGTGAACAGATCCCGGCGGAGGCTCGCGTACTGATCACCTACGGCGGCGGCAGCGTGAAAAAAACGGGCGTCCTGGATCAGGTACTCACCGCCCTGAATGGCCTGGATGTCCTTGAATTTGGCGGCATCGAGCCGAACCCATCTTACGAAACTCTGATGAACGCCGTGAAGCTCGCCCGTGAAGAGAAGGTCACCTTCCTGCTGGCGGTCGGCGGCGGTTCAGTACTGGATGGCACCAAGTTCATCGCCGCGGCGGCCCATTACGACGCCGCTATCGATCCATGGGAAATTCTGGAAACTTACGGCAGTAAGATCGCCAGCGCCATTCCAATGGGTTCGGTTCTGACTCTGCCAGCGACCGGTTCTGAATCAAACAAAGGGGCGGTGATTTCGCGGAAAACCACCGGCGACAAACGCGCGTTTATGTCTTCGCACGTCCAGCCACAGTTCGCGATCCTCGACCCGGTTTACACCTACACTCTGCCACCGCGCCAGGTCGCCAACGGCGTGGTTGACGCCTTCGTCCATACCGTTGAACAGTACGTCACCTACCCGGTTGACGGCAAAATTCAGGACCGTTTCGCCGAAGGCATTCTGCTGACGCTGGTGGAAGATGGCCCGAAAGCGCTGCAGGAGCCAGAGAACTACGACGTGCGCGCTAATATTATGTGGGCGGCGACTCAGGCGCTGAACGGTCTTATCGGCGCTGGCGTACCGCAGGACTGGGCGACCCATATGCTCGGCCACGAACTGACGGCGATGCATGGTCTGGATCACGCCCAGACGCTGGCTATCGTGCTGCCGGCGCTGTGGAATGAGAAACGCGATACCAAGCGCGCGAAGCTGCTGCAGTATGCCGAGCGCGTATGGAATATCACCGAGGGCTCCGAAGAACAGCGTATCGATGCCGCTATTGCCGCAACCCGTAGTTTCTTCGAGCAGATGGGGGTGCCGACCCGCCTCTCCGATTACGGTCTCGACGGTAGCTCCATCCCGGCGCTGCTGGCGAAACTGGAAGAGCACGGCATGACCAAACTGGGCGAACATCAGGATATCACCCTGGACGTCAGCCGCCGTATTTACGAGGCTGCTCGCTAATTTAACCCCGCCTGATTCACCTCTCCTTACGTTAAACAAACGTCGGGGAGAGGTGTTTTTACTACCGTTTTTAGCTATTTCGTCCAGACTTAATGCTACCCCTCGGCGGATTCTGCCTCGCCGAGTTCATTAACAGGAGGAAGGCATGACACATCCAACCGTTATAAAACTACACGACGGCAACCTGATGCCGCAGCTGGGTCTCGGCGTGTGGAAAGCTGGCAACGAGGAAGTCGTCTCCGCCATTCATAAGGCGCTGGAAGTCGGTTATCGCTCTTTTGACACCGCCGCCGCGTACCAAAATGAGGCCGGCGTCGGCAACGCGCTGCACAGCGCAGGCGTCAATCGCGATGAGCTGTTCATCACCACCAAGCTGTGGAACGACGATCAAAAACGGCCGCACGAGGCGCTGAAAGAGAGCCTCAGCAAGCTGAAGCTCGACTATGTGGATCTCTACTTAATCCACTGGCCGGTGCCGGCGATCGGCCATTACGTCGAAGCCTGGCAGGCGCTGATCGAGCTGCAGCAGCAGGGGCTGGCGAAAAGCATCGGCGTGTGTAATTTCCAGGTCCCGCATCTGCAGAAGCTGATTGATGAAACCGGCGTCGCACCGGTGATCAACCAGATTGAGCTCCATCCGCTGCTGCAGCAGCGTCAACTGCATGCCTGGAACGCCACCCACAAGATCCAGACCGAATCCTGGAGCCCGCTGGCCCAGGGCGGTAAAGGGGTGTTCGATCAGAAAGTCATCCACCAGCTCGCCGATAAGTACGGCAAAACGCCGGCGCAAATCGTCATCCGCTGGCATCTTGATAGCGGTCTGGTGGTGATCCCGAAATCAGTGACGCCGTCGCGTATCGCGGAAAACTTTAACGTCTGGGATTTCCGTCTCGACAAAGACGAACTCAGCGAAATCGCGAAGCTGGACCAGGGCAAGCGTTTAGGGCCCGATCCGGATCAGTTTGGCGGCTAACATATAAAAAAGCCGGATAGCGCTGACGCCTATCCGGCTCTCTAACTGGCCCGGTCAGCAAAGCGCTACCGGGCACAACATCAGGCTTAACGCCCGGCGACTTTACCGCGTTTGACCGGTTTTTTCGCCGTCGTTTCACCGTTAGAACGCTGATGTACAATCGGCGTGTGCTTGGTCAGCGCCGGACGGGTATGGCGGTTCTGGCGACGCGCTTCGCGCATCTCATCCAGCGTCGGGGCAGGCACCAGGCAGTCGCGGCGTGAGCCAATCAGGTGCTTTTTACCCATCGCCTCCAGCGCCTGACGGATCAGCGGCCAGTTTGCCGGATCGTGATAGCGCAGCAGCGCTTTATGCAGACGGCGCTGTTTATCGCCCTTCGGCACCACCACCTCTTCGCTCTTATAGCCAATCTTGCCCAGCGGGTTCTTGCCGGTGTAATACATAGTGGTCGAGTTCGCCAGCGGCGACGGATAGAAGTTCTGCACCTGGTCGAGACGGAAGCGATGTTTCTTCAGCCACAGCGCCAGGTTCACCATATCTTCATCACGGGTCCCCGGGTGAGCGGAGATAAAGTACGGGATCAGATACTGTTCTTTACCCGCCTGCTTCGAATAGGTATCAAACAATTCTTTAAAGCGGTCGTAGCTGCCCATCCCCGGCTTCATCATCTTCGACAGCGGCCCCTCTTCGGTATGCTCCGGGGCGATCTTCAGATAGCCGCCGACGTGGTGGGTCGCCAGCTCTTTGATATAGCGCGGATCTTCGACGGCGATGTCATAGCGTACGCCAGAGGCAATGAGGATCTTCTTAATGCCCTTCAGCTCACGGGCGCGACGGTAAAGATTGATCGTCGGCTCATGGTTGGTATCCATGTGCGGGCAGATATCCGGGTAGACGCAGGAGAGACGGCGGCAGGTCTGCTCGGCGCGTGGCGATTTGCAGCGCAGCATATACATGTTGGCCGTTGGTCCGCCGAGATCGGAGATCACCCCGGTAAAGCCGGGCACCGTGTCGCGAATGGCTTCGATTTCATTAATGATCGAATCTTCTGAACGGCTCTGGATAATGCGCCCTTCGTGCTCGGTGATTGAGCAGAACGAACAGCCGCCGAAGCAGCCGCGCATGATGTTGATCGAGAAACGGATCATCTCATACGCCGGGATACGCGCGTCGCCGTAAGCAGGATGCGGCACACGCTTGTAAGGCAGCGCGAAGACGCTGTCCATCTCTTCAGTCGAGAGCGGGATTGCCGGCGGGTTGATCCAGATATAGCGTTCGCCATGCTTTTGCATCAGCGCCCGGGCGCAGCCGGGGTTGGTTTCATGGTGCAGAATACGCGAAGCGTGAGCGTACAGGACCTTATCGCCTTTCACCTTCTCGAAGGAAGGCAGCAGCACATAGGTCTTTTCCCACGGTTTGGGCCGCGGCGGCTGCACGGTGATGCTTTTGGCTTCCTGCTTATTCGGCGCAACCGGCTTGTTATCGGCACACGGCAGATCCTCACCGTACGGATGCGGGATCGGGTCAATTTTGCCAGGCGTATCCAGGCGGGTGGAATCGACGCCGCTCCAGCCCGGCAGCGCCTCTTTCACCATGATGGCGGTATTGCGCACATCGCGGATCTGGTCGATGGTTTCGCCCATCGCCAGGCGATGCGCGACTTCCACCAGCGGACGCTCGCCGTTGCCGAACATCAGCATATCGGCCTTGGAGTCCACCAGCACCGAGCGGCGCACGGTATCGGACCAGTAATCATAATGCGCGGTACGGCGCAGGCTGGCCTCGATGCCGCCGAGGATCACCGGCACGTCTTTCCACGCCTCTTTACAGCGCTGGGTGTAGACCAGGGTGGCGCGGTCCGGGCGTTTACCCGCCACGTTGCCGGCGGTGTAAGCATCGTCATGGCGCAGCTTACGGTCGGCGGTGTAGCGGTTGATCATCGAGTCCATATTGCCCGCGGTCACGCCGAAGAACAGGTTCGGCTTACCCAGGCGCATAAAGTCGTCTTTGCTGTTCCAGTCCGGCTGGGAAATGATCCCCACCCGGAACCCCTGCGCTTCCAGCATACGGCCGCAGATGGCCATCCCGAAGCTCGGGTGGTCGACGTAGGCGTCGCCGGTCACCAGAATAATGTCGCAGCTATCCCAGCCAAGTTGGTCCATCTCTTCACGCGACATCGGTAAAAATGGCGCAGGGCCAAAACAGGCAGCCCAGTATTGCGGCCAGGAAAAAAGGTCACGATCCGGTTGGATCAGGGATATTGCGCTCATATTGCTTCCGGGGGAAATGATAAAAAAATAACCAAAAGGGCGTGGATTATAAGCCGGAATGATAGTGGAAATGAAGGAGGATTTTCTCAAACCCTGACCGTGTTCCGGCCAGGGTTGAAGAGATTACGGCGCGGGATTCACCAGCATCTGGCCGATCGAGCCGCGGTCGGCAAGCTCCAGCGTCTGGCTCAGATACTGGAACGGGAAGTGCGGCCACGACGGCTGAGCATAGTAGACCAGCAGTTCAACCTGCCCGTCGACCCACACGGTGTCCTTCCAGCCGCGATCTTCCGGGAAGGGCGACGAGCCGTTGACGTTACGGATCTGGAACATCACCCCTTCAATATGGAACGACTGCGGACGGTCGGCGCGCACCGTCCAGCGCTCCCAGGTCCCCTGTTGCGCCGTGATATCGATACGCTGCGGATCCCACAGCTGGCCGTTGATGCCCGGATCGTCGCCAAGGGTGATATCCCGGCTGCGGATCGGCGTGCCGGAGAGCAGTTCGGTCGGCAGCAGACGCACCGGCAGACTGTCGGTGACCAGCGGCAGCAGCCCGGTCGGCCGCAGGGTCAACACCAGCGTGGAGACCAGGATGCTTGACGGTTCAAAAAAGCCGCGGATACGGTCGACAATACTCGCCGCTTCACCGCAGGTAATGGACACTTCATCGCCGTTGGTCATATCGACCAGAATTTCACGCCGTTCCCCCGGCCCCAGCGACAGCTGCTTGAGCGAGACCGGCGCCGGCAGGAACCCCTGGTCGCCGGAAATCACATGCAGCAGTCGGCCATCGCTCATCTGCAGCTGATAGCGCCGGGAGTTGGAGGCGTTCAGCAGGCGCAGGCGCACCCAGCCGCGCGACACTTCGACATAGGGGCTCTGCACGCCGTTAACCAGCAGCGTATCGCCAACGAAGCCGCCGCTCCCCGGTTCGCTATATTCCGGCGTGCCGAAGTTATCCAGCCGCTTGTCCTGAATAATCACCGGGAAGTCATCAACGCCGTAGTGGTTAGGGATTGGCAGGTTCTTGCTGACCTCATCTTCCACCAGCCACATGCCGGCCAGGCCGTTGTATACCTGCTTCGCCATCCGGTTCGGCGTGTTGGCCTGATACCACAAGGTGGCAGCGCTCTGGCGGATAGGCAGCACCGGCGCCCAGTCGGCGTTCGGCGACATCATACGCGCCGCGCCGCCGATCAGCGGGCCAGGCACCTGCAGGCCGCGGATAGTCATCGCGACATTCTCAGTCAGACGGTTGCTGTAGATAAGCTTGACGTCGTCCCCGCTCCAGACGCGGATCGTCGGCCCCATGTAGCGGCCATTGATCCCCCAGACGGGGGCGCGAGTGCCTGGCGTAAACGACCAGTGCGAACGCTGCAGCGTCAGAAACAGCGGCTGACCGCGACGCGATTCCAGCAGCGGCGGAACCGGCAGCGCAAGCTGCTGGCCGGCGGCATGGGCTTTCAGCGGCGCGGCGCCAGCGCACAGCGCTACGCCGGAAGCCTTAATAAACTGACGCCGACTGAGTGACATATTAACTCCATGACATACTGACAAATGAAAAAGGGAATTCGTTTCCCGCCAGCAATACGCGCGCGTTGGCGGCGTTTCCTGTCTTATGACTTTTTAGCCGCTTCGCGCGCGGCCACTTCGTTGTCCAGCTCAGCAATTTTGGCGGCCATCAGCTCGCGGCAATGCGTCGCCAGCGCGCGCACGTTGTCTTTACCGAACTGGCTGGTATCCACCGGCGGCAGCATCTCAACAATCACCAGACCGTTGTTCCAGCGGTTGAGCTTAATTTTGTTCGATGTGTTGGACACGCACACCGGAATAATCGGCACTCCGGCGGCGATCGCCGCGTGAAAGGCGCCGGTTTTAAAAGGCAGCAGGCCGCGGCCGCGACTGCGGGTCCCTTCCGGGAACATCCAGAACGAAATTTTACGCTTTTTAAAGGCATTCACCACTTCAGCAATGGTGCCATGCGCTTTGGTTCGGTTATTACGGTCAATCAGCAGGTTGCCCGTCAGCCAGTAGAGCTGGCCAAAGAACGGGATCCACAGCAGGCTTTTTTTACCTACGGTGACCGTCGGCGGCTGCACGATGTTCGACGCCGTCACCATATCATAGTTGTTCTGGTGGTTAGCGATGTAGATCGCGTTGCCATAGCTTTCCGCATCAGCAGGTTTGCGCAGTTCCACCTTCAGGCCAAATACCGGAGATAAGCGGCCAAACAGATGGCCGAAAGTGGCAACATGTTTTGGATTACGTGGGCTGAACAAGCAGTACAGACAGCCAAGTATGCACACCACGATGCAATAAATGACCACGAAAATTACTCGAAAAATGAATAGCATAGCTACCTCTAAAACCCAAACCGCTTAGAATTATTCGCTGCTGACAGAAGGCAGGCTCATCAGTTCTGCGCAGGCCGGGACCGTTCTTCCTGGGTCCCTGGTGATGGACATTGTTAATCGCAACGCCTGAATAAACAACGATTTTGCGGCATTTTTTCGCCTCCTCCCGTCAAAGACGGGAGGAGTGGCGTTTACTCTTCACTATCGCCTGCCGCGGCGCGGCGCGGCGAGTCGATTTCAACACGGTCGATCTTCTGCAGCCCGCGCATCAGCGAACCGCGGCGACCACGCTCGCCGGTGACTTTTTGCAGCTCTTCCGGACGCAGTTTGATTTTCCGTTTGCCAACATGGATGGTGAGCGTGCTCTGCGGTGGCAGGATAAACAGATGCGCCAGGCCATCCTGCCCGGCGGCGGCTTCCGCCGCAGGAATGCTGATAATTTTGTTGCCCTTGCCTTTCGACAGCTGCGGTAGATCGCTCACCGGGAACATCAGCATCCGTCCGGCTGCCGTGATGGCCAGCAGCATATCGGACTCGTCCTCAATCACCAGCGGCGGCATCACGTGCGCGTTGTCAGGCAGGGTGATCAGCGCTTTACCGGCACGGTTGCGCGCCACCAGATCGTTGAAGGTGCAGACAAAACCGTAGCCCGCGTCGGAAGCCATCAGCAGCTTACGATCGTCGCTTTCCATCAGCATATGTTCCACGGTCGCCCCCGGCGGCAGAGTCAGCTTACCGGTAAGCGGCTCGCCCTGGCCACGCGCGGAAGGCAGGGTAATCGGATCGATGGCATAGCTGCGCCCGGTGGTATCGATAAACACCACCGGCTGGTTGCTCTTGCCTTTCGCCGAGGCCTTCCAGCTGTCGCCCGCTTTATAGCTCAAGCCCTGAGCGTCGATGTCGTGCCCTTTGGCGCTCCGCACCCAGCCCATCTGCGACAGAACGATAGTCACTGGCTCAGACGGCTGCATATCATGCTCGCTCATCGCTTTCGCTTCTTCACGTTCGTGAAGCGGCGAGCGGCGTTCGTCACCGAAAGCATCGGCATCAGCCTGCAGCTCTTTTTTCAGCAGGTTGTTCATTTTACGCTCAGAAGCCAGAATCGCCTGCAGCTGGTCGCGCTCTTTTTCCAGCTCGTCCTGCTCGCCGCGGATCTTCATCTCTTCCAGTTTGGCGAGGTGGCGCAGTTTTAATTCCAGAATCGCTTCCGCCTGGGTTTCGCTCATGCCAAAGCGCGACATCAGGGCTGGCTTCGGTTCATCTTCGGTGCGGATGATCTCGATCACTTCATCGATATTGAGAAACGCCACCAGCAAACCTTCAAGGATATGCAGGCGCTTAAGCACTTTCTCTAACCGATGGTTCAGACGGCGACGCACGGTATCGCGACGGAACACCAGCCACTCGCTGAGGATCTCCAGCAGGTTTTTCACCGCCGGGCGTCCGTCGAGGCCGATCATATTGAGGTTGATGCGGTAGCTTTTTTCCAGATCGGTAGTAGCAAACAGGTGGTTCATCACCTGTTCCATATCCACCCGGTTGGAGCGCGGGACGATCACCAGACGGGTCGGGTTTTCGTGGTCCGATTCGTCGCGCAGATCGTCAACCATCGGCAGCTTTTTATTGCGCATCTGCGCCGCAATCTGCTCCAGCACTTTGGCGCCGGAAACCTGGTGCGGCAGCGCGCTAATCACCACCGCGCCGTCCTCTTTGCTCCACACCGCGCGCATGCGCACTGAGCCGCGTCCGTTCTGGTAGATTTTGCGAATTTCCGCCCGCGAGGTGATGATCTCCGCCTCGGTCGGGAAATCCGGCCCCTGCACGATATCCAGCAGTTCGTCGAGAGTCGTTTTCGGCTGCTCAATCAGGGTAATAGCCGCTTTGGCCACTTCACGCAGGTTGTGCGGCGGAATATCAGTGGCCATACCCACCGCGATGCCGGTGGTGCCATTAAGCAGGATGTTCGGTAGACGCGCAGGCAGCATTTTCGGCTCCTGCAGCGTCCCGTCAAAGTTTGGTACCCAGTCGACCGTTCCCTGTCCCAGCTCGCTGAGCAGCAGTTCAGCATACTTCGACAGGCGGGACTCGGTGTAACGCATGGCGGCGAAGGATTTCGGATCGTCCGGCGCACCCCAGTTTCCCTGCCCGTCTACCAGCGGGTAACGGTAAGAGAACGGCTGCGCCATCAGCACCATCGCTTCATAGCAGGCGCTGTCGCCGTGCGGATGATATTTACCCAACACGTCGCCGACGGTGCGGGCGGACTTTTTGAATTTCGCGCTGGCGTTCAGCCCCAGCTCGGACATCGCGTAGACGATGCGACGCTGGACCGGTTTTAAGCCATCGCCAATAAACGGTAATGCCCTGTCCATGATCACGTACATGGAGTAGTTCAGGTAAGCATTTTCCGTAAATTCATGCAGCGCAAGGCGCTCTGCCATATCGCTCATTAATCGTGGATCCTCAATCTGGGTACCGACCGTTCGGACGGCAAAACTACCCGCGATAATACCCGATCTCACGCCCTGAGTCACAGGCCGTGAGATCGGCTGAGGATTCCGTCACGCTTAATCAGGCCAGCGGCAGATAAATATCGGTTTGCAGTTCATGCTCAGCCACCTCATGGACAAAATTGAGGTAACGGAAGTACACCGGAAAATCCCGTAACGTCTCGCCTGACGCGGGTAACCAGTCGCGATAGAGAAACCAAACGCTGTTCGCCAGCGTGTCCAGCGAGCCGTGATGGCGCACGACGGCGCAGCGTCCGCCGGGGATTTCGCTGTTAATCACGCCAAAGGCGTTTTCACCGACCGGCCCAGCGACCGTACCGCAGATATCAAAACGAAATGCCTCCTGCGGGGTGGTCTGCGGATCGTCCCAGGCGATACCCCAGGTATCGCTGGTGGCGACGGGCGATAATCCGCTCGTCTTACGCCAGGCGATAAAACGCGCGGCGGTGGTGTTGACAAGGTCCGGGCTGCCGCGATGTTGCAGTACGGCTATCCGGGTGGTGGGGAAGGAAATGATATTGACGTCCATCGACGTTTGCTCCTGTAGCGTATGTTTCGGTACGCGTCGATGCCACTCGGCCCAGTCCGGTTGCTGACGGAATTGGGTCGGGCTTTGGTCAAACGCGGTACGGAAGGCACGACTGAACGACTCCGCATTCTGAAATCCGGCATCAAGGGCAATATCGATGACTTTATCGCGGGGGTTGAACGCCAGGCGCCAACAGGCGCGTCGCAGACGCAACCACTGAATATACCGGTACAATGGAATGCCGGTATAAGCGCTAAATTGCCGGTGAAAATGGTAAGGCGAACTGTGCGCTATCGCGCTCAGCGCCTCCAGCGACAGCGGCTCATCAAGATGGCGCGCAATGTACCTACAGACACGCTGGAAGCGCCCGACATACGCCGGGCTGGCCTTAATATCGTTCATCGTCTCCTCCTCGCGACATACTCTGACAGAGCGAGGATCGCGATGCCTGACCGATCTTGCGCTTATCTGACGAAGACTTATGGCGCGATTTTACGGATCTGTTTAACGTCGATTTCTACTGAGTTCCAGTCCTTATCGACTTCCCCCTGAATTTCTACTGTGTCCTGCGGGCCGACGGTCACGCCGTTCCAGCGCTTGTGGTCGATATCGACATTGATCACCCCGGAAGCATCCTGGAATTTATACAGATCGTCAGAAATGCGCTCGGTTATCTTGCCGCGCAGGGTCACCCAGGTATCGTCCCGCAGCGATTTGGCATTGGCGACGGTGGTCACCGCGCCGCTCGGGCCGGTGAATCCGCCAGCCTGCGCGGTGGAACTGACCTGCGTGGTCGAAGAAGGACCGGTAAACCCGCCCTGTTCGGCAGCCAGCACCGGCATGGAAACCAGGGCAACGATCGCGGTCATCGCAGCAATTTTCTTCATGATGTGTTCTCCCTTCGTGTTGATATGGCTCCTATTACGCCCGACAAAACTTAACGACTTCTTAAGCGGAAAAAAGAAATTTTAATGCTGTACATCACCCGCTTCAACGCGGTTTACTGCGCAAAGAAACAGGATCGTCGGAGGGAAACATGCGCATATTACTGGTGGAAGATGACAAGCTGATCGGCGACGGCATCAAAGCCGGGCTGAGCAAAATGGGCTTCAGCATTGACTGGTTTACCGCCGGGCTGGAGGGCAAAAATGCCTTATATAGCGCCCCCTACGACGCCGCAATCCTGGATCTCACCCTCCCCGGCATCGATGGCCTCGATATTCTGCGCGAATGGCGGGACAAGGGCCGCCATGAACCAGTGCTGATCCTTACCGCCCGCGATGCGCTCAGCCAGCGAGTGGAGGGGCTACGGCTCGGCGCCGATGACTATCTGTGCAAGCCTTTCGCCCTGATTGAAGTGGCGGCGCGCCTCGAAGCGTTGATCCGCCGCGCGCACGGCCAGAGCAGCAGCGAGCTGCGCCACGGCAAGGTGAGCCTCGACCCGAACCGCTTAACCGCCAGCCTCGACGGCGAGAGCCTGGTGCTAAAGCCGAAAGAGTTCGCCCTGCTGGAACTGCTGCTGCGTAACGCCGGTCGCGTACTGCCGCGCAAGCTTATCGAAGAAAAGCTCTACACCTGGGACGACGAGGTCTCCAGCAACGCCGTGGAAGTTCACGTCCATCATCTGCGCCGCAAACTCGGTAGCGGATTTATCCGCACTGTCCACGGCATAGGCTATACCCTGGGTGACGCATGAAACGACTTGCCCGCCTGAGCCTGCGCGTCCGTCTGACGCTGCTGTTTGCTGTGCTGACCGCGGCCGCCTGGGGCGTCGCCAGCGTGATCGCCTGGCAGCAAACCAGCAAAAAGCTGGATAAGCTGTTCGATACCCAGCAGTTGCTGTTCGCCCGCCGCCTGAGCGCCATGCATTTCGATGAACTCCGCGCCCCACCCGAATCGCTCGGTGAAAAGAAAAAGGTGCGGCATGGACACATCGACGACGACGCGCTGGCGTTCGCCATCTTCACCCGCGACGGCACCATGGTGCTCAACGACGGCGAGAACGGGGAGGATATCCAGTGGAGCTCACAGCGCGAGGGGTTCAGTGATGGCTATCTGCGCGGCGATGATGACGAGTGGCGCTTCCTGTGGTTAACCACTGCCGATGGTCGTCATCGCATCGTCGTCGGTCAGGAGTGGGATTATCGGCGCGAAATGGCGATGGATATCGTGACCTCGCAGCTCACCCCGTGGATGATCGCCCTGCCGCTGATGTTCGTGCTGCTTATCGTGCTGTTAAGCCGCGAACTGGCGCCGTTGAAAAAGCTGGCGCGCACGCTGCGCCTGCGCGCGCCGGACTCAGCGGAATCGCTCAGCGTGGAGAAGATCCCCTCCGAAGTCCGCCCGCTGGTCGAGGCTCTGAATCAGCTGTTCCAGCGCACCCATGACGCCATGCTGCGCGAACGTCGGTTTACCTCTGATGCCGCCCATGAGCTGCGCAGCCCGCTGGCGGCGCTGAAGGTACAGACCGACGTCGCCCAGCTCTCTATGGACGATGCAGAAGGACGTGAGAAAGCGCTGGCCCAGCTCCACCAGGGGATCGATCGCGCCACCCGGCTGGTCGATCAACTGCTGACGCTGTCGCGGCTGGACTCACTCGCCCAACTGGACGACGTGCAGCCGGTCGCCATCGACGACCTGCTGCAGTCGGCGGTCATGGAGATGTATCACCATGCGCAGCAGTCCGCCATTGAACTACGCCTACACCTGAATGCCAGTCATATCGTTCACACCGGCCAGCCGCTGCTGCTCAGCCTGCTGGTGCGCAACCTGCTGGATAATGCCGTACGCTATAGCCCGCGCGGCAGCCAGGTTGATATCACCCTCAACGCCCGCGAGTTTCGGGTGCGTGATAACGGCCCAGGCATTAGCCCGCAGGCGCTGGCGCGCATCGGCGAGCGTTTTTATCGCCCGCCGGGGCAGGACGCGCCGGGCAGCGGCCTGGGCCTGTCTATCGTCCGACGCATCGCCTCGCTGCACGGCATGCAGGTTGATTTCGCCAACGCGCGCGACGGCGGCTTCGAAGCCCGCGTGTACTGGTAGCGAGATTATTGCTCATTTGGCAAAAGACTTTGCACATTTTGCTCATTTTACTGCCCCGCTTCGCGGGGTAAGATCATCGGCAAATTTTCAAGATTGAGGACAAATGATGAGCAACATCCTGATTATCAATGGCGCAAAAAAGTTCGCGCACTCGAATGGCCAGCTGAACGACACCCTGACCGAGGTCGCGGAGAGTTATCTGCGTGACGCCGGGCACGATGTTAAAAGCGTTCGCGCCGAAAGCGAGTACGACGTAAAAGCAGAAGTGCAGAATTTCCTCTGGGCCGATGTGGTGATCTGGCAGATGCCGGGCTGGTGGATGGGCGCCCCGTGGACGGTGAAGAAATATATGGATGATGTCTTTACCGAAGGCCACGGCTCGCTGTACGCCAGCGACGGTCGTACCCGCTCCGACGCCAGCAAAAAATATGGCTCCGGCGGCCTGGTGCAGGGGAAAAAATATATGCTCTCCCTGACCTGGAACGCGCCGATGGAAGCCTTCACCGACGAAGACCAGTTCTTCCACGGCGTCGGCGTTGACGGCGTTTACCTGCCGTTCCATAAGGCTAACCAGTTCCTGGGAATGGAAGCGCTGCCGACCTTTATCGCCAACGACGTGATTAAAATGCCTGATGTCCCACGGTATATCGCAGAATATCGCAAGCATCTGGCGGAAATTTTTGGTTAACTACAGGTCTACGCTCTACATATTTCGAGTTATTCGAACCTGGAGTATGACGAGATACACACAGAAGGAGTTGAGTTAACCATGTTAACAGTGATTGCAGAAATCCGTACCCGCCCGGGCCAGCACCACCGTCAGGCGGTTCTCGATCAGTTCGCGAAAATCATTCCGACCGTTTTGCAGGAGGCCGGCTGCCACGGCTACGCGCCCATGGTAGATCATGCCGCCGGCGTCAGCTTCCAGACCACGGCCCCCGACTCTATCGTCATGGTGGAGCAGTGGGAAAGCGTCGCGCATCTTGAAGCGCACCTGCAAACGCCGCACATGAAAGCCTGGTCGGAAGCGGTCAAAGGCGATGTGCTGGAGACCACCATCCGTATCCTGCAGCCTGGCGTCTAAGCCCGCCGACGCAGTCGTGAAATGAAAAAGGGAGCCTGAGGCTCCCTTTTACGTCAGGCGCAGCGTACAGACTTACACTTCCAGATCCGCCATATCGCCCTTCTCCTGCAGCCAGTTGCGACGGTCTTCGGAACGCTTCTTGGCCAGCAGCATGTCCATCATCGCCGTGGTCTGCTGCTCATCCTCATCGCTGATCACCAGTTGCACCAGCCGGCGGGTATTCGGATCAAGCGTGGTTTCCCGCAGCTGCATTGGGTTCATCTCACCCAGACCTTTAAAGCGCTGGACGTTTGGCTTGCCCTTCTTACGCTTCAGCTGCTCCAGCACGCCGGTTTTTTCTTCTTCCGTCAGCGCGTAGTAGACCTCTTTACCGAGATCGATACGGTACAGCGGCGGCAGCGCGACGTAGACGTGCCCCTCTTTCACCAGGGTACGGAAATGTCTCACAAACAGCGCGCACAGCAGGGTGGCAATGTGCAGGCCATCGGAATCGGCATCCGCCAGAATACAAATTTTGCCGTAGCGCAGCTGGCTTAAATCATCGCTATCCGGGTCAATACCAATCGCCACCGAAATGTCGTGCACTTCTTGCGAAGCTAACACTTCATCGGACGAGACTTCCCAGGTATTCAGGATCTTGCCTTTCAGCGGCATGATCGCCTGATATTCGCGATCGCGCGCCTGCTTGGCAGAACCGCCCGCCGAGTCCCCTTCGACGAGGAACAGCTCGGTGCGGTTCAGGTCCTGGGCGGTGCAGTCTGCCAGCTTACCCGGCAATGCCGGACCGCTGGTCAGCTTTTTACGCACCACTTTCTTGGCGGCGCGCAGACGACGCTGGGCGCTGGAGATAGCCATCTCCGCCAGCAGTTCGGCAGCCTGTACGTTCTGGTTCAGCCACAGACTGAAGGCATCTTTCACCACGCCGGAGACGAACGCCGCGCACTGGCGCGACGACAGACGCTCTTTGGTTTGCCCGGCGAACTGCGGATCCTGCATTTTCACCGACAGCACGTAGGCGCAGCGATCCCAGATATCTTCGGCTGACAGCTTCACGCCGCGCGGCAGGATATTACGATATTCGCAGAACTCGCGCATCGCATCCAGCAGTCCCTGACGCAGACCGTTAACGTGCGTCCCGCCCTGCATGGTCGGGATCAGGTTGACGTAGCTTTCGGTCAGCAATTCGCCGCCTTCCGGCAGCCACAGCAGCGCCCAGTCCACGGCTTCCGTCTCGCCGGAGAAGGTGCCGACGAACGGTTTTTCCGGCAGCAGCGGCAGGCCGTTTACGGCTTCGCACAGGTAGTCGTTAAGGCCATCGGCATAGCACCAGCGCTGCTCGCTGTCGTTGACCTGATCGCGAAACACGATTTCCACGCCGGGACACAGCACCGCTTTCGCTTTTAACAGATGGGTCAAACGCGAAACGGAGAAACGCGGGCTGTCGAAGAAGCTTTCGTCCGGCCAGAAATGGACGCTGGTCCCGGTATTGCGTTTGCCACAGGTACCAGTGACGTGCAGATCTTCTACTTTTTCACCGTTTTCAAAGGCGATGCTGTAGACCTGACCGTCGCGACGAACCGTTACCTCTACGCGTTTTGACAGGGCGTTGACCACCGAGATCCCCACCCCGTGCAGGCCGCCGGAAAACTGGTAGTTTTTGTTGGAAAACTTACCGCCCGCGTGCAGTCGGCAGAGGATCAGCTCAACCGCCGGCACCCCTTCTTCCGGGTGAATGTCGACCGGCATGCCGCGCCCGTCGTCAATGACTTCCAGGGACTGGTCGGCATGAAGGATAACTTCCACGCGTTTGGCGTGGCCTGCCAGCGCTTCATCGACACTGTTATCAATAACTTCCTGACCAAGATGGTTAGGACGGGTGGTGTCGGTATACATGCCCGGACGGCGGCGCACCGGCTCTAGCCCGGTGAGTACCTCAATGGCATCAGCGTTATATGAAGATTGCGTCATGGTGTGTATTCGTAGGTCGTTCAGGGCCGTTTAGCACAGGCCGAGAAATTCGATAATCTGAGTGAAATGATCGTCAAAGCCGACAAATGCGTGATTACCGCCCTCCTCCACCGTTTGCCGGCAGGAGGCGTAGTAATGAACGGCCTGGCGGTAATCAAGCACTTCATCCCCGGTCTGCTGCAGCAGCCAGAGTAAATCCGGCGCTTCAAGCGGGTCGATTTGCATGACCTTGAGATCGTAAATATGGCGAGACTCTAGCACATATTGCTGCCCGGTGTATGGATTCTCATTGTGGCCGAGAAAATTGTTCAGCAGTTCAAACGGGCGCACCGCCGGGTTGACGACCACCGCCGGCACCATAAAGCACTGCGACAGCCAGGTCGCGTAGTAGCCGCCCAGCGACGACCCCACAACCCCGAGTGGCTCGCCGCCATGCTCCAGCACAATGGATTCCAGCAGCTCTGCTGTTTCAGCCGGATAAGGCGGCAGCTCCGGTACCACCATGGTGATGTCGGGGTGCTGCTGCGACAGCCAGGTCTTTAACGCCATCGCCTTCGCCGAGCGCGGGGAACTGTTAAAGCCGTGCAGATAAAGAAGCGTCGCCATCAGTAGCCTTCTGAAGCAATATCCGGGTGGAACTCGGCGCCTTCCAGGCGGCACACTTCGGTGGTCAGCGTCCCGTCAGGATGCAGCTCCAGCCAGCGCCAGCCGGGTGAGACGGTATCCAGAGTGAAATTGGCGCAGTGTGGTTTGAACTGGACGCAGGTCGACGGCGTCGCCATCATGCGCCGGCCATTCCAGTCCAGATCCAGCTCCTGATGAATATGGCCGCACAGCAGATGTCTCACCCGCGGCCAGGCGCTCAGCGCGCGGTCCAGCGCGCCAGCGTTGCGCAGGCTGTGTTGGTCCAGCCAGCTACAGCCAGCAGGCAGCGGATGGTGGTGCAGCAGGAGTAAGGTATAACGCTCCGGCGCTTCTGCCAGCTTGTGTTCGAGCCACTCCAGCTGGAAGTCGCTCAGCTCGCCATGGGGAACGCCAAACACCTGGCTGTCCAGCAGCAGGATCTGCCAGTGGTCGCCGAGAAACACGCGCTTGGCGGGTGAAATGCCTGACGCCTGCAGCGTACTGTACATCGCCGGCTGGAAATCATGGTTACCCGGTAGCCAGACGCAGGGTGCAGCAAAACTCGCGATACCCTCAGCAAAATGCTGATAGGCCGCGGAGGAGTGGTCCTGCGCCAGATCGCCTGTTGCGACAATCAGATCGCATGGACGCTGTGAGGCATGAATAGCCGACAGTACGGCCTGATAACTTTCCCAGGTATTAATGCCTAACAACGTTTCATGTTTTTCAGCAAACAGGTGAGTATCAGTAATTTGTAAGATCCTGACTCTGGCCTCACCAGCCAGAGGTAGGTTTAACAGGCTTTCCAAATGGTGTCCTTAGGTTTAACGACGCTAACAAACCGGAATCGCCATCGCTCCATGTGCTAAACAGTAACGCAGCCAGTCGGCCAGAAACTGGTTAATTTGATGCTTTTCGTCGCGTTGATGCAACTTTTTATTAGGATAATCATACCGCGCTTTGAAGCGAAAGATCTGCTGACTCGAACACACTTCGGCCACCATGGCGTCATGGTAGAGGCGAACGGTCATCGACGGCAGGCTCCAGTAGCTTACCGCAGGCAGAGTCTGTTCTATCGCCACCAGAGTAGTGTAGCGGGTCGATTCAACTATCGTTAACCGATACTGCGCGCTTCCCACCTGATAACTTACCTTCTCACCCGCTGCATCCGTTCGCGGCAACAGGCGGCGCAACTGCGCGAAGTTGGTCTCGCACAGGCGCATCATCTCAGGGAAGTCAGGTGTATAACGCTTCATTTTGTCCACTCGTTTCGTAAATTGTGATAATGCAATTGCAGCCATTGCAAGGCGATGACAGAGGCTGCGTTATCGATTTTCCCCTCTTCTACCCACTGGTAAGCCTGTTCCCGGCTCACCACATGCACCCGAATATCCTCGTTTTCCTCGGCCAGGCCATGAATGCCTTTCGCCGTGGATGCATCAACTTCTCCCACCAGGATCGATAACCGTTCGCTGGTGCCGCCAGGACTGGCCAGATAGCTTAATATTGGTTTCGTCCGCCCAACTTCAAGTCCGGCCTCCTCCAGCGCTTCCCGACGGGCAACGTCTTCCACCGTTTCCCCCGCTTCGATCATGCCGGCGACCATTTCGAGCAGCCATGGGCTCTCGCTGGTATCATAGGCGGCAATACGGATTTGTTCGACGAGCACCACTTCGTCCCGCACCGGGTCAAAGGGTAGCAAGACGGCGGCATGCCCGCGCTCAAAAATTTCACGGGTGACTTCGCCGCTCATGCCGCCGTTAAACAGGCGGTGGCGAAAACGGTATAAATCGAGCGAAAAAAAACCACGATACAGCGTTTCGCGTGCAATAATTTCTACATCATTTTTGAAGAAGGTAATTCCCTGCTGAATGGGTTTGCTCATTGTCATGTCCTGCTAATCCGAAATTAGGGATTTCCAGACCGTTTGGCTACCGTTTTACGGTCCGTATGTTAGATTGGTGCAAATTACCGCCGGATGGCACGTAACGCCAACTTTTTACGGCGGCAGAATCGATACAATCAGCGGAATTTTTCTTAGAATTAGACCAGCGCTAAATGCTTCACAACAAGGAATGCAAATGAAGAAATTGCTCCCCATTCTTATCGGCCTGAGCCTGACCGGGTTCAGCGCCATGAGCCAGGCGGAAAACCTGCTTCAGGTTTACCAGCAGGCGCGCATCAGCAACCCCGATCTGCGTAAATCGGCAGCCGATCGTGACGCCGCGTTCGAAAAGATCAATGAAGCGCGCAGTCCATTACTGCCTCAGCTTGGGCTGGGAGCGGATTATACCTATAACAATGGCTATCGCGACAGCAACGGCATCAATTCAAACGTCACCAGCGGCTCGCTGCAGTTAACGCAGGTTCTGTTTGATATGTCGAAATGGCGCGCCCTGACGCTGCAGGAAAAAACGGCAGGCATTCAGGATGTCACGTATCAGACCGATCAGCAAACGCTGATTCTGAATACCGCGACGGCCTATTTTAAAGTGCTGGCCGCCATCGACACGCTCTCCTATACCGAAGCGCAGAAACAGGCCATTTACCGCCAGTTGGATCAAACCACGCAGCGCTTTAACGTAGGCCTGGTGGCGATCACTGACGTACAGAACGCCCGTTCACAATACGACGCCGTGCTGGCGAACGAAGTCACCGCGCGTAACGATCTCGACAACGCCGTCGAAGAACTGCGCCAGGTCACCGGTAACTACTATCCGGAGCTGGCCTCGCTGAATGTGAATGGCTTCAAAACCAACAAGCCGCAGGCGGTCAACGCCCTGCTGAAGGAAGCGGAGAACCGCAACCTGTCGCTGCTGCAGGCGCGTCTGAACCAGGACCTGGCTCGCGAGCAGATTCGCCAGGCGCAGGACGGGCATTTGCCGACGCTCAGCCTATCCGCGTCGAGTGGGGTATCGAATACTAGCTACAGTGGTTCAAAAACCCATAATAATCCTCAGCAATACCAGGATAACGATGCCGGGCAGAACCAAATCGGCCTGAACTTCTCTCTGCCACTGTATCAGGGCGGCGCGGTGACCTCGCAGGTCAAACAGGCGCAATACAACTTCGTCGGCGCCAGCGAGCAGCTGGAAAGCGCCCACCGCAGCGTCGTGCAGACTGTGCGTTCGTCGTTTAACAACGTGAACGCCTCCATCAGCAGCATCAACGCCTACAAACAGGCGGTGGTCTCTGCGCAAAGCTCCCTGGATGCGATGGAAGCAGGCTACTCGGTGGGTACGCGTACCATCGTTGACGTCCTCGACGCCACCACCACGCTGTATAACGCCAAGCAGCAGCTCTCCAATGCGCGCTATAACTACCTGATCAACGAGCTGAACATTAAGTCGGCGTTAGGTACCCTGAATGAGCAGGATCTGGTCGCCCTGAACAACACGCTGGGCAAACCGATCCCCACCTCCGCAGACAGCGTCGCGCCGGAAAATCCACAGCAGGATGCCACTGCCGATGGCTACGGCAATACTACCGCAGCGGTGAAACCGGCGTCCGCACGGACCACCCAGAGCAGCGGCAGCAATCCGTTCCGTCAGTAATTCCCATACTGTGACGCGCATCGCCTGTCCGTCGGACAGGCGATGCGTTAAACGTAAGGCAACGTAAAGATCCCCCGCTTAGCGCCCCTCTTCGCTTCATTTTCCACCACTCATCCTCTATCCTGAGCGTTAACACACGCCATACCACTGGGTCCTGGAAGACAAATATGAAACGGACAAAAAAAATTAATCATTCGTCGTTCCGCAAAAGCTGGAGCGCACGCCATCTGACGCCGGTCGCGCTGGCCGTCACCGCGGTCTTTATGCTTGCCGGTTGTGAAAAAAGCGATGAAACGGTGTCGCTATACCAGAACGCCGATGACTGCTCCGCCGCCAATCCGGGCAAAGCAGCCGAGTGCACCACGGCTTACACCAACGCGGTAAAAGAGGCAGAACGTACCGCGCCGAAATATGCCACCCGGGAAGACTGCGTCGCCGAGTTTGGCGAAGGCCAGTGCCAGCAGACGCCAGCCCAGGCGGGCGTCGCCCCGGAAAACCAGGCGCAGGCGCAAAGCAGCGGCAGCTTCTGGATGCCGCTGATGGCCGGCTATATGATGGGCCGCCTGATGGGCGGCGGCATGGCGCAACAGCAGCCGCTGTTCAGCTCGAAAAACCCGGCCAGCCCGGCCTATGGTCAATACACCGATGCGAGCGGCAAAAGCTATGGCGCCGCCCAGCCGGGTCGCACCATGAACGTGCCGAAAACCGCGATGGCGCCGAAGCCAGCAACTACCACCACCGTTACCCGCGGTGGTTTTGGCGAGTCGGTGGCGAAGCAGTCGACTATGCAGCGTAGCGCCGCAGGCTCAACGTCCTCTTCTCGCTCGATGGGCGGCTAACTCACATGGAAAGAGTCAGTATTACCGAGCGCCCGGACTGGCGCGAGAAAGCGACCGAGTACGGTTTCAACTTCCACACCATGTACGGCGAGCCCTACTGGAGCGAAGAGGCTTATTACAAGCTGACCCTCGCGCAGGTGGAAAAACTGGAGGAAGTCACCGCCGAGCTGCATCAAATGTGCCTCCAGGTGGTGGAGAAAGTGATCGCCAGCGATGAGCTGATGACTAAATTCCGCATCCCTAAACACACCTGGGGCTTTGTGCGCCAGTCGTGGAAAACCAACCAGCCGTCGCTCTACTCGCGTCTCGACCTGGCCTGGGATGGCGTCGGCGAGCCGAAGCTGCTGGAGAACAATGCCGACACCCCGACCTCGCTGTATGAAGCGGCCTTCTTCCAGTGGATCTGGTTGGAAGACCAGCTCAACGCCGGCAAGCTGCCGGCGGGCAGCGACCAGTTCAATAGTTTGCAGGAAAAGCTCATCGATCGCTTCGGCGAGCTGCGCGAGCAGTTTGGCTTCCAGCTGCTGCATATGGCCTGCTGCCGCGATACCGTTGAAGATCGCGGCACTGTGCAGTATCTGCAGGACTGCGCCGCGGAAGCAGGCCTGGCGACGGAATTCCTCTATATCGAAGATATCGGTCTGGGCGAAAAAGGTCAGTTTACCGATCTGCAGGATCAGGTGATTGGTAACCTGTTCAAGCTCTATCCGTGGGAGTTTATGCTGCGGGAGATGTTCTCCACCAAGCTGGAAGACGCCGGCGTGCGCTGGCTGGAGCCCGCGTGGAAAAGCATTATCTCCAACAAAGCGTTGCTGCCGATGCTGTGGGAAATGTTCCCCAATCACCCGAATCTGCTGGCGGCCTACTTCAGCGAAGATGCCCACCCGGAGATGGAGAAGTACGTCATTAAGCCGATCTTCTCTCGTGAAGGGGCCAACGTCTCCATTGTTGAGCAGGGCAAGGTCGTGGAGTCGGTGGAAGGTCCGTACGGGGAAGAAGGAACCATCGTGCAGGAGTTTTACCCCCTGCCGAAGTTTGGTGACAGCTACACACTGATTGGCAGCTGGCTCATCAACGATCAGCCCGCCGGGATCGGCATTCGCGAAGATCGGGCGCTGATCACTCAGGATCTGTCGCGCTTCTATCCGCACATTTTCGTCGAATAATGTCGCGCTCCGGCGACGATATCGCCGGAGCGCACTATCATCAGGCGCCAACCACTACCGACAGCATACTCAGCGAGCCCATCTCGATGCCATCGACCGGGATCGTAATCGCTTCAACACCATCCCACGCCCCCAGGATATATAGCAGCGGCAGGAAATGCTCCGCCGTTGGGTTGGAGAGCGAGCCTCCTTCGTGTGCCAGGTAGTTAACCAGCGGGTGCTGCTCGTCCGGCCCCTGCCATTGCAGATTCGCCTTCACGTAGTTATTGAAGGACTCTGCCCATGGGTACGGCGTGTTCTCGCCGTGCCAGCGGGCGGTGCGCAGGTTATGCACCACGTTGCCGCTGGCCACCAGCATAATGCCTTCATCACGCAGCGAGGCCAGTTTCCGCCCCATTTCGAGATGCCAGGCCGGCGGTTTGGTGCTGTCGATGCTCAACTGAACCATCGGGATATCCGCCTGCGGATACATTTTAATCAGCACGCCCCACGAGCCATGGTCAAATCCCCAGGCTTCTTTGTCGAGAGTGACCGGCACAGGCGAGAGCAGCTCCACCAGTCGTTGCGCCAGCGCCGGAGAGCCCGGCGCCGGATAATGGGTGTCATACAGCGCCTGTGGGAAACCGCCGAAGTCGTGAATGGTCTTCGGGGCCTCCATCGCCGTCACGCCCGTACCGCGCGTGAACCAGTGCGCAGAGACCACCACAATCGCCTTCGGACGCGGCAGGGTTTCGCCCAGGTGAGCCCAGGCGCGAGTATAAATGTTGTCTTCCAGCACGTTCATTGGGCTGCCATGGCCGAGAAACAACGCGGGCATTCGGGTAGGGGACATGATGATATCCTTAGGGTGTCAATGTGATGTGCTCACATTACGCGCTTTTGCGCCAGGATAAACTCAGATAACCATGATGATGATCGTCAGAAAATTTGAATGTAAGTCGCGGTAAAGGGACGTGTCCCGTACGCGCATCCTCAGGCAATATACTCATATGCACTTATTTTCACAGGGAGAGTAGCGATGTCATCACCCTTAATATTGACGCTGCTAGCCGGTAGCGCAACCTTTATTGGCGCCATATTCGGCGTGATTGGTCAGAAACCCTCTAACCGTCTGCTTGGCTTCTCCCTCGGCTTTGCCGCCGGGATCATGCTGTTGATTTCATTGATGGAAATGCTGCCTGCCGCGCTGACCGCCGAAGGCATGTCGCCGCTGCTCGGTTACGGGATGTTTGTCATCGGCCTGCTGGGCTATTTCGGCCTTGACCGCCTGCTGCCGCACGCTCACCCGCAGGATCTGATGACCCCCGCCACGCCGCGTCCACGTAATTTACGTCGCACCGCTATTCTGCTGACGTTGGGTATCAGCCTGCATAACTTCCCGGAAGGGATCGCCACCTATGTCACGGCCAGCAACAACCTGGAACTCGGCATGGGCGTGGCCCTCGCCGTTGCCCTGCACAATATTCCTGAAGGACTGGCCGTTGCCGGGCCAGTGTATGCCGCCACCGGGTCGCGCAGCAAGGCGGTACTCTGGGCCGGGCTTTCCGGCATGGCGGAAATTTTGGGCGGCGTGCTGGCGTGGCTGATTCTGGGGAGTCTGGTCTCACCGCTGGTGATGGGAGCGATCATGGCCGCTGTGGCCGGGATTATGGTGGCACTGTCCGTCGATGAACTGATGCCGCTGGCGAAAGAGATCGATCCGCAAAGCAACCCAAGCTATGGCGTTTTGTGCGGGATGTCGGTCATGGGGCTGAGTCTGGTGGTACTCCAGACGATGGGCATCGGTTAAAGCGCAGAAACAACACAGCCCACTAAGAAGTGGGCTGTGGTCGGGCGTAGCGAACCGCTATTTAGCTGGCTTTACGCTCATGTTCGCGACGATAGGCCACCAGATCTTCAATCGTGACTACCGCCATATTGTGTTGCTGAGCGAACTTGATGCACTCCGGCGCGCGCGCCATGGTGCCATCGTCGTTGGTCAGCTCGCACAGCACGCCTGCGGGTTTAAAGCCAGCCAGGGTCACGAGGTCGATAGTGGCTTCAGTGTGGCCGCCGCGGGTCAGTACGCCACCCGGCTGCGCACGCAGCGGGAAAACGTGGCCAGGACGGTTGAGATCGGAAGGTTTCGCGCCGTCGGCAATGGCCGCGCGGACGGTGGTCACGCGGTCGGCAGCGGAGACGCCGGTGGTCACACCTTCGGCCGCTTCGATGGTCACGGTAAAGCCGGTGCCGTAGGCGCTGGTGTTGTTCTCAACCATCATCGGCAGATCCAGCTGTTTGCGGCGATCTTCGGTCAGGCACAGGCACACAATGCCGCTGCCGTGACGAATGGTCAGCGCCATCTGCTCAACGGTCATGGTTTCGGCGGCGAAGATCATATCGCCTTCGTTTTCACGGTCTTCATCATCAAGCACCATCACGCCGCGGCCTTCGCGCAGGGCGTCCAAAGCGTGTTCCACACGTTCAAAAGCGGTACCAAAAGAAGAAAGGAGCGTCTGATTCATGGTAAAAAAACCTCATTAAAATTATGGTTACCAGAATCAGGGCAGTCTTAGGAGCGCCGGTTTAGCGGCAAAAGTCAACGCGAGCGGGCCTGGACCCGACTGTGCCGTTACTCTCTCCCATCCGGACTTTAACCGTCGGCCCCGGAATTACACCGGATCTGCTGACCTTCCCGTAGTCACGGGAAGCGCTCGCGGGCTTTCAACGCAATGGTTGATTTACCGCCGGTGGGGAATTTCGCCCCGCCCTGAGAATAAGCGAGATAACTATAACGCTATTGACTATCCTCGGCAATGCATAAGCTTCAAACATTTCTGGTTTATAGGCGGCCTGGTTCGCACTACAATGATCAATCATCCGACCCGAGCAGGAAACCACCATGATTGACCCGAAAAAAATTGAACAAATCGCCCGCCAGGTCCATGAGTCGATGCCAAAAGGACTTCGCGATCTGGGTGAGGATGTTGAGAAGAAAATCCGCCAGGCGCTGCAGTCGCAGCTGACCCGCCTGGATCTGGTCAGCCGCGAAGAGTTTGACGTACAGACTCAGGTTTTGCTGCGGACCCGCGAAAAACTGGCGCTGCTGGAGCAGCGTCTGAATGACCTCGAAAACCGCCAGGCAGCGACGCCTGGCAGCGAAGAGCAGCCGTAAGAAACGGGCCCTCAGGGGCCCGTTTTGCGTTTGGCTTAGTGGGCGGCTTCCGCCGGGCTGTTTACCTGACGACAGTAAAGTTCATAACGCTGGCAAAACCATTCACGATGCTCTTCATCCATATTGCCGACAATAGCCTGAAGATCAACTGGCTGGCCTTGCGCGTGCATTCTGGCGAAACTCCGCGCCAAAAAATCAAAATTCTTCATTGAATACATATCGTTATGGTTCATGCGCATACTCCTTCAGCGGTGGATGTTCTGATCAGTCATATGCCTTTTACTCACTTCAGTATTTACGCTTACCTTAACGCGATTTGTACGAAAAATGCGCTTAACATGATTATTTATTGCGCTAAATCATTTTCCACATGATTAAATAAAAACGGCCCGCGATATCTCCATCGCGGGCCGTGATGCTTCACCGTACAAGCCGGTGAATAGCGAAAAGCTTATTTATCGCTATCTTTTTGTATTTTCTTAATAATATTGGTGGTCGAGCAGCCATCTTCAAAGTTGAGCACCAGCACTTCGCCGCCGTTAGCCCAGACCTCTTCGCTGCCGGCGATCTGTTCCGGCTTATAATCGCCGCCTTTGACCAGCAGGTCCGGCAGGATACCGGCAATCAGCCGCTGCGGGGTGTCTTCCTCGAAGGAGACCACCCAGTCGACGGCCTCCAGCGCCCCCAGCACGATCATCCGCTGCTCCAGCGGGTTCACCGGGCGGGTTTCGCCTTTCAGACGTTTGGTTGAGGCATCGCTGTTGACCGCCACGATCAGACGGTCGCCCAGCTTGCGCGCATTCGCCAGATAGGAGACATGGCCGGCATGCAGAATGTCGAAGACCCCGTTGGTCATCACCACTTTCTCACCGCGCTTGCGCGCTGCCGCAACCGCCTGTTTGAGTTCCTCTTCGCTCATCACGCCAAAGCCGGTCTCAGCCCGGCCGCGGACCGCGTTTTCCAGCTCGACAGGGGAAACGGTGGAGGTCCCCAGCTTACCGACCACCACGCCCGCCGCGGCGTTGGCGAAATAGCAGGCCTCTTCCAGGGTGTTGCCGGAGGCCAGGGTCGCCGCCAGCACGCCAATCACCGTGTCGCCGGCGCCGGTGACATCGTACACTTCCTGGGCCTGGGTCGGCATATGCAGCGGCGGACGCCCCGGCTGCAGCAGCGTCATCCCCTGCTCAGAACGCGTCACCAGCAGCGCTGACAGTTCAAATTCGGCGATGAGCTTCATGCCGCGTTCAACGATCTCCGCTTCATCCTGACACTTGCCCACCACCGCTTCAAACTCAGAGAGGTTCGGGGTGAGCAGCGTCGCGCCGCGGTAGCGTTCGAAATCGGTGCCTTTCGGATCGATCAGCACCGGCACGCCCGCTTCACGGGCGAGCTTGATCATCGTCTGGACGCTGGTCAGCGCCCCTTTGGCGTAGTCCGAGAGGACCAGTGCGCCAATGGATCCCAGCGCCTGCTGAATGCGCTCATGCATCGGCTGCGGATCCACGCCGGAGAAGCCCTCTTCAAAGTCGAGGCGGATCAGTTGCTGATTGCGCGACAGCACCCGCAGCTTGGTGATGGTCGGGTGAGTCGGGACGGAGACGAAGTCGCACTTCACATTCACATTGGCCAGCGCCTGGCTCAGCGCGCGGGCAGCGTCATCAATCCCGGTCAATCCCACCAGGCGCGACGTTGCCCCCAGGGAGGCGATGTTCATCGCTACGTTTGCCGCGCCGCCAGGACGTTCTTCGATATTTTCCACCTTCACCACCGGCACCGGGGCTTCCGGGGAAATACGACTGGTGGGGCCGTACCAGTAGCGGTCCAGCATCACATCACCCACCACCAACACTCCTGCACGTTCAAACTCCGGCAGCGTTACTTTCATGACTCTCTCCTGCGAGACGCAAACTTTGCGCGCGATAATAGCACACCCGATTTTATAGTTAAGCCATCAGCCACTTCTGCCAGCTGGCGCTGACCTGCTGACGCTCCCGGCTGAAGGCCTCTGGCGCCACGTGTCCCGGCTGCTCCTGCAGGGCCAGGTGATGGAGCGCATCACGCAAGGTGGTGTACGCATGCGTTAAGGCGCGCGCCTCCTCCTCGTCCATGATGTCGTTCTGCGCCAGCAGCTCAAGAATACGCACGTTGTCAGACCAGCGGGTCAACTTCGGCTTGTCACTGGCATAGCGTAGGACCAGATACTGAGTAATAAATTCAATATCGGTGATCCCGCCGGCATCGGCTTTGATATCAAAACGATCGGGATGTTTGTTGCCAAGGTGGGCGCGCATCTTCTCGCGCATCTCGCGAACCTCGGTCTGCAGGGTCGTCCCCTCCCGCGGGGTGGTCAGGATATCGCGACGAATGGCGTCAAAGCGCGCCTGCAGCGCCGGGTCGCCATAGACCACGCGGGCGCGCACCAGCGCCTGATGTTCCCACGTCCAGGCTTCGTTCTGCTGATAGTCAGCAAACGCGTCGGCGGTGGTGACCAGCATCCCCGCCGCGCCAGAAGGACGCAGCCGGGCGTCCACTTCGTAGAGAATACCGGACGAGGTGCGGGTGCTGAACAGGTGCATGATCCGCTGGGCCAGCCGCAGGTAGAACTGACGGCCGTCAATCTCCCGCTCGCCGTCGGTCATCACCTCCGCCGGGCAGTCATGGAGGAACACCAGATCGAGATCGGAGCTGTAGCCCAGCTCCCAGCCGCCGAGCTTACCGTAGCCGACAACGGCGAAGCCGCGACCCTGGCGATCGTGCAGGTGGGTCGGCTGGCCGTAGCGAGCGACCATCTGCCCCCATGCCTGCTGCACCACCGCGTCGAGGATCGCTTCGGCAAGCCAGGTTAAGTGATCGCTGACCTTCATCACCGGCAGGGTGCCAGCGATATCCGCCGCCGCGATATGCAGCTGCTGCGCCTGCTTAAACTGGCGCAACGCCTCCAGCTGCTGCTCTTCATCCTCTTCCGGCACGCGCAGCAGGTACTGGCGCAGCTCGTCGCGATAGGCATCGGTCGCCGTCGGCTGATAGAGGGTGTTGGGATCCAGCAGCTCATCCAGCAGCAGCGGGTGGCGCGCCAGCTGGCTGGCGACCATCGGCGACGCCGCGCAGAGCGTGATCAGGTGCTTCAGCGCGCCGGGGAATTCGCTCAGCAGCTCAAGATAGGTGGTACGGGTGACGATCCCGGTCAACAGCGGCGTGATCCGCGCCAGAGGCAGCGGCGCATCGGCGCGCGAGCAGATTTCGCTCAGCAGATGCGGCATCAGCTGATCCAGCACCTGGCGGCCGCGCGGGCCGATGGTGCGCCGATCCAGCTCTTTACGAAAATCGGCAATCAGCGCCAGCACGCTACGGCGGTCGGTATCGTTTAAATGCGCCAGCGCCGGGCTGGCGTCATCTTCTTCCAGCGCATCCTGCCACAGCTCGCGCCAGTACTCGGCCAGTTGCTCATCCGGGGACTGATCCTCATCATCGCCGATCAGTTCATTAAACACTCGCCGCACGTTGGCCATCTGGCTCGCCAGCTGCGCGCTCAGCGTCTCCCAGTCTTCGGTATGCATCCCCCACGCCAGCCTGGCGCGGTTAAGTTCATCCTGCGGCAGGGTCTGGGTCTGTTCATCGTTGATGCTTTGCAGCAGGTTTTCCAGCCGGCGCAGGAACAGATAGGCCTCGCGCAGCAGCGCCGCGTCGCCTTCCGGCAGCAGATGTAGCTCATCAATCGCCGCCAGCGTCGGCAGCAGGGCGCGCTGCTGCAGTGCAGGTTCGCGACCACCGCGGATCAGCTGAAAGACCTGAACGATAAACTCAATTTCACGGATCCCGCCGGCGCCGAGCTTGATGTTGTCTTTCAGCCCGCGACGCCGCACTTCGCGGGCGATCATGCCTTTCATGTTACGCAGCGACTGGATCACGCTGAAGTCGATATAACGGCGGAAGACGAAAGGACGGAGCATCGCGCGCAACTCGCTGGCGTACACGCCGTCGTTATCGCCCATGATCCGCGCTTTCACCATCGCATAGCGTTCCCAGTCCCGACCCTGCTCCTGGTAATAATCTTCCAGTGCCGCAAAGCTGAGTACCAGCGGCCCACTGTCGCCAAACGGCCGCAGGCGCATGTCAACCCGATAGACAAAGCCGTCCTGCGTCGGCTGGTCAAGGGCCTTGATCAGCCGCTGCCCCAGACGGGTAAAGAACTGGGCGTTATCCAGCTCGCGGCGGCCGCCGCGGGTGGCGCCATGCTCAGGCCAGGCAAAGATCAGATCGATATCGGAAGAGAAGTTCAGCTCGCCGCCGCCCAGCTTTCCCATCCCGAGGATCAGCAGCGGCTGCGGCTGGCCCTCGGCATTGCATGGCGTTCCCCACTCCTTACAGCAGGCGGCGTAGAGCCAGTCGCGGGCGGCGACAATCAGGGTCTCCGCCAGGGCGCTCAGCTGCTGCAGGGTCTCTTCTTCGCTCACCAGCGACAGCGCCTGCGCCCAGGCGATGCGGACCATCATCTGGCGGCGGAAGAGACGCAGCTCTCGCATCAACCCCGCTTCGTCAGTGACGGCCTGCAGGCGATCCTGCAGCCAGGCCTCGTAATGCCGCCACTCTTCCGCCTCCGGCGAGGAGTCCGCAAGCTCATTCAGCCAGCCCGGCTGGGCGATCACACTCTGTTCGACAAAATCGCTGAACGCCATGACCGACCTGGCCTGTGGGCTCAGTTCTGCAATGGGAAAATCCGCTGGCAGACGGTCAGCGACCGTCTGCCAGTGCTGCTGTAATTGCGGAGAAAGCGGCATCATAAGGGCTCCCTGGCCTGAAATTATCGTTTTCCACTATGCAGCCAGAACGGCTCGGCAGCCAGCGCCTGGCGACGGAAATATTCAAAGACGCTGCGATCGTCATGTGCTATTGCACGGTGAAGCTCCTGCCAGTTCTCCAGCCACGGCGCGACGGCGTCGCCATAGGCGCCCGCCAGCAGCTGGACGCTGTCGATGTCACGGGACAGCTTCGGCAACTGGTCGGCGGCATCTTCGACCGCCAGATGCTGCACGGCGCCGCGCAGCTCGGCTGCCACCCGCGAGAGGTTAATATCGGCAAACCGTTTGAACGATCCGGCTATTTTTTTCTCTCCCGCCTCGTTGAGGAACGGACGCCAGCCGCGCTGGACCAGCCATTCAGTCAGGGCCAGTTTGGCGCCGACGACCTCGGTGCGGAATAACGCCTCGTCGGCGGTGTCCGCGGCCAGCAGAACGGCTTCGGCGTCGTTCAGCAACGCGCGGAGCTGGGTGGTCGCCTTACGCGGCACGATGCCGCCGAACAGCACGAGGGTATGGCGCACGCGGGCTAACGCCAGCAGGATTTCCGCTTTGGCTTTCGCATTGCCGCGCAGCCATACTTCGTCGTGATACAGCCAGTGCGCCAGGGCGCTCTCCAGCGCCGCCTCCAGCCCTTGCTCCACGCTGGCCTTCGCCGCCACCGCCAGCACCGTCAGCGAGGTGACGGGACGCTCGCCATTGCCTTGCGCCAGATGATACCCGCGCGCGGCTTTGCTCAGGCTCCCCTGACGCAGGACGCCGCTCTCCAGCAGACGGTGCGCAAGGCGCAGCAGATCGGCAGTCTCCCCGGCAAGCAGCTCCAGCTCCAGTTCGCAGATCGGCTCCTGATGTTCGCCAGCCTTCACTTCGCCGCGATCGAGGGCGATCTCAATCTCACTATTCCCTTCCTGTATCACCCAACGTTCACGAGCAAAATCAGTGCTGAACAGCGGCTGGACATGCTCCGCCAGCGCGGCCGGGAGCTCGCCTTGCGGCCAGACCTCCGCCGGCAGGCGCTCAAGCGCCAGCTCCGGTTTATCCAGTGGGATATTGTATTCCGGACGCTGGTGCAGCCCCCCTACCACCCGGCCGGCAATTTTCAGCGTCATTTCATAACGCCCCTGGTCGCCGCGGATGCGCAGCCCCATATCGTGACGACGCAGCCAGTTATCGGCGGTTTCGTAATAAATGTTCAGTAACTGGCCCGCAGGCGTATGTTTCGCCTCGAGCGCATTGAGCTGCTCGCGCAGCGTCTCTACCCCATTCTGAGCGACGATAAACTTGAGTTCGATTTCTTGAGCCATGACTGAATTCTTCCGCTTCTGTGCTGCGCCGACAAATTGCGGCGAACTTACGACGATATTTTTTGTCAGTAGATAGTATTTTGCGGCGAATCGCCATGCAACGCGCTTTTTGCCGGGCCACCTCCTGGATGATTCCGATTGTGGTGGAAAACTTTGCGTCGCTCTGGCGATGCCTCTACTATCGTTCCACTTTTTATGACCAAACGATGACCTGATGCCAAAATTACGCCTGATTACTTTTACTTTGCTCGCGCTTAGCGCCGCTACGGCGGTTCACGCAGAAGAAAAGCGCTACGTTTCCGATGAGCTGAACACCTGGGTTCGCAGCGGCCCGGGCGATAATTATCGTCTGGTCGGCACCATCAACGCCGGGGAAGAAGTGTCGGTGCTGCAAACGAACGACAGCACCAGTTACGCGCAGGTCCGCGACAGCAATGGCCGTACCGCCTGGATCCCGTTGAAAGAGCTGAGCAATGAGCCCAGCCTGCGCACCCGCGTCCCGGATCTGGAAAACCAGGTCAAAACGCTGACCGATAAGCTGAACAACATCGACGCCACCTGGAACCAGCGCACGGCGGATATGCAGAAGAAAGTCGCCGGCAGCGACAGCGCGATTAACGCGCTGAAGGACGAGAACCAGAAGTTGAAAAACGAGCTGGTGGTCGCGCAGAAGAAGGTGAATGCGGCGAATCTGCAGCTTGATGACAAACAGCGCACCATTATCATGCAGTGGTTCATGTACGGCGGCGGCGTGCTCGGCGTCGGTCTGCTGCTGGGTCTGGTGCTGCCGCATCTGGTGCCAAGCCGCAAACGTAAAGACCGGTGGATGAACTAATTCGTCTTCTCTGCCAGACTTACGTATCATCTTGCGAAAAACAGATACGGGAGAATCGGGCGTGAAGAGCTATCTGGTCGGCGGTGCGGTGCGCGATGCGCTATTAGGGCTGCCGGTCAAAGACCGAGACTGGGTGGTGGTGGGCGCCACCCCGCAACAGATGCTTGACGCGGGCTACCAACAGGTAGGCCGCGACTTTCCCGTGTTCCTCCATCCGCAAAGCCGGGAGGAGTATGCCCTGGCCCGTACCGAGCGCAAATCCGGCGCGGGCTATACCGGTTTTACCTGCTATGCCGCCCCGGACGTGACCCTCGAAGCCGATCTGCTGCGCCGCGACTTGACGGTCAACGCCCTCGCCCAGGATGCCGATGGCACGATCATCGACCCCTACGGCGGGCAAAACGATCTTCGCCTGCGCCTGCTGCGCCATGTCTCTCCCGCCTTTAGCGAAGATCCGCTGCGCGTGCTGCGTGTGGCGCGCTTTGCTGCCCGCTATGCGCATCTGGGCTTTCGCATTGCCGAAGAAACCCAGGCCCTGATGCATGCGATGGTTGAGGCCGGTGAGCTGGCGCATTTAACGCCGGAGCGGGTGTGGAAAGAGACGGAAAGCGCGTTAACCACCCGCAATCCGCAGGTCTTTTTCCAGACGCTGCGCGACTGCCAGGCTCTTAAGGTGCTGTTTCCGGAAATTGACGCGCTGTACGGCGTGCCGGCCCCGGCGAAGTGGCACCCGGAAATCGATACCGGCCTGCACACCCTGATGACCGTCACGATGGCCGCGATGCTGTCGCCGGATGTCGACGTGCGTTTCGCCACCCTGTGTCATGACCTCGGTAAAGGACTGACGCCGAAAGCGCTCTGGCCGCGTCACCACGGCCATGGCCCGGCGGGCGTCAAGCTGGTAGAACAGATCTGCGCGCGTCTGCGGGTGCCAAACGATATCCGCGATCTCGCGAAACTGGTGGCGGAGTACCATGACTTGATCCACACCCTGCCGATCCTGCAGCCGAAAACCCTCGTCAAACTCTTCGACAGCATTGACGCCTGGCGCAAACCGCAGCGCGTGCAGCAGATCGCCCTCACCAGCGAAGCCGACGTCCGCGGACGCACCGGTTTCGAGGCCAGCGATTACCCGCAAGGGCGCCTGCTTCTGGAGGCCTGGGAAGTGGCGCAGTCTGTCTCCACCAAAGAGGTCGTGGCGGCGGGCTTTAAAGGGGCGGAAATTCGCGAAGAGCTGACGCGGCGGAGAATTGCTGCGGTGGCGCAGTGGAAGGAACAGCGTTGCCCCCAGCCGCAAGGCTGAGGGCACTGGTCTTAGAAGAAGACCACGTAAACGGCTGCCGCCACGATAAAGCGGTAGATAGCGAACGGGATAAACGAGATCCGCTTGATCAGCTGCAGGAAGGTTTTAATCGCAATCAGCGCCACGATAAACGCCATCACGAAGCCGACGGCAAACATCGGCACATCGCCCATGTTCAGGAAGCCGATGCTCTTGTAGACGTCCAGCACGGTGGCGCCCATCATCATCGGTACCGCCAGCAGGAAAGAGAACTCCGACGCCGCGTAGCGGCTGACGCCCATCAGCATGCCGCCGGAGATAGTCGCCCCCGAGCGCGAGAACCCCGGCCACAGCGCCAGACACTGAAAGCAGCCGATGACAAACGCCTGACGATAGGTCATATCGTCAATCCCGACCGCGCGCGGCTGTTTCGGCTTGAGTACTTCTGCCGCAATCAGCAATACGCCGCCGACAATCAGGGCGTACATCACGTTTACCGGGTTAAATAAGGATTTAATGGTGTCGTGGAAAATCAGCCCCAGCACCACCGCGGGGATCATGCCGAGGAGGATATGGATAAGCGACAAGCGACCGCTGCCTTTGCCTTCATGCTCCGGCGGCCTGCCGAAATGGATGCCGATCAGACCGAACAAACGACGCCAGAACATCACCACTACGGCGAGTATCGAGCCTAGCTGAATAACCACTTCAAAGGTATTTGCCGTATCACCTTCAAACCCCAGCAGGTGACCAACAATAATCATATGACCGGTACTGGAAACAGGTAAAAACTCTGTCAACCCCTCAACCACACCCAATATTGCCGCCACCAGCAGCGAGTGTATATCGCTCATTCAATTAAACCCTTTAAAAAGTAAAATGAAAAAAACCAGGAACACATTATCGATCAACAGGCGCAACCCGACAGCCAGAGCGCGCGTAATCCGCAGCGTACAGGAAGTACACGCGGATTCGTCCACCGTTCTGGAAGGACATCGCCAGTAAAATTGCCTGATGACCGGATGCTATGACCGGTATAAACGCAATTTGTTTAACAAGTATGACCTGAAAAGTTTTGTTTCAGATTAAGGCCACGTTCAATAATCACACCGACATTTGCCGCGCGGGCCACGGCGCCAGGTTTGCTGACTTTAATACGCACCCATGGCGACTGGAATGTTTCCAGCAGCAGGTCGGCCACTTCTTCCGCCACCCGCTCCACTAACGCGAATTTTCCCCCCTCCACATGCGCGATCACTCGCTCGCTGATATCAGCATAGCTGAGGCAGTCGCTGACATCATCGCTGGCGGCCGCCTTGCGGTTATCCCATGCAATTTCGATATCGAACACCAGCTTCTGCTCAATGGTTTGTTCCCAGTCATAAACACCAATGGTGGTGATTACCGAAAGTTGCTCTATAAATACAATATCCATCACGCCCTGCCTGCTTTTTAGCTAAACCGGATACCACTTCCGGCGAATTATGCGTATTATCCACAGATGCAGAGAATACAACGACATTTTCAAAACGGAACAGCGTTATGAGTGCAATCGCGCCTGGACTGGTACTCCTCGCCTACCTCTGCGGCTCCATTTCCAGCGCCATTCTGGTATGTCGCCTTGCTGGCCTGCCCGACCCACGCGACAGCGGCTCAGGCAACCCCGGGGCCACTAACGTACTACGAATTGGCGGAAAAGGGGCGGCCGTAGCGGTACTTATTTTTGATGTGCTGAAGGGCATGCTCCCGGTGTGGGGCGCCTGGGCGCTGGGCCTTACGCCGTTCTGGCTGGGGTTAGTGGCGATTGCCGCCTGCGTGGGCCATATCTGGCCAGTCTTCTTTCATTTCCGCGGCGGTAAAGGCGTCGCCACGGCCTTCGGCGCTATCGCCCCCATCGGTCTCGATCTGACCGGGGTGATGGCCGGTACCTGGCTGCTGACCATCCTGCTCAGCGGCTACTCATCCCTTGGCGCTATCGTCAGCGCGCTTATCGCGCCTTTCTACGTCTGGTGGTTTAAACCGCAGTACACTTTTCCGGTGTCGATGCTCTCCTGCCTGATCCTCCTGCGCCATCACGACAACATTCAGCGTCTGTGGCGCCGCCAGGAGAGCAAAATCTGGACCCGGATGAAGAAGAAAAAAGCGCCAGAGCAGAAATAATCTCCCCTCCCGGCCCCGTCTGCCGGGAGGATCCCCGGGCCTGTTTGCCCATCTCACCCGCACTTTTGCTCCACGTCGTCATGATACGCGGTAATCGCCGCATCCCCCTTTTATAACAACGCGTTATCGGCAACTAAAAGCAAAAGTTCCGCCGCCTGCTGGCATCGAGGACGGGCCCGCCCTCCCGCTTTATCCGCCGCGGCCAGTCAGCGGATAAGGATATTGACGGCAAAGATTATCCGGGTGAATAATCCGGAGCGGTTATACCGCTTTCCCCTCGCGCCCGTCGCGACGCGCCGGGTAACGAATGACATAAGCGTTTCGTATGACCGGGATAAACTCCCGCCGATCAATACTCATTGCTGCTGTTTTATCTTGATTTTGCAGGGGCGCAACATTGCACGGCACCGTGTTACCACCACTCAAAAAAGGCTGGCAGGCTACGCTGGATCTCCGCTTTCAGCAGGCCGGAGGCAAGACCGTTCTCGCCAGCGCCCAACACGTCGGCCCGCTGACCGTCCAGCGCCCGTTTTACCCGGAAGAAGAGACCTGTCACCTCTATCTGCTTCACCCGCCCGGTGGCATCGTCGGCGGTGATGAGCTGACAATTAGCGCCCATCTTGACCCCGGCTGCCATACGCTGATAACCATGCCTGGCGCCAGCAAGTTTTACCGCAGCAGCGGTGCGCAAGCGCTATTGCGCCAGCAGTTGACCCTCGCCCCGCAGACGACCCTGGAGTGGCTCCCGCAGGATGCCATCTTCTTTCCCGGGGCCAATGCCCGGCTGTCCACCACCTTTCATCTTTGCGCCTCCAGCACGCTGCTGGCATGGGATCTACTCTGCCTTGGCCGCCCGGTGATTGGTGAAACCTTCAGCCACGGCACCCTCAGCAACCGGCTGGAAGTGTGGGTGGATGAGATACCGCTGCTGGTTGAGCGCCTGCACCTGCAGGAGGGAGAGCTGTCCAGCGTCGCCGAACGTCCCTGGGTCGGCACTTTGCTGTGCTATCCGGCTACCGATGCCCTGCTCGACGGGGTGCGCGACGCGCTGGCGCCGCTCGGTCTCTACGCTGGCGCCAGCCTGACCGACCGCCTGCTGACGGTGCGTTTCCTCAGTGACGATAATCTGATTTGCCAACAGGTGATGCGCGACGTCTGGCAGTTTCTGCGCCCTCATCTCACCGGCAAATCCCCCGTACTTCCCCGAATCTGGCTGACTTAAGAGAACGTTATGGAACTGACCCCCCGAGAAAAAGACAAGCTGTTGCTGTTTACCGCCGCGCTGGTGGCGGAACGCCGCCTGGCCCGCGGCCTGAAGCTCAACTATCCGGAGTCCGTGGCCCTCATCAGCGCCTTTATTATGGAAGGCGCCCGCGACGGCAAAAGCGTGGCCTCACTGATGGAGGAAGGCCGTCACGTCCTGACCCGCGAGCAGGTGATGGAGGGCGTCCCGGAAATGATCCCGGATATCCAGGTCGAAGCCACCTTTCCGGACGGTTCGAAGCTGGTCACCGTTCACAACCCGATAATCTGAGGTAGCGCCATGATCCCCGGTGAATATCACGTTAAGCCCGGTCAGATAGCCCTGAATACCGGCCGGGCGACCTGCCGCGTGGTCGTTGAGAACCACGGCGATCGACCGATTCAGGTCGGTTCGCACTACCATTTCGCCGAGGTCAACCCGGCGCTGAAGTTCGACCGTCAGCAGGTCACTGGCTATCGTCTGAATATCCCGGCCGGCACGGCGGTACGTTTTGAACCCGGCCAGAAACGCGAGGTCGAGCTGGTGGCCTTCGCCGGTCACCGCGCTGTCTTCGGCTTCCGCGGCGAGGTCATGGGCCCTCTGGAGGCAAACGATGAGTAATATTTCACGCCAGGCCTATGCCGATATGTTCGGCCCCACCGTCGGCGACAAGGTGCGCCTGGCCGATACCGAGCTGTGGATCGAGGTGGAAGATGATTTGACCACCTACGGAGAAGAGGTCAAATTCGGCGGCGGCAAAGTGATCCGCGACGGGATGGGTCAGGGACAGATGCTGGCCGCCGACTGTGTCGACCTGGTGCTCACCAACGCGCTGATCGTTGATCACTGGGGGATCGTCAAGGCCGATATCGGCGTGAAGGACGGGCGGATCTTCGCCATCGGCAAAGCCGGTAATCCCGATATCCAGCCCAACGTCACCATCCCCATCGGCGCCGCGACGGAAGTGATTGCCGCCGAAGGCAAGATCGTCACCGCCGGCGGGATCGATACCCATATTCACTGGATCTGTCCGCAACAGGCGGAAGAGGCGCTGGTCTCCGGCGTGACCACCATGGTCGGCGGCGGCACCGGCCCGGCCGCGGGCACCCACGCCACCACCTGTACTCCGGGCCCGTGGTATATCTCACGCATGCTGCAGGCGGCCGACAGCCTGCCGGTCAATATCGGCCTGCTGGGCAAGGGCAACGTTTCTCAGCCGGATGCCCTGCGCGAGCAGGTGGCGGCGGGCGTCATTGGCCTGAAAATCCACGAGGACTGGGGCGCCACGCCGGCGGCGATCGACTGTGCGTTAACCGTCGCCGATGAAATGGACATTCAGGTCGCCCTGCACAGCGACACCCTCAATGAGTCCGGTTTTGTGGAAGACACCCTCGCCGCCATCGGCGGGCGCACTATTCACACCTTCCATACCGAAGGGGCCGGCGGCGGCCATGCGCCGGACATCATCACCGCCTGCGCCCACCCGAACATTTTACCGTCGTCCACCAACCCAACGCTGCCCTACACCCTCAACACCATCGATGAACATCTCGATATGCTGATGGTCTGCCACCATCTGGACCCGGACATTGCTGAGGACGTGGCCTTTGCCGAATCGCGCATTCGCCGGGAAACCATCGCCGCGGAAGACGTGCTGCACGACCTCGGCGCCTTCTCGCTCACCTCCTCCGATTCGCAGGCCATGGGTCGCGTCGGGGAAGTGGTCCTCCGCACCTGGCAGGTGGCGCACCGCATGAAGGTGCAGCGCGGAGCGCTGGCGGAAGAGACCGGGGATAACGACAACTTCCGTGTGAAGCGCTACATCGCCAAATACACTATCAACCCGGCGCTGACCCACGGCATCGCGCACGAAGTCGGATCCATTGAGGTGGGTAAGCTGGCGGACCTCGTAGTTTGGTCACCAGCCTTCTTTGGTGTGAAACCGGCCACCGTGATCAAAGGCGGCATGATCGCCATCGCGCCGATGGGCGATATCAATGCCTCGATTCCGACCCCGCAGCCGGTGCACTACCGTCCGATGTTTGGCGCCCTGGGCAGCGCCCGCCATCACTGCCGCCTCACCTTCCTGTCGCAGGCGGCGGCGGACAACGGCGTTGCCGAACGGCTGAACCTGCGCAGCGCGATCGCCGTGGTAAAAGGCTGCCGTACGGTGCAGAAAGCCGACATGGTGCACAACAGCCTGCAGCCTAACATCACCGTCGACGCGCAGACTTATGAGGTGCGGGTGGATGGCGAACTCATCACCAGCGAGCCGGCAGACGTTCTGCCGATGGCGCAACGATATTTTCTGTTTTAAGGAGAGCGGATGCTTTATTTAACTCAACGTCTGGAGACCCCCGCCGCCGCGACCGCCAGCGTTACGCTGCCGATTGACGTTCGCGTCAAAAGCCGGGTTAAGGTCACCCTCAACGATGGCCGGGAAGCCGGTCTGCTGCTGCCCCGCGGCCTGCTGCTGCGCGGCGGCGATGTGCTCAGCAACGAAGAAGGCACCGAGTTTGTGCAGGTGATTGCCGCTGATGAAGGGGTGTCGGTAGTGCGCTGCGACGATCCGTTTATGCTGGCGAAGGCCTGCTACCACCTCGGCAACCGTCACGTGCCGCTGCAGATCATGCCGGGCGAGCTGCGCTACCATCACGATCACGTGCTGGACGATATGCTGCGCCAGTTCGGCCTGACGGTGACCTTTGGCCAGCTGCCGTTCGAGCCGGAAGCCGGCGCTTACGCCAGCGAAAGCCACGGTCATCATCATGCTCATCATGCCCACCACGCTCACAGCCACTAGCATGTCGACAGCGGAACAACGCCTGCGGCTGATGCAGCTGGCCAGCAGCAACCTGCCGATAGGCGGTTACAGCTGGTCCCAGGGGCTGGAGTGGGCTGTGGAAGCCGGCTGGGTGCCGGACGTCGCGGCCTTCGAGCGCTGGCAGCGACGCCAGATGACGGAAGGCTTTTTTACCGTTGACCTGCCGCTGTTCGCCCGCCTGTACCGCGCCTGCGAACAAGGCGATATCGCTGCGGCCCAGCGCTGGACCGCCTATCTGCTGGCCTGCCGGGAAACTCGTGAACTGCGGGAGGAAGAGCGCAACCGCGGCGCGGCGTTTGCCCGTCTGCTGAGCGACTGGCAGCCGGACTGTCCGCCGGCGTGGCGCACGCTGTGCCAGCAAAGCCAGCTCGCCGGGATGGCCTGGCTCGGCGTGCGCTGGCGCATCGCGCTGCCCGAGATGGCCCTCAGCCTGGGCTACAGCTGGATTGAGAGCGCCGTGATGGCCGGCGTCAAGCTGGTGCCCTTCGGTCAGCAGGCCGCCCAGCAGCTGATTTTACGTCTTTGCGACCACTACGCGGCCGAGATGCCCCGCGCGCTGGCCGCGCCGGACGGCGATATCGGATCGGCCACCCCGCTCGCCGCTATCGCCTCGGCCCGGCATGAAACCCAATACTCCCGATTATTCCGTTCCTAGGAGAAGCCATGAACTCTTATAAACACCCGCTGCGCGTCGGCGTCGGCGGCCCGGTCGGCTCCGGTAAAACCGCTCTGCTGGAAGCGCTGTGCAAAGCGATGCGTGATACCTGGCAGCTGGCGGTGGTCACTAACGACATCTATACCAAAGAAGATCAGCGCATCCTCACCGAAGCGGGCGCGCTGGCGCCTGAACGCATCGTCGGTGTGGAAACCGGCGGCTGCCCGCATACGGCGATCCGCGAAGATGCCTCAATGAACCTCGCCGCCGTGGAAGCGCTGAGTGAAAAGTTCGGTAACCTCGACCTTATCTTCGTGGAAAGCGGCGGCGACAACCTGAGCGCCACCTTCAGCCCGGAGCTGGCGGATCTGACCATCTACGTCATCGACGTGGCCGAAGGGGAGAAGATCCCGCGCAAAGGCGGACCGGGGATCACCAAATCCGATTTCCTGGTGATCAATAAAACCGACCTTGCCCCCTATGTGGGCGCGTCGCTGGAGGTGATGGCAAGCGATACCCAGCGTATGCGCGGCGATCGCCCATGGACCTTCACCAACCTGAAGCAGGGCGACGGCCTGAGCACCATTATCGCCTTCCTTGAAGACAAAGGCATGCTCGGCAAATAGGCCTGTTGCACCAGCCGGGCGCAGGCGCGTCCGGATGGTGCAGCCCCTGCTCTCTCTTCTATCACCCTGCACCATCCTCCCCGCCACGCCTGCCCTGCAATATGGCATAAGGTTTGCTAATTCAAGTCATGCCTAACCATTAAGGAATGACTATGTCATCACTGGATCTCAACCCTGAATTACCTGCGACAACGCGGACTTCCGGCTCCCGGGAAACCTTAGAAGATTACACCTTACGTTATGCCCCGCTGAGCTTCCGCCGCTGGGGACCGGGCGTCGTCGCGGTCACGGCGCTGGGCGGCATCGCCTACCTGGCCGACTTTTCCATCGGCGCCAGCATCGGTATGGCCTGGGGCACCAGCAACGCCATCTATTCGATCCTGGTGGCGGCGCTGGTGATCTTCCTCACCGGCATTCCGCTGGCGATCACCGCCGCGCGCTACAACATTGACCTTGACCTGATCACCCGCAGCGCCGGCTTCGGCTATTTCGGCTCGGTGATCACCAGCATTATTTTTGCCGGCTTCACCTTTATCTTCTTCGCCCTCGAAGGCTCGATCATGGCCCAGGGGCTGCTGGTGGGCCTCGGGATCCCGCTGTGGATGGGGTATCTGATCGCCACCCTGATGGTGCTCCCGCTGGTGGTCTATGGCATGAAAGCCCTGACCCGCCTGCAGGTATGGACCACCCCGCTGTGGCTGGTGCTGATGGTGGTGCCGGTGGTGTGGCTGATTGTCAAAGATCCGCAGCTGGTGGACGGCTTCCTGCATTTCGCCGGTAAAAACAGCGCGTCGACGGTGGATATCACCGCCATCATGCTCGGCGCCGGGGTATGCCTGTCGCTGATCATGCAGATTGGCGAGCAAATTGATTACCTGCGCTTTATGCCGCCTAAGACCGCGGAGAACCGTAAAAGCTGGTGGCTGGCGGTCTTTTCCGCCGGCCCGGGCTGGGTGGTGTTAGGCGCGATCAAACAGATCATCGGCGCCTTCCTCGGCTTCTATCTGTTGACCCGTTTCCCGGCGGTGCACAATACCGAACCGGTGCAGCAGTTCGTCAGCGTCTTCGATAACCTGGTGCCCGGCTGGCTGGCCCTGACGCTGGCGGTGGTGCTGGTGGTGATCTCGCAGATAAAAATTAATGTCACCAATGCCTATTCAGGCTCGCTGGCGTGGACCAGCGCCTGGACCCGCACCACCAAACGCTATCCGGGACGGATTATTTTTGTGGTGGTCAACCTGGCGATTGCCCTGGCGCTGATGGAAGGCGATATGTTCAGCGCCTTGTCGTGGATCCTCGGCTTTTACTCCAACTTCGCCATCGCCTGGGTCGTGGTGGTGGCGACCGACATCACCTTTAATAAAGGCTTGCTCAAGCTGGCCCCGGCGCAGCCGGAGTATCGTCGCGGCATGATCTACAACGTTAACCCGGTGGGCGTGGTCTCCTTTGGTCTGGCCGCCGGGCTGTCGATCTGCGCCTTCTTCGGCCTGCTGGGCGCGACGCTGGCGCCGTTCTCGCCGCTGATTGCGCTGGTCGTCGCCTTTGTCATGACCCCGCTGATGGGACTCCTTACCCGCGGGCGCTACTATATTAAGCAGGTGGATGACGGCATCGCCGAGCCGCGCTATGACGCGGCGGGGAACGCCTCCACCACCGTGTATCAATGCGTTAGCTGTGAGGAAGAGTACGAGCGCCCGGATGTGATGCACTCACACAAGCATCAGGGAGCCATCTGCTCGCTGTGTAAAAGTATGGAGTAGTCAGGAAGGCAGGCCGACGTGACGTCGGCCTGTTTCAGGATGCGTTAGGCGGCAGGCAGCTCGGCCAGCGGCCAGCGCGGGCGAACCGTCACGCCGAGCTCGGCTTTGGCGCCGGTTTGCAGACGCACCATGCCGGCGTAGGCGATCATCGCGCCGTTGTCAGTACAGAACTCAGGGCGGGCGTAGAACACCTCGCCGCCGCGTTTTTGCATCATCTCCGCCAGCTTCGCCCGCAGGGTACGGTTGGCGCTCACGCCTCCCGCCATCACCAGACGCTTAAAGCCGGTTTGCTCCAGCGCGCGGCGACATTTAATCATCAGCGTATCGACGACCGCATCCTCAAATGCCCGGGCGATGTCGGCGCGAGTTTGCTCATCGTCGCCATTATTACGAATGGTGTTGGCGGCGAAAGTTTTCAGGCCTGAGAAGCTGAAATCGAGCCCCGGGCGGTCGGTCATCGGCCGCGGGAAGACAAAGCGGCCTTCGGTGCCCTGAGCGGCCATTTTCGACAGCATCGGCCCGCCGGGATAATCCAGTCCCAGCAGTTTCGCCGTCTTATCAAAGGCTTCGCCCGCCGCATCGTCAATCGACTCGCCCAGCAGTTCATACTGACCAATACCAGTGACGCTAATCAACTGGGTGTGGCCGCCGGAAACCAGCAGCGCGACGAACGGGAACGCCGGTGGGTTATCTTCCAGCATCGGCGCCAGCAGGTGCCCTTCCATATGGTGTACCGGGATCGCCGGCACGTTCCAGGCGAAGGCCAGCGACCGGCCAACGGTCGCCCCGACCAGCAGCGCGCCGACCAGGCCAGGACCCGCCGTATAGGCGACGGCGTCGATATCTTTCGCCGTCAGACCGGCTTCTTTCAGCGCCGCCTGGATCAGCGGCACCGTTTTGCGCACGTGGTCGCGCGATGCCAGCTCCGGCACCACGCCGCCGTAGTCCGCATGCAGTTTCACCTGACTATACAGTTGGTTGGCTAACAGACCTTGCTGGTCGTCATAAATCGCGATGCCGGTTTCATCGCAGGATGTTTCAATGCCCAGTACACGCATGAGTTGTTTTACCTCGCTTCAATACCGCGCAGTGTAGGTCCAATGACCGGCGATGTAAAACTTTGCTCACCCCTGGTGCTCTCTTCGTGTATACTCCTCACCCTTATAAAAGTCCCTTTCAAAAAAGGCGCCGGTGCTTTACAAAGCAGCAGTAGTTGCAGTAAAATTCCGCACCATTTTGAAATAAGCTGGCATTGCGGCCAGCGGCAAACCGAATTAATCAAAGGTGAGAGGCACATGCCGGTAATTAAAGTACGTGAAAACGAGCCGTTCGACGTAGCTCTGCGTCGCTTCAAGCGTTCCTGCGAAAAAGCAGGTGTTCTGGCGGAAGTTCGTCGTCGTGAGTTCTATGAAAAACCGACTACCGAACGTAAGCGCGCTAAAGCTTCTGCAGTGAAACGTCACGCGAAGAAACTGGCTCGCGAAAACGCACGCCGTACTCGTCTGTACTAATCTGTTGAGAGCGACGCTCTCAATTCAGACCGAGTTGTAGTTGTAAGGCCGTGCTTCCGAAAGGAATGCGCGGCTTATTTTCGTTTATAGTCATCAGAAATAACGGGGCTTATGGCTGGACGAATTCCACGTGTATTTATTAGCGATCTGCTTGCCAGAACCGACATCGTCGATCTGATCGATGCGCGGGTAAAGCTGAAAAAGCAGGGCAAAAATTTTCACGCGTGCTGTCCGTTCCATAACGAAAAAACCCCCTCTTTCACCGTCAACGGTGAAAAACAGTTTTACCACTGCTTCGGCTGCGGGGCGCACGGCAATGCTATCGACTTCCTGATGAACTACGACAAGCTCGAGTTCGTGGAAACGGTCGAAGAGCTGGCCGCCATGCATAACCTTGAAGTGCCTTATGAAGCAGGCAACGGACCCAGCCAGATAGAGCGCCATCAACGGCAGAACCTCTACCAGTTACTGGATGGGCTGAATGCGTTTTACCAACAGTCTCTGATGCAGCCCGCCGCCGACCCTGCGCGCCAGTACCTGGCAAAACGGGGGTTAAGCAGCGAGGTGATTACGCGCTTTGCCATCGGCTATGCTCCCCCGGGTTGGGATAACGTTTTAAAACGTTTTGGCGGCAATCAGGAAAACCGCCAGTCGCTTATTGATGCCGGCATGCTGGTCACCAACGATCAGGGACGCAGTTACGACCGCTTCCGCGAACGGGTGATGTTCCCCATCCGCGATAAGCGAGGCCGGGTAATTGGGTTTGGCGGACGAGTGCTGGGCGATGCCCTGCCGAAGTATCTGAACTCCCCGGAAACCGACATATTCCATAAAGGCCGTCAGCTGTATGGCCTGTATGAAGCGCAGCAGGACAATCCCGAACCACCGCGTTTGCTGGTTGTCGAAGGGTATATGGACGTCGTGGCGCTGGCGCAATACGACATCAACTATGCCGTGGCCTCGCTGGGCACCTCGACCACGGCCGACCATATCCAGCTGCTGTTTCGGGTGACCAATAACGTCATCTGCTGCTACGACGGCGACCGGGCCGGCCGCGATGCCGCCTGGCGCGCGCTGGAGACAGCGCTGCCGTACATGACCGATGGCCGCCAGCTGCGTTTTATGTTTCTGCCTGACGGCGAAGACCCGGATACGCTGGTGCGTAAAGAGGGCAAAGCGGCGTTTGAGGCGCGGATGGAGCAGGCTCAGCCGCTCTCCACGTTCTTGTTTAACAGCCTGCTGCCGCAGGTCGATCTGAGTACCCCGGACGGGCGCGCGCAGCTGAGCACGTTGGCGCTGCCGCTGATAACCCAGGTCCCGGGCGAAACGCTGCGCATCTACTTGCGTCAGGAGCTGGGCAACAAGCTGGGCATTTTAGATGACGCACAGCTTGAACGTTTAATGCCAAAACAGTCTGAAAATGGCGCGCCGCGTCCCGCGCCACAGCTAAAACGCACGACCATGCGTATACTGATAGGACTGCTGGTGCAAAACCCGGATCTGGCGCCGTTAGTCCCGCCGCTGGAGGGACTGGACTCGCGCAAAATGCCAGGCCTTAGCCTGTTCAGCGAGTTGGTGAAAAGCTGTCTGGCGCAGCCTGGTCTGACGACCGGGCAACTTTTAGAGCAATATCGCGGCACAAAAGAGGCTGCAACCCTTGAAAAACTGTCGATGTGGGACGATATAGCAGATAAAGATATCGCTGAAAAAACCTTCACCGACTCGCTTAACCATATGTTTGATTCACTGCTGGAACTGCGACAGGAAGAGTTGATAGCTCGCGATCGCACACACGGTTTAAGCAGTGAAGAACGCCGGGAGCTCTGGACCATCAGCCAGGAGCTGGCGAAAAAATAAATGACAGACAATATCCTTCACGTTGTATCAAAGCAGTAAGAAAACGCAGAACAACGTGAAGGAAAAGTATTTAACGGCTTAAGTGCCGAGTATCGATCGGGAAGCCCCCGACAGCCGCGCAGAGGCGCAGCGGCAATAATATAAGTACGCCCTCGCTTTAAATGTCGACAGCCCGCCTGCCGACACCAATCAAACGAATTAAGTGTGGATACCGTCTTATGGAGCAAAACCCGCAGTCACAGCTGAAGCTTCTTGTCCAACGTGGTAAGGAGCAAGGCTATCTGACCTATGCCGAGGTCAATGACCATCTGCCGGAAGATATCGTCGATTCCGATCAGATCGAAGACATCATCCAAATGATCAACGACATGGGTATTCAGGTGATGGAAGAAGCACCGGATGCCGATGATCTGATGCTTGCCGAAAACACCGCGGATGAAGATGCTGCCGAAGCTGCCGCGCAGGTGCTCTCCAGCGTGGAATCCGAAATCGGACGCACGACCGACCCGGTGCGCATGTACATGCGTGAAATGGGTACCGTAGAGCTGCTGACCCGTGAAGGCGAAATCGACATCGCCAAACGCATCGAAGATGGGATCAACCAGGTCCAGTGCTCCGTTGCCGAATACCCGGAAGCGATCACCTACCTGCTTGAGCAGTACGACCGCGTCGAAGCGGAAGAAGCCCGTCTGTCCGATCTGATCACCGGTTTCGTCGATCCGAACGCCGAAGAAGACATGGCGCCGACCGCCACGCACGTTGGCTCCGAGCTGTCTCAGGAAGAGATGGATGACGACGAAGACGAAGATGAAGATGACGACGCCGACGACAACAGCGATGACGACAACAGCATCGACCCAGAGCTGGCCCGTGAGAAGTTCGCCGAGCTGCGTACCCAGTACGAGCTGACGCGCGACACCATCAAAGCCAAAGGTCGTAGCCATGCCGCCGCGCAGGAAGAGATCCTGAAGCTGTCTGAAGTCTTCAAGCAGTTCCGCCTAGTGCCGAAGCAGTTCGATTACCTGGTCAACAGCATGCGCAGCATGATGGATCGCGTTCGTACTCAGGAACGTATCATCATGAAGCTGTGCGTTGAGCAGTGCAAAATGCCGAAGAAAAACTTCATCACGCTGTTCACCGGCAACGAAACCAGCGAAACCTGGTTCAACGCTGCGGTGGCAATGAACAAGCCGTGGTCCGAGAAGCTGCTGGAAGTGAAAGAAGACGTGCAGCGCGGCCTGCAGAAGCTGCAGCAGATCGAAGAAGAGACCGGCCTGACCATCGAACAGGTGAAAGACATCAACCGTCGCATGTCCATCGGTGAAGCGAAAGCCCGCCGTGCGAAGAAAGAGATGGTGGAAGCGAACTTGCGTCTGGTTATCTCTATCGCCAAGAAATACACCAACCGTGGTCTGCAGTTCCTCGATCTGATTCAGGAAGGCAACATCGGTCTGATGAAAGCGGTTGATAAGTTCGAATACCGTCGCGGCTACAAGTTCTCGACCTACGCGACCTGGTGGATCCGTCAGGCGATCACCCGCTCCATCGCGGATCAGGCGCGCACCATCCGTATTCCGGTGCATATGATTGAGACCATTAACAAGCTCAACCGTATCTCCCGTCAGATGCTGCAGGAGATGGGCCGTGAACCGACCCCGGAAGAGCTGGCTGAGCGTATGCTGATGCCGGAAGACAAAATCCGTAAGGTGCTGAAGATCGCCAAAGAGCCTATCTCCATGGAAACGCCGATCGGCGACGATGAAGATTCGCATCTGGGGGATTTCATCGAGGATACCACCCTCGAGCTGCCGCTGGATTCCGCGACCACCGAGAGCCTGCGTGCGGCAACGCACGACGTGCTGGCCGGCCTTACCGCTCGTGAAGCGAAAGTCCTGCGTATGCGTTTCGGTATCGACATGAACACCGACCACACGCTGGAAGAAGTGGGTAAACAGTTCGACGTTACCCGCGAACGTATCCGTCAGATCGAAGCGAAGGCGCTGCGTAAACTGCGCCACCCGAGCCGTTCTGAAGTGCTGCGTAGCTTCCTCGACGATTAATCGTCGCGGGACATCGTCCACAGCCGGTTAAAAAGCTCCCTGCGGGGAGCTTTTTTTATGGCGTTCAGGTGGCCATCCGGGGAAAGTCGCCTCTCTCCGCTACTGGCCGCGGGTCGCCAGGGCATCATCCAGTTCACGATAGGCCGCCACCAGCTTATCGAGCGTCGCCCGGTTTAAGCCGCTGGGATTGGGCAGCACCCAGACCTGGGTCGTCCCGATGGTCATAGCCTGTTTCCCCCACTTCGCGCCGCGCTGGTTAAAGGCCAGCTCGAAGGCCTGCTTGCCGAGCACCGCCAGCGCCTGCGGCTGATACTCCTCAATCTTCCTCACCAGCTCACGGCCGCCGCTGCGCAACTCCTGCAGGGCGACCTCGCTGGCCTGCACCGTCGGACGCTCTACCAGCATGGTGATGCCGCAGCGCGTATCCAGCAGCTGCAGCTCCTCTTCCGGCCTGAGCTGTCGATCGGTGAATCCGGCCTGATGGATGACCTTCCAGAAGCGATTGCCAGGATGGGCAAAATGAAAGCCGGTATGGGCGGAGGACTTCCCCGGGTTGATACCGCAAAAGACAACGCGCAGGCCCGGCGCAAGGATATCGCTAATCATGTTTTCTCCGGCTGTATGGCTAAAACATGATTATAAAGGATTGAAAATGCATTGTTTATAAAAACAGCAGCTGCGCGCTTTACGCTGGATTGCAACCGTCAGTTACTTTATAATCCCTCGCCACGGCCCCTTAGCTCAGTGGTTAGAGCAGGCGACTCATAATCGCTTGGTCGTTGGTTCAAACCCAACAGGGGCCACCAGACACAGCAAGGGCTGGCGAGAAATCGCCGGCCCTTTTGCTTTTTTCGGGGTCCCATGGGGGTGCCATCTATAAGTAAGGTTAGGTATAAGTCGCTTGGTAACTTTGGCGATACCATCGAGCCTAAACGAGAAAAAAGCCGCAAACGCGGCTTAAATAAAACTGACTGCTTTAAAGACCAAGACTTCTTTTCACTAACTCACCAACGATCGGCCACATAACCGGTTGTATGGATTCCCAGGCCGGGCCGCAAACCTTAGCCAGTAAAGATTTGGCTTCTTTACCATCACCTTCATTAGCTGCTGCGACAGCTGCTTCAATATCAGAGCGATGAGCGCTGTTAACTACCTGCCCCTGTTCTTCAAGGATGGAAATCAACTTTGAAACTATTTCAGAATCGGAACTGCTTGTAATGTTTTGAGCCTGAGAGACGACCTCCCCCTGCCCTAATTGCGTATTGCTGAAATGACCGCCGGTGATAGTCAGATTATTGACTATGCGTTGAACACGTTGCGGGCGGTTTGGTACTTTTCTGGACTCCTTGTATCCAGCCTCCGTCAAATAAACGAACTCACGTAGACTATAAGAACCAATGATGACCACAGAACTATTGTGATCATTATCAAACATTTTCATTGGCCCGGTTCCGATTAGCTTACCTTTTTCGAGATCGCCAAAGGCAACTTCAAAATCTACAGATGTAAAATCAGCGACGTTGCATACTGCAGTCGCTAGCGCATTGATATTCGGGCCTTCATAACCATTTTTTAAATCCTGTGCAGTTAACCCACGATCTGTAAAATCTGCCAGTAAGGTACCCAAAATCTGTTTTGCTGCTTCGTCTAATTGTCCGGCCATCAAAGTTACCTTTTTTGAGTGAAGTCCCTCTTATAAATATGGTTAAAATTCAATAATTCAACAGCTGATTTATGGATTTTAACCGTCTGCCCTATCTTGGCGGAATGGGCTTCTGCCAGTGGAAAGTACTGGCCGCCATCCGCCTAGGGTATCGTGCTTTAGCTGCCAGTGCAGTATCAACACGGGTGCGGATAACCAGCCGCTCCTGCCCATTAAGACTGAATCCACGCAGATCCGCAGCGGTCTCAATTGCAGCTATTAGAGTTTCATGTTTTAACATCGTCCCTCCGACTCAGTTAATGGTCTGGCTCTGCATAGCAAAAAGATGCTCATTTTCCGTAAGTGCGCTTTGCATATGTTCCTGCCAGCCATGCATAATTTTATTTGCAGTTCCCGGGTAAGCTCTCAAAAAGGCTTTAAGTACGTTATCAGTGAGTTTTTTTTCCAGACTCCAGCCCTGAATAAACTGCCGGAACAGTGGGTAAGTTTTTTCATGCTCCTTGTTCTGCCATAGAGCAACGACGACTTCGAACGGTGGGACAACATAAACCACCTCAACGGGTAGTGGATCGTAATTTGTCGGTATCATCACCTTACGGGTAAATACCTCTCCTTCCGGCCAGAGTCTCACCTGATTTGTCAAAGCTGATCCTCCACATAGATACCAGCGGAGATAATTGCGCCACCAATTCGGCGTTTGCCGTATAGAAGGCCTACCGGGTAGCCCTGCGAGGCTGTATTAGTGACACCGCCAAAGGCATAGCTGGCTTTATTATCGGAGGACTCTTTACGGGCTAAACCTCCGGGTTGAGGGGAAAGCATCTGGATAACACCGCCAGCCATCATAGAGCCACCAGCGACCATCAGGTTAACACCCCATGGCTGATCGAAAACAAAGGTTGCAATAGCTCCCGCGGCGACGAGCACGGCACCCATTATTGTCTGAAGCAAACCGGATTTTTTGCTGCCGGCAATAACCGGGACAATGCGAATAGCCTCACCCGTTACCGGATAACCCAAATCATCGGCGCCAATATTTCTCTTGCCCCTGAAAACAGCAAAGGTCAGCCCCTTATCTTTGCTATCAATCATGAATCTCTCAAAACCCGGAATTGTCGCCGCTAATGCCACGCCTGCTTCCTGAGTCGTTCTGATTACTCGGTGGTGAACACGGCCGAACGTCTTAGCTAATACACCACTAAGTTCAATACGGGTCATCACTTCTTTACTTTGCATTCTGTATTTCTCCTTTAAAGTAAATTGCCGCCAATGCTATTTTTAGGTCGTAATACTTTCTCTTACAGCTGCTGCCCGACTCAGGCGGAATATCCTGCAGGCGCTTTGAGACCGTCTGTCGGTGAATCCCGGTGACGTCGGCCAGTTCAGTAATTGTCAGCCGTATTGTTTTCACCATCCCCCCGATGATGATGAACAAAAAACATACAAACCATCATCATTGCCACTTTTTAAGATTCTCATGTATTTAAAATCAATCGGTTAGCGAATGATGATGATGACCTTAGAATTCAAAAACCAGCCGTTTCCCGCGAGCGCGCCGCCCCGTGGAAGGTCGCCCCGCCCGGAGGACCCACGAGAAATGGGCAGCCGTGGCCGCCCCTCTGCTCTTATGCCCCACTCGATTTGACCAGCCCGCGGTAGTCCAGCGCAGCCACACCTGCATCGATGCGCACCTTCCAGGCGATACCATCAACGGTGAAGCCCTCCTGCTGCTCAAGATATGGCGTATCCATCCCGTCGAGATAAGCCACCTCGATAGTGTCTGTGCCCTGTGCCGCCGCAACATACCACTGCTTGTTGTCTGACTTATCCAGTCGCGGCTCAACCACAACCTGAGCCATATCTTTAACCACGTTAATGATGCCGGAGTTCTGGTTCAGTGTGCCGTCCTGATCCACCGGGAACAGCGAGGAAGATGAGAGCACCGCGCGATTGGCTGCCCCTTCCAGCGCCGCAGGAACGAGAATATAGGCAGGAATGACATTGATCGGATCGCCGTTCGCGTCTTCCTGCAGGCGCATAGCCTTACGGGCTTCATTAAGTCCGTCAGTATCCATCCCTTTAGCGATGAGGTTTTTATGGTCGGCATGGAATAGCGGCTTACCGTCTGTAAACTTGCTGTTCGCAGTCAGGTTCAGATAGACCAGATTACCTACAGTACGCGCTGCAGCACGGCCCATAGCCTGAGGAACGGTCGTCAGTTGGCTCAAATCGTCATTGATGATGGCCTGGCGGGTAATGGAGAAGATATTGCCATACGTCGCAAGCGCGATAGGTACGCCGCTGTCACTGGTAGTGACATATTTGTATTCAGCCCCCTCTGGCACCTTTTCCAGCTCAGAAAAGCCATTCAGCCCAACGCGCTTGGCTTCATGGAAGTTGGATAGCGAGCCGGTTTTCGTCCACTGCTGGAAAGTTTCACCGCTGTTCTGCCAGCCTGTAAGAACAGATTTCTCAGCGCCACCAGCAAGGATATGGGAAAAGTCGCTGGTACTGTGCGTAAAGGCCAGATTCACAATTTGCGAGCGGTTGCCAAAGCCGCTGATACTAATGCCACGATCCACCAGCGATGCCTGAGCCATATCAAACAGGCTCATCATGGCATAAGGGTTCCCGCGTTCGGCGCGTTCGTGACCCAGACGGGAATAAAGCCCCTGGCGGATAGCGTCGCCGGTGATGTTGCCGTTACCAGCGTAAATGTGTGAATAAGTGCTTTTGTTCGATGGGGTCGCACTCTTGCCCAGGGCAGTCAGCAGCATGTCTTTCGCTTTTTCCGGCGTGCAGTCCACATCTTCCAGGCACTGAATTTTCAGTGAATCATGCTTACCGCCGAACATAGCAAACAGGTCTTTAATCCCGTTGATACGGTTCTGTTCCGGCACCGCACTACTGGTGGAACCTTTCGGACCGGTGATCATCCCTTTAATCTCTTTTGGCATATGCTCAAAATCCTCAATTCGTTTCGATTCAATACAGGCCATTGCGCTGACCGCCGGTAACAACTCATCGGCGAATCCCTGCGCTACACATTCACGACCATCCATCCAGGTCTCATCCTCCAGCATGGCCGCCAGCACTTCAGCAGACTTGCCAGTTTTGCGGGCGTAAGCCGGGATCAGGACGTTTTCAACTTTATCCAGCAGCTCGGCATAGTCGCGCATATCGTTGGCATTACCACCGGAGATTCCCCACGGCTTGTGGATCATCATGAGTGCGTTTTCCGGCATAACGATGCGGTCACCGGCCATCGCAATGACTGAGGCCATAGAGGCAGCCAGGCCATCGATATGCACTGTGACTTTTGCAGGGTGTTTATTCAGAAGGTTGTAGATAGCGATGCCGTCGAACACGTCACCGCCGGGTGAGTGGATGTGAAGGCTGATATGGGAAATATCGCCCAGGGCTTTCAGGTCTTCAGAGAACTGTTGAGCAGTGATACCCCAGCCGCCGATCTCCTCATAAATACTGATATTGGCGCTGGTGGCATCGCTGGCTGCTTTGATGGTGTACCAGGATTTCATACCCAGGCCCCCAGCGTCTGGTGATGCCAGTAGTTAACGCTGCTGCGCACAATCTGGCCTTTCGTTGGTACGGGCATATCCGGGTGATTCTTACGGATGAATGCCTGATACGCCTCTATTTTTTTCATGGTTTCAGCATCGATATGAACCGTACCGCCTTTATCGTGCTGCTTATTGCTTCGTTCTGCCATCCTCTTACCCTTATCGTGTCTAGTGGTATACGCGCCATCATTGATCGATTAAAGTGGTAAGTAAAATTATTTTTATCAGAAAAACAGGTTAATTAGATTTAGAGTCAAAAAAACCGGGTTTCCCCGGCAATTTGGTTTATGCCCTGCTACTGATCTTTCTTGCCCTTGTAATCCCTGATCTGGAAGAGCCAGTAACCCAGTGTGGATGAGGTATCGCAAATGTAGTCATTAACCCTGCTGCTTGGTTTTGAACCTCGTCTGATTTTATCGAGAGATGACAGATACACATCGTTAATGGCTGGTTCAATGAAGGCTGATTCAAACTCTGACAACTCCCCCCGCGCTTTCTGTTTCTGAATCCTTTTGCGTTCCTCCTGCACGTAGTCCTTCAGGTCAGTTATCTGCCCGGTAATTTCGGGATCTGCTTTAAAACGCGGATATTGTTCACCAAGCGCTTTCTCAATCACCTCAAGGCGATTTTTGATTTCATTTAACCGTTGCATTGTTCCCTCCAGGTATTGCTGGTGTAAAAAAATAAAAATATACGCTTAAGTGTTCACCCGTTCACCTTATCAATTTTAATTATTAAATTCATATGGTTAAGCAGTGAACACTATGTTTTTATGTGTTCACAAGTATTCACCTGCCCCTTCACCTTCCAGAACAAAAAACAATCAAAAGGTGAACAGGTGAATACTTTGGTGAAGACTTAATAAATAAGTGTTCACCCCTTAACACCATGTAATTAATATATATTTTAACATGATGAATACTGGTGAACACTTTATCTATAACTTTACTCTTCTCCTCCACTCTCTGAGGTAGTTGCACATGACGGCATCCACTCTCCGGAATCATCATGCAGGGTGACGTTGGAGCGTATCCCGTGTTTAGTCTTTCGCTTCTGGTACTCCTTGCCGTACTCAGCCATTGCACCTGGCATATCGGTTCCAAACCGCATCAAAGAAACCGGCTTACTCAGACCGTTGGCCCGCATGTATGCCAGATAGGCGTGATACAGATATTTGCGCGGACTGAATGGCACAATCTCCGCATTGCCGATAAACATCCCATCACACACTACCGACGCCATCAGATAACCGCAGAAATCCACCAGCGAATCACCTTCACGCTTGATAGCCAGTGCCTCTTCTGACTTCTGCTGTTCATGCAGCAGCTGTTTGGCTTCGTCCTGGCTGGAAAAGCGGGTCAATAGGTGGCGAATGATGACGGCCAACTCACCTTCTATCTTTTCAGCCAGCATCGTATCGCGCTCGTTTTCCGGAACAACTTCCGTGAAGTTGAATATGACCCGCCGACGCGATATTCCCCCACTACGGTCGCTGAAGGTCATAGCGTTGTTGTTTACGGCAAGTACCACCGCTGGAATACGGGTTGAGTATGGTGCTTTATGTTTCGGGTCGATAGAAACCTTATCACCGCCCGTAATGGCCTTAATCCCGGCGCCGTCGCCAGCATAGCGGGTCATATCCGGCATGATGATCAATGAGTACCCCACCACCAGCGCTCTGTCTCTGGCATCCTCCAGCGCTTTCATGCTGGCTGATACTGTATTGGCCTTACCCGCCAGCATGGTGCAGATTTCCGCCATCACACTTTTCCCGCTACCGCCTGGCCCCGTAATCTCAAGGAATAACTGCCAGTCGTACCGATTCGCCAGTACCATAAATAGCGCCGCCAGCACACGGTCTGTTTTGCGGTCGTTGTTGGCCACGGAACGTCGTAACCACTTCCAGAAGTTCGGCGCATGGCTGGCCAGTGTCTCCCCCTCAGCTGGTGGACTGAATGGCAGCTCACTGGCAATCAACAGCCAGTCGGTTTTGCAATGCTCCCTGAATACCCCTGTTCGGGTATCAAATACGCCATTACTGAAGCCAATAAGGTTACGGGCCGTGACTCCCATCACCGGCAGGCTAAGTTTCATGGTTTCCACCGCCGATTTGATGGCATTTTGCGAATAGGCTACCTCAGCATCGATGTAAATCTGTGCCATCGCCCGTTGCAGCTCTTTATCCGGGAGTGGATTCCAGATCACACCGTTATAGTGGTGAACCATGTCCGAATCTGCATGAATAGCCAGGTCGCCATCGTAATGCGCCAGCAGCACTTGCCCGCGTTGACTGGCCCCCATCTGGTTCAGAGCCGGGCTAACTTCATCATGCGCTGGTTCTCTTTTCGTCACTGGCAGATTTACTACTGTGCTTTTTCCTTCCCTAATCCGATTAAGATGATCGCGCCAGTCCTCCGGATGAGTATCGGGAATACCCTTATAAAGTTTTGCGTCCTGTACCCCGGCCTGTGCCAGCTTGGCACCAATGGCACTAATCATCGACGTCTCGATATCGCCAGCCAGGTACACCCGCGCAGCTCGGCGGCCATCATCGATAATGCGCAGGTTGTCCAGTTCCTCCAGTTGCCGCGGCCCCAGATAAACAGGAGGCGTGGTGTCTTCCGCAATCTGTTTACCTAATCCCTCTTCCCATTGTTTGGCATGACTCCATGCGTCAGCACCAGCAAAAATAATCGCCTCCGTAAATTTGTCCTTCGGCAGTTGCTTCACGTTCGGTGCGTTTTTCATTTCCCTGCCCTCTTAGCGGCAATCATCGCGCGAATTTTCTTTATCTTTTCTGCTGTATTGTTGGTGTCGCACCATTCGGCGATTGTCTGGCGCTTCACTGGCGTGAACTCCCTCAGAAAACGAACCGCAGGAAATGCACATTCCCCCGTATACCCGTCGCGAATAAAACAAATGCGGCTTGGTGTTGCAGATAAAACCGTTACACGCTCGCCCCGTTTATCCTGGTAAATATCGCCCGGCAGGATCTCAGGATGAGTGAAGCCCCCGGAGGTAAACCCGGTATTTTTCTTTTTCATCGTGTTATCCCTTATTAATCGGCGTTATACGGTAGCCAGCACGTTCAAGCATTTCGGTGATAGTTCGAGGAGAAGCAATAATTTCTTCATCACCAATCGGATTATCTGAAATAACAACCCCGTTTTTCACATACACCAGAATTCGACCAGTAAAAGCTGGGGATACATGCAGACTCACATTGAGCATAGGTATCTGGCTATGCATGGCGCACCTCCCTGTTATCGAATGCCAGCGACATTCCTGAGGCGTAATCGAGGAAAGCAAATCGGCAAGGTGATTCTGTACGAATCTTTGCGGCAAAGGTCAGGCTCCAGCCAGGGAACGCCTGGCGCGCCACGTCCTCTGTATCTGCACTAAAACGGACGATTACCGGCTGGCAATCGGGATGGCTTTTAGGCTTAGCTAGGAACAACCATGTAAATTTAGGGCGAGTTTGGGTATGCTGGTGATCAGCCATAATCGTTACCTCTTTTAACGGTTTGGTTAGACGCCTCGGTAGTGTTCCCGCACTTCGGGGCGTTGCTATTTGCAACACATGTATGTAATGTGTCATTACACATAAACACATTACATCGGGTGTAATTGACGTGTCAACACACAAAAATGAAAGACGTGGTAATCCACCATTCCAGTTCAGACTAGACCCTGAGTTACGTGAGCTAATGGAACAGGCCCAGCAGCAAGATGGTGATGAGTCGCTGGCTGCCTGGATAAAGCGAATAATCCGCAAAGAGCTACAATCACGCGGCATCGAGCCAAAAGGATGAGCAATGAAAAAAATTATTATCTTGGCGGCTGTTTTAATTGTTGCCGCCTTTCTCTTAAAATCCTGCTTCACGACAAAGATCCTCTGCGGAAGCAAGGAGCGAGATGTATTGCGTCCTGGATGCGAAAAGGCTTTGCAAAAAAGCTGAATAAAATCAGCGGGCGCAGAATTGCGCTGGCTCATTCTTTGACCACCAGCGTTAACCCTGGTATCCTGAATATGTTTAGTGTTATTGCATTGGCGGCCCGGCATGGCCGCCTTTGTTTTATCTGCCATAGCCCACCTCACGCCGTCTGAGTTCTACGCGTGGAATCCAGATAAGCATCAAGATCGGATTTGAAATAAATGACCTTGCGCCCGACTTTATGAAATGGGATTTTTACCCGCCCTGTATGAGCCCAGTTCGCCAATGTCTGAGCATTAACGCCAAGGTGAGCAGCGGCCTCATTGCGGGTGAGTCTCTTAGGAGTATTCGATTCAACTAAATGCATAAGTAGCTCCGTGTATGACAAGTTAGCACCGGAGTTACTCTATTGTTGATGAAAACAATTAGGCAGGCAGGGATAAGAGCTATGCAGGGTGCATAGCTACTATGCCCCTACCTACAAAATCAATGAAAATGACGTTGCTTTTGATGTTACAGGAGGTTTTATTTTGGCTGCCTTAATCCAACGATCAAGAGTGTCGATGCTAACCTGTCCATTGAAATACCCATGGAGTTTTTGACACATCCCATTCTTACTAGCCGTAGGGTAACGGCTCCATGTGTCCTTAGCGATCCTAATTGCCTCGCTGTAATGTTTATTACGTGGCTTCTTCGCATTTTCTTTTAGTCTTTCTTTGTATGCTCGATCTTGGAGGTCTCGTAATACATTAGGATATATGCGCATTCTCAACCTATCGGCATAGATTCTATCGGCCACAGTCTGAGCTATCTCAAACTGAGACTGAGAATACAGGAGAATAGCCGCACTCATTGCCTGAGAATCGTCCTGGGAGCATTTGATACCATATTTCTCTGTAAATAGTACCAACTCTGATAACTCGCCACTTAATGTCAGTCTATTAAAGGCATCGGAATACTTATCTGGAATTTCATATAAAACAGGTTCTTCATAATCTTTTTTATTTATGGTTAAGGCATTCAATACGGCGTTAAAATCACCGCGTAAAGACGAAAGTTTAATAGCTCCAACTGAAACCTGATGAATAGCCTCTTCAATTTTTTGAGTTAAGTTAATCATTAGCAGCTCCTGCAGAAGTCTGATTCATCAGATTGAAAATTAGCGTCCTTTTTTCTTCATCACTCATCGATGCCATGACTGCCAGCAGCTGTGCATCAATAGCCTTTTTACTCTCCATCAGCCCAGCCTTTTCCAACAAATAGCGCTCCACTTTCTCAGCATGTTCCTGCAACTCATCAGCGCCAAAATGCAAGTACCCTTCCGTTACGTCAGCGCTACGTAGTGTTCTATGGTTCAACAGCCGTTTAATCAAGTCATGCCCTAGACCAGCAAGAGCAGCAGCAGATCCAAACGTACGGCGGGCATCGTGGTATTTGAAACTAACTGGCGGCAAAGCATCAGGATTAGGTACAGGAACAGTTGCAGCGACAATCCTGTTTATTACCTTTCTCGACTCACTGATAACACCACCATCTTTTCCGGGGAATACATATGGCTCATCACCTTTTCGAAGTGATAACCGGCGGCGGAACATTTTCAATAACGAGGGGATAATTGGAAGTTCCAGCGGATCGCCGTTCTTCGTCTTATCAATCCAGAAATAAAGGGCAGGAATATTAACCCGACTCCACTCAAGTTGAAGAATTTCAGACTTACGGAGTCCCGTAAACATCGCCATATATATTGCGTCACACGCTGCTTGTGCGAAGTCATCGCGATTTTCAGCGGCCTGCAGGCGTACCTGCTCAATAGCTGCGAACCAGCGTCCCAGATCGGTATTCCTGACACGCTCAGTTTTACGCACCAACCCGTGCCAGTGCCCTTTAGTGCTCAGTACCATAGTCGGCGGTTCAGGTAACAGACTACGGCCCTCATCGTCCCGATAATGATCCCATGCAAAACGGAATACAGCCCGGATAGCTCGTCCCCAGGCATCGGCCTGTGATTTGCTTCCCGTTCCGACACCTGCGCGAAACTTTGAACGATCCTCACCAAACCACACAGTACCTTCCGAAATGGCTTTGTGTCGCTTCTCTACTCGTTCACGGGTGATATGCAGCATTGGCTGATTCATCCAGTCACCGGAATAATTGGTGAGTAGCCCTCGGTATTGATCAGCTGTGGTCTGGCTAATCCGGTGCCCTCTCACCTTCAGGCGCTCTTCAAAAGCATCCAGCAACGTTATCAGCCGTTTTTCATCCTGCTTCCGCAGGTCGTTTGGGTTCTTCCGGGTCATGCTCATTTCACCCAGAGACCTTATGGCCATCACTCTGGCATTTTCGACGCTTAGATCCGGGAATCGCCCCAGCGTCACCCGAAAGTGCTCACCGTGCTTTTTACGCGAGACACTGAACGTCTTCACTCCACCAGCGGTAACGCGCAGGATAAGCCCGGGTACCTCAGTATCACGGTATTCCACCCGGGAACCTTTTAACGCCGGAGGTAAACCCTCAATTCTCGATTTGGTAAATCTGAACGTTTTTTCAGTCATACTCGTTGCGCAGAAAAGATCGTTTGGTCACGGGGGTTCCATTCTGGGGGTCCCGTGGGGGTGTCATAAACAGGTAAAACAGAGTATTTCTGGTTATTTATACAGTGTCAATGAGTTTGTTAACTCATTGATTTATTATGACAAAGTATCTTAAGGTAGGATGGCAACGCCATTCTCATAATCGCTTGGTCGTTGGTTCAAACCCAACAGGGGCCACCAAATTTTATCTTTAAAATTATATAATTAAGCCACTCTAAAGAGTGGCTTTTTTGTTGCCTGCTTTTAAAGTGGCGATGAATTGGCGGTGGATTTTTTCCCGCCATTTTTCAGAGCACATAAAAAAACCGCTCGCGGCGAACATTTATCGGAAATTTATCAGAGCCACAATGACCGCTGACCACCAACAGTCGGGTGAGGTGGGGCCAGTACTATCGTACCGGGTGTAACAATAAAATGCTCCTCCGATTCCATCGTTACAAACGTACAATTGCACTTTATGTTTGTGCATTGATGGTAACGCTCTTTGGTACGCGGCCTAGTTTTTATCGAGCACGACGTCAGCCAGAGGCCCGCACAGTTCGACGCGCTGCCCCTCCTGCACATGCAACGCGGCGTAAATCGCCGATATTCGGATGTCACGACCGAGGCGGCTCTGTTCCGTGATATGCGCGGTTAACTGTGCTTTGGCAGCAGCAGAATCGGCTCGGTCGCCGGGCCGGGGTAGACATACAACACCGCGTCAATTGCATAATTTACTATTTCAGCCGACACAACCGTCAGGCGGTCAGCAACCGGGCGTACACTCTCATCATTCAGTGCGGTACTGACCGCCTGCAATAAATCATCTGATGCTGTGCCGTCACCTTCACGAGACAGGACGGCGATAGTGACTTCTGCCAGTGCCGGGCTGTTAGCCGAGGCATCCGGTACGCGACCATCGGCACTCAGGGCATGAAACTCATAGGTACCGGTCGGCCCTGCAACAGTCATGCCCTCAGATGCCGCCGGGATGCGCTGGCGTAAATCACTGTCAGATTCCAATACCGCATCCACTGGCGGTATTTGCGTATCGTCACCCGGAGTGATGACCAGGCATTCAACGTTATTATTTGCCGCGAGCTGGTCGAGGTCGTTTTTGATGGCATAGGCCACCATCCCGGCTTTCGCCGCCTCATTAATGCGCTGGCGTAAAATCACCTCGCGATAGGCATTCTCTTCGAGATATTTCACCAGTGGCTCAGACTCCAGCGTTAATATCCTGGCGACCGCTTCCTGCTCATCTTCTGGGTACAGTGAAATCAGCGTCGCTTTGCGTTCGGTGAGGATGGTTTCAAAATCCAGCGTTTCCACTACATCAGCCGCGGGGAGCTGGCTCAGGTCGATAACTGCCATAGATTCAACTCACAGGCATGGTTAAGGAAAGGCTCTCGCCGGTATCGGTGATTTGGCCGGTCACGTCGACGACCATTTGCCCGTTAAACTGCCGCTCTGTAGTGATACTGGTCAGCCTGACGCGCGGTTCCCACTTCAGGATCGCTATGTAGCACGCCGACATAATTGGCAGCTCAAGCGCCGGGGTCTGAGGCTGATCTATCATCTGCGACAACAGCGAGCCGTATTCACGACACATGACGCGGGAGCCGATGGGCGCGCGCAGGATATCCCCGATGCTCTGGCTGATATGATCAACGTCTAAAATGCTTTCACCGGTCACGCGATTCATGCCGAGATAACGCGCTATCATAGTGGTTCCCCCGTTTCTCCACCGCTGTCGCCAGGGTGTTTATGGGTGTTGAGCACCTTGCCGTTAGAAGAAAATGAGCCGCCGCCGTGCTCGATATAGCCAGACATCTTGCCGCCGTTCTTTACCTCCAGCGTACCGGTCATCAACTTATTGGTGCAGACCACCTCCGGTGAATCGAGGTTGACGCGAGTCGAAGCTTTGACCAGCACAACCGGCACGCTGACGGCAACCAAGTCGGATGCGGTCACATCGGCGGTTTTAATGCCGGTGACAGTCAGCGCGCCGGTCTCCGGCTCATAACTCATAACGGCACCGTCGGGAAACTCAACGTGCCAAGCATCCTCCGAGACCGACGGCGCGGGGTTGTCGTCGGAATAAATACCCGGCAGCACAAAAGCGGTATCGAGCTCACCGCCCACGGCCAGAATCATCACCTGCTCACCAATGGAGGGAGCCCACCAGGTGCGCGAGCGCCCGGCCCGATGCGTCAGCCACTGGAGCCAGTCGGTATAAATGCCGCCGCTCTGCACGCGACAGCGCCCGGCGTCGAGGTCAGTTTCGACGACGATGCCGGTGCGGAGCATGTTGCGTATCGCGCGGGCAAGTTCCTGAATAGATGCGAGAGTATTCATAGGGGAAAGGATGCCGCATGGAATCGTTCCTAACAATCCAAGGGGGTTTTGCTGTAGTTGACACAACGCATCGTTCGAAGCGAATATGGAGATAATCTCATTGATGAAAAAAAACCTAACTAATTAACATACTCCGGTGCATACATGTCAGAAATTCTAATCAGTTACGATGAGCAAAAAGATAAATTTGAATCCTATGCCCTAGTCCTCAAATCGCTGCTGAACACATTGATTCGGAATGCAGAAATCTCTATTCACTCACTTGACTCTAGGGTTAAAACAAGAAAAAGCCTTGAAAAGAAAATAAACAAAAAGAATAAATATAATTCAATAATGGATATCACCGACATTGTGGGCATCAGAATTATAACCCATTACGCTGATGATGTTGACAAAATAGCAGCATTAGTTGAAAGGGAATTCCTAATTGACACCGAAAACTCCATCGATAAAAGAATATCCATCGAGCCTGAGAAATTTGGCTATCTTTCACTACACTACATAGCATCCCTAAATAATACTCGTTTAAATTTAAAAGAGTACGAGACATATAGAAACATTAAAGCCGAAATTCAAATACGCTCGATACTTCAACACGCTTGGGCTGAGATCGAACATGACATTGGGTATAAGTCAGCTACAGGACTTCCCAACGAGATAAGGCGATATTTTTCTCGACTAGCGGGACTATTAGAGTTAGCTGATGACGAATTCATTAAAATCAAGGATAAAATCACAGCCAGACAACAAGAAGTTGCTAATGAACTTGAAAGTGGCTCTGGTTATTCCACTTTAGACATTGTTGTGATAGATGAATTTTTAAATAAAAGCAAGCTTATAGATGAAATTTCAAATCAAATCCGAAAAACACATGGAGTTAAGGTTCGCGGTAGAAATGAAGATAAAAACCTTGAGTACCTCTTAAATGGTTTGAATTTGGTTGGAATAACTACAATAGCGCAACTTAATGAAGCATTAATAGAAATGAAAAACCACATTTCAAATCGACCCTCTTGGTTTGGTGAAACCTTTATTAATTATTACAGTAAAAACACCATGCCACGAGAAGCTATCATCTCTTATCTCTGCCAGATAATGATCGCACTAAAAAACTCCCCTGCAATAGAATCTGAATACAATAATATCTCGGGATTAAATTTAAAAGAAGAACATATCTCTGACTTTTTCTCGGACATAAGGAAAAAAATTAAAGGTTAGAACTAATTACCGCATTTCGAACTCTTGCTGCTTATTAGTAGTACAATACCGTCAGAAATATCCGGCAGTAATCTGTAGTGGTTTGCGCGAGCTGGTATAGAGTTAATCGGCGAGGTAGTCAATGATGACGCTTTCCACAAGCTGCCGGTCATCTTCGGTAAAGCCCAGGAGCTGACGCTGTGGGTACTCGACGGCGGCGCTTTTGGGGGATGGTTTATCCTTGAGCCCGAGCTGATGCACGCGGGCGATGCGCTGCACTTTCCCGGTAAATTCCACCACCGCCGCGCTGTCGCCGCCGCTCGCTTTCATATAGCGGCTGGTACGCAGTTTCGCGAACATTTCGCGCTTAATCCGGCCTTGCTTTGCTCTGACGGGCTGGCGCTTACGCGGGGCAAATGGCGTACCATCCGGGGCTTTCTGCGATTTAATGCGCTGCTGTTGCCGCTGGCGTAGTTTCTTCGCAATGTCGGCGGTCATCCGGCGACGTCCGGCAGGAGAAAGGGCCGCTATCAACCCGGCAAGCTTGTCCTCAAAGGGTTTGAAGTCATTCATCCCATTTACTCACCCGTTCGCCATTACTCCACATCTCAACGGGGCGCGCTACCGGCTCCGGCGGTGTCGGCTCCGGGATGTTCTCAACGTGCAGCGCGCCGTCGATCTCTTTGACCAGCGTTCGCTCGGTCAGCAACAGGCTGATGCTGACATCTAGGCTACTGTCGTTATTAATGTCGGCATACCAGATAAAGCCCTTTTTTCTTCCTTCATCGGTTGTCATGATGTCCGGCTGATTGACGCGCAGCCAGGCCATAATCGGCACAAACAACAGGTCAATATCGTCGGTGAAATCCGTCACCACGATGTTAAGCGTGTACCGCTTTTCAAACGACAGGGAGCGCGCCAGCGTCGCCGTATTGCAGCCATCGTCCAGGCGAAGACAAAGCATGTCGGGGTTGGTACGCAGTACCGGCACCGCATCAGTTAAGGCTTTTCGCAGACTGTTGGGCTTTTGCATCGATTTCATCCTGGCATTGTTTCACCGTATCAACCTGAATTGCGCAACTCTGTAGGGCACTTTCAAGCTGGCGTATATCCGTGCTCAGGTCGCCATTAGTCAGCGGGTCGCTGCCCGGCATCGGACAGGGGCTGACCTTCGGGCAGGCGTTGTAAACAATCACCGGCGGCGGCGTTGGTGCAGGCGGCGCGCTGGTGCTGTAAGCGCACCCGTTTTAGTTCCACGCACTTTTTGAGATTTCCGGGGTTTCAGCCATCAGCCGGTATTCTTCCGGCGTCAGGTTATTCAGGGATTCGTGGGGGCGCTCGCCGTTATATTCAGCCAGCCAGCGCTCTGTAATTTCCCGTGCTTCATTCAGTGTTCTGAACAGATAAAAATCCAGTATTTCTGTTCTGTATGTCCGGTTGAACCGTTCGATAAAGGCATTCTGCGTTGGCTTGCCGGGCCTGATAAACTCCAGCATCACACCATGCTCTTCTGCCCATTGTGCCAGCGTCAGCGAGACCAGTTCCGGACCGTTATCCATCCGCATCTTTAGCGGATATCCGCGGTTTGCCACGATCCTGTCCAGCACTCTTACGACCCGCTGCGCCGGGATATTCAGGTCAATTTCGATCGCCAGTGCTTCGCGGTTAAAATCATCCACCACGTTGAAGGTCCGGAAGCGTCTGCCGCACACCAGCGCATCGTGCATAAAATCGATGGACCAGCTCTGGTTCATCGCCTCTGGCGTCACCAGCGGAACCGGATTGCGCGCTGGCAGGCGCTGTTTTCCCTTACGGCGAAAATTCAGTTTCAGCAGGCAGTAAATCCGGTGAACGCGCTTATGGTTCCAGCTTTTGCCCTGCCTGCGCAGCACCTGAAAAAGCTTTTTAAATCCGTATCGCGGATAGCGTTCAGCCGCCACGGTCAGCGCCATAATGACTGGCTCATCACGTTGCGTATCCGGCTGATAACGAAATACCGTCCTGCTCAGCGACAATATCCTGCATGCCTGACGTAAGCTCATGGCAAACTGCGCGGTAGATAGCTGACCAGCTCACGCTTTATCGCTGGTTTTAAAGCTTTTTTTCAATAACGTCTTTCAATGCGCGGCACTCGAGGCTCAGGTCCGCAAACATCTGTTTCAACCGGCGGTTTTCATCTTCGAGGTCCTTCATCTTTTTGATATCAGAGGCTTCCATACCGCCGAACTTCGCTTTCCAGTTGTAGTACGAGGCCTCAGAAATCCCGGCTTCGCGGCACACATCTTTGACGGTGCGTCCGGCTTCGACGGACTTCAGAACGGCGATGATCTGGTGTTCGGTGAATCGGGCTTTGCGCATGGCGATCTCCTCCAGGAACATAATCAGTATGCAGGAAGATCTCTAAATGTGAATGGTCCGCTTTACCGGGATGCTTACATACCGGCTTACCGGCTTACCGGTTTGATTGAATTACTCATAGTCAGGTTCGTAATCCATTTCCAACTCACCAAAATATACTGACCCAAGACCATCAATCATTTCAACTCTATCGATTTCCAAGGCATCAACATTATCTTTGGCCTCATCAAAATCACCGCTTAATGTAATCAGCATATTAATATCAAAATCTTTACTGACACTTCTTTCCACAGAGCCCATATTGACATAATCACGATCTATTGAATCAAAATTGGATAATGAGAACATACCATTTATTTCCAATGAGATATTCAATGTGGCTTCAATAACAATAGTATCTTTAGTATCTCTGATAACCCTCAAGTTATCATCAATAGAGTTCAGATTTATAAATTGTACCTCACATCCTTCAGGCTCCCAATAAAATGAAGAGTCAGCTTCTTGTGTAACATCCACACCATCAAAGACGTAGCCTAAATGACCGGACAACTGGGTCATGAACGATAGACAGTTGCCAGAAGCGATACGAGATTCTAATTTACTAACGACCGCATAGGGTTTGTGCGCACGGTTGAAGTGATTTAAGGCCTCAGAAAGATCTTCATAACAATCAATAAGTTCTTTCGATTTACAGTAAGAAGCCCAATCCTTATCACCAGATATCGCGTAAACCACCTGACCAGTTTTTCCGGCCCAATTGTTCAATGCGATTAACGAAATTGCATCAGGGAATTCTTTTTGCTTCTCACCTACAGCTGCAAATGGCGGTTCTTGAGAAAAATAACTAGTCGTAAGGTCTTTTACTGTTACATATTCGTTTGTATCAAGAATTATAGCACCAGTGGACTCAATAAATTGCGAAACCTTTTCTTTAGCTAATTCTATACAATCTTTCGCCGACCCCAGCTTATTCTTTAGAGATTCTACATCTGCACTTTCAACAATATTGTGCTCTCTAATACTATCCAATGATCTCTCAAGGGAAAGTTTGCTCTTTTTTATTCTTTCTTCAATATGACTGGTAATTTCGTTGACAACTACATCAGTCAAAACAAAAGTAGTCGGGGCAGTTTTGAATTGAACCATGCTAGCAAGTAAGCCTTTGTCCAGCCTCAATCCGTTCCCATCAAAAACAGTGGTGTCTAAAGTTATTGCAGTATACTTCTTCACGGTCATTTTTTATCCGATGAGTTGAACATAGAAATGGTTCAAGAAGTATAATCTACCAGTGATTATCATGACTCTGATAAGTATCACAAGTTTCCCTCATCCTTGTAACCGCATCCCTCTTGCCAGTGGCGATAAAGTGGCGGTAGAAATGGCTCAAACTGGCCCTTAGTTGGTATACAATGGCCCTTTATGCGCATGATTTATAAGCAAACCTATTGATTTTCGGTTGTTCCTGTAGGAACTCATAATCGCTTGGTCGTTGGTTCAAACCCAACAGGGGCCACCAGATATCAAGGGCTTACGTGCAAACGCAGGCCCTTTTCCTTTTCAGCCTTCCCTGAAGAGAACAGCGATCGGCAAACCACCGGCTTAACCTGGACCTGCGCTTATGCCGACAGGCGCCGAAGACGCCCGCCGGGTATACCGCACTGTTTCAGCCCAACGCTCAGGAGGTCGGTAATGCCATCATGTGGTACTTATTGCCATTGAAGTTAAAGAAACCGACGTCTTCAAACTGGTTGCGGGTATGAAACGCATACGAGCGCGGGTTCAGTACATTGACGAAAGTAACGATGACGGGATAACGCGGGGCGAACACCTTGCGCTGATACTCAAGCAGCAACTCGCCCACGCCCTGACCACGATACTCTTCTGCGACGCAGATGGGGCCATACTGATATGAGCTAGCCGCATCCAGTTTTTTCCCCTGGTAGCGATATTCGTTGAGAATACTTGCCATATATTTAAACATGGGCCAGGGGCTGAGAAATTCCCACGATCCGCCGAGCAACAGGCCAATAACCTTGTTACATGAACGATCAACAGCGATCACTACACCACTTTCGGCTGAACTCAGTTCGCTTAATTGCTGCTGCGTCATATCGGTGGTGACAAATCCATTCGCCCGCTGCTCGCCTGCAAGATTTTTAGCGTGATAGCGCTCCAGCAATTGTTTCACCTCAGGGATGTCTACGTCTTGCGCCAGACGAATGACGATATTTTCATTGACCATTGCCATTTCATACTCCTGTAAAATATTTTACTGAAAGCGTCACCATCATCGCACCGACGGTGACAAACAGAACTTTGCGAATGATTTCACCATTGGTTTTAATGGCGGGCAGAACCATAAGCGCCATGTACCTCTGCATTTTTTGCTTCAATATAATCAGTACAGGCGGGAATGATGGAGGACTGGGTGATTTGCCGGATATAAAATTGCGGTAGTTTCCATATTACATAACAGTCCTCTTCAAGCCTTTTCCTGAATTCGTCTGTTGGTATGGGAAGCGCGTCTTTGATACGATCGGCGATTGATAGAATAATTCCATTCTTCATAAACATACCCTGTCCTGAAGCTACCAGTATAATAAGATTTGTTTCACTATTTATCTGAATAACGCATTCAGATATTTCCATTTCATTCTAAATAGTGCGGTCAATTTATAACGCAGATTTATTAACCCCTTCAAGATAGCGGATAAAATCCAGACGATCTTTTTACCTTGCGAGCTGATTACAATCCTTTAAATTTTAACTACATAATTTTTATAAAACTTTATCCTGCCGGGATAAAGCTGAATCAGTTCAGCTAAATATTGTCAACAATTCATTAATAACAAATAGAAATAAGATATATCAACATTAGCAATGCTACTGGATACGACGTTTCTCAAGTCAGTTCAGCGATGCGGGCAATTGCGCATTTCCATCCCTGCAGCCCTCAGGATCGTGGATGTCGAACGGCCCGACCTGACGGTCGCGTTCATTCGGTCTACCACGAGGGCGTGGCGTAATACCGGCATACTCATAGACAGGTTAAGTTGTCAGGAATGAAAGACAGTGATTGCCCTGCCACCGCTGCCATTGACACGATAGTTGCCGCGTCTGCATTAATAGCTAACTCAAGCAAGAAGCGGGCTTTGCGAATTTTTTAGCTGTGCCCATTCTTTTTCCTGCAGGTGGCTAGCCAGCATTAACGTGCAAGCCAAATGTTGGTGAATTGCTTATCCGCAATGAATGTGGCATAACACCGGTCCATAATAGAAAGAGTTTCCTTTTCATATTGTTGGCGCAACATCGAGGATTTGCTGATGCAATTAACGGTTCTGGTTGATAATAATACATTAATTGACAGGTATCTTGTCGGTGAGCCTGGTGTATCCTATCTGATTGAGCATGATGGACAAAAAATCCTTTTCGATACCGGATATTCGGATGTTTTTTTGCAGAATGCGCAAACGTTGCAAATTGATTTAACCACCATCGATAGTATCGTTTTATCGCATGGGCATAACGATCATACCTGGGGCCTCAATCATTTAACCCAACATTATGATCGCCTAAATTTCACGCCTGAGAGAAAGATAAACTTAGTTTGCCATCCAGATGCATTAAACCCAAAGTATTTTGATGCAAAATCTATAGGGATCAACTACAGATTCGATCAAAATGATCTCTTCTTCGATAAAATTTGCAGCAAAAAACCTTATCCACTCACTGAAAACATCATCTTTCTTGGTCAAATACCAAGGGACAATAAATTCGAGATGCTGACACCGGTAGGCCAAACGGTGGATGATAACGGCGAAATCACTAATGATTACGTTATGGATGATTCTGCGTTGGCAATAAAGACAGAAGAGGGACTGGTGGTAGTCACAGGCTGTTCTCACGCGGGAATAGCTAACATTATCGAATATGCCAAACAGGTTACCGGAGAGAATCACATTGTGTCGGTCATTGGCGGATTCCATCTGCAAAATGCCGATGAAGATCGCCTCACGCAGACAGGGGATTATCTTAAAGCATTATCCCCAGATTCCCTCTATCCATGCCATTGTACCGATCTTGCGGCTAAGATTAGCCTGGCGCGTTTTATCAAAATCAACGAGGTCGGCGTTGGGCTAAAACTAGATTTTTCTGCCGCCGGGAAATGAATGCAAAAGAAGGTAGCCGGCACGCAGGAGAGCAAACGGCAGCAGCGGCAGCAACCAGGCTCGTTAAAATTCAGGTCAATATCTGAAAAATAACCATAGCCTGCACCAGCTGATCGAAATCAATACTCCCCTCTCGCCCCTCTTATATATAACCCGTTGACTCACAAAAAGGATGAAATGATGAAAATACGGGATATATCAATCAGTACCTGTCTGGCACTGTTATTAATGGGTTGCGTAGCTAAACCGCCAATGGCGACGGAAAGTGAAATGAAAGAGGCCGCCGCCTTTGCTTTTAATGTCGATGCTTCACAGGTGACAATTTCCGATGCGAAGCAGCAGGATGTGAAAACCAATTTTGTGGCCACCATCGGCAAAACCAGCCATCGATGCTATGTGACAAAAGCCGCCGAGCCGAAACTTTACGGGCTGATCCCACTGGGCGGCGGCAGTACCGTCTCGGATGCCATCTGTGCCGGCAGCAACCCGACGCCAGCGAGCAAAACCTGCGACGCCCTGTCGAAAAAAGCGGGCCGCTGCTGAGCCTTTGCGCAGGAGAAGGCCGCTGACTGCACACTTAGTCACTTTTCCTGCCGCTTTACCGCGGTCGCTTAATTCAGCGACCGCACCTGCTGATAAGAATTGAGCCGTTCACGCAGCGAAGTCAGCCAGGCATCTGGCTCCTGGCGGCAGATTTCGGTGAGGATCGGCGTCAGCACCAGTTCAGCTTCATGAAAGTCGGTCCACTCCGGCGGCTGCAGAGAAAAAGGATCGTTCATCAACCAGATCACCATCGGCGTCCAGGTGCGCGGGTCCAGTTGCAGATAATCCTGACAGCGCATCATATCGCGAGTCCGTACCTCATCGGGTGCGATATTCTTTCCCGTCGCGACGCTACTTATTGCCAGAATGATTATTCCTGCCATCAGACGTTTCCAACCCCATTTTCGCCAGAGGGCGCGCTTTTCTTTTGCCATTGTTATTATTTACCTGCCAGCTGTTGCCGGAGGGAATTCCGGGCTACTCACCTTAAAAAGAGCAGATTAATCGTTTGCATTTTTTTTAACAGCAGACAGCGCTGAAGTCAGTGAACGCCTGTTCCTACAGCTGTCATCCAGATATGCAAATATATTCAACAAGCACTCATCCACAATATTTTCCCGGCCGAAAACGATTTGTGTTACAATTGCGCCTTATTACGGCACCGATAAAAATAACCTCCGCCGCACCTGCACCAGGCATCGCCCTTCTTTTTTCATATCAGGATTTACGCCCCCATGAATGCGATAATCATTGACGATCATCCATTGGCACGTATCGCCATTCGCAATCTTCTCGACACCAACGGCATTACCGTCGCGGCAGAACTCGACAGCGGCGCCCATGCGGTGCAGACCGCAGAAAGCATGCAGCCTGACCTGCTGATTGTCGATGTCGATATTCCGGAGCTCAGCGGCATCGACGTTCTGGAGCAGCTGCGCAAACGCCGTTACCGGGGAAAAATTATCGTCATTTCCGCGAAGAATGAACTGTTCTACGGCAAACGCAGCGCCGACTGCGGGGCCAACGGTTTTGTGAGTAAAAAAGAGGGAATGAATAATATCCTCGCCGCGATCGACGCGGCCAATAATGGCTACAGCTATTTCCCTTTTTCACTGGAGCGCTTCTGCACCCACGGCATCACCGATCAGGACCGACTGGATACGCTGTCAACGCAGGAGATGAAGGTCTTCCGCTATATCCTCTGTGGCGTCGACTACACCACCATCGGCAGCAAAATGAATATCAGCAATAAGACGGTAAGCACCTATAAGGTCCGTCTGATGGATAAATTAGGCTGCAGCTCCCTGCTTGAGCTTTATGACTTTGCGCAACGCAATAAAATAGGGTGATGGCATGGTGGTTCGTCTTATTTTATCCGTCGTTGTCGGGTTGGCGCTGAGTCTCTCTCCTGCCACGTATGCCATGAAACAGCTGGAGCTGAAGAGCCATTCTCATATCGCGGCGATCGATATTCCGCTTAGCGGTAAGGAGAAAGCCTGGCTGGCCGGGCAACCGACGCTGACCATCGGCACCTGGCTTCCCGAGAGGACGCCCATCGTCTATGACGGCGACGAGAAAAGTTATCAGGGCATTAACGCCGACTATCTGGCGCTGATGGCGCACAGCCTCGGACTGAAGGTGATTATCCGCCAGTATGACACCGAGCAGCAGGCGCTCACCGCCCTGGCCGACCGGCAGGTGGATACCCTGCTCACTCAGGTGGCGCACCGGGATGCGCTCGCCCCGGGCCTGGATCAATCCGCGCCGCTGCTTAAAACCTGGCCGGCGCTGGTGACCTCGCTGAAATCCCCCCTGCCGCCGCTGACCACTGACCGCCGCGTTACGCTGGCCTGCACCCGCGAATGCGCCTTTTTCGATATTATTCAGCAGGCGTTTCCCAACGCCAAAATCACCCTTTACGATAGCGACTATCAGGCGCTTGCCTCGGTGGTCAGCGGTGAAAATCAGTATTTCATTGGCAACAACATCACCACTGGCCACTGTATCTCGAAGTATTTCTCGCAATCGTTGGTCATTGCGCACTATTTTCGTCAGCAGGAGCAACACAACCGCTTCGTCACCCGCGACGATCGGCCGGAGTTACACCAGATCCTCGATCGTTTCATTCATGCCATCGACAGCGATACCGCGATGCGGATCATGCAAAACTGGCTCAACCGCGGTGATCTGTCGTTTCTCAATACCCCCCTCCCCTTTAGCGCCGAGGAGCAGCGCTGGCTGCAGAAGCATCGTCGCGTCCGCCTGCTGGTCAACCCCTACTTTCCGCCGTTTACCCTGGTGGATGACGAAGATGAGCTGCGCGGCATCATGGCCGATATGCTGAATATTTTCTCACTGCAGACCGGACTACAGTTTGAACCCATCCTGGTGCGCAATCGCCACGATCTGGCAAAGCGCATGGAAAAAGAGGACTGGGCGATCATGCCCGCCGCCACCCTCAATTCGCAGCCGCAGGCCTACGTCACCCTCAGCGATCCGCTCATTAACGTGGCCTTTGTGCTGGTTGCTCGCGGCAGCGCGCCCGACCCGCATCTGCTGACGCGATCGGCGCGGATCGCCCTGCCGGTGGGGCCGATTGCCGCCCACGACCTGAAAACGCGCTTTCCACAGGTCAACTGGGTGGAGACAGATAACGTTGGTATCGCCATGAAGATGGTGGAAGAAGGCGAAGTGGATGCCGCCGTGGCCTCGGAACTCTCCGCCCGCTATATGATCGATCACTACTATCCGCAGGGCCTGCACTACACCCGCATCGACGGACTCCCGGTCGCCGCCATTCGGCTGGCCATCCCGCGCGATGAACCGGTGCTGGCCGCCATTCTTGGCAAAGCGCTGCAGGCGATTCCACCACGGGATATTCTGCAGATGACCGAGAAGTGGTCGAAAATATCCAGCCAGCAAATCGAGAACTGGAGCCAGTACAGCCGCCAGTTTTACCAGCTGATCGCCTTTGCGCTGGTGCTGATCGCCATCAGCCTCGGCTGGGGACTCTCCCTGTGCCGGGAAGTACGCAAACGCAAAGACTCCCAACAGCGGCTGGAAGACGAGCTGGCGCAGAAGGAGGCGCTCTCCTGTGCGCTGGAGCACGAGAAAGATAAAGCCGTTCAGGCGACAAAAGCGAAGAGTCGCTTTCTGGCCAGCATGAGCCACGAGCTGCGCACGCCGGTGAGCGCCATCGTCGGCTTTCTGGAGCTGCTGGCGAAACCGGAGCTGAACGGCGGCCAGCGTAAAGAGGCGATCGAGCTGGCGGGGTCGACGGCGCAAACCCTGCTGGGACTTATCGGCAATATTCTTGATATCGACAAGATTGAGTCGGGAAAATACCAGATCACCCCGCAGTGGAGCGATGTCGCACAGTTAGTGTCGCAGCAATGCCACACCTTCGACGCGCTGGCGCAGCAAAAGGGCATCGTTCTGCACCACCATAACGCGCTGCAGGAAGGGATCATGCTGTGGCTCGACCCGCAGGCGCTACGGCAAATCCTCAATAATCTCATCGGCAATGCGCTGAAGTTTACCGCCGAGGGTGCGATTCAGGTCAGTTGCCGGCTGGTGCAAGCGGATGAGACGCAGGGGGAGCTGACGCTCATCGTCAGCGACAGCGGCTGCGGGATCAGTGAAGCAGAGCAGGCTACTCTCTTCCACCGCTATGCTCAGGCGCGCCAGGGGCGCCAGCAGACCGGCTCCGGACTGGGGCTGGTCATTTGCAAAGAGCTGGTTGCGCTGATGCAGGGTCGACTGGAGATGGTCAGTCACCCGGGGGTGGGGACAACTTTCACCATCACCCTGCCGGTCAAGGCGAGTCACTGCGCGCTTCATGCGCCGCAGGCATTGCCCACCAGGCCGCAGGCCCTGCCCGGGCTGGCGATATTGATAGCGGACGACCACCCCACCAACCGGCTGCTGCTTAAACGCCAGCTCAGCACCATTGGCTATAGCGTCGATGAAGCCTGCGACGGTGAAGAGGCGGAGAATAAGCTCGCCAGCAAACATTACGATCTGCTGATCACGGACCTCAATATGCCCAGGAAAGATGGTCTGGCGTTGGCGGCCTCGTTACGCCGTCGCTATCCGGGCCTGGTCATTTGGGGCGTGACCGCCAGCGCGCTGCCGCAGTCACGGGAGGCGTGTCTGGCCAGCGGCATGAATATGTGTCTGTTTAAGCCGGTGTCGGTTCAGACGCTGAGCCATGAGCTTAGCCGTTTAGCGGAGGGCCGCGCATCACCTAACGTCACCCGGCACCTGAAGCTCAGCGTGCTGACCGAAAATACGGGGGGAGACCAGGCGCTGATGACTGAAATACTGGAGACGTTCCGCGATGCGTCGGCCACAGATTTGCAGGCCGCCGGACAGGCTATCGCCCGGCATGAACCGCAGACCTTTCTGCGAGCGCTGCACCGTCTGCACGGTTCAGCACAAATTCTGGGGATTACTGCGCTACAGCAACTGTGCGCCCCTTTTGAGGCTAAGCGACCTGATTCGCTGACGCCGGCAAGCTGTCTGGAGGTGGTACAGCACATCACCGGCGTCATGCGCGAGATCGACGGCGAAATCAACGCCCTGATCGGCCGCTAGCCGTTCCGCTCGGGCAGTCCGCCTGCCCGAGCGTTAAGGGGACATCCATGTCAGTTTCTTCCTCTGCGCTCTCTCAGGGTGGAACGAGGATCAGTTGCCTGCCACCAGCATCTCGCTATCCACCACAATGCCCTCTTCAGCGCCCTTCAGCACCAGATTCGCTTCGTAATACTTCCCGGCTTTCAGCAGTTTTTGCGCCTGCGCCACCGCTTTACGGGTCTGGTTGAGCGGCATCAGATACTGGTTCTCGATCACGCCGATGCCGGCCAGACGCAGGGTATCGATAGCCCCTTTCTGGTCACCTTTCGCCAGCTTTTCGTTGGCAGATTTAATGGCACTCTCTTTTTCCGGCGTGGCCACGTAGTCTTCAGACAGGGCGACGGTCGCGTTGATCACCACATAGCGATCGGCGATCATTTTTGCTGTGGCGTCAGTTTTCACGAACTTCGCCCAGCTGGCGTCATCGGCGGCCAGCAGCGCGGCGGCGTCGTCAGTCAGTTTTTTGGCGCTCTCCGGCTGGCCGTGGAACAGCGCCAGACGGGCGAACTGGACGTCGCGCATCGCGTTCGCGCCCTGCACCGCCACCTGCAGCACATCGGCAGCTTCTTTCTGTACCTGCGCCGTGGCTGCCGCGGTTGGCGCTGCCGTCGCGCTGTCTGCCGCCCACACCGGAGAGGTACCCATCATGGTTGCCAGCAGGCTAGCCAGAATGACTTTTTTCATTGTTAACTCCTGATTAAAATCGGTAAGCATCACCAAACGCAGCCAGCTTAAAAAATATCGTGGTTATTGAGAATCAGAGCCCGGAAGCGATATTGCGGGCCTGGTCTGACAGCTGTCAGACCAGACGTATAAAGTGACCTCGGCGCTCTTATTTACGCCTGGCGATACCGCGGCCTACTATTTTCCTCAGACATTTTTTTTGGCCCGCGGAATAAACCATACGTTTATTTCAGCGCCAGGCCGCCTACCGGGATCTGCGGAGCAATTATGTTTATGTTTAGCCATTACACTTTAAATGCGTTTAGTCCACGCATCTTCTTACGATATAAACGGCATGCCGGCATGATGGCCGCCCTGCTGTTTATCTGCGGGGCCTGTTGCCTGGCCTGGCCGTTGGCCGCCGGTTGGTATCTCGCCGTGGTAACCGGCATGTTGTTGATGATCTGTGGCTTCTATTCACTGTACAGCTTGATTGTCTTCCGCCAGCAGCACTGGAAATCACGCCTGGTGGCGCTGATCTTCGCCATCGCCTGGATCGTGCTCGGCCTGAGCTTTGTTGTCAATCCCCTCAACGGTATGAGCAGTCTGGCCATTTTATTTGGCTTTTTATTTGTTCTCGGCGGTATTTCCCGCATCGTCAGCGGATGTAAAACCCGAAAACAAAGCGGCGCTGGCTGGAATATTTTTATTGGCCTGCTGGATTTACTTATCGCCTGTCTGTGGCTGGCCATGAATCCGCAGCAAAGCTGGTTATTTATCACCGCATTTATCGGCGTTGAAATGATATTTAGCGCCATCGGCTTTCTGGTCCTGCGCAATAAGATGAAGCACGCCCAGGCTTAAGCCGTATTTTATCACTGGAGAAGAAAATGAATTTACCTAAAGCACTCGTGTTGACCGCGGCGGCCACCACATTCTGTCTGATGACCAGCCCGGCGTTCGCGGTTCAGGAAACCACACCGCAGAATATGACCTGTCAGGAGTTTATGGATATGAACCCGAAAAGCATGACCCCCGTGGCCTTCTGGGTCGTGAATCGCAACACCGACTTCAGCGGCGGCGACTATGTCGACTGGCATGAAGTCGAAACCGTCTCGGTACCGAAAATGCTGCAGGAGTGCCACAAGAACCCCGCCGCTAAACTCGGCGATCTCAGCGCGGTCATCAAAAAATAACCCTGCTCCCCGGCATCAGGCCGGGGAAACCCGCCGCGCTGCGGCGGGTCCCGCTTTACTCATCGATACCGCATTCGCACGGCAGATGGCGGCCGATAAGCTTGCGATACAAAAACGCCCCGATAATCGCCCCCACCACCGGCGCCAGCAGCGGCACCCAAAAGTAGGGTATCGACTGCCCGCCGGTAAAGGCGATCGCGCCCCAGCCGGCCAGACTGGTAAACAGTTTTGGGCCGAAGTCGCGCGCCGGATTCAGTGCAAAGCCGGTTAGCGGCCCCATCGACGCGCCGATCACGGCGATCAGCAAGCCAATCAGCAACGGCGCCAGCGGCCCGCGCGGAATTCCGTTGCCGTCGTCGGTCAGGGCCATGATCATCGCCATCAGGATTGCCGTGATGGTGGTCTCCACGGCAAACGCCTGTATAAAAGTGATATGTGAATGCGGGTACGTGGAAAAGACCCCGGCCAGGTTAAGGCTGGCGGCAGTGCCGCGCACGATATGCTGACTCTGTTCAAGATCGAGAAACAGCTGGCGATAGAGCCCATACACCAGCGCGGCGGCGCAGAAGGCCCCGGCCGTCTGGGCAACAATAAACGGCAGCACCTTGCGGCGTTCAAAACAGGCGAACAGCCACAGGGCAATGGTCACCGCCGGATTAAGGTGCGCGCCGGAGACACCGGCCGTCAGGTAGATGGCCATGGCGACGCCAAGGCCCCAGATAATACTGATCTCCCACTGACCAAAGCTGGCCCCGGCGACCCGCAGCGCAGCGACGCAGCCCGCGCCGAAGAAAATGAGCAATCCGGTGCCAAGAAACTCGGCCACGCACTGCCCGGTTAAGGTAGAAGTCTGGTTCATTATCGGCATCCTGAAATAGCACGTTAAAGAGAGAGGCTGGCGCGAGCGCCCGTTTAATTCGCCTGACCGGCCAGTACCAGCCCGGTGGCGACCGCATTGCGCGGCCCTTCTGTTCCCCGAATATTGCCCTGCCCGGCGACCACGCCATAGTGCGACAAGGCTTCCGTGATAAGCTGCGGGATCTCAAAGTCCAGCGATGAGCCGCCCACCAGCACCACAAAGGCGATATCGCGAATGGAACCGCCGGGTGAGACCTGGCGCAGCGCGCGCAGGCAGTTGGTGACAAACACTTTCTCTTTCGCCTGCCGGCGCACGAGACGAATTTTTTCCAGCGGGCTGGCGTTATCGATCGGCACCAGTTCGCCCTCCCTGATGTACACCACTTTGGCGAACACCGCCGGGCTGAGGGCTTCCCGAAAGAACTCCACCGCGCCATTCTCATGACGAATACTGAACAGGCTTTCCACTTTGGCCAGCGGGTATTTTTTAATCGCTTCCGCCAGCGAAAGATCCTCGAGGCCTAACTCGGTTTTAATCAACAGGCTGACCATATTCCCCGCCCCGGCGAGATGGACCGCCGTTATCTGCCCCTCCGCGTTGACGATCGCCGCATCCGTCGAGCCGGCACCGAGGTCGAGGATCGCCAGCGGCGCCGCACAGCCGGGAGTGGTTAACGCCCCGGCGATGGCCATGTTGGCCTCCACGCCGCCCACCACCACCTCGGTCTGCAGTCGGGCGCTCAGTTCGCGGGCGATAACCTGCATTTGCAGGCGATCCGCTTTCACCATCGCCGCCATCCCGACGGCATTCTCCATGGCGCACTCGCCGGCCATCCCGCCCTGCACCTTGCGCGGAATAAACGTATCCACTGCCAGCAGATCCTGGATATATATCGCGCTCATCTCATGGCCGGTCAGGGACGCCATTACCTTGCGCACCCGCTCAAGCATGCCGCCGGCGTGGGTGCCCGGTTCGCCGCGGATATCGCGTACCGGAGCGCAGGCGCTCATCGCCTGCATGATGGCTTCCGCGCCCTCGGCGACATCGGCCTCTCCGCGGCGCTTTTCGCCGCTAATGTAGAGGTTGCCCGCCGGGATCACCCGCGACTGTACGTCCCCCTGCGGGGTCTTGAGCACCACCGCTGAACGGTTGCCAATCAGGGCGCGGGCGATGGGGACGATGGCCTGGGTCTCTTCCGGGCTTAGCCCGAAGAAGGTGGCGATCCCGTAGGGATTCGACAGGATCCGCACCACCTGGCCCGGCGCAGCCACTTCCACCGCCGCCATCACCCCCTCCGGGACCTGCTCCAGCAGCGTCACTTCATCCACCACCGGCAGGGTTTTACGTAGGCGGTTGTTCACCAGCACGCCGTCGTCCTTTTTGAGGATCGCCGCCACCACGTTGATCCCCCGGTCGAGCGCCTCATTGAGCCACCACACGGCGTCAAGGAAATCGACGGCGTCGTCAATCAGTACGATCCACCCCTCGGCATACTGCGCCGCCGGCAGCGTCGCCAGCCGCCCGAGGGCCATAGTCGTCCCCACGCCAACGCCCACCCCGCCCGGAGTCTGCGGGTTATGACCGATCATGGTCGATTCGGTGATAATGGTCTCGGTGATGGTTTCCATCGCCACATCGCCAATCACCGGCGCGGCTTCGTTAAGATAGATGCGAGAGACATCGCTCATCGACCACGGTGTTTTCGCCAGGGCCTGCTCCAGCGCGGCGAGGGTCCCGGCGATATTGTCCCGCGTCCCTTTCATGCCCGTCGTCGCGACGATCCCGCTGGCAACAAACGCCCTCGCCTGCGGGTCGTCGGACGCCAGCGCCACCTCAGTGGTGGCGTTGCCGATATCAATCCCGGCTATTAACGGCATGCTGACCTCCGCTTAGCTTCCTTTACGCAGCTTATGCCGCTGCTGATACACTTCCGCCGACTCCCGGACAAAGGCGGCATTCACTGTCGCATGCCAGGTGTGCTCCAGCTCGTCGGCGATCGCCAGCAGCTCCGCCTGCGAGGAGCGGAACGGGCGCAGCGCGTTATAGATAGCCAGAATGCGCTCGTCAGGAATGGCGATAAGCTCCGCCGCGCGGCGAAAATTGCGCGCCACCGCATGGCGCTGCATCTGCTCGGCAATCTGCGCCTGGTACTCAAGGGTCTGGCGGGAGATCCGCACATCCTGCGGGCCCACCTCGCCAGAGAGCACCTTCTCGAGGGTAATATCGGTCAATGGTTTGCCGGTAGGCGTCAGGATATGCTCCGGGCAGCGGGTGGCTAACGGATAATCCTGCACGCGCATGGTTTTCTCGCTCATGGTCACTCCCTTACTAAGTCGACGTGCAGGGTGACGGGCTCGGCGTCCTGCACCACATGTTTGGTCTCTTTGATATGAAATAGCGCGGCTTTGGCCATAAATTTCGGCCGCACCATCTGATCGTTCACCACCGGCACCGGCGAAGGTGACTCTTTGCGCGCATAGCGCGCGGCGTTTTTGCCAATCTGCCGGTAGGTCTCCAGCCTCAGCAGCGGCGCCTGGGAGAACAGCTCCAGGTTGCTGAGCGGCAGCAGATCGCGCTGATGGATGACCGTGGTCCCCTTCGACTGGATACCGATGCCGATCCCCGAGCCGCTCAGGTTGGCCGCATCCCAGGCCATAAAGGAGACGTCGGACGTGCGCAGAATGCGCACCACCCGGGCGTGAAGCCCCTCTTCTTCCACCCCGGCAATCAGCTCTTTGAGGATCGCGCCATGGGGCATATCGATCAGCGTGTGATGCTGGTGTTTATCGAAGGCAGGGCCGACGCCGATCACCACTTCATCGGCACGTTCATCGGCAGAAGCCACCCCGCCCTCGCGGGTTTTCAGGGTAAAAGAGGGCTGAATTTGGGTTGTCTGTTGCACAGGAATACCGCCTTATTCAATGGTGTCAGGCTGAACCACGCCCGGAATATTTTTGATCTCCGCCCAGCGTTCGGCAGAGATGCGATAGCCGGTGCCCGGCCCCTGATAGTCATTGATGTCGTTGACCGCGCTCACCACCTCGAATTGCCGATCGAGAATGGCCGAGGTCTGCAGGTAATCGCCGGTGACCCGCTGGCGCAGCATATTGAGAATATTGCTGGCGATATCCTCAAAGCCGCTGCGGCTCAGCGCGCCGACAATATCGAGGCCGGTGATGTTGCGCTTCATCATCTCTTCCACCGCGCTCAGATCCTCCACCACGTTACGCGGCGGCATCTCGTTGCTGCCGTGCGCGTAGGTGGCGGCCTCCACCTCCTCGTCGGCGATCGGCGGCAGCCCCAGCTCGCGGAAAACCGCCTGGATCGCCCGCGCCGCTTTCTGGCGAATGGCAATGGTTTCCGCCTCGGTCACCGGACGCAGGCCGCCGTCAACCATCAGGTCACGCTGCAGGATGTTGTAATCATCAAAATCTTCCGCATCGAAGTTCGAGCCGGCGAACATGTTGTCGTAGTTCGGCACCGCGCTGTAGCCGGAGAAAATAAAGTCGGTGCCCGGCAACATCTGCATCAGGGTGCGCGCGGTGCGGCGAATATCCGAGTGGGAGAAAGTCTGGTCGTTGGCGGACGCCACTTCGAGGTCGAGCATAGAGGCAATCAGGTTTTCCGCCAGCACCGCCCGAATGCCCGACGGCACAGCACCGGTCATGCCGATACAGCTCACCGCGCCGTTTTGCAGTCCCTGAACCCCGGCGCCTTTGGTAATGAAGATGCAGCGCGATTCGAGGTAGAGCATCGACTTGCTCTCCGAATAGCCCATCAGCGCTTCGGATCCGGTGCCGGAGGTGTAGCGCATTTTCAACCCGCGGGAGGCGTAGGCCGAGGCGAGGAACGCCTTTGACCACGGCGTATCATCGCCGTCGGTAAATACCGCCTCGGTGCCGTAGACCGACACCGTCTCGGCGTAGCTGGTTAAGCCACGCATGCCCAGCTCAAGCTCGGTGGCCTCTTCCACCGAGCACTGCGTCAACACGCCGGGGCGGCCGCACTGCGAACCGACCAACAGCGCCAGGGCGTTAAACGGCGCGTAGCGCGCGATACCGACCGTGGTCTCCTGTTCTGAGAAGCCGCGGATCCCGGCCTCGGCGGCGTCAGCGGCAATCTGCACCGGATTATCTTTGAGATTGGTGACGTGGCACTGGTTGGAGGGGGTCCGGCGGGCACGCATCTTCTGCAGCGCCATCATCATCTCCACCACGTTCATCTGCGCCATCACCTCGACCGCTTTGGCCGGCGTGATGGCGGTAGTGATGGCAATGATCTCCTCCCGGCTGACGTGAATATCCACCAGCATGCGGGCTATTTCCACCGCCTCCAGGCGCATTGCCTGCTCTGTGCGCTCAACGTTGATCGCGTAATCGGCGATAAACCGGTCGATCATGTCAAACTGGTCCCGGCGTTTGCCGTCCAGTTCGACGATCAGACCGTTGTCCACTTTTACTGAAGAGACAGGGTCAAAGGGGCTGTCCATGGCGATCAGCCCCTCTTCAGGCCACTCGCCAATCAGCCCGTCCTGATTGACGGGGCGCTGGGCCAGTACTGCAAATCGTTTTGATCTTTTCATTGTTCATCGGCTCAAAAGGTGAAATCCGCAGACGGTAGCGAATACGCCGGGCCAGCGTCGTTGCCGCCCGGCCATTACCGGCAATAGCGGAACTTTAAATGAGCCAGTGGTGAAAAAAATAAATTTAATTTCGTTTCAATTTGGCACACGAAATCTACCGACAGTTTCACTATGAAACTTTACTCCGGCGGCAAAAATAAAAAATGTGATCGCCCGCAATGATGTAAATCAATTAATAAAAAACGCCCTTAATTACGTTTTGCCGACGCTATTTTAACCCTATTGACTAAATCATGGCGGGCGACAAAATAACGCTGACAAAAATAAAGCAAGCCAACCGAATGGTAATGGTTTTTTACTATCACCCCCTACTGACTATTCGCGCCAGCGTTATCCTGGTGCGGGAGAGAATGATGAACAAGAGCCAACAAGTTCAGACAATCACCCTGGCCGCCGCCCAGCAAATGGCGGCGGCGGTGGAAAAAAAAGCCACTGAGATCAAGGTGGCGGTGGTGTTTTCCGTGGTTGACCGCGGAGGCAACACGCTGCTTATCCAGCGGATGGACGAGGCCTTCGTCTCCAGCTGCGATATTTCCCTGAATAAAGCCTGGAGCGCCTGCAGCCTGAAGCAAGGTACCCATGAAATTACGTCAGCGGTCCAGCCAGGACAATCTCTGTATGGTCTTCAGCTAACCAACCAACAGCGAATTATTATTTTTGGCGGCGGCCTGCCAGTTATTTTTAATGAGCAGGTAATTGGCGCCGTCGGCGTTAGCGGAGGTACGGTCGAGCAGGATAAATTATTAGCCCAGTGCGCCCTGGATTGTTTTTCCGCATTATAACCTGAAGCGAGAAGGTATATTATGAGCTATCGTATGTTTGATTATCTGGTGCCAAACGTTAACTTTTTTGGCCCCAACGCCATTTCCGTAGTCGGCGAACGCTGCCAGCTGCTGGGGGGGAAAAAAGCCCTGCTGGTCACCGACAAAGGCCTGCGGGCAATTAAAGATGGCGCGGTGGACAAAACCCTGCATTATCTGCGGGAGGCCGGGATCGAGGTGGCGATCTTTGACGGCGTCGAGCCGAACCCGAAAGACACCAACGTGCGTGACGGCCTCGCCGTGTTTCGCCGCGAACAGTGCGACATCATCGTCACCGTGGGCGGCGGCAGCCCGCACGACTGCGGTAAAGGCATCGGCATCGCCGCCACCCATGAGGGCGATCTGTACCAGTATGCGGGAATCGAGACCCTGACCAACCCGCTGCCGCCTATCGTCGCGGTCAACACCACTGCCGGCACCGCCAGCGAGGTCACCCGCCACTGCGTCCTGACCAACACCCAAACCAAAGTGAAGTTTGTGATCGTCAGTTGGCGCAACCTGCCATCGGTCTCCATCAACGATCCGCTGCTGATGATCGGTAAACCGGCCGCCCTGACCGCGGCGACCGGGATGGATGCCCTGACCCACGCCGTAGAGGCCTATATCTCCAAAGACGCTAACCCGGTGACGGACGCCGCCGCCATGCAGGCGATCCGCCTCATCGCCCGCAACCTGCGCCAGGCCGTGGCCCTCGGCAGCAATCTGCAGGCGCGGGAAAACATGGCCTATGCCTCTCTGCTGGCCGGGATGGCTTTCAATAACGCCAACCTCGGCTACGTGCACGCCATGGCGCACCAGCTGGGCGGCCTGTACGACATGCCGCACGGCGTGGCCAACGCTGTCCTGCTGCCGCATGTGGCCCGCTACAACCTGATCGCCAATCCGGAGAAATTCGCCGATATCGCTGAACTGATGGGCGAAAATATCACCGGACTGTCCACCCTCGACGCGGCGGAAAAAGCCATCGCCGCTATCACGCGTTTGTCGATGGATATCGGTATTCCGCAGCATCTGCGCGATCTGGGAGTAAAAGAGGCCGACTTCCCCTACATGGCGGAGATGGCTCTGAAAGACGGCAATGCGTTCTCGAACCCGCGTAAAGGCAACGAGCAGGAGATTGCCGCGATTTTCCGCCAGGCATTCTGAGTGTTAACGAGGGGGCCGTCATGTCGCTTTCACCGCCAGGCGTACGCCTGTTTTACGATCCGCGCGGGCACCATGCCGGCGCCATCAATGAGCTGTGCTGGGGGCTGGAGGAGCAGGGGGTCCCCTGCCAGACCATAACCTATGACGGAGGCGGTGACGCCACTGCGCTGGGCGCCCTGGCGGCCAGAAGCTCGCCCCTGCGGGTGGGTATCGGGCTCAGCGCGTCCGGCGAGATAGCCCTCACTCATGCCCAGCTGCCGGCGGACGCGCCGCTGGCTACCGGACACGTCACCGATAGCGACGATCATCTGCGTACGCTCGGCGCCAACGCCGGGCAGCTGGTTAAAGTCCTGCCGTTAAGTGAGAGAAACTGAATGTACCGTATCTATACCCGCACCGGGGATAAAGGCACCACCGCCCTGTACGGCGGCAGCCGCATCGAGAAAGACCATATTCGCGTCGAGGCCTACGGCACCGTCGATGAACTGATATCCCAGCTGGGCGTCTGCTACGCCACGACCCGCGACGCCGGGCTGCGGGAAAGCCTGCACCATATTCAGCAGACGCTGTTTGTGCTGGGGGCTGAACTGGCCAGCGATGCGCGGGGCCTGACCCGCCTGAGCCAGACGATCGGCGAAGAGGAGATCACCGCCCTGGAGCGGCTTATCGACCGCAATATGGCCGAGAGCGGCCCGTTAAAACAGTTCGTGATCCCGGGGAAGAATCTCGCCTCTGCCCAGCTGCACGTGGCGCGCACCCAGTCCCGTCGGCTCGAACGCCTGCTGACGGCCATGGACCGCGTGCATCCGCTGCGCGACGCGCTCAAACGCTACAGCAATCGCCTGTCGGATGCCCTGTTCTCCATGGCGCGTATCGAGGAGACTAGGCCTGATGCTTGCGCTTGAACTGGCTGGCGTCAATATCGTACTGCTTCATTTTGCGCCATAGGGTGGTGCGGCCGATATTGAGCAGCTGCGACATCTCCTGCACCCGCCCGCTGGTCACTCGGGCGGCGTGAATAATAGCTTCCTTTTCGATGGCGCTAAAGGTCAGGCTGGCCGGCAGCAGCGATGACGCGCTATCCCCGCCCGGCCGCTCGGAAAAGAGATATTCCGGCAGATTACTCAGGCGAATGTGGCCGTTGTCGCTGCTGATGGCGATATTCTCAATGACGCTGTTGAGCTCAAAATCATTCCCCGGCCACGAGTAGGCCACCAGCTGCGCCAGCGCGTCATCGTCCACTTTCAGTCGCGAAGAGAAACGCTTCTCCAGGCTCTTCAACCGGTTATGCACCAGCGACGGAATACTGTTGCGTCGGGCGCGCAGCGGCGGGATGACGATCTCGAACGAGTGCAGCGCATAGTACAGCTGGCGGCTAAAGCGGTTCTGCTCCACCAGGTTGGCCAGATCGACGGTGGTGGTGGCGATCACCTTCACATCCACCGGGATCAGGCGCCGGGCGTCAAGGCGGGTGAGCACTCCCTGCTTAATGACCTGCAGCAGAGCCGACTGCAGCTCCGGCGCCAGATACTCAATCTTTTCCAGAAACAGGGTGCCGCCGTTGGCCAGCTCAAGCCGGCTCAGGCGGCCATTCTCATCATCAGTGGGGGCGCTGCCCATAAAGTCCTGGCCCAACACGCTGTCGGCATACAGCTGGCAGTTGACGGCGATGTAGGGGCCGCCCGCCCGCTCGCTTTCATTGTGGATGGCCTGGCTCAGCAGCTCTTTCCCGACCCCCTCTTCGCCGCACAGCAGCACCGGGAAGCCGCCGCGCGCCGCCTGGCGGCCAAAGTGGATCAGGCGCCGGGTTTCCGGATCGTCAGCAGACATCTGCTCAAAGGTGTGGCTGACTTTACCGAGCTGGCTGGTCATCAGCTGCCGCATCTGCTCCACCGGGTGCAGGAGCAGGATAAAGCTGTTGCCTTGCGCCTCGACAATCGGTTTTAAGGTGATCACCGCGTCGACAAACTGATGCTGACTTTCAAAGGTGACTTCGACGTGATTCAGGCCGCGGGCGTGTTTGATGGCGCGGCGCAGCAGCGCAGGGAGGGTCACCAGATCGGCGATATTTTTCCCCTGGCTGGCCTGGGCATCAAGATGCAGCAGTCTCGCCGCCTGAACATTGAGAAACTGCAGGACGCCCTGCTCGTTCCACGCCATCACCCCATCGTCCATGCTCTCCAGCAGGCCGTACATCTGATTGAGGTGGCGGTTGGATTCCGCCAGCAGGCTGTCGGTGAGCAGTGAATTGCCCACCTCGCGGGCGATGGCCAGCGTCAGGGAAAGGTCGGCGCTGGATTGATTCTCCACCAGGCAACCGAGGGAGATGGAGCCGAATAGCCGCCCGTGATTATCAAACACCGGCGTCGAACAAAAGCTCCATGGCTGCAGGGCCTGCTTAAAATGCCGATCGCCGGCGGTGTTGATCGGCTGCCCCTGCATCGCGGCCAGCGACAGCGCGCAGGTGCCGATAATGCTCTCCGCGCAGTAGCTGCCGTCGCGAAATCCCAGGTCAGCCAGCTGGGCCAGCGTTTGCGGTTCGCCGCAGCGGCTCAGGATGCAGGCGGTCTCATCAAGAATAAACAGCGCGCAGGGGCGACCGTCCATAAACTCCCAGGCGTCCTCCAGCGCCGCCTGACCGATGGTCAGCAGCGCGGTTTTACGCCGACAGATCGAGTCAAAAGTCAGGCCCTGGGCCTGGTGCGGCTTTTGCCAGGTTTCACGCTGCATAAACTTGCTGCAGCGATGCCATGACTGGGCGATGACGGCAGAGACCGCCTTCCCGGTATCCTGAGTCTGAACAGTCATACTGTTTTCCGCGTTTTACCATAGAGAACCCCTCCGGCAGTCACTGCCAGAGGGGAGAAAGAAAAACCGCCGACCGGCGCCAGCGGTTTAGCCACCGCGAATTAACGCGCCAGCCACTGCTGGCCTAACAGATCGGCGGTGAGGATAGCGGCGTGCACACTCTCCGGGGTCACCGCGAACGGCATATTGTGGATGGTCTCCCCTTCCGCGCAGGTGGCTTTCGCCACCGCGGCGATTTTCGCGTCGATCCCCTCTTTGACGCCCATCTGCGCGAGGGTCACCGGCAGGCCGACGCGCTGGCAGAAGCCCAGCACCGTTTCAATTTCGTCCAGCGGGCTGTTCTGCAGCACCAGCTGCGCCAGGGTACCGAAGGCCACTTTCTCACCGTGATACAGATGGTGGCACTCTTCCAGAATGGTGAAACCGTTGTGGATCGCGTGGGCGGCGGCCAGGCCACTGCTTTCAAAGCCAATGCCGCTGAGGTAGGTGTTCGCCTCGATGATGCGCTCCAGCGCTTCGGTCACCACCCCGGCCTGCGCCGCCAGACGGGCCTTTTCGCCCTCCGCCAGCAGCGTATCATAGCACAGGCGGGCGAGGCTCAGCGCCGCCTCGGTGGACTGCCCCCCGGCCATGCTGGTGGCGCGCGCATCGTAGCAGGCCTTGGCCTCGAACCAGGTGGAGAGCGCATCGCCCATGCCGGAGACCAGCAGGCGTACCGGCGCTTTGGCGATAATCGCCGTGTCCATCACCACCATATCCGGGTTTTTCGGATAGATCAGATACTCTTCAAACTCGCCCGCTTCGGTGTAGATCACCGACAGCGCGCTGGTTGGCGCATCGGTCGAGGCGATGGTCGGGATCACCACCACCGGCAGCTTCTGGTAGTAACCGATCGCCTTCGCGGTATCGAGGGTTTTACCGCCGCCGATGCCAACCACGCCGCGGCAGCCCTGTTTTTGCAAAATCGCCATCAGACGGTTAATTTCCGCATGGCTGCATTCACCGTTAAACCGTTCCGCATGGCAGCGAATATCGTGGCTCTGCAGACCATTCACCACTTTCTCTCCCGCCAGCTTCATCACGAAATCGTCGGCGATGACGAAGAAGCTATCCGCCAGGTTTTTGGCATATTGACCGAACAGGACAGCAGCATCAGGACCCTGAAGATATTTGGCTGGAGATTGAATAACTTTTAGCATTCCTTTCACCCTCAAATAAGTGCGCATGTAGACATGAAGAGCCCTGGCGTTATCCGCGCCGGCCGGAAAACGCGGCCTGAACGGAACGGTACCGGAGCAGTGCGATCACTGTAGGGCCGGCAGGGAACAAAAAAATCTTTCGCCTTTTTGTTCTGATATGAAACACAGGTTAATTTTTTACGTTCCATATTGGAACAAAAAACCCTGTTCTCTGTCAGGATTGCGATCCCGATCCGCTCATCTGCCGCATAATGCCCTTACCATCCCCCCTTTTCGGCCTTTTTTTCTCCCGCAGCCGGCAGAAAATCAGCAAAAATTTTTTCCCACCCGCTTCGCCAGCCATCCTGACCGCCGCTTATGACAGAAGAAAAAAAGCGCGCCAGCTCGCATTTTCACCGTATCCTCGGCAAAAACGTTCCATAAAGAAACAAAATCAGGAAGCAATGTTTCGTAATGAAACCCGATCGTCGGGGCATTCTTTTTTTCGTCCGCTCAGCCAGAATCATCATATCGCCAGGCACGCTCCACCGTCAGACGATACCCCTACGCGATGACCGCCTCCGCCAGCAGAGAGGCCGCATCGAACCTTCTCCAACGGAGCACTGAATAATGAAAAAGCTGATTAACCGTGTTGAAGATGTACTGAATGAACAATTACAGGGGCTGGCTAAAGCCCATCCGCAGCTGACCCTGCATCAGGACCCGCTATATGTGACCCGCACCGACGCGCCGGTGGCCGGCAAGGTGGCCTTGCTCTCCGGCGGCGGCAGCGGACATGAGCCGATGCACTGCGGCTATATCGGCCAGGGCATGCTCTCTGGCGCCTGCCCGGGGGAAATTTTCACCTCGCCGACGCCGGACAAAATGTTCGAATGCGCGATGCAAATTGACGGCGGCGAAGGCGTTCTGCTGATTATCAAAAACTACACCGGCGACATCCTGAACTTCGAAACCGCCACCGAGCTGCTGCATGAGAGCGGCATTAAAGTCACCACCGTGGTGGTCGACGACGACGTGGCGGTGAAAGACAGTCTCTATACCGCTGGTCGCCGCGGCGTCGCCAATACCGTGTTGATCGAAAAACTGGTCGGCGCCGCCGCCGAGCGCGGTGACTCGCTGGAAGCCTGCGCTGAACTGGGCCGCCGCCTGAACAATCTCGGCCACTCGATTGGTATCGCTCTCGGCGCCTGCACCGTACCGGCCGCCGGGCAGCCCTCCTTTACGCTGAAAGATGACGAGATGGAGTTCGGCGTCGGCATTCACGGCGAGCCGGGCATCGACCGCCGCCACTTCAGCTCGCTGGACCAAACCGTCGATGAGATGTTCGATACCCTGCTGGAGAATGGCGCCTACAGCCGCACGCTGCGCCAGTGGGATACCGTCAAGGGCGCGTGGCAGGAAGTGAAGCAGAGCAAAACCGCGCTGCAAAACGGCGACCGGGTCATCGCGCTGGTCAATAACCTCGGTGCCACCCCGCTGTCCGAACTGTACGGCGTGTATCACCGTCTCGCCCAGCGCTGCGAAGCGTCTGGCATCATCATCGAACGTAACCTCATCGGCAGCTACTGCACCTCGCTGGATATGTCGGGCTTCTCCATCACCCTGCTGAAAGTGGATGATGAGACGCTGGCGCTATGGGACGCCCCGGTTCATACCCCGGCGCTGAACTGGGGAAACTAAGGAGCACGACATGTCACTGAACAGAACGCAAATCGTCGACTGGCTGTACCGCTGCGGCGACATTTTCACCAAAGAGAGCGATTTTCTCACCGGCCTCGATAAAGAGATCGGCGACGCCGACCACGGTCTCAATATGCACCGCGGCTTTAGTAAAGTGGTCGAAAAGCTGCCGTCGATCGCCGATAAAGATATTGGCTTTATCCTGAAAAATACCGGCATGACGCTGCTCTCCAACGTTGGCGGCGCCAGCGGCCCGCTGTTCGGCACCTTCTTTATTCGCGCCGCGCAGGTCACTCAGGCCCACCAGAGCCTGACCCTCGACGAACTGTACCTGATGATCCGCGAAGGCGCGGACGGGGTGGTCAACCGCGGCAAAGCGGAGCCAGGGGATAAAACCATGTGCGACGTCTGGCTGCCGGTGGCGGACTCCCTGCGCCAGTCCAGCGAGCAGCACCTGTCGATCGCCGCCGCGCTGGATGCCGCCTGCGAAGTGGCCGAGCGTGCGGCCCACGCCACCATCACCATGCAGGCGCGTAAAGGCCGCGCCAGCTATCTCGGCGAGCGCAGCATCGGACATCAGGATCCCGGCGCAACCTCGGTGCTATTTATGGTTCAGATGCTGGCCGCCGCCGCCAAAGAGTAAGGAAATCGCGATGGTAAACCTGGTTATTGTTTCTCATAGCGCCCGGCTGGGCGAAGGTGTCGGAGAACTGGCCCGGCAGATGTTAATCAACGATGGCTGCAAACTGGCGATCGCCGCCGGGATCGACGATCCCGACAGCCCGATCGGCACCGATCCGCTTAAAGTCATGGAGGCGATCGAATCTGTCGCCGATACCGATCACGTGCTGGTGATGATGGATATCGGCAGCGCGTTGCTCAGCGCCGAAACCGCCCTCGATCTGCTCGATCCGACGATTGCCGCGAAGGTGCGGCTGTGCGCCGCGCCGCTGGTGGAAGGGACGCTGGCGGCCACCGTCAGCGCTGCCTCCGGCGCCGGGATCGACAAGGTGATCGCCGACGCCATGAGCGCCCTGGAGGCCAAGCGGGTTCAGCTGGGTTTACCTTCGCCAACTTCTGACGCCGCGCCGGCGCCGACGCTTGCCGACGATGGCGACACAAAATCGGTTTCAGTTATTATTAACAACCACAACGGCCTGCACGTGCGACCGGCGTCGAAGCTGGTCGCCGCGCTGGCGGGTTTTAACGCCGATCTGCTGCTGGAGAAAAACGGGAAGTGCGTCAAACCGGACAGCCTCAACCAAATCGCGCTATTGCAGGTCCGCCGCAACGATAAGCTGCGCCTGCTGGCCCGCGGTCCGGATGCCGACGCGGCGCTGGCGGCGTTTCAGACGCTGGCCGCCGATAACTTCGGTGAATCGCCTGCGGGGCAACCGGCAGCGGCTCCGGCAACGCCCGAGCGCGTCGAAGGCGCAGCCCTGCGCTATCCGCTGGCCCTGATCCAGCCGCTCCGCCCGGCTGCCGCCGATGCCGCCCGCGAGCAGCAGCGCCTGCGCCAGGCCATCGACCAGACGCTGGCGGATCTTATCGCCCTGACCGAGCTGGCGGAAAATAAATTTAACGCCGATATCGCGGCGATCTTCGCCGGGCACCACACCCTGCTCGACGATGACGATCTGTTTGATGCCGCCAACGATCGTCTGCTCACCGAACAATGCTCGGCGGAATGGGCGTGGCATCAGGTGCTAATGGAGCTCAGCCAGCAGTATCGCCAGCTGGATGACCCCTACCTGCAGGCGCGCTATATCGATATCGAAGATATTCTGCAGCGCACCCTGCGCCATCTGCAGGGTATTCAGGAGACGCTGCCGACGCCCGGCGAGCCAACAATTATTATTGCCGACAACATTTATCCCTCAACCGTCTTACAACTGGATGCCAGCCTCATTAAAGGCCTGTGCCTGCGCGATGGCAGCGAACAGGCTCACGGCGCGATTATCGCCCGCGCCGCGGGGATCGTCTGGCTGTGCCAGCAGGGCGAGGCGCTGAAGGATATTCAGCCTGGCGAAGCCATCGCGCTCGATATGCGTAACCAACGCCTTATCCGTGACTAAAATTCACGTTGACCGTTACCGCTCCGGAGGCCTGCCTCCGGAGGGTGAGTTTTCGCTTACTCTTCAGGAACCACTATGTCTCAATTCTTTTTTAACCAGCGCGCCAGCCTCGTCAACGATGTGATTGAGGGTACCATTATCGCCAGCCCGTGGAATAACCTCGCCCGTCTGGAGAGCGACCCGGCGATCCGGGTGGTGGTCCGTCGCGATCTGAATAAAAACAACGTGGCGGTGATCTCCGGCGGCGGCGCCGGCCATGAACCGGCGCACGTCGGCTTTATTGGTAAAGGCATGCTGACCGCCGCGGTCTGCGGCGATCTGTTCGCCTCGCCGAGCGTCGACGCGGTGCTTACCGCCATTCAGGCGGTGACCGGCGAGGCGGGCTGCCTGCTGATCGTCAAAAACTACACCGGCGATCGGCTTAACTTCGGCCTGGCGGCGGAGAAAGCGCGCCGTCTCGGCTACAACGTGGAGATGCTGATCGTCGGCGACGACATTTCGCTGCCGGATAACAAGCAGCCGCGCGGCATCGCCGGGACCATTCTGGTGCATAAAGTGGCGGGCTATTTCGCCGAGCGCGGCTTCAACCTCGCCACCGTCCAGCGTGAAGCGCAATACGCCGCCAGCCATACCGCCAGCATCGGGGTGGCGCTGGCCAGCTGCCACCTGCCGCAGGAAGCCGACAGCGCGCCGCGCCATCAGGCCGGTCATGCCGAGCTGGGAATGGGCATCCACGGTGAGCCAGGCGCCTCGACGATCGCCACGCAAAACAGTGCGGAAATCGTCAACCTGATGGTGGAAAAACTGACTGCCGCCCTGCCGGAAACCGGCCGCCTGGCGGTGATGCTTAATAACCTCGGCGGCGTGTCGGAGGCTGAGATGGCGATCCTGACCCGCGAGCTGGCCAACACCCCGCTGCAGGCGCGCGTTGACTGGTTAATAGGCCCGGCCTCGCTGGTGACGGCGCTGGATATGAAAGGCTTCTCGCTGAGCGCCATCGTGCTGGAGGAGGGTATTGAAAAAGCGCTGCTGTCGGACGTGGAAACCGCCGGCTGGCAGACGCCGGTGCAGCCGCGGGCAGTTAACATCATGCCGTCCACTCTCGCCAGCGCGCGCGTCGACTTTATACCATCGGGCAATCCACTGGTGGGCGATTACGTCGCGCAGGTGACCGGCACCCTCTCCGACCTTGAAGCCCATCTCAACGCGCTGGACGCCAAAGTGGGCGACGGCGATACCGGCTCCACCTTCGCCGCCGGGGCGCGCGAGATTGCCGACCTGCTGCAGCGCCAGCAGCTGCCGCTAAACGATCTGCCAACGCTCTTTGCGCTGATCGGCGAACGTCTGACGGTGGTGATGGGCGGCTCCAGCGGGGTATTGATGTCTATCTTCTTCACCGCTGCCGGGCAGAAGCTGGGACAAGGCGCCAGCGTGGCCGAGGCGCTGAACGCCGGTCTGGAACAGATGAAGTTTTACGGCGGCGCCGATGAGGGAGACCGGACGATGATCGACGCTCTGCAGCCGGCGCTGGCGGCGCTGCTGGCCGAACCGGAGAATCTGCAGGCCGCTTTTGCCGCGGCGCAGGCCGGGGCGGATCGCACCTGCCAGTCGGGCAAAGCTGGCGCCGGACGAGCGTCCTATCTCAACAGCGATAGCCTGCTCGGCAACATGGACCCCGGCGCCCATGCGGTAGCGATGGTGTTTAAGGCCCTGGCGGAACGATAAGCCTTCCCCGGTGGCGCAGCGCTTACCGGGGCTACAAATCGGCGCCAACCGTACGCAAGCCGCTATCCGGGTTTTACTGGGGCGACGTCACACCGCCGAATAGAAGGTCGGGTAAGGCGTAAGCCGCCACCCGACAAAAAACGGCGCCAACCGTAGCCCGGATAAGGCGCAAGCCGCTATCCGGGTTTTACCACGATGGCTTTTTACTTACTGTGCCAGTACGCCTGGGAACGCACCAGCTGCTGATCGATACTCTCGTCTTCAAAGCGCGCCAGCAGCGATTTCACCACCGCGCCTTCGCCGGTCAGCCAGATGAAATAATCCTCCGCCGGCACCTTCACCTGGGCCAGACGCTCGGCGACGAAGGCCGGGTTGTGGCCCACCACCCACTCGATGTTAAAGCCGTCGAGATCCGCCAGATAATCTTTATACGACGCATCGGCGATAGTAACGATGACCGTCACCTGCGGCCTTGCCGGCAGCTGGCGTAATCCCAGCAGACGACGGCGCAGCGCCGGCATGCCGGACTCATCGCAAACATACAGCTGCCAGGCATAATCTTCCGGCACCACCAGCGAGCCGCGCGGGCCGCCGATCACCAGCTTATCGCCCACTTTTGCTTCCAGCGCCCAGCGGCTGGCGATACCGCCATCGTGGATATAGAAATCGTAAGTCAGCTCGTGACGTTCGGCATCGTACAGCGGCGTATAGTCACGAGTGGCAGGCCGCACGCCCTCGCCCCAGTCAATCCCCTCCTCGGTCACCTGCGGCGGGGTAAATGCCGCGCCCGGCTCGGGGAAAAAAAGCTTGGTATGATCGTCAAAGCCGTGAGAAGCGAAGCCTTCCAGCGCCTCGCCTCCCAGCACGATACGCTGGAACGCCGCGCCTGCGCGCTCCACGCGCAGCACCGTCAGCTCACGGAAACGCAGCTCATTGCGGACACGCTGCGGGTACTTGTCTGCTTTGGTTTTTGTCATCATCGATTGCCTTCGTGAACGGTAAATAGATATATCTAAACTTGATGCAAATGATAATGATTGCCAACTAAAAAGAATGCAAGTCTTTTTTTGATATAGTCAAAACAAACCGCATCAAAATCCACAATCAGAAAATAATTACATATATATCAATATATTAAAAAATAAATATCAACCAGCATTGCGAACATTCATTTTTTAGATATAAATTAGATATATCAAAAACAGCAGGAGGTAACCATGCGACATCATCATGAAGAGGGGCGTGGGCCACGCGGGCGCCACGGTGATCCCAGCGAACACGGCGACCATGGCCGCCGCGGCGGCGGACGCCGCCAGCGTTTCTTTGGCCACGGTGAACTGCGGCTGATCATTCTGGATATCCTCAGCCGCAACGCCAGCCATGGCTATGAGCTGATCAAAGAGATCGAAACGCTTACCCAGGGGAACTACAGCCCCAGCCCGGGGGTGATCTACCCGACGCTGGATCTGCTCCAGGACCAGGGCCTTATCAGCGTGGAAGATGACAACGGACGTAAAAAAATCGTTATCAGCGAGGAAGGAAAACAGCTGCACGCCGAGAACCAGGAGCACCTGGCCCATATCCAGGAGCGTCTGCAGGCGCGGATGGTCGGCTGCGAGCTGCGCCGGGATCCGCAGATGAAGCGCGCGCTGGAAAACTTCAAAGCGGTCCTCGACCTGAAAGTGAACCAGCAGGCCAGCAGTGCCGCCCAGCTCAAGCAGATCATCGGCATTATCGACCGGGCGGCGATGGAGATCTCTCAGCTCGACTAAGCCTCTTTTTTCACCACCGGCTGCCCCGCGCTGGGGCAGCCCGCACCACGGCGGATCGCCCCGTCCATTGCTGCCAGGCAGAAAATCTTGTCAGCTCAGGAATAAAACATGCCAATAGTGGCGCAATGAGATTAAATTTTACACATTTCGTCTTTTACCTTGCATTTATCCCGATTTTCACCGCTTCTGCCGAACTGGCGTAATCCCTGCAATACTTAATCCAGTATCGTGTGATACGTCCGCCCCAGGAGCACATTTTGAACAGGTTACCTTCCAGCGCATCGGCTCTGGCCTGCAGCGCACACGCACTGAATCTCATTGAAAAGCGCACGCTTGATCATGAGGAAATGAAAGCACTTAACCAGGAGGTCAGGGAATACTTTAAAGAGCATGTGAATCCGGGGTTTTTAGAGTATCGAAAATCGGTCACAGCCGGCGGGGATTACGGAGCCGTAGAGTGGCAAGCGGGAGGGTTAAATACGCTTGTCGACACCCAGGGACAGGAATTTATCGACTGCCTTGGTGGGTTTGGCATCTTCAATGTAGGGCACCGTAATCCAGTTGTGGTATCCGCCGTCGAGAATCAACTCGCGAAACAACCGCTTCACAGTCAGGAACTGCTGGATCCGCTACGCGCGATGCTGGCGAAAACCCTGGCAGCCTTAACGCCCGGCAAACTAAAGTACAGTTTCTTCTGCAACAGCGGTACCGAATCGGTAGAGGCGGCTATCAAGCTGGCGAAAGCCTATCAGTCGCCGCGCGGTAAATTTACCTTCATCGCCACCAGCGGCGCCTTCCACGGTAAATCGCTGGGTGCGCTGTCGGCCACCGCCAAGTCGACCTTCCGCAAACCCTTTATGCCGCTGCTGCCGGGCTTCCGCCACGTGCCGTTCGGCGATATCAACGCCATGCGCACCATGCTAAGCGAGTGCAAGAAAACCGGCGACGACGTCGCGGCGGTGATCCTCGAGCCGATTCAGGGCGAAGGGGGCGTGATCCTCCCGCCGCAGGGGTATTTGCCGGCGGTGCGTAAGCTGTGCGATGAGTTTGGCACCCTGCTGATCCTCGACGAAGTGCAGACCGGCATGGGCCGCACCGGCAAGATGTTCGCCTGCGAGCATGAGAACGTTCAGCCCGATATTCTGTGTCTGGCGAAAGCGCTCGGCGGCGGTGTGATGCCGATCGGCGCGACGGTGGCGACGGAAGAGGTCTTCTCGGTGCTGTTCGACAACCCGTTCCTGCACACTACCACCTTCGGCGGCAACCCGTTGGCCTGTGCGGCGGCGCTGGCGACGATCAACGTGCTGTTGACGCAAAACCTGCCGGCGCAGGCGGCGCAGAAAGGCGATATGCTGCTGGACGGGTTCCGCCTGCTGGCGCAGGAGTATCCGGACCTGGTGAATGAAGTACGCGGGAAAGGCATGCTGATGGCCATCGAATTTGTCGATAACGAGATTGGCTACGACTTTGCCAGCGAGATGTTCAGACAGCGGGTGCTGGTCGCCGGGACGTTAAACAACGCCAAGACGATCCGCGTTGAACCGCCGCTGACCCTCACCCTGGAGCAGTGTGAGCAGGTACTGAAAGCGGCGCGTAAGGCGCTGGCGGCCCTGCGCGTCTCGGTTGAAGAAGCGTAATAAGTGCCCTTCCCCCTCTCCCACAGGGAGAGGGGGAAGGAAAATCCTCATACCTGCGGCAACAGGCCGATAAAGCTGCGTTTCTGCCGCGGCTGCGACATCATCTCCTCCAGCTTTTCGACGCAGGCTAAATAGTGCGGCGTCTTCTTATGCGCCAGCACCGCCTCATCGTCTTTATAGGCTTCGTAGATAAAAAAGCGGGTTTTCACCTCGGGATCCTGCAGGACATCAAAGCGCAGGTTGCCCGGCTCCTGCAGCGCGCCTTCGTGGTTGGCGCGAAACACCTCAAGAAACTCATCCACCCGCTCGGGTTTAATATTGATCTCCACCAGCGTCACATTCATTTCAGCTCTCCCTGTTTCTCTTCCTGCCAGAACTGATACGCTTCGCGCGCGTTCAGATTCTCATGCACCACCTTTTTCACCGCCTTCAGCATCGCGCGTGGGGCGCTGGACTGGAAAATATTGCGCCCCATATCCACCCCGGACGCCCCCTGATCGATCGCCCGCCAGCACATCTCCAGCGCCTCATGCTCCGGCAGTTTTTTACCGCCGGCAATCACGATCGGCACCGGACAGCTGGCGGTCACTTTTTCAAAGCCTTCCTCAACGAAATAGGTCTTCACAAACTGCGCCCCCATTTCGGCGGCAATCCGGCTGGCCAGCGAGAAGTAGCGCGCATCGCGGGTCATCTCTTTGCCGACGCCGGTAACCGCCAGGACCGGCATACCGTAGCGATTGCCGGCATCCACCAGTTTGATGATGTTATTGATCGACTGATGTTCGTATTCGCTGCCGATATAGACCTGCGCCGCCACCGCGCAAACGTTGAGACGCAGCGCGTCTTCCATCGCCACCGCCACGCATTCGTTGGAGAGTTCGCTCAAAATCGAATTGCCGCCGGAGGCGCGGAGCACCACCGGCTTATTGGTGGCCGCCGGTACCTGGCTGCGCAGTACGCCGCGGGTGCACATCAGCACATCGGTGTCGGCAAACAGCGGCGCAATCGACAGGTCGATACGCTCCAGCCCGGTGGTTGGCCCCTGGAAGTAGCCATGATCGAAGGCCAGCATCACCGTGCGGTTGCTGTGCGGATTAAAGATGCGCGCCATCCGCGACTGCATGCCCCAGTCCAGCGAGCCGCAGCCTTTCAGGGTATACAGCGTATTCTGCTGCGGGCGGTCGATACCGAAGTCCTTACCTTCTTTGATGTCGTCTAAATCAGCCATCTCATCCTCCGTCAGAAGTCGTAGTTATTGATGTTCTCTTTGCTGAACACCACGCGCTCCGGCAGCAGCACGATACCGTTGCCCTTCGCCTCATACTGGTAGCCCTGCACGCTATTCGGTTCGACCTTCAGCGAGCCGATATCTTTCACCTCAACGCTGTCGCCGACGTTAAGATCGCCCTTTTTCAGCAATCGATCGGCGACGTTAACCGCAATTTTGCCCTGCTGAACCACATCCCACAGGCCGAACGCTTTCACCGTGCCGCGCTCAACGTACGGGCGCATCACGTTCGGCGTACTAAAGCCGACGATCGCCACGCCCTGACGCTTGAGGTTCTCCGCCGCCTGCGCCGCCGCCGGCAACGCATTGGCATCCGGCGCGATAATGGCGTCGAGATCCGGATACGCTTTTAAGATCCCCTCGGCGGTTTGCAGCGATTTGGTGGCATCGTTATAGCCAAACTGGGTGGTGACGATTTGCCACTGCGGATGCTCTTTTTCGATTTTGGCTTTGGCTTCCTTCACCCACTGGTTCTGGTCGGTCACCGTCGGGCTGGAGTAGAAAAACGCGACTTTGGCGGCAGGTTTGCTGACCTGCTTTTCCGCCATCTCCACCAGCAGGCCGCCGAGCTGCTGCGGCGTGCCCTGGTTGATATAGATGCTGCGGCACTCCGGTTTGGTATCGGAATCCCAGGTCAGGACTTTCACCCCGCGCTGCATCGCCCGCTTCAGCGCCGGGCACAGGCCGTCCGGCGAAACGGCGGAGACGATAATCGCGTTGTAGCCCTGGTTGACGAAGTTGTTGATAAGCTGCACCTGGCCGGAGACGCTGGGCTCGGTGGGGCCGTCATAGGTGACATCAACGCCCAGCGCTTTCCCCGCCTCTTTCGCGCCGTTGCCGCCGCTGGTAAAGAAGCCGACGCCGACCAGCTTAGGAATAAAGGCGATGCGGTCCGCCGCTTGCGCGGTAACCACGCTCATCGCCAGCGCCAGCGCGCTGACCTGCAGGATACGTTTTGTTTTCATTGTTGTGCTCCGATTGTTCTATGCGAGAAAAGACGCCGCCAGGTCGCGCGCACCCATTCACGGTGCAGGCTCAGCGAACGCCCCATCACCACCACAACCAACAGCGCCCCTGACAGCGCGCTCGACACCTGGTTGGGGATGCCGACCATCTGTAAACCCTGTTGCAGATACCCCACCAGCAATGCCGCCAGCGCGGTACCCAGTATCGATCCCGAGCCGCCGTAAATATTGGCCCCGCCGAGCACCGCCGCGGTCAGCGCCGGCATCAGCAGGTCGCGGCCTAAATCCGAACGCGCCGAGCCGAAATAGGAGACCATCACCAGCGCCGCGACCGCCGAGGCGACGCCCACCAGGCCATACAGCACGTACGGGATGCCGTTCACCGACAGCGCGGCATAGCGCGCGGCGCGCGGGTTTTGCCCGAGTAAAAAGAGATGGCGGCCAAAGCGCCCGCGATGGGCCAGCAGCCAGAAGAGAAAGGTGATAATCGCGAACAGCACCAGCGGTAGCGGCAGTCCGGCGAGGGTTAAATTGGCGATGGCGGTGAAGCTATCGGGAAAACCGCCAATCCCCTCGTAACCGGTCGCGCCGGCCATCCCGGAAAGCAGCAGCGCGCCGCCGCCGTACAGATACAGCGTACCAAGCGTGATCACCAGCGGGCTGATGCCGGTGTAGTGGATCAGCGCGGCGTTGAATAACCCGCACAGCAGTCCCAAGAGCAACGTCAGCGATACCGCCAGCCACAGCGGCCAGGCCGCCTGGGTCATCACCCCGAGGGCGATGGCGCACAGGCCGATGGTCGAGCCCAGCGAAATATCGATCCCGCCGCTGATGATCACCAGCGTCAGCGGCAGCGCGACAATACCGATGCAGATAAAGTCGCTGGTGCTAAAGAGCAGCATATTGAGATCCAGCATGCGCGGATTCAAGGCGCCGAACAGCAGGATTTCCGCGATCAGCAACGCCAGCAGCGCGCTTTCCCAGTTAAGCTTCAGCTTCATTTAAGCCACCTCTTTGCTTTTGCGTTCGGGAAAGCGGGCAACCTGTTTGCCCCCTTTATTACCGGGCTGGAAACGGCTGTACTTTAGCGCCCGCTGATGGCGGGCCAGCGCCTGGCGCAGGCGGCCATCGAGCACCAGCACGCCGAGCAGCACCAGACCGGCGATAAAGTCATTCCACCAGGCGGGAAGGCGGAACAGCACCAGTACGGTGTCGATTTGGGTAAGGAAAAAGGCGCCGAGAAACGCGCCGAGCAGCGTACCGGTACCGCCAAGCAGCGAGATCCCGCCCAGTACGCAGGCGGCGATGGCTTTCATCTCCAGGCCGCTGCCGGTCTGATTAGGCACAAAACCAATCTGCGCGGCGAAGACGATCCCGGCGCAGGCCGCCAGCATACCGTTGAGGGTAAAGGCCAGCATCCGCGTGCGGTTGACCGCCACGCCCAGCTGGCGCGCGGCGGCGAGGTTATCGCCAACGGCGTAAAAATCACGACCAAAGGCGGTGCGCGACAGCAGCCAGCCGCCCGCCAGCAGCAGCGCCAGCACCAGCCAGCCCAGCGGCGACACGCCGATAAACGCCGGCTCCGAGAGCGACTTCAGGCTGTCGGGCAAGCCCTCGATCCATTTCCCGCCGGTCCACAGCAGCATCACCCCGCGATACAACCCCAGCGTGCCGAGCGTCGCGACGATCGCCGGAATGCGCAGCCCCACCACCAGCAGGCCGTTAAACGCCCCGGCCAGCGCGCCAATCGCCAGCGCAAAGGCGATAGCCGTCGCCAGCCCGTAACCGTTGTTCAGCGCCACGCCGACGGCGATGGCGCACAGCCCAACGGTGGAGCCTACCGACACGTCAATATTGCGGGTCAGCATCACCAGCGTCGCGCCCAATGCCAGCAGGCAAAGGATCTGCGAGCTGGCGAAAATCATCGCCAGGGTCTGCAGGCTGAAATAGGCTGGATTGAGCGCCACCAGCACGGCAAAGAGCGCCACGATGGCAAAGAAGGCGCTCAGTTCGCGATTCTTCAGTAACGTTTTCATGCCTGCCCTCCGAAGGCCAGGGTCATCATGCGATCGACGGTCACCGCCTGTCGCGCCAGCTCACCGCTGTAGCGGCCCTGATGCATCACCAGCACCCGGTCGGCCAGGCCAACGAACTCATCCACATCGGAGGAGATCATCAGCACCGCCACGTTTTGCGCGGCAACGCTTTTTAGCAGTTGATAGATATCGGCGCGGGCGGAGACATCCACGCCGCGCGTCGGCTCATCGACAATCAGCAGTAACGGATTAGCTTCCAGACAGCGCGCCAGCAGCACCTTTTGCTGGTTACCGCCAGAGAGAGTGCGCACGGGCTGATCGCCATCGGCCAGCTTGATCCCCAGCGCCCGGTGATAGCGTTCAACCACCGCCGCCTCCCGTTTCCCCTGCTGCCACCACGACGGCTGATTGAACATCACCGTGTTCCAGCGCACCGGCGCATCGAGAAACAGCCCCGAGACCTGACGGTCTTCCGGGAGATAGACCAGCCCGCTGGCCAGCCGGGCGCGGGTACTGTCGCGGCTAATCTCGCGGTTCTCCAGCCAGATCCGCCCGGCGCGCGGAGGACGCAGGCCGTATAAGGTTTCGGCAAATTCGGTGCGCCCGGATCCCACCAGTCCCGCCAGACCGACGATCTCCCCGGCGCGGATCTCCAGATTGAGATCGATAAAGCCTTCTCCGGTAAGATCCTCCACCCGCAGCACGGGAAAATCCTGCGCCTGGGTGCGGCGGTTGCCCGGCAGCGCCAGCCACAGCTTTTGCGTGTCGCTCAGCGTATGGTCGCGGCTGGCCGGCGTCATAGCGCTAATCAGTTGCTCATCGCGGTAAGTTGCGGTCTCGCCGCTCAGCACCACCGCGCCGTCGCGCATCACCGAAATATGGCTGGCAAGCTGGCGGATTTCGGGCAGTTTGTGCGAGATAAACACGATCCCCACGTCCAGCACCTGTAACGCGCGGATCTGGCTAAACAACCTCTCCGTTTCGCCCGGGGTTAAAGAGGCGGTGGGTTCATCCAGGATCAGGATCCGCGCCTCGCGCATCAGGCCGCGCAGGATCTCGACCATCTGTTGATCGGCCACTTCCAGCGTGCTGGCGCTGGCATCGAGGTTGATCTGGCAGTTCAGCTGCCGCAGTTTGTCCTGCAGTCGCGCGACGGTATCCGCCCGCTTCGGCAGGCGGAAAAGAATGTTCTCGCGCACGCTGAGGTTGGGAAACAGCATCGGCTCCTGCGGCACCAGATAGATGCCCAGCTGGTGGGCCAGCGCCGGGCTGAGGCGCGCAAACGCGCGGTCGCCGATCGTCAGTTCACCGCTATCCGGCGTTTCAACGCCGGCGATGATCTTCATCAACGTCGATTTACCCGCGCCGTTGCCGCCCATCAGCGCATGCACCTGGCCCGCGCCTAGTGTGAAATCAATGCCCTTGAGCACCGCAACGCCGGAGAACTGTTTGCAAATCTGGCGAGCTTCAAGCAGTGGCTTCATCATCGCGCCTCGATTGAACAAATGATTTTTAAATTTAATAATGTTCAAAAGCGTAGACGGTGAACTATATTTACAACCGTGCGAAGATCACACTTTGGCGCTTTAGATCCTCAGGAAAAAATGGGCCAGCGATGAAAGATCCGTTTTGCCAGTCGGCTCACACTTTCCGACCGCGCAATAGCGAACATATGATCTAAATTTTTATAAGAGTTCAATTTATGAGCGAAAAACGCATTACGGAAGAGAACCGCTACGCCGGGCTGGCGTTAGCCGAGGAAGAGCTGGTGGCGCGGGTGGCGTGGTGCTACTACCACGACGGCCTGACGCAAAATGACATCGGCGAGCGTTTGGGGCTGCCGCGGCTGAAGATTTCCCGTCTGCTGGAGAAAGGCCGCCAGTCCGGGGTGATCCGCGTGCAGATTAACTCGCGCTATGAGGGCTGTCTGGCGCTGGAAAGTGAACTCCAGCAGCGCTTTGGCCTCAAGATTGCCCGCGTGCTGCCGGCGCTCAACACCCCGCCGATGAATACCCGGCTGGGTATCGGCGCGGCGCAGTCGCTGATGGGCATTCTGCAACCGGGTCAACTACTTGCGGTCGGGTTCGGCGAAGCCACCATGAGCTGCCTGCAGCATCTCAGCGGCTTTATCGGCTCGCAGCAGGTGCGGCTGGTGACCCTCTCCGGCGGCGTCGGCCCCTATATGACCGGCATCGGCCAGCTTGATGCCGCCTGCAGCGTCAGCATTATTCCGGCGCCGCTGCGGGTCTCTTCGGCGGAGGTCGCCGAGATCCTGCGCCGTGAGTCGAGCGTGCGCGACGTTATCCTCGCAGCAACGGCGGCGGACGCGGCTGTGGTTGGCATTGGCGCCATCGATCAGCGGCGCGACGCCACGATTTTACGCTCCGGCTATATCAGCGAGGGCGAACAGCTGATGTACGCGCGCAAAGGCGCGGTCGGCGACATTTTAGGTTATTTCCTGCAGGCCGACGGCCGGCCGGTAGAAGGACTGGAGATCCATCGGGAACTGCTCGGCGTAACCCTGGATGAGCTGGCGCAGCTGCCAACCATCGTCGGCGTCGCCGGGGGAGAAGAAAAAGCGCAGGCGATTTATGCCGCTCTGACTGGAAAGCGCATAAATGGCCTGGTAACGGAAGAGACAACAGCACGCGCGGTGCTCGCGCTGGCCTCCTGACGGCCTGGCGCCGCGCGACAACAGCGAGGCGCATGTCATGAGTTACCTGTTAGCGTTAGATGCCGGGACCGGCAGCATTCGGGCGGTCATTTTCGATCTTAATGGCCGCCAGCTGGCGGTAGGCCAGGCCGAATGGAAACACCTGAGCGTCGATAACGTCCCCGGCTCGATGGAGTTCGACCTTACCACCAACTGGCAGCTGGCCTGCCAGTGTATTCGCCAGGCGCTCAACGCCGCCAGGCTCTCTGCCGCCGATATTCAATCCGTCGCCTGCTGTTCGATGCGCGAAGGGATCGTCCTCTATGACCGCGACGGCGAGGCCATCTGGGCCTGCGCCAACGTCGATGCCCGCGCCAGCCGCGAAGTGGCGGAGCTTAAGGAGATCCACGACTATCGTTTTGAATCCGAGGTATACGAGGTCTCGGGACAAACCCTGGCGCTTAGCGCCATGCCGCGCCTGCTGTGGCTGGCGCACCACCGCCCCGATATCTACCGCAAAGCGGCAACCATCACCATGATCAGCGACTGGCTGGCGGCGAAGCTATCCGGCGAGCTGGCGGTCGACCCGTCAAACGCCGGCACCACCGGCATGCTCGACCTGTTCAGCCGCGACTGGCGTCCGGCGTTGCTGGATATGGCCGGGCTGCGCGCCGATATGCTGTCGCCGGTCAAAGAGACCGGTACCCTGCTGGGCGCCGTCACCGAAGCGGCGGCGCAGCAGAGCGGCCTGCGCGCCGGGACGCCGGTAGTGATGGGCGGCGGCGACGTCCAGCTCGGCTGTCTGGGCCTTGGGGTGGTGCGCGCCGGGCAAACTGCGGTACTCGGCGGCACTTTCTGGCAGCAGGTGGTCAACCTGCCGCAGGTGCGCACCGATCCGCAGATGAATATTCGTGTTAATCCTCATGTCATTCCCGGCATGGCGCAGGCGGAATCGATCAGCTTCTTTACCGGCCTGACCATGCGCTGGTTTCGTGACGCCTTTTGCGCTGAAGAAAAACTGATTGCCGAGCGGCTCGGCGTCGATGCCTATTCGCTGCTGGAGGAGATGGCCAGCCGCGTGCCCGCCGGTTCCCACGGCGTGATGCCTATTTTTTCCGACGCCATGCACTTTAAGCAGTGGTACCACGCCGCGCCGTCGTTTATTAACCTCTCCATCGATCCGGAGAAGTGCAACAAAGCGACCCTGTTCCGCGCGCTGGAGGAGAACGCAGCGATTGTCTCCGCCTGCAACCTGGCCCAGATTTCGCAGTTCTCCGGGGTAACATTCGAGAGCCTGGTGTTTGCCGGCGGCGGCTCTAAAGGCGCGCTGTGGAGCCAGATCCTCAGCGACGTCACCGGCCTGCCGGTGCGGGTGCCGGTGGTTCGCGAAGCCACCGCGCTGGGCTGCGCCATCGCCGCCGGAACCGGCGCCGGGCTGTATGACGATATGGCCAGCACCGGAGAGCGGTTAGTGAGCTGGCACCGCGAGTTCACCCCAAATCCGCAGCATCGCGAGCTGTATCAGGAGATGATGAGCAAGTGGCAGACGGTGTACGCCGATCAGCTTGGCCTTGTCGATAGCGGGCTGACAACGTCGATGTGGCAAGCGCCGGGTCTGGAGCGCCGCCAGCGCGTAGCCCCCTCACCCTAACCCTCTCCCGGTGGGAGAGGGAACCGTTCGGCACAGGCCTTGAATACCGATGCCGATCCGCCTTTCCCCCTCGCCCTTTGGGTGAGGGAACCGTTCGGCACTAGCGTTGAATATCGGTGCCGGTCCGCCTTTCTCCCTCTCCCTTTGGGAGAGGGTCGGGGTGAGGGACAACGTGTTCCGTTCTTTGAATTCCATCACAATCACCGCACTCCCCTTTTCCCTTTTTCTTCGCGACGGCTAAATTAGTAACTCATCCGACCACATAACAATAATTTTACATTGGAAGCCACTATGAGCCGCTATCCGTCGCTTTTCGCCCCGCTTGAGCTGGGCTTCACAACGCTCAAAAACCGCGTGTTGATGGGCTCGATGCACACCGGGCTGGAAGAGCTGCCGGACGGCGCGCAGCGGCTGGCGGCCTTTTACGCCGAGCGCGCCCGCCACGGCGTGGCGCTGATCGTCACCGGCGGCATCGCTCCCGCGCCCTCTGGCGTCACCATGGCCGGCGGCGCGGTACTCAACGATGCCAGCCATCTGGCGCACCATCGCCATATTACCGACGCGGTACATCAGGAAGGCGGCAAAATCGCCTTGCAGATCCTGCATACCGGCCGTTACAGCTACCAGCCCGCGCTGGTGGCCCCCTCGGCGCTACAGGCGCCGATTAACCGTTTTACGCCCCATGAACTGAGCCACGATGAGATCCTGACGCTGATCGATGATTTTGCCCACTGCGCCCAACTGGCGCGTGAAGCGGGCTATGACGGCGTCGAAGTGATGGGTTCTGAGGGCTATCTGATTAACGAATTTCTCGCCGCGCGCACCAACCAGCGCGACGACCAATGGGGCGGCGATTATGCCAGGCGCATGCGTTTCGCCATTGAAGTGGTTAAGGCGGTGCGCCAGCGCGCCGGCCACGATTTCATTATCATCTACCGCCTGTCGATGCTCGATCTGGTCAACGACGGCAGCACGCTGGCGGAAGTCACCGAACTGGCTAAAGCGATTGAAGCGGCGGGGGCGACAATTATCAACACCGGGATTGGCTGGCACGAAGCGCGCATTCCGACCATCGCCACGCCGGTACCGCGCGGAGCGTTCAGCTGGGTCACCCGCAAGCTGAAAGACGCGGTGTCGATCCCGTTGATCACCACCAACCGCATCAACGATCCGCAGGTCGCGGAGGATATTCTCGCTCGCGGCGATGCCGATATGGTATCGATGGCCCGCCCGTTCCTCGCCGACGCCGAATTTATGTCTAAAGCGCAGCGCGATCGCGCCGGGGAGATCAATACCTGTATCGGTTGCAACCAGGCGTGTCTCGATCGAATCTTCGTCGGCAAAGTCACCTCCTGTCTGGTCAACCCGCGCGCCTGTCATGAAACCCTGATGCCGGTCCTGCCGGCCAACGCGCCTAAACGGCTGGCGGTCGTCGGCGCCGGGCCTGCCGGTCTGGCCTTCGCCGTTAACGCCGCCGCTCGCGGTCATCACGTCACGTTGTTCGATGCGCTCCCGGAGATCGGCGGCCAGTTTAATATCGCCAAACAGATCCCCGGCAAAGAGGAGTTTCACGAGACGCTGCGTTACTACCGCACCATGCTCGATCTTCATGGTGTCGATCTACGCCTGAACACCCGCGTCACGGCAGACGATCTGCTGACGTTCGATGAGACAATCCTCGCCACCGGTATCGCCCCGCGCCTGCCGGCGATCGACGGGATCGATCATCCCAAAGTGCTGAGCTACCTGGATGTCTTGCGTGATAAAGCGCCGGTTGGCGCGAAGGTGGCGATTATCGGCTGCGGCGGCATCGGCTTCGACACCGCGATGTTTTTAAGCCAGTCGGGCATGGCCACCAGCCAGGATATCGGCGAGTTCTGCCGCGAATGGGGTATCGATACCAGCCTGCAAACGGCGGGAGGGCTGCATCCTGAAGGCCCGCAACTGAGTAAAAGCCCGCGACAGATTGTGATGCTACAGCGCAAAGCCAGCAAACCGGGCGAAGGGCTCGGCAAAACCACCGGTTGGATCCACCGCGCGACGCTGCTGGCGCGCGGCGTGAAAATGATCCCGGCGGTCAGCTATGAAAAGATCGATGATGAAGGGTTACATGTCATTATAGGCGGCGAGCGCCAACTGTTGGCGGTCGATCAGGTGGTGATCTGCGCCGGTCAGGAACCGCGCCGCGAGCTGGCGGAACCGCTGCGCGCGGCAGGGAAAACGGTGCATCTCATCGGCGGTTGCGACGTGGCGGCGGAGCTGGATGCGCGTCGGGCGATTGCCCAGGGCACAAAACTGGCGCTGGCGATTTAGCCGTGTCCCGGGGGCGGCGCGATGCGCCTTCCCCGGGCTACCACGATAATCCCGTACGCTAGCCCGGCTAAGGCGACAGTCGGTAGCCCGGCTAAGGCGACAGCCGCAAGCCGGGGGGAAACAACAAAAGGAATCAGCGCTGCTTACGCACCTTCGTTGCTTTCAAAATGACAAACTTATTGTTCGTCGCAATCGTCGTGCAATTACCAAAAGCGCGCTTCAGCTTACGGAAGTAATCGAGGTGGCGGTTGCCGACGACGTACAGCTCGCCGCCATATTTCAGGCTGCGGCGGGCATCGTTAAACATCTGCCAGGCAATATGGTCGGTAATCGCGTGCTGCTGATGGAACGGCGGATTACACAGGATCGCCGTAAAGCGATCCGGCTCAATGCCGGAGAGCGAGTTATTGACCATAAATTCACAGCGTGCGATATCGTCCGGCAGGTTGCGCTCGACGTTCAACCGGCTGGAAGCCACCGCCATGTGCGACTCATCGGTGAACATCACGCTGGCGTTTGGGTTTTGCGCCAGCGCCTGCAGGCCAATCACCCCATTGCCGCAGCCGAGATCGGCGATCTCGCCTTCTAGATCAGACGGTAAATGCTGCAGGAAGAAACGCGCGCCGATATCCAGTCCGCTGCGGGCAAAAACGTTGGCGTGGTTATGGATGGTCCACGGCGTGCCGTCCAGCTTCCAGCTGTAGGTTTGCGGCGCATCGGCAAGCTTGGGGGCGGTGAAAACGCAGTGGATCAGACGCGCTTTTTTCCACGCCAGCGAGGTGGTGGTGGTGCCGAGGATTTTTTCAAACAGCGCCAGCGTCGAGTTGTGCACATCACGGGCTTTCGCCGCGGCGATAATGCGGGTTTCCGGCGTGACCACTTCGCGCAGGGCGCGCAGCTGCTGTTCCAGTAGCGCCAGCTGTTTTGGCACCTTAATCAGCACCAGCGCCGGCGCAGCCGGTAGCGGGCTCAGGCTATCCTGAAAGCGCACGCTCTCTTCATCGATACCGTTCATCCGCAGGTTGTGGCGGGTCGCCAGCTCGGAAATAAAGGAGTCGTTGATGCTGACCGGGTTGCGCGCCGCCAGCGCGCAGGCGAGCGCGCCGAAGCCGTCGTTGAAGATGAGCGTCAGGCCGTCGACGTCATTCACCTGTTGCAGCAGATATTCATCCGCCGCTTCCCATGCCTGTAGCGCTTCTTCTTCAGCGTTAGGTGGGAACCGCTCTAATGTGAATAACTCACCGTTTAACTCTGCCTGGCTCATCGCCTCTCCGCCTCCGGAATACTAAAACCCGCGAGTTTATACGCAAACTTCGCCCAGTTGAATAGAGATCGGTCGATTATCTCCCGCTTTCCTGCGCCATATGCGACAGACGTTTATCATCCAGACTGTAGCGATTCATTATCACTATCAACAGCGCCACCAGCACACCCGGGAAGAGAGTGAACAACAATTTAATCATCTGCAGCGCTGAAGCCGATTGCTGCGCGGCGCCGCCGACGTAGTCCCCCCACGCCAGCAGATAACCCACCAGCGCGCCGCCGATGGCAATCCCTAATTTGATTGCAAACAGGTTGGTTGAGAAGACAATTCCGCTGAGCTTCTTGCCGCTGCGCTTTTCTTCCGCATCAATGATATCTGAGAGCATGCTCCACTGTAGCGGTGTTGCCGCCAGCTGAATGATATTGATGATTATCACCAACGTGAAGATGGCGGCGACGTTGCCCGCCGGGACGAAATACATCGCGATTAACAGCACCGCCTCCAGCGCCATTGACAGCTTGAAGCCCTTCACTTTATCGATGTTCTTAAATATGAACGGCGACAGCATGGCTCCCACCACTCCGGAAGCCAGCGTGGTGGTCAGCAACAAGCTGCCAAGATCCGCGCGCCCCATAATGTTATTGACGTAGTAGAGCGTGGTACCGCCTTTGAACAGCACGGCGATCAGGTTCACCACGTTCAGCGTAAATAAAATGCGCCAGTCTTTGTTCGCCAGCAGGGTTTTCAGGTCATCAAGGATGCTGCTCTGATTATTGGCCGTAATGTCTGTAGAGTAGCGCTCTTTAGTCAGGCCAAAACAGATAAAGAACAGCACGATGCTCAAGGCGCCCATCACCATCATGGTGTAGAAATACCCGTTTTGCAGATTGCCTTTCCCCAGCCAGGCTACCAACGGTAGCGCAGTCAGCGACACAATCAGGCCGCCTAAGGTACTTAGCGCAAACCGCCACGACTGCAGCGATACTCGCTCGCGGGAGTCATTGGAAATATTATTAATCATCGCGCAGTACGGGACGTTAATAGCGGTATACACTAACGATAATAAAGTATAAGAAACATAGGCATAAATTAACTTACCGCTATAACCTAAATCCGGGGTATAAAACGTTAAGCAGCACAATACGCCAAACGGAATGGCAAACCATAAAATATAGGGCCGGAATTGACCATATTTAGTGCGGGTTCTATCAGCCACCGCCCCCATTAATACATCGGTCACCGCATCTAATACTCTGACGGCTAAAAACATGGTTCCCATATGCGCGGGGCTTAAACCAAATACGTCAGTATAAAACCAGGCCATGAACAACATCACTGTTTGCCATACTAAATTACAACCGGTGTCGCCTAAACCATAGCTGAATTTTTCTTTGATACTAATACGGGCAGTATTCATCGCGCCTCCGCAATAAGAGCACTGGTAGATTTGATATGCATACGTTATTGCTAAGGGCAATCCGGTTATGTATAAATTATCCTGTTAAATATAAGAAGAGTGTACCCGATGAGTGACGAATCTCCCGTTTTCGAAAAGATCCCCGTTGGCGCAGGTGAACTCTTTACGCTGCGAGCAGATAACATAAATGATTTCAATGGGATAAATGTAGTTCCACATTTCCATATGATGGACGAACTGATGTGGTTCAGAGAATCAGGGGGAAGCTATTCCATTGGCGACGAAAAATTTACCATTAAAAACAACACGCTGGTATACGTCCCTGCCCTACTCATTCATGAAATGACGCTACCGCCCGCTGCCAGCCACAAGCGTTATCTTATGCAATTCGAAAAAGAGTGGCTGGAAGGATATGATCTGTCGCTACCTGCGGCCCACTGCGGCGCGGTAGTTTATCTTTCCGGCGAGGAGGCTGAGCGCCTTGAGCTGCTGCTGAGCTGGTGCAGTGAGTTCAGCGACTTCTCCGATTCGCTGTTCCGTTCCCTGATGCAAAGCGTACTACTGCATGCTTTTAATCGCCTTAAAGATTCCGTTCCTGTTACCGAACGAACCCATCATCGCTACCTGAGCGAACTTATCGAACTACTACAAGTCATTAATGCCAATGAAAATTTTGAAATGACAACAGAGGAAGCCGCCCGACGCTGTCAGTGGTCAAAATCCTGGTTTTCCCGCACCTTTAAATCCGCCTTTGGCATCAGCTTTAAGAAATTCATGCTGCTGCGCAAACTCAATATCGCTGTCAATCTGCTGACAAACACCGACCTGAAGATCAGCGATATCTCGCAAAGTGCCGGCTTCACTGACAGCGCCTACTTCTGCCTCAAGTTTAAAGAGATGATGAACGATACTCCGCAATCTTTCCGCCACAAAATCAGAAGCACCGATGCCGTAGGCAGTCGGGCGGAGAAATAAATCGTTTTTTGTGAGCAGCATCACCAGATAAGTGGACGTTTATTATATAAATGGAAACAGTCTATATATCTCCTGAGTCATCCTCCACTTAAAATTATTGCTATATTTTGAGCATTAAGGATAAATACGATGATTCAGAATCCTGTCTTTAGAGGTTTTAATCCTGACCCCTGTATATGCCGCCGCGGCGATGATTATTATGTGGCGGTATCATCATTTGAATGGTTTCCCGGACTACCGGTTTATCATTCAAGGGATCTTAAACATTGGCAATTGCTCACCCATGTGCTTACCGATGATAATAACCCAGACTTAAAAAAACTGCCTTCTGCCAAAGGTATTTGGGCCCCAAGCCTGACCTGGTGCGAAGAAGAAAAGCTGTTTTATGTCATTTATGGCGTTATGAATTCAATGAACTCCCGTTATTTTGACGTTGATAATTATCTTATTACCGCCGAGGAGATCACTGGCCCGTGGAGCGCCCCCGTTTATCTCCATTCTGCTGGATTCGATGCCTCAATTTTGCACGACCACGATGGCAGAAAATGGATCGTCTCACTGGAGTGGGAAACTCGCGAAGGCTATGAAAAACCGGGAGCGATCTGCCTGGTGGAATATTCGCCGCAGACGCACAGCGTCATCGGCTACCCGCAGCGCATCTGGCACGGCGGTACCGACCGCGGCTGCATTGAAGCGCCGCATCTGACGAGACGCGGCGACTATTACTACCTGATGGTCGCCGAAGGCGGCACCGGTTACGGGCATTCTGTCACCATGGCCCGCGCCACCGAGGTCGCTGGCCCCTATCAAGGCGATCCGCTCAATCCAATCGTCACATCCTGGCCAGAGAATTTTAACGAACGCAAAGATACAGGCCATCTCAAGCCCCACTATTTCAATCCGGAAACCTACCTGCAAAAGGCCGGGCACGGTAGCTATGTCGAGACCCCAACGGGTGAAGTCTGGCTAACCCACCTTTGCAGTCGTCCGTTTCGCCAGGAGCTACGCTGCCCGCTGGGTCGCGAAACGGCGATCCAAAGGATGGAATGGAGCGAGGATGGCTGGCTGCGCCTGGCCGCTGGGGGTCATCTCGCACAGCATCAGGTAGAAGGATCCCGTCTGCCGCCGCACCCGTTTCCACCAAAAGCGGACCTTGATGATTTTGATGAGCCAAGGGTGGATAACGCGTTTTATGCGCCGAGGATCCATTTCCAGCGTTTTACCTGCCTGACGCGTAAAGCAGGCTATCTTGCTCTACGCGGTCAGGAGTCGCTGAGCTCGCTCAATAAAGTCAGTCTGCTGGCGAAAAAGCTGACCTCGGTATACGCCAACATCAGTACGAAGATGGATTTTAACCCGGAGATTTATCAGCACAGCGCTGGACTGGTGCTCTATTACGACAACATGAACTATCTGTTTTTACATAAAACCTGGGATGAAACCTCTGGCGCGGCGCAACTGGCTATTATCTACATGGATAACGGTGAGCGTCACGACGATCCACAGAAAATTCGCCTTGCCGAGGGAGAAATCTATCTCGCGATTGCTATTAATGGCCGAGAGGTACAGTGTTCATGGTCTGTCGACGGTGAGCACTATCACCCCATCGGAGCGGTCTACGACACATCGCATTTCTCCGATGAATACAGCCGCTACGGCGAGTTTACCGGGGCGTTTGTCGGCATGGCCTGCGTGGATAGTATGCTGCATCGCAAAGAGGCGCTGTTTGATTTCTTCTGCTACCGGGCGGATGAAGACGCGATAATCGAGTAACGATGCCTTTCTGGCATCCTGTCCGCACAGGGTGCTAGAATCCCCGGCTGTTGTCGCTTAATTACGCAAACGGGCTACATGAGCACATTACCTTATCTCCATGGCTATCCTGAATCGCTGCTGTCGCAGGTGACGACCTTAATCGAGCAAGACCGCCTCGGCGAGGTGCTGCAAAAGCGTTATCCGCAGGGGCATGACGTTAACAGCGATAAAGCGCTGTATCAGTACACCCAGGATCTGAAGGCCCGCTTTCTGCGCGGAGCGGCGCCGATCAACAAAGTGATGTACGACAGTAAAATCCACGTGCTGAACAATGCGCTCGGCCTGCATACCGCGATTTCCCGCGTTCAGGGCGGTAAGCTGAAAGCCAAAGCGGAAATTCGCGTGGCGACGGTGTTTCGCGACGCGCCGGAGGCCTTTCTGCGGATGATCGTGGTCCATGAACTGGCGCATTTGAAAGAGAAAGATCACAACAAAGCCTTTTATCAACTGTGCTGCCATATGGAGCCACAGTACCATCAACTGGAGTTCGATACCCGCCTGTGGCTGACGCACCTTTCGTTAAATCGTTCTGCGTAGTGACGCACTGGTTTTGTCATGATGGCATGATAGAGTGACGACAGGTTCCCTTTAATGGAGTTCGTCAACGTTTATGATACGTTTCGCAGTTGTTGGCACAAACTGGATCACCAAGCAGTTTGTCGATGCCGCCCATGAAACCGGCAAATATAAACTTACCGCCATCTACTCCCGCAGCCTCGAACAGGCGCAAGCCTTCGCCAATGACTATCCGGTCGAGCATCTGTTTACCTCGCTCGATGAACTGGCACAGAGCCCTGACGTTGACGCGGTCTATATTGCCAGCCCGAACTCGCTGCACTTCCCGCAGACCCGGCTGTTCCTGAGCCACAAAAAGCACGTCATTTGCGAAAAGCCGCTGGCATCGAACCTGCAGGAAGTCGAGGCGGCGATAGCGCTGGCGAAAGAAAATAACGTTGTGCTGTTTGAAGCCTTTAAAACCGCCAGTCTGCCTAACTTTCTGCTACTGAAAGAGACGCTTCCTAAAGCGGGCAAACTGCGCAAAGCCTTCATCAACTACTGTCAGTACTCCTCGCGCTATCAGCGCTACCTTGACGGCGAAAACCCCAACACCTTTAACCCGGCGTTCTCTAACGGTTCGATTATGGATATCGGCTTCTATTGCCTGGCGTCCGCTGTGGCGTTATGGGGCGAACCGCGGGCCGTTCTTGCCACCGCCAGCCTGCTGGACAGCGGCGTAGACGCCCAGGGCACCGTGGTGCTGAGCTATGGCGACTTCGACGTGACGCTGCATCACTCCAAAGTTAGCGATTCCGCGATCCCCAGTGAAATCCAGGGCGAAGACGGCACATTAGTGATCGAAAAAATCTCCGAATGCCAGAAGCTGGCGTTTGTGCCGCGCGGCGGTAAAGCCCAGGACCTGACGCAGCCCCAGCACATTAATACTATGCTGTATGAGGCGGAGACCTTTGCGCGCCTGGTGGAGACACAGGATGTCAATCACCCGGGTCTGACCGTGAGCCGTATTACGGCAAAACTGTCGAGCGAAATTCGTCGCCAGACCGGAGTGATCTTCCCGGCCGATACGCAGCCGCTGGCGTAAAAGAGTGTAAAGGCCGGACCGGCCGCCATTGACGAAAACCGCCCTGTGACATATTTTGTTACGTGCAAAGGGGAGTAACTTCCTTGCCGGTTGATCGTCATTACGATGCGTGCAATACCGCATCCGGTCGCCGGGCAATAACCAAAGCCCATCGCGATGTACTTTGGTTGTTGTAAGTGAGACCTTGCCGGAAGGCGAGGTCTATGCATAAAAGCGCAGCGGCTGCCGTCTTCCGACGTCAGCCGTTTTGTTTTTATGTAAGGAATATCAAATGAATACTGTCGGCACGCCGTTGCTATGGGGTGGATTCGCTGTCGTCGTCGCGATCATGTTGGCAATCGACCTGCTGCTTCAGGGACGACGCGGTTCGCATAGCATGACCATGAAGCAGGCCGCGGGCTGGTCAATCCTTTGGGTCACGCTTTCTCTGCTGTTCAACGCCGCCTTCTGGTGGTATCTGGTACAAACCCAGGGCCGGGCCGTCGCTGACCCGCAGGCCTTAGCCTTCCTCACCGGTTATCTGATTGAGAAAGCGCTGGCGGTCGATAACGTCTTCGTCTGGTTGATGCTGTTCAGCTATTTCGCCGTACCGCCTGCTCTGCAGCGCCGGGTACTGGTGTATGGCGTGCTGGGCGCGATTGTTCTGCGTACCATCATGATCTTCGCCGGCAGCTGGCTGATTTCCCAGTTTGACTGGCTGCTGTACGTCTTCGGCGCCTTCCTGCTTTTTACCGGCGTGAAGATGGCGCTGGCGAAAGAAGATGACTCCGGCATCGGCGATAAACCACTGGTGCGCTGGATCCGCAGCCATCTGCGAATGACGGATAAAATCGAGAGCGAGCGCTTCTTCACCCGTAAAAACGGGGTGCTGTTCGCCACGCCGCTGCTGCTGGTGCTGATCCTGGTGGAACTGAGCGATGTGATTTTCGCCGTCGACAGTATCCCGGCGATCTTCGCGGTCACCACCGATCCGTTTATCGTCCTGACCTCAAACCTGTTCGCCATTCTCGGCCTGCGCGCGATGTACTTCCTGCTGGCGGGGGTCGCCGAGCGCTTCTCGATGCTCAAATACGGTCTGTCGGTGATCCTGGTGTTTATTGGCGTGAAGATGCTCATCGTCGACTTCTACCATATCCCGGTCGCCATCTCGCTGGGCGTGGTGGGAGGCATCCTGACCGTCACGCTGCTGATTAACGCCTGGGTCAACAAGCAACACGACAAGCAGCGCAAACTGCCTGAGTAATCTGCACAACGCGCCGTCGGCCATCGCCGACGGCAATCTCTGCTCATGTCACAGTTATGTTACTGCATAGTTAAAAAACAAGATCCAGATTAAAATCACAGCATTTTACGCTTCCCGCCCGCCATTCTTTCCGTATACTCGACTATGCAAACATCTACTTACATCCTGACATAAACGTAACAAATAATACGTGGCTGGGATGGCTTGCTACATCACTGGAAGGAATGAATTATGACCACACGCACTCCCCCATCGGGGTGGATCTCACGCCTGGCGCAAGGCAGCCTGGTGAAACAAATTTTAATCGGTCTGGTGCTTGGCGTGCTGCTGGCGCTGGTCTCTAAGCCAACGGCCATTGCCGTCGGTCTGCTGGGGACCCTGTTCGTCGGCGCGTTAAAGGCGGTGGCGCCGGTGCTGGTATTGATGCTGGTGATGGCCTCCATCGCTAACCATCAGCACGGACAAAAAACCAGTATTCGCCCCATTCTGTTTCTCTATCTGCTGGGCACCTTCAGCGCGGCGCTGACCGCGGTGTTGTTTAGTTTTGTCTTTCCGTCGACTCTGCATTTAACCACCGCCGCCGACAGCATCACGCCGCCGTCGGGGATTGTCGAAGTGCTGCGCGGCCTGCTGATGAGCATGGTATCTAACCCGATCGACGCCCTGCTGAACGCCAACTATATCGGCATTCTGGTGTGGGCGGTGGGGCTGGGCTTCGCCCTGCGTCACGGTAACGACACCACCAAAAACCTGATCAACGATGTCTCCCACGCGGTGACCTTCATCGTCAAAGTGGTGATCCGTTTTGCACCGCTGGGGATCTTCGGTCTGGTCTCTTCCACCCTGGCGACCACCGGTTTCGAGACCCTGTGGGGCTACGCCCAGCTACTGCTGGTGCTGGTCGGCTGTATGCTGCTGGTAGCGCTGGTGATTAACCCGCTGCTGGTGTTCTGGAAAATCCGCCGTAACCCCTATCCGCTGGTGCTGACCTGCCTGCGCGAAAGCGGCGTCTACGCGTTCTTCACCCGCAGCTCCGCCGCCAATATTCCGGTGAATATGGCGCTGTGTGAAAAGCTGAATCTGGATCGCGATACCTATTCGGTCTCCATTCCGCTGGGGGCGACCATCAATATGGCGGGCGCGGCGATCACGATCACCGTGCTGACGCTGGCGGCGGTGCATACGCTGAATATTCCGGTGGATCTGCCGACGGCGCTGCTGCTGAGCGTGGTCGCTTCGCTGTGCGCCTGCGGCGCCTCCGGCGTGGCGGGCGGTTCGCTGCTGCTGATCCCGCTGGCCTGTAATATGTTTGGGATCCCGAACGATGTGGCGATGCAGGTGGTTGCCGTCGGCTTTATTATCGGCGTGCTGCAGGATTCCTGCGAAACGGCGCTCAACTCCTCCACCGACGCCCTGTTTACCGCCGCGGCCTGCATAGCAGAAGATGACCAGCTGGCGAAAAACGCCCTGCGCAGCTGATGCCTTTCCCCTCCGCTATCGGGCGGAGGGGCTCTTTTCCTGGACTGCGTTTTCAACCTTAAACGGATCGATACCGCGCTTTTGCATCCGGCGGAAGCGAATGATATTCAGCCCGTTGACGATCAGAAAACTGCCTTCAATCAGCGTCCCACCAATCGAACCCAGCCACAGATTATGCGTGACCCAGCAGGCGGTCGAGCACCACATCACGCAGCGGACAGTCAGCCCTTTGCAACGAAACAGCGCCCAGGTGCTGGCGACGGTGCCAATGATCGGCAGCAGCTCCATGGCATGCTGCAGTTTGCCCAGGCCGAGGATCAACGTCAGGAGGATAAAGACGGTCATCACCCACAGGCTACGGGTGCGTAAGGAAATGACCGTACGTAGCGCATTGAGCCCGGCGCTCATTCCGGCCGACCCGGCGCCCATCAGGAAAAAATGGACGCCGATAATAGCGCTATAGACCGCCAGCTGTAGCCTGAAACGGCGTTCATCGCGGTTGATAAAGGTGGTAATGCCGATAAGAAAGGCGATGACGCCGACCCCCTGGGCCAGCCAATACGCGGTCATGAAAGCTCCCTGACTGAAAAAAACAAACGGCGCTTCACTGGCTGAAACGCCGCTGTTACGAGCCCGATGGCGTTACGCTATCAGGCCGATACACGTTCTACACCCCTGGGCGCCAATGTGAATACACCTTTACAGGGTAACACCGCTTTTAAAGATGGCCAGTTCGCGGAAGTCATTCTGTTCATTACAGGTCGGTTTACCGTTAGCGAAAGCCACAATGGCATCCACAAACTCCTCCAGCAGCTGCGGCATCGCTTTGCCATGGAGCAGCTGCCCGGCATCGAAGTCGATCCAGTGCTTTTTCTTCGCCGCCAGTTCGCTGTTGGTGGCGATCTTCACCGTCGGCACAAAGCCGCCGTACGGCGTGCCACGTCCGGTGCTAAACAACACCATATGACAGCCGGCGCCGGCCAGCGCGCTGGTGGCGACCGCGTCGTTGCCCGGCGCGCTCAGCAAATTCAGACCATGAACCTTCAGGCGCTCGCCGTAGCGCAGGACATCCACCACCTGGCTGGAACCCGCTTTCTGAGTACAGCCCAGCGACTTATCTTCCAGGGTGGTGATCCCCCCGGCTTTGTTACCCGGGGAAGGGTTTTCGTAAATAGGCTGGTCGTGTGCGATAAAGTACTGCTTAAAGTCATTGACCATGGTCACCAGCTTGTCGAAGGTCGCTTCGTCACGGCAGTGACTCATCAGCAGCTGTTCAGCACCGAACATCTCCGGCACTTCGGTCAGCACGGTGGTGCCGCCGTTGGCGATCACATAGTCTGAGAAGCGGCCCAGCATCGGGTTAGCGGTAATGCCCGACAGGCCGTCCGATCCCCCGCACTCGAGACCAAACTTCAGCTCGCTCAATTTACCCGGCTGGCGTTTATCCTGACGCATCACTTCATACAGCTGATGCAGATGCGCAACCCCCGCTTCCACTTCATCGTCCTGGTGCTGGCAAATCATAAAGTGCACACGCTGCGGGTCAAACTCGCCCAGCGTTTCGCGAAAGGCATCCACCTGGTTGTTTTCACAGCCAAGGCCAACCACCAGTACCGCCCCGGCGTTCGGGTGACGAACCATATTTTGCAGCATGGTGCGAGTGTTGATGTGGTCATCCCCAAGCTGCGAGCAGCCATAGGTGTGGCTGAAGAGATGCACCCCATCGATATCCTCAGCGCCATACGTCTCTTTCAGGAAACGGTTCTGCATTTGTCTGGCCATCGCGTTGACGCAGCCGACGGTCGGCAGGATCCACAGCTCATTGCGCACGCCGACGTCACCGTTAGCGCGACGATAAATCTGCACTTCGCGATCCGCAGGCTGTGGCGGTTGGGCAACCCGGTCCGGTTGATAGCGATACGCGTCAAGGTCGCTGAGATTGGTGCGCGTATTGTGCGCATGAACATGCTCGCCCGGCGCGATATCCGCCAGCGCATGGCCAATCGGCAACCCGTACTTAACGACGTTTTCCCCTTTCGCGATAGCGCGCAGTGCAAACTTGTGGCCGCGAACGATATCCTGGCCGAGGGTGACCGAATCCTTATCAATCGTCACCACACTACCGGCAGCGATATCCGCCAGCGCGACCGCGACGTTATCCTGCGAATGGATTTTAATGTATTGCATATCAACCGACCTCTGGCCTTAGTTCAGTTCAATGGCGAAATAGTCACGCGCATTGTTAAAGCAAATGTTTTTCACCATCTCGCCCAGCAGCGCGATATCCGCAGGCGCTTCGCCGGCAGCCACCCAGCGGCCGATCATCTGGCACAGAATGCGGCGGAAGTATTCGTGGCGCGTGTAGGAGAGGAAGCTGCGGCTGTCGGTCAGCATCCCGACGAAGCGGCTCAGCAGGCCGAGCTGCGCCAGCTGGGTCATCTGCCGCTCCATGCCGTCTTTCTGATCGTTGAACCACCAGCCGGAGCCGAACTGCATCTTGCCTGGCATGCCTTCACCCTGGAAGTTACCGATCATGGTGCCCAGCACTTCGTTATCGCGCGGGTTCAGGCAGTAGAGAATGGTTTTCGGCAGCAGGTTTTCTTCGTTCTGCTTGCTCAGCAGCTTAGACAGCTCTTCCGCCATCGGGCGATCGTTGATCGAATCGAAGCCCACATCCGGGCCTAACAGTTTGAACTGACGCAGGTTGTTGTTACGCAGCGCACCGATATGGTACTGCTGTACCCAACCGCGACGGGCATATTCTGCGCCGAGGAACACCAGCACCGCGGTTTTGAACTGCGCCACTTCGTGTTCGCTGAGGGTCTCGCCAGCCAGACGGCGCGCCAGAATGGCGTCCAGCTCGGCGTCGGTCGCTTCCGCAAACAGCACCACGTCCAGCGCGTGGTCGGAGACCTTGCAGCCGTGTGCGGCAAAGTGGTCCAGACGTTTGGTCAGAGCGCTTTGCAGGTCCGCAAAACGGCGAATATCGGTATCGGACACCTCACCCAGCTTCGCCATGTAGTCATTAAAGGTCGCCTGTTCAATGTTGAATGCTTTATCCGGGCGCCAGCTCGGCAGCACTTTGATATCAAAGGAGGTATCTTTGGCGACAACCGCATGGTGCTCGAGAGAATCAATCGGATCGTCGGTGGTACCGACCATCTTCACATTCATCTGCTTCATGATCCCGCGGGCGGAGAAGGCGTCCTGAGCCAGTAAATCATTGCACTGGTCCCAGATCTCATCGGCGGTGGATGGAGACAACAGCTTACCTGTAATACCAAAAGGGCGACGCAGCTCTAAATGGGTCCAGTGGTATAACGGGTTGCCAATAGTGTGCGGCACCGTTGCCGCCCAGGCGTCAAATTTCTCGCGATCGGACGCATCACCGGTACACAGACGCTCCGGTACGCCGTTAGTGCGCATTGCGCGCCATTTGTAGTGATCGCCTTTCAGCCAGATGTCATACAGATTTTTGAAGCGATAGTTTTCGGCAACCTGCTGCGGCGGAAGGTGGCAATGGTAGTCGAAAATCGGCTGATCTTTGGCGTAATCGTGGTACAGACGGCGAGCAAATTCGGTATCGAGTAGAAAATCTTCAGTCATAAACGGTGTCATTCGCGTGTCCTCTTCGCTCCGTAGCGGGAGCCTTTCAGATGATTGACTACAATGCTGACAAAGTTATCACACCAATTTCTACAGACCGAGCTGTTTTTCGTGAGTTAGATCAATAAACGTCGATAAAAAAACGACCGCCTCATTGGAAAACACCCCGGCAGGGCGCGCCATCTCTGGCTTTCCCGGTAAGGGCTAAAGACCACACTAACTTTCCCACTTTTGTGACAGCACTCAACTTTTAAAGTTGTATGACAAGTTATCTTTCTGCCGTCGCAACATATAAACCGACGGAATGCATTACCGGTGTTTATGGCATCGGCTTATACGGAATGGACACCGACTTTCAACATAACAACTGATGGTAAGGTTCGGGCCAGAGGGGGATCCCCCCTCCTGAACCCTCCGTTTCGCTTTCCCGACCGCGTATTGCCGTCAGGAAAGGCCGCACCTGATGCGGAAAGATAACAGACGATGAGGTTTACATGCGTAAAATTAAAGGGTTACGTTGGTACATGATTGCGCTGGTGACGCTAGGCACCGTGCTGGGCTACCTGACCCGTAACACCGTGGCGGCGGCCGCGCCGACGCTGATGGAAGAGTTACACATCTCGACTCAACAGTACTCCTATATCATTGCAGCCTATTCCGCTGCCTACACCGTCATGCAGCCTGTCGCGGGTTACGTCCTCGATATTCTCGGGACCAAAATCGGCTATGCCTTCTTTGCTATCGCCTGGGCGATATTCTGCGGCTCAACCGCGCTGGCAGGCAGCTGGGGCGGCCTGGCGCTGGCTCGCGGCGCAGTCGGCGCAGCGGAAGCCGCGATGATCCCTGCCGGGCTGAAAGCCAGTTCTGAATGGTTCCCGGCAAAAGAGCGCTCTATCGCGGTGGGCTACTTCAACGTCGGTTCCTCTATTGGCGCCATGATCGCGCCGCCGTTGGTGGTGTGGGCGATTGTCATGCACAGCTGGCAGATGGCGTTCATCATCTCCGGGGTATTGAGCTTCGCCTGGGCCATCGCCTGGCTTATCTTCTACAAACACCCGCGCGACCAGAAAAAATTATCTGACGAAGAACGCGACTACATCATTGGCGGTCAGGAGTCTCAGCATCAGACCAATAACGCGAAGAAAATGTCGCCGTGGCAGATCCTGCGCAACCGTCAGTTCTGGGGTATCGCCCTGCCGCGCTTCCTCGCCGAGCCGGCCTGGGGGACCTTTAACGCCTGGATCCCGCTGTTCATGTTTAAGGTTTACGGCTTTAACCTGAAAGAGATCGCGATGTTCGCCTGGATGCCGATGCTGTTCGCCGACCTCGGCTGCATCGTGGGCGGTTACCTGCCGCCGCTGTTCCAGCGCTGGTTTGGCGTCAACCTGATCGTGTCGCGTAAAATGGTGGTCACCATGGGCGCCCTGCTGATGATTGGCCCGGGGATGATCGGCCTGTTCACCAGCCCGTACGTGGCGATTGCCCTGCTGTGCATCGGCGGGTTCGCTCACCAGGCGCTGTCCGGGGCGCTGATCACCCTCTCTTCCGACGTCTTTGGCCGTAACGAAGTCGCTACCGCCAACGGTCTGACCGGGATGGCCGCCTGGCTGGCGAGCACCATGTTCGCCCTGGTTGTCGGCGCGCTGGCAGACACCATCGGCTTCAGCCCGCTGTTTGCGGTACTGGCCGTCTTTGACCTGCTGGGCGCGCTGGTTATCTGGACGGTGCTGAAAAACAAACCGGCTGACGATGACTCGACGCCGCTTAGCAGCCGCAAACCCGCCACGCAGAGTTAGATCATGTGCTGATATGACCGCTTATCGAGCCGCCTTCTCAGGCGGCTTTTTCATGCCTGCCAGTGGTGGAAAGCGTGTAAAAGTGGTATAACAAATCGAATATTGTCGCCATCTTGCGGGAGCGAATATGGAAATCATTGAACCACGCCGTCTGTATCAGCAGCTTGCCGCTGAGCTGAAGACGCGCATCGAACAAGGTGTCTACCTTGTAGGGGATAAGCTGCCCGCCGAGCGCTTTATCGCCGATGAAAAAAACGTCAGCCGCACCGTGGTTCGTGAAGCCATTATCATGCTGGAAGTGGAAGGGTATGTCGAAGTCCGCAAAGGGTCGGGTATTCATGTCATCTCCAACCATCCCAAGTACCAGCAGGTGGCCGATGAAAGCCTTGAATTCGCCAACTATGGCCCTTTTGAACTCCTGCAGGCGCGGCAGCTAATTGAAAGCAATATTGCTGAATTCGCGGCGACTCAGGTGACCAAACAGGACATCATGAAGCTGATGGAGATTCAGGAGAAAGCGCGCAACGAGAAGTGTTTCCGCGACTCCGAGTGGGATCTCCAGTTCCACGTCCAGGTGGCGCTGGCCACGCAGAACAGTGCGCTGGCGGCGATCGTGGAAAAAATGTGGACCCAGCGCGTGCATAACCCGTACTGGAAAAAGCTGCATGAGCATATCGACCTGCGCACGGTCGATAACTGGTGCGACGATCACGATCAGATCCTGAAAGCCCTGCTGCGTAAAGATCCCAACGCCGCCAAGCTGGCGATGTGGCAGCATCTGGAAAATACCAAGCAAATGCTGTTTAACGAAACCAGCGATGACTTTGAATTTAATGCCGATCGCTACTTATTTGCCGATAATCCGGTAGTTCATCTCGATACGGCGGCCAACAGCGCGAAATAAGCGCTTATCCTGACGGCGCGCGGCCCCTGCGCGCCTGCCCCCCAGGCCGGCTGGAGTAAGTAAAACATATATAGTGTCAGCCTGTGTAAATCCTCTCGCCTCCCACCGCCGCAATCAGCAAAATCAACGAGCAACACCTTGCAATTTCTCTGACGTAAAGTCAGCTGATTTGTTACAATTAGATGCATTTTGCCGTTCTGGGGGTAAGTGTTTACTTACTTCAGTCTTATACAGGGAAGCGTTCAGAGCGCCTAAGCAGCGACCAAAATCTCATAAAAATCTTGTCGCCCAACATGCCACGCGCTCAGACGTGCCGTTAACCGATGTACCAGGAATCGTGAATGGAACTTTTAACCCAGTTATTGAATGCCTTGTGGGCTCAGGATTACGAAACGCTCGCGAATCCCTCCATGATTGGCATGCTGTATTTTGTCTTGTTTATGATTTTGTTCCTTGAGAACGGGTTACTGCCTGCCGCGTTTTTACCGGGGGATAGTCTGCTTGTGCTCGTGGGCGTGCTGATCGCCAAAGGGGCGATGGGCTTTCCGGAAACCTTGCTGCTGCTTACCGCCGCCGCCAGCCTCGGCTGCTGGCTGAGCTACATTCAGGGGCGCTGGCTGGGCAATACGCGGATCGTGCAAAACTGGCTGTCGCATCTGCCCTCTCACTATCATCAACGCGCGCATCACCTGTTTCATAAGCATGGGCTCTCCGCGCTGCTGATCGGCCGCTTTATCGCCTTCGTGCGTACGCTGTTGCCGACGATTGCCGGCCTTTCAGGCCTCAATAACGCTCGCTTTCAGTTCTTTAACTGGATGAGCGGCCTGCTGTGGGTGCTCATCCTGACCTCGCTGGGCTATCTGCTGGGCAAAACCCCGGTATTCCTCAAGTATGAAGATCAGCTGATGTCCTGCCTGATGCTCCTTCCGGTCGCGCTGCTGGTCTTCGGACTGATCGGCTCGCTGGTGGTGCTGTGGAAGAAAAAATACAGAAGCCGGGGCTAATGATGGTCATTAAACGCCCCTCCCTGCGCCAGCTGAGCTGGCTGCTGGGTGGCTCTCTTGTGCTCTGCGCGCTGTTCTGGCTCTGGCTGGCAGTGCAGCAGCAGGAGGCCACGCTGGCGATCCGTCCGGTTGGCCAGGGCGTCAGCATGCCGGACGGCTTCTCCGTCTGGCATCATCTCGACGCCAACGGTATCCGCTTTAAGAGCATTACGCCGCAAAAAGATGGCCTGCTGATTAAGTTCGACTCCACCGCCCAGGGCGCGGCGGCGAAAGAGGTTCTCGGTCGCGCTCTGCCACATGGTTATATTATTGCCCTGCTGGAGGACGATAACTCGGCCACCGCCTGGTTATCCCGTCTGCGCGACGCGCCTCACCGGCTCGGGTAAACTACCACCGTACTGCGTTTTTTACGCAGTCTGGTGGTTTCCTGCATTTGTTACTATGCTTAAACCTGCGGGAATCAACGCATTCCCGTTCACCATCGGGAACGGGTATATCCTCCGGATATACCCTCAGACAATGGAAGGTACTATCCATGAAACACCGCATCGCTCTGCTTCTGGCCCTGACTTCACTTAGCGCCAGCGCCATAGCAGCCTCTCCCTGCCAGGAAAAAGAGCAGGATATTCAACGAGAGATCAGCTATGCCGAAAAGCATCATAATCAAAGTCGCATTGATGGGCTAAATACCGCGCTACGTCAGGTACGGGAAAACTGCAGCGACAGTAAACTCAAAGCCGATCATCAGCAAAAAATTGCCAAACAGCGGGAAGAGATCGCTGAACGTCAGCGCGATCTGCAGGAAGCCCGGAAGAAAGGCGATGCGGACAAAATCAACAAACGCCAGCATAAACTCAATGAAGCGCAACAGGAGTTAAAAACGCTGGAGTCTCGGGACTACTAATAACAGTTAACTTTCGCAACACGGACCACGCTACAGGAGAACGACATGGCTAAAGAGAATGTGACTGACGACCTTCGTGCAGAACTGAAAACGCTGGCGGATACCCTGGAGGAAGTTCTGAATTCCTCGGCGGACAAGTCGAAAGAAGAGATTGGTAAACTGCGTAGTAAAGCAGAGAGCGCGCTAAAAGAGAGTCGTGCCCGCCTGGGTGAAACCAGCGATGCGATTTTGCGTCAAACGCGCGAGACCGCCGCGCGGGCGGATGATTATGTTCGCGAAAATCCGTGGACAGGAGTCGGGATTGGTGCCGCCGTCGGGCTGGTGCTGGGTGTCCTGCTGTCGCGTCGCTGATTATGGCGAATACTCAACACACGCAGGGGCCAGGCCAGCGCGTGTTCTCCATTGGCCAGCGTATCGTCACGCTGCTGGCCGAAATGGTGGAAACACGGCTGCGCCTGGTCGTCGTGGAGCTGGAGGAGGAGAAAGCCAACCTCTTCCAGCTGCTGATCATGACCGGACTGACGCTGCTGTTTGCCGCGTTTGGCCTCATGAGTCTGCTGGTGCTGGTTATCTGGGCCGTTGACGCCCAGTACCGCCTGCACGTCATGATCGCCACCACCGTCGTTCTGCTCCTCGCCGCCGCGATCGTGGGTATCCTTACCCTACGTAAGGCGCGCCGCTCCACGCTGCTGCGCCTGACGCGTAAAGAGCTGGAGAACGACCGTGCCCTTCTGGAGGACGATAAACCGTGAATGGCCGACAGGAGCGTGAACGGCAAAAGGCGCTGCTGCTGCGCCAGATCCAGCAGCAACGACTGGAGCTTAGCGCCTGTCGTCGCCACTGGCTGGAGGCGACAGCGCCCCTCGATCGCGGCTGGCATACGCTGCTGAGTTTACGTTCGTGGCTGATGGTTGGCAGCGGTTTGATGGCCGTCTGGTCCATACGACACCCGCACTTTTTGATGCGCTGGACCAAACGCGGTCTCGGACTGTGGAGCACCTGGCGGATGGTCCGCGGGATCCTGCGCCAGTCGTCAACACACTAGCAGCCCGGAGCGCGGGCGCTTATCCCGGCGCCCCGCTCTGCCATTTCCCCGTCCGATACAATACGCCGTTCGCGGCAGACGGGGCCTTCGCCGCAACCCGCGGTTAGCCCCCCTCAGATCTCAATTCATTCCGCTCAGCCACCCGATATCGGGACGGGTAGTTCCCCTCGTCGCCAGAAAATTTCTCCTCACCGCACTTATTGCTCAGAAACTTTGAAGAAGATCTACAGTTTTCCTTGCTAACAATTCCCTCTCCGCCTCGTTACTATCCTCTCCATCGACAGCAACACCGTGTAACCACGCGGGATTGCGCTAAAAAACAAAACTGCCGCCCCTTTGGGTTTTCTGGAGTAAGAAATGAAAAAATTAGAAGATGTTGGTGTACTGGTAGCGCGTATTCTGATGCCGATTCTGTTTATCACTGCTGGATGGGGCAAAATCACTGGTTACGCCGGAACCCAGCAGTATATGGAAGCCATGGGCGTGCCGGGAGCACTGCTGCCGCTGACCATTCTCCTTGAATTCGGCGGCGGTCTGGCGATTCTGTTCGGTTTCCTGACCCGTACCACCGCGTTGTTCACCGCAGGCTTTACGCTGCTGACCGCGTTCCTGTTCCACAGCAACTTTGCGGAAGGCGTGAACTCGCTGATGTTCATGAAAAACCTGACCATTGCTGGCGGTTATCTGCTGCTGGCCATTACCGGACCGGGCGCATTCAGCATCGACCGCGTACTGAATAAAAAGTGGTAAGCGCACTATACTGAGTAAAAATCTAAAAAAAGCGAGGGGATATCTCCTCGCTTTTGCTATCTGCAGGAGGAAGTAATGGGACAATTAGTCGACGGCGTCTGGCAAGATACCTGGTATGACACCAAATCCACCGGAGGACGATTCAAGCGTTCCGTTTCGGCCTTCCGTAACTGGCTCACGGCCGATGGCGCGCCGGGGCCTGCGGGCGAAGGTGGCTTTGCCGCGGAAAAAGACCGTTATCATCTGTATGTTTCTTTAGCCTGCCCGTGGGCGCACCGCACGTTAATTCTGCGCAAGCTGAAAGGACTGGAACCCTTTATATCCGTCTCCGTGGTCAATCCGCTGATGCTGGAAAACGGCTGGACCTTCGCCGATGATTTCCCTGGTGCTACCGGCGACCAGCTCTATCATCATCAGTTCCTCTATCAGCTCTATCTGCAGGCTGACCCGCACTATACCGGTCGCGTCACGGTCCCGGTATTGTGGGACAAAAAGCAGCAGACCATCGTCAGCAATGAGTCGGCAGAAATCATCCGCATGTTTAATACCGCCTTCGATGGTCTGGGCGCCAGAGCCGGGGATTACTATCCGCCGGCGCTGCGGGAAAAAATCGATGAACTGAACGGCTGGATCTACGACAACGTCAACAACGGCGTGTATAAGGCCGGCTTTGCCACCAGCCAGCAGGCTTACGACGAAGCGGTCGAGGCGGTCTTTACTTCACTGGAGCGGCTGGAGCAGATCCTCGGTCAGCATCGTTACCTGACGGGAAATCAGCTGACGGAAGCCGATATTCGCCTGTGGACCACGCTGGTACGGTTCGACCCGGTATATGTGACGCATTTTAAATGCGACAAACGGCGCATTAGCGATTACCTCAACCTGTACGGTTTTCTGCGCGATATCTACCAGATGCCCGGCATCGCGGAGACGGTGAGTATTCCGCATATCCGCCACCACTATTACCGCAGCCATAAAACCATTAATCCAACCGGCATTATCTCCATTGGACCGCAACAGGATCTCAACGAACCCCACGGCCGCGATCAGCGCTTCCGTTGATCTTTCGGGCGCCAGTGATGGCGCCCAATAATTCAGAAAACAGATATTTACCCACCATTCATTCACGTCTATTCTTATTGCGATCGCTTAAAAAACAAGTGATTGACGGTTAATTGAGGCGTAGAAATGGACTGGTATCTCAAGGCATTAAAAAACTATATAGGATTTGGCGGCCGTGCGCGGCGCAAAGAGTACTGGATGTTTATTCTGGTCAACCTCATCCTGACCGGCGTATTGAGCATCATCGATAAAATGCTGGGCTGGCAGCGGGCGGGCGGCGAAGGCATTCTGACGACCATCTATGGCGTACTGGTCTTTTTACCGTGGTGGGCGGTGCAGTTTCGGCGTCTGCATGACACCGACCGCTCAGCCTGGTGGCTGCTGCTGCTGTTGATCCCGGTCATCGGCTGGCTGGTGATCCTGATCTTTAACTGCCAGCGCGGCACCGAAGGCAACAATCGCTTCGGACCCGATCCGAAACCCTTCTCCTATTAATCTTCCCGCTCCTCCCGCTAGCGGGAGGAGCGTCTTCTCGACTAGCGTCCCGCAAACAGCTTAGGGATTTCGCGCAGACACCAGGACTTCGCCTCGCCCATACTGTCCCGCCGCCAGGCCATGATTATGTCAATTTCATTGGTGTATTCCGGGCTGACGACCCGCAGACGCCCTTCGGCAATATCCTTCTCCACCAGCGGATAGGGCATGGTCGCCACGCCTAGCCCGGCCAGCAGTGCCTGGCGCTTATCTTCAATGGTACTCACCGTTAAGCGCGGCTGTTTATCCAGCAGCTGAACGGTAAGGACGGGCCGCTCGCGTGCGGTATCCGCTACTGCGACGCCGCGGTATTTCACGCGGGTCACTTCCGAGAGCGGTTCCGGCTCCTGGTGGATCGGGTGATCCGGCGCCGCGACGTACACACTGAGCACCGAATAGAGTTTGCGCGAGTTAATCTCCGAGGAGGAACGAAAATGCATATCCGGCGCGACAACAATATCCGCCCGCCCCTGCTCCAGCCGCTCCCAGGCGCCGGCCAGCACCTCGGTGATAATCGACAACTGCGTATTAGATTTGGTCGCCAGTTTTTCAATTAGCGGAAACAGATCCGGGGTGGGCACCAGCGCTTCGGTGACGATCGTCAGGTGGGTTTCCCAACCGCGCGACAACGCTTCCGCATCGGTGGTGAGTTTATCCGCCGCTTCGAGCAGCACGCGCCCGCGTTCCAGGAGCATCCGTCCAACGTTGGTGAACTTCGTGCGATGACCTGAGCGGTCAAACAGCACCACGTCCAGCTCCTCTTCCAGTTTTTGCATGGTATAGCTCAGGGCGGAAGGCACGCGTCCCAGCTCATCAGCCGCGGCAGCAAAGCTCCCACGGCGGTCGATCGCATCCATCACACGCAACGCTTCCAGCGTTAATGCTCTCTCTTTGGCCATCGCTTTCTCATTCAGGAAATTTGAACATACCGGGCAGAATATCTGGCTAACAATACAGCGTCCATACCTTTACCATTGATTTAGTGTAAAGAGAGGTCAAGAACATGATTACTACCCGAACAGCCAAACAATGCGGACAAGCAGACTTCGGCTGGCTGCAGGCCCGCTACACCTTCTCCTTTGGCCACTACTTCGACCCGAAATTACTGGGCTTCGCGTCCTTGCGCGTCCTCAACCAGGAAGTGCTGGCGCCCGGCGCTTCCTTCCAGGCCAGGACGTACCCAAAAGTCGATATCCTGAACCTGATTCTGGAAGGCGAAGCAGAATATCGCGACAGCGACGGCAACCACGTGCAGGCCAAAGCCGGTGAAGCGCTGCTTATCGCCACCCAGCCTGGCGTGAGCTATAGCGAGCATAATCTGAGCAAAGAGCAGTCGTTAACGCGAATGCAGCTGTGGCTCGACGCTTGCCCGCAGCGGGAAAACCCGCTACAGCAGAAAACCGAAGTGGTGAGCGCACCGCTGCAGCTGCTGGCCTCGCCGGAGGGAGAGAACGGCAGTCTCCAGCTTCGCCAGCAGGCCTGGGTCTACCATATCGCACTGGAGAAAGGAGAGCAGATTAGCGTGCAGCTGCATGGCCCACGCGCTTACCTGCAGTCAATCCACGGCACCGTCCATGCCGTCGCGCAGGAACAACAAAAACAGGCTCTCACCTGTGGTGACGGCGCATTTATTCGTGACGAAGCTAACATTACCCTCGTCGCCGATACGCCGCTGCGCGCTTTGCTGATAGATTTACCGGTGTAACAACGGAAGGGATGGAGTCTGTCAGTGAGTAAAAAGAAAAACAGAAAAAAGGCGTCCCCGACGCCATCAGCCCCGACGCAGCCGGAAACCGCCGGCGTCGTCAGCTTTGGTTATGATGAGATGCTGAGCGAACTGGAAGCCATTGTTGTCGAAGCGGAGATTCGTCTGCGGGATGAAGAAAGTCTCGCCTGAAAAGGCAATATCAATGATTCGATTTTCGTTTATAGCCTGAAGATAATATCGGCCCCGAAAGGGGCCGATGGCATTATTCGCTCAGCGCGTCGGCAAGATCTTTTTTCACCTGGGTACGCTGCTCCGGCGTCAGGACCTGATTCACATCGAAATAATACTTCACGCGGTAATAACGCACCTGCTGATCGATCTTACTGAAGGCAGCCAGCTGATCCTTGACCGCCTTTTCATCCCATTTTCCGGAATCAATCACGTTAATCAGGGCGCCATCTTTAATGTCTTGCTGCGAAATCTGTTGAACATTATTTTCCAGTTGCTGATGCAGGCTTTTAATTTTCGCAACCTGATCGCTGGTGAGTTTTAAGTGCTGGACAATAGGGTCCTGCGCCGGCGCTGGCGCCGCCTGCACGTCCGCGGCTTGCGCAGACAGAGAGAAACCGGTAGTCAGAAGGGCTGCAAACGCAATACGGGTCATTAATTTCATTGTTTTATCCTGAAGTGAAAGTGTCTGAAATAGCGGTTTATTATTTTACAGTTGGTAGTGAATAAATGTAAAAAATAATACCTAAAGATTATTCACAGCGTGCACCTGATCACAAACCATTCAATACATAAGAAATTCAAATGTTCTCACCAAATGAATTCATATGAAAAATACCACGTTTATATAAAATGACTTTAGCGCTTATCACGGAAATTAATTGACAGTAGCCACGGTTACTTTATTTAATTAGCGAGAAAGATGTCATACATAAAAGCAGGGATATCATTTTTAAAATATATAAGGAGATAGTTATGTTATTACGCACTCGCGTATTACCGCTGTTTTTTGTCATCTCGCTGTTAAGCGGCTGCGGCCTGGCGTCTAAAGCCTTTTATTCCGCGGGAGACAAATTATTTCAACCGGGAGATGACGCCGTCGCTTCGATGCAGACGTATTCAGTCGCCCAGTTCCTGCAGCCGTTTACCCTCAACCCGGCGAAGGCCAGCAGCGATTATCTGGGCAAATGGGTCAAGGTGCGCGGCGTGATTGTCGACATTCGCCGAATGAGCGGTATCGCCGGCAGCTACTATTTTACCGTGACCATGCGAGATGAACAGAATAAAACGGATAAACGTCTGACCTTCAATTTTGGCTCACATAACAGCGCAGACGTTGAGGCGTTAAGCAACGGCAGCATCGCCACGATCGTCGGTCAGGTTCATCAGGTACAAGATTCCACGATCCCGACGCTACAGAATCCTAAGGTGGTTAAATAACGGTAACTGACCAATAAGCCGCGTTCTTTTGGTATAGCGTCGTGGACAGTCATTCATCCTGCTTTCGGTATTCGAATAGCAAAAACCCCGCCGGAGCGGGGTTTTGACATAAAGAGGTGAAACTGACCGATAAGCCGCGTTCTTTTGGTATAGCGTCGTGGACAGTTATTCATCCGAGTCACGGATTCAGATAGCAAAAACCCCGCCGGAGCGGGGTTTTGACATAAAAAGGTGAAACTGACCGATAAGCCGCGTTCTTTTGGTATAGCGTCGTGGACAGTTATTCATCCGAGTCACGGATTCAGATAGCAAAAACCCCGCCGGAGCGGGGTTTTGACATAAAAAGGTGAAACTGACCGATAAGCCGCGTTCTTTTGGTATAGCGTCGTGGACAGTTATTCATCCGAGTCACGGATTCAGATAGCAAAAACCCCGCCGGAGCGGGGTTTTGACATAAAAAGGTGAAACTGACCGATAAGCCGCGTTCTTCTGGTATAGCGTCGTGGACAGTCATTCATCCGAGTCACGGATTCAGATAGCAAAAACCCCGCCGG
>NZ_JACHYL010000008.1:0-250511 GCF_014192815.1 Klebsiella sp. RC2 | reverse complement strand
CCCTGGCTAAGATTGCAGAGATGGTGGGCTACGATTCAGGAATTACTCTGGGCCGCGCATTCAAGCGTTTCACAGGAGTGACAGCGGGGGAATATTGTAAACGGTCCGGGCAGGGACCTGACAGTCAGCTTTGAGCGAGAAGCGGAAAAGTGCTCTGGTAGGTTGTACACGGACCTGGGCATTAGAGCTTGCTCAATTCGGGATCAGCCTGTTGATGGTGGAGGAAGCCTGGGAGAACGTTAGAAACGTTCAGAAACTCTGTGGAAATAGACAAACGCCTATCCAGGACTGCAATTTGATATTGTCGCTGTTAGTAAGATATTTTTAACCTGTCTTATCCAATAAATACACTGATGTATTTAAGCGAGAATTATGAGTTTAAAGCCGCGTAGAATCGTTTTAATTCCTGGGTTTATGCTGAATGAAATGCTTTGGCATGAATTTGAAACATATCTCCCGTCAAACTGTATTGTTCATCATGCAGCTGTAACTGAAGGACGAACCATTCATGATGTAGTGCAGCATTTGATTACTCTTCTACCTGAGAAGTTTTCTTTGATAGGTTTTTCGATGGGAGGATATATTGCCCGACAACTGGCAGCAGAATTCCCTGAACGTGTAGAGTCCTTAGTGCTTATTGCCAGTTCCTTACGGGAAGATACGCCGTTAGAAGCTGAAGAAAAGCGGAAAAGCGTGCAGTCATTGTCCCCCACAACCTTTAAGGGGCTGAGCAGACATGCTATTGCCCGGTCACTCCACCCTCTAAACACATCAAATCAGTATATGATTTCAGCTATCCAGAAAATGGGATGCTCTCTGGGATTTGAAGCCTTCATCACGCAATCATCCTTATCCAGGCAAGGTATACCTTCTGCAACGATACGTTGTCCAACACTGGTTATCGCCAGTGAAGATGATGCCATCCGTTCGATGAAGGAGGCAGAAGAATTGGTCGAAGCCATACCTTATGCGTCGTTAAGAATCATTCTGGATTGCGGCCATATGATTCCGCTCGAACAGCCCAGGGAGTTGGCAAGAATTATTGTTGAATGGATCCCTGCTACGTAAATTATTGGGGGTTTATCCGGCAAAAATCCGGATTTACTTCATCGGGGTAAGTTCCGCTCCTGGCACAGAGCGGACATTACCCTTTGCCGACGTGAAAACCGCTATTGTCTGACCTCATTCTGATCAGCCAGATGTTCTGTCCCGCCGCCCTGCCGGCGGCCTCTATCTCAGTAAAACCTGAATCAGCTGCACGACGATATACACTCCCGCTACCACCTGTATGATCCGAAACCCCCATCTCAGATAGCGCCATTGATGGCGTTCGCTGGCATCAGCGGCTTCAATGGCGGGATCATAACGTTTTCTTTTCCTGGTTCTGAATGTATCGAATCCCCACAGGATGAGAAGAAAGATGATGATGATTTTTTCAACGATAAGATGGTTCACAAAGAGAGACTCCGGTCTTCTCACGGTTACAGGCGGAATAGATAAACCGCCTGGATGTAGCCACCACTAAATGTAGGGGTACCTGAAGACGCAAGCCAGGCTTTCCCGGATTGTCTGTCTTATGACTACGTTAGCGCATAGCAACGCCATAAAAGCGACATTCATTTCCGACACATGCTGCCGGCGTCCCCTTCCCCGACGCATCAGGCTGGGTGATAAAACGATGGCGGCTGCCCGGTCACGCGGCGGAACATGGTGGCGAAAGAGGACGCATTGTCGTATCCAAGGGATAATGCCACTTCGTTCACCGGTTTCCCTGCTATCAACCATGCCAGGGCGCTCACCACACAGGCTCGCTGTCGCCAGGCGGAAAATGACAGGCCCAGTTGCTTCAGGAAATGGCGGCGAAAGGTACTAGGACTCATAAACAGCGCCCTGGCCCAGCGCGCCGCAGGATCATGGATAGAGGGGTTAAGCAAAAAAGCCTGACAAAGCGCCAGCAGCGCCGGATGCTGCGGCAACGGAATGTCAAATTCGCGGACCGGCATGGCGGCCAGTTCCAGCAACATCAACTGTATCAGCATGCGATCGCGTGGGCTGTCGTACAACGGTGGTAAATCCACAGCCTCAAGCAGTAGCTGGCGCAACAGCGGCGAGACGCTGATCACTTCGCAACGACGGTGTTTAATGAAAGCGGCCACATAATCTGGCTCAATATATAAGCTACGCGTGGTCACCCCCACAAATCTGACGGCGTGCACGGTTTCAGGAGGGATCCAGACAGCATGTTGCGGAGGAACCACCCATTCTCCGTCCTGAGTGGTGACATACATCAGTCCGGTCGCGCCATACAGCAGCTGTGCGCGACGATGCTGGTGCGGTGGCAGTATATACCCTTGCGCATAGTCATTGCCTAACGCCACCACTTCGCGATCGAGCCGATCGACCTCGTCAATTTTTACGTTGCGCACACCTGCCCCCCTCTGACCGATTTACAAAGGTAATTGAGCGCTACGCAAATGGGAAGCCGTACGCGACCGGTATAAGCTGCTCGCTCATTTTCAGGGCGGGAATATTCTCTTGAATGATATCGTTATTATTGCGCTGGCAGGCTTTACGACCGGCATTACCACCGTGCTGTTCGGCTTCGGAGGGGGCTTTGTGGTGGTGCCCTTTGTCTATCAACTGATGCTTCGGCAGCCGGAACTCGCGGGAAACGCCATGCATGTCGCGGTGGCTACCTCAACGGCGGTGATGATATTTAACGCCGGCTGGGTCAGCTATCGAAACTGGCGGGCGGGTAAGCTTGCCGCGCAGACGCTGTTTCCGTTGTTATGGTTTATTGCCATTGGGGCGGTGGTCGGCTCCTGTCTGGCGGGGATATTGAGCGAGAAGATCGTTCGCGCGCTGTTTATTCTCTATATGCTGGCAACCATCAGCGATTGTTTGTTGCGCAAAGGTTTTTTCAGGGGCAGCGCTCGGCGTCGGCTGTCCCTGCCAGTAGTCACTGGCGGCGGTATGGTTATCGGTATGATTGCCGCATTGCTGGGCGTGGGCGGCAGCGTCATGACGGTGCCCCTGCTACGGCGACACGGGTATGAGATGCAGGAGTGCGTTAGCGCATCCAACCCGCTTTCTTTGCCCGTGGCGCTATGCGGGGCTGTGACCTATGCCGTCATTGGCTGGCACAGCATTCCGCTGAGCGGATTTCTGGGGTTTATCAGCCTGAAAATTTTAGGCCTGCTCGTCCTGACCGGCTGGGCCGGGATAGTGTTTAGCCGCCGGGCAATCCCTGCGGTACCTGATGTATGGTATGCACGCATCTATGTGCTGCTGCTGTGCCTGGTACTCCTCGCCATGCTCATTCAATAATCAAAATACATCCTGGTGAACCGGTTCAACAGACGCGACCGGGCGGTACCCTCTCCCTGTGGAGAGGGCCAGATGAGTGGCAGCAAGCTACCCGCGATACGGATGGGTTTCGCGCCAGTGGTCGGCGATCTGCTGCCGGGTGCAGACCCACACCTTGTCGTGCTGCTGGATATAGTCAAGGAAACGCTGCAGCGCACGGAAACGGCCCGGACGCCCAAGCAGTCGGCAGTGCATCCCCACGGACATCATCTTCGGCGCGGTTTCACCCTCGGCGTACAGCACGTCAAAGCTGTCTTTCAGATAGGTATAAAACTGCTCCGCGGTGTTGAACCCCTGGGCGGTGGCGAAGCGCATGTCGTTGGCGTCGAGGGTATAAGGCACGATCAGGTGCGGCCGCTGGCTGCCGTCGCTGCAGGCCACTTCGCTCCAGAAAGGTAAATCATCGCCGTAATAATCGCTGTCGTAGTCAAAGCCGCCGTGCTCCACCACCAGCTGGCGGGTGTTGGGGCTGTCGCGGCCGGTATACCAGCCGGTGGGCGGTTTGCCGAACAGGTCGGTCAGTACCTGCACCGCTTTTTGCAGATGCGCGCGCTCCTCGGCAATATCCATGTGCTGATAGTGGATCCAGCGCCAGCCGTGGCTGACCACATCGTAATCCGCAGCCTTGATCGCCGCCACAATCTCCGGGTGCCGCGCCAGCGCCATCGCCACGCCGAAGACCGTCAACGGCAGCCCGCGCTGGCTGAACTCACGATGGATGCGCCAGAACCCGGCCCGGCTGCCGTACTCATAGAGTGAATCCATCGACATATGGCGTGCCGGGTAGCTGGCGGCGCCAATAATATCGGACAGGAACTGTTCCGACCCCGCATCGCCATGCAGGACGTGATTCTCAGCGCCTTCCTCGTAGTTGAGGACGAACTGCACCGCGATCCGCGCCCCGCCCGGCCAGCGCGCGTGCGGCGGCTGCCCTGCATAGCCTCGCAGATCGCGAGGATAGTGCTCCTGGTTCTCTACCATCTCCTGCCCCTTTTAAAATGGATTTAACGACTGAAACTGTCCGCTTAACGCTTTTTTCTCCGGGAACGCTAAGTCCCCGTGCTTGCTGGTCGCCAGGCCCAGCGCGACCAGTGACTCCACCATCTTCACCGCCGCGCTGACGCCATCGATCACCGGCACCCGCAGCTCGCGGGTCAGCTCCTGCGCCAGGGTCGCCATCCCGCCGCAGCCAAGGACAATCGCCCCGCTACCATCCTCTTTCAGCGCGCGAATGCAGCGCTCACGCACTTTCTCCTGCGCCAGGCCGCTGCCGTCTTCCAGCGCCAGCACCGGCAAATCAATGGCGTGCAGCGCCGCGCAATGTTGATGAAATCCGTACTGGTGCAGCAAATGACGGGCGATGATCAGCGTGCGCGGCAGCGTGGTCACAATGGAGAAACGAGTGGCGACCATCGTCGCCATATGCATCGCGGCTTCCGCAATGCCGATCACCGGCCCCTGGGCCAGCTCCCGCGCCGCCAGCAGCCCCGGGTCGCCGAAGCAGGCGATCACATGCCCATCCACCCCCTGCTCGCGTCCGGCCTTGATCTGCTCCAGCACGCCGACCGCGGCGATAGCTTCGTCAAAGTGGCCCTCAATTGACGGCACCCCGGCACGGGGACAGACCGCAAGGATCTCGGTACCCGGCGCAGCGACCGCACGCGCGGCGGCGCCTATCGTTTCAGTCATCGCCAGGCTGGTATTAGGGTTGATCACTTGTATACATATGGCAGACATCACGGCTCCTTGTGGCCGGCGAACAGCCGGGAAAAATCGGGCAGGCTGACGCCATCGCGCTCGAAGCACAGACTGGCGACAATATGATCAAAATGGTGCATCAGCGCCTCGCTGAGCGGCTGCAGGGCTTTATCCCGTAGCAAACCCACCAGCTGCTGGTGATCGTCGCAACGGCAGCCCTGTCGCCAGGGAGCGCCCCAGGCGGCAATCACTAAAGAGGAGCGCTGGCTGAGGCGGGTCACCATCTCGGTGAGCACCGGGTTGCCGGAGATAGCCTGCAGCTGAATATGAAAGTCAGCGGAGTGGCGGATCGCCGCCGGGCCGTCGTGCGCCTCATGGGCCTGCTGTTCACGCTGAATAATGTTCTCCAGCGCCGCCAGATGCGGCGGCTGGCAGCGCGCGATCACATCCGGCAGATTAGCGACCTCAAGCAGCGCCCGGGTACGAAAGATCGCCTGGGACTCTTCCACGCTCGGGCTGGTGACGTGTGCACCACGTTTGGGCGTTAACGTGACCAGTTGCACAGCGGCGAGTCGTTGCAGCACCTTTCTGATGCCGGTGCGACTCACGGCGAACACCTCCGCCAGCGCCTCTTCCGGCAGTTTGCTGCCCGGAGGCAACTGATGTTCGACGATGGCCGTCATCAGCGCCTGGTAAATGCTTTCGTCCTTGTCCTGCAGCGCTGGCGCGGCCTGGAGACGATGTTCATTATTCATTAACCCACTCCGGTTTCACTTATCGATAGCAGATCGTATACATAAAATTTATTTTTTGTATACAAGATTCATCATTCTGGCCTGGATCCTGCAATAGCCTCAGCAATCCATTTCAAAGGGTTTTCATTCAGAGGAGCAGGTTTCATGCCACATTCATCCCACACGCAGCAGAAGAAGACTCACGAGGCGGCCGCCAGCTACAGTCCGCGGCTATGTAATGAGGATCTGGCGCCCACCCGCGACCAGAACTGGAGCTGGTACAATATTTTTTCATTCTGGATGTCGGACGTGCACAGCATGGGCGGCTACGTAGTAGCGGCGAGCTTCTTTACGCTTGGACTGGCCAGCTGGCAGGTTCTGCTCTGCCTGCTGGTCGGCATCTGTATTGTGCAGCTGTGCGCTAACCTGGTGGCGAAGCCGAGCCAGATGGCCGGGGTGCCATACGCCGTTATCTGCCGTCAGGCGTTTGGCGTCTTCGGCGCCAATATCCCGGCGGTGATCCGCGGGCTGATCGCGTTCGCCTGGTACGGTATTCAAACCTATCTGGCGGCGAATGCCCTGATGCTGGTTCTGCTCAAGTTCTGGCCCTCCCTTGCCTCGCTGACCAGCAGCAGCTTTCTCGGGCTGTCAACGCTCGGCTGGCTGTGCTTCGCCACCATGTGGCTGCTGCAGGCGATGGTGTTCTGGCATGGCATGAACGCCATCAAACGCTTTATCGATATCGCCGGTCCGGCAGTTTATGTGGTGATGCTGGCGCTGGCCGGCTGGATTGTATACAAGACCGGTCTGGATGGGATCTCCTTTACCCTCGCCAGCAAATCCCTGAGCGCCGGCGAGCAGACCTGGCAGATGATCACCGCCACGGCGCTGGTCGTCTCCTACTTCTCCGGGCCGCTGCTTAACTTCGGTGACTTTTCCCGCTACGGCAAAAGCATGGGCGAGATCCGCCGCGGTAACCGCTGGGGTCTGCCGTTTAACTTCCTGCTGTTCTCGGTGGTGACCGTGGTGATTGTCTCCGGCACCCAGTCGCTGTTCGGCAAAATGATCACTGACCCGATCGAAACCGTCAGCCGCGTGGGTAACGATCTGGCGGTGGCCATTGGCCTGCTGACCATGATTACCGCCACCATCGGCATTAATATCGTGGCTAACTTCGTCTCTCCGGCCTTCGATTTTTCCAACTGCGCGCCACAGAAAATCAGCTTCCGTACCGGCGGGATGATTGCCGCGGTGGGATCGATACTTCTGACGCCGTGGAATCTGTTTAACTCGCCGGAGCTGATCCACTATACCCTCGACGTACTGGGCGCCTTTATTGGCCCGCTGTTTGGCATTCTGATCGCCGACTTCTACCTGATCAAACGCGGCCGGGTGTCGGTGGACGATCTGTTTGACGATACGCCGAAGGGCAAATACTGGTACCGCAACGGCTTTAACCCGAAAGCGATTGCCGCCCTGCTGCCGTCGGTGGGCCTGGGGCTGATCATCAGCTTTATTCCGGCCCTGCATGAAGTGGCGAACTTTAGCTGGTTTATCGGGGTCTTCCTCGGCGCCACCCTCTACCGCTGGCTGGCCCGCGACGAGCGTGAAGCACAGGCGACCGCAGCCTTTCATTCCGGCGCGGTAGCGCAAAAAGAGTAACCCTCCCCACCTGCCGCGGCGTCTGGCCGCGGCAGGCTGAAAACTGGCACCAATCTTGCTGTTTATCACTATTCCCAGGCGTTAAGAGAAGGCAGGTTCGATGATGGATTACCAGACCGCGGTACGCGGTGCATTTTTTGATATCGCCGGCGTGGCAGAGACCCCGGATGAGGTGGCTGCTCAGGCCCGTTATCTCGATGATGGCCTGTTGTTCTTGCAGGACGGGAAAATTATCGCGCTGCTGCCATGGCAGGAGGGTGAAGCCTTTCTGCATCCGCTGAAGGGCTATGTCGACCAGCGAGGCAAGCTGCTGCTGCCCGGGTTTGTCGATACCCACATTCACTATCCGCAGACTGAAATGATCGGCGCCTTTGGTGAACAGCTGCTGGAGTGGCTCACCACCTACACCTTCCCGGTGGAGAGCCAGTTTGCCGATGCGGATTACGCGCAGGAGATAGCGCAGTTTTTTGTTAACCAGCTGATTAGCCATGGCACCACCACCGCGCTGGTGTTTTGTACACTGCACCCGGCTTCGGCCGAGGCGCTGTTCAGCGAGGCGCTGCGTCTGAATATGCGGCTGATCGCCGGCAAAGTGATGATGGATCGCCATGTGCCGGATTATCTGTGCGAAACCGCCGGGGAGAGCTACGAGCAGACCCGGGAGTTAATCCTCCGCTGGCATCAGCGCGGGAGGCTGGGCTATGCCATCACCCCGCGCTTTGCCCCTACCTCGACACCGGCGTTGCTGGAGGCCGTGCAGCGCCTGCGGACTGAGTTTCCCGACACCTGGCTGCAGACACATCTCAGTGAAAACCGCGAGGAGATCGCCTGGGTTAAACAGCTGTGGCCTGAGCATGCGCGCTATCTGGATGTCTATCATCACTATCAGCTCACCGGCGAACGCAGCGTATTTGCTCACGGGATCCATCTCGATGATGCCGAGTGGCAGTGCCTGCATGACACCGGGTCCGCCGTTGCCTTCTGTCCGACCTCGAATCTGTTTCTCGGCAGCGGACTGTTCCGCCTGCCCGCCTGCTGGCAGCACCAGGTGCGGATGGGCATCGGCAGCGACGTCGGGGCTGGCACCACCTTCAGCATGCTTCGGACGCTGGGCGAGGCCTATAAGGTAGGACAACTGCAGAGCTATCGCCTGCGCGCCAGCGAGGCCTTCTATCACGCCACCCTCGGCGGGGCGCGCGCCCTGCGGCTGGAGGATAAAATTGGCAATTTTCAGCCGGGCAAAGAGGCAGATTTTGTGGTGATTGACCCGGCGGTCACCCCGCTGCAGCGTCTGCGCACAGGCCGCTGCCATGACATTTATGAGCAGTTGTTCGTGCTGATGACCCTGGGAGATGAACGCAATATCAGCGAGACGTGGGTGAATGGCGAGCGGGTGTGGTGTCAGGATTGACCCTCACCCTGGCCCTCTCCCAAAGGGAGAGGGAACCGTCCGGTCATCGTTGCGACGCTGGCACGCCTCCAGGTCCTCTCCCGGGGGGCCTTTGAATTGCCTGGCACCAGAATTTGGGTAATCAAAAACTCATTGCCAGGCCTACGCCATAGCCCGTGGTGTTATTGCCGAACATATAGCGCGCCACCAGTCGGGTGCGGGTGATAAAGACCGGGTATTTACTGCTGTCCAGCTCGAGGCCAACCCCCAGGGAGGTCAAACCGGTAAAGCCCAGCGCCCCTCGCTGCTCGCCGAGAAATTCAGTATGCGCCCCCTCCAGCACATAACGCAGCGGGTTGCCCAGCAGCGTCCAGTCGGCTATCGGCGCGCGGCGGCGCAGATACAGGCCGAGATTCTCCGCGCTGGCCTCGCCCTGTACCACCTCGGCGCTACTGCCGAAACTTTGCAGATGCATATAGGAGTAACGCAGTTCGGCATCAATATCCTGGGTGGCAGAGAAGCGTTCGTAATCCAGCATCAGTGCCCCGCCCAGCCCCCAGGCGTTGAACCGACCGCCGTCGAGAAATTGCAGATCGGCGTTGGTTTTTCGCTCAATTGCCCAGCTACCAATACGCGCATCGCTGGCCAGGGTACCGAGCATCACATTGACGATCGGCCGCAGCACCAGGTTGCCTCCGAGGCTGTCCCGGTGCAGCGAAAAATCCCAACCGACGCCGCCGGTGGTGGTCAGACTGTTCCATTTGGTCGGCACATTCCGCGTCTGTTCGCCATTGCTGACCACAAAGCGCGGGTCGTAACGGCTGTAACCCATCGTACCTTCAAGGTACAGAGGAAACGACTCGCTGAGGGTTGCCCCGCCGCCAAACTGGGTGATGGCCAGATTATGTTTGTCGTTGCTGCCGGAACCAATGTTGAGATCGCTGGCGGTCACGTCAGGGACGACGGTATAGCTCATCAGAGTCAATACGGCATCGGCACGCTGTTTGATGGCGTGGCCGTTCGCCGCCAGCGTCGCTGGCGCGTAAAGCGAAAGTACCGACAGGAGAACGAAAAGACGCACCATATGTCGTTTGCCACCTCAGCGACAGGCTAACAATATTGCCACCTAAATCAGCAGGCTGGCGTTCACTCAGTATAGTCGGTGAGTCAGCCTGCGCGTCCGGCGGGGAGAAAAAGCATCGGGCTGGTCAGGCCGCGCCTCCGCGGCTATGCAGCAGTTCCACATTTTCAAACGGCAGGCGCGAGACCCGGTTGCGCCCACCATTTTTGGCCACATACAGCGCTTTATCGACGCGGGAAAAAAGCTGATCAATCGCTTCCCCGTCATGGTGTTCGGCCACGCCGATGCTCACCGTCACCGACAGCGTCTGATACTCGCTGACCGCCTGGCGGATCCCTTCCGCCAGTATCAGGGCGCGCGCTATCGGCGAATGGGGTAAAAAGAGCAGAAACTCTTCTCCCCCCCAGCGATAAATTTTATCTTCGCGATCCACCGACGTTTCCAGAATGCGGGAGATCACCAGCAGGACTTCATCCCCTTTTTGATGACCGTGAATATCATTAATGCTCTTGAAATGATCGATATCGATTAACAGCAGACAAAAGCCTTGCGCGATAAATGACGGCGCCTCGACGAGGCGATAAAATTCACGGCGATTAAGCAATCCGGTGAGCGGATCGTGGGCGGCAGAGAATTCCAGCTCTTTTTTCAGATGCACTTCCTCGGTGATATCGTGAATAATGCACAACATCAGTCGAATATTATAAAGCACTACGGGCCCGGCGTAGGTTTGGACATGGCGCAGCGTACCGTCGGCTAAAATATGCGTAAAATTAAGCGGTTTATGCCCGCCAGGCATATTGGCAATATTATTCATGATGGGGATCACGTCCCGACCAAGGGTATTAATTTGCCAGGTATGTTTATTGCGCATTTCCTCATCGGAATAATGATAAAAACGCAGCGCCGCAATATTGGCATCGACAATTCGACCATCCTTACTGGGATCGATCAATAGCATCGGCGCGGTATTGGTCATAAAAAAACGGGCAAAAAAACCATTGTTGCGTCGCTGGTAGCGGCGGGAACCGGTATGAATGGATTGATTTTGCGCCAGCAGCTTCACGGCTTCAAACAGCAATAAGGTACCGCTGTCGTCGGTGTCGACCAGGGTGGTTTTACAATATACCGACTGCAGGCCCTTGCCCGTCTGTAACGTCCAGACTTCAAATATCTCGGTCATCGTATCGAGATAGCGAAGATAATGTTGTAACTGCGTTTCAGGACAGGTCGAATAGATACCGTTACGCATCTCCTTCAGCGACATATCGCCGCTCAATGTCCGGGAAGCCGGATTGGCATAGACCACACTTTCAGTAAAAGGATGGACTACCCATATCGGGGTGCTTAATACATCAAAAACAGCCAGTTCTTTTAATAACATACAGGCCCCAAACCGACCAATTCCCGGCGCAGAAGCGACACATAACGATATGCGTCCCTGACGCTGGTATAAAGTGATAACAAAGAAACCGAATAGCCTTAATGACGCGCGTGCGCGGCAAGTATAGTCGGTTCTGCACGCAGCGACGCCCACCCGAGGCGACTTTGCGCGTGGTTTAACCGTCCGGATGCGATAATGTCTTTTTTATTAATTCTATTTCAACAGCATAGCAGCAATACCAGAACTGGTAGTCGCTTTTGATCACAGAGTGTGTCTATCGGTCTTTTCGCCCGTTGGCTGCGTATTGGCTTTGTCCAGGATGCCCGCATTGCGGCTTTTATGCCCAGACTAATCGTGATAGTTTCTATCATAACTCTCATCACAAACGGCCATCATAGTGAAAAAATCCGCTACTAAAATCACGCTTGCCGATATCGCACGTGAAGCCAACGTCGGTATTGCCACCGTCGACCGGGTGCTCAACAAGCGTGCGGCGGTGAAGGAGTCCACGGCATTGAGCGTACTGGAGGCGGCACGACGACTGGGGTTTACCCTCGAGCAGCCCCACTATCGCCTGGCGGCGGGGAAAGCGCCGGTCACGGTCAGAATGGGGTTTATTCTGCTGCAGGAGACCCACTCCTTCTACCTGCCGCTGGCCCAGGCGCTGACGCGAGAGGCCGCCCCATGGCTACCGGCGGGCCAGGCGCCGGTGATACTGCATTTTGCCATCGATGCGGTGGAAGCGATGGCTCAGGCCATTCACCGGCTGAGTGACGAAGTGGACGTGTTAGGCCTGGTGGCGCTGGATCACCCGCTGATTCGCCACGCGGTGGCCCGGGCAGCCGCCCGCGGCGTTCGCGTGTTCACCCTGCTTTCGGATCTGTCGGTCCCTCAGCGCAGCGGATATATCGGCCTCGATAATCAAAAAGCCGGGCGCACCGCCGCCTGGTTTATCGAGCGCTTATGCCGCGGGGATGGTGAAATAGGCATTATCATTGGCGACAATCGTTTTACCTGTCAGGAAAGCTGTGAGATCAGCTTCCGCTCCTGCCTGCGTGAACAAGGCATGGGGCAGCAGATCCTGGAGCCGGTTCGCAGCCATGAACGGGCGGATATCGCCAGGAGCGTGACGGAGCAGATGCTGAGTCAGTACCCGGCCCTGCAGGCAATCTATGCCCCCTGCGGCGGCGTCGAAGGCATTGTCGAGGCGCTGCGCGACAGCGGCCGTCAGCAGGCGATCACCCTGGTCTGTCACGGCCCGCTAAACGACAGTGAACTGGCCCTGATCGATGGCACCATCGACATCATGCTTAACCACCGGCTGGAGGCGTTTGCCGCCGCCACGCTACGCACCATAACGGACGCGGTTTCGCGCTCGCCGAGCGAGGTGATTTCTCTCCCTCAGCCTTTCGATATCATCACCAAAGAAAATATGTAAACTCCCGGCCCCGCCGCCGCCGGGGCCAGTTAACGGGCAGACCGCGCCCGCCCTCAATTTGATAAAAAACTATCAAAAACCCCATCAATACAAAGTATGATGGCCATCAAAAAATCATCATTCCATCATTGTTGAGAATGAAATATTTATTCAATACTCAGCGGCATCCCCTGTGTAAAAAGGAAGCCAACATGACACTCTCAATCGCCAATGCCCCCTGCAGCTGGGGCGTGGATGACCCGAAAAACCCTGACCTTCCCGCCTGGGCTACCGTGCTGAAGGAGGCGGCGCAGGCCGGCTATCGCAGCATTGAGCTGGGGCCCTGGGGCTACCTGCCCACCGACCCGGCCAGCCTGCGCGCGGCGCTGGAGCAGCATCAGTTGTCGCTGGTGGCCGGTACGATCTTTGACGATCTGGTCAGCGAGGCCCATTTCCCCACCCTGGTGGCGCTGACCCATCAGATCTGCCGCAATCTGTCGCAGGTTCCGGCCGCCGAACCCACGCCAGGGCATCCTGTTCAGCCGCCTTACCTGGTGATTATTGATTTCGGCAACCCTGAACGGGCGCGCTTTGCCGGGCGCGGCGCGCTCGCTCCACGTCTTGATGACAAAGACTGGCAGCGCATGATGGCGCACATTACCGCCCTCAGCACCCTCGCCTGGCAGGAGTACGGTGTGCGGGCGGTTATCCATCCCCACGCCGGGGGCTGCATCGAATTTGCGGATGAAATCGAGCGGCTGGCGAACGATATTCCACACGACGTCGCGGGATTGTGTCTGGATACCGGGCATCTCTACTACGCCGGTATGGATCCGCTCGACTGGCTGGATCGCTATTACGCACGACTCGACTACCTGCACTTCAAGGATGTGGATCCGCAGGTTTACCAGCGCGCCCTCGCCGAGGGCATCGACTTTTTCACCGCCTGCGCCGAAGGGGTAATGTGCCCGCTCGGCAGCGGCGCCATTGACTATCCGGCCATCAAAGACTTTCTCGCCCGCCGAGGATATCAGGGCTGGATAACCATTGAACAAGAGCGTGATCCGCGCCATGCCGCAGGCAGCCTGCAGGCGGTCACGGAAAGTCTGCGCTATCTGCGCGACGTGGGATTCTGACAGGAGACGCAACATGATTAACGGTTTAAAACCTCTCGATCGCACCCTGCGCTGGGGCATGGTCGGCGGCGGCGGCAGCAGCCAGATCGGCTATATTCACCGCTCAGCGGCGCTGCGTGATAACACCTTTACGCTGCTGGCCGGCGCCTTTGATATTGATGCCGAACGCGGACGCCAGTTCGGCCAACAGCTGGGGGTGGATCCCGACCGCTGTTACGCCGACTACCAGAGCCTGTTCCGCGGTGAAGCGGAGCGTCCGGACGGCATTCAGGCGGTGTCGATTGCTACACCAAATAACACCCATTATGCCATCTGCCGGGCGGCGCTGGAGGCCGGGCTGCACGTGGTGTGCGAAAAGCCGCTGTGCTTCAGCAGCGAGGAAGCTGACGAACTGGTGGCGCTCAGCCAGCGGCAGCACAAGATCATCGGGGTGACCTACGGCTATGCCGGCCACCAGCTGATCCTGCAGGCCCGACAGATGATCGCCGACGGGCTGCTGGGCGACATCCGTATCGTCAATATGCAGTTTGCCCACGGTTTTCACGCCCAGCCGGTGGAGCTGGAAAACGCCAGTACGCGTTGGCGGGTCGATCCTCGCTTTGTCGGCCCCAGCTATGTTCTGGGCGACCTGGCCACTCATCCACTGTTTCTGGTTGAAACCATGGCTCCGCAGCTGAACATCACCCGGCTGATGTGCGCCAGACAAAGCTTCGTCAAAAGCCGCGCGCCGCTGGAAGATAACGCCCATGTGCTGATGGAGTATGACAACGGCGCCGTTGGCTCGCTGTGGAGCTCCGCCGTTAACTGCGGCTCCATGCACGGACAAAAGGTGCGTATCGTCGGTGAAAAAGCCAGTCTCGAATGGTGGGATGAACAGCCCAACCAGTTGCGCTATGAAATCCAGGGCGAGCCGGTGCGTATCCTCGAGCGCGGCATGGACTATCTCGATCCGCTGGCGCGTCAGGATGACCGCATCGGCGGCGGCCATCCGGAGGGACTGTTTGAGGCATGGTCGAATCTCTATCGCCGTTTCGCCATCGCCATGGATGCCGCCGACCGTCGCGACGAAGCGCTGCTGGCCGACTTCTGGTATCCGGACGCTCGCGCCGGCGCGTTCGGCGTGCGCTGGGTGGAAAACTGCGTACGGTCTGCCGACAACGGCGCCTGCTGGGTCGACTTCCGCTAACTCACTGGCTCAGGGCGCTCGCCCTGAGCCTTTATGGCTATTTTTCAATTCGTGCCAGCTGGGTCTTATCCGCCTCACGTGCGCTATCCGCCAGCGCCTGGAACGCGCCGGCGCCATAGTATTGCGCGGGAACCGGCAGCGCCTGCATATCATGCCCTGGGTAGATCTGCAGTTCGCCGAGGTCGCGTAAGCGGAACCCCCCAACCTGCTCCGGCATGGTCAGGCGATACGGCGGCAGGGTTTCGAAAGGGACCGGCGTCGGCAGCCGATTTTCCTGCAGATCGTAGTTACGTTTCAGCACCAGAAACTTATCCGGCACCCGCCGGTGACTGTTCCACCAGTCGCCGTCGATCCGCTGAAACATCGCTTCCGTCTCCCCTCTCGTCGCCACCATCAGTCGGGTCAGCGCCTGTTTCAGCGCCGTATCCATGGCCTGGTTATAGTCTTCCAGCGAACCACCGTGGCCGCTGAGGATCACGTTAATCGCCAGCCTGGCGCCGAGTAAATTGGAGTAGAGATCCTCCGGCGAAAAAGCGGAGATCTCCTCAGAAAACCCGGGGACCGACTGGAAGCCATACCACTGGGCAATCTCATGCCATTGGGCAATTTCGAAGGCCAGATGACCCGCCAGCCAGGCGGCCAGCTGATAGCGCTGCCTGACGCCCGCCGGCGGCGTAAAGGCATTCAGCTGAACGCGGCGTACGCCCAGCTCTTCACTGTAGAAGATCCGCCCCGCCTGGCCCAGCGTCGGCGCAATACGATTGAACAGATAGAAGGTGTAGTCCGCCGTATCGCGCACATGGGCGATATCAATAAACCCGCCGCGACGGGTATAGATGAGCCCGTTCTGCTCCTCGCTGAGCCCCAGCAGGTTTTTCACCGCCCCGAACGCGCTATCGTTGTAATGGTGCTTGCCCAGCGTATCCAGGGTCAGCACATTGCCAATCTGGTATACCGGGATCGGGATGCCCACCGCGCGCACGTGCAGGTCGTAACCAAAAGCGCAGCACGGTCGCAGCGACTCCGGCGGCGGCAGCTCACCCAGGGTGGGCACCGGATGGATCGCCGTCACAGCGGGCAGCACCGGATCCTGCGCCAGCGCCGGCAGCGACAGTGCAAACAGCAGCCATAAGGCTTTACGCATCAACAGCCTCTCCACAACAACAAAAGAGCGCGCATCTTACCGGCAGATGACGCCAGCAGTTTTAGTTAAAAACGGTATTCACCGGAGACAAAGAAGCTATTGCGCTCGTTAAAACCAAATTCAGTCAGCACGTTAAAGTTTTTGGTGACTTCATACTGGGCGCCAATCAGCATATTCCAGGGTGAGGTTAGCTTCTGCTTGACGTCGAATTTCCCCTCGCCGTCTTTATTGACTGCGGCAATCAGGGGCTGAAGCTCTGGCGGCATATGCAGGTCGGCCAGATCGCCTTTAAACTCCTGCTGCACGTCCTGATACATGCTCCCGACCCACAGGCTGAGGTGGGACGGCCCGTCGATCCCCTGAAAACTGAAGCGGTAGCCGACGCGCGGCGAGACGGTGACCGCCGAGATGCTGCCGTCGAGAATATCGAAATCGGTACGGGTGTAGTTAGTGTCTACTAACCCGAACCAGTTGCCGTATCCCCCGGCGAGCGTAAAGCCGGTTCCCCAGGTGGTTCCTTTGAAATCAAGCGTAAAATCAATATTCTGCAGTTTTCCGCTCTGATAAAGCTGGTGAACCGCGCCGGCGATCACCCGATCCAGACCGCGAAACTGCGAAGGATCCGAATCCACGGAGACCTGGGAGACAGACGACCCGCGGGTATGCCCCACCAGCCCGTAAACGTTGAGAAACGGAAAGACCCACATATCGAGGCGCAGGTTTTCGGTTTTGCTCTTCTCGCGGGTGTGCCCGGCATCGATGGCGAACATATCGCTGGGAATGGGATGGTTGCCCAGCTTAAGCCCGGAAAAGGTAATACTGTCGACCATGATATCCTGACGGATATTCATATAGCTCAGGTTGACGCCGTAGGGTAACGGGATCGAATACCCCCGGGCGCGTGCCTCATCTCCCCATATCGGAAAATAGCTGTCGCTCTCGCTCTGCTCCGCGGCCGACGCGCCACAGGCCGCCAACAGCAGCGTTAACACCGTTCCGGATGCTCTCATTGTTATTCTCATGTGTAGTTATAAACCCGAACCGACATTGCAATAGACCGCCTGCTCATGCTCACTGAACGCCACGTCAATCCCGGTACGCAAACCGTACTGCCGTGCAATCAGGTAACGAAAACCGGCCCCCCATGCCACCTCTGACTGTTCCGCTGGCGTGCGCGCCGCGCCCCCCGCGCCAACGAATCCCTGCAGGATCCAGCGCGGGGTGAAGGCCCAGGGAGGTTTGCGCCGTGACCACGTCGTCGCCCTGATAGCGGTAGCGCGAAATAGGGACATCAAAGGGTTATCATGGTGGATGAATGACTGATTAATGGCCCGCGACCGCCAGTGCGGACAACAGGAATTTCATGCTTACTCCGGGGCTTTGGGGACGCACGACACGCCTCACGAACAGTATTAACGCGACGGGGTAATGAAAATATAACGTATGAGAATAATGCTCACCAACGCGCAGTCGCCTGTTTTTCGGGTATTTTTAAACGAAAAAGTGCTGGCTATCACAGAAAAATGCCATCGCGATACAGGGCAGCGCGGTGATTGTATTCAAAAGGTGAATATCGTATAACATAGCGCTACCGAGGGGTGTCCCGTGAGGGCTGAGATGGCGCAAGCCGAACCCTTTGAACCTGATCTGGGTCATGCCAGCGAAGGGACGGGTCGGCAATTTTGCCTGCATTACCGCCATTGCCTGTTCACACCCCTGCACGCCCGGATCTCCCCTGAATATCTGGAGGTCCTGTGATAATTCCCGCGTTTAGCCATGGTCTTTATGGCCGTTTACGCCAGCTGGCCGCCGCTGACTGGCAGCACTATGTGGCGCATCCTTTCGTCCAGCAGCTTGCCGAGGGCACCCTGGCGGAAAGCGCATTTCGTCGCTACCTGACCCAGGATTATCTGTTTCTGATCCACTTTGCCCGCAGCTATGCGCTGCTGGTGAGTAAACTGCGCACGCTGCCGGAGATGCGGGCCGCGGCCGCCTCAATGAACGCCATCCTCAACGAACTGCCGCTGCACGTCGGTTACTGCGCTCAGTGGGGCATTAGCGAGCAGGAGATGGCTACCCAGCCTGAAGCGCCGGAAACCATTAACTATACCCGCTACGTGCTGGATATTGGCCACTCGGGTGACGCGCTGGATCTGCTGGTCGCGCTGATGCCCTGCGTGGCCGGTTATGCGGAAATCGGTCTCGGCCTGCTGCAGCATCCCGCCACCCGACTGGACGATAACCCCTACGCCTCGTGGATCCGCAACTATGGCGATGAAGGCTATCTGCACGGCGTCAATGCCGCGCTGGCGCTGCTGGAAACGGTATGGCAGCAGCGCGGGAGCGAGGCCCGGATCACTGAGCTGAGCGAGATTTTCACCACCGCCACCCGCCTTGAGGCGCAGTTCTGGCAGATGGGCCTCAACGCGACAGCGGAGACCCGGGCGTGACGGCGCCGGGTATCGAGGTCCGTGGCCTGAGCCTGCATTTCGGCGACCGCCGGCTGTTCGACAACCTGTCGTTTACGGTCCCCGGCGGGCAGTGGGTGTCGCTCCTCGGCGCCAGCGGGGCCGGCAAAACCAGCCTGCTGCGGGTGATGGCCGGTCTGGCGCCCGCCACCCGGGGAGAAGTGGTCGCCAGCGATGGGCAACCGATTCAGGGCCGTCTGGCGTGGATGGGGCAGAAAGATCTGCTCTACCCCTGGCTGAGCGTCCGGGACAACGTCGCCCTCGGCGCGCGGCTGCGCGGTGAAAAAGTCGATCGTGCCCGGGTCGCCGCCCTGCTTGAGCAGGTGGAGCTCTCGTCCTGGGCCGACGCCCGGCCGGCAACCCTCTCCGGCGGCATGCGTCAGCGCGCCGCGCTGGCCCGCACCCTGTATGAGGACCGCCCCATCGTGCTGATGGATGAGCCTTTCTCGGCGCTGGATACCCTCACCCGCACGCGCATTCAAACTCTGGCCGCCACCCTGCTGGCTGGTCGCACGGTGGTGCTGATCACCCACGATCCGCAGGAGGCCTGCCGGCTGAGCCACCGCCTGCTGGTCCTCTCGGCGGCAGACGGCGACATCGATGACAGCCATCACCTTGCCGGCACACCTCCGCGCGCGCCGGACGCGCCCGATCTCTTGATTAGCCAGGCCGCCCTGCTGCAGCAACTGATGAGGGCCCATCCATGACCGGACGTCTCTGGCGGGGAGGTATGGTGTTCTGCGGCCTAATGATCCTCTGGGGTCTGGCCAGCCGCAGCGGCATTCCTCACTTTCTTTTACCCTCCCCGATGGCGGTCGCCGAGGCGCTGTGGGTTAATCGCGCCTATCTCGGCTGGAACACGCTTATCACGCTCAGTGAGATCCTGAGCGGCCTGGCGCTGGGCGTGACGCTCGGTGTCACCCTGGCGCTGGGTATGATCCTCTCTCCGCGTCTGCAGCGCTGGCTGATGCCGCTGGTCCTCACCAGTCAGGCGATCCCGGTCTTTGCCCTCGCCCCGCTGCTGGTGCTGTGGCTGGGCTTTGGCATGAGCGCCAAAGTGGCAATGGCCGTGCTGGTGATTTTCTTTCCAGTGACTTCCGCCTTCTTTGATGGCTTGCGACGGGTCAACCAGGAGTATCTCGATCTGGCGCGCAGCATGAACGCCTCCTTCGGCGCTCAGCTGCGGCATGTCCGCCTGATGGCTGCCCTGCCTGCGCTGGGCTCGGGCCTGCGGATGGCGGCGGCGGTGGCGCCCATCGGCGCGATTATCGGCGAATGGGTCGGCTCCGCTGAGGGGCTGGGCTACGTCATGCTCAATGCCAATGCGCGGCTGCAAACCGATATCTGCTTCGCCGCGCTGTTTATTTTAGTGCTACTGACCCTCCTGCTGTGGCTGGCGGTAGATACCCTGCTACACCGGCTGATCGACTGGTCACCGGAATAAAGATGAAGTAATAAAGGAAAACAGATGAAAAAGTCGCTTTTCGCCGGGGCATCCCTGACGGCCCTGGTCAGCGGCCACGCGCTGGCCAATGAACCGCTGACGCTGGTGCTGGACTGGTACATTAACCCCGACCATGCGCCGATTATGGTGGCCGAGCAGATCGGCGCCTTTAAGGCTCAGGGGCTGGACGTCAAGATTGTCCCTCCCTCCGATCCCGCGCTGCCTCCCCGCATGGTGGCCGCCCGTCAGGCGGATCTGGCCATCACCTACCAGCCGCAGGTGCACTTCTTCGCTGACGAAGGGTTACCGCTGGTGCGCGTTGGGACCCTGATTAACTCGCCGCTGAACACGGTGATCGCTCTCAACAAGCAGATCAAAACTCCGGCAGATCTGCAAGGTAAGAAGGTGGGCTATTCGGTCAGCGGCATTGAGCAGGCCACCCTGTCGACCATGGCGCAACACGCGGGTATCGATCCGGCCAGTATCAAACTGGTTAACGTCAATTTCCAACTGACCAGCGCCCTGCTGGCGGGCCAGGTGGACGCGGTCATCGGCGGCTACCGTAATATAGAAGCACAGGAGCTGAAGCTGCAGGGCAAAACGCCGGTAGTGATGAACGTCGAAGATTACGGCGTGCCGGCCTATGACGAGCTGGTGATTGTCGCCCATCGCGACGCGATTCATGAGGCCAAGATCCGTAAATTCCTCACCGCCCTGCAGGCCGGAGTGAGCTATCTGCGCGCCCATCCGCAGGAGAGCTGGGAGGCGTTTGCCGCCGCCCACCCGGAGCTGAAAACCGAACTCAACCACCAGGCGTGGCTGCAAACCGTGCCGCTGTTCGCCACCGATCCGGCGGCGCTGGATAAACCGCGCTACGAAGCTTATGAACAGTTTTTATATAACAATAAGTTGGTGAAAAAAGTCACACCTTTAACAAATTATGCGGTGGAACTGCATTGAGACTTGCTATCGCTGACGGAAGGCATTCCGTCAGCGTTTTAACGCAGCGGCAATAAAAATATAGAGACTTTCTCACTAATAATTACACTTTAAAGGGTTATCGTGACACGCAGTTGTTCTATTATAATTCAGCAGGTTACGTTAATTATTGCCCCGGTAAGAATAACGTCAAAATAGCGCAATCAATAAAACGTTGAATGCGGATTTAAAAAGCCATATATTGTGCGCGCTTTATGAATGCCAATTCAATTCCTTAGACCAATTATTCAACCAGCGTTCAACCGCAATGCTGGTTGTGGGAGTGATATGATGACGGATAAAGTCCGTATTGATACTTTACGTGCCGATTTATTAGACGCAAACAACGAAACCTTTTTGGCCCGTCAGGCCGAATTCGAATCGAATGTCAGGAGTTACCCGCGTAAGTTACCGCTGGCTATCACTAAAGCTGAAGGCGTGTGGCTGACGGATGCGGATAACAAACAGTACCTGGACTGCCTCGCGGGCGCCGGTACTCTCGCTCTGGGCCACAACCACCCTGATGTATTGCAGAGCATCCAAAGTGTCATTACCAGCGGCTTGCCGTTACATACCCTCGATCTGACTACCCCGTTAAAAGATCGTTTCTCCGAATACCTGCTCTCTTGCCTGCCGGGCGAAGGGAAAGAGTATTGCCTGCAGTTCACCGGTCCTTCCGGCGCTGACGCCGTGGAAGCCGCGCTGAAACTGGCGAAAAAATACACTGGCCGTACGGCGGTGATCAGCTTCTCCGGCGGCTATCACGGGATGACCCATGGCGCGCTGTCCGTCACTGGCAACCTGTCGCCGAAAGCGGCGGTTAACGGCATGATGCCGGAAGTCCAGTTCATGCCTTACCCGCACCTGTATCGTTGCCCGCTGGGCATCGGCGGCGAAGCCGGCGTGAAAGCCCTGACCTACTACTTCGAAAACCTGATCAACGACGTGGAGAGCGGCGTCCGTAAACCGGCGGCGGTGATCCTCGAAGCCGTGCAGGGTGAAGGCGGCGTGAACCCGGCGCCGGTCGAGTGGCTGCAGCGCATCCGCAAAGTGACCGAAGAGCATGGCATTCTGCTGATCGTCGATGAAGTGCAGGCTGGCTTTGCCCGTACCGGTAAATTCTTCGCCTTCGAGCACGCCGGTATCCAGCCGGACATCATCGTGATGTCGAAAGCGGTCGGTGGCGGTCTGCCGCTGGCGGTGCTGGGCATTAAAAAACAGTTCGACGCCTGGGAACCGGGTCACCACACCGGCACCTTCCGCGGCAACCAGCTGGCGATGGCTACCGGTCTGACCACCCTGCGTCACCTGCGCGACAACAAGATTGCCGACAAAGTCGCTGCCCAGGGCGAGTGGCTGAAAGGCAAACTGGCCGAGCTGCAGAAGCGCTACCCGGTCATTGGCCACGTACGCGGTCTCGGTCTGATGATCGGTATCGAAATCGTCAAGCCGAACGAAGCGCAGGATCACATGGGCTGCTACCCGGCTGACGGCGAACTCTCTGCCCTGCTGCAGAAGAAATGCTTCGAAGCGGGCCTGATTCTGGAGCGCGGTGGTCGTCACGGCTGCGTGCTGCGTCTGCTGCCGTCCCTGCTGATCAGCAACGCGGAACTGGATGTGTTCCTCGACAAATTCGAACAGGCCCTGCTGGCCGCCGGCGTAAAGCCGGTCTGAGTGGAGTCAGTGACCACCATGTCCACATTGAATCCGATTCTTGCTGGTTCAGCGCAGAGCGTTGAAGCCTATCAGCAGGTTATCGAGCAGACCAGCCAGGCCGTTGTGCAGTGGCTGAAGCAACCTGAGATGTATCAGGGGAAAAGCGTTGACGAGCTGCGTGAGCGTATCTCCCTTGAATTTAACGAACAGGGTTTGGGTAACCAGGCGGCGATTGATCGTGCGATCGAGTACTTCCTGAAAGACAGCCTGTCGGTGCATCACCCGCAGTGCGTGGCGCACCTGCACTGCCCGAGCCTGGTAATTAGCCAGGCGGCGGAAGTGTTGATCAACGCCACCAACCAGAGCATGGACTCCTGGGACCAGAGCCCGTCAGCAACCATCATTGAGATGAAGCTGATCGAATGGCTGCGCGCCCGGGTCGGTTATCCGGCTGGCGACGCCGGCGTCTTCACCAGCGGCGGCACCCAGAGCAACCTGATGGGCCTGATGCTGGCGCGCGACGCCTTCTTCGCCCGTCAGGGGCACTCCATCCAGCAGGATGGGCTGCCGGGGGATATCCGCAAGTACAAAGTATTGTGCTCGGAAAACGCCCACTTCTCGGTGCAGAAGAACATGGCGCTGATGGGCCTCGGCTACCGCTCGGTCACGCTGGTGAAAACCGACGAATTCGCGCGGATGGACGTGTCCGATCTGAAAGCGAAGATTGCGCAAGCGCAGGCTAACGGCGAGCAGATCATGGCGATCGTCGCCACCGCCGGCACCACCGACGCGGGGGCTATCGACCCGCTGCGCGACATCGCCGGTATCGCCGCGGAACATCAGATCTGGCTGCACGTTGACGCAGCCTGGGGCGGCGCGCTGCTGCTGTCTGAGCAGTATCGTGACTACCTTGACGGTCTGGAGCTGGTGGATTCCGTTACCCTGGACTTCCACAAGCAGTTCTTCCAGACCATCAGCTGCGGCGCCTTCCTGCTGAAGGACGCGCGCCATTACGAGCTGATGCGTTATCAGGCGGCCTATCTGAACTCCGAGTTCGATGAAGAACACGGCGTACCGAACCTGGTGTCTAAGTCGCTGCAGACCACCCGTCGCTTCGATGCGCTGAAGCTGTGGATGGGTCTGGAAGCGCTGGGCCAGAAACAGTATGCGGCGATCATCGATCACGGCGTCACGATGGCGAAAAACGTGGCGGAGTACGTGAAGTCGCAGCCGACGCTGGAGCTGGTGATGCAGCCGCAGCTGGCGAGCGTGCTGTTCCGTTCCCGTCCGGCGCAGATGGCGCAGAGCGACGCGGCGGCTATCGCGCTGCTCAACCAGCGCGTCGGCGATGCCCTGCTGGCTTCCGGCCGCGCTAACGTTGGCGTGACCGAGCATAACGGTGTCACCTGCCTGAAGCTGACCCTGCTGAACCCGGTGGTGACGCTGGATGACGTGAAGGTGCTGCTTAACCTGGTGGAACGCACCGCTCAGGAGCTGCTGGCGCAATAACCTGCCCTAGCGGGCGGCGCCTGCCGCCCCGCTGTCAGCCTTACCTGCAATAAGCCGATAATCTCCTTATCGGCTTTTTTATTTCTTTCCGCGCCACTGACGTTCTCTGCTCCCTGGCTGGTCGCTGGGCCCGTTGACGCCTGCCTTTCGCGATGCCACAGTACTATCCCGAGAATAACAACGTTCAGGATGAACATCCTGAAAATGAGGATGATGATGGAGAAACGCTTACCGGGGCTGGATCTCGACGCCCTGCGCAGCTTTGTGACCGGCATGGAGTGCGGCAGCTTCGCCCAGGCAGCGCTGCGCCTGTCGCGTTCCACTTCCGCCGTCAGCGCCCAGCTTAAAAAGCTGGAGAGCCAGTGCGGTACGGCGCTGGTGGCCAAACAGGGGCGGCATCTGGTGCTCACCGCGGAAGGCGAAAAGCTGATGAGCTACGCCAGACGACTGCTGGCGCTCAATGATGAAACCCTGCGCGCGCTGCAGGGCGAGCGACTCACCGGCGAGATCCACCTTGGTATGCAGGAAGATTTTGGCGAATCGCTGATGCCGGGGATCCTGGGGCAATTTAAACGGCATCATCCGCAGGTGCGGATAGTCGCCAGGGTGGATCGCAATGGTCCGCTGCGCCAGGCGCTGGCGGAAGAGGTGCTGGATCTGGCGCTGCTGTGGCAAACCGAAGATCAGGGTCCCGGGATGGGCCGCTGCCCGCTGGCGTGGATTGCGCATCCTGACCTGGATATTGGTGCACTGCTGTCCTCCGGCGATCCGCTGCCGCTGGTGATGTTCGACAGCCCGTGCCTGATGCGCTCCCGCGCTATCGCCTGTCTCGATGCCGCGGGGATCCCCTGGCAGGTGGTATTCGTCAGCCACAGTCTGAACGGCATCTGGGCGGCGGTACAGGCTGGCCTGGGGCTGACGATACGCACCCGTATCGGCATGCCCGGCAACCTGCGCACCGTCGCCGGGCTGCTGCCATCGCCAGGTAGCCTGGCCGTTAACCTGCAACAAACCCCGCGCGAGGGACAGCATTCCGCCGCCGTGGCGCTGCTCGGCGAACTGATGACCGAGGCCCTGCAGGGGTGGGTCGAGATGTGACGGTGTCACGCTACTTCCATTCACCCTCACCCTAACCCTCTCCCTGAAGGGAGAGGGAACCGCCCGGCAGTCACCGGCAATGGGCATCCAGCGCCGTTCCCGCTTCAATGCCCGGTGGCGGCTGCGCATTACCGGGCCGACATTCTCCCTGCGCGCTCCTGTAGGCCGGGCAAGCGCAGCGCCGCCCGGCAACAGGTATAAGGGCTGGAGGGATCCGTCCGCCAGACGCCTACGCCGCGGGTCAGGCTTTGTTCTCCTGCAGCAGTTGCTGGATCACCTGCTCCTGGCGGGCATAATCCCCTTCGCCGAAGGCGGTATAACGCAACTGTCCGCGAGCGTCGAAAATGTAATGCGCCGGCCAGTACTGATTGCCGAAGGCATTCCAGATGGCGTACTCATTATCCGCCACCACCGGGTAGGTTATCCGCCCGTCCTTCACCGCCTGGCGCAGCAGCGGCAGCGAACGCTCCCAGGGATATTCCGGGGTATGGACGCCAATCACCACCAGCCCGGCCGCGCGGTATTTGTTCGCCCAGTCGCGCACGTAAGGCAGGGTATGCTGACAGTTGATGCACTCCCGGGTCCAGAAATCCACCAGCACCACTTTGCCCTTCAGACGCTCCGGAGTTAACGCCGGGCTGTTGAGCCACGCGCTGCCTCCCGCCAGGGAGGGCATCGCGCTGCTGGGCTGCGGCGCGGCGATCGGCTGGAGGATGGTCTTTTGCTCCGGCTGCGGCAGACGGGCGGCCAGCCGCTGCTCCAGCGCCTGACTCCAGCCTCCCGCACTTTGCAGATAGCGATCGCCGCCGCTGGCGATCAGCGCCACCGAGGCCAGCATCGCCACCCCCGCCAGCCGGCGCAGCCGTTCGCCGAACGCCAGCCCACGACGCAGACGGGCAATCAACGCCGCGCCGCACCACCCCAGCAGGAATAACATCAGCGCCCCGCCGCTGCCGTAAGCCAGCAGCAACCCGCCAGTGGTCGCCTGGCCCGGATGCACAAAGCCCAGGCTGAGTATCGCCCCCAGTACCGGCCCGGCGCACGGGGCCCACAGCAGGCCCACCGCCAGCCCGGCCAGCAGCGATCCGATCCAGCCGCGCTGGCGTGAGCTGGCGTTGTTAAGCTGATTTCCCAGCGCCACCAGGGGTGAGGTCAGCCGCTGCGCGACGCGCTGCGAAAGCAGGCTCAGCCCGACCAGGGCGAAGAACGCCAGCGCCAGGCCGCGGCCTGCGAGGGTCAGATTCACCACCCAGCCGCTGGCGACCGTCACCAGCCACGAAACCGCGCCGAACATCAGCGCCATTCCAGCCAGCATAATTGCCAGCTGCCCCCGGCGGCCCCGGACGCTGGCGAACAGCAGCGGGATCACCGGCAGCGTACAGGGGCTCAGCAGGGTTAACATTCCGCCCAAAAATGCAATGAATATCGACATCGCCTTCTCCTCATTATGTCGTCGCTGCCGGGAGTGGCAGCCACGACATTACCGCAAGGCCATGTAAGGCGAATGTGTCGGGAAAGGGGGAGAATTGTCGGCTTAATTATCCGTCTGCGCCGGAGATACAGCAGGATACAATCCCGCCGCGGCAAGGCGAACGCTGGCGTCCAGGCCGCCCTGCGGGCGGTTGGCCAGGCGCAGTGCGCCGTTCATCTGGCTGACCAGCTGCGCAGCGATCGCCAGCCCCAGACCGGTGCCGCCGGTATCGCGATTGCGCGAGTCCTCCAGGCGATAAAACGGCTGCAGCACCGCCTGTAGCGCGGCCTCCGGGATCCCCGGCCCCTCATCCAGTACATGGAGGGTGACATCCCCGGCGGCGTCGCGGGTCAGAGTTACCGTGACCGTGGTGCCGAATTTCAACCCATTATCGATAAGGTTAGTCATCACCCGGCGCAGGGCCTGCGGTGGGATCGACACCACCCCGGCGGTCTCCTCCGGGCAAAAACGCACCGGCCGGCCGACATCGGCATAATCGCAGACGATGGTGTCGAGAAAGGCGTCAAGGTTCAGCCGCTGGCGCGCCTCCGCCAGCGGCTGCGAGGTGCGGGCGAAGGCGATGCCCTCCCGCACCAGGCGGGTCATATTGTCGAGATCCTGCAGCAGCTTATCGCGTAGTTCCGGCTGGTCGGCCATCTCCACCCGCAGCTTCATTCGGGTGATCGGGGTTTGCAGATCGTGGGAGATAGCGGCGAGGATCCGCGCCCGCTCCTGCAGATGGTCGTGGATGCGCGCCTGCATCGCGTTAAACGCGCGAGCGGCACGGCGGACCTCTTCCGGCCCCTGCTCGGCCATGGTTCCCGCCGTGTCGCTGGCCGGTTCAAGGGCGTCCACTGCGCGGGTAAAGCGAGTGATGGGCAGCAACACCTGGCGAACGGCATACCAGGCGCAGGCCAGCAGGAGAACAAACTGAGCGATCAGCACCACCGGCAGCCAGCGGGCGATGGCCGGTAGCTTCGGCCACAGATCGAGAGTCAACGGGGTACCGTCGTGGAGGGTAATATGGGCCTGAATATGCTGCCGCGGGCCGGGGATCGTCACAATACTTACCGGATACTGCGCACTCAGCACCTCCTGCAGGGAGCGGGCTGCGTCCCGGGCGCGCCAGCTGTCCGGGTAGTCGCCGCGCTCGCCGGAGTCCAGCAGATAGCGATAATTGCCGCGCGCCAGCTTCGGCAGCCATTGCGGGCGCTCAGCGGCCGGCAGGCGGTCAAGGATCGCCACGCTGGTGGCGACATCGGAAGCCAGATTGCCCAGCATCACGCTGCGAGCGCTGCTCATGCGCTCATAAAACAGCAGCGACAGGGTTAAAGTATTCGCCAGCAGCAGCGCCAGAAACAGCAGCGCTATCAGCCTCGACTGCAGCGAGGCGGGCCAGAACCTCATTCATGCCTCTCGCGGATGGAGACCGGCACCGACAGCACATAGCCTTCGCTGCGCACCGTTTTAATGTAGGCCGGCTCGCGGGCATCCTCCCGTAGCCGCTGGCGCAGTCGGCTCACCAGCAGGTCAATTGACCGCTCAAACAGTTCCGCGTCGCGTCCCTGGGTCAGATTCAGCAGCTGATCGCGGTTCAGCACCCGCTGGGGGTGGTCGAGAAACACCCGCAGCAGCCGATACTCCGCCCCGCTGAGGGCGACGATGGCGCCGCTGTCATCCAGCAGGTGGCGGGCGGCAGTGTCGAGCAGCCAGTCGCCAAAGGCGATCAGCCTGCCCGCCTCGGTGATCTGCAGATTGGGCGGCAGCGCCCGGGTGCGGCGTAAAATGGCTTTGATGCGCGCCAGCAGTTCGCGGGCCACAAAGGGTTTAATCAGATAATCGTCAGCCCCCATTTCCAGTCCGAGGATCCGGTCGCTGTCGTCGGTGCGGGCGGTGAGCATCAGCACCGGAATATCCTGCTGCGGGTTGGCGCGCAGCTGGCGGCAGAGCGTTAAGCCGTCCTCGCCCGGCATCATGATATCCAGCACAATCAGGTCAATTTGATGATTTTTGAGCACCGACCACATGGCTTTGCCGTTCGCCGCGCCGCTGGCGCGATATCCCGATTTTTCCAGATAGTCGACAATCAGTTCCCGAATATCGCGGTCGTCATCGACGACCAGGATGTGGTCAATACGCTCCAAAGGGTGCTCCTGCGGCAAAATAAACTCTTCACAAGCATAAGCCGTGTTGCCGGAAGCGCAACGTCGCGCCGCCGGCAAGGCGCGGATTACAAACGGTCGGCGTCCACCACCGCCTGGACAAAGTCTGCCGGGTCCTCCTGCGGCGGATTATGGCCCACCGCCCCCTGCAGATCCCGGTGTTCATATTTTCCGGTAAATTTAGCCCGGTAGCTGGCGGGAGCCGGATGCGGCGCGCCGTTATTCGCCCCTTCAAGGGTGATGGTGGGCACGGTTATCGGCGGTAGCGCCGCCAGCCGTTGTTCATAGCCGGCATACTTCGCTTCCCCCTTCTCCAGCCCCAGGCGCCAGCGGTAGTTGCTGATGGTGATCGCCACGTGGTCCGGGTTATCCAGCGCCCGGGCGGTTCTGGCAAAAGTCGCGTCGCTGAATTTCCACTGCGGCGACGCCTGATGCCAGATAAATTTCGCAAAGTCGTGGGTGTTCTGCCGGTAACCGGCTTCGCCGCGCGGGGTGGCAAAATAGAACTGATACCACCACGACAGCTCCGCCTGCGGCGGCAGCGGTTTTTCGCCAATCTGCTGACTGCTGATCAGATACCCGCTCACCGAGACCAGGGATTTCACCCGCTGCGGCCACAGCGCGGCGACGATATCCGCCGTGCGCGCGCCCCAGTCAAAGCCGGCCAGATCCGCCTGCCTGATGTTCAGGGCGTCCATCAGATGGACAATATCGGCCGCCATCGCCGACGGCTGACCGTTACGCGGCGTGCTGGCGGAGAGGAAACGGGTCGTGCCGTAGCCGCGCAGATACGGCACAATGACCCGGTAACCCTTCTGCGCTAAAGCCGGCGCCACCTGAGCATAGCTCTGAATATCGTAGGGCCAGCCGTGCAGCAGGATCACCGGCTGGCCGTCGCGCGGGCCGATATCCACGTAGCCTATATTCAGGTCGCCGGCGCGGATCTGGTGGATCTTGTCGAACGCCCCCGCGTCTTCCGCGGCGCAAACGGCAGCGGACCACAGGGTGGATAACCCCAGCGCCGCGGCGCTGGTATAGCGGATCAGGGATAATCTGTTCATCACTTTCTCACCTTTTATCATCATCAAGAGAGTACGTGACCAGTAAAGCGGAAATTTGTATCCGCCATGTGCCCGACCGGGGCCATTTTTATCTCTTAATGTCAGCGCTGCGCCGCGAGATACAGTGTGATACAGAGTCGAGGTTGGCAATTGTTGCGGGCATGTGAATTTATGCTTGCCCCAGGAGATAAATCCGTTACCGTGGCAGGCATTTTTCACCACTTAAGAACGCAGGTACCCGCTATGGCGATTTTTGATGGTCACAATGACCTGCTGCTGAATCTCTGGCTTCACCATCGTGAGGATCCGGTAAGCGCCTTCTTTGCCGGGATAGAAAACGGCCATCTCGACTATCCGCGTATCCGCCAGGGCGGGCTGGCCGGCGGCCTGTTCGCCCTCTTTGTGCCGCCGCAGGAGTATATCGCCCGCGTGGCGCCGCAGTACGCCAGCGAGGCGTGGGATCCGCTGGCGATCCTCTGGCAGCAGTTGGCTATCCTCAAGGCGATTTGCGCCCATGACGCCAGTCGCGCGCGGCTGTGCCTGAGCGCGGCGGATATCGAACGCTGTCGCCAGGATAACACGCTGGCGATGGTGGCGCACATCGAAGGTGCTGGCGGGTTCGACGCGCAAGGCGAAGATCTGCAGGCCTTTTATCGCGCCGGGGTGCGCAGCATTGGTCCGTTCTGGAACATCGCCAATCGCTTCGGCTGCGGGGTCACCGGCGCCTTTCCCGGCAGCCCGGACAGCGGGCCGGGTCTCACTCGCGAGGGCATTGCGCTCATCGCTCAGGCCAACGCCCTGAAGATGCAGATCGATGTTTCGCACATGAATGAACAGGCCTTTTGGGATACCGCCCACCACTCCACCGCCCCACTGGTGGCCACCCACTCTAATGCCCACGCCCTGTGCCCACAGCCACGCAATCTGACCGACCGGCAACTGCGGGCGATCCGCGACAGCGGAGGCGTAGTGGGCGTCAATTTCGGCAATGCTTTCCTGCGCGCCGACGGACGGCGCGACAGCGACACGCCCATAACCACCATTGTCCGGCATATCGACTATCTTATTAACATAATGGGTGAGGATCATGTGGCTCTCGGCTCGGATTTTGACGGCATCACCCTGCCCGACGAGCTGGGCGATGTGGCCGGCTTACCGCGGCTTATCAATGCCTTGCGGGACAATGGCTATGATCAATTGGTGCTGGATAAGCTGCTGTGGAACAACTGGCTGCGGGTATTAAAAAAGGTTTGGCAACAATAGGTTATATTGTAAACATAAAGTTAATTCCTTACAGATTCCGGGTTGATCTCTCTCCCGGTGAAGCGCAATATGCGGCGGCCGTCACAGATCCAGCATTATCCGTGAGGCCTGTCGTCATTTTTAAGAGGAACAAAACATGTGGAAGAAACCTGCTTTTATCGATTTACGTCTCGGTCTGGAAGTGACGCTGTACATTTCTAACCGTTAATCGCCCCGCCCGCCGTTCGCGCGGGCACCTTCATTCATTACCCGGTCCGTCTTCATGTTCATTAAAGTCCTCGGCTCCGCCGCCGGCGGCGGTTTCCCGCAATGGAACTGCAACTGCGCCAACTGTCAGGGTCTGCGCAACGGCACCATTCAGGCCAGCGCCCGCACCCAGTCGTCGATCATCGTCAGCGATAACGGCAAAGAGTGGGTGCTGTGCAATGCCTCGCCGGATATCAGCCAGCAGATTGCCCATACCCCCGAGTTAAATAAACCCGGCGTACTGCGCGGGACGTCTATCGGCGGCATTATTCTCACCGACAGCCAGATCGACCACACCACCGGGTTGCTGAGCCTGCGCGAAGGCTGCCCGCACCAGGTGTGGTGCACGCCGGAGGTTCATGAGGATCTCTCTACCGGCTTCCCGGTGTTTACCATGCTGCGACACTGGAACGGCGGCCTGGTGCATCATCCCATCGCCCCGCAGCAGCCTTTTACCGTTGACGCCTGCCCTGATTTGCAGTTTACCGCCGTGCCTATCGCCAGCAACGCGCCGCCCTATTCGCCGTATCGCGACCGGCCGCTGCCGGGCCATAACGTGGCGCTGTTTATCGAAAACCGCCGCAACGGGCAGACGCTGTTCTATGCCCCGGGGCTGGGTGAGCCGGATGAAGCCCTTCTGCCGTGGCTGCAAAAAGCGGACTGTCTGCTGATCGATGGCACCGTCTGGCAGGATGACGAGCTGCAGGCCGCCGGCGTCGGGCGCAATACCGGCCGTGATATGGGACACCTGGCGCTCAGCGATGAGCACGGGATGATGGCCCTGCTGGCCTCCCTGCCGGCAAAACGCAAAATTCTCATTCATATTAATAACACCAACCCGATCCTTAACGAGCAGTCTCCCCAGCGCCAGGCGCTAACGCAACAGGGGATTGAAGTGAGCTGGGACGGGATGGCAATCACCCTTCAGGATACCGCATGCTGATCACCGACACGCTGTCGCCGCAGGCCTTTGAAGAGGCTCTGCGGGCTAAAGGCGCCTTCTACCATATTCACCACCCTTACCACATCGCCATGCATAACGGCGAAGCGACCCGCGAGCAAATTCAGGGTTGGGTGGCGAACCGGTTTTATTACCAGACCACCATTCCGCTGAAAGACGCGGCGATTATGGCCAACTGCCCGGATGCGCAGACCCGGCGCAAATGGGTGCAGCGGATCCTCGACCACGACGGTAGCCACGGCGAAGATGGCGGGATTGAAGCCTGGCTGCGGCTGGGGGAAGCGGTCGGTTTGAGCCGCGACGACCTGCTCAGCGAGCGTCACGTGCTGCCCGGCGTGCGCTTCGCGGTGGATGCCTATCTTAATTTCGCTCGTCGCGCCTGCTGGCAGGAGGCGGCCTGCAGCTCCCTGACCGAGCTGTTCGCCCCACAGATCCATCAGTCTCGCCTCGACAGCTGGCCGCAGCACTATCCGTGGATCAAAGAGGAAGGCTATTTTTACTTCCGCAGTCGTCTGAGCCAGGCTAACCGCGACGTTGAGCATGGTCTGGCGCTGGCGAAGACCTACTGTGACAGCGCTGAAAAACAGAACCGGATGCTGGAGATCCTACAGTTTAAGCTCGACATCCTGTGGTCGATGCTCGATGCCATGACCATGGCCTACGCTCTGCAGCGCCCGCCCTATCACACGGTCACCGACAAGGCGGCCTGGCACACGACCCGACTGGTGTAATCATGCAAAAAACGTCCATCGTTGCCTTTCGTCGCGGCTACCGACTGCAGTGGGAAGCCGCCCAGGAGAGCCATGTGATCCTCTATCCGGAGGGAATGGCTAAACTCAATGAGACCGCCGCGGCGATCCTCGAGCTGGTCGATGGCCGGCGCGACGTCGCGGCGATTATCGCCATGCTTAACGAACGTTTCCCGGAAGCCGGCGGCGTCGATGACGACGTCGTCGAGTTCCTGCAGATCGCCTGTCAACAGAAGTGGATCACCTGCCGTGAGCCAGAATAAACCCGCCGTCAATCCGCCGCTGTGGCTGCTGGCGGAGCTGACCTACCGCTGCCCGCTGCAGTGTCCCTACTGTTCCAATCCGCTGGACTTCGCCCGGCAGGAAAAGGAGCTGACCACCGAACAATGGATCGAGGTCTTTCGCCAGGCGCGAGCGATGGGCAGCGTACAGCTGGGCTTTTCCGGCGGCGAGCCGCTGACCCGTAAAGATCTGCCGGAGCTGATCCGCGCCGCGCGCGACCTCGGGTTCTATACCAACCTGATCACCTCGGGAATTGGGCTAACCGAGAGCAAACTCGACGCCTTCAGCGAGGCCGGACTGGACCATATCCAGATTAGCTTCCAGGCCAGCGATGAGGTGCTCAACGCCGCTCTTGCCGGCAATAAAAAAGCCTTCCAGCAGAAGCTGGCGATGGCCAGAGCGGTGAAAGCGCGCGACTACCCGATGGTGCTGAACTTCGTCCTCCACCGGCATAACATCGACCAGCTCGATAAAATTATCGAGCTGTGCATTGAGCTGGAAGCCGATGACGTCGAGCTCGCCACCTGCCAGTTTTACGGCTGGGCGTTTCTTAATCGCGAGGGGTTACTGCCGACCCGGAAACAGATCGCCCGCGCCGAGCAGGTGGTCGCCGATTACCGGCAGAAAATGGCCGCCAGCGGTAACCTCACCAACCTGCTATTCGTCACCCCGGACTATTACGAGGAACGCCCGAAAGGCTGTATGGGCGGCTGGGGATCGATTTTCCTCAGCGTCACTCCGGAAGGCACTGCGTTGCCGTGCCACAGCGCGCGCCAGCTGCCGGTGGCGTTCCCGTCGGTGCTGGAGCAGAGTCTGGAATCGATCTGGTATGACTCGTTCGGCTTCAACCGTTATCGCGGGTATGACTGGATGCCGGAGCCGTGCCGCTCCTGTGATGAAAAAGAGAAAGACTTCGGCGGCTGCCGCTGTCAGGCCTTTATGCTGACCGGCAGCGCCGATAACGCCGACCCGGTGTGCAGCAAATCCCCACATCATCACAAAATCCTTGAGGCCCGGCGCGAAGCGGCCTGCAGCGACATCAAAGTCAACCAGCTGCAGTTCCGCAACCGTACCCGCTCGCAGCTGATCTACAAAACCCGGGAACTGTAATGACGCTGGCGACCCGCACCGTCACCCTGCCGGGCGGCCTGCAGGCCACCCTGGTTCATCAGCCGCAGGCCGATCGCGCGGCGGCCCTGGTGCGGGTTGCCGCCGGCAGCCACCACGAACCGTCGCGCTTCCCCGGTCTGGCGCACCTGCTGGAACACCTGCTGTTTTACGGCGGTGAGCGCTACCGCAATGATGAACGGCTGATGAGCTGGGTGCAGCGCCAGGCAGGGAATGTGAATGCCACCACCCTGTCCCGCCACAGCGCTTTCTTTTTCGAGGTCGCCGCCGAGGATCTGGCTGACGGCGTCGCGCGCCTGCAGGAGATGCTGCAGGCGCCGCTGCTGCTCAGGGACGATATTCAACGCGAAGTCGCGGTTATCGACGCCGAAAACCGCCTGATCCAACAGCATGAGTTGTCGCGACGGGAAGCCGCCGTGCGTCACGCCGCCATCGCGCCCGCGGCGTTTCGCCGCTTTCAGGTCGGCGACGCCGGGTCGCTGGGGGAGGATTTCCTCGCGCTACAGGCGGCCTTACGTGACTTTCACCGCAGCCACTACGTCGCCCGCCTGATGCAACTCTGGCTGCAGGGGCCGCAGTCGCTGGAGGTGCTCGGCGAACTGGCGACCCGTTTCGCCACTGGGCTTGCCCCGGGCGAGGCACCGCCGCCAGCGCCGCCGCTCACTCTGGGCGAGCCCCCTGAACTGCAGCTGGCCGTCTCCAGCCAGCCCGCGCTGTGGCGCTGCCCGCTGATCGCCTTAAGTGACAATGTCACGTTACTGCGCGAGTTTTTGCTGGATGAAGCCCCCGGTAGCCTGATGGCCGGCCTGCGCCAGCGCGGGATGGCCGAGGACGTGGCGCTGAACTGGCTGTATCAGGATCAGCACTTCGGCTGGCTGGCGCTGATTTTCGCCAGCGACCGGCCGGAACAGGTCGACCGGCAGATAACCCACTGGTTGCAGACGCTACAGCAGACGACGCCTGAGCAGCAGCAACACTACTATCAGCTGTCCCGGCGCCGTTTTCAGGCGCTGTCGCCCCTCGATCAGCTGCGCCAGCGGGCATTCGGCTTTGCCCCCGGGGCGCCGCCCACCGGGTTCGCCGATTTTTGCGCCGCCCTGCTGGCCGCCCCCACGGTCAGCCTGGCCTGCCAGACGCAGCCCCCCGGAGCAACGGTAGCCACCCAGGGCTTTAGCCTGCCGCTCAGCCGCTGGTCGCCACGTCCGGTCTCTGACCCGGCGCTGGCATTCGCTTTTTATCCGCAGGCCGCTGGCGAGCTCGTGGCCGAAAGCCCGGCGGAAGCCGCGCCACTGCGTCACCTCCCGTCACCGGGAGAGCCGCCGACGCTCCTGCTGCGACCGCCCTTCTACTGCTCGCCCACGCCGGCCGGGGGGCTGGCGCGCGGGGAACAGCTGCGTCCATTACTTGCCGCCCTGCGCCATGCCGGGGGACACGGCGAGTGGCATCTGTTCGACGGCAGCTGGCAGCTGATCCTGCAGTTGCCTGCGTCCGGCCAACGGCCGGAGGCGATTCTGCAGGCCATCGTGCGGCAGCTCGCGCTCCCGGTCGCCCCGCTGCCCCCACCGCCGGAGAGTATTGCGATCCGTCATCTCATGGCCCAGCTCCCCGAACGGCTGGGTACGTCAGCGCACCAGGAAGGTTGGCTGGCGGCCCTGATTGGCGGCAGCGCGGAAGATGCGCAGTGGGTAGCGCGTCAGCTGAGCCGGCTTACCGTCCCGGTTAATCCGCCGATGCCCGCTCCGGCCCCCTGCCGCGGCGGCGTCGAGCGGCTGGCTTATCCCCGGGGCGACACGGCGCTACTGGTCTTTCTTCCGCTGCCGGAAGGCGCTTCGCTGGCGGCCCTGCGGGTGCTGGCGCAGTTCTGCGAGCCGCCGTTTTTCCAGCGCCTGCGGGTGGAGCAGCAGATAGGCTATGTGGTGAGCTGCCGCTATCAGCGCGTTGCCGATCGCGATGGGCTGCTGATGGCGCTCCAGTCCCCGGAACGCCGTCCCGGAGAACTCCTCCGCTGCTGTAAAACCTTTCTGCGCCAGCTGGACCCCATGGATGAGGTGACCTTCAGGTTGTTACAGCAGCGGCTGGCCGCTCAGGCCCGCTCCCGGGTACCGCCGAAGGTGCGCGCCCTGGACGCGCTGCGCCAGGAGTATAACTTGCCGGGGGTGACGCCGCAGGCGGCTGACGCGCTGCGCGTTGAAGATGTGGTCGCCCTGTGGCGTGAGATGACCCGCCGGCGTCGTCGCTGGCGAGTGCTGTTCACGACAGGGAGTTAATGGCCGGGGGCATCCGGGGTCAGAAAGTCGCTGACGAAGCGGGTGAGGATCGCCGCGGCCTGTGGGCTCTCCTGGACCTCGTCGTGTAACTGTTGTGGGTCGATGCCTTCCGCCTGCAGCACCGCCTCCCGGTAGCGGATCAGCGAGCGGGCAATCGGCGCGGTGAATTCCGGGTGAAACTGCGTGGAGACCGCCTGCGGCCCGTAGCGCACAATCTGGTGGGGATCGTGGGAGGATGCGGCCAGCACGGTAGCCCCCTCCGGCAAACGGGTCACGGTTTGCAAATGGCTCAAATGCGCGGGGAATGTCGCTGGCAGGCCGCTCAGCAGCGGGTCATCGACACCCCACGGCGAAAGCGCAATCGTTTTGCTGCCGCTTTCCCGCCCGGCAGGATGGTAAGCCACCTCACCGCCCAGCGCATGGGCCATCAGTTGATGACCATAGCAGACGCCGAACAGCGGCATGCCGATAGCCACCGCCTGACGGATCCAGTCGGCGGTCCGTTCGCTCCATGCCAGGCGATCGGACACCATTGCCCACGAACCGGTGAGAACCGCCACAGTCTGGCGATCCGGCGCCGGCAGCGGTTCATCTTCAAAGACCCGCACCGCGGTCAGCTGCGCCTGCCACGGCGCCAGCAGCGTACGGAACCAGTGCGGCAGATCGCCATGCTCCTCGCGGATGGCTGCCGGCGGCGTGCCGGTCTGAACCAGCAATAATCGGTTACGTGTCACCCTTCCTCCTCGCTCCGGGTCATGTTCCTGCCATCACTATGCCGCCCGGAAAGCCGCGGGACAAATAACCAATATCTATGAACGATGCGCGTCCGGAATAAGTCCAGCCGCTTACTGGGCATCGGCGCTGTCACGCTGCGGCACGTCAGCCGCCGCGGATGACGCCTGCTGCGGAACAAAGATGTGGTCCAGAATGGCGCGCGCCGTCGGTCCGGCCACCACCCCATCCCCGCCGCCGTTCTCCAGGATCAGCGCCATCGCCACCTTCGGATGCTGATAAGGGGCAAACAGGGTATAGAAGATATGGTCGCGCAGACGCACCGGGATCATTTTGGCGTTATAGGTCTGGTTTTGCTTCAGGCTGAACACCTGCGAGGTGCCGGACTTCGCCGCGATCTGGTACGGCGCGGTATGGAACAGCTTGTAGCCGGTGCCGTTGGGCAGATTCGCCATCCCATACATGCCGTTGCGCACAATGCCCCAGTACGGCGATTTCGGATCGCCCACCTGCGGCAGGTTCGCCGGCTGCTGATAACGTTCCACATGGTTGCCCTGCTTCATCGAATAGAGCAGATGCGGATCCTGCACCTTGCCATTGTTCAGCAGGGTGGTGAGCGCCTTCACCATCTGAATTGGCGTGGCGATCCAGTACCCCTGGCCGATGCCGACCGAGATGGTGTCCCCCTGATACCAGGGCTTTTTATGCACCCGCTGTTTCCACTCCCGGCTGGGCAGTACGCCGGCATACTCCTCATTAAGGTCGATGCCGGTGGACTGGCCGTAACCAAACTTGCTCAGCCACTCATGGATCCGGTCAATGCCCATCTCGAAAGCGACCTGATAGAAAAAGGTGTCAGCCGACTCTTCGATGGCTTTGGTCACGTTGAGCATCCCGTGGCCGGTCTTCAGCCAGTCGCGGTAGCGGCGTTGCGTGCCCGGCAGCGTCCACGTCGGCGCGCCGAAGAAGGTGGTGTTCGGGGTGATGACCCCTGCGGAGAGCGCCGACAGCGCCATATAGGGCTTCACCGTCGAGGCCGGGGGATACAGCCCCTGAGTAACACGGTTGATCAGCGGCCGGTCCGGATTATCGAGCAGCGATTTATAGGCCTGATAGCCGATGCCTTTGACGAACGGATTAGGATCGTAGCTGGGGCTGGAGACCATCGCCAGCACGCCGCCATCCCGGGGATCGACCACCACCACCGCCGCGCGCTGCCCCTTCAGCACCGACTCAATATACTGCTGCAGGTGCAGGTCGAGGGTCAGGTAGAGATTTTTCCCGGCCACCGGCGGTACCTCTTTCAGCAGACGCACCACCCGGCCGTGGTTATCGACCTCCACTTCCTGATAGCCAGTGGTGCCGTGGAGCGCTTTTTCGTAATAGCCCTCGATCCCCTGCTTGCCGATATTGTGGTCGGCAGCATAGTTCTCCTCTTCGCCGTCTTTCGCCAGCCGCTGCAGGTCGTTGTCGTTAATTTTCGACACATAGCCCACCACGTGCGCCAGCTCGGCGCCGTACGGGTATTCGCGCTGCTGATAGCTCTCCACCGTCACGCCGGGGAAACGGAATTCGTTAACCGCGAAGCGCGCCACCTCCACGTCGCTGAGGTCGGACTTCAGCGTCACCGCTTTATAGCGGCTGTTGTGGTGCATATCGTCGCGGAAGCTGGCGATGTCATCCGGCGTCAGGTCGACGATCGGCGTCAGGCTTTGCAGCAGCGCGGCCATATCGGGAATTTTGCTCGGGATCACCTGCAGGCGATACAGGGTAATGTTCTGCACCAGCGGAATACCATTGCGATCGAATATCAGCCCGCGGCTGGGGGCGATGGGCAGCATCTTAATGTCGTTCTGGTTCGATCGGGTCTGGTAGAAATCATGCTGCTCCACCTGCAGATGGTAGAGGTTGGCGATCAGCACGCCAAAGCAGACCACCACCAGCAGAAAAGCAATTGCGGCCCGGCGGATAAACAGCATCTCTTCCGCGGAGTGGTCGCGAATTTCATCTCTCAAAAGGGGCATTAGCGGTACATCACCTGAATCACAAGAAAAGCCAACAGCGTAACGGCCGGGAAGCATAGCCTTATCGCGGCGCCAGCCCTACTGAAAGGTTGCTAAAGATCTGGCAGAAATGTTTCAGCATGTTAGAGCGTGGGAAGCCTTTCTGTGCAGGAGAAAGGCATCAGAGTGCGAGGTTAGCCAGCAACGGGGACGGCTGGCATCTGTTTACACGATCAACCCGCTTATTTTCTGGCCTCAAAAGCGATCTTAACCGCCATTCCCGCCAGTACCGTCGCCATCAGCCAGCGTTGAAATTGTTGCCAGCCCGGCCGCCGACTAAGAAATAACGCCACCTGCCCGGCCAGCAAGATAATCATGCCGTTCACCGCCACGCTGATGATCACCTGGGTACAGCCTAATATTAACGACTGACTGAGCACGCTGCCGAGTCCGGGGGTGATAAACTGCGGCAGCAGGGACAGATACAGGATGGCAACTTTGGGGTTCGCCAGGCTGGTGAGGAATCCCATCAGAAACAGCTTACGCCCACTGTCCGCGGGTAAGTCGCGCACCGCAAATATCGGCCGCCCTCCCGGTTTGATCGCCTGCCACGCCAGATAGAGCAAATAAGCGACCCCGCATAAACGCAAGGCATCGTAGGCATATGGGACCGCGAAAACCAACGCGGTGATGCCGAAAGCGGCACACAACATATAGAAGAAAAATCCCACGGCCACGCCGGCAAGGGAGATAAAGCCAGCGCGTTTTCCCTGGCAAATCGAACGCGAAGTGAGATACATCATGTTGGGGCCTGGGGTTAACACCAACCCCAGCGCCACCGCGGCAAAGGCCATTAATGAAGCGAATTCAGGCATAACTTATCTCCAGATATCGGTAATGCCCAGGCGCGCGGCGACGTCGACCATGCTCCCCGACAGTATTCTGTCTTCAGCGCCAGTCACATGGTGCCTAAGTATTAGCTTATTCTGTGTCCGCCAACAACCCCCGTACCGAACATTCGTTACGCTCGCGCAACGGACAGCCCTCATCCTTTTCTCGCAGGAAAATTGTCATATCTCAAACAATTAGCAATCCGGCTCCCTGATTGACGCAGATCGTTTCCTTTGCCGTCTCGTTACGTCTATGGTTAATGGTGAGGTTTATACTAACCGCCAGGTCTACCTGGTCATATAAGGGGATGTTTACCCTTCGTTGAACGGAATTAGCTATTAAATCTGTAGACTCATTCAAATATCGCTTATTGGTAGCAGTGTATATCGTAATGGCATTCACAAAAGCAAACGGAGCCTGATATGAGCACGTCTAACGACCCATCCAACAACGCATCCGCCGGAAAGTGCCCTTTCCACGCCGAGACGCCAAAACAGAGCGCCGGCAGCGGCACCGGCAACCGCGACTGGTGGCCTAACCAGCTGCGTGTCGATCTGCTGAACCAGCACTCCAGTCGTTCCAACCCGTTGGGTGAGGATTTTAACTACAGGGAAGAGTTTAAAAAGCTCGACTACTCCGCGCTGAAAGCTGACCTCAGAGCGTTGCTGACCGACTCGCAAGAGTGGTGGCCGGCAGACTGGGGTAGCTATATTGGCTTGTTTATTCGCATGGCCTGGCACGGCGCCGGCACCTACCGCACCGTTGACGGTCGCGGCGGCGCAGGCCGTGGGCAGCAGCGCTTTGCGCCGCTGAACTCCTGGCCAGACAACGTCAGTCTCGATAAAGCCCGTCGCCTGCTGTGGCCGGTAAAACAGAAATATGGCCAGAAAATCTCCTGGGCCGACCTTTACATGCTGGCGGGTAACGTCGCTCTGGAAAACGCCGGCTTCCGCACCTTTGGCTTTGGCGCCGGTCGTGAAGATGTCTGGGAACCGGATCTGGACGTCGACTGGGGCGATGAGAAAGAGTGGCTGGCCCACCGTCACCCGGAAAGTCTGGCCAAACAGGCCATCGGCGCCACCGAAATGGGGCTGATCTACGTTAACCCGGAGGGACCGAACGCCAGCGGCGAGCCGTTGTCCGCCGCAGCGGCCATTCGCGCCACCTTCGGCAATATGGCGATGGACGATGAAGAGATTGTCGCCCTGATCGCCGGCGGCCATACGCTGGGCAAAACCCACGGCGCCGCCGAAACCAGCCACGTCGGCGCCGAGCCGGAAGCCGCCCCACTGGAAGCGCAAGGTCTGGGCTGGCACTCCAGCTACGGCAGCGGCGCAGGTGCGGATGCCATCACCTCCGGTCTGGAAGTGGTCTGGACGCAGACGCCCACCCAGTGGAGCAACTACTTCTTCGAGAACCTGTTTAAATATGAATGGGTGCAGACCCGCAGCCCGGCTGGCGCTATCCAGTTCGAAGCCAAAGATGCGCCGGAAATTATCCCGGATCCGTTTAATCCGGGGAAAAAGCGCAAACCGACCATGCTGGTCACCGACCTGACCCTGCGCTTCGACCCGGAGTTTGAAAAGATCTCCCGCCGCTTCCTCAACGATCCGCAGGCCTTTAACGAGGCGTTTGCCCGGGCGTGGTTCAAGCTGACCCACCGTGATATGGGGCCAAAATCCCGTTACCTCGGTCCGGAAGTGCCGAAAGAAGATCTGATTTGGCAGGATCCGCTGCCGGCAGCGACTCATCAGCCGAGCGCTGAGGATATCGCCAGTCTGAAAACCGCCATCGCCGGCGCCGGCCTGTCGGTGAGTGAGCTGGTTTCGGTCGCCTGGGCTTCCGCCTCCACCTTCCGCGGCGGCGATAAGCGCGGCGGCGCTAACGGCGCACGCCTGGCCCTCGCTCCGCAGAAAGACTGGCCGGTCAATGCTATCGCCAGCCGGGTGCTGCCGACTCTGCAGGCGATCCAGCGTGCCTCCGGCAAAGCGTCGTTAGCCGATATCATCGTGCTGGCTGGCGTGGTCGGCGTTGAGCAGGCGGCCGCTGCCGCCGGAGTCAGCGTTAACGTGCCGTTTACCCCAGGCCGCGTCGACGCCCTGCCTGAGCAGACCGACGTCGAGTCGTTTGACCTGCTGCAGCCGCTGGCGGATGGCTTCCGCAACTATCGCCGTATCGAAGGCGGTGTCTCGACGGAAACGCTGCTGATCGATAAAGCCCAGCAGCTGACGTTAACCGCCCCGGAAATGACAGTGCTGGTCGGTGGCTTGCGCGTACTGGGCGCGAACTACGACGGCAGCAAACACGGGGTGTTCACCGACCGCGTCGGCGTGCTCAGCAATGACTTCTTCGTCAACCTGCTGGATATGGCCACCGTCTGGAAAGCGGCCGATGACCACGCGGAGCTGTTTACCGGCAGCGACCGTAAAACCGGCGAGGCGAAGTACAGCGCCACCCGCGTGGATCTGGTGTTTGGCTCCAACTCTGTACTGCGCGCGCTGGCGGAAGTGTATGCCTGCGCCGACGGGCAGCAGAAGCTGGTGCATGACTTCGTCGCCGCCTGGACTAAGGTGATGAATCTCGACCGCTTCGACCTGTAATCCCCCCGCCCCGGCAGCCGCCGGGGCGTTTCTCTCACACCGCCCGCGGCAACTGTTGCAGGCGACTCCGCGTACGCTGAATATCCTCCAGTTCCACCCCAGCCACCAGTGTCTCCAGATCGCAGCAGGTTACCAGCAGCAGGCGGATCTGCTTTTCATACAGCACATCAATCACGTTGATAAAGCGCTGCTGGGCCGCCGGCCCCACCGTAGCCAGCGGCGGCACTTCATCCAGTAACCAAACCGTATAGCTTTCGCTGAGCGTCAGATAGTCCATCACCGCCGTGGCGGCCTGACAGAGCTGGGCAAAGGTGAAGTGGAGCAGAGTGGATGACGCCGTGGCAGCCAGCAGGGTGCGATAACCTACCGTCAGCGAAACCGGTTCGGCAGGTAACGACGGCAGGTCATACAGCTGACGCTGTTGTGTATTCGGATTAACCCACATCCGCCCGCTGCAGAAGGCATTATCGACGCTCAGATGACGCTGGCGATAATCCTCCTCACCGTTCAGCGCGACGACCGCCAGGTGGGCGCGGATCAGCGCGATCGACGGTAAAAAGCGATCGTGATACAGCGGATTGGGCAGCAGCATCTCCGGCGGATAGTTTGACGTCGCCAACAGCACAATACCGCGCTGAAAGAGATGCTCCAGTAAGACCTTGATCAGCATCGCGTCGCCAGGGTCGTGAAGATGAAATTCGTCGAAGCACAGCAGGCGACAGCCGGAAGTCATCTGCCTCATCACCGCCTGCAGGTCGGGCGCGCCGGGAGCATTCAGCCGCTGATGTAGCTCGCGGAAGAAGTGATGAAAATGGACCCGCCGCCGGGCGGCGAGCGGCAGGCTGGCAAAAAAGTGGTCGAGGATAAAACTTTTCCCCCGCCCGGTCCGCCCCCAGACGTACAGCCCCTGCGGCGTACCAGCCGCGGACAACAGCTGCTGGCCCAGAGCATCCAGGCGAGCGATCAGCGACAGCTGATCGTCATCGAGCGTCAGACGCGCCCGCGCCGCCTGCTCGGCCATCACACGGGTAAAGCGAAACTCAGTCGCCATCTCTGGCTGATCTGAATACGACGCCATACATCCCTCTTTTAACATTCTTATAACCTCCTGCGAGGAGGCCATTCTAGCCGCTTTCCTGCGGGCTGGCGAATCGCACAACGGGAAATACCGTCCGCGGTGATTTACTTCAATTCTTCGCCTGGCATGCGGCGAAAACTAGCATGAATCTCATTTTTCATGGTGTACCGCGATATCTTGCGCTAAAGATTGCAGCTAACGCGTAGGATTAAAAATTTAAAACTATTAACAATCAATTAACATTAGCAGGCAAACCATTCATCCTGAGGAATACAACACCATGTCTACCACCCAGGTTCTCGGCGGCGCGCCTTATGCCTCGCCAGGACAACCGCACGCCAGCTTAACCGGACGCATTGATGCGCTGCCCGCCTCCTTCGGTTTATGGTCGTTTATCACCCTGCTCTCCCTCGGTGGCTTCTTCGAGCTCTACGACCTGTTCCAGACCGGGTATATCAGCGCAGGGCTGCTGGCCGACGGGATTTTCCACACCGGGCAGGCGGGGATATTCGGGATTGCCGATCAGGCGGCTTTTGCCTCCGCCACCTTTATGGGGCTGTTTATTGGCGCCAGTCTGTTGGCGCCGCTGGCGGACAGGCTGGGGCGACGTCTGACGTTTATGGTGGCGCTCGCCTGGTACGGCCTCTTTTCGCTGCTGATGGCGACGCAGAGCAGCGCGGAAGGGGTGATCTTTTTCCGCTTTCTGGTGGGGATCGGCCTCGGTATTGAGCTGGTGACTATTGATACCTATCTCAGCGAATGGATGCCAACCCATCTGCGCAATAAAGCGTTTGCTTTCGCTTTCTTCATCCAGTTCCTGTCGGTTCCGGCGGTGGCGCTGATGTCCTGGATGCTGGTGCCAACCACCCTCTTCGGCCTCAGCGGCTGGCGCTGGGTGATCATCTTTGGTGCGCTGTTCTCGCTGGCGATCTGGTTTATCCGCAAAAAGCTGCCAGAGTCAGCGCGCTGGCTGGAAAGCAAAGGGCGGCATGATGACGCGCATGCGGTGATGAGTGAGATGGAAGCCCGCTGTGGCGTGACGCCGTCGCCGAAGCATGCGCATGCGCATGCGGCACAGAGCGTCGTCAAACGCGGCACCTTCCGCGAAATCTGGGCGCCGCAGTATCGGCAGCGCACCCTGATGCTAATGGTGATGAACTTCTTCCAGGCGATCGGCTTCTTCGGCTTTGGCAACTGGCTGCCGGCGCTGCTCTCCGGTCAGGGGGCCAGCATCACTCACAGTCTGCTGTACGCCTTCTTTATCACCCTCGCCTATCCGCTGGGCTGCCTGTTCTGCACCCGCTTCGTGCATCGCTTTGAGAACAAGTGGCAAATTGTCCTCTCCGCGCTGATGACTGTCATCTTCGGGACCCTGTTCGCCCTGCAAAACAGCCCGATTCTGCTGGTGATCTGCGGGTTTATGATCACCTGGTCCAACGCCTGGCTGACCATCAGCTACCACGCCTACCAGGCCGAGGTCTTCCCGACCCATATTCGCGCCCGCGCCGTCGGCTTCTGCTACTCGTTCAGCCGGCTCTCCACCGCGGTGACCAGCATCCTGATCGGCATTATTCTGCAATACGCCGGCACGCTGGGGGTGATTAGCTTTATCGTCGTCAGTATGCTGATGGTGATGCTGTCGGTAGGGATCTTCGGCCCCAGAACGCGGGGCATTCGACTGGAGAATATCTGAGGTTGTCGCAGGGACTGGCCTCAGCCAAAAATCCCCTGCGCCTCGGCGAAGCATTTTTCCGCCAGGGTTGATATCGGCTCCTGCTGGCGCATAATGAGCGCCAGCTGTGAATCGACCTGGGTTTCGGCGATCGGCAGAATTTCAAGATTATCGCTCAGCGCTTCGAGGCCGTTGTTGAGCGGCATAATCGCGCAGCAGATCCCCGCCTGCACCGCCTGGATAATCTGAAACGTCGAATCGCTTTCAAAAACATACTTCGGCGTTAGCCCTTTAGCCTTAAAGCTGATTTCAATGGATTCCCGGTAGTACATTCCCTTGGTCAGAAAACCGAGGGGCAACGTCGCCAGCGCCTCCCACCCCGGCGTCGCACCGCTGAAGTCGAAATGGCGTTTATCATGCAGGAGCCCCATCCGGGTTTGCGGCAACCGGGCAATCTTGAACTGACCTTCATCCAGATGCTGCAGATAACAGATCCCCAGATCCAACTGGTTACGGCTGACGCCATCGATAATCTGCTCCGAGGTCATCGACAGCAGGCTGAACTGCAGCGCCGGGTATTTCTCCGCCAGCGGTTTAATCAACTGCATCGGGTTGAGGCTCGCCAGCGGCACCATGCCGACCCGCAGCTGACCGACCATCTGCCCGCGACAGATCGCCGCCTCTGCCGCCAGACCGTCATGGGCGGCCAGCACCGCCCGCGCCCAGGCCAGGATCCGCTCACCTTCCGGGGTAAAACCCTCAAAGCGCTGGCCGCGCTGAATAAGCGTCAGGTTCAGCTCCTCTTCCAGGTTACGAATGCGCATGGAGAGGGTCGGCTGAGTAATATGGCAGGCCGCCGCCGCCTGGCCAAAATGGCGCGTCTGATCGAGCGCGATCAAATACTTGAGTTGCTTAATATCCATTCTCTTTCCCGTTTGAACCCCGCCGTTCACCCCCGGGGCCGCGCACAGGTTACCAGAATGTTAGTTTCACTAGCGATAAATTCAAGCGAGGACATCACGAGGGGCTGCGGGGCGCAGGACGGCGCGATGCCGCCCTGCGCCCTGCTTTTTTAGCGTACGCCGGCCAGCGGACGGATCTCTTTCGAGCGCAGCGTCAGACGAACGGGAACCGACTTATACGAAGGGGTGCCGCTCTCTTCATCCAGATAGTTCAGCGGCACCAGCACGTTGGCTTCCGGATAATAGGCCCCGACGGTACCGGGCGCGATGCCGTAGGCTACCACCGTGATATCTTCCAGCGTCAGCTCGCTGTCTGGCAGCGCGGTATGAATATCTACCCGATCGCCATGTTCCAGCCCCTGGGCAGCCATGTCCTGTTCATTCATAAACAGCACGTCGCGGCGGCCAAAAACACCGCGGTAGCGGTCATCCATCGCGTAGATGGTGGTGTTGTACTGATCATGACTGCGCAGCGTCACTAAGCGCATCACATCTTCACCCTCCACCACCACGTTCTCATGCACCCCTTTGAAGACCGAGAACATCGCTTTACCGGTGGCCGTTGGCCAGATGCGCTCGGTCGGCGGTAGCGGCATGCGGAAGCCCCCGGGATGACGAATACGCTGGTTATACTCCTCGAACCCCGGAATGGTCTGTTCGATCAGATCGCGAATGCGGTCGTAATCTTCCACCAGATACAGCCAGTCCACTTTGCTGGCCGGCAGAGTGGCCTTCGCCAGACCGGCGACAATCGCCGGCTCCGAGCGCAACGTCGGCGAGGCGGGCTTAAGCTTGCCTGAGGAAGCATGCACCATCGACATCGAATCCTCGACGGTGATCGACTGCCGGCCGCTGGCCTGCAGGTCAAGCTCGGTGCGGCCCAGACACGGCAGAATAAAGGTCTCTTTCGCCGTCAGCAGGTGCGAGCGGTTGAGCTTGGTGCCGACGTGAACGCTAAGCTCAAGGCCGCGCATCGCCGGGAAGGCGCGTTCGTGATCCGGCATCGCCACAGCGAAGTTGCCCCCGAGGCAAATCAGGGCTTTGGCGTCGCCGGCGATCATGGCCTCCAGGGCCTTCACCGCATCGTGACCATGATGCCGCGGCGGCGTAATCCCCATCACCCGCTGCAGGCTGTCGAGGAAGGCCGCGGAGGGTTTTTCACTGATCCCGACGGTGCGGTTTCCCTGCACGTTTGAGTGGCCGCGCAGCGGACAGATGCCAGCGCCCGGCTTGCCGATGTTGCCGCGCATCAGCAGCAGGTCGGCAATCAGACGGACGTTGGAAGTGCCTTTATTATGCTGGGTAATACCCATGCCGTAGGTGACGATGGTGGCCCTGGATTTGGCGTAAGCCACGGCGACCTGGGTCAGGGATTCGCGCGTCAGGCCGGACTCCTGTTCGATATCCTGCCAGCGGGTGGCATGCAGATCCTCGGCAAAGGCGGAGAATCCCTGGGTATGCTGGGCAATAAACGCGTGGTCGAGCACATTGCCCTGCTCCTCCTCCAGCTGCAGCAGCGCTTTGGCGATCCCTTTCAGCGCCGCCGCGTCGCCGCCGGCCCGTACCTGGTAGTAGGTCGAGGCGATCGGCGTCGAGCGCCGGGTCGCCATCTCCATCACGTTCTGCGGATCGGCAAAACGCTCCAGCGCCCGCTCACGCAGCGGGTTGAAAACGATAATCGGCACGCCGCGTCGGGAAAGCTCATGCAGGGTGCCCATCATCCGCGGGTGGTTGGTGCCCGGATTATGGCCGATGGAAATCACCAGCTCGGTCTGGTCAAAATCGTCGAGGGAGACGGTGCCTTTGCCAATCCCGATCGACTGCGGCAGGCCCACGCTGGTGGATTCGTGGCACATGTTGGAGCAGTCAGGGAAGTTGTTGGTGCCATACTCGCGGGCGTACAGCTGGAACAGCCACGCTGCCTCATTGGACGCCCGGCCAGAGGTATAGAACTCGACCTCATCAGGCTGCAGGCCGCGAAGGATCTCGCCGATGCGGGAGAAGGCCTGCTCCCACGCCACCGGACGCAGAGTATCGCTGGCGCGGTCGTAGACTAAAGGATGCGTTAAGCGGCCATAGCCCTCCAGTTCGAAATCGCTCTTCGCCAGCAGGGAGGTCACGGTGTTGGCCGCGAGGAACGCGGGCGTCACCCGTTTGGTGGTCGCTTCCCAGGTCACGGCTTTGGCGCCATTTTCGCAAAACTGAAAAGTGGATTTATGCTCTTTATCCGGCCAGGCGCAGCCCGGGCAGTCAAACCCATCCGGCTGGTTAGTGCGCAGCAGCGTGGCGGGCGCTTCGAAAGCATCCATCTGGGTACGCACAGCGATGGCCGTGGCCTTCAGGGCGCCCCACCCGCCTGCCGGGCCATCATAGGGGTGAACACCGGGCACCGCGCGTCTTTTATTGGTCATCTTTTAACTCCTGCTGCTCTGTTCTGGCCGCCGCAGCCTGAAAAAAGGCGTACGACGGCCCCGGGCGACGTGGCGTGGTTAGCACTGCGTCACCTGATTAGGATGCGGTTTCTCAAGGATAGTACGATGGGAAAGCGTAGGTACTGCGTTTGTTAACTGAATAATAACATACACCACAAATCTGTATAATTGATGTTATCTATCAGGTGTTAAATTTAACTTATTTGCAAATTTTCGCGGTTATCGTCGCTGTGCGCTGACGGATAAAAGACCCACGGGAAAGCGATGACCGGGCAGCGGAAACCGCCCGGTGGGTCTGATTCAGGTCAGATTGAAGTAACGGTCCGGACGCAGCGTCTCCGGCAGCGGATGCTGACCGGTCATGTCGAGCAGATTGCGCTCAATGGTATTGCACATGGCGTTCAGCGGCAGATCATTGGCGGCGGTACCGAAAGGATCTTCCAGCTCTTCCGCCAGCGAATCCCACGACAAAAAGGTGTAGGAGATAAACACCGAGACAAACGGCGTCATGTAGTGCAGATCGCCGACCAGCGCGAACGGCAGCAGCGTGCAGAACAGGTACACGGTGCGCTGCAGGATCAGGGTATAGGCGAATGGCACCGGGGTGGTCGCCAGCCTTTCACAACCGCCCAGCACGTGCGCCAGCTCATCGAGTTTGTTGTCCATCAGCCCGTAGGTGATGTCGCTGAGCTTGCCCGCCTCCCGCAGCTGGCCAATTTCGTTGCCGACCAGCAGCAGGATCCGGTTGGTGGGCATTGAGCTGGCGAGGATCTCCGCCACCTTGTCATCCGGCAGCAGCCGCCGCAGGTCAGCCGTCGGATCGGTTTTGCGCAGCTGGTGCTTCAGGCTCCAGCTAAAGGCCACCAGATAGCTGACGATGCGGCGATGGACATCGTGTTCGGCCGGCAGGATATTGCGCAACTGGCGTACCAGCGTACGTTCGGCGATAAGCACCGTCCCCCACAGATTGCGCGCTTCGACGAACCGGCTGTAGCTGGCGCTGTTGCGAAAGCCGAGAAAAATCGCAATCGCAATCCCCAGCAGGCTGAACGGCGCCACCGTTAAGTGGATCCCCAGCTGCTCGTACCATTGATAGCTGATAATGGCGATGATGGACATCAGCACATTAAGCAGCAGACGAAAGATGATTTTCGACAGCACGGAGCCGTGCCAGTCAAATAAGCGAAGAAACCAGTGTTGTTCTGGCCGAATGATCATTGTCTGACTTCCTGAATTACCGCTCTGGTCATTATCTCTGAATAAAGAATAGAGATTATCTATGAACCGATTGGTTTATTTTATCGTTAACTGCGATGGGCAGATCTTCGCCATTATTTAGCGATGGTAATGGCGTTTTTAGTATGTGCTTTTTTTATATTTCAGGCAATCGATGCGCCAGCAATTAAGGCTCAGGGAAAAAATAGCCGCTGAGCCAATAAAATTGCCGGTTCAGGACACCGGGTGCGCCAGGCCGCTTTTGTCAGCCCCGCCTAGCGCGCTGGCCGCGTCGCTGGGATCAAGATGCACCATTACGTTAAGCACCGGATGCTGCGCCAGGACCCGCTCCCGCGCCTGACGGGCAATCTGATGTCCCTCGGCTACAGACATCTCTCCCGCCACCTCGAGATGGACATCCACCAGCACCAGATCCCCCGCCTTACGGGTTTTCAAATCGTGCAGACCCGCCACGCCCGGCGTGGCCTGCAGCGTGCCGGCGATCGCCCGCTGCGTCTCTTCATCGACCGCGCGGTCCATTAAATCGTGCAGCGCCGTGGCGGCGAAACGATAGCCCATGCGGGTGATTAGCAGTCCCACCGCCAGCGCGGCAAGCGGATCAAACCAGGCGAACCCGGCCAGGTTACCGATAATCCCCAGCGCCACCACCAGAGATGACGCGGCATCGGAGCGGGCATGCCAGGCGTTGGCGATGAGCAGCGATGAATTCAGCCGCGTGGCGACCGCCAGCATATAGCGAAACAGCCCCTCCTTAACGGCCAGCGCCACCAGCGCCATCCACAGCGCCACGCTGTGCACCGCCGGAATCGTCTGCGGCTGCGCCAGGTGACCTGCCGCAGACCACAGCATGCCGACCCCGACCAGCACCAGGATCGCGCCGAGGATCAGCGAGGCGCCATTCTCGTAGCGCCAGTGTCCATAGTGGTGATCGTGGTCTGAGGGTCGACGGCTCTTTTTATTCGCCACCAGCACCACCCCATCGGCGACCAGATCGGAAAAAGAGTGCATCCCATCAGCAATCAACCCCTGGGAGCCAGAGAATATTCCCACCACAACCTGAAACACGGAAAGGAAAATATTGACCACCACACTAATAAGGGTACTCTTTCGCGCCTGCATCGAACGCTCATGATATTTATTATCATTTTCAAAATTATATTGTGTCATTATTTCTCTCCCTTTGTGAGCGGGAAGAATAAACTGACAAGCTGAGTTTATGCTTAACAATATAAAAGCCATTGCCTTTCCGTTTAACGATATCGGCGCTGTCGATTATTAATATATTCTGAAAGGGTGGCAGGACAGGTACAACCGCGCGCGGATGGGCTATCTTATGACTGGCCCGGCAGGTCGGGCCACTTTCTCTTCACCACCACAGGAGTCAGCGATGTCAGAGAACACCTCATCCCGGCTGCGTTTTGCCATTAACCTGGGCAACGCGGTCCTGGCCCATCTCGGGGAGACGGGGGAGCCCGCAGGTCTCACCGTCGAGCTTAGCCATCGGCTGGCGACGCGCTGGGGCGTCACCGCCGAGTTCGTCCCCTATCCTGCCGCCGGAAAAGTGGTGGCTGACGCCGGCGGTGATCACTGGGACATTGCGTTTCTGGCCATCGACCCGGCCCGGGAAGCGACCCTGCGTTTTACGCCTCCCTACATCACCATCCAGGGGACCGCGCTGGTGAGAGCCGGTTCGCCCTGCCAGAGCGTGGCCGACATGGATCGCCCGGCAACCACCATTAACGTCGGGCAAAACGCCGCTTACGATCTGTGGTTAACCCGTCATCTGCAGCACGCCAGCCTGAATCGCCTTCCCTCCTCGCAGGAGGCCATCGACGCCTTCCTCGCCGGTGAAGGAGATATGGTCGCCGGTATCCGACAGCCGCTGGAGGCGACAGCCCGTCAGCACGCTGGGGTGCGGGTACTGGCGGATAATTTTACTGAGATCCAGCAGGCCATCTGCGTCGCCCGGGCGGATGTCGCTGGCTTCAACGCGGTGAATGACGCGCTCAGCGAGTGGCGGGCGGATGGCAGCCTGGAGGCACTGATTGCCCGACAGCTGGGCAAGGCGGAGTGACCTTCACTCCACTTGCATCCGGCGCATGGCGCAATGCCAGGCGCCGTTGCGTACCGAGGCACGGAGCACGCGGGCCACGCCATGCACCAGCAGGCGCGTCGTATTCCGCTGCAGCGGCGTGAGCGACAGCCCCAGCATCTCCTGCGCCCATTCCGGCAGCAGATCGATCCCGGCGCGCATCATGACCTGACCCACCGGCTGGCTCAGCCTACCCGGCAGACGAGTAGAGAGCAGCACCTCGGCTACCTCCCGGGTACGTTCGTCACAGCGCAACTGCGGGCGCATCGCCTCGAGATAGTCCGCCACTTCCTGCGGCGTCTGAGGGATGTCCTGGGCCCCCAGCCGACGGGCGATTTCCGCCGACTCGCGGAAATAGTCCTCCTGGCGCTCGGCGCTGACCACTGTCCGCTTGTAGCGCAGGTGGGAGGCCATAAAGCGACTGCACTCGGCGACGTGCACCCAGGTCAACAGCGCCGGATCGCTGGCCTGATAAGGCGTTCCGTCCTTATCCACCCCGCCGATCCGCTGATGGATCCCCTGCACTTTGGCGATGAGCCGCTCGGCGTCGGGGGTAGTGGCAAAGGTGGTGGCGGAAATAAACTGGCTGGTGCGGCGCAGGCGGCCAAAGATGTCCTCACGGAAACGGGAGTGATCCCAGACGCCGGCCAGCGCCAGGGGATGCAGCATCTGCAGCAGCAGCGCGCTGATGCCGCCGCAGAGCATCGAGGTAAAATCGCCGTGTACCTGCCAGATGGCCGACTGCGGACCAAAAAGCCCCGGCTCCCCTTTAGGCTGTTCAAAATCGATCTCTTTTAGCGCCATGCCGGTCAGGCCGAGCACCTGCGCCTCGATCATCCCGCGAATGCCGATCATGATGATGTCCCTTACGTGCAATTAAAGGACAAAAGATACCACTATTGGGCAGCGCAGGGAGAGATATTGGGAAAGGGTGCCCGCTGCGCGCGGGCACGACAGCTTACGGATTAAGCTGGTAGTCGAGAGTGATATTGGCTTTCAGCACCTGCGATACCGGGCAACCGGCCTTCGCTTTCTGAATGATCTCATCGAACGCCGCCGGCGCAACGTCCGGCAGAACAATCTGACTTTGCAGCGCGATGTCGGTTATCGCAAAGCCGCCGTCGGTTTTATTGAGGGTGACCACCGCCGTCGTGTCGATAGACGTTGCGGTATAGCCCTCTTCGCTGAGCATCAGCGACAGGGCCATTGAGAAACAGGCGGCATGCGCGGCGCCAATCAGCTCCTCAGGGTTAGTGCCTTTCACCCCTTCAAAACGGGTGTTAAAGCCGTAGGGCTGCTGGCTCAGCGCCCCGCTCTCTGTCGACACGGTGCCTTTGCCATGTTTCAGATCGCCTTCCCAGTGCGCCAGCCCTTTCTTATGAATCGCCATGTGACTCCTCCTGTGATGATGTCGAACAAAAAGTATAGTGCGTGATGCCGAACCTGCGCCTTTTCTGCGGCCTGGGCATCACTGTGCCCTTAAGGATCTCGTGGTCAGCCTCGCTAACGACCATCGTGTGGCTGATAAGGATCGGTTTTGTCGTCCTTGCTGTCGTCCCGTTTACGCGGCACTTCGCCATGCTCGGCAGGCGCCTCGCGCGCAGGATGCTTTCCGCCCTGCTCACCTTGCGGCTGAGATGTGTTACTCATATCGGCGTTCTCCGCTTACTTAGGCGACTGCTTGAGCAGACGATCGACACGCACCACCGGCGGCGTCATTTTGCGATCGAGGCTACCGTTGATGCTGACCAGATCGTCAGGCTCTACGTGCTGTTCGTTAAACGCGGCGGCCGGAATGATGGCAGTGATGGTGCCGCTTTTATCGCGAAACTGATAACGGTCATTGTCCTGGCGGGTGAGCACATTACCGCGCAGTGAAATAGTCGCGCCATCGTGCATGGTTTTCGCCTGCTCAACGGTCATGATCCGGCCATCCTCGACGCCGCGATAGCCGTCATCGAGTTTGTGCGGCGGCGGCGGTGCGGCATCCTGACTAAAACCGCCCTTATCGTCCGCCTGTGCAATACCCACGGCGAGTACACAGGCCATAGCGAGCGCTAATTTTTTCATCATCCCTCCGTCATTTTACCGATGATTAGAATAAAGCCTGGCTGAGGCGATTCACTTTTACAAAGTCAATTGTTCTGATATCGACTAATATAAGAATGTCCTTATCGTTACGCTGTTGCCGAAACGAAACGCGGGGAAAATAATAATGATTAAGAATCAACAGGATTGTCCCATCGTTGACGAGAATGAACGAGCACTACGCTTCGAATATCGATTCCGGCGCTATGGGATAATTGTTCTGAGTCTCATCATTCTTACCGCGCTAAGCGGTCTGTGGTCCTCCGGTTATTTCAGTGAAGCGCACCGGGAAAGTGCCGCAGGTGAATTAAGCGTCGATTATCAGCGGTATGCCAGACTGATGAGTGAAACCGAAGTGAATATTCAGATTAAACCCGATGGAGGTAGTGAAAAAATTATCAGCTTCACCGCCCCGTTTTTATCGCGCTACCAGGTCGGTGATATCCGCCCGCAGCCGGATAAAATGTACAGTGCCGAGGGGAAATTATACCTCGTGTATCAGCAAGCGGCCAACCGCTCGCCGATGTCCGTGTGGTTATCCATTACCCCAAAAACAGCCGGCAATATTTCCCTGCAGGCGGCAGTGAACGATCGCGCGCCTGTCACCTGGAACCAGTTTGTCTATCCCTAGGAGTGGCTATGGAAATGGTCCTCAGAGCCGCAGCAATCTATTTTATCCTGTTGATTATTTTTAAGATTGCTGGCAGAAGAACGCTGATGCAGTTAACCAACTTTGATCTAATATTGCTGCTGATAATTAGCGAAGCCACGCAACAGGCGATGCTCAGCACAGACTATTCCGTCACCGGTTCGATGCTCACCATCGTCACTCTGGTGGGTGTTGATATTTTATTCGGCTATATTAAGAAACGCTTCTCGCAGGCGGAAAATTTCATTGATGGTAGCCCGGTTATTGTGGTGGAAAATGGTGCTGTCATCGACGAAAAGATAAAGCTCGTCAATATCTCTGTCGATGATATCCTGCTGGCAGCCAGGCAGCACCATGGGATCTATGAGCTCAAAGCGATCAAATTCGCTATCCTCGAGCGTAACGGCCAGATATCCATTATTCCTGAAAAGGAATAGTCTCAATTTTATTTATCGCGCTCCGGTTGTTTATCACCTGATTCGGGGGCGCGGGTGGCATCATCCTCTTCTTTTTCAACGCTAAGCATGTTTAATGTCACCATTTTTCCTCCTCGCGGGTTGACAGGGTTCTAACAGATTATAGAACGTCCTCGCCGATGCAGGCACGATCCAGCCAGCATCATCCGGATATGTCGTCTGATTCACACTGCGTATATTCCAGGATATTTCCCACCTCGTCATTGTCATTTGTGAGGAATAATTAACCGATCTGTGCAGTTAATATTGCGCTAGCCAAAAAAAATGAGGTCTCTATGTCTGTGATGGTAATTACCGGGGGAACCGCGGGGGCGGGCAAAGCCACCGCACTGCGTTTCGCTCGCGCAGGATACCACGTGGCGCTGATCGCCCGAGATGAGACGGGTCTGCAGGAAGCCCAGCAGGCCTGCGAACGATTTGGCATTAAAACGCTGGCCATTAGCGCCGACGTCGCCGATGCCGGGGCGCTGCAGCGCGCCGCCGCCGAGGTGGAAGCCACACTTGGCGCGATATACGTTTGGATCAACAACGCCATGACCACCGTGCTGGCCCCCTTTCGTCAGATGAGCGAGGAGGAATTTCGCCGGGTGACGGAGGTGACCTATCTCGGCTATGTCAACGGCACCCGTGCGGCGCTGGAGGTGATGGCGCCCCGGGATCGGGGAGTGATTATTCAGGCCGGCTCGGCGCTGGCCTGGCGGTCGATTCCCCTGCAATCGGCCTACTGTGGAGCCAAGGCGGCGATCCGCGGCTTTACCGATGCCGTGCGTACCGAACTGATGCACGAGAAAAGCCACATCCAGTTGACCATGGTCCAGCTGCCGGGGATGAACACCGCCCAGTTTGGCTGGGCGCGGAATAAAATGGATCAGGCCATGCAGCCGGTGCCGCCGGTCTATCAGCCAGAAGTCGCCGCCGAGGCTATCTATAGCGTCATCCAGCGTCCGGTCAACGAACTGTGGGTCGGGAAAAGCACCATCCAGTCGATCCTCGGCCAGGTCTTCTTTCCTCGCCTGCTCGATCGTCTGATGGTGAAAAAGGCGTGGGAGGGACAGTTTACCGGCCAGCCGAAGCCGGCAGAGCATCAGGACGACCTGTTCACGCCGGTACGCGGCAATCACCCCGGACACGGCCCCTTTAACGATGGCGCACGGCGTAAAGCGGTGACCATCAGCGCCGATCTCCCGGGAAAAGTGGCTGCCGGCGTCGGGGTAGCGGTGGCGACGATGGCCCTGCGGGCGTTGTTCCGTCGTTCCGGGAAACGTCGTTAATCCAGGCTCCGGCTGAACCAGCGGTACCCATACCCGGAAAGCGCCAGCCGCGCATCTTTCCCGCCGTGTAGCCCATCCTGATAGAGCTTATCTTCCAGAATTGGGCTCCAGTAGCCCTCGGCCAGCGGCGGGAGCAGGACCTCTACCGCCTGCTGGCTGCAGTTCGCCAGCATCAGCACTTCCCGCGATTCGCTGCGATAGCACAGGCCCAGCACCGCAGCAGGCTTCACCGCGAGGATGGCGAAAGCAATGGAGCCCGGCTCGGTATATTCCGCCCGCGCCAGCACCATATTGCGCACCCGGTTCAGCAGCGATCGGGGGTGGCGCAGCGCTGCTTCGACATTGATCCGCTGGTAACGCCACCGCCCGCTGGCTATCGGTTTTACCGGCAGATCGTCCCGCGCCGCCCGGGAAAAGCCGCCGTTGGGCGCCGCCGACCACTGCATCGGCGTTCTGACCGCGTAGCGCTCCGGTAAGCTCAGATCGTCTCCCATGCCAATCTCGTCGCCATAGCGCATCACCGGCACGCCGGGCAGCGCCAGCAGGATCGCATGGGCCAGCGCCATGCGCCGGGTATCGCCATCCAGCATCGGCGCCAGTCGCCGGCGTACGCCACGCTGGTAAACGGACATGGATTTATCAGGGGCAAAGGTGCGGATAACCTGGCGTTTATTGCGTTCGCCGATCCCCTCGAGATCCAGTTCATCATGGTTACGCAGCCAGTTGACGAAGCAGCACCCGTCCGGCGGGGTCACCATCGCCTGCAGGGCTTTTACCACCGGGGCGGCGCGCTGCTGCGCCAGACTGAGGTAGAGATATTTGTTAAGCCAGAAATTGAGCACCATCTGCAGCCGATCGCTGTGACCGAAGTAATGGCGGTAATCTTCTACCGCAACGTCCACTTCACCCAGCAGTATCGCCTCGGGATTGAGGCGCTGAACGACCTGCCGGAGATGGTTCAGCAGCGGGTAGCCGCGCGCCTCGTCGCCCTTCCCGGCCTGTTTCACCAGATGTGACGCGGCATCGAGGCGAAAACCTGACACGCCCGCCTGCAGCCAGAAGGTGATGATGTTTTCGATTTCAGCGATCACCGGCGGATGAGCAAGATTCAGATCCGGCTCATGACGATAAAACATGTGGCGATAGTATTGCCCGGCCTGTTCGTCCCAGCGCCAGACGCTCTCCTCGACGCCGGGAAACATGGGGGGATCGTCCTTCTCCGGCGGCCTGTCGGCCCAAAGATAGTATGGCCGCCACGGCGACCGGGGATCGCGTCGCGCCGCCTGAAACCACGGGTGCTGGGCGGAAGTGTGCTGGATAACCAGCTCAACAATCACCCGCAGCCCCAGCTCCCGGGCGCAGGCAATCAGCTCAATCACGTCGGCGATGGTGCCAAAGCGCGGATCGGGCTGCAGATGGTCGCTGATATCATAGCCATCATCCTGCAGAGGGGTGAGATAGAAAGGCGTCAGCCAGAGCACCGTCGCCCCGAGGCTGCGAATGTAATGTAGCTTTTGGCGAATACCGGCGAGATCGCCGTAGCCGTCACCGTTAGCGTCATAAAACAGTGAACTATCAACCTGATAAATGACCGCTCTGTGAAACCACTGTTCCCGTTGCATCACTATCACCTTGCTTATTCACCCTGACGGGTGGCCCGTCACTCGCCAGCAGATTCAGCGCGGTTTACGTCCGCCCCTCGCCGTCGGCCGGGGTTTGGCGACAGGCGATACGGTAGCGTGTTCCGCTGAAGGCGCCCGATTCGCCACCGCGTCCACCAGAGCCTGCTGTCTGGCGGTTAATTTCAGAGGAACCTGTTCCTCGACAGCATGGAGCGCGATCGTGTGGCGTTTAACCATAGTTTTTCTCCGGCGGCTTATTTTCCGGCCTCAACGCCAGGCAGATCGGCACGATGCAGAAATTGCCCGACGATCGTCGGCTGATGATGAAGCAGCCAGTCAGCCATGCCTCGCTCCTCCGCCAGCATCGCCTCCAGGGCGTGAATGGCATGGTGGTCGCCCACCCGTTTCGCCGCCGTCAATAAGGCGGTATAGCAGGCGACCTCGAATTGCGCAAAAACATAGGCCGTGATAATGACCTTAATGACCTCATCGCCGGGCAGCATCATCCCAATGGACTGGCCCAACGCGGCAACCCGGCTCATCGCATCCTGCAGCGCGGAGCGGGAAATATGATTACGGGCAATGATATCCTGCAGAGACGATAATTGCCGGCGGGTTTCATAGAGATGTTGTTCAAGACGCGTGCGCAGTGGCGGATAGTTTTCACTCCTTCTGGTTGCCGTGATTAATATCACTTCGGCCTGTTTTTCCATCGCATGTGCATCGCGCAGCCAGTTATGGTAATTTTCAATATCCGTCATAAATACCTCTGATAACCAATCCTTTATTTGGATGTGGGATCTTCATTCTCTTCCGCCGCCTGATCCGCTCGCGCTGCGCTATATCCGGATAAATGCCCAACGATATTCGCATAGATGCTAATGAGAATGACCCACAGGACGCTGTTTTTCCACCAGATTAACGAGGGTATTGCCAGAATGACCCACATCACGGCGGCCACAAGATGGCAACGTTTAATCAATGCCGGTGTCAGTTTCATTTTTATTACCTGCTATCTTATAAATACTTAACCGTTAACCAGCATGTTGCCGATTCATTTACTCTTCGCGTATTGCCGATAAATAAATACGAGTATTCGACCAGATTTATTATTACCAGCCCATATAAACAGAAACCTGCGGACCGGCAGGCCCACAGGTTTTTTTTCGGCGCCCTTTTTAAAGCGCCTCAGGCTTCAGTCATTAACTGTCACCGGCTTTACGACCACCGCCATGACTGTTCTTACCACCCTTTTTACCGGCTTCGGATGCACGTTCAGGATCATTTTTAAAGTTCCCGCCGCTGTGCTGTCCGCCTTTACGCCCGGCTTCGGATGCTTTTTCACGATCTTCTGCAAAGTTACCTGAACCGCCTCTATGCTCTGCCATAATTTCACCTTTTAGGTTTACTCGATCTCGGTTGGTAAATGGAAAATGACCCTGTTACAAATCATCGCCCTCGATATCTAACACTAGAGGAATGCTCGCAGGAGTCAAATTAAAGCCAGGTGTTTATCCATATCAAATAGAAAATAAAAAGAAAATAACGAAGCGGTAATAAAAATAAATACTGCGTAACTCACTTATTCGCCTTAGGTTATCACCATTTTCTATCGTGAAACTTTTCCCCTCGACGCTTTTGTAAAAAAATGAAAATGATAGATGTTATTTATTTTTTCTTCAGCCAGACACCACCGTCATAAAAATACTCACAATGAAGTAGTTCATCAACCATCCATAGGTATAAAAAACTATTTTTTTCACAATGCACACCCCTTCGCCTTTAAAAAAGCATACCGTCATTCAGCCCGCCCGGTAAAATAGCCCCGCACCGCAAATTAAGGATGGAATAATCCTAATTTAACACCACCAATAATAACGCAGCGACATACAACGAAATTCGCCAAGGATCAGCCGGTTAAAGTCAAATAAAGCCCCTATTTTGCCTGTTAAACAAGAGAGATGATCCTCTCGCGCTGCCTGGCCTGGGGTGAAGCTGACCTATCCTTAGGTCTGGCCCGTTCTGTCTGAAGGAGATGACTATGCAAGATGAAAAACCGCCAATGAAAAAATTACCCACCTCCATGTTGCCAGAAGAGACGGCTCCCCGTCCGGAGTTCCCGGAGCAAGAACAAACCCCGCCGGGTCTGGATGCGGAGATGGAGCCGTCACCGGACCACGGGGAAACCAGCTACACCGGCACCGGGCGGCTGGCGGGTAAGAAAGCGTTAATTACCGGCGGCGACTCCGGCATTGGCCGCGCGGTGGCGATCGCCTTTGCCCGCGAAGGGGCCGATGTCGCCATAAGCTATCTGCCGGAGGAGCAAGAGGATGCCGATGAAGTCATCGCGCTGATCAAAGCCGAAGGTCGCACCGCGGTGGCCCTGCCGGGGGATATTCGCTCCGAGTCCTTCTGTCAGTCGCTGGTGGCCGACGCGGTGGAACAATTGGGAGGCCTGAGCATCCTGGTCAATAACGCCGGACGTCAGCAATACTGCGAGACGCTCGAGGAGCTCACCACCGAAGACTTTGACGCCACCTTTAAAACCAATGTCTACGCGCCGTTCTGGATCACTCGCGCGGCGCTGCCCCATCTCCAGGCCGGGAGCGCAATCATCAATACCACCTCGGTGCAGGCCTATAAACCCAGCCCAATCCTGCTCGATTATGCCCAGACCAAAGCCTGCCTGGCGATCTTTACCAAATCGCTGGCCAAGCAGGTGGCGAAACGAGGCATTCGCGTCAACGCCGTGGCGCCAGGCCCTTACTGGACGGTGCTGCAATCCAGCGGCGGCCAGCCGGACGAGAAAGTGAAACAGTTCGGCAAAGACACACCGATGGGCCGCCCGGGGCAGCCGGTCGAGATCGCCCCGCTGTACGTCACCCTGGCATCAGACGCCTGCTCCTATACCTCCGGTCAGGTGTGGTGTTCTGACGGCGGGGACGGCGTGGTCTAAATCCGTCGCCTCCGGGCCGATAAGCGGGCCGGCGTTATGCCGGTCCCTCCCCAACACGATCGCCGCGCAGCCCTGCGTGGCGATTTTTCCTCTCCCGCAGCGTGTTTAGCCGGCTGCATGCTATGATATCCGCCCGCCGCTGTGCGCTGACCCTGAGGACAACTGATGAGTAATGAGATCCCCCTGAAATTTTATGACATCGTGGACGAGTACGAGACCGAAGCGGCCTCCCCGGTTAAAGAGACGGAACGCGATGCGCTGGCGCGCTATTTTCAACTGCTGATTGAGCGGCTGATGAATAACGAAGAGATCGATGAAGAGGCGCAGCAGGAGATGGCCCGCGAAGCGGCCATTGATGAACGCCGAATTGACGATATCGCCAACTTCCTTAATCAATGGGGCAACGAGTAAGTCTCATCGTCAACTCACCGGCAGGGCCACCGCCCGCCGGTGTTGCCGCTGAATGCAACGCCATGTTCATGCCCCGGCGGCAATCTCCCCCAGACGTCGCTGCAGCGCATCCAGAAACAGCGGTAGCCCATCGGGCTGATAGTCGCGGGAAAGATAGATGCCATAGACGCTCAGCGCCTTCGGCGTCCAGTCAGGGAGCACCACCTCCAGCGCCCCGCTGGCCAACGCGCTCCGCGCCTCCAGTTCGGGGAGCATCGCAATGCCGCACCCGGCGACCGCCGCCTCCAGCAGCAGAGAAGAGATCCCCGCGCTCAGATTGCCGCTCACCGCCACCGACGCCTCCTGCCCCTGCGCATCGCTGAACTGCCAACGCTGGCCGGCAAAGTGGCTGTATAACAGACAGTTATGCTGTTGCAGATCGTCAAGCGTCGCCAGCGGGCCATGCTGCTGGAGCCAGCGCGGTGCGGCACAGAGGAGCGAACGACACAGCCCGAGGCGGCGAGCGATCGCCCCGGGCTCGGGGTTGTCGGTAATGCGAATGGCCACGTCGATGCGCTCGCCGATCAGGCTGACCGGATGGTTATTGATATCCAGCTCCAGGCGCAACTGCGGATAGCGAGCGAGGAAGTCCGGCAGCAGCGGAGAGATCAGCTGCATTGCCGTGAAGTGCGCGCAGGCGACGCGCAGCGTGCCGCTGGGGTCGGCCCGCTGGCGCTCGCCGGCGATTTCATCGGCGATCCGCGTCAACCCGCGGGTCTTAAGCAACACTTTTTCCCCCGCCGGCGTCAGGGTCAGCCGGCGGGTGGAACGATGGATCAGCCGGGCGCCAGCCCAGTTCTCCATCTGCTCCAGATAGCGACTGACCATCGGACGCGACATCCCCAGCGCCCGCGCCGCGGCGCTGAGACTTCCCAGCTCGCAGATGCGCAGGTATACCTGAGCAGCAATCACCCTGTCCATCATGCCCCCTTCATCTGCACGATTTATGAAACTCAGCATCTCTTATTTCAGGAATTCTATCAAATAGCGAAATCCGTACAATGGAACGCATTCACCTGTTACTGAGAACACATCATGAAATTATCTGCTCTTGCTGTTGCCACCGCCCTGTTCAGCGGTTCGATCTTCGCGGCGCCTCTGACGCTGCAAACCTACAATCCGCAGGAAAAGGGCATCTTTGCCGTTAACTCCACTCTCGTTTCCGGCCCGCACGAAGCAGTGCTGTTTGACGCGCAGTTCAGCGTCAAAGACGGCGAAAAGCTGGTAGACATGATCAAGAAAAACGGCAAGCCGCTCACGCGGATTGTGATCACCTCTGGCGATCCGGATTTCTATTTTGGTCTTGAACCGCTGATGAAAGCCTTCCCGCAGGCGGAAGTGGTCGCCACGCCGGAGGTCGTCAAACATATTGAAGCCACCAAAGCGGCCAAACTGGCGTACTGGGGCCCGCAAATGAAAGATGGCGCGCCGACACAGGTGTACGTTCCGCAGGCGCTGAAGGCCAACAGCTTTACCATCGACGGTGAGAAAATAACGATCATGCAGCCGCATGACTACGCGGCGTTCGTCTGGATCCGGGCGAACAAAACGATCCTCGGCGGCACAGGCGTGGCGTGGGGCATGCATCTCTGGACCGCCGACACCCAGACATCGGCCAGTCGCCTGCAATGGCGCCACACGCTGGACCAGATGATCGCCCTGCACCCGCAGCGGGTGATCCCTGGTCATTACCTCGGCACCCCGCCGGAGGGAGACAGCGCGGTGCGCTTCACAAAAACGTATCTCCAGCAGTTTGAGCAGGCGCTGAAGACGCATCAGGATTCGGCCGGGGTGATCAAGGCCATGGAGACGCAGTGGCCGGGCCTGGCGGAGACCAGCTCGCTGGAGTTAAGCGCCAAAGTTAATACCGGCGAGATGAAGTGGTGATCCCGGCTGTGCGTGAGGGAGACTGTTCTTAATCTGGCGCGCGAAGGTTGCTATTGCCCTGAAAATGGACCACCCTAGCTGAGGTCGCACAAAAAACGTGCGGCCGACTTTGGGTTACATTTCATCCGGTCACCACCGGGTTTGCCCTTGAAACCAGAACAGGATAAAGGAGTCAGAATGAAATCGAACCATCAGGCACGTCATCTTCTCGGTCTGAACTATAAGCTTTCCCAGCAGAAAAAAGTGGTGCTGGAAGGCGATGAAGAAACCACCCTCAACCACATCCATGCTACCGGCCGCAAACGCCGCGGTGGTTAATTTTCAGTCTGAGTGATGATAAACAACACCGTCCTGTTGCCAGGATGGTGTTTTTTTATGGCAATTGATTGCTTGTTTACCCGCTTGACGACCATCTGCTCTATACTCTGCCCGCTGCTTTCCACCCGCCCTCGCTTATCGCCGCGCCGGGACTGTGGTCATGATCAAGGAGTTAGTGCGATGCAATTTACTCATAAGAAAAACCGTTCCCTGTACATCCCTTACGCGGGTCCCGTTCTGCTTGAATTCCCCCTCCTCAACAAGGGCAGCGCCTTCAGTCTGGAAGAGCGCAGCAATTTCAACCTTCTTGGCCTGCTGCCGGAAGTGGTTGAAACCATCGAAGAGCAAGCGGAACGCGCCTGGATCCAGTATCAGGGATTCAAAACTGAAATCGACAAACACATCTACCTGCGTAACATCCAGGACACCAACGAAACCCTGTTTTATCGCCTGATCGGCAACCATCTCGAAGAGATGATGCCGGTTATCTATACCCCGACGGTGGGCGCCGCCTGCGAACGTTTCTCCGAGATTTACCGTCGCGCCCGCGGCGTCTTCATCTCTTACCAGAATCGCCATAACCTTGACGACATCCTGCAGAACGTCCCGAACCATAACGTGAAAGTGATTGTGGTCACCGATGGCGAGCGTATTCTCGGCCTCGGCGACCAGGGGATCGGCGGGATGGGGATCCCGATCGGCAAGCTGTCGCTGTACACCACCTGCGGCGGCATCAGCCCGGCTTATACCCTGCCCATCGTGCTGGACGTTGGAACAAACAACCAGCAGCTGCTCGACGATCCGCTGTATATGGGCTGGCGCCATCCGCGCATTACCGACGACGAGTATTATCAGTTCGTTGACGACGTGATCCAGGCAATTAAGGCCCGCTGGCCGGACGTCCTGCTGCAGTTTGAAGACTTTGCGCAGAAGAACGCCATGCCGCTGCTCAACCGCTATCGCAATGAAATCTGCTCGTTTAATGACGATATTCAGGGCACCGCGGCGGTCACCGTCGGGACGCTGATCGCCGCCAGCCGCGGCGCCGGTAGCCAGCTCAGCGAGCAGAAAATCGTCTTCCTCGGTGCGGGTTCCGCCGGCTGCGGTATCGCCGAGCAGATTATCGCCCAGATCGTCCGCGAAGGCGTTAGCGAAGAAGAGGCCCGCCAGCGCGTGTTCATGGTTGACCGCTTCGGCTTGTTAACCGACGGCATGCCTAACCTGCTGCCGTTCCAGAACAAGCTGGTGCAGAAGCGTGAGCATCTGCAGGGCTGGGATACCACTAACGATGTGCTGTCCCTACTGGACGTGGTGCGTAACGTGAAGCCGAACATTCTGATCGGCGTCTCGGGTCAGCCGGGGCTGTTCACGGAAGAGATTATCCGCGAGATGCACAAGCACTGCCCGCGGCCAATCGTGATGCCGCTCTCAAACCCGACCTCACGGGTGGAAGCGACGCCGCAGAATATCCTGAACTGGACCGATGGCGAGGCGCTGGTCGCCACTGGCAGCCCGTTTGCCCCGGTCACCCTGAAAGGCAAGCAGTACGCTATCGCGCAATGCAATAACTCCTATATCTTCCCGGGGATTGGTCTGGGGGTGATTGCTTCCGGCGCGTCGCGGGTCACCGACGAGATGCTGATGGCCGCCAGTGAAACCCTGGCGAAACACTCGCCGCTGGTGAACAACGGCGAAGGTCCGGTGCTGCCGGAGCTGAAGGATATCCAGACCGTCTCACGGGCAATTGCCTTCGCGGTCGGCAAGGTGGCGCAGGAGCAAGGCGTGGCGGTGAAAACTTCCGCTGAAGCGCTGCTGCAGGCCATTAGCGATAATTTCTGGCTGCCGGAATATCGCAATTATCGCCGCACCTCGATTTAATCACGCTCACCGGGTCGACATATCGGCCCGGTTTTTAATAACGTCAGAATAATATCTCCCGCCACAGAAACATCTTTTTCGCCCATATTCATTCATCGTAAAAATATAAAACGGATAGCATTTGCCGCACGCCCTCCGCTGTGCAAAATAGTTGTTTCTCACCCCCTCACAACGGAATGTGAAATGCTAAAATTAACCCCTGGCGCGAATAAAGCGAATGCGATTCTGATCCGTATTGTCTTGTTTCTTATCGGCGGTATCGCCATCATCACCGGAATGTGCCTCTTCAGCGGTGATATGTGGATGCTCACCCCGCGGGCTGAACAGTATCAGCCCGCCACCGGCGATCTGGTGGATGTCGTCATCTATGAACCGAGTAAATTTTTCTTCGCCCTGCTCTACGTGTTTATTATTACCCTGGTCTGGCTGCTGGCGGTACGTAAAATCCCCTGGCGGCCGATACAGCATCCTATATTACCGCTGATGGTACTGATTGCCGCCGGGATAGTTATTTTCCTCCATCCGGAGGTTACCCCCGGACGAGATGCCAGTATTCAGTACGGTAAACACAACGTTTATTACACTGCCATTTTCTGGAGCAAAACGAATTCAGATCGACATGTCACTCAACCCTCTAAATATGAAATTTTTGTTGAAGCGAAAGATTCCCGCTGGCTTATCGACAGAAACAATCTTGGCCGCGCCTGGCGCTGTGAAGTCAAGCGGCATACCCAGTTTTACACCCTGTCATTCAATGAGGGCTGGTTTCCGGACGGCGATCCGCAGGTCATGGCCCGCCAGTGTACTCAGGTAAGTGATCTGAATGCGCTCAGTGAAACGGCAATCATGATTGCCCGCCCGATCGCCACCGTCCCTGTGGAGGCACCGTAAATGAGCCAGCAAAAAAATGGTTCTGCAACCATGTTCTGGCAAACACATAAGCCCTCTGCGCCAATCCGGCGTCGTAGACAAAGGCGGCGCAGGTGAAAGCTGGCGGGGGCCCCCTGCCAGTTTTGTCACTGGCGTCGCTAGCCTTTCCCCACTACACTGCCACCACCCATCCACTGACTGAATAAAAAAGGAGGCCCCCCATGCTGTATTGTGAAATGTTTATTGTTTCACATGCATTAGGCAATTGCGCCAGCTCAAGCGTTATCGGTATCGTGCTGCGATAACTATGGCTTGAGCGAAGACACTTCACGCAATCCCTTCTCTCCGGCTTACCGGGTTATCGTCAGCGAGTTTTGACGAGGCATTTGCATGCCTGTAACTCTTGAGTAAGTTGACTATGAGTACATTACTAACTGCCCATGCGCTCCACGTGGAGACTACCTTTGGGCCGCTGTTTAACACCCTCTCCTTCACCCTGAAGAAAGGCGACCGTATCGGTCTCATCGGCCATAACGGTTGCGGCAAAAGCACCCTGTTGCAGGTGCTGGACGGCACCCTCGCGCCCACCTCGGGCAGCGTCTCACTCGCCGGTCAGTGTCTGATGGCCCGCGTTGAACAGCATCTGCCGGAGGCGCTGCGTTCGCAGTCGCTGTTGCAGGCCGTGCTGGCCCCGTTACCCGCTGATGTACGGGAAGCGCAGCGCTGGCTGGCCGAACGCCTGCTGGCGCAGATGGGCTTTACCCCGGCGGTGATGGAGCAGCAAACCACTACCCTGAGCGGCGGCCAGCACACGCGCCTGCTGCTGGCCCGGGCGCTGATCCGCCAACCTGACCTGCTGCTGTTGGATGAGCCCGGCAACCACCTCGATCTGCCGACCCTGCTGTGGCTGGAAAGCTTCCTGCAAACCTGGCAGGGGAGCTTCGTGCTGGTGTCACACGACAACACCTTACTGGATGCTGTAACTAATGCCAGCTGGATCCTCCGCGACCAGACGCTGCACAGCTTCGCCTTACCCTGCAGCGCTGCCCGTCAGGCACTGCAGGAACAGGATGAAAGCGCCGCGCTGCGCCATAAGGCCGAGCAAAAGGAGATCGACCGGGTCAGCGCCAGCGCCCGGCGGTTGGCCACCTGGGGTCGCGTCTATGACAACGAAGACCTCGCCCGTAAAGCCAAACAGATGGAGAAGCAGGTCGCCCGCCTGAAAGACGAGCAAACCGAGCTCAGCGTCGGCCCACCGTGGCGTCTGTCATTGCAGGGGGACGCCCTGCCGGCTGACCGCCTGCTGGAGATGGACACCCTGCCCGTCGCGCCCGCGCCGAGCCTGCCATCCCTCTTCACCACCGGCGTGGCGCGCCTGCGCAGCGGCGATCGCGTGGCCATCATGGGGCGCAACGGCGGCGGTAAATCGTCCCTGCTGCGCCTGCTGTGGCAGCAGATGAACGACGCATCGCCACTCCCGGGGCTGCGCCTGCATCCCCGGCTGCACCCCGGCTACTATGACCAGACGCTGGAGCAGTTACCGGACGATGCCAGCCTGCTCGACGCGCTGACGCCGTTCGCCCCGTCGGCCGACACCCGTAAGCGGGCGCTGATCGCCGCCGGGTTTGGCTGGGCGAGACATAGCCAGAAGGTCAGCACCCTCAGCGGCGGCGAGCGGTCGCGGCTACTGTTTGTTGGCCTCTCGCTGGCGCGCTACAGTCTGCTGCTGCTGGATGAACCCACCAACCATCTTGATATGGAGGGTAAAGCGGCGCTGGCGCAGACGCTGCGCGATTACCCCGGCGGCGTGCTGCTGGTCAGTCATGACCGCCAGCTGATTAGCGAAAGCTGTAACCGCTTCTGGCTGATCGACAACGCCGGGTTAACGGAATGGCACAACCTGGAGGAGGTCTATGCCCGTCTGCAGGCCGTGGCGCCCGCCCCGGACAGTCGACTCGCTTTGCAGAGTACGCCCGCCGGGGCTGACGATGATGAGGAGGCGCTGCTGGCGCGGCTGATTGACCTGGAGCAATGGCTGGCTGACGATATGGCCCGCAAGCCAAAACATCAAAAGCCATCACTTCAGGCGCAGTGGCGTGAGGAGATTAACCGCCTGCTTAACCAGCTGGCGTAATCTTCATGTTCCCCCACCGGCTAAGGCGCAACGTGCTTAGCCGGTGTTTCCGGACCGGGTAAATTGCTGCTCGGTCATTACCTTTCCCCACTGCTCCCCCTGCCATTCGCGGGTTAACGTGAAGCCAAAGGATTCATACAGTTTGCGGGCCGCGTCCAGCCCTTTAAAGGTCCACAGCTGCACCGCGCTAAACTGGCGACTATCGCAGAAAGTCATCGCCTCGCTGAGCAGACGCCTGCCGATGCCGGTTCCCCGGCAGCTGTCGTCGAGAATAAACCAGCGCAGATGCGCCTGCTGCTGGCCGAGGTCCTCGCCATCGATAGCCAGCGAGCCGACGATTTTCCCTTCGCGGATCGCCAGCCAGATCTGGTTGGCCGGGGAGGAAAGCCGGGTGGCAAATTCCGCTACGCCGCTGGCGACCTTGCCTTCAAAAAAAGCGCCAAAATCATGATGACGGGTGTAATACTCCCCGTGCATCTGGGCTATCCGACCGATCATCCCCGGCTGATAGCCGGTCATCAGCGAAATTTGCGGAGCCGTATCCGCGAGCGCGCTATCCCGACACTGCGCCAGCGCCCGGGCATAGGCCGCCAGTCCAGTGGCAACAGTGTGCTGCTGCGTCTCATCCAGATGGTCTAACGCCTCCACCACCTGACGGGTACCCCAGGCGTTAATTTTCGCCACCGTATCGTGCCCCTTTGCCGTCAGGGCGAGTGATTTCGCGCGCGCATCCTCCGCGCAAGGACGCTCCTCCAGCTCACCGGCCGCCAGCAGACGAGAGACCATCCGGCTGACGCTTGATTTTTCCAGTCCCAGCAACGTGACCAGCTGCGCGGCCGTCATCTCCCCCCTCATCGATACCTCAAGCAGGGTGTGCACCGCCGAAGGTGAATAATGGGTGGCGGCCAGCGTGGTGCTCATAAAGCCCAGCTCGCGCACCATTAACCGCGAGGCGGTACGAATCTGTTGGATTAAGGGGGTGTCAGGCATGGCAGCGGGTCCAGAAAATGAAATGGTTGTACAATACAACCATCAACTTCATCCTGCGTCAAGATGCAATATGGTGAGATAAGCGTTGCCGTGTGACCTGTGATTTCGCCGCCACAGGGGTCATCGCGGGCGCCGGACAGCGCCCGCGATGAATATTATTGCGGGTTCTGCGCTTTCCAGGCCTCCCAGGCCGATTTAATCTCCTGCTTCGCAGCGGCGGCATCATTAAAACCGGCCAGCTCAACCTTTTTACGCCCCTCCGGCAGTTCTTTATAGACCCGGAAGAAGGCCTCCAGCCGCTGCTGCTCGATTTTCGGCAGATCGGTGATGGTCTTGATGTCGTCATAGGTTGGGTCAATTTTACTGGCCGGCACGGCGATGATTTTGTCGTCTTTCTCACCGCCGTCTATCATCTTTAGGACACCGATCGGCCGCAGCTTAATCAGTGTGCCGGGCGCCATCGGCGCGCGAGTGTAAAACACCACGTCCAGCGGGTCGCCATCTCCGGCCAGCGACTGGGTCAGCGAGCCGTAGTTCGCCGGGTAAGCCACCGGCATCGACTGAAAGCGGTCAGCGATGATAAACCCCGTTTTGGCGTCGGTTTCATACTTAATAATGCCCCCTGCCGGGATCTCGGTGACGGCGTAAAATTCTTCCGGGTTGTTTTCCGGCTGGGGGAATTCCAGTACGTTCTGCGCCTGTGCGGCGGCGGACAGAAACAGACCGGCAGTGAGGATGGTTTTTACCAGATGCATTGTTGTATCACTCTGTTGTTATAAGAAATTGATGCGCAAAACGATAGAGTTGGGTGATGAAGAAAACATGACCATTCAGTGACGCTATTATTACCTACCAAAATTAGAGGTATTGCCTGAATTTTGTGCTACCGCTGTAGCAAAAAACCACATCCTGTACTAAAGCGCCTTGTATTTTTCTCCATCGCGTCTAATCCTTATTGGGTACTATTGCATTAATAAAATTAAACAATCCCCTCACAAGGAGACAGGCATGAAGGCTGCTGTTGTTACCCACGACCATCAGGTTAACGTCACGGAAAAAACGCTGCGCCCGCTGGAATACGGTGAAGCGTTGTTGAAAATGGAATGCTGCGGCGTGTGTCATACGGACCTGCACGTGAAAAACGGCGATTTTGGCGATAAAACCGGCGTCATTCTCGGCCATGAAGGGATCGGGGTGGTGCAAAAAGTCGGACCGGGCGTCACCTCCCTGAAGCCAGGCGATCGCGCCAGCGTAGCGTGGTTCTTCGAAGGCTGCGGCCACTGCGATTACTGTAACAGCGGCAATGAGACGCTGTGCCGCTCGGTGAAAAACGCCGGCTATACCGTCGACGGCGGCATGGCGGAAGAGTGCATCGTCACCGCCAACTACGCGGTAAAAGTCCCGGACGGCCTCGACTCCGCCGCCGCCAGCAGTATCACCTGCGCGGGCGTCACTACCTACAAAGCGGTCAAGGTCTCTCACATCAAACCGGGTCAGTGGATCGCTATCTACGGTCTCGGCGGGCTGGGCAACCTGGCGCTGCAGTATGCGAAGAATGTCTTTAACGCCAAAGTGATCGCTATCGACGTCAACGACGGGCAGCTGGAGCTGGCGGCCTCGATGGGCGCCGATCTGACCATCAACTCCCGTAATGAAGATGCGGCGAAAGTGATTCAGGAAAAAACCGGCGGCGCGCATGCTGCCGTAGTGACCGCGGTGGCCAAAGCGGCCTTTAACTCGGCGGTAGATGCCGTTCGTGCCGGTGGCCGCGTGGTCGCGGTGGGCCTGCCGCCGGAGGCGATGAGCCTCGATATTCCACGTCTGGTGCTCGACGGCATCGAGGTGGTCGGTTCGCTGGTCGGTACTCGTCAGGACCTGGTGGAAGCCTTCCAGTTTGCCGCCGAAGGTAAAGTGGTGCCGAAAGTTACCCTGCGCCCGCTGGAAGATATCAACGCCATCTTTAAAGAGATGGAGCAGGGTCAGATCCGCGGCCGTATGGTTATCGATCTGCGCAGCTAATCACCAACGCCTCTCCCGCCCGGGAGAGGCGCTTGCCCCACGCTTCCCACTCGCGAAGTAAATCCAATTTCCGCAAATGCTTAGCGCAATTCCTTGGTTCCTTTGTTTTTAGCCGCGCCCGATGATGGCAACACAATAGATAACAAAGGAATTCACCATGCATCGTCATTTTCGCCTGCCCGCGCTGGCCGCCCTGTTTCTTTCCGGCGCCTTTTCCGTCTGGGCCGCCGACACGCCGGTTAAAGGCGGCACCTTAATTTATCTGGAGCAGCAACCGCACACCAATCTCTATCCGCCCGCCGGCGGCTTTTATCCGAATGGCGGTATTCTCAATCAGATAACCGACAAGCTCACCTGGCAGAACCCGAAAACGCTGGAGATTGAGCCGTGGATTGCCGAGAGCTGGACCAGCAATGCCGATAAAACCGAGTACACTTTCCACCTGCGCAAAGGGGTCACCTTCTCGGACGGCACGCCGCTTGACGCCGCCGCCGTGGCTAAAAACTTCGACACCTATGGTCTGGGAGATAAAGCCCATCGCCTGCCCGTCTCGGAGGTCATCAATAACTACCAGCGCAGCGAAGTGATCGACCCGCTGACGGTGAAATTTTACTTCAACAAACCGTCGCCGGGCTTCCTGCAGGGAACCGCCACCATCGGCTCCGGTCTGGTATCACTCAGCACCCTGCAGCGCAATTTTGAAGAGCTGGGCGATGCCCGGCATATTATCGGCTCCGGGCCCTTTGTGGTGCAGGATGAAAAGCCAGGCCGCGAGCTGACGCTGGTGGCGCGCAAGGACTATCAGTGGGGGCCGAAAAACAGTGCCCAGCAGGGGCCCGCTAACCTCGACGGCATCACCTATATTGTGACCCCGGAAGACAGCGTGCGCATCGGCGCGCTGCTGGCGGGTCAGGCGGGCTTTATTCGCCAGGTGCAGGCCTACGATGAAAAGCAGGCGACCGATCAGGGATTTAAGGTCTACGCCGCCCCTACCCGCGGGGTCAACGACAGCCTGAGCTTCCGCCCGGATAACCCACTGGTCGCCGACCTGCGGGTGCGCCAGGCCCTGCTCCATGCCACCAACGCCAAACAGGTGGTGGAGACGCTATTCTCCGCTAACTACCCGCAAGCGACCTCCGTACTGGCCAGCTCCGCCGCCGGCTATGTCAATCTGAGCGATAAACTGACCTTCGACCAGGCCAAAGCCCGACAGTTGCTGGACGACGCCGGCTGGAAGCCCGACGCCGACGGTATTCGCAGTAAAGACGGCCAGCGGCTGGCGCTGACGGTATATGAATCGCTGCCGCAGCCGCAGAATAAGGAAGTGCTGCAGCTGATCGCCCAGCAGTGGCGCCAGGTAGGTGTGGCGTTGACCGTCAAAGCCGGGGATGCCGGTAGCCGTACGCTGGACAATCTTGACCCGCAGAAAACCCCGCTCACCGTCTCAGAAGTGGGCCGCGCCGACCCGGATGTGGTGAAAAGTATGTTCTTCCCCAACAACCGCGATGCGCTGCTGCAGAAAGGCGGCTCCAGCGATAAAGTGCAGCACTTCCGCGATGATAAGCTGAATGACCTGCTGACCGGCATCTCCGCGGCGGTAGAGCCGCAGCAGCGCTTGCAGTTAACCGGTGACGCCCAGCGCTATCTGATCGATAACGCCTATGTGATCCCCATTTTCGAAGAGCCGCAGGTGTTCGCCGGCGCGCCGTGGGTCAAAGGCGTCAGCTTCGAGGCCGTCGGTCGTCCGTCGTTCTACGGCGCGTGGCTGGACAAGCACTAAGAGGCCGGGTATGAGCGCTTATCTTCTGCGACGGTTCGGCCAGGGGCTGCTGGTCCTGTGGGCGGCATTTACCCTCACTTTTTTCCTGCTGCAGGTGCTGCCGGGAGATGCAGTGCTGATCAAGTTTCAGAATCCGGATCTTGGCCTGAGCCCGGCGCAAATCGCCGACATGCGGCTGGCCTACGGCGCTGACAGCCCGCTGTGGCGCCAGTACCTGCACACGCTGCTGGCGATGCTGCACGGCGACTTCGGCTATTCCCTGCAGGCGGGGCTGGCGGTCAGTAGTCTGATTGCCAGCAACCTGCCGGATACCTTAAGCCTCGCGCTGCCGGCCTTTCTGCTGGCCGTGGCGCTGGCGTTCGCCCTCGCCTTCGCCTCGCGTCTGCCGGGGCTGCGCTGGCTGAGTAACCTTCTGCAGTCGCTGCCGGTGCTGTTTATCTCTCTGCCGACTTTTTGGCTGGGTATCGCCCTGATCCAGCTCTTCTCGTTTCAGCTGCGCTGGATCCCGGTGATCAACCCTGGGCCACTGGAAGGGCTGATTTTACCGGTTATCGCCGTCGCGCTGCCCATTTCGGCCCCGCTGGCGCAGATCCTGATGCGCAGCATGGATCAGGTGGCGGTTCAGCCCTTCGTCGCGGTCGCCCGCGCCAAGGGAATGAGCGAGACCGGCGTCCTCTGGCACCATGTGATGGGTAATGCCCTGCTGCCGGCGCTGAATATTGCCGGGCTGCTGCTGGGCGAGCTGATTGCCGGGGCGCTGATCACTGAGACCGTCTTCGGCCGCAGCGGCCTCGGCCAGCTGACCCAGCAGGCGGTCAATAACCAGGATATCGCCGTGCTGCAGGCAGTGGTGATGATCTCCGCCCTCGGTTTCGTCCTGATAAACCTGCTGGTCGACCTGGTCATGCCGCGACTGGATCCCCGACTCCATTTACAGACCGGAGGTGCGAAATGAGCCTGGTCGATTATGCCATCGCGGTTCGCCGCCGCCCGGAATGGCGCAGGGTGCGTCTGCAGCCTGGCCTGTGGCTGGCATGGGCGGTGATGATCACTGCGCTGTTAATGGCCCTCGCCCCGCAGTGGTTTACCGCCGCTAACCCGCTGGAAGGGATCCCCGGCGCTCAGCGCCTGGCGCCGCAAGCGCACTACTGGCTGGGTACCGACCAGCTGGGGCGCGACCTGTGGACGCGGGTGGTTTACGGCGCGGTACATTCCCTGTCGGCGGCGCTGATCGCCGTCGCCATCGGCCTGGTGGTGGGCACCGCCCTTGGTACGCTCGCCGGGGCGCTGACCGGACGCGTTGAATCCACGATCATGCGCCTGGTCGATGTCCTGCTGGCCATCCCCTCCCTGCTGCTGCAGCTCACGGTAATTATTCTGCTCGGTTTCGGCACGGTGAATGCGGCGGTGGCGGTTGGTGTGGCGGCTATCGCCAGCTTCGCGCGCCTGGCGCGGGCGGAGGTCGTGCGCGTGCGCCACAGCGATTACGTCGAGGCGGCCCGGGGCAGCGGCGGCACCTTTTTCGCCGTCTTCTGGCGCCATATTCTGCCCAACTCGCTCACTGCGGTGCTTGCTTTCGCGACGCTGCAGTTCGGACAGGCGATGTTGGCCCTGGCCACCCTCAGCTTCCTCGGCTACGGCACCCCGCCGCCGGTCCCGGAGTGGGGATTATTGATCGCCGAAGGTCGCAACTACCTGTCGACCGCCTGGTGGCTGACCACCTTCCCCGGCCTCGCCGTGGTCGCCGTGGTCCTTGCCGCCAATCGTCTTAGCCGCCAGTGGAGTGGAGTACGCCCATGAACGTTCTGTCCGTTGAAGATCTGCGCATCAGCTACCGCTCGCGGGGCGAATGGCGCGAGGTGGTGCACAACGTGAGTTTTTCCATCCAGCGTGGCGAAATGCTGGCCTTCGTCGGAGAATCCGGCTCGGGGAAAACCACCACCGCGCAGGCCATTATCGGCCTGCTGGCGGATAATGCCCGCCGGGATGCCGGGCGGATTGTCCTCAATGGCGAAGTGATTAGCGACTGGTCGGCAAAACGCCTTAACCGCCTGCGCGGAGTGAGCATCAGCCTGGTCCCGCAGGATCCCGGTAATTCGCTCAATCCGGTAAAAACCATTGGCCAGCAGGTGGAAGAGATCCTGCGCCTGCATCAGTCCCTCTCCGCCGCTGACCGCCGACAGCAGGTCCTTAACCTGCTCACTAAAGTCGGTCTCAGCCACCCGGAACAGCGTTTTGACCAGTATCCGCATCAGCTGTCTGGCGGGATGAAACAGCGGGTGCTGATCGCCATCGCCATTGCCCTGCAGCCGGATCTGATTATTGCCGACGAGCCCACCAGCGCTCTCGACGTCACGGTGCAGAAGCGCATTCTCGACCTGCTCGATATCCTGCGTCGCGAGTCGGGTACCGCCGTGCTGTTTGTCACCCACGATCTGGCGCTGGCCGCAGAACGCGCCGACCGGATCATGGTGTTTCGTCAGGGAGAGATTCAGGAACAGGGCGCCACCGAGACGATTGTCCAGCGTCCGCAACACCCTTACACCCGCCAGCTGCTCCACGACCTGCAGGATGCGCCGTTGGGGCTGACGGCGGCTCGTCACCGACTGCTGGCCACGCCGGCCATTCGCGTGGAGGGGATCAGCAAACGTTTCTCGCTGGGCAAACAGGCGCTGCAGGCGCTCGACAGCGTCAGTTTTGAGGTCAGACGCGGCACCACCCATGCGCTGGTGGGCGAATCCGGCTCCGGGAAAACTACCCTGGCGCGGATCCTGCTGGGCTTTGAGCGCGCCGATGCCGGACAGGTGACCATCGACGGTATCGACGCCGGGCATCTCAGCCGCGAGGCGCAGCGTCAGCTGCGGCGGAAAATCCAGTTTGTCTACCAGAACCCCTTCGCCTCGCTCGACCCGCGCCAGACGCTGTTTGCGATTATCGAAGAGCCGTTAAAGAACTTTGAGCGCCTCAGCGCGTCGGCGCGTCGCCTGCGCGTGGAGACCGTCGCCGCGCGGGTGGCGCTGGCCCCGGAGCTGCTGTCGCGTACGCCGCGGGAGCTCTCCGGCGGCCAGCGGCAGCGGGTGGCGATTGCCCGGGCGCTGATCCTCGAGCCGGCGATACTGGTCCTTGACGAAGCGACCTCGGCGCTCGACGTCACCGTTCAGGCGCAGATCCTCGCCCTGCTGCAGCAGTTACAGCAGCAGTTGGGTCTGAGCTACCTGTTCATTACCCACGATCTGGCGACGGTCAGGCGGATTGCCGATAGCGTCACGGTACTGCGCGCCGGCCAGGTGGTGGAGCATGGCGACGTTGACCGCCTGTTCGCCACTCCGCAGCAGGCCTACACTCGCGAACTGATCGCCGCCATTCCCCAGGTTTCACCCCGCTTAGCACAGGCCCACACGGAGAACGCATAATGCCTAAACGCCTCGGCTTTTTTACCCGTCTGCTCGATCAGGGCTCCGCGCAAACGCGCTACCGGCTGGCGGCCGAACAGATCCGCCACGCGGAGCGTTTGGGCTTCGACAGCGCATGGATTGCCCAGCACCATTTTCATGAACAGGAAGGCGGCCTGCCATCGCCGCTGGTGTTTCTCGCCCACGTGGCGGCACAGACCGACCGGATCCGTCTCGGCACGGCGATTATCACTCTGCCGATGGAAAATCCGCTGCGCGTCGCCGAAGACGCGGCGGTACTGGATTTACTCACCGACGGACGTCTGGAGGTGGGGTTTGGCTCCGGCGGCACGCCAACGTCATTTCTGCCCTTCGGCCTGACCAGCGAGCAGCGCGGGTCGGTGTTTGCCGACCATCTGCACCTGATCCATAGCGCCTGGCGGGGCGATACCCTGAGCCACCCGGACAACCGTCTCTATCCACCCGCACCGCAGTTGGCGGAGCGTATCTGGATCGCCACCTTCTCGGCGGAGGGCGCCATCCGCGCCGGTCAGGCGGGACACGGGCTGATGCTGTCGCGCACCCAGCCAAGGCCCCCCGGTGAGCCACGTCTGCCGCTGGACGCCATTCAGAACCCGATCATCGACGCCTACCTGGAGGCGCTGCCGGACGGCGTTGCACCGCGGATCCTCGCCTCGCGCACCGCCTTCGTCGCCGACAGTCACGCCCACGCCCTGCAGGTCGCCGAGCCCGGTCTGCGCAAGCAGGCGACACAGCACCGGGCGGCGGGTCATACGATAGAAGGTGACAGTGTCACCGACTATCTGCAACAACTGGATGCCCACGTTGGCGATCCTGAGCATGTTATTGCCTCCCTGGCGCAGGACAGCGTGCTGGCCCGCGCCACCGATATTTCGTTTCAGGTGCACTCGGTGGAGCCTTCGCACCGGGATACGCTGCGTTCCATTGAGCTGATCGCTCAGCATATTGCCCCCCACATCAGATAAGGAGTCACCATGACGCTGAGTCAGGATATTCTGGCCGAACTGGCGGAGATTGCCCCCGGTTCCCCGCTCGACCAAGCGCGCGCCGTACGCGACGCCAGCACCCGTCACGCCCAGGGAAGTTATGAAGTGCTGTTCAGCCAGCAGGACGCTGACTTTCCTCTTGATGAACGCTTCGCGGTGGCCGCGAAGGTGGCGAAACTGCACCAGGCGGACGCGCTGGCGGCGCACTATGCCGGTTTCGGGCTCGCCGATCCAACCACCGATCGTCTGGTCCCGGCGCTGGCCTTTGCCCGCCTGCTCACCTTCACCCCCGTCGAAGCCACCCCCGGCGCGCTGCACACCTTAACCGGCGCGGGCTGGAGCCTGCGGGGCATCGTCACTCTGGCGCAACTGGTGGCCTTTGTCAGCTTCCAGAGCCGACTGCTGCTGGGCCTGCGGGCGCTCAACCATAAACCGATCGTCAGCGCCGATACGCCGCAGGTTGCCGGATACTGGCATACCACACCGCATACCCAGAGCGGCAAAGCGGCCCCGGTTCGCTTCACCCGCGATGAGCTGCACTGGGAACCCTGGCTGGCCGATAAACCGCTGGCGGAATTCAACGCTGAAGAACAGGCGATTCTGGCCAAATATGGCCATAGCGACTCCCCCTACTTTCGCCTGCTGGCGCGCAATCAGCCGGTGCTGGAGCAGCGGACCCTGACCGATAAAGGCATTTTCTATACCCCCGGGGGATTGCCGCGCGCCGAACGCGAGCTGGCCGCCACGGTGACCAGCAAAATCAACGGCTGTATCTACTGCGCCTCGGTGCATGCCCGTAAAGCGGCGCAACTGGCGAAGGACGAGACCGCTGTCGACACGCTGCTGGCGGTGACGCCGGGGGAGAATTTGAGTGACGGCCAGTCGCCGCGCTGGCAGGCGGAAATCGACGCCGCCGCTGCGCTGTCGGTGACGCCGCCGGGGCTGAATGCCCGCCATCTGGCGGCGCTTGATGAGCAGGGTTTAGATACCCTGGCCCAGCTGGATCTGCTGCAGTCGGCGGCCTTTTTCGCCTGGGCCAACCGGCTGATGCTGACCCTTGGCGAACCCTGGCGTGAGTAAGCGTCGTTAGCAAGCTTGTCGGCGCTGATGGCAGCCATAGACGAGCAAGGCGCTCATCGCCAGAAACGACAGCGTGGCGGCAGGAAGCGCCACGCTGTTCCAGCCAAAGCCCTGGGCAATCATCATCCCGCCGCAGAAGGCGCCGATGGCGCTGCCGAGGTTGAAGGCAATCTGCCCTCCTGCCGCCCCCAGCATCTCGCCGCCTTTGGCGTTCTGCAGCAGCAGGATCTGCAGCGGCGCCGACAGGGCGAATAGTCCCGCGCAGCAGATAAACGCCAGAGTCAGCGAAGCGACTTTATGCTCACCGAAGGCAAAGATCAGCAGCAGCGTCACGGCAATGACCCCGTCGGTTATGGCCGCAATACGCAGCGGGCTGAAGCGTCCGGAAATTTTGCCGCTGAACAGATTACCGACCACCATTCCCAGCCCCGCCAGCATCATAATCAGCATCATCCTGCTTTCGGCAAAGCCGGAGACATTGAGCATAAAGGGCTTAATATAGCTGAACCAGGCAAACACACCGGCGTTGCCAAACATGGTGGCGGCAAAAATCAGCCACGGCGCCGGGGAGGCCAGAAAACGGAACTGCTCGCGCAGCCGGGTGCTGGTGCGATCATAGAGGGTGGGTACCCAGCAGAAAATAGTCATCAATACGGCGACGTTAAACACCGCGATTAGGGCAAAGGTATAGCGCCAGCTGAAGTGATGCCCAAGCCAGGTGCCGCCGGGGACGCCCACCAGATTAGCCACCGTCATCCCGCCAATCATCCCCGCCACCGCGGCGGTCACCTTCCCCGGCGGCGCGATTTTCGACAGGATAATCGCGCCGACGCCAAAGAACGCCCCGTGAGGAAAACCGGAAACCAGGCGGCCAAGCGCCAGCATGGCGTAGCTACTGGAGAGAGTAAACAGGGTATTGCCGAGAATACACAGGGCAGCGAGAAACAGCATCACCGATTTCAACGAAAACCGGCTGGAGAGCAGCGCCATGATCGGCGCGCCGATCACCACACCGAAGGCATACCAGGCAATCATATTGCCGGCGGCGGGGATCGAAATCCCGACATCGTGCGCCATATCCGGCAGCACGCCCATAATGCCAAATTCCGCCATGCCGAGTCCGAAGGTGCCCAGCGCCAGTGAAAAAATCGTTTTTTTCATACATCTTATAGGGGTATTGAGAGACGGCCGGCATTATTGACCATCCCGCCCCGACACACCAGCTAAAAACGCCCGACGGCAGTTTCCTCCATACAACGGCCTGATTCGTTCATGCTCGCCGCCCGCACGGCCGGCCATCATCGAGCCAGCGACGGCGTGACGTAGCAAGACCCTCCCCTATTAAAATCAGTGGGCTCAAAGCGATAAACGCCCAATTGATCTCAACTTAACTTGAGGTTGTAAAGTCTCCCCATCATTCACCTCTGGAGAATCATCGATGCAAACTGTTGATGTCGGTTTTACCCATGTCGCCTTTACCGTCCGCTGTCTGGCCAGCAGTATTGATTTTTACACCCGCTATACCGCGATGACCGTCATTCACCAGCGCGAGCCCGGCTTGCCCTCAGCGCGTAAGGTGGCGTGGCTCAGCGATCGCACCCGGCCCTTCGCTCTGGTGCTGGTGCAGAGTGACGATCCGGCCGACACACCGCTGGGCCCGTTCGGCCATCTCGGCGTCGCCTGCGCCACCCAGGCGGAGATCGATGAGAAGGTTGCTCAGGCGCGGCGGGAAGGCGTTTTGCGGCGGGAACCGGAACAGCTGGGCGATCCGGTGGGATACTTCGCCTTCTTTGCCGACCCGGACGGTAACACCCTGGAGCTGTCATGGGGGCAGCGGGTAGGGCTGGAAGTCATTGCGGCGGGGAACGCCAGCTAGCCCGTCCCCTGCACGAATATTTTCCACCGCCTCGCCGGCGAAGGATTACACTTCAAAGGGATACCTCGGCAACACGGAGCATGGCGATGGGTAATAAGAAAAACGGTAATCCGGTCGACGCGGCGGTGAAGACCGCCCCGCTCGACAATAAAGCGTATGAGAAGGCGTTGCGCAAACTCCATGTTGAGCTGGTGAAACTGCAGCGCTGGGTGGTGCATAAAGGGCTGAAGGTGTGCATCGTCTTTGAAGGCCGGGACGGCGCCGGCAAAGGCGGCACCATTAAGGCGATCACCGAGCGCGTCAGCCCGCGTATCTTCCGGGTCGTCGCCTTGCCCTCACCCACCGAGCGTGAGAAAAGCCAGCTCTATTTTCAGCGCTATATCAAGCACCTTCCGGCGGCTGGCGAGATTGTGATTTTCGATCGCAGCTGGTACAACCGCGCCGGCGTCGAACGGGTGATGGGCTTTTGTACGCCGGAGGAGGTGCAGAAGTTTCTCGACGGCGCGCCGATGGTGGAGCGCGGCATGGTCGAATCGGGCATAATTCTGCTCAAGTACTGGCTGGAGGTCTCACCGCAGGAGCAGGAGCGCCGCCTGCGGGATCGCATCGACGATGGTCGTAAAATCTGGAAGCTCTCGCCGATGGACATTAAGTCTTTCAACCGCTGGGATGAATATACCGCCGCCCGCGACGCCATGTTCGCCGCCACCGATACCGCCTGGGCGCCGTGGTTCGTCGCCCGCTCGGAGGATAAAAAGCGCGTACGCCTGAATATCATCACCCATCTGCTGTCGCAGATCCCCTATGAAGCTTTACCGGTGGAGCATGTGACGCTGCCGAAGCGCAAAATTGGCAAAATGAAACAGACCAATTTCCCCTTCCGCTTTATTCCCGAGAAGTTCTGATTATTCTTCGCCGCGCTGGTTAATACCAGCGCCAGGTTTATTACCACAACCATGAATATTTCAGGCTATTACTTTCCTCTGGAAGCGGCCTCGCAAAATAAACATTAAAGTTGCTGCTGGGATTTATTTTTTAGTGAGTAAAGTGAATAATCACAGAACCAACCGCAAGGAGCCGATGATGAAAAGTAATACGCTACGTAAAAGACCCACTGACGTACCCGTCCAGAAGGCGTCAGCACAGCCAGGTAAGGATTTACGAGAAGCAGATAAACAGCGACAGCACAAGGAATTCATTGCCGCAATGAATGAATTTATTGCAAAAGGAGGCACTCTTACTGATGATGAATTTTTCAGGGTACTATGATGCTTGAACAATTCAATGTTTATCGAAATTGTTCTGCTCAGACAAATAAAACCCTGCCGTATTATATGATCGTGCAGAATGATTATTATGCAGACCTGGCCACGAGAGTCATTATTCCTTTAATGCGAACACAACAGTTACCACGCTGGCATCAGCATGTCGTACCAAGGATAAATATAGAATTTGACAGCTTTTTACTTTGTACGCCAATGATCAGTAACTTAAATAATAAACGGATCCAGCCACAGGATTTCGTCTGCAATCTGAGTCATGCGCGCCAGGGCGTTATCGATTCAATCGATACACTTATCACGAACTGCTGACTGTCGGGAACCCGCTCCGACATCTCCGGAGCGGGTTTTGCGCCGTGAAGGCTTACTTCATCCCTTCGCGACTCTCTTTGATCGCTTCCAGGCGTTCGACATCGCAATACCAGCGCGGGTGATGTTTCTTCGCCCAACGGCGGCTCACCTTGCCTTCGATCATGCCTTTAATCGACCCTTTCACCCAGAATGCCATATACATATGGATGAGGATCGCGTGGATCAGGATAATCGCCGACGTCGCATGAATCAGCAGGCTATAGCGAATCACCTGCATCGGGAAATATGCCGCGAAATAGGGCCGCCAGATAATCACCCCGGTCACCAGCAGCACGAAAATCATGCTCATAATGGTCCAGAACATCATCTTCTGCCCGGCGTTATATTTCCCGACGCGCGCGACCTTATGTTCGTTGCCTTTCAGCACCTCCACGATACCTTTCAGCCAGGGGATATCCTGTTTATCTGGAATATTGTGGTGGACAAAACGCACAAACATAAACATCAGCGCGACAAAAATCAGCACTCCAAAGAACGGGTGCAGGATACGCCCCATCTGCGGCGTGCCGAAGGTTTCCGTTAGCCACTGCAGCGTCGGGAAGAAAAACGATATTCCCGACAGTGCCACGAGGAAGAAACAGATAACCACCGTCCAGTGACAGGCACGATCGATAAACGTCGTGCGCATAATCATCTTCGATTTACTCATCATGCTCCTCCTCGTCGTCATCAACTTCCTTGTTCGGCCCGATACCGATGTAGTGGTAGATAAGCCCGGCGAAGGTGGCGATAAAGCCCGCCGCCGCCAGCGGTTTCAGCGCCCCCTTCCACAGACTGATACTGGTATCGATCTGCGGTTCCTTCGGCAGCTTGTGATACAGCTCCGGCTGGTCGGCATGATGCAGGACGTACATCACGTGGGTGCCGCCTACGCCCTGCGGGTTGTAGATCCCGGCGTTGGCATAACCGCGTTTTTTAAGCTTATCCACCCGCTCCTGCGCCACTTCCAGCATCTCTTTTTTCGTGCCGAAGTGGATCGCGCCGGTAGGACAGGTTTTCACGCAGGCCGGTTCCTGACCGACGCTGACCCTATCCACACACAGCGTGCATTTATAAACCCGGTTATCCTCTTTATTGAGGCGCGGAATATTAAACGGACACCCGGCAATGCAGTAGCCGCAACCAATGCAGTTTTCCTGCTGGAAATCGACGATGCCGTTGGCGTACTGAATAATCGCCCCGGCGGAGGGGCAGGCTTTCAGGCAACCCGGCTCCTCGCAGTGCATACAGCCATCCTTGCGGATAAGCCATTCCAGCTTGCCGTTCTGTTCGGTCTCGCTAAAGCGCATTACCGTCCAGGATTTAGCGCTAAGATCCGCCGGATTGTCGTACACGCCGACGCAGTGCCCCACTTCATCGCGAATGTCATTCCACTCGGAACAGGCCACCTGGCAGGCTTTACAGCCTACGCAGGAGGAGACATCGATAAGCTTGGCGACTTCGGCCTTATAGTCCCGCGCGCGTGGCGCGGGAGTTATCGGGTTGGTCGCGGAGCGTTTAATAATGTCTTGTGTTTCCATCGCCATTGAATCGCTCCTTACGCTTTCTCGATGTTGACCAGAAACGCCTTATACTCCGGCGTTTGCGAGTTGGAATCGCCGACGTTAGGCGTCAGGGTGTTGGCGATATAGCCTTTACGGGCCACGCCTTCAAAGCCCCAGTGCAGCGGGATCCCGACGGTTTCGACCTGCTGGCCGTTGACGTTCAACGTGCGCAGTCGGCGGGTCACCACGGCAACCGCGCGAATAAAGCCGCGTTTGCTGCTGACTTTCACCCAGTCGCCGTTGGCGATACCTTTGCTTTTCGCCAGCCCTTCGCTGATTTCGACAAACTGTTCCGGCTGCGCGATGGAATTGAGCAGCGCATGCTTGGTCCAGGTGTGGAAATGCTCGGTCAGACGATAGGTGGTGCCGACATACGGGAACTTATCCTTCTTACCCAGGCGGATGGCGTCCTCTTCATACAGACGCACCACCGGGCTGGAGACCACCTTCGGGTGCAGCGGGTTGGTGCCAAGCGGGGTTTCCATCGGCTCGTAGTGCTCCGGGAACGGCCCTTCCGCCAGTTTATCGAGCGCAAACAGGCGGCCAAGTCCCTCCTGCTGCATGATAAACGGCCCGGTGTTGCTCCCCGGCGGCGCAGTATTGAAGTCCGGAATATCATTTCCGACCCACTTGCTGCCGTTCCACTGGATCAGCATCCGCTTCGCATCCCACGGCTTGCCGTTAATATCAGCCGAAGCGCGGTTATACAGCACCCGACGATTGAGCGGCCACGCCCATGCCCATCCCAGCGTATTGCCCAGGCCCGAAGGATCGGCGTTATCACGATTCGCCATCTGGTTACCCTGCTCGGTCCAGCTGCCGGTATAGATCCAGCACGACGACGCGGTGCTGCCGTCATCGCGCAGCAGCGCGAAGCTATTGAGCAGTTGGCCTTTTTTCGCCAGCAGAGCGCCATTTTGATCGTAGAGATCCGCCAGCGCGTAGCCGTTGTTCTCTTTTGCCACTTCTGCCGATTCCGGGTGATCTGGCTGCTTATAGCGCCAGCTCATTTTCAGCAGCGGTTCCGCGCCCTTCCCGCCTTCGCGACGGTACAGCTCGCGCAGACGATGATAGATCCCAGCCAGGATTTCGCCATCGTTGCGCGCTTCCCCCGGTGCGTCCTGGCCTTTCCAGTGCCACTGCAGCCAGCGACCGGAGTTGGCGATCGAACCATCCTCTTCGGCAAAGCAGGTCGACGGCAGGCGGAAGACTTCGGTCTGAATCGCCGACGGGTCGACATCATTAGACTCGCCGTGGTTCTGCCAGAAGGTCGAGGTTTCGGTCACCAGCGGATCGATAACCACCAGATACCTCAGCTTGCTGAGGCTACGCACCACTTTGTTTTTGTCCGGGAAGGACGCTACCGGGTTGAAGCCCTGACAGATATAGCCAGTGACGTTGCCGTTATCCATCATATTGAAGTACTTGATAACGTCGTAAGCCTGATCCCATTTCGGCAACCAGTTGAAGCCCCAGTCATTCTCTTTCTGCGCCGCCTCGCCGTATAACGATTTCATCAGGCTGACGAAGAATTTCGGGTAGTTGCTCCAGTAGTTCACCTGCCCGGGCAGCGTCGCTTTCGGCGTGTTGGCGCTAAGATAACTTTGCAGATCGGTCTGTTTATCGGATGGCAGCGTCAAATAACCCGGCAGACTGGTCGACAACAGGCCCAAATCGGTCAGCCCCTGAATATTGGAGTGGCCGCGCAGCGCGTTGACGCCGCCGCCGGCCATGCCCATATTGCCGAGCAGCAACTGGATCATCGCCATGGTGCGGATGTTCTGCGCGCCGACGGTGTGCTGCGTCCAGCCCAGGGCATACAGGAAGGTGGTGGTGCGGTCCGCGGCGCTGGTTGACGCCAGCACGTCACACACTTTAAGGAAGTCCGCTTTCGGCGTACCGCAGATATTCTCCACCACTTCCGGCGTGTAGCGGGAAACGTGCTGCCTGAGCAGATTCCACACGCAGCGCGGATGGCTGAGCGTTTCATCGCGTTTGGCGTAGCCGTTTTCATCGAACTGGTAGTTCCAGGACGATTTATCGTACTGACGTTTTTCGGCATCGTAGCCGCTGAACAGGCCCTCTTCGAAGGCAAAATCATCCCGTACCAGCAGGCTGGCATTGGTGTAATGCTTCACGTACTCGGCATTGATCTTATTATTTTCGATCAGGTACAGCAGCACGCCCGACAGGAAGGTAATGTCGGTACCGGAACGAATCGGCGCATAGATATCGGCCACCGACGCGGTACGCGTAAAGCGCGGGTCGACGACGATAAGCGTGGCATCGTTATTGTTTTTCGCTTCCATCGCCCAGCGGAATCCCACCGGATGCGCTTCGGCGGCGTTGCCGCCCATCACCACCACGACGTTAGCGTTTTTGATATCAACCCAGTGGTTGGTCATCGCACCGCGACCAAATGTTGGAGCAAGACTTGCTACCGTTGGTCCGTGTCAGACGCGCGCCTGGTTGTCTACCGCCAGCATGCCGAGCGAACGCACAAATTTTTGCGTCAGCATGCCAGTCTCATTGCTTGCCGCCGAGGCGCACAGCATGCCGGTGGAAAGCCAGCGGTTAACCGTCACGCCCTGCTCGTTCTTTTCAATAAAGTTGGCGTCGCGGTCGGCTTTCATCAGTCTGGCGATGCGGTTAAAAGCGTCATCCCAGGAGATGCGCTGCCATTTATCCGAGCCCGGGGCGCGGTATTGCGGATAACGCAGGCGGTTTTCACTGTGGACATAGTCCAGCAGGCCTGCGCCTTTCGGGCACAGCGCGCCGCGGCTCACCGGATGGTCCGGGTCCCCTTCAATATGGTAAATCGCTTCTTTGGCGTTTTTCGCGCCGTCGCCGAGGCTATACATTAATAGCCCACAGCCCACGGAGCAGTAAGTGCAGGTGTTGCGGATCTCTTTCGCACGCAGCAATTTGAAATTGCGTGCCTGAGCCAGCGCCATTTTAGGGGCAAAGCCCAGGGCGGCGGCTGTGGTTCCGGCCATACCGCCTGCGCAGATCTTAAAGAACTTTCTGCGGCTGACGTCCATTGCATTCCTCCATGCAAGATGTTGATTCATCGCGCGGAGGAAACTAACAGCAATACCTTTGTTTTATTTGCGTCAAATCAAGGTCGAAAACGCTCGCCCCCTTAATAGTCAGCGGCGACGAGTTTGACTAATACCAAAGAGTTAACGCCGGCGGGAAATATCGACCATCGACCGGCAAAAGATGTTATAAATTCCGGCTGCGTTTGCGTCACTATCAGGTTAAATATGCAAAAAAAGAGAGCGACATCAATCGGCTTCGCCGCCATTATCTTATGGAGCACGATGGTCGGATTGATTCGCGGCGTCAGCGAAGGGTTAGGCCCGGTTGGCGGCGCGGCGATGATTTATAGCCTCAGCGGCCTGCTGCTCATTTTTACCGTTGGCTTTCCCAACCTGCACCAGATCCCGCGCCGCTATCTGCTGGCTGGCAGCGTGCTGTTTGTCAGCTATGAAATCTGCCTCGCCCTGTCGCTGGGGTTCGCCGCCACTCGCCAGCAGGCCATTGAAGTGGGGATGGTCAATTACCTGTGGCCCAGCCTGACGATTTTGTTCGCCATTCTCTTTAATGGCCAGAAAAGCAGCTGGCTGGTGATCCCCGGCTTATTGCTGGCGCTGTTCGGCGTGAGCTGGGTACTTGGCGGCGAGCACGGGCTCAACCCCGAGGAAATCATCAATAACGTGGTGTCCAGCCCGCTGAGCTACATTCTGGCATTTGTCGGGGCGTTTATCTGGGCGGCGTACTGCACGGTGACCGCGAAGTACGCCAAAGGTAAAAATGGCATTACCCTCTTTGTCCTGTTAACCGCCCTGACGCTATGGCTGAAATTTCTCGCCAGCGACCAGCCGCCGATGCTGTTTAGCTGGCCGGTAGTCATTAAGCTGATGACGGTCTCTGTGGCGCTGGGGCTGGCCTACGCGGCGTGGAACGTCGGGATCCTGCACGGCAACGTCAGCCTGCTGGCGGCGGCCTCGTACTTCACGCCGGTACTCTCTTCCGCGCTGGCGGCAGTCCTGCTCAGCGCCACGCTATCGTGGTCCTTCTGGCAGGGCGCCGGGATGGTGTGTCTCGGCTCCCTGCTCTGCTGGTACGCCACCCGCCGCTAACCGAGATCGCCCCCCGCCACCGGTAGCGTCACGCCGGTGATATAGCTGGCTTCATCGCTGGCGAGAAACAGGATCGCGTTCGCCTGTTCCGCCAGCGTGCCGTACCGGCGCATCAGACTGCTCGCCACCGTCTGATCGACCACCTGCTGATACCACGCCTTTTCCTGCTCGCTCGGCTGCTCATCGTTGCGCGGCGTCAGGCGCGGCGGCGCCTCCGTCCCGCCTGGCGCGACGGCGTTAATCCGAATGCCGCTGCCGCTGTACTCCATGGCAATCGACCGGGTCAGCGCATTCACGCCGCCTTTCGCCGCCGAGTAAGGCACCCGGTTCACTCCTGCCGTCGCCACCGACGAGATATTGACGATGCTGCCTTTCCCCTGCTTCAACATCCAGGGGAGCGCCGCACGGCAGCCCCACAGCGTGGGGAACAGCGAGCGGCGGATCTCTTTCTCAATTTGTTCTGGCTGATACTCGGCAAAGGGTCGCGCCCAGATAGTCCCCCCGACGTTATTGATTAACACATCGAGGCGGCCAAAATGCGCGATCCCAGCGGCAAACGCCTGCTCGGTACTCTGCCACTGCTCAAGGTCAGCCTCCAGCGCCAGTACCTGACTTCCGGCCAGGGCTAGTACGGCAGCCAGTTCGTGTACGTAAGGCGAGCGGTCAATCAGCAACAGAGCAGCGCCTTCGGCTGCCGCCTGCTCCGCGGTCTGGCGGCCAATCCCCTGCGCCGCGCCGGTGATAGCGACGACTTTATCGGTAAAACGCATACTGCCTCCTTATGCCGCCGCGCTCTGGCTGGCGATAAATTTCTCATACCAGAAGCCTGCCGGGGAAATTCCTCTGTCGCGCAGCGTCGTGGCGACCGCGTTGACCATCGGCGGCGGCCCGCAAAGATAGATGTCAACGTCGCCGTTATTCAGCATCGCGTCATCGAGATGGTCGGTGACAAAACCGCGCTGCGGGCAGGTACTGTTTTCATCCGCCACCACCGGCAGCCAGCGATATCCCGTCAGTTGTTGGTTAAACGCATCCAGCGCGTCGGTTTTCACCAGATCGCAATCGCGGGTCACGCCGTACAGTAGCGTTACCGGGCGCTGACTGCCCTGTGTCTGCAGGGTATGTAACATGGAGAGCAGCGGCGCCAGCCCGGTGCCGCCCGCCAGCATGAGCAGCGGGCGTTCGCCGCTGCGCAAATAGAAGCTGCCCATGGGGCCGCTGAGGGTCAGGCGATCGCCGGGCCGCGCCTGCTGGGTTAACCACTGGCTCATCATGCCGCCAGGCACGTTACGGATCAGAAAACGCCCTTCGAGAGAACCCGGCAGCGAGCTAAATGAGTAGGCGCGCACATGAGGCGTGCCCGGTACCTGAATGTTAATGTACTGTCCCGGCAGAAAAGCCAGCGGCTCATCCAGCGCGACCACCAGTTCGATGGCGGTATCGGACAGACAATTCACCTGTCGTACCTGCGCCCCGGTGTTGGTCAGCGCGGTTTTGCACTGGGCGGCGGCCACCGGCACGTCGATCACACAGTCGCTGGTCGGGACCATCTGGCAGGTCAGCACCTGGCGGGCCTGCGCTTCGTCGTCGCTTAACGCCTCGTCGAGATAATCCTCCCCCAGATCGTATTCACCGCTGGCGCAGTGGCATTTGCAGGTGCCGCAAACGCCGTCCGAGCAGTCCATCGGCAGATTCACCTTCTGGCGATAGGCGGCATCCAGCACCTTCTCCCCGGCATGGCATTGAATAAAGCGGGTAATGCCGTCCTCAAAATTAAGAGCAATATTGAAGGTCATAAGCGCCTCTTAAATGTGGTAAACGTCAATCACCTGACGGATATAATCGTTATTCAGGCGCACGGTTTTGCGCACGATCTGCGGTCTGCCGTCCTGCTCAATTAGCGTGCAACAGGTAGAGCCGAAATAGGCATCCGTGTGTTGATAGCGGTGGCTCCAGGTGACCCAGTTGTAGCGCACCTCCAGCCCCTCGTCGCTTTCGCCCATCAGTTCAACATTGCTGATGATGTGCGTGGTGCGCGGCTCCGGCGTACTGGCGCCGGAACGTTCGGTTTTAATGCGATAGACGCGATCTTCCAGGCCTTCACGGTTGGGATAATAGATAAGGGAAATCTCTTTTTGCGGGTCGCGCGTCAGCTGGTCATCGTCGCCCCACGCCGGCATCCAGTAGACCACCTGCGGGCTGTAACAACTCAGCCATTCGTCCCACTGACGATCATCCAACAGGCGGGCTTCGTAATAGAGAAACTGGCGAACGTGTTCGAGATTCAACATCAGGCCACCTCCACGCGCTGGGTAATCGACTGGTCGTAACGCTGCTGTTCCTGTTCCAGCGCCGCCAGCATGACCGTTTGCCAGTGATGGTGATGGGCGATGTACAGCGCTTCATCTTCTGATTTCACCCCGCTGAGTCGTGGCGTGAAACCGGCATGTTTGGCGTGCTCATCCGGGCCGTCGACCCAGCGCAGCGCACCGCGGCTCAGATCGCTCCATGGCAGATTTTCGCCGAGATAGCCGCGCTGACAGGCGCTGAACTCTTCCAGATCGTCCGGCGTCCCCATCCCGCTAACGTTAAAGAAATCTTCATACTGGCGGATGCGTAGCGCCCGCGCCTGGTCTGATTCACCTTTTGGCGCAAAACACCAAATGGTGACTTCGGTTTTATCGACCGCAATCGGGCGGATCACGCGGATCTGGGTAGAAAACTGATCCATCAGGTAGACGTTGGGGTACAGGCACAGGTTGCGGGTTTCATTGACCATCTGGTCGGCGCGTCGTTCGCCAAATTCCGCCTGTAGACGCTCGCGGTGGGCATACACCGGGCGCACTTCCGGGTTCAGCGCCCGGGTCCACAGCAGCATGTGGCCATTGTCAAAACCGTAGCCGCCGCCGACGCTCTTTGACCAGCCGTTGGCGTCAACCGCATGCGTCCCCTCCGCTTCATAGTTGCGGCGTGACATGGTTGAGGCATAGTTCCAGTGCACCACGCTGACGTGATAGCCATCGGCGCCGTTCTCCGCGCCCAGCTTCCAGTTGCCTTCGTATACATAGCTCGACGAGCCCTTCAGCACTTCCAGGCCGTCCGGCGCCTGATCGACGATCAGATCGATGATTTTGCGGGTTTCGCCGAGATAGGCCTCCAGCGACTGCACGTCGGCGTTGAGGCTACCGAATAAGAAACCGCGGTAAGACTGAAAACGCGGCAGTTTTTGCAGATCGTGAGACCCTTCCTGTTTGAAGGTGTCAGGATAGGCGCCGGTGCTCTCATCTTTGGCTTTTAATAATTTGCCGTTATTGCTGAAGGTCCAGCCATGGAACGGACAGGTAAATGAGTTTTTATTTCCGGTTTTGCGTCGGCATAACATGGCCCCGCGGTGGGCACAGCTATTAATTAATGCATGCAATTCATTCTTTTTATCACGAGTGATAATAACCGGCTGCCGTCCCAGCGTCAGAGTATAATAATCTCCCGGCTCGGCAATCTGGCTTTCATGGGCGAGAAAAACCCAATTACCTTCGAAGATATGTTTCATTTCAAAATCAAATAACTGCTGGTCGGTAAATATAGAGCGGTGGCAACGGTAAATATGATTTTCACGGTCGACAATTAACGCGTTGGTGATTTTGTCTTTAAGCGCTGATAGCGTTTTTTGCATGAGTCAGTCCCTCCTGCAGGATTCAGGATGAAAGAAACAGGGTGAATTTGTCGTTTTCGGGTGCAATGTCTGGCCCGGGCAGCTACGTGCCCGTGGCCAGTAAAACCGATTACTCTTTGGCGCGCAGGCGGGTGCCGCGGTGCTCTTCGTCGGCGTTCAGGGCTTTACACAGGGTGAAATCAAAACAGACCTCGGTGTGCTCTCCCTCAAGATCGCGCTGCGCGATGGTCTCGCGGTCGGTCACTTTTACCGGGTCGGCAATCAGACCGTCGCGGGTGGCAAAGGCAAAATCATCCCACAGATATTTATCGCCGCTGAGGTTAATCTGGCTGGTCAGATGCTTATGGCCCGGGGCGGAGACGAAGAAGTGAATATGCGCCGGACGGTTGCCGTGGCGGCCTAACTGATCCAGCAACTTCTGCGTCGGACCATCCGGCGGGCAGCCGTAGCCGGAAGGCATGATGCTGCGCACGCTGTAGCGGCCATCGGCGCCAGTGCGGATCCGGCGACGGAGGTTGTAGTCGCTCTGACTTTGATCGAAAAACGAGTAATTACCGAGGGTATTGGCGTGCCAGATATCAACGATGGCATTGGCTATCGGCTGGCCCTGATTATCTTTAACCTGACCATGCAGCCACATCACTTCCCCGGCATCGGCGCCATCATCCATCCGGGCGTGGCTGTCGGCCAGCGGCGCATTGGCCACATACAGCGGTCCTTCGATGGTGCGTGGGGTGCCGGTTTCCCGCCGCGCCGCCGCGTCAATGGCGTCCTGACGCAGGTCGAGGAAATGCTCCAGTCCCAGCCCCGCCGCCAGCAGCGCCGCTTCCTGACGGCCACCCAGTTCGTGCAAGTAGTTCACCGCATGCCAGAACTCTTCTTCTGTGACGTTATAGTCGTCGATCAGCGTGCAGATATTCTCCAGCAAACGGTGGACGATGGCTTTAAAACGTTCATTACCGCCAGGGACATTTAACCCCGCGCCTTCACGTAATAATTTCTGCACGGCTTCTTGTTGTACGAAAGCATTACTCATAATTATTCTCTCTTATCGTTGTAGGATATTTGCCGGGTATTCCCGGCATGAGGTCAGATGTTATTATTATTAGCTATCGTCTTCACGAACAGACGAGGGATGACGGCACAGCGCCTCGACGCGAATATCCATAAAGGGATACAGCGGCAATCCCATTAAAATTTGATGTAACTCTTCGGCATCTCGAACATCGAAAATGCTGACATTGGCGTAAAGACCGGCGACGCGCCAGATATGTCGCCATTTGCCTTCACGTTGTAATTGTTGCGAATAGGCTTTCTCGCGTTGTTTAATTTCATCCGCTTCGGCGGCAGGAAAACCGAGCGGGATATTAACGGTCATCTCCACTTTAAATAGCATTATTTTCTCCAGTTATGCCTTACGGGAATAGAAGCGTAGCTTGTCTTCATCCAGCTCCACGCCGAGCCCTGGCGTCTGCGGGAGCGCTACCTGACCATCGGCAAAGGTGAGTGGCACGCTGATAATATCGTCTTTGAGGAGCAGCGGGCCGAACATCTCGGTGCCCCACTGCAGCGGCAGCGTCGACCAGGTGTGCAGCGACGCGACGGTACCGACGGTCCCTTCCAGCATGGTGCCGCCATACAGGCCAACCCCCGCCGCCTGGGCGACGCGGGCCAGCGCCAGCACGCTGTTCGGTCCCCCGGCTTTGGCGATTTTCAGGGCATAAGCGCCGGTAAATCCCTGTTGCGCCAGTTGGTAACCATCGTAAGCGGTCGCGACCGCTTCATCCGCGAGGATCGCGGTTTCGATTTGCTGGCTCAGGCGCACCAGTGCGGCATTGTCCTGCGCGCTGACCGGCTGTTCGATGAGATCGACGCCCATCGCCGCCAGCTCGCGACAGCCCTTCGCGCCGGTCGCGGCGTCCCAGGCCTGATTAACGTCAACGCGAATGCTGGCGCGATCGCCTAAGGCTTCCACAATGGCCCGGGTATGACGCAGGTCGGTGGCTAATTCCCGTGCGCCAATTTTCAGCTTGAACGCCTGATGACGGCGCTCGGCTAACAGCTTTTCCCCTTCGGCGATATCTTTCGCGGTATCGCCGCTGGCTAACGTCCACAGCACCGGCAACGACGTTTGCAGCGCGCCGCCGAGCAGCGCCGATACCGGTAGCCCTAAAGCTTTGCCCTGGGCATCAAGGAGTGCGGTTTCAATGGCAGACTTTGCGAAAGTATTGCCTCTAATGGCGCTGTTCATACGCGCCGTCAGCGCATTCAGGTTATCGGCCGGCAGCCCTTTCAACAGCGGCGTCAGATAATGGGTTATCGCCGACGAGATAGCCTCCGGGCTCTCGACGCCATAGCTCAAACCACCAATGGTGGTGGCTTCGCCGATGCCGCAGATGCCGTCGGAGCGGGTAAGCCGCACGATCACCAGCGTCTGGCAGCCCATGGTGGTCATCGATAACTTGTGTGGCCGGATGGTCGGGACATCCACTATCCAGCTCTCAATACGTTCTACGGTGGCGGTCATTTTCGGTTCCTGATGAGATGTATAACTTTTTGTACCCACATCCATAACGGGGAGGTGTGTGCCATTGACAATAGGGTTCAGCCTGGCGGCTGGTCAACGGCGATAATCGAAATGTTGTGCGATTATCGGCACGTTTGTTAAAAGGCAGTTAATAATGTGATCGCGGTGGTAAAACCGGCACAATTCAGGACGGTGCAGTTTGCGCACGGTATAGTGATGCCCCGTGAGCTTTGCATTGCAACGGAGAGGGAATCAATGCGTGACCATACCCCCACCACCTTGAGCGCCAGGCAGGCCGAGCACGACCCCAATTTTATGCTGTCTCTGGCCCGCGGGCTGGAGGTGCTCAATGCTTTTACTCCCCAGCGCCAGCGGCTGACCATTTCTCAGTTGAGCCAGAAAACCCAAATCTCCCGCGCGGCGGTACGCCGTTGCCTGTATACCCTCGCCGCGCTGGGCATGGTGCACAGTCCGGATGGCCGCAGCTATGAACTGCTGCCCCGGGTGCTGGCCGTCGGCCACGCCTATCTGGCCGGCACGCCGCTGGCGAAAGTCGCGCAGACGGCGCTGGATAGCCTTGGCAAAGCGCTCGGCGAATCCTGCTCAGCGGCGACGCTGGACGGCGACAACGTGCTCTATATCGCCCGCGCGGCGGTCAATAATTTACTGAGCATCGACCTGGGGCGCGGCAGTCGCCTGCCGGCGTGGGCGACCTCTATGGGACGGGTGTTGTTGAGCGCGCTGCCGGAGGAACAGCTTGAGGTGACACTGTCACGAGCAGCGTTAATCCGCTACACCCCGCACACTCTGTGCGATATGGCCGGGCTACGCGCGGAGATTGCCCGGGTGCGCATGCAGGGCTATGCCCTCGCCGACCGGCAGATTGAGGTGGGGTTGTGTTCGCTGGCGGTGCCCGTGCTGTCACGCCATGGCCAGGTGGTGGCCGCCCTGAATGTCGGGGTCCCCGCCGCGACCATCAGCGCCGCGGCGTTAAAAGAGAAGGCCCTCGCCCCGCTTCGACGCGCGGCGATGGACCTGTCGCTACAGCTATAGCGTTGACTGCGGTTTCGCCACGCTCGCCAGGCTGCGCCAGATGCCGGCCGCCAGCAGCAGAAGCAGTACGCCCGCCGTCGCCAGCACCAGGCTGTGAGCCTGGGTAAAGGCCGCCTTCGCCGCCGCCATCAGCGCCTCAGCCATCCCGGCGGGCAGCGCCTCGGTCAGACTGACCGCCTCGCCGATTGACGACGACGCCTGCTGCGCCATGGACTCACTCAGCCCGGACGGTAGCACAATGGTGGCGCTGTAGCTGCGGGTCAGGATCAGGCCAAACAGCGCAATACCGAGACCGGCGCCCAGCTCATAGGCCATGGTTTCGATGGCCCCGGCCGCCGCCGCTTTCTCCTTCGGCGCCGCCGCCATAATCGCGGAGCTGGAGGCCAGCAGCGCGCTGGCGACGCTGAAGCCCAGCAGCGTCATCAGCCCCCATGCCTGCCACGGTTGTGTGCTGAAATCGGTCAGCGCGAGGCCCAGAAAACTGAAGGCGCTGAGCAACATTCCGCCCGTCGCCACCTGCCGCAGCCCCAGTTTCGACACCAGCATTCCGGCAATCGGGCCGCTGAAGCCGCTGGCAACCATCACTGGCAGCATAAACATCCCCGCCTCGAACGGCGTTTTCTGATGCACAAACTGCAGCTCCTGCGCCATCAGCAGTTCAAAACCGACCAGAGTAATCAGGGCCGTCATCGCCATCATCACCCCGCTTAAAATAATACGATGGGTGAACAGCCGCATATCCACCATCGGGCGGGTCGCCGACAGCTGCTTGCGGATAAACCAGGTGAGCATCGCCGCTCCGCCGATCGCCACCAGTGCGGTGAGCCACAGCGCCAGCTGGCCCTTCAGCGCCGATTTCGCGCTAAACACTAGCATCAGGATCGAGGCAATTAAAATGAGCGCCTGCAGCAGATTGAGCGGTTGTTCGCGGCGCGCGGGCTGACGCGGCACCACTTTCGCGTTAATGGCGATAACCACCAGCACGATCGGCACGTTGATCAGGAATACCGACCCCCAGTAGAAATGCTCCAGCAGCATGCCGCCCACCAGCGGGCCAAAGGCCGCGCCGCCGGAGCCCACCGCCGCCCACAGACCCAGCGCCATATTGCGCTGGCTGGCCTCGGCAAAGGTGCTGCGGATCCCGGCCAGCGTCGCCGGGACGATCATCGCCGCCCCCACCGCCAGCAAAGCGCGTGAGGCAATCAGCGTCAGGGCCGTCGGCGACAGCGCGGCGCACAGCGAGGCGACGCCAAAAATGGCGCTGCCGAGCAACAGCAGGCGCTTGAAGCCGATTTTATCGCCGAGGGCGCCCATCGGCAGTACCATCCCGGCCATCACTAATGAGTAGATATCAATGATCCACAGCAGCTCATTGCCGCTGCTACCCAGCGCGACGCTGAGCGTCGGCGCGGCCACATGCAATACCGTGGCGTCAATCGCCACCGGAATATAAACCAGCAAAATCGCCATCAGCGTCATCCATTGCCGTGACATAGCTTGTACCTCAATGTTGGAAATTGGACACACGTCCAGGATGGCGATCCTGCCGGATTGTTGAACGCATGTCCAACTTTTTGTTACACTCGGCCAAAGCCAGATGACAGCGGGGTTCTATGCACTATTTACAGCGGGATGCACGACGGGAAGGGATTATGCAGGCCGCCATGCGGCTGGCGCTGCGCGGCGGCTTTGCCGCCATGACCGTGCGGCAGATCGCCCGCGAAGCCGAGGTGGCCGCCGGGCAGTTGCACCACCACTTCTCCTCCATCGGCGAGCTGAAATCACAGGTTTTCATCCGTCTGATCCGCGAGATGCTCGATATGCCGCTGGTGGCCGAAGACGCCAGCTGGCGCGAGCGGTTATTCTCGATGATCGGCAGCGAAGATGGCCGGCTGGAGCCCTATATCCGCCTGTGGCGCGAAGGCCAGGTGCTGGCCGACAGCGACCCGGACATCAAAGCGGCCTACCTGCTGACCATGAACATGTGGCATGAAGAGACCGTCGCCATCATCGAGCAGGGCCTCGCCTGCGGCGAATTTCATTCGTCTGAACCACCGGCAGATATCGCCTGGCGTTTTATCGCCCTGGTGTGCGGCCTCGACGGGATTTACGCCCTTGGCACCCAGGCCCTGGACGATGCAGCGTTTAGCCGTTATTTGAATAAGATGATTACCATGGAATTGTTTTAGCGGACGCTGCCAGAGCGTGGCAGGGATCCATCGCGGGCACTGACTGCTGGCGGAGGCCATTGACCCCGTTGCGCCGTTAGTTTGCCGGATGGCGGCTACGCCTTATCCGGCCTGCAAAACGCTTCTATCTTCATTCGATAGCTTTCCCTCAGGCCCGGTCAGCGCAGCGCCACCGGGTATCAGGAAATTTACTTCCCGGCTTCCGGATGGGTATCGAACGCCGCCATTACCGCCGCCAGCGCCGCTTCACTAAAGCCATGTTTAGGATCGTCCACGCCCAGCCCGAAGCGGGTCTGCAGCGCTTCATACAGCGCGGAGACATCGGCAAAATCGATCTTCTCCACCACGTGGTTATTCTCCCAGTGGGTAAAGTGGAAATTGGTGAGGGTCATTTTGCCGCCGTCCGGCAGATGACGGCACATCAGCAGATGGTGACGGAAGTGAGACTGTGGCCAGTGCGCCGACCAGAAGTTGCCCATCACATAATCAGACGCATACTGGCGGCCTAAATCGAAATGGTACATCGACTGCCAGTGCTCGTGATGGTTGAACTGCAGCGTCCACTCATCCCCTTCATGCACCAGACGATAGCTGCCATGCGGCGTTTGCTGGGGGATATCGGCCAGCAGTTTGATCGGCGCGGTCAGCGTCTGGCCGCCGAAGCCGACGTCGGCGATCCAGCGCTCGCCCGCCACTTCCACCAGCAATAAACGGTGAGTACGCGGCGGCATCTGCGGCGGATTGGCCAGCACTACGCGGCCAAGCAGGCTGCGGACGTTAAAGCCTATCTCGCGCAGCACGCGCTCAAGGAGACCATTTTGCTCAAAACAATACCCCCCGCGGCGGGCGGCGATCAGCTTCTCTTCCAGCGCCCGATCGTCAAGGTGGATCTCACGCGGCAGCAGGACGTCGAGGTTTTCAAAGGGGATGGCGCTGTTATGCTGCAGATGCAGTTCGCGCAGGGTATCAATGGATACATCAGGCTCACCCGTCCAGCCCAGACGGGAAAAATAGGCGCGTAAAAAGGGACTCATCAAGGCCTCCAGCTGTAGGTGTCCGACATTTATAGCCTATTTTTCCGCGCCGACCGTCTTTTTTGTGCGCTTGTCGTTAACCGCGCGTGCTGCGCTGCATCAGCGCCAGCGCCGTCAGCATCAGGACCAGACCGGTCAACAGCGTCAGGCTGGCCATCGCCATGCCCTGACCGACGGAGCCCTGTTCGAACTGGCGCCAGATAAACACCGCCACGGTTTGCGTACCGGCCGGAGAGAGCAGCAGCGAGGTCACCAGCTCCCGGGAGGCCACCGCGAACACCATCAGCATCGCCGCCAGCAGCGCCGGAAAGACCAGCGGCAGAACAATCAACCGCAGCGCCTGGAGTGGCGACGCCCCGTGCACCCGGGCGGCGGGCTCAAGATTGTGGCCCAGCTGGCGCAGCGCGCTGCCGACATAGCGCACCGGCCAGGGCAACAGCAGGCAGCAATAGGAGAGCAGCAACATCCACAGCGTGTTATAGGGCGAGCGCGGCCAGAAGGGCTGATTCCACAGCAGGATCAAACCGACGCCTACCACCACGCCCGGCAGCGCCGCCGGCATCAGTGACAGCGCGTCCACCATCCCGCGCCCTTTAATCTTCTGCACCATCACCAGCCAGGCGGCCAGCAGGCCCAGCGCGCCGACAATCAGCGCCGAGCCCAGGGCCAGCGACAGGCTGGTGCCGAGGGCCGACAGGGCATCCCCCTGCTGGTCAAACAGCGCCGCGAAGTGACGTAGCGTGACATTCTCAACACTCACGCCCCCTGAGAGCGTGCCCATCACGCTGGTGAGTATCATCGAGGCGGCGGGGACGCCGACCGCCAGGCCGCCGACGGCCGCCATTATCAGCACGGCGGGCAGCGTCATCCAGCCCAGCGATGCCCCGCGGTTTTCTCCCGGCTTGCCGGTGACGCTGGTGACCTCTTTCTCCCCCACCAGCCGTATTTGCAGCCACCAGGCGAACAACGCCACCGCCATCAACAGCAGCGACAGCAGCGCGGCGCCGGTAAGGTCCACCGGCCAGTCGGCCAGCTTTTTCTCAATACCGACCGTCAGCATCACCACTCCCGCCCGGCTGCCCAGCGCCGCCGGTACACCAAACTCCTCGATAGCGAGGGTAAACGCCAACAGCGTGCCCGCCGCCAGCGCCGGGGAGAGCATCGGCAGTGTCACGTGCCAGAAGGCGTGCCAGGCGGTGGCGCCATGGACGCGGGCGACCACCGCCAGCCGGGTCCCGCTCGCCAGCAGGCTGCGGGAGACGGCAAAGTACACCACCGGGAAAATATTAAAGGTCATCACCAGCACGATACCGCTGCGGCTGAACAGCAGATCGTTCAATTGCCAGCCGGTCAGCTGCTGCAGATAGCCCTGGCTTTGCAGGGCCAGCATCCAGGAGAGCGCCGAGATATAGGGCGGCGTCAGAAAGGGGATCAAAAACAGGAGATCCCACAGTCGGGGCAGCGGCAGCGAAAACATACCGCGCAGGATGCCGAGCGGCAGGCCAATCATTACGCTGACCAGCGCCACGCCGGCGGCGATCCACAGCGTACCGCCGAGCATCGCCGGTAACTGGGGATCGGCCAGCAGCACTGAGACGCCGCCAAAGGCGTCCCCGAGCGAACCGGCGCTAAAATGGGGAAAAATCGCCTGCAGCAGAATAAATACTAACGGCAACGCGACCAGCATCACCAGGGCGGCGAGGGTCGCGCCGGAAAGGAATGTTTGTTTCACAACCGGTTCCTGAAGCTGAGGGGTCCCCCGGCGGCCAGCGCCGGAGGAACAGGAGCAATTACTGCGCGTACAGCTGACTGAAGCGGGCGAGCACGGCGCCCCGTTCGCTGCTGCCTTCGCTGGTGGTGGGCAGCACCTTCAGCGCGTCCAGTAGCGGACGTTTGGCCGCCACGTCGCGGCGGGCGGGCATCAGCCAGGCATCGGCAACCCTCGCCTGACCTTCCGGCGACAGAACATAATCGATAAAGGCTTTGGCATCGTCGGCATGCTGGCTGGTTTTGAGGATCATCATCGGGCGCGGGGCAATCACCGTTCCGCTGGCCGGGAAGATCACCTTCAGCGACTCGCCCTGCTGAATATTGCCGTAGGAGACATAATCCACCGCGCCAAACACCGCCGCTTTCGCCCCCTGCATCACCGGCGTCACCGCCTGGGCGTTGGGTCCGCTGACCACCATGCCGTTCTTTTTCAGATCGTCAAACAGTTGCCAGGCCTGGTCGCCCATGCTGTTTTGCAGCCCGATCAGCAAATCCAGCGACGCGCCGGAGAGCGCCGGGTCGGGGGTTGTCACCTTGTCTTTAAACGCCGGCTGGGTGAGATCCCGCCACTCTTTCGGTTCCGGGGTACCGCTTTTACTGTTCCAGACAATGCCCAGGGCGGAGACGCCCTGGGCGATATAGTCCGCCGATTTCAGGTTCGCCGGTACCTGGTCGGCATTGGCGCTCGCAAAAGGCAGCAACCAGCCCCGCTGGTGCAGATCTTCGGCGGTATCCCACGAGGCGGAGATCAGCACATCCGCCTGCGGGTTGGCCTGCTCGGCCTCCAGTCGGGCCATTACTTTGCCGGTGGTGGCCTGGAAAACCGTCACCTTCACCCCGGTCTGTTGTTCAAAACCGCTGGCCAGGCTTTTCGCCAGCGAGCCGGGTCCGGCGGTGTAAACGGTCAGCGCATGGGCGCTGGAGAGCATCATGGCGGAAAGAGCCATCGCGAGTACCACTCCTTTCTTAACGGTCATAACGGTGTTCATGCAACTTCCCCTGAGGTTGGCGTAACGGCGCGGACAGCGGCCACGCGGCCCGCGGATAAATAGACAATCTGGTCAGCTAACAGCTCGGCTTCACGTCGATCATGGGTGACATACACGGCGGTGATGCCGAGCTGTCGCAACAGGCGGCTCATTTCGCCGCACAGCGATTCGCGCAGTTCGCTATCCAGGTTGGAGAGCGGTTCATCAAACAGCAGCACCCGCGGCGCGGCGACGATCGCCCGCGCCAGCGCCACCCGCTGCTGCTGACCGCCAGAAAGACCAGAGGGTTTACGTTCGGCGAAACCGTTGAGGCCTACCCGCGCCAGCGCCTCGCTAACCCGGCGCTCGCGTTCGCTACGGGAGACGCCGCGCATGCGCAGCGGAAAGGCGACGTTCTGCGCCACGCTCATATGCGGCCAGAGGGCGTAATCCTGAAAAACCATGCCGATATCGCGCTGCTCCGGGGGCAATCCCCATCCTGCGCGGGCGACCAGCCTGTCGCCAAAGCGGATTTCGCCGCTGGCCGGCACGCTCAGCCCGGCCAGCAGACGCAGCAAAGTGCTTTTGCCGCAGCCGGACGGACCCAGTAGCGCCACGATGCGGCCAGGTTCGATATGCAACGAGAAACGGTCAAGAACGGGAGTCTCTGCGAAGGCAAAAGAGACCTCCTGCAGGGTGATAGGGGTCAGCGTGCGCATCATCGCCCTCCCTTTCGGGACAGCGAGACCTGCCCGGCGGCCGACATCCGACGGGGCACGCTCACCTGGGATAACATCAGGGGAGCCAACATATTGTGATCCTCTTTGGGACTTAGTGCTGGCGACTATAGTCAGACGAGATGACGTATTGATTACATTTTCATTGCGGCTTAACGTGTTACCTGCCAACCGACCCATTATTCAAGGAACGCCTATGAGCCGCTTTCGCCACGTTGAACTGCAGTACGCCAGCCGCCTGCTCAACCACGGCCCGACCATTTTGATCACCAGCTACGATGCCCCGTCTGACCGGCGCAACGTCATGGCCGCCGCCTGGTCAATGCCGGTGGAATTCGCCCCGCCGCGGGTGGCTATCGTGGTGGATAAAAGCACCTGGACGCGGGAGATCATCGAGCGCAACGGCACCTTCGGCATTGTGGTTCCCGGCGTCGCCGCCGCCAGCTGGACCTACGCCGTCGGCAGCGTCAGCGGCCGCGATGAGGACAAATTCAATGCCTGGGGGATCCCGGTAGTGACCGGTCCGGAGCTGGGGTTGCCGCTGATCGAGGAGAAGTGTCTGGCATGGATGGAGTGCCGACTGCTGCCGGCGACGGCGGCCCAGACCCAGTACGACACCCTGTTCGGGGAGGTGGTGTCTGCCGCCGCCGATGAACGCGCGTTCGTCACCGGACGCTGGCAGTTCGACGACGATAAGCTCAATACCCTGCATCATCTTGGCACCGGCAATTTTGTCGCCAGCGGTCGTCATGTGCGGGCAAACTCCCTCGACGAGTAAGCGTGACTTGCCGCAGGCGGCAGGTTTTTCCCCTGCCCGGCCTGCGGCCCCCCTTTTAACCCGGTGGGCGGCGGCGATCGGCGCTGGGGGTCAGGCCAAACACTTTTTTATACAGAGTGGTAAAGTGGTTGCTGTTGGCGAAGCCGCACAGATAAGCCACTTCGGTAATGGACATCTCCGTTTCGCGTAATTTGACCCGCGCGGAGACCAGTCGCAGACGTTTCAGATAATTATCCGGCGTTAAGCCCGTGGCCTCTTTAATATGGCGAAACGCCGTGCGGGTGGTGAGATGAAATTGCTCCGCCAGTTGCTGCCAGTTATGTTCTTCGAAACAGTGCTCCTGCAGCCAGGTGAGTAATTTATGCAGTTTATAGCGGGTGCTGCTATATTCGGCTTCCGACTCGGCTGTGAGAATGGTGGTCACCAGCTGGAAAAAGAGAGACTCCCGTTGCGGGGTATTATCCGCCGCCCTCAGCGCCGGGGAAAATATCTTTTCCACCAGTTCCCGACAATAGCTGCGGGTCTCCGGCGCCAGCCAGCCATAGCAGGCGGCACACTGCGCCGATAATTGCTGCAGCAATCCCTCCATCTGCTGTAAATAGCGAAAGGCCACCGCCGGATTAATTAAGACATTAATCAACTTCAGCGTCCCCAGCTCATCATAATAGTGGACATCGCCCGGCTGGACGTAAAATACATCGCCCTGCTGGATATACAGCGGGCGGCCATTAATAACGTGTAATCCATGCCCCTCCTCGACGATCACCAGCTCGGCAAACTCGTGGCCATGCTCCTGGCTATTATCTTCCGGGTCGCTGGCGTACATGCCGAGCTTATCCTGGGGATGGGTGAAATAATACTCAACGGTCAGTGTCATCATTACAGCAAATCCTGAACAGCCTGGTGCGCAGGGGCACGATAATCTATTCCGGCCTTCGCCACGCGCCCGATGTGCGGATTTGTGATCGCCAGCGCCCCCACCTCATTATTCCTGCCATTTTCACTGACGGTTTGGCATTGCCAGAGTGGTGGCGCCGCCAGACGACGGCCTATGCTGCGCCTAACCTAATGGAGAGGACGCAGTATGTCACAGGCAATTCAATACAATTCCAGTGTGGCGATGACCCGCCATCCGCATTTATTAGAGCGTGCGGCCGCCCTGACGCCCGCGCTACATCGTCAGCGCCAGGCGCCGCAGGCCATCGTCGAAGCCGTCGCCGATCCGGCGGCGCTGAACGGCTGGCGGGGACACACCGTCTGCACGCCTGAGCAGTTTTATCAGCAGCCGCTTCGCGTCGGCGACAGCATCATCATTGATTTTGGCAGCCATTTTGTTGGCTACCTGCAGTTCAGCTGCCGCAGCGTCGGCAGCCCGCCGGATGCCCCGGCCCATCTGCACTTCACCTTCGGCGAAACGCTGAGCGAAGTCTGCGAGCCGTTCAGCGAGTACCAGGGGTGGCTGAGCAGTAGCTGGTTGCAGCAACAAGATCTGTGGCTCGACGTCCTGCCCGCCCGGGTTGACCTGCCGCGTCGCTACTGCCTGCGCTACCTGAAGGTGGAGGTCAAAGCGCTGTCGCGCAAATTTCGTCTGCAGTTCGATGAGATAGCCCTGGAAACCGTTACCTCAGCCGGCAGCCCGCAGCCGGCGGTCATCGCCGATCCGCAGTTGAAAGCCATTGATAGCGTCGCGGTTCGCACCCTGCAAAACTGCATGCAGGAGGTATTTGAGGATGGGCCGAAACGTGACCGTCGGCTGTGGCTCGGCGACCTGCGCCTGCAGGCGTTGGTCAATGACGTGACCTTCGGCCACCACGATCTGGTCCGCCGCTGCCTGTACTTGTTTGCCGGCCATACCCGGGAAGACGGCATGGTCTCCGCCAATGTCTTTGTCCAGCCTGATGTGCGCGCCGATGACACCTTTCTCTTTGATTATTCATTATTTTTTATCGACGTACTTTATAACTACCTGCAAAGCACCGGCGACACGGAAACCGTCGGTGAGCTGTGGCCCACGGCGCGGCGGCAAATCGAGCTGGCGCTGACCCGCTGCGATCCCCACGGTCTGGTGCGCGACAGCGATGACTGGTGGGCATTTATCGACTGGCAGGCAGAGCTGAATAAACAGTCGTCGGCGCAGGGGGTGCTCATCCACTGCCTGCAGCGCGCCCTCTGGCTGGCGCAGCGTGTTGAACCGCAGCGGGTAGCCGACTACACCGCTACGCTCGCGCAGCTGAAAGAGGCCGCCCTCCGCCACCTGTGGGACAGCGAGCGGCAGGTGTTTATCAGCGGCGCCGCGCGCCAGGTCTCATGGGCGTCGCAGATCTGGCTGGTACTGGCGGAGGTTGGCACCGCCGGGCAGCGGCAAGCGCTGATGCGCCGCCTGCAGCAACAGCCGCCCACCATTGCCATGAATACCCCGTACTTGCGCCATCATCACATTGTCGCCCTGCTGCAGTGCGGCCTGCGCGAGGAGGCGGTGGCGGAGATCAAAGCCTACTGGGGGGCGATGGTTGACTACGGCGCCGACACCTTCTGGGAAATTTTCGACCCGCAGCATCCTGACTTTTCCCCGTATGGCAGTAAGCTCATTAACAGTTACTGCCATGCGTGGAGCTGTACCCCGGCCTGGTTTATTCGCCAGTACGGACTTTAACAACAACGATAAGCGAGTGATTTATGGCAGAAACAACGTTTACCCTGTGGCGGCAGCGCCTTGGCTATGGCATTGCCGATCTCTCCTGCAACCTTGTGTGGCAGATGATCTCTCTGTATCTGATGTTCTTTTACACCGACGTGATGGGTCTCCCGGCCTATTACGTCGGGCTGATGTTCCTGGTTACCCGGCTGGTGGACGGCGTGGCCGACGTGCTGATGGGGCTGGTAATCGACAATACTGCCACCCGCTGGGGGCGCTGCCGTCCCTGGCTGCTGATCGGCGCCCTGCCTTTTGGTCTGCTGTGTATTCTGGCCTTCTATGTGCCGGATTTCGGCACCACCGGCAAACTGCTGTACGCCTTTATCACCTATCTGTGTCTGTCGTTCCTCTACACCCTGGTGAACATTCCGTTCTGCGCCATGCTGCCGTTTTTAACCAGTGATTCCGCAGAGCGCACCACGCTGTCGGCGGTACGTATTCTGCTGGGATCCCTCGGGGCCACCATCGTCGCCGTGGCCACCCTGCCGCTGGTCGGCATGCTGGGCAAAGGCGACCAGCAGCAGGGGTTCCTCTATACCGCGGTGATTTTTGGCGTACTGGCGGCCTTTTTCCTGCTGGTGAGCTTTCGCAACGTCGAAGAAAAGATTACCCTCACCGGGGAGCGCATGACCCTGAAACGCGCCTGGATTAGCCTGCGCGCCAATCGTCCGTGGTGGATCTTCGCCAGCAATATCTTTCTGATGTGGGGGGCCTTTTTCTTTCAGACCGGAGCGCTGGTGTACTTCTTCCACTATTACGTCGGGAATACCGAGCTGACGGCGGTTATCGCCGGGGTCTCCACCTTCGTTCCCCTGCTCGGCACCCTCACCGTCCCGCTGCTGGCCCGACGCATGAAAAAACGTCATGTCTATCTGGTCGCCAGCGCGGTCAATCTGCTCGGGATGGGGATGATGATGCTGTCTGGCACCTACGCCCTGGGGCTGATCGTCGGGGCGGTGATCCTCTCCCTTGGCGCCGGTCAGCGCACGGCTATCTATTTCTCGATGCAGGCCGACCCGGTGGATTACGGCGTGTGGAAAACCGGCATTAATACCGCGGGTATCCTGACCTCGATAAACGGCTTTCTCGGCAAGGTGGCGATGGCCGGCGCCGGGGCGATCACCGGGGCACTGCTCTCCTCCGGCGGCTATATCGCCAACCAGGCGCAAAGCGACAGCGCCCTGTTGGCCATCAAGGCCTGCTATCTGTACATTCCGGCGCTGTTGATCCTCGCCTCGATGCTGTGGATGGGCCGCTTCTACCGCCTCGACGATCACTATGAGCAGATCCGTGCCGACCTCGATGCCGGACGCGGCGCCTCGCCAGCCCCGACCCCGACCACCGGAGAATCCCCCGCCATGTAAGGCGCCCCGCTGCTTTAACCTCTGGATAAATTAAGGACTTTTATGCGTATCTCTGTGATTAGCGCAGCGGTTTGCTGCGCCCTTTTTCCACTCACCAGCGCCGCCGGGTTGAGCGTCGAACAACGGCTGGCGCAACTTGAAGCGCGCCTCAGTCTCGCCGAACAGCAGGCCAGCGAAGCCAGCCGCCGCGCGCAGCGGGCAGAACAGCAAACCGCCGCCGCCGAACAGCGCGCGGCGGCAGCGGAGCAGCAGGTGCAGGCGCTCAGCCAACAGACCACGGCTCGCGAACAAAAACAGCAGGCTACCAATCAGCAACTGAGCGAACAGCTGGCGAAGCGCGCCCCGGACGATGGCTTTACCTTTAACGCCTACGCCCGTTCCGGAATGTTAGTCAACAGCCACGGCAAAGGCGCCCGCGGCGGGCCAGGCATCTCCCCGGCCAGTTCGCTCAACGGCGATGCCCACGTCGGTCGTCTCGGCAACGAAAAAGATAATTATGCTGAGCTGAGCTTTGGCAAAAAGCTCACCTTCAACGATGGCTCATGGGCGCGCTTTAAGACCATGCTCGCCGACGGGGCCACCAACCCGGATCCGTGGGTTCAGGACAACGACAGCCACCATCTGAACATTCGTCAGCTGTACGTCGAGATGGGCGACTTCGCCGAGTTCACCGGACCGTTAAAACGCGCCTCGATCTGGGCCGGCAAACGCTTTGATCGGGATAACTTCGATATCCACTTTACCGATAGCGACATCATGTTCCTCGGTGGCACCGGCGGCGGGATCAATGATGTCGACTGGGGAAGCGGCCTGCGCGGCGATTATTCGGTGTATGCGCGTAACTTCGGCGACCTTGGCAGCGATAATTACGCGGATAATGACATCCAGAATCTGCTGTTCACCGCCAACCATTTTTACGGCAACTGGCAGCTGATGACCACGGTGATGACCGCCCAGGGTAACGATGACCTGAAAGATAATACCTCGACCACCGGGAGCTATGCCCTGCGCAGCGATAACACCGCCAAAACGGCTACTACGCGATGCTGGCCCTGCACGACAAACAGCAGTTCTACGGCCTGGCGCCAGGGGTGTCGGAAAGCGCCCTGCAGTACGGCGTCGGGCTGGGTGCCGAAGCGCGTCAGCCGGGGAGCGATGGCGACTTGACCGAGAACGCGGCCTCCCTGCGCTTTGCGTCGTACGGGATCCTGCCGCTGGGGAAAAACTGGCAGCTGGCGCCGTCGGTGATAGCCCAGCACAGCGAAGACCGCTATCGCGACGGCGACCGCTACGACTGGGCGACATTTAACCTGCGGGTATCGCAAGGGATCTCCGCTCACTTCGCCCTGCTGTATGAGGCCTCGTGGCAGTATATGGATCTCAATCCTAACGGGCGCAGCTATCGCTATAATGACAACGTTTATCAGTATCAGGCGGTCCGCGGTGATTTCTACAAGCTGACCTTCGCCCCCACCTTTAAAGTGGGCGATGTGTTTGATATCAAAGCGCGGCCGGAGATACGTTTCTTTGTCACGTGGATGAACTGGGATAAAGACCTGGATCGTTATGCGATCAACGATGATTTCGGCAGCAAAGGCTTTACCGCTGGCGGGACATGGAACTTCGGCGTGCAGACGGAGATTTGGTTCTGACCGAGCGTCACTGGCGGGCATCATGCCCGCCAGTGGCAATTACATGCTATAACCCGGCTTCTTTATCAGCTGCGCCATCTGCGGGGCGATCTCACTGTCCCACACCGCCTGCCACGCGTCCGGCTCAACCTGAGTCAGCGCGACGCTGACGGCGCTCTCTTTGCTGTTCAGATGGCGGATCAGCACCTCTGTGATGTCAGCGGCCAGCGCGGTTTTTTGTTCGTCAGTCAGTTCACGGGGAAAACATTTAATATCTACATGCGGCATAGCAAAGACTCCTTGTGGTCAGAGCCATAACGCTACCACAGAATGGCCGTTCTGGTTGCCATCGCGTGCGTTAAATCAGCTTGTTACGGCGTAGCGCCACGGCCAGCTCCGGTCGCTGACAGACCGCCCGGGCGATGGCGGCGAATTTTGGCGCGTGGTCGTCAAACCACGCCTGTCGCGGCCCCCAGCTGTACATCGCCGCGATATAGCAATCCAGCAACGTTACCGACGCGCCCAGCGCCCACGGCCCGGCAGCCAGCTGCTGTTCGAACCAGAGATAGAGATTTTTCCGGTACTGGCGACAATTCTCCACCAGCTGCTCCGCGGCGGCGGGCGCCCAGCGTTCCGGATAATCGGCATAGGTAAAGGTAGGATAGACGTTGGCCACCAGCCAGACCAGCAAACGCTGGAACTGTTGACGCTGCGGCGTCCCCGGCGCGGGGGCCAAATCGGGACGCTGATCGAGGATCATCAGCGCGATGGCGGCGGTTTCGGTCATGATGCTCCCATCGGCCAGCCTCAGGGTGGGCACCTGGCACAGCGGATTAATCTGCCGCAGACGCTCGCGCGCCGGACCGGGCTGGTCAAAGCCCTCCACGTCAACCACCTCGTAGGGAATATCGGCCAGGGAGAGCATCAGCTCGCTAATCGTCGAGCCCCATCCCGGCACGCCATAAACGGTAATCATGGTCTGCCTCCAGGGTAAAGCCTAAGTGTAGGCAGAAATTCGCCGCTCACCCACCCGGCACACCATGCCCTGAAAAGGCAGGCCTACGCCGATTCTCGTGCCACCAGCTGAAAGCCGATATCTATAATCACCCCGCTGTCTTCTCCCCCTTCGATGCGGTCAGCCAGCAGCGTAGCGGCCCGTTCACCGATGGCATGACGGTCGACGCTGACGGTAGTGATAGCCGGACGATTGCTGGCGGCGAAATCCAGATCGCCAAAACCGATCACCGCCAGATCCTGCGGTACGCGTAGCCCCCGGCTTTCGGCTTCCATAATCGCCCCCTGGGCGAGGGTGTCTGAGCTGCAGATGATCACATCAAACTCGCTGGCGGCGAGCAGCTCCGCCAGACCGCGCCGCCCCAGCGCCAGCGACGCCGGGAGCGGCACTTCAACCTGAGGCGCATCGTCCAGCCCTTTTTTAGCCAGTCGGGCACAGAGCCCCTGCTTACGCAACATCGCGCGCGCATCGCCCGCCCACAGCAGGCCTGGTCGCTGGTAGCCTTTCTCCAGTACATACTCGCCAATGATTTCGCCCACTTTTTCATGGGAAAAACCGACCAGCATATCCAGCGGCGTCGGGGTGAGATCCCAGATTTCCACCACCGGCGTGGCGGCGTTAAGAATCGTTTTCTTTAACAGCGGCGCATGCTGGATGCCGGTTAACACCACGCCATCAGGGCGCCGCGAAAGCAAGGTAGAGACCAGCTCGGCCTCGGTCTGCCGGTCATAGCCCGCCACGCACAGCAGCATATGGTAGCCGCGCGCCGCCAGGGTATCGCTCAGCGCCTGGATGGTATCGACAAACATATTGTTATTGATTTGCGGTACCACGACCGCCACCAGCTTGCTGCGCCTGGAGGCGAGGCCGCCGGCCAGCGCATTGGGGATATAGCCCGTCGCCTGCACAGCCTGCATCACTTTCTCTACCGTTTTTGGCCTGACCAGCTGGGGCGTATTCAGCGCCCGACTGACCGTCATCGGCGACAACCCGGCGCTGCGAGCCACATCCTCCAGCGTCGGCGCCCGCGTCGGTTTTTTGCTTTTCACGGCTAAGCCCCTGTGTTAAGTCGTTTCCTGTGGGCATTATTGATGATGCCCCACGCAATTGCCAGCGCCCGCCGCGTCTCCCCTAACAGAATCAACGACCTGCAATATAAAATGTTATCGCTATCATTATGACTTGTCACTTTTCACAAACTGTTTTGGATTGTGACCTGCACAGCAAAGTTTTCGCCTTTATAACGGCCAATTGTGATCGTTTGTACAAATTAAAACCACTAGCGTAGCGTCAAAAGCATTTCACCATTACAAATGATAGCGCAATCATTTTATTATCAAAAAGGACACTACTATGACCTCAAGCGCCAATTCCGAGTCCGTAACCTACGCCAAAGCTTTCGGCGTCAAAACCGCCGCTGAAACCGGTGACCGCATTGACCACGTTAAACTGTCGCTGGCTTTTCTGCCGCTGGCCACCCCCGTCAGCGATGCCAAAGTGCTGACCGGTCGCCAAAAACCGCTGACCGAAGTGGCGATTATCATCGCGGAAATTCACTCCCGGGATGGATTCACCGGCGTCGGCTTTAGCTACTCGAAACGCGCGGGCGGCCAGGGTATTTACGCTCACGCCAAAGAGATAGCCGATAATCTGCTTGGCGAAGATCCGAACGACATCGACAAGATCTACACCAAACTGCTGTGGGCCGGGGCTTCCGTCGGCCGGAGCGGCATGGCGGTACAAGCTATCTCCCCTATCGATATTGCCCTGTGGGATATGAAAGCCAAACGCGCCGGTCTACCGCTGGCCAAACTGCTGGGTTCACATCGTGATTCCGTGCAGTGCTACAACACTTCCGGCGGCTTCCTGCATACCCCCCTGGATCAGGTGTTGAAAAACGTGGCTATCTCCCGTGAAAACGGCATCGGCGGGATTAAACTGAAAGTCGGTCAGCCTAATACTGCCGAGGATATCCGTCGTCTGACGGCGGTGCGCGAAGTGCTGGGTGATGACTTCCCGCTGATGGTCGATGCCAACCAGCAGTGGGATCGCGAAACCGCCATCCGCATGGGGCGCAAAATGGAGCCGTTCAATCTGATCTGGATTGAGGAGCCGCTGGATGCCTATGACGTCGAAGGCCACGCGCAGCTGGCTGCCGCGCTGGATACGCCGATTGCCACCGGCGAGATGCTGACCAGCTTCCGCGAACATGAGCAATTGATCCTCGGCAACGCCAGCGACTTCGTGCAACCGGACGCCCCGCGCGTCGGTGGGATCTCCCCGTTCCTGAAAATAATGGATCTGGCCGCGAAGCACGGTCGCAAACTGGCTCCGCACTTTGCCATGGAGGTGCACCTGCATCTCGCCGCCGCCTACCCGCTGGAGCCATGGCTGGAGCACTTCGAGTGGCTGAACCCGCTGTTTAACGAGCAGCTAGAACTGCGCGATGGCCGGATGTGGGTTTCCGAACGCCATGGTCTGGGCTTCACCCTCAGCGAGCAGGCTCGCCGCTGGACCCAGCAAAGCTGCGAGTTTGGAAAACGCCCGTAATGACTTCTCCCGGATGACGGCGTCCACGCCTTATCCGGGCTACCGGTCCGCAGACCACTGAGAACCCGTAGCCCCGGTAAGCGCAGCGTCACCGGGAATAAACCTCTGACCCGCTGTACTCGCAATACACGAAATCCGTCAGCAAGCATCAAAGCGGCCTGAAAGATGACGTGTCTTCACAACCCTGCAAAGGAGTTGAATAACATGCAACAGCAAATAAAACGCAGCAACGTGCGTTACGGTATATTGGTTTTTTTATTTCTCGCGACCGTATTTAATTATGCTGACCGGGCCACCCTGTCCGTTGTCGCGCCGATGATGAGTAAAGAGTTAGGTTTTGACCCTGAAGCAATGGGCCTGGCCTTTTCGGTGTTTGGTATTTCCTACGTCATTATGCAAATCCCCGGCGGCTGGCTGCTGGATAAATATGGTTCGCGGTTGGTCTACGGCTGCGCGCTGATTGGCTGGTCGGTCGTCACTATGTTTCAGGGCACTATTTATCTGTTTGCCAGTCCGCTGGTGGTGCTGGTGATCCTGCGTCTGATGATGGGGGCCATTGAAGCGCCCGCTTTTCCGGCCAACAGTCGCCTGAGCGTCCAGTGGTTCCCCAATAAAGAGCGTGGATTTGTCACCTCGGTCTATCAGGCCGCGCAGTATATTTCGCTGGGCATTATTACGCCGCTGATGACCATCATTCTGCATAATTTAAGCTGGCACTATGTCTTTTATTATATTGGCGCTATCGGGGTGGTGCTGGGAATATTCTGGCTGGTAAAAGTGAAGGATCCTTCACATCATCCTAAAATTAACCCGCAGGAGCTCGATTATATTCGTGAAGGCGGCGGCGTACCGGAATTAGGTAGCCAAAAAACGCCGCAAAAATTAACTCTCGCGCAGATTAAAAGCGTCTGCGTCAATCGCATGATGATCGGGGTTTATATCGGCCAGTTCTGCGTCACATCGATTACCTGGTTCTTCCTCACCTGGTTTCCGACTTACCTCTACCAGGCCAAAGGCATGTCAATCCTCAAGGTCGGGTTTGTCGCCAGTATCCCGGCCATAGCTGGATTTATCGGTGGCCTGCTGGGCGGCGTGTTTTCGGACTGGCTGCTGAAACGCGGTTACAGTCTGACCACCGCTCGTAAGCTCCCGGTGATCTGCGGCATGCTGCTCTCCTGCGTCATTGTCGTCGCCAACTACACCTCCTCGGAAGTGGTGGTGATCGCCGCCATGAGTCTGGCGTTCTTTGCCAAAGGTTTCGGGAACCTCGGCTGGTGCGTGCTGAGCGACACCTCGCCGAAAGAGATGCTCGGTATTGCCGGTGGCGTGTTCAATATGTGCGGCAACCTGGCGAGCATCATTACCCCGCTGGTCATCGGGGTGATCCTCGCCAACACCCACTCGTTTGATTACGCCATCCTCTACGTCGGTTCCATGGGCGTGCTGGGCCTGTTCTCCTATCTGTTTATCGTTGGGCCGCTGGATCGCTTGACGCTCACTCCGCGCACCGTTTGATTGAAGACCCTGGCGAGCATTCGCCTCCGCTGTTTCGCGTCGTACTCCGGCGAAACAGCGGTTTTTTAGTAGGTTATCCCCGGCGGGTTGACCACCGACTGCTCCACCGCCTCGCCCTGCTCTCCCCAGCGCGCCAGCACCTGCTGATATTCACCGCGGGCAATCGCCCCGTCGAGGGCTGCCTGCAGGGCAAAGACCAGGCCGTTGCCTTTTTTGGTGGTTGTCGCCACCCACGCTTTTTTCGGCCCCAGGCCCACCACCCGGGTCTGGCCGTTAAGGGCGGCCTTATAGGCTGCCACCGACTGCGGGCCGAAAAAGATATCCGCTCGCCCGGACTGGATATAGAGGTTGCCGGAGGCATCATCGGTCAGGTAGACCGGCTGGGCCTGCGGCCGTCCGGCGGCACGGTTGTCCTCATTCCAGCCCAGCAGGATCCGCTCCTGATTGGTGCCGGACCCGACGATCACTTTGCGCCCGGCGAGGTCGGCGGGTCCGTTTACCGCGGCGATGTCGCTGGTGGATTTCACCGAGAAGGCCAGGGAGTCCACCCGGTAAGTCGCAAAATCGAACTTCTCTTTGCGCTTCTCGGTTACCGCGATATTGATCAGCGCCACATCGTAGCGGCCGGAGGCGATGCCCAGCGGCCAGTCCTCCCACGCGGTGGGCACCAGCCTGAGTTTCAGGCCAAGGCTTCCGGCCAGCAGGCGGGCCATATCCGGGTCGCTGCCGATCCGCGTGCGGTTGTCGCTGGCCAGCAGCGCCAGCGGCGGCGAATTGAGCGCCGAGATCGCCACCGTCAGCGTCCCCGGCTCGACGAAGCGATAGCCCGGCGGAATTTTCGCTATCGCCTGCGGGTCGCGGGTGACCGGCAATGGCTGCTCATTGGCACGCAGATCCAGCGCCGCGTGAGCGCTCATGGCAAAAGCGCTGAGAACAAGGGTCATTAGCGCTCTGTTCATGACGGCAGTACCCTGGATAAAAACTGTCGGGTACGCGGATGCTGCGGATGGTTGAGCACCTCGTCGCTGCTGCCCTGCTCGACGATCCTGCCGTCGACCATAAACACCACCTGGTCGGCCACCTCGCGGGCAAAGCCTACCTCGTGGGTCACCACCACCAGGGTGGTACCGGAGCGCGCCAGCTTCTTGATGACATCCAGTACCTCGCCCACCAGCTCGGGATCGAGCGCCGAGGTGGGCTCATCAAACAGGATCACCCGCGGGTCCAGTGCCAGCGCCCGGGCAATCGCGATACGCTGCTGCTGGCCGCCTGAGAGATGCCGCGACCAGGCGTCGGCTTTATTGCGCAGTCCGACAACGTCCAGCAGTTCATAAGCGCGGGCAATGGCCTCTTTGCGCGTGACCTGCTTGTGGGCGATCGGCGCCTCAATCAGGTTCTCCAGCACCGTCAGGTGCGGAAACAGGTTAAAGTTCTGGAACACGTAGCCGACGTTGATCCGCTGGCGAAGAATTTCCTTTTCTTTCATCTCATACAGCTTGTCGCCTTTGCGGCGATAACCAATATAGTCGCCGTCAATCTGAATAAATCCCTCATCGACACGTTCGAGGTGATTGATGGTGCGCAGCAGCGTCGACTTGCCCGAGCCGGAAGGGCCGAGGATCACCGTTACCGTGCCCGGGGGGATCTCCAGCGACACATCGTCCAGCGCCTTGTGGCGGCCATAGTATTTGCTGACCCCGGTGATAGAGATATGGCCATTATGAGAGCTGGGCATGAACGGCCTCCTGCGGCTGTGGTTGACGTGCGGGTTGATTCAGACGGCTGCTGCGGGCGCTGTTTACCGCCGAGCGGCGCTCGCTGCGCGCCAGGGCGCGTTCCACCAGATACTGAATGGCGGAGAGGACGCTGGTGATTGCCAGATACCAGGCGGCGCCAACCATCAACAGCGGGATCACCTCCTGGGTACGGTTGTAGATCATCTGGATGGTGTAGAACAGTTCCGGCATCGCCAGGACGTACACCATCGCCGTTCCCTTGGCCAGACTGATGATCTCATTGAAGCCGGAGGGCAGGATGGTGCGCAGCGCCTGCGGCAGAATAATGCGCAGCGTACGTCGCCAGGCGGGAAGCCCCAGTGCAGCGGCGGCTTCATACTGCCCATGGTCGACCCCCAAAAAGCCACCGCGAATGATCTCCGCGGTATAGGCGCTCTGCACCAGCGTCAGGCCCACCACCGCCGTGGAGAATTGCCCCAGCACGTTAATGGTCTGATAGCTGGCCCAGGTGACGCCGGTAAACGGGATCCCCAGCGACAGGGTGTCGTAGAGATAGGAAAAGTTGTACAGAATAATCAGCACCACAATCAGCGGCAGCGAGCGAAACAACCAGATATAGCCCCAGGCGAGGCTGCTGAGCAGCCACGATGAGGACAAACGGGCCAGCGCCAGCAGGCCGCCGAAGATCACGCTCAGCACCGTTCCGAGCAGGGTCAGGAGCAGGGTTTGTCCCAGCCCCTCGAGGATCACCGGGTCGAAGAACCAGCGGGCGAAGACGCCCCACTCCCAGCGCGGGTTAAAGGCCACCGACTGGATCACCACCGCCAGCACCAGCAGGGCGACCAGGGCCCCGACCACCCGCAGCGGATAGCGCGCTGGCACCACTTTTATCGTTTCAGATGAATGCATCATGCCTCCTCAAGCGCTGTGACTGAAGGCGCTCACCGCCAGCGCTTTAGTGAACCGCAGCCGGCCATCGTACGGCGGCTGACTGTACTCTTCCGGGTCTCGCGTGAGGTCAAACTGCGCCTCATACCCTTGGCTGAGATAGAGCTTTACCGCCTCCGGCTGACGGAAGCCGGTGGTCAGGTAGATATGGCTGTACCCGGCCAGCACCGCCCGCCGTTCCAGCTCCTGGACCACCTTCGCCGCCAGCCCCTGCTGGCGCAGACGACGGTGCGTCCAGATACGTTTGATCTCCGCGGTGTGGCGATCTTTCGGTTTATAAGCGCCGGTGGCGATAATTTCGCCCTCACGCTCAAGGACGATAAACAGCCCCTGCGGCGGCAAATACCACTCAGTCAACTCCACTTCCGCATCGCGGGAAAAATAGTCGCCGTAGCGGGCGGCATATTCGGCAAACAGCCCGCTAATAATCGGCTGCAGCTCCGGTGCGTCCGGAGAAATATCGCGGAATGCTTCGCTCATCGCGCCTCCTGTCAGTCGCCCAGTCCGGGTGGGTTGATTTCTGATTGCGGAATACTCTCCACCCCTTCGCCCCAGCGGTTAAGCACTTTGGCGTAGTCCCCGCTGGCGATAGCGCCGTTCAGCGCCGCCTGGACGGCATTCACCAGCCCGCTGTCTTTTTTCAGCGTCACCGCGATATGCGCCGCTTTCGGCCAGCCGCCATCGACGCTGCCCACCAGTTTGGTTTTGCCGGTCAGCGCCGCCTTCCACGCGCCTATCACATTGGGGCCGAAGTAGGCATCGGCGCGCCCGGTCTGCAGGGCCAGCGTCTGGGCGGCGTCATCCTTGGTGTAGACCGGGGTAAACGGCTTCAGCCCCTTCTTGACGTTCTCCGCGTTCCACGCCAGCAGGATCGCCTCCTGGTTAGTACCGGAGCCGACGATAATCTTCAGCCCGGCGATGTCCTCCGCCTTGTCAATTTTGTTCAGCGGACTGGTGCTTTTGACGTAGAAGCCCAGCGAGTCTTTACGGTAGGTGGCGAAATCGAACTTCTCTTTGCGCTCTTTGGTGACGGTAATATTGCTGATCGCGGCATCATATTTGCCGGAGGTAACCCCCAGCGGCCAGTCTTCCCATGAAGTGGGAACCACGTTTACTTCCAGCCCGAGGCTCTCCGCCACCAGCCGGGCGATATCCGTCTCGCTACCGAGCAGGGTTTTATTGTCATCGGCGAAGACCGTCAGCGGCGGTGAGTTCAGGGCTGCCACCGCGACGGTGAATTTCCCCGGCACCGCCAGATGCAGATCTTTCGGCAACAGCGCAATGGCCTGTGGATTTTTCGCTGTGTGAATCGGCGTTTTGTTGGCCTCCAGGCTCACCCCGGTGCCATTGATCTTGACGTCCTGGGCCCACGACGAGGCGCTAAATGCCAACGCGACGGCCAGCAAGAGTGTTGTTTTCTGCATAGCGTGATTCTCTTTTATTATTTTTGGAATTGGTTAGCAGGTAGCGCCAGACCCAGACTTTCCCGCAGGGTGGTGCCCGGATAGTCGCGACGGAACAGGCCGCGCGCCTGTAACAGCGGAACCACCTCATCCACAAAGCGCGGGAAGGTTTCCGGCGTGCCGCCCTGAATAATGAAACCGTCCGCCGCGTGCTGTTCGAACCACAATTGCAGGCCATCGGCGACATCGCTGGCGGTGCCGGTAAAGCGCGGACGCGGACTCGCTGCCTCCAGGGCCACCTGGCGCAGGGTTAATCCCCGCTCGCGGGCGTGACGTTTAATCTCGTCGGTGGTGCTGCGGAAGCTGTTTTGTCCCAAATCGCCAATATCCGGGAACGGTTCATCAAGCGGATACTGCGAAAAATCATGATGTTCGAAATACCGCCCCAGATAATTCAGCGCATCCTCGATGGAAACCAGCGCCGCGGTAGTCTGGTACTGACGTTCCGCATCCTCGGCGTCATCCCCGACGATGACGCTGACGCCCTGGAAGATATGCAGTTGGTCCGGGGTGCGCTGATATGCGCTGAGTTGGCTTTTGACATCCTGATAAAATGCCTGCGCCTCGGCCAGCGATTCCTGATGGGTAAAAATGGCATCGGCGTGGCGTGCGGCTAATTTCTTGCCGTCGTCCGACGCGCCGGCCTGGAAAATAATCGGCCGTCCCTGTGGCGTGCGGGCAATATTTAGCGGCCCGGCCACTTTAAAGAAATCGCCATGGTGATCGAGCGTATGCAGTTTATTTTTATCAAAGAACTGGCCAGTCTCCTTATTGCGCACAAAGGCGTCTTCTTCCCATGAATCCCATAAGCCTTTCACCACCTGCAGATATTCATCGGCAATGCGATAGCGCAGCGCATGATCCGGATGCTGGGCCCGGGAGAAGTTTTTCGCCGACCCTTCCAGCGGCGAAGTGACGACATTCCACCCCGCCCGTCCCTGGCTTAAATGGTCGAGGCTGGCGAACTGGCGGGCGGTAGTAAACGGCTCACTGTACGAAGTGGATAAGGTCCCCACAAGTCCCAGACGCCGGGTGACCGCGGCCAGCGCGGAAAGTACCGTTAAAGGTTCGAAGCGATTTAAAAAATGGGGAATCGATTTTTCATTGATATATAACCCGTCGGCGACAAAAATAAAATCCAGCTTCCCCTCTTCCGCTTTTAACGCCGTCTGCGTGACAAAGTTAAAATTAATACTGGCGTCCGCCTGCGCCGCCGGATGACGCCAGGCGGACATATTTCCCGATGCGCCATGTAATATCGTTCCCAGACGCAATTGTCGATTTTCAGACATAGTTCCCCCTTCCCCTGTCATCCATTAAATATGTTGTAATGCCTGTTCCGCCAGCTGGGCGAAATAGTGCGCTGCGGGCGCAATAAGCCGTTCGTCCGGATTAAATGCCGGATGGTGCAGACCATATTCGCTGGCGCTGCCGATGCTGACGAACGCCCCGGGAATATGCTGAAGATAGACCGCAAAATCTTCGCCACCGAGATGCAGATCGGCGTGATGGGTGCGGTACCCGGCCTGGGCCGCCACGTCGCTGGCGAAGTCGGCCCAGCGGGCGTCATTGACCAGCGCCGTCGGGCCGGCATACCAGAAGACGTCAATCTGTGCGCCAAAGGCGCTGGCGAAACCGGCCGCGATCTCGCTGACCCGGGCCTTGACCCGCTGCTGCACTTCACTGCTGTGAGTGCGCAGCGTCCCTTCCAGCTCGACGCTCTCCGGCAGCACGTTCCAGGTATTGCCTCCCTGGATCCGCGTCACGCTGAGCACCACCGAGTCGAGGGTGTTCACTTCCCGACTGGCCACGCTCTGCAGCACCGTCACCAGCTGGCTGGCCAGCAGGATCGCATCCTTTCCTTCATGTGGACGGGCGGCATGCGCCCCCTTCCCGGTCACTTTGAAGACGAAGCGGTCGACGTTGGCGTAGAACGCGCCGCCGCGGGTGGCAAATTCGCCCACCGGCAGGCCGGGCTCATTGTGCATGCCAAAGATCGCCGACACGTCCTCCAGCGCCCCGGCGCGGATCAGGGTTTTCGCGCCGCCAAAATTTTCCTCTGCCGGCTGAAACAGGATCCGCACCCGCCCCGGGAGTTCCGCTTCCCGCTCCTTCAGCAGCAGCGCCGCCCCCAGCATTACGCTGGTGTGAATATCATGGCCGCAGGCATGCATCACCCCTTCATTTTGCGAGCGGTAAGGCAGACCGGTCGCCTCCTCGATGGGCAACGCGTCGATGTCCGCCCGCAGGGCAATCACCTTGTCGCCGCTGCCGACTTCGGCGACCAGCCCGGTTTTCAGATCGAAGGGCAGCAGAGTCAGCCCGCCGCTCTGCAGCCAGTCGCGGATCCGCGCGGTGGTGGCTACCTCCTGCAGGGAGAGCTCCGGGTTCTGGTGCAGCTCGCGCCGCCAGCTAATCAGTTGTTGTTCAAAGGACATTCAGCACCTCCTTGCCGTAGTGAGCCTGCGCCAGCAGGCGCAGGGAGTGCAGGCGCGCTGGCCCGTCGCTAATAGGGGTATCAATGATTAATTCATCCAGCTGATCTTCCGCCTGCAGCGCGTCAAGCCGGGCTTTAACCTGTTCGGGAGTACCGGAGATCAGTGAAGATTCGCGGCGGTGGATGCGTGTCGGCCGGCTGCCAGCCTGGCGGGCAAAGGCGACGGCCTGAGCCTCACTGCCGACGGTCACCCGCTGGCCGTTCTCCAGCTCCACGCCCCACACCTCGACCTGCTGCGCCAGCGCGGCGGCGGTGGCCGGATCGTCAGCCACCACCACCTGCACGGCGACGATCGCCTCACGCGGGCTGAGCTCGCGCCAGCGGTTGATCACCGTGCGGCGTAGCGCGCTGTCGCCATTGAGATGGGCCGCAAACACGAAGTTCCAGTCAAGACGGGCGGCCAGTTCCGCACTCTCCAGGCTGGCGCCGAGCAGAAATCCGTCGGCCCGTCGCGGCGGGATCGGCGTGGCGCGCAGGCTCTCCTCTCCCCCTGGCTCAGTCAGTGACAGCCAGTTATCCAGCTGCGCCAGCTGATCGGCAAAGGTCCCTTTCTCCTCCTGATGCAGGCCCTGCTGCAGGGCGCGGGTGGAGAGCGGCAGGCCGCCAGGCGCCTTGCCCACCCCGAGATCGATGCGACCCGGCGCGAGGGCAGCCAGCAGGTTAAAGTTTTCCGCGACTTTATAGGGGCTGTAGTGCTGGAGCATGACGCCGCCGGACCCAAGACGAATGCGCCGGGTGTGGCCCAGCAGCCAGGCGATAACCAGCTCCGGCGAGGGGCTCGCCAGCTGATCGGTATTGTGGTGTTCGGCGACCCAGAAGCGGTGATAGCCCCAGGCTTCGGCGTGTTGCGCCAGCGTTAATGTACGCGCCAGCGCCTGCGCGGCGGTTTCCCCGGCGGCAAGCGGACTTTTATCCAGGATACTGATTCGATAAGACATTTCGCAGGCTCATATGAAAGTACGTGCCTGCATTATTAAAATCTCAGCTAACTATTGAGAAACAATTAATTCACATGTGTACTGCTGAAAATTAGATATGCCCGCCTGGCCGCTGCGCTTCCAGCTCGCGGAGCAGCGCCTCAGCCTGCCGCGGACTGCGCACCCGGACGAAGCGAATATGACGATATTGCGGATCCTGCATATCGGCCAGATAGCGTCGGCGATTCTGCCGCCAGGTTTTCAGCGTCCAGAGGATAATGGATTCCCGGCTGCAGAACGAACGGCGAAAGCTCTCGCGGTTGCCCGTGCCCGGCCACAGCTCCTGATGCCGCCACGCCCGGCTCGTCGCCCGCCACACCGCCTGGCGCAGCGTGCGCCAGAGGCTATAGTCGACCCAGATCACCAGATCCACCTCGCGCCATTTGACGCTGCGGCTGCGATTGTAATTGCCATCCAGCACCCAGCCCGGCGAGGCCGTAGCGGCGGCAATAGCGGCGAAAAACGGCTCATCCGGCGTGCCCTGCCAGTTCGGCCGCCAGTACAGGCGATCGAGCTCGATCCAGGGTAGTCCCAGCCTGTGCGCCAGGCGCCGGGCCAGAGTGGATTTGCCTGAGCCGCTGGTGCCGACCACGTTGATGTTCATCTCTGTTTCTCCCTGGTAGCCAAACGAATACTTATTTCAATGTTAAATGGCGTATATAGTAGTGATGTTTATCAATGATAAAAGGTGTTTTCAGGATGAACCCCTATGAAGCCCGCTACAGACAACTGTTAGCCAACGGAGCCAGCGCCTGGGCGGGTGATGGTTTTGCCAGGGCAAAGATACAACAAGAAAAAACATTTCATTGGCTGGATGCCCATGGCTATTTACCCGCTCCCGGCGCGCCGGTACTTGAACTGGGATGTGGCAATGGTGCCATGGCAGCCCAGTATCTGGCGGAAAGAGGCTATGCCGTATCGGGTGTTGATGTGTCCGAAACGGCGATCCGCTGGGCAGAAGACCGTTTTCAGCAAGCGGGTCTGGACGCCACATTTTTCGTCGGCAACGTCTGTCATCTTTCTCAATGTGAGGATGCCCAGTTTGCCTTAATCATTGATGGCAGCTGTTTACATTGTCTGCTGGAAGATGAGCGTCGCCGTTTTTTCGCCGAGGCGAGAAGATTGCTGAAACCCGCAGGCCGGCTGGTGATCGGCTCGATGTGCGGGCTTCCTCGTTATGCTGAAGACCTCGCCACTTACGATCCTGTCAAGCATCATCTCCTGAAAGAGGGGCAGCCCTGGCGTACGCTTAAACCCCTCCCGGCTTTACTGAATGAGATACAGCAGGCGCAGTTTAGCGTCCTTGCCACCGATGTTAAGCACAATGCCTGGTGGGACCATGCCACCATCGTTTGTTCGGCAAACGGGCCGTCGGCTGATCCTCAGGAGAGTTAATTTCAGGCTGACCGCGCCATCTGTTATGCAGCGCCAGTGAAGATGGCGCTGCCGCCAACAAAGCAGTCTTTATCCAGCGTCAGGCTGGCGATTTTATGCACCGGGCCACGCATACGGACTTGAAAATCCGCGTCGAAGGTGATGTGCAGCTGACCACCAGGCATGTTGACATCCACCCGATCGTCCACCTTCCCTAACCGGCGCATCGCGCTGGCAGCCGCGCAACTGCTGCTCCCGGAGGCCATCGTGAACCCCGCGCCCCGCTCCCAGATACCAATCTTTAGCGTATGGCGATCGATAACTTCCACGAACTGGACATTGGTGCGTTTGGGGAACAAGGAATGGTTTTCGATTTGCGGCCCTAAACGATGAACCTGCGCCAGGTCGAGCTTATCGACGAGGACAACGCAGTGGGGATTGCCCATGGAGACCAGCACGACGGACAGGGTTTCATCCGCCAGCGGCAAAGGATAATTCACCGCCTCAGGCAAATTCACTAAGGCGGGCAGCGCCGCCGGATTGAAATTCGCCCGCCCCATGTCGACGCTAATCTGATGAACATCGCCATGCACAGTGCAATAAACGTCACCGCCCGCCGTGTGTACCAGAAAGGGCTCATGGCCAACACGACCGATATCAAAAAGATAACGCGCATAGATCCGTAGCCCGTTACCGCTTTTCTCCGCTTCGGAGCCGTCCGGATTGATAATACGCAGTGTGGGATTGATCTGATCGCCGCTGTCGATCAGCAGACCATCCGATCCCACGCCATAGTGGCGATGGCACAGCATTTGAATATGCTCGTTGCTCAACTGTTCGGCAACGTCGCGATGGCATACCAGGTAATCATTACCCAGCCCGTGATATTTATGAAAGTGTAAGGGTGTCATTGTGTGGGTTCGCCTGGCGCTGCAGTTTTTTGGACATCTTACATCACATTCACCGTCTTGATGAATTAAACCCTGCGTTGTTAACCGTGGTGGTCATTCTGCTCCACTGCGTCCGGCTATCAGACTGGCGCCTCCCCTCCGTCGGGCTTACACTCTGCGTACCTGTGAGCGGTATTCATCAATCCGGAAAGATTATGCTAAAAGAGAACGTAAACGATCTGCTCTCCTTTATGGTGGTGGCGCGTGAGCGCAGCTTTACCCGCGCAGCGGCCCAGCTCGGCGTGTCGCAGTCGGCGCTCAGCCATGCCATGCGCCATCTCGAAGCGCGTCTCGATGTGCGGCTGCTGACCCGCACCACCCGCAGCGTGGTAACGACCGAGGCGGGTGAGCGACTGATACAGCGCCTCGGTCCGCATCTGGAGGAGATGGAGCGGGCGCTGACCGCGCTGCGCGATACGCGCGAACGCCCGGCGGGCAACCTGCGCATCACCGCCGGGGAGCATGCCACCAGCACCGTACTCTGGCCGGCGCTAAAGCCATTTATGCTGCAATATCCGGATATTAACATCGAAATCACTGTTGATAATGGCCTCACGGATATCGTGGATGGCCGGTTTGACGCCGGGGTGCGACTCGGCGAACAGGTGGCGAAAGAGATGATTGCCGTGCGCATTGCCCCGGATATGCGGATGGTGGTAGTGGGTTCGCCAGCCTATCTGCAGCAGGCCGGTACGCCGCAGACGCCCTGGGATCTTGCGCAGCATCGCTGCATCAATCTGCGCCTGCCGACACGAGGTGGACTTTACGCCTGGGAGTTTGCCCGCGACGGCCGGGATATCCAGGTCCGGGTGGAGGGGCAAGTGATCCTCAACAGCCTGCCGCAGCGCATCGATGCGGCGGAGGCGGGCCTCGGTCTGGCCTACGTTCCGGATGACTGCGTGGCGGAGGCCTTAGCCAGTGGCCGGCTGGTGCAAGTGCTGGCGGACTGGACCCCCACCTTCCCCGGCTACCATCTCTACTACCCCAGTCGACGCCAGCATACCAGCGCTTTCACTCTGTTGCTGGAAACTCTGCGACGCTGATCTCATTGATAAATCTGTCAAATGCTATCGGTAAATGTTTTAGGTGCGTAACTATTACGTTACGTGTAGGATTCAGCGCCATGTCTGAGCTTATCTCCTACGTCAGAATGATGAGAAAGCCAGCATAATGTGCCAGCCGTCATCCACTCCGGCTGCAAACATGGGCATTGACAGGAAACTGATACATCAATGAATACGAAACACGACACTGCAGCGGAGCACCATGCTGCGAAACGCCACTGGCTCAACTCACATGAAGCGGGTTATCACAAAGCGATGGGCAACCGTCAGGTACAGATGATCGCCATCGGCGGCGCTATCGGTACCGGTTTGTTCCTCGGCGCCGGGGCACGTTTACAAATGGCAGGGCCAGCGCTCGCCCTGGTCTATCTGGTCTGCGGCATCTTCTCCTTCTTTATTCTTCGCGCCCTCGGCGAACTGGTTCTCCACCGCCCCTCGAGCGGCAGCTTCGTCTCCTATGCCAGGGAATTCCTCGGTGAAAAGGCCGCTTACGTGGCCGGCTGGATGTACTTCGTTAACTGGGCCATGACCGGGATCGTCGATATCACCGCCGTGGCGCTGTATATGCACTACTGGGGCGCGTTTGGCGATGTGCCACAGTGGGTCTTCGCCCTCGGCGCGCTGGCGATCGTCGGTACCATGAACATGATCGGCGTAAAATGGTTCGCCGAGATGGAGTTCTGGTTCGCGCTGGTCAAAGTGCTGGCGATCGTTGCGTTCCTCGTGGTCGGCACCATTTTCCTCGGCTCCGGTAAGCCGCTGGACGGCAATGCCACCGGCTTCCATCTGATCACCGATAACGGTGGCTTCTTCCCTCACGGCCTTCTGCCGGCGCTGGTGCTGGTGCAGGGCGTGGTCTTTGCCTTCGCCTCCATTGAACTGGTGGGCACCGCGGCCGGCGAGTGTAAAGATCCGGAGTCGATGGTACCGAAGGCCATCAACAGCGTGATCTGGCGTATCGGCCTGTTCTACGTCGGTTCGGTGGTGCTGCTGGTGCTGCTCCTGCCGTGGACCGCCTACCAGGCAGGACAGAGCCCGTTCGTCACCTTCTTCTCCAAACTGGGCGTACCGTATATCGGCAGCGTAATGAACATCGTGGTGTTAACCGCCGCCCTCTCCAGCCTCAACTCCGGCCTCTACAGCACCGGACGTATCCTGCGCTCCATGTCGATGGGGGGCTCCGCGCCGAAGTTTATGTCGAAGATGAGCCGTCACCACGTCCCTTACGCCGGGATCCTGGCGACGCTGGCGGTGTATGTGGTGGGGGTGTTCCTCAACTATCTGGTGCCGTCGCAGGTGTTTGAGATCGTGCTGAACGTCGCGTCGCTGGGGATCATTGCTTCCTGGGGCTTTATCGTGGTGTGTCAGATGCGTCTGCGCAAAGCGATCAAGGAAGGAAAAGCGGCGAAGGTGAGCTTCAGAATGCCGGGGGCGCCATTCACCTCCTGGCTGACGCTGCTGTTCCTGTTCAGTGTGCTGGTGCTGATGGCCTTCGATTATCCGAACGGCACTTACACCATTGGCTCAATTCCATTACTGGCGGTGCTGCTGGTAGCTGGCTGGTTTGGCGTGCGTAAACGCGTGCATGCTATCCACAGTACGGCGCCGACGCTCAGGAAGTAACTGGCAGGACTCCCGGTTTGCCCGCGACGGACAAACCGGGAGGTCAGGATTTAGTTATCCTCAACCAGCTGCGACACGTCGCTACTGTTAATTTCCCGCTTATTACCCGACTCATCGATATAGCTGGTCATCCCCGTTTCTTTATCCAGCTGCGGCTTGCCGTGGGTGACGATCGTCTGACCGCTTTTGGTGGTCATAACGTAGTTGGACGAACAGCCTGCCAGCAGCGCCAGCATCGCACCGGCGCAAATCACCATAAATGGCTTTTTCATTTTATCTCCACTGATTACCACTGCCCGCGCAAGGCGGGAAAGCGTTAAGTGTATAACCATCTGGTTTATCAGGCCAATACGCGTTTGTAACAGAGGGTGAGGTGCCGGGCGGCATGCGGGGCGCGACCTTGACCGATCGTCGTCGCCCCGGGCATCTTACAGCGCGATGCGGATCACGTCGTCCGGCGCGGTGGCCTCTTTCTCACGGCTGGAAGCCTGTTTCACGCTGACATACAGCGTTTTGCCGTCATCAGAAAGCGCCAGGCTGTTGGGGTGAGTCGGCGTTTTAAAGGTCTTCACGATCTTGTAGCGCTTGCCATCGATAACGCTGACTTCCCCGGCCTTACGGTGCGTCACATAGGCTTCATTACGCGTCGGGTTAAACAGCACCGCCAGCGATTCCGGCGCGGCGATTTTCTCCAGCACCTTACCATCGCGGGTATCGACCACCAGCACTTCCGGCTGCTTGCTGTCGGTAATAAAGGCGCGGTGACCGGCGGTATCAAGGCTCAGGTTTAAGTAGAAGTGCGCTTTGCCATCGTCCTGCAATTTCTTGCGCGACACAATGGTATTGCTCTCGCTGTCGATGGTCAGCAGTTCGCCGTCGGCATTGGTGGTATAGAGGCGTTTCGCCTGCGGATCGATCGCCAGACCCGTCGCCATTGCCCCGGTGCCGGTAATAGTGGTTTTCAGCTTCAGGGTCGCGCCATCTACCACCCAAATCACGCTCTCTTTGCCCAGACCGGTAATGTAGACCGTGTTGGTCTGCTCATTGACCGCCAGCTCGCGCGGTTGCAGTGGGCGTACGGTTTCACTGCGCTGACGCTCGTCCAGCACCAGACGCCCTTTCACGGCGCCGGTTTTGGCGTCAATGGCGGTGACGGTGCTGTCGACGGTATTGCCAAACCACAGCGTGCCGGTGGCATGGTTGATAGCAGCGCCGAACGGCTTCAGATCGTTGTGAATAATCTGCGTCACGTCCAGGGTGGTGGGGTCAAGACGATAAACAATACCGCCCTTGTCCAGTGAGCGACTCTGCGACGTGGCGACCCATAACGCGTTCTCCTGCTGGCTGTAGGCCATTTCGTAGGCCCCTTTTCCGACGGCCTTACGCAGCATCTCATCCGCAGCGTGGGCGCTAAAGCTACCTGCCAGCAGCAGAGAGGTGAATAACAGTGAATGGCGCAGACGCGGCGCGGCAAAATGACGTAGTGACATGACGACTCCCTTTGATAAACCAGTATGTGCTGACCCGACATCGCTTCCGGCGGTAAAGTCCTGGCTTTACCCTTATTTTTGAATGCGAATAGTAATCATTATTTATCTCAAAGTGGAGCGCTAATTGTTGTTGTTCGGTAAATTCATCAGCAAGAAGCACTATCCGTTAACCAACGGCGGTTAATAATTTTCAAATGTTTTACAAACGGGGTAACATATCTACATATGTTCCATTTGGTTCGTCTCCCGAGTACTATCGATGAAAATCCTGTCCGTGCGTCACGCCGCCCTGCCGGCGCTGCTGCTACCGCTGATTGCCGCGGCCCAGACCGCTGATGAACAAACCATGGTGGTGACCGCCGCGCCAACCACTGTTTCTGAACTGGATACCCCCGCCGCCGTCAGCGTGGTCAATGGGGATGAAATGCGCCAGGCCGCCCCGCGCGTCAATCTCTCTGAATCACTGGGCGCCGTACCGGGCCTGCAGGTGCAGAACCGGCAAAACTATGCCCAGGATCTGCAACTGTCGATTCGTGGTTTTGGCTCTCGCTCCACCTATGGCGTGCGCGGGCTACGCATCTATGTCGATGGTATTCCGGCGACCATGCCCGACGGCCAGGGGCAGACCTCGAATATCGATATTGGCAGCGTCGACACCATTGAGGTGCTGCGCGGCCCCTTCTCTGCCCTGTACGGTAACTCGTCCGGCGGGGTGATCAACGTCACCAGCCAGACCGGCACCCAGCCGCCCACCGTGGAAGCCAGCAGCTACTATGGCAGCTTCGGTACCTGGCACTACGGGATGAAGGCCACTGGCGCCGTTGGCGACGGCAGCCATGCAGGCGATGTGGATTACACGGTCTCGACCAACCGCTTCACCACTCATGGCTATCGCGATCACAGCGGCGCACGCAAGAATCTGGCGAACGCCCGACTGGGAGTGCGCATCAACGATGTCAGTAAGCTGACGCTGCTGCTGAACAGCGTGGATATCAAAGCCAATGACGCCGGCGGCTTAACCGCCGACGAATGGCGCGATAACCCGCGCCAGTCGCCGCGCGGCGACCAGTATAATACCCGCAAGAATACCCGGCAGACCCAGGCCGGCCTACGCTATGAGCGCCAGCTGAGCGCCCAGGACGATCTCAGCGTCATGATGTACGCCGGTGAACGTGAAACCACGCAGTTCCAGTCGATCCCGCGCGCGCCGCAGCTGAAACCGAGCCATGCCGGCGGGGTGATCGATCTCACCCGTCACTACCAGGGAATCGATACCCGCCTGACCCATCGCGGAGAGCTGCTGGTGCCCGTCACCCTGACCGCCGGTCTCGATTACGAGAACATGAGCGAGCGCCGTAAAGGGTATGAAAACTTTGTGATGGTCAACGGCGCGCCGCAGTATGGCGAACAGGGTGCGCTGCGCCGTAACGAACGCAACCTGATGTGGAACGTCGACCCCTACCTGCAGACCCAGTGGCAGTTAACGGACAAACTCTCGCTCGATGCCGGGGTTCGCTACAGCTCAGTATGGTTCGACTCGAATGACTACTACATCACCCCAGGCAATGGCGATGACAGCGGTGATGCCAGCTATCACAAGTGGCTGCCCGCAGGCTCGCTGAAGTATGCTCTGACCGACGCGTGGAACGTCTACCTCTCCGCTGGCCGCGGCTTCGAGACGCCGACCATTAACGAACTGTCATACCGCTCCGATAACCAGAGCGGCCTTAATTTCGGCCTGAAGCCCTCCACCAACGACACAGTGGAGATCGGCAGTAAGACGCGGCTCGGCAATGGGCTGCTCACCGCCGCCCTGTTCCAGACCAATACCGATAATGAGATCGTGGTCGACAGCAGCAGCGGCGGGCGCACCAGCTATAAAAACGCCGGCAAAACCCGTCGTCAGGGGATGGAGCTGGGACTGGATCAGCAGTTTGGCGAGAGCTGGCGTCTGAAGGCGGCATGGACCTGGCTGGACGCGACCTATCGCACCAACGTCTGCGACGACGCCAGCTGCAACGGCAACCGCATTCCGGGGATCGCACGCAATATGGGCTACGCCTCCTTTGGCTATCAGCCGGAGCAGGGCTGGTACGCCGGCAGCGATATTCGCTACATGAGCGACATCATGGCCAATGACGAAAACACGGCTAAAGCGCCTTCCTGGACGGTGGTTGGCCTGACGACCGGCTATAAATGGAGCTACGGCAGGATGGACATGGATCTGTTCGGCCGCGTCGACAACCTGTTCGACCGGGAGTACGTCGGGTCCGTTATCGTAAACGAGTCCAACGGGCGCTACTACGAGCCTGCTCCCGGACGCAACTACGGCATCGGCCTGAACCTCGCCTGGCGCTTCGAATAGCACGCCCCTTCCCCGCCGGCGGTGATTGGCGGGGAAGGCTTAACGATGTGGCGTTTTCCCCACGGACGCGGGTTAAAGCAGATTTCGCAGGGATAACTCGAAAATGATCTTTTCCGCCTGGCAGGAGAAAGCGATGGCGAGATCGAGTTTAACCTCGTCGCCAACGGCGGCGATGGTGTAATCGACCTGCGGCGGTTCACTGGCCGGCGCCGCGGCGGCAGCACGTTCGCGCACGGCGGCTACGGTGGATTCCGCTTCTTCGCGGCTCGGGAACATTTTCTCAGCCCGGTAGACGCAGTCCTCGTTATCAATGATGGTACCGACATCAATGGCGCAGCCTTTGGTGCTGCATTTATCTACTACATCTTTCATCGTAATAACCTCTCGAGTTTTCTTAAGGATAAGAATCCGCTCACCGAAAAGCAAACCATTAATATCCGTAAGGATTAGCAATTTTTCTATTATATCGCGCCGCGGCGGGCGCCAGCTTGCGCCATCGCAAGGTGAGGCAATATGACTGCCGACGATCGCCTGACGATACGCGATGCCATCGCAGCAATCGTGGCCTCCATCACACTATTCTGTACACCATCTCGTCTGCCTCGCCTCACAGCGTTAGTCTGGTCACAGAACAACGCCAATAAGGAGCTGCTATGGCACTGCCGATGATGATTGATTGCGATCCGGGACATGATGACGCGATCGCCCTGGTCCTCGCCCTCGCCTCGCCGGAGCTGGAGGTGAAAGCCGTCACCGCTTCCGCGGGCAACCAGACCCCGGAGAAGACCCTGCGCAACGTGCTGCGTATGCTGACGCTGCTGAACCGGCCGGATATCCCGGTGGCCGGCGGCGCGTGGAAGCCGTTGATGCGCGATCTGATCATCGCCGATAACGTGCACGGCGAGAGCGGACTGGATGGCCCGAGCCTGCCGGAACCAACCTTTGCCCCGCAGAACTGCACCGCCGTCGAGCTGATGGCCAGGGTGCTGCGGGAAAGCCAGGAGCCGGTGACTCTGGTGGCCACCGGGCCGCAGACTAACGTGGCGTTGCTGCTCGCCAGCCACCCGGAGCTGCACGCGAAAATCGCCCGCATCGTGATCATGGGGGGCGCAATGGGGCTGGGCAACTGGCAGCCGGCGGCGGAGTTTAATATTTTCGTCGATCCGCAGGCGGCGGAAATGGTCTTTCAGTCCGGGATCCCGGTGGTGATGGCGGGGCTGGATGTTACGCATCGGGCGCAAATCCTTCCCGCCGATATCGAGCGATTCCGCCAGATTGGCAATCCGGTGTCGACCATTGTCGCCGAGCTGCTCGACTTCTTTATGGCCTACCACAAGGATGAAAAGTGGGGCTTCGACGGCGCGCCGCTGCACGATCCCTGCACCATCGCCTGGCTCCTCAAGCCGGAGATCTTCACCACTATCGAACGCTGGGTCGGCGTGGAAACGGAAGGAAAATATACCCAGGGGATGACGGTGGTCGATTACTACCATCTGACCGGCAATCGGCCCAATACTACCCTGATGCTGGATGTCGACCGTGAAGCCTTTGTCGATCTGCTCGCCCAGCGGTTAACCTTTTACGCCTGACACGCCTCCCATGCCCCTTTTCCCTCACGGGAAAAGGGGCAGAGTAAGTTGGATCCGCCGGACTAGTCGTCGGCCGCGACGCGGATCACCACTTTACCGAAGTTCTCACCTTTCAACAGGCCGATCAGCGCCTGCGGCGCCTGATCCAGACCGTCGATCAGTTGTTCGCGATATTTAATTTTCCCCTCTTGCACCCAGCGCCCCATCTGCTGCTGGAATTCCGCGATCCGATGCCCGTAATCCTGGCCGATAATAAAGCCCTGCATCCGGATGCGCTTCTTGAGGATGGTCGCCATCAGCAGCGGCAGACGATCCGGTCCGTCTGGCAAACCGGTGGCGTTATAGCCGCTTACAAGCCCGCAGACCGGTACCCGCGCTGCGGTATTCAGCAGCGGCAGCACCGCGTCAAAAACCTTGCCGCCGACGTTTTCGTAGTAAACGTCAATGCCCTGCGGGCAGGCCTGGGCCAGCTGTTCGGCAAAATCATCCGCACGATGGTCAAGGCAGACATCAAAGCCTAACGTCTCAACCGCATACCGACACTTCTCCGCGCCTCCAGCGATGCCGACGGTGCGGCAGCCCTTAATTTTGCCGATCTGTCCGACCGTGGCGCCAACCGGCCCGGTCGCCGCAGCGACCACCAGCGTTTCGCCCGCCTTCGGCTGGCCGATGTCCAGCAATCCCATGTAGGCGGTGAAGCCCGGCATCCCCAGAACTCCCAGCGACCATGACGGGTGTTGCGGGTCGTCACCCAGCTTCACCAGTCCGTTGCCGTCGGAGAGTTCATAATCCTGCCAGCCGCTGTAGCCCAGCACCCAGTCGCCGGGTTGATAATCGGCATGATTTGAGCTGACCACGCGACTCACGGTCCCTCCCACCATCACCGCGCCAATGGCCACCGGTGGCGAATAAGAAGGCGCGTCGCTCATGCGCCCGCGCATATAGGGATCGAGCGATAAAAAAACGGTACGCAGCAGAACCTGCCCCTGCCCCGGCCCCGGCGTCGGCACCTCGCTCTCTTCCAGGCGGAAATTCTCTGCCGTCGGTTCACCATGGGGGCGGGAAGCCAGTACCCAGCGGCGATGGCGTTGCGGTTGATCTGTCATAGCAAACTCCTCTTGTTAGCAGACAGTACTGAGGCTAGCTGCTTTATGCGCAACGTGCTTTACCATTAAGAGCCGGATGGCGATTGATTAAGGCGAACCACCAGATAGACGCAGGTCTCCGCGGATTCATTGATAAAGCGACAATCGTTGGGCGGGCCAAGCTCCAGACAATCCCCCTTCTGCATCTCATGACGGGTAGTCCCTTCGACGAACACCAGCTCGCCCTGCTGCAGCCAGATCAGCTGGCGGGCGAGCGCATAGGAAGAGGCCGGCATGGGCACATCGCTGCCGGGCGGCAGCTCAATCTGCACCAGATCTATCGGCAGATCGCTGCGCGGCGAGACGTGGCGGCGGAGATAGTGGCTTTGCGGGTCGTGCCACACCGGCTGGCTGGCAAAGCGCAGCAGCTTACCCTCCTGCATTTCCGCCCGGGCGATCAGCGTCGACATACTGATGCCGAAGGCGCCGGAAAGACGGCCCAGCATCGAGGCCGTCGGGCTGCTTTCGCCGCGCTCGATTTTATGGATCATCGCCCGCGAGGCGCCGGCCCGTTCGGCGAGGTCGTTCAGCGACCAACCGCGGGACTCACGCTCGATGCGGATGCGCGCACTGATGCGCTGATTGAGGTTGTCTTCTATAGTATTCATAACGTAATACTATAGTGTGCACCCACCCATTACACAACTGCTCGTCGGGCCGCGTGCTTACCGGGTCATCCGTAAAAATTATGCGGAAAACGGATGACAGCGCGATGTTCATTATTGTAATAATATCGTACTACTATAGTGTACAAAAAACTGAGGTTTGCTATGTCCATCCGCCCTGCCATTAAAGACGACTGTGCAGCGATCGCCGAAATCTATAACCACGCCGTCGTGCATACCGCCGCCATCTGGAATGATAAAACCGTGGATACCGACAACCGTATCGCGTGGTTTGAAGCCCGCCAGCTGGCCGGCTTTCCGGTGCTGGTGAACGAGGAAAACGGCGTCATCACCGGCTATTCCTCGTTTGGCGACTGGCGCGCGTTTGACGGTTTCCGCCACACCGTGGAGCATTCGGTGTACGTTCACCCCGATCATCAGGGGAAAGGGCTGGGTCGCAAACTGCTGGTTGCGCTGATCGCCGAAGCGCGTCGGCTGAATAAACATGTGATGGTCGCCGGTATTGAATCGCAGAACCACGCTTCGCTGCATCTGCATGAAACGCTGGGCTTTATCACCACCGGGCAGATGCCGCAGGTAGGAACCAAATTTGGTCGCTGGCTGGATCTCACCTTTATGCAGCTGCAGCTGGATGAGCGTCAGGACCCGGACGGCAAGGCATGAATGCATCGCTCACCCTCGCCTGTCTGGTCGCCGCCGGCGTTGGTCTCGTGGTGCAGAATACCCTGATGGTGCGCATCACCCAGTCGGCGTCGACGATCCTTATCGCCATGCTGCTCAATTCGCTGGTGGGGATCGTTATTTTCGTGACGATGTTACTGCTGCGCCAGGGCGTCGCCGGCTTTCAGGAGCTGGCCCTGAGCGTGAAGTGGTGGACGCTGATCCCCGGCCTGCTGGGGTCCTTTTTCGTCTTCGCCAGCATCAGCGGCTATCAGACCGTGGGCGCGGCCACCACCATTGCGGTACTGGTCGCCAGCCAGCTGGTTGGCGGGTTGATCATGGATTTAGTTCGCGCCCACGGCGTGCCGGTGCGGGCGCTGATCGGGCCGGTATGCGGCGCGGTGATGCTGGTGGTGGGCGCCTGGCTGGTGGCCAGGCGCCAGTTCTGAGCGCATCTTCAGAGGATCGCGCCGCCTTTCGTCAGCTGCTCGCGGCGTGCGTCCTGCTCTTCCTGATGCTGTCGCCCATGGTGGGCGATGGCAGTGCGCAGGCGCTGCTGCTGGGTATAGCGTTCCTCACGACTGAGTTGTGGATCATCGCTCAGGGCGATCAGCAGCTCATTCATATGAGTGATAACGCCCTCGGCAAGGGTGTCATCGACTTTGACGATAACCTCATCCAGATGTGCCATCCGGTTCTCCTTTCGCTTAATTCAGCTTCGCTTTGGAAAAATCGCTCCCCATCATGCTCACGCGGTAGCCGCTGACGTTGCTACGGGTGGCATAGAAGGTCTTGCCGGTCGCCAGGGTGATCCACGGCGCCTGCTGGTAGAAGATCTCTTGCGCCTGTTCATAAAGTTTGGCACGCGCCTGCGGATCGCTCACCAGCAGCGCTTTCTTCACCAGCGCGTCATAGGACTTATCGCACCAGCGAGCGGCGTTGGGGCCGGTCTGGATATTATCACAGCTGAGCAGCGTGCCGGCAAAGTTGTCCGGGTCGCCGTTGTCCGACATCCAGCCATACAGGGCGCTGTCGTGCTCCCCTTTGCGCATACCGGCAAGGTATTCGCCCCATTCGTAGCTGACAATCTTCGCTTTGACGCCCACTTTAGCCCAGTCGTTTTGGATCATTTCGGCGATCCGCTTCGAGTTCGGGTTGTACGGACGCTGGACCGGCATCGACCACAGGGTTACTTCCGCTCCTTGCTCCAGACCCGCCTGCTTGAGCAGCGCTTTGGCTTTCTGCGGATCGTAATCATAGTCCGGGAGATCTTTCTTATACCCGAGCATCGTCGACGGGATCGGTGATTTCGCCACGCTGCCGGAATCGAGGAATACCGCCTTGACGATCGCCTGCTTGTCGGTGGCATAGTTTAATGCCTGGCGCACCAGCACATTATCAAACGGTTTTTTCTCCGTGTTGAACGCCAGATAGCCGACATTCAGCGCCTCAACCGCATGCAGCGCCAGATCTTTATTGCCCTTAATCACCGGGAACTGAACCGGCGAAGGCGCAGGAATAATCTGGCACTCGTTGGTCTGCAGTTTCGCCAGACGGGTCTCGACGTTCGGCGTAATGGAGAAGATCAGGTGCTTAGTCGGCACCTCGCCTTCCCAGTAGTGGGGGTTGGCGATATAGCGGATTTGGGAATCCACTTTATACTGCTGCAGGGCATACGGCCCGGTATCGACAGGCCAGTTATCAACATTCTCCGGCGTCCCTTTCTTCAGCATCGCCTCGCCATACTCCGCCGACAGAATAGAGGCGAAGTCCATGCCCCAGTCGGCAAGAAACGCCGCGTTCGGCTCGTTAAGCACGAACTGGACGTGATAGTCATCGACCTTTTTCACCGACTTAATCAACTTATCGAGGCCCACGTCGTGGAAGTACTCATAGTTCCCCTGCGACACTTTGTGATAGGGATGCTGAGGATCCATCTGGCGCAGCACGGAAAACAGGACGTCGTCGGCGTTAAAATCGCGGGTTGGTTTGAAGAATTTGTTGCTGTTGAACTTCACCCCCTGACGCAGAGTAAAGGTCCAGGTTTTGCCATCCTCAGAGACGTGCCACTCGGTGGCCAGCGACGGGATCGGCGTGTTCTTCACCGGGTCAAAGGTGACCAGGCGGTTATACAGCACCTGCGAGCTGGCGACGAACGACGGGCCGGAGCTGGCGATTTGCGGATTAAAGGACTCCGGAGAGGCTTCTGAGCAGTAGACCAGTGTGTCATTGCCTGCGGCCCAGGCGGCGCCGGCCGGCAGCAGTGCGCTCAGCAGCAGCGCCAGCGTGGTTTTCCCTGTAGACATGGTTATAAGTCCTGATTATTGATTATAAGAACCGTAATATCAGCACAGGCGCCCGCCCCCGGCAAATAATCAATGGCTATCACCTTATGCAAATCACGCTGAAATCGCTGGTTTAATCGGCGTAGCGCTGTTTTTTACGCCAGCAAGTGTCGGGATGTTGTGAGCCACACATAATTCCTGCAAAAAAATGTGCGATAACCGCCCTGCTCACGCTCACTGTCAGTAGTGCCCGGTACACTGGGGGAACCGCAGAACAAGAGGTTTCCACCATGACAATCACCTGCAATCTGTACATTGACGGCCAGTGGCACGATGCCGAAGGCCGCCGCACCTTTACCCGACGCCACCCGGCCCACGACGACGTCGCCTCGGTGGCCGCGGCCGCCAGTCTCGCCGACGGCAAACGCTGCGTCGAAGCCGCGGCCAAAGCCTTCCCGCTGTGGCGTGATACCTCTCCGGCGGAACGACGCCGTTTACTGCTCGACGCGGCGGAACATATGCTGTTGCGGGAGGCTAAATTTATCGCCGCCATGGCGGCGGAGACCGGCGCGACCGCGCACTGGGCCGGCTTTAACGTTCATCTGGCGGCCGATATCCTGCGCGAAGCGGCGGCGCTGACCACCCAAATTGAAGGGCAAATTATTCCCTCCAACGTGCCGGGCAACCTGGCGATGGGCGTCCGCCAGGGGGCGGGGGTGGTACTGGGCATGGCGCCGTGGAACGCACCGCTGATTCTGGCTACCCGGGCGCTGGCAACGCCGCTGGCCTGCGGCAACGCAGTGATCCTCAAGGGCGCGGAGCTGTCGCCGGCCACTCAGGGACTGATTATCGACGCCCTTGACGCGGCGGGCTTCCCACCGGGGGTGGTGAACTATCTTACCTGTGCGCCTGAAGATGCGCCGGCGCTGGTGGAATCGCTGATCGCCCACCCGGCGGTGCGGCGCGTTAACTTTACCGGATCCACGCCGGTGGGGCGGATTATCGCCCGCACCTGCGGGCAATATCTTAAACCAGCGGTGCTGGAGCTCGGCGGTAAAGCGCCGCTGCTGGTGCTGGACGATGCTGATATCGAGCAAGCGGCGGCGGGCGCGGTTTTTGGCGCCTTCGCCAACGCCGGCCAGATCTGCATGTCCACCGAGCGCATTATTGTCGACAACGCCGTAGCGGAGGTGTTTATCCCGCTGCTGGCCAGGCGCGCCGCCGCCCTGCCCGCCAGCCTGACGGGGCCGGTGGTTGATATGAACACCATCACCCGCTGCAACGCGTTAATCGACGATGCGTTAGCCAAAGGCGCTCGCCTGCTAACCGGTGGTAAAGCCAGCGATACCCACATGGCGCCGACCTTGCTGGACGGCGTGACCCGCGACATGCGGCTGTGGAACGAAGAGTCCTTCGGCCCTGTAAAAGCGATTATTCGGGTTAAGAATGAAGAAGAGGCGCTGACGGTAGCCAACGACAGTGAATACGGTCTTTCCGCTGCGGTCTACAGCCGCGACAGCGCCAGAGCGTGGAACGTGGCGCAACGTCTGCAAACGGGCATTTGCCATATCAATGGCCCAACGGTGCATGATGAAGCGCAAATGCCGTTTGGCGGCTGCAAAGCCTCGGGCTATGGCCGCTTTGGGGGTCGGGCCGGCATCGCGGAATTCACCGAGCTGCGCTGGATAACACTCCAGACCCAGCCCCGCGAACTCCCTTTCTGAGCCGGTATTCTTTTAACCCTGGCTGGCGATGATCTGCGCCAGCCCTTGCGGATTCTCCCACGCCATCGAGTGCCCCCCGCGGGGCACAATCCCGACCGGGATCCCTTGCGCCTCAGCCAGGTCAATATCGGCATAAGGCAGGGAGAGCTCGCCAACGATCAGCCTTTTTTGACAGTGCAGCTGGCAGAGCTGAGTAAACCAGGGGGTATCGCTGCCGCGCATCAGGCTGCTGGCGGCCCGCCAGACGGCCCAGGGCGCGCTGTTTTGCAAACAGCCAGCCCATGGCGAGCGCTCCTCAGCCAGCATTCTGGCATAGCCTTCGGCAATAAAGGCCGCCTCTGTCTGCGCCGCAATGCGCCTGCTGTACTCACCGCCGCCGGCAAACAGATTGGGTTCTGAGACCAGCAGCGTGGTCACGCGCTCGCCCAACAGCCCCGCCGCTTCGATGGCGATGCTTCCTCCCATGCTATGACCGAACAGCGCGAAGCGCTGCAGACGCAGGTGGTTAAGTAGCTGCTCCACGACCCGTGCCTGAATATGTATGTTGTAACTAAAGTCGTGCGGTTTATCGCTGTAGCCGAAGCCTGGCAGATCGATGAGTATTTTACGCCGTCCGTTCAGCGCAGGATCGCTGGCGACGCGGGGATAATCGTAGGATGACGCACAGCCGAGACCGTGGATAAACACCACCGGGAGGCCATCTCCCGGAAGATCGAGCCAACGCAGCGTGGCGCCTGCGACGGAAGAAAAGAAACCGTTCACCTGTATGCCTCCATGATAAAATTACTGGTTTTTTATACAGTAACCTTACCCTTTCCGCCACCCTTTTCTGCCGTCCGGTATCTGGGGTTAAAACAGCGAGACGAGCAGCGCCATCGGGAAGCTGAACGGCCAGGTGGCGCCGATCAACAGGGCCGCCAGCAGGCGGATCACCCGGCTCTCTTTGGTCAAAAACCAGCTAATCACGGCGCATATCACGCCCATAATGGCGTAAAACACCAGCATTTTTTGATATAACGTCATTCTTACTCTTCCTTCCCTGAGGGGCGTTCCATGGTGGGATGATTATCTGCCATGACGTCGTGATTCAGAGATACCTGTATAACAAATTCTGAAACGGGCTGAATATTGAGAATAAAGCCTGATTCGTCTTAATCCGATAGCGCAACCGCAGGCGCCGTACTATACCTTTAGGGACTTACTCATTAAGGTGGCGTTATGGATGTCTCCAGCAAAACCGTCATTCTGATTAATGTCTGCGCCGCGTGCGTACTTATCAGCCTGCTGTCCGTGAGATTTGGCTGGTTTTAATGATTTTACTCAGCAACGAAACCTAAAAAAGCAGCCCCCAGGGGCTGCTTTTTTACGCGCGAACACGGGCGATATTATAAAGGTTATAAGCGACAGGTGCTGCCTGGCCTGCCGCAATAACCTTATTAAGCTCCGGGTTATAGTGCGGCAGAAAATTCATCTGTTCGCTATCCCATTCGGCGGCAGCGCAGACGGCCTGCCCCACTCCCGCGTTCTCACAGCCCTGAATGCGTTTTGCCGGGGCGTTACCATAGCTCAGCGTCACAGCGCCGATAGCCAGCAGAATAAAAGCCAAAATTTTCACAACGACATCAACGTTAAAACCTAATATGCGCTAAATGATCGCATGAGCAGCGACGGAAAGTCAAACCCGGGAGCACCCGCAACCCGCCTGCAGCCCGCATTTTGGCCGGACTCACGGAATATTTAATATTCAGAACAAATATCATGCAATAACAGCAAATATTAAATCCTTATTTATAGTCGTGAAATAATTTCGGTTCAGGGCAATTCCATTGGTCTGATAAAGATAATATGTCCCCGTTCTCAGGGGGAAAAGATTGTCGCCGCATTCACCAAAAATGCGATATTCCGCGCAGGGCCTCCATCTTAATACGATAAAAGGCCGCTACAAGCCGTTGTTACATAACCCCTTCATTGTGGATCTCGCGGTTAATCGCCAAAAATAGCGCTAAATGACAACAAATATCATTTGCCTTCCATTCAGATAATACTTACATTCATAACTATTGGTAATGTTTTGGCGCCAGGGCGCTTTTTATATTTCGAGGTGGATATGTCCGGAATCATCACGCTGGTCATCGCGCTGATCCTGCTGGTCGCGGCGGTGTATAATCTTATTTCCTATATTCGTGACCGTCGTAGCGCCAGTTTACCGAGCAAAAAAACCAAGCGCTGAATGGCGGCCAGACGATGCGTTTCCTGATGGTCATTCGGTCTTCATCCCGCGATGCGGCGGGCATAAAAAAGCCCCTGCCAACAGGCAGAGGCCAGTATACGGTCGCGAACCGCGACGCTGTCGCCTCACCCGCCGGGCGCGACGCGCCCAGGGTGACTGGCGGACCCCATCCGGCGCTTATCTCCGGCACTCACATTGGCTTAGCTCTTGAAGGGGCATCAGAATAATCTCATATCCCCCTCGCAGAGTTTTGACAATTTTTGCCATTGTGACTATTAGCGAACTAACACAACCATCGCGCAATCATCGCCAGCCACTAAAGGGTCAATGCTTTAGCCATGCTTAACCATGACATGGCGGACCACCGTGTAATCCTCAAGGCCATACATCGACATGTCCTTTCCGTAGCCCGACAGTTTCTGGCCGCCGTGCGGCATTTCGCTCACCAGCATAAAGTGGGTGTTGACCCAGGTGCAGCCATACTGCAGCCTGGCACTAAGCCGGTGGGCACGGCCTACATCTTTCGTCCATACTGAGGACGCCAGACCATACTGGGAATCATTCGCCCAGCTCAGGGCCTGCGCTTCATCGCTGAAAGGCGTCACACTGACCACCGGGCCAAACACTTCGCGCTGCACAATGGCGTCTTCCTGCCGGGCGCCGGCAAGCAGCGTCGGCTGGAAGTAATAGCCCGCGCCGTCAGCCCGGCGACCGCCGGTGACCACCTTAATATGCGGTAGTGCCTTTGCGGCTTCCACTGCGGCACTAACCCTTTCAAGATGCGCCAGCGAGCTCAGCGGTCCCAGCTCGGTAGAGGCATCCTCTGGCGCACCCATTTTCAGGCTGGCCACCGCCGCCCCAAGTTTCTCCACCAGTTGGTCGTAAATACCCTGCTGAGCGTAGATCCGGCAGGCAGCCGTGCAGTCCTGGCCGGCGTTATAAAAGCCGAAGGTTCGTACCCCGTCGACTACCGCATCGATATCCGCGTCGTCAAAAACAATGACCGGCGCCTTGCCGCCCAGCTCCATGTGGGTGCGTTTGATCGACGAGGCGGTATGGCTGATGATATGGGCCCCGGTGGCAATCGACCCGGTCAGCGACACCATTCGCACTTTGGCATGCGAGGTCAGCGGGTCGCCTACCGTTTTGCCGCGGCCAAACAGCACGTTGATCACCCCTTCGGGGAAGATATCTTTTGCCAGCTCCGCCAGCTTCAGCGCCGTCAGGGGGGTGATCTCCGAGGGTTTTATCACCACGCAATTGCCTGCCGCCAGCGCCGGGGCCAGCTTCCAGGCCGCCATCATCAGGGGATAATTCCAGGGGGCGATAGAGGCCACCACGCCCACCGGGTCGCGGCGGATCATTGAGGTATGCCCTTCGAGATACTCTCCGGCGGCCATTCCCGGCAGGCAGCGGGCGGCGCCGGCGAAGAAGCGGAAGACGTCCGCAATGGCCGGCATCTCATCGTTAATCACGCAGTGCAGCGGCTTGCCACAGTTCAGCGACTCCAGCTGCGCCAGGGTCTCCGCCTGCGCCGCGATAGCGTCCGCCAGCTTCAGCAAGCATTCCGAGCGCGTTTTCGGCGTTGTCTGGCTCCAGGCATCGAACGCCCGATCCGCCGCCTCAACGGCGGCATCGACCTGGGCCGCTGTCGCTTCGGCAATCTCCAGGATCACATCGCCGGTCGCAGGGTTGTATACCGGCACCTTTTCGCCTTCACCTGCCACTAACTTACCGTTTATCAAAAGGTTGTGTTGCATAGCATTATCCTGTTTCATGGTTTTATTTCCCGTTTCCGGCGTCGTTATCGCCGTCGCGGGTGAGCCACCAGGCCCCTAAGATTGGTATCGTCGTTACCAGCATCACCAACAGCGCGACAACGTTGGTGACGGGCACATCGCGCGGCCGCCCCAGCTGATTCAGTAACCACAGCGGCAATGTTCGCTCATGCCCCGCGGTAAAAGTGGTGACGATAATTTCATCAAACGACAGGGCGAAGGCCAGCATTCCCCCCGCCAGCAGCGCCGATCCCAGATTGGGCAACACCACGTAGCGAAAGGTCTGCCAGCCGGTCGCGCCCAGGTCCATCGAGGCTTCCACCAGGCTCCACGAGGTCCGACGAAAGCGGGCAATGACGTTGTTAAAGACCACCACCACACAAAAGGTCGCGTGCCCCACCACAATGGTCAGTAGCCCCGGCTCGAGACCGACGGCTTTAAACGCCGTCAGCAGCGCCAGGCCGGTAATGATCCCCGGCAGGGCGATCGGTAACAGCAGCAGTAGCGATACCGCATTCTTACCAAAAAAAGTGCTGCGCCACAGGGCACCTGCAGCCAGCGTGCCAAGTACTAAGGCAATGGCCGTCGACAGGGCGGCAATTTTAAGTGACAACGTCACGGATTCGAGAATATCGCTACGCCCTGCTGCCTCGCTAAACCAGCGTAGCGTCAGCCCCTGCGGCGGAAAGCTGAAGGCCGCATCCTCCGTATTAAAAGCATAGATGGCAATGATCAGCAGCGGGAAGTGGAGGAACACCACGCCGCCCCAGGTCGCCAGTTGCAGATACCAGGGTGCGCGTTCAGAGTGCATCGAAGGCTCCCAGACGTTTCACGAACGCCAGATAAAGGGCAATCAGCACGATCGGCACGAGGGTGAACGCCGCCGCCATCGGCATATTGCCTATCGCCCCCTGCTGCGAGTAGACCATGTTGCCGATAAAGTACCCCGGCGGCCCGACCAGCTGCGGCACGATAAAGTCGCCCAGCGTCAGCGAGAAGGTGAAAATCGATCCGGCGGCAATACCAGGGATAGCCAGCGGCAGAACCACATAGCGGAAGGTCTGTCGTGGCCCGGCGCCAAGATCGGCCGACGCCTGCAGCAAGGAGCCCGGAATGCGCTCCAGCGCCGCCTGCACCGGCAGGATCATAAACGGCAGCCAGATGTAGACGAACACCAGAAAGCGTCCCAGCCCGGAGGTGGACAAGGTGTTGCCGCCGATCGCCGGGACGGTCAGAAGCGCATTCAGCGCCCCTTCCAGTCCAAGATGGCCCAGAAACCACTGCGCCACACCATCTTTGGCCAGCAGCAGTACCCACGCGTAGGCTTTGACGATATAGCTGGCCCACATCGGCAGCATCACCGCGATATAAAAGAAAGCCTTCATTTTGCCGCTGGTATAGCGAGCCATGTACCAGGCCATCGGCAGCGCCAGCATGGCGCTGGCGAGCGTCACACTCAGGGCCATTACCAGGGTACGGACAATAATGTCGTAATTGGCGGGATTGAACAGCGCCCGCAGGTTGGCCAGCGTAAAGTCGCTGGTCACCGACATGGTGAAGTCGTCAAAGGTATAAATACTCTGCCACAGCAGGGTCAGGAGCGATCCCAGATAGACGATACCAAACCACATCAGCGGCCCGAGCAGCAGTAAAAACAGGCCCAATGCTGGCCGACGCCAGAAGATCCCGGATACGCGCCCGGCCTGCGCAGGAATCATCGCCATGGTCATCTCAGCCTCCGCTTTCCAGCGGGGTCATCGCCGACCGCGACCATGACGCCAGCACCGTTTGCCCCATTCGCGGGGCGCTGGCTGCCGCCGCGCCATCGATATTCGCCTGGCTGACCAGCAGCTTGTCCCCCTCCGCCAGCCTGAGCTCAATCCGCGTCGCCGCCCCCTGATACTGTACCGCCTGCACTACGCCCTGAACCTGAACCTCGCCGCCGCCCTGCAGGCGAACATGCTCCGGACGCAGCGACCAGCTACCCGGCATGCCGCACAATCGCCGGGCCGCCTCGGCTTCAAAAACGTTGGCTGTGCCGACAAAGCCAGCGACAAACGCGGTCTTCGGATGCAGATAGAGATCCTGCGGCGCATCCACCTGTTCGATGCGCCCATTGTTAAACACCGCCACGCGGTCTGACATCGACAACGCTTCGCTCTGGTCGTGGGTCACGAAGATAAAAGTTATCCCCAGCGACTGCTGCAGCTTTTTCAGCTCCACCTGCATCTGCTCGCGCAGCTTCAAATCCAGCGCACCCAGCGGCTCATCGAGCAGCAGCACCCGCGGCTGGTTCACCAGCGCCCGGGCAATAGCGACCCGCTGCCGCTGGCCGCCGGAGAGCTGAGAAGGCTTACGATGATGAGCAAAGCCAAGGGCCACCTTTTCCAGCGCTTCCTGGGCGCGGGCATGGCGCGCTTTCTTCGCCATGCCTTTGACCATCAGGCCGTAGGCGACGTTGTCGAGGATCGACATATGGGGAAACAGCGCATAGTCCTGGAACACCGTATTCACATCCCGCTGCCAGGGCGGCAGTTCGCTGGCCGGCTGACCGAAAATACGGATGGTGCCGCCGGAGAGCTGCTCGAAACCGGCAATCAGCCGCAGGCAGGTGGTTTTACCCGAACCGGAGGGCCCCAGCATCGAGAAAAATTCCCCATCGCGAATGCCTATGCTAACCCCATCTACGGCCCGCACATCGCCGTACAGGCGCGATACATTCTGAAACTCGACCGCGTACGTCATTGTCTGCCTCCCGTCCTTAGCGGCCGCCCATTATCGCAATATAGTCCTGAGTCCATCTGCTGTAGGGCACGTATTTCCCGCCTTCGGCAACCGGCGTTTTCCAGAAATGGATCCGGGTAAACTGGTCATAGCCGTTGGTTTCACAGCCTTTATCACCGAGCAGCGCGCTGGCTTTACACCCCTCTGGCACCACCGGGAGCGAGCCGAACCACGCCGCCACATCGCCCTGCACCTTCGGCGTGAGCGACCAGTTCATCCATTTGTAGGCGCAGACCGGATGCTTCGCTTCGCTGTGCAACATGGTGGTATCCGCCCAGCCGGTCACCCCCTCCTTCGGAAACACGGTGGCGATGGGCTGGCCTTCAGCCTTCAGGCCGTTGGCCTGATAGGGCCACGAGCTGGAGGCGGCCACCCCTTCGTTTTTGAAGTCGTTCATCTGTACGGTGGCGTCATGCCAGTAGCGATGGATCAGCGGCTGCTGGTCGCGCAGTACTTTCAGCACCGCGTTATACTGAGTTTCGGTCAGTTGATAGGGATCTTCGATCCCCAGCTGCGGCTGGGTGGCTTTGACAAACAGCGCGGCGTCAGCGATATAGATCGGGCCATCATAGGCCTGCACGCGTCCCTGATTGGTTTTGCCGTCCGGCAGGTTCTGTTTAACGAAGACCACGCTCCAGCTGTCCGGCGGCGTCGGGAATACACGGGTGTTGTACATCAGCAGGTTCGGCCCCCACTGATACGGCGTGCCGTAGGCTTTACCGCCGACGTTAAACCATGCCCCTTGCGCAATGCGTGGGTCGAGGGTGCGCCAGCCGGCAATCAGCGCGGTATTAATCGGCTGAACGCGTTTGCCCATGATCAGACGCAGCGAGGCATCGCCCGACGCGGTCACCAGATCGTAGCCCCCCTTGGCCATCAGGCTGACCATCTCGTCAGAGGTAGCGGCGGTTTTGACATTAACCTGACACCCGGTCTCTTTTTCAAACTGGGTGACCCAGTCGTACTGCTTGTCTGTCTGGCCGCGTTCGATATACCCCGGCCAGGCAATAATATCGAGCCGCCCTTCCGGTTTATCCAGCGAGGTGAGTGGCTCTGCCGCCTGCACGGTCAAACAGGCCATGCTCAGCACATAAAGGCTGCAACGGGCAAATTTTTTGCTCATCAGGTGTTACTCCTGTCACAAGGTAATTAGCGGCAGCCGTGCCGTAAAAATATCTCCTGAAATAAGGGTAGTCAGCGGATTAACGCCCCCTGGGGAATTTATTCAGGTTGTGACCCGGGACGCATTACGCAAAAATCGCCAACACAAGCAGGACTTTATGGATTATAGACAACGAGTTAGAGAAAAAGGAGGGGTATGCGTATTTCCTATGATGAGCGCCGGTAAAATAATGACCGGCCTCAATAAAAACTCACCCGCGTTTATTTTTGTCGAGAGTTTATGGCGACGGAAAATAGCCTGAGTCGTCAGGTAAGCTGCTCACGAATAAGTTCACCCAACCGCCTCACCCCCTGCTCTTCGCGTTCCCCCCAGCCCCAGGCGGTATTAAAACGGAAAAACGAGGTCCAGCTGGCGGAGGTGGAGAACATTTTTCCTGGGGCAATGCTGATGTGCGAGGCCAGCGCCCGGGCGCTTAGCCCACTGGCGTCGGCCCCTTCCGGCAATTCAATCCACAGAAAGTAGCCGCTGTCGCTGTGGTGGACGATAACCTCCGGCGGCAGATGGCGCAGCAGCGCCTGCCAGGCCAGCTGTTTACGCTCCGCCAGCTGGCGGCGCAAACGGCGCAGGTGGGCGTCATAGCGCTTGGTGGACAGATAATCCACCAGGGCTAGCTGCATCGGCGAGCTGGTGGAGAGCGTACTCATCAGCTGCAGTTGCTGGATCCGCCGCGCCTGTTTGCCGGCCGCCACCCAGCCGATACGAAACCCGGGCACCAGACATTTTGAAAACGAGCTGCAGTGCAGCGTCATATCCTGATGGTCCCAGTATTTCGCTGGTAACGGTTTCTCGCGACCAAAGTAAAGCTCGCTGTAGACATCATCTTCTATCAGCATCACGTTATAGCGCGCCAGCAGCGCCACCAGCGCCGCTTTTTTTTCGGGGCTAAGGGTGAAGCCGAGCGGGTTTTGTCCGTTAGTCATTAGCCAGCAGGCCTTGACCGGGTAATTTTGCAGGGCCGCTTCCAGCGCCGTCAGGTCAATGCCCTCTTTGACGTCGGTCGCCACCGACAGCGCCTTCAGGCGCAGCCTCTCCAGCGCCTGCAGGGCGCCGTAGAAACAGGGGTTTTCCACCACCACCCAGTCGCCCGGCTCGGTCACTGCCTGCAGACTGAGGTTAAGCGCCTCCAGCGCCCCGGCGGTAATGACGATCTCATCCGGCGAGATGTTCATCCCCTGCAGGGCATAGCGTCGGGCAATGGCGTGCCGCAACTCCGCATTGCCCGGCGGCAGGTTCTCAATGACGCTCATGGCGGTGGCGGTTTTGCTCACCTGCGCCAGCGAGCGGTTAAGCTGCTGCAGCGGGAAGAGACGCGGGTCCGGAAAGGCCGAGGCAAAGGGCAGCATCGACGCCTGGCGGCTGGCCTGTAGCACCTCAAAGATATAGGTATTGATATCGACAGCTTCATCGCGGGTCACCTGGGCAGGCGGCGCCGGCTGTCTAAGCTTCACCGGCTGAGGGGCGACATAATAACCCGACTGCGGACGGGCGACGATGCGCCCCTGGCTTTCCAGCAGCTGATAGGCATGGCTGACGGTCATAAAGCTCATGCCGCTGCTGATCACCTGCTCGCGCAGCGACGGCAGCCGATCGCCAGGCAACCAGACGCCAAGCGCGATCTGTTCGGTCAGCTGTTGCGCCAGCTGTTGATACTTTTTCATTGCGGCCGTCCCCGTACGATAACCTCCCATTATCATATATCAGTTATAAAAAAATCATAGTTTGCTGTAACTGTTATATCTGCAGCGGCAGTCGCGTCCCGTCACAGCACGGGATAGGTTTAAAATATCACCACCCAGAATAGTAAGATTAACGCAAACCAGAAGATAATCATCACGCCGAGCGTAATGCACAAACTCTGTAATCCTTTTTCAGACATGGGCATTCCTTTTTATTTATTCCCGAGCGCATACAGTACAAATTACCCACGGAGTCGACAATTTATTATTATTTAATTTACGATTAACCCGCTCAGCGTTTTTACTTATTCTCATACTAATGCGTGAGAATAAATGACGCTAAAACTCGTTGTGCATTATCGCAAGAATTAATACAGCAACGCGTGATATTCGGGATATATTATTCCGGCCAGAAACAGTGCCGTGCCGGCGGCCGAGTCCGCCGATCAACCGCTCCCGGGATAACGGCCAAATCTCCGCTGGTCTGTTGGTTAAGCGACCCACCCCATCGGTATTTATTCGTACCGGCCGATGATTGGGACGCGAGGTGAAAAATCATAACAGAGGCCAACTGTTATGATAAAAAATGGCGCGACTGCCTCTGCCCCCCAGCCACCACCCTGCCTAAAATTGCGCTGAATCAATTTTGTAGTGGAGTCCTGCATGTTCGGTCTTGATGCATTCCATCTTGCGCGAATTCAATTCGCCTTTACGGTCTCATTTCATATTATCTTTCCCGCCATTACTATTGGGCTGGCCAGCTACCTGGCGGTACTCGAAGGTCTGTGGCTAAAAAGCAAAAATCCCACCTGGCGCTCGCTGTACCACTTCTGGTCGAAAATCTTCGCCGTCAACTTCGGCATGGGGGTGGTTTCCGGGCTGGTGATGGCCTATCAGTTCGGCACCAACTGGAGCGGTTTCTCTCAGTTCGCGGGGAGCATTACCGGCCCCCTGCTGACCTATGAAGTCCTGACAGCGTTCTTTCTGGAAGCGGGCTTTCTCGGGGTGATGCTCTTCGGCTGGAACCGCGTAGGGCCGGGGCTGCATTTTTTCGCCACCTGCATGGTGGCGCTGGGCACCATCATCTCGACCTTCTGGATCCTCGCCTCCAACAGCTGGATGCAGACCCCGCAGGGGTTTGAGATCGTTGACGGCCAGGTGGTGCCCGTCGACTGGCTGGCAGTGATCTTTAACCCGTCGTTCCCCTACCGCTTATTGCATATGACAGTGGCGGCGTTTCTCAGTAGCGCGCTGTTTGTCGGCGCCTCGGCGGCCTGGCATCTGCTGCGCGGCAATCAGTCGCCGGCGATCCGTAAGATGTTCTCGATGGCGCTGTGGATGACGCTGCTGGTCGCCCCCGTCCAGGCGCTGATCGGCGATATGCATGGTCTGAATACCCTGAAACACCAGCCGGCGAAAATAGCCGCCATTGAGGGCCACTGGGAAAACCCGCCGGGCGAGGCAACGCCGTTGCTGCTGTTTGGCTGGCCTGATATGGCGCAGGAGCGCACCCGCTACGGGCTTGAGATCCCGGCCCTGGGCAGCCTGATCCTCACCCACAGCCTTGATAAACAGGTGCCGGCCTTGAAGGAGTTCGCTCCTGAGGATCGCCCGAACGCAACCGTGGTGTTCTGGTCGTTTCGCCTGATGGCCGGTCTTGGCATGCTAATGCTCCTGCTCGGCGTACTGGCCCTGTGGCTGCGTCGCGGCGGCCGACTGTACCATTCCCGGCCATTTCTGCGCTTTGCGCTATGGATGGGCCCTTCAGGACTGATTGCTATTCTCGCTGGCTGGGTGACCACCGAAGTGGGCCGTCAGCCATGGGTGGTGTATGGCGTTCAGCGCACTGCTGACGCCGTTTCCGCCCACGGCGATCTGCATATGTCGGTCAGTTTATTGACCTTTATCGTGGTCTACAGCGCCGTCTTCGGCGTCGGCTACAGCTATATGCTGCGCCTGATCCGCAAGGGGCCGCAGGAGGTGCAGCCCGCGACAACCGGTACGCCAGCCCGCCCGCTGTCCGCCGCCACTGAAGGTTATCTGCAGAAGGAGTCCCGCTAATGGGTATCGAATTATCGGTGATCTGGTTCGTGATTATCGTCTTTGCCACGCTGATGTACATTGTCATGGATGGCTTTGATCTGGGCATCGGGATGTTGTTCGGCACAGTACGGGGCAGCACCGAGCGCGACGTAATGGTCAACAGCGTCGCCCCGGTGTGGGATGGCAATGAGACCTGGCTGGTACTGGGCGGCGCTGGTCTGTTTGGCGCTTTTCCCCTCGCCTACGCGGTGATAATCGACGCCCTGTCGATCCCCCTGACCCTGATGCTGATCGGCCTGATTTTTCGCGGCGTCGCCTTTGAGTTTCGCTTCCAGGCCACCCCGTCGCACCGGCCCTTCTGGGACCGTGCCTTTTTTGGCGGTTCCTTGCTGGCGACCTTCAGCCAGGGCGTGGTGGTCGGGGCGGTGATCAACGGTTTCACCGTCAGCGGTCGCGCCTTCAGCGGCGGCATGTTTGACTGGCTGACCCCGTTCAGCCTGTTTTGCGGACTCGGGCTGTGCGTGGCCTATGCGCTGCTCGGCGCCACCTGGCTGGTGATGAAAAGCGAAGGCGCGCTGCAGCAGCGGATGCGAAGCGCATCGCGGCAGCTGCTGGTTGCCCTGCTGGCGGTGTTTGCCGTCATCAGCCTGTGGACTCCGCTGGCGCACCCGGCAATTGCCGCCCGCTGGTTCAGCCTGCCGAATCTCTATTTCCTGCTGCCGGTGCCGCTGCTGGTGATCCTCATCAGCGGCTGGCTGTGGCGTACGCTGCATCAGCGCGACCGCCATGTTTCGCCCTTCACGCTGACGCTGGGCCTGGTCTTTCTCGGCTTTAGCGGACTGGGGATCAGCATCTGGCCGCATATTATCCCGCCGGCCATCACGCTGTGGCAGGCTGCCGCTCCCCCGCAAAGCCAGGGCTTTATGCTGGTGGGCGCACTGCTGATTATTCCGGTCATTCTTGGCTACACCTGCTGGAGCTATTACGTGTTCCGCGGCAAAGTTCAGCCCGGGGAGGGATATCACTGATGCATACTGCCTGGCCTAAACGTCTGCTGTGGCTGATCGCGCTCTGGGGAGGCAGCGTACTGACGCTGGCCGCCATCAGCCTGCTGTTTCGCCTGCTGATGACCGCCGCAGGGCTAAAAGTCTGAGTGGGATGCAGAGAAGTCCGAAAAGGGATTTCTCCATCTTATCTTCACTTTTGCCTGATGAAATACGGCGATACATCAGAAGAAAGGATATTGCTATGAAGAAGTTAGCTTTACTGTCCGCCGTGATGACGCTGGGAATATCGTCATGGGCGTTCGCTGCCGACAACCCGCCACCGCCGCCAGAAAAAGGCGCGCAGCATCAGGGTAAACCGCCGGCGAAAAACGGCCAACACGATGGTAAGCAAGCGCAACACAACGGCAAGCAGCCACAACGAGATGGCAAACAGCCGCAGCATGGTGGCAAGCAGCCGCAGCGTGACGGCAAGCAGCCGCCAAAAGGCGGCGAGCACAGCGGGAAACCGCTGCCGCCAAAAGCATAACCCCTCAGGCCTGGCCTTCTGCGCCAGGCTTTTTTTCACCTTCTTTCAGCTGACATTGACAAACTCTTGCCCTTCTTTGAGAAGCCGAGAAAAAAACCTGCACAACGCCTGGCATAGTAAGCCCACCCCATTGATTCGCAGAGTAAAGGTATGTTGAGGAGAAGCATGAGCGCGCTGCTGTTGCTGTGCGCGCTGTTTTCAGGACATCTGCTGGCCCACCGCCAGGGGCACGATTACTTTCCGGTGCAGAGCCTCGAACAGCAGCTGCTGCACGAGGCGGACAGCGACGAGCTTCGCAGCCAGTGCGAGGAGGCCGCCGCCGATCTGAACGAGCATCACCGCTGGCAGGATGCCCGCAAACCGCGGGCGCCGCATTGCCCGTAGCGTCGCGCTGGATCAGGCTCCTTTGCGCTTCGGCAGGGTCTTCATCAGCTCATCCGGGCTGACGGAGGCGACGATGCTCCCGGGAAGCGGCATTTTGAGGATGTGGTTTTTAATCTTCCCGACGACATGCATTTCGCACGGGCGACAGTCAAACTTCAGGGTCAGCACTTCATCGCCGTGGATCAGCTGCATCGGCGTGGCTTTCCAGCTCTTGATGGAGCCTTTCGCCTGTTTCGGACAAAGATTAAACGCAAACCGCAGGCAGTGTTTGGTGATCATCACCGGCACATCGCCCTTCTCTTCGTGCGCTTCATAGGCGGCGTCAATCAGCTGCACGCCATAGCGCTGGTAAAAGGCCCGCGCCTTATGGTTATAGACGTTGGCGAGGAAGGAGAGATGGGTCTCCGGATAGACCGGCGGCGGTACGGAGACCGGCTTGCGGGTGCCGCGTTGCCAGGCGTTGAGGCGCGCTTCATCCAGCATTTCAGCCGTTTCACGACGCAGCTGGTTGAGCAGGCTGTTGGGGACAAACAGTGGCGGCAGGTTGACCTGCACGTCGCGCGGGTAGTAAATGGTCTGCCCCAGTTTTGTGACACCGTCACGCAAATTGGCCAGCGCTTTTTCTGCCTGGTTGGCTTCGGCGAACGCTCCGTCGAGAGTATGGGTCACGCTGACGCCATCTTCACAGGTCATGGTCAGAACCAGCTGTTCCTGCCAGCCGCTCAGCGTAACGTCCACGGCGATGCGGCGTTCGCTGGAGGTCTTCAGCAGCGCCTGCTGCCAGTTGTGATCGAGGTTACGGTTGAGCGCCTGGTGCGGACGCGCTTTATGCAGATCCGCCGGCATCTCGTTCGGCCACACCCGATAGCGATTTTCGCCGGTTTTCTCCACCGTATTGGCACGGAAGCCCACCACTTCACGCTTGATCATCACGTTAAGGCCATCGCCGTTGGTTAACGGTTCGCTCACTTCGACATCAAGATGGTCTTTCCCCACCTTCAAGACTTCGCCCACCGGCAGCCCGATAAATTTCGGCGAATCAAACGCGCCGATATCGCCTTTGCGGGCATTGACGAAGTAGTCGGTACTGCCGCGATGGAAGGTTTTATCGGTAGAGGGAATGAAGAAGTGCTCGGTGCGCCCTGCCGAGGCGCGCGCCAGATCGCCGCGGTCTTCGATAATGGCATCCAGCATTTGACGGTAGTGCGCAGTGATGTTTTTCACATAACTCATGTCTTTGTAACGGCCTTCAATTTTGAAGGAACGTACCCCGGCGTCGATCAGCGCCGCCAGGTTGGCGGTCTGATCGTTGTCCTTCATCGACAGGAGATGTTTTTCATAGGCCACCACCCGTCCCTGATCGTCTTTCAGGGTATACGGCAGGCGGCAAGCCTGCGAGCAGTCGCCCCGGTTGGCGCTACGTCCGGTCTGGGCGTGCGAAATGTTGCACTGCCCGGAATAGGCCACGCACAGCGCGCCATGAATAAAGAATTCAATGGTGGCGTCGGTATGGTCATGAATAGCTTTGATCTGACTGAGATTCAGTTCACGCGCCAGCACGATCTGGCTGAAGCCGGCGTCGGAGAGAAATTTCGCTTTTTCCACGCTGCGGATATCACACTGGGTGCTGGCGTGCAGCTCAATCGGCGGCAGATCCAGCTCCATGATCCCCATATCCTGCACAATCAGCGCGTCAACGCCCGCCTCATAAAGATCGGTAATCAGCCGCTGCGCCGGCTCCAGCTCATCATCATGCAGAATGGTGTTCAGCGTGACAAAGATTTTGGCGCCATAGCGATGGGCAAAAGGCACCAGACCGGCGATGTCGCTCAGGCTGTTGCTGGCATTGTGACGAGCGCCAAAGTCAGGCCCACCGATATAAACGGCGTCGGCGCCGTGGAGGATCGCTTCGCGAGCGATACCGGCGTCGCGGGCAGGACTAAGAAGTTCAAGACGATGATTGTGCAGGCGCATACGCGTGTTGTTATCCAGTATAAGGGGGTCGAAATGGCGGCTATTGTAGTCAGAACCGGGCACAGACGAAAACCTTTTCCACCGTCGCGCGACGACGAATTTTCATTTTTCAGCAAAGTATTGACGGAAAAGATAGTTCCTTCACATCCTCGCGCAGCGTACTGTCATCTCGTATTCCGGATTTTCCTCGTCACGTTGTGAGTGGTTATCATCAGTCATCTTGTCTGGCCGCGGGTTCGCCCGCGGTTTTTTCTTTTGGATAATGGATAAGAGAATGGAAATGGGCCGCCTGAACGCCGCGGTTACGATACGCATGCGCCTCATCGCCGGCGAAGCGCCGTCCCTCCCCTGGCTGCAGTAAATGCCACTCCCCCTGTAAACAGAGATCCAGGGCGCCGCTAATCACCACCACATGTTCAATCACCCCTTTCTCATGCGGCGTCGATTCGCTCAACGCGCCGGGGGCAAGGGTTATCGAAAAATGGTCAAAGCGCAGCTCCGGGTCCCACGGGAAGACCGGGGTCACCACCATCGCCTGCTGCTGCGGATCAAAAGCGGAAGGCGCTGCGCTGGCGTCCGGAACGATAAACGCCGAAAACGGCACGTTCAGCCCGGTGGCAATCTTCCACAGCGTCGCCACCGTCGGGCTCGATTCATTACGCTCAATCTGCCCCAGCATGGCTTTCGACACCCCCGTCTCTTCTGCCAGACGAGAGAGACTCCAGCCACGCTGCTGGCGCAGGGTTTTGAGCGTTGCCGCCAGATGTTGCGCAATATTCATCCTACCTCCTGACTTGTACAGGCAAGAGTATATCCCCATTTGCCTGATTCTACAGGGCGTTTCTAGGCATATCACCGTGAGAACAGGTGTCTTACGCTCTCCACATCCGCACCTTGTGCGCTATAACGCACAGTGATAGAGTATTTGTATGTTATAACGCACAAGAGAATCCTATGCGCTCGTTTACCCTTCCTCTTCCCACTCTGTTGGCGGGTTTCGTCGCTGTACTGGTGGGCTACGCCAGTTCAGCCGCCATTATCTGGCAGGCTGCTGCGTCTGCTGGCGCTACCCCCGGGCAGATCGCCGGCTGGATGACGGCCCTTGGCCTCGCCATGGGTATCAGCACCCTTGCGCTGAGCGGCTGGCGTAAAGTTCCTGTGCTCACCGCCTGGTCAACGCCGGGCGCCGCGCTGCTGGTCAGCGGTCTACAGGGAGTCACCCTCGCCGAGGCCGTGGGGGTGTTTATCTTTGCCAACGCGCTGATCGTCCTTTGCGGCGTGACGGGCCTGTTTGCCCGGCTGATGAAGATCATTCCCCATTCACTGGCCGCCGCGATGCTGGCCGGGATCCTGCTGCGTTTCGGTTTGCAGGCCTTCGCCGGCTTACAGGACCATCTGCTGCTGTGCGGCGGCATGCTCGCCGCCTGGCTTCTCTGTAAAGCGCTGTGGCCCCGCTTCGCGGTAGTCGCCGCGCTGGTGGTGGGGGCGCTGATCGCGGCGGCCTCCGGGGACGTCGCCAGGACGGCCGTACCGCTGGCCTTCGCGGCACCAGAGTGGATCGCGCCGCAGTTTACCCCGGCGCTGCTGCTCAGTGTCGGCCTGCCGTTTTTCCTCGTCACCATGGCCTCGCAGAACGCCCCCGGGTTCGCCACGCTGCAGGCATCCGGCTACACCGTACCGGTATCGGCACTGCTCGTCGCCTGTGGAGGTCTGGCGTTGTTGCTGGCGCCGTTTGGGGTCTACTCCATCTGCATCGCGGCGATCACCGCTGCGATTTGCCAGAGTCCGGAGGCGCACCCGGATCCGCAACAGCGCTGGCTGGCGGCCATGGCCGCAGGCGGTTTTTATCTGCTGGCGGGTCTGTTCGGCGGGTCGATCACCGCCCTGATGTCGGCTTTACCCGCGGCGTGGATCCAGATGCTGGCCGGCCTGGCGCTGCTCGGCACCATCGGCGGCAGCCTGTTTCAGGCGGTACATCAGGCCAGTGAACGCGATGCGGCAGTACTGACCTTTCTGGTCACCGCCAGCGGCGTGACGCTGGCGGGAATTGGTTCGGCCTTCTGGGGCGTGGTGCTTGGTGGGGTAAGCTATGGCGTGTTATCCGCGCTGCGCCGCCCTTAGCTGGGACGGCGTCAGGCCGGTGGCCGCTTTCACCCGATGGCTGAAATGGCTGGCGGAGCTGAAGCCGCAGACCAGCGCAATCTCCGTTAACGGCAGCGCGCTGTGGCAGAGCAGATTTTGCGCCCTGGCCATTCGCTGCTGCATCACATATTGATGCGGGGCCATATTCAACGACTGGCGGAACATGCGGGCAAAATGGAACTCACTGAGTCCCGCCTGCTGCGCCAGGTCGGCCAGGGTCAGCGGCTGATCGAGGTGGGCATCGATCCAGGCCAGCACGTGACGCTTCACGCCCGGCGCCAGCCCTCCGGTGACCGTCGGCAAACGCCACTGCACGGTGGAGTAGTGCTGGATCAGATGGGTGAGCAGTAAGCTGCTGGCGGCGCTGAGGGTCAACTGGTTCGCCGGCTGTCGCCAGTCATTGGCCAGTAAAAACTGGCGGTACACCGCGGTGATTTTGTCATCGCTGGCGAAGGTTTTTTCCTGCAGGGTGAAGTTTGCCGGGCTACGATCCCACACCTCTTCGCCGACGCGGCGCAGGTGCTCATCGGTACAGTAGAGATGCACAAAAGACAGATCGCCGCGGATATCCCAGACGCTCTCATCGCCTTTCGGCATCAGACAAAAGCGATCCGGGCCGCCGCCATTTTTCCAGCCGTGCGGCGTCTTTTGATAGCTTTCATAGCCATCGGCGACGTACAGGCTCAACGTATGGTGATCGCTGCGCACCGTCACGGTATCGCAATTGTTGTACCAGGCGGCCAGTTGAATTCCGGAATTCAGCTCCACCGTGCCCCGCAGCACCGCGTTCTGTCGCCGTAATGTTTCAAACGTCCCGTAACCCATTGCCTTCACGCATCTGCCCGTAAAAGCTCTAGTCTAGGGAGACTCCGGCGCGGTTTCCAGTCCTCACCGCAGGCGAATGACAAATAAGCGCAAGAATTTGCAAGCCGACAACAAGCGGGTGAAAGCTGCCGGTTGCGACAGGCGGCATACTCCTCCCTTCAACAAGCAGAGGAGAGTCAGGGTGAACGCATTACTTTATGCACTCGTTGTCGTGATCTGGGGGACAACGTGGATTGCGATTTTTTTACAACAAGGGCCGGTGGCGGCGCCGGTATCCATTTTTTGGCGCTTTGCCGTGGCCAGCATCACGATGCTGACGATTCTGCTTGTCACGCGACGGCTACGGCCGCTGGGCGCGAAAGATCACTTTTGCTGCCTGCTGCAGGGCTGCTGCGTCTTCTGCTTTAATTTCTGGTGTTTTTATACCGCCGCGGCCTGGATCAACACCGGTCTGGAATCGGTGATCTTTTCCATGGCCGTACTGTTTAACGCCATTAACAGCTTTCTTTTTTTTCGCCAGCAGCCGCCGGGCCGCTTCTGGGCCGCCGCCGCGCTGGGCCTCGCCGGTATCGTCACCCTGTTCTGGGATGACCTGCTGGCCAATGGGCTAAACGCCTCGCTGCTGTGGGGGATCGGTCTGAGCGCCCTGGGCACCTACGGCTTTTCACTGGGCAATATGTTCAGCATTCGCCACCAGCGGCGAGGGCTGGAAACCCTCACCACCAACAGTTGGGCGATGCTCTACGGGACGCTGGTGATGGGCGCGATCGCCCTGCTACGTGGCGATAATTTTATGCCGGAGTGGACCGTCAGCTACCTCGGCGCCCTGCTTTACCTGGCGCTGTTCGGTTCGGTCATTGCCTTTGGGGCCTATTTCACTCTGGTGGGGCGCATTGGCGCCAGCAAAGCCGCCTACAGTACGCTGCTGTTTCCGCTGGTCGCATTATCCATTTCCACCGTCTATGAAGGGTATATCTGGCACAGCAACGCCGTGATCGGGCTGGCGCTGATCCTGTTGGGTAACCTGGTAATGTTTGCCAAACCGGAACAGCTGCTGCTGCGCCGAAGGCTGGCCTGAGGAGACAGAAGAGAAACAGCGCCGTCGTCAGACGGCGCTGGCACGATTAACGCTGAGAGGGATCGAATTTGACGGCGTCGACCGCCATATCATCGATCACCTGCTTCAGGGTATCGACGGTCAGTGGCGTATTCTCATTCGCCAGGGTTTTGCCTTCCCCTTTACGAACGACCTTGATGACCGGCTTATTGGTGCTGGCGTCAATGACCTCCGCCTCAAAGTACAGATCGGTGTCCATGGTACGATGGCCGGTGGCGGCCTGGGTGCCGGCGACAATCATAGCGACCGGGATCACTTCATAGAACTGCAGCCCCTCTTTGCTGGAATCCACCCCGGTGATCGCCCCGCGGAAGATGAGGCTGCGCTTGCCGGCGGTAGTGGCCAGCGGTTTACGCTCGGAAATAGCCTGTTTCAGCTCTTTGTTGGTGTAGTTAAGAATATCCTGCAGCGCCTTTTCCCCTACCTGGGTGGTCGGCTTCGGTACCGGATAGTAGGTCACCGGGTGATAAACGATATTGTCATAGTTGGCTGGATTGAAGTTCGGATCGATCCAGCGCAGCTCCGGCTTGCCGGAGGCAGAGGTCGTTTCTTTCAAACTGGAATAATCTTTTAAGAAGCCCGAATACTGATTCGGTTGCGCCACTTTCGCCGCACAGCCGGTCAACGCCAATATTCCCGCCAGAGCGGCGACTTTCAGTAAAACGCGAGTACGCATAGAGAGATCCCTGTAAATGCAGTTTTTTTTCGGCAGACGTTATAGCAAATAGGACCCACTAGTTTTGTGACAAAAAAAGGGCTTCGTCAAGGAAGATTTATAAATATTGATAGGATGAACATTACGTTATTAAATAATCACTTAAAACAGGCAGAAGGCTGCTTTTTATCCCTCTTTTATACGGTGACTTCCTCGCTTATTTTCCCTGCTCTTCACCTTACTACGCGGCGCGGGCAACGTCCTGATTCCCCACGCCGCCGCGTATCAGGCAGGCTTGCGCGCCAACAGGGTGGCGAAGCGCAGTTTGATGCGATTGCCGTTGGCGTCGGTGCGATGCAGCTCGCCGACGTCCTCATTGTATTTCAGCAGCTCCCAGCCCTGGTAATAATCACGAAGCTCATCGGGTTTAAAGGCAAACGGGAAGCCGACGGTGCAGGGATAATCTTCGGTATCCATTGCCGCCACAATCAGGTTATAGCCGCCGGCGGCGGTGCAGCGCTGCATATTGGCGATCAGGCCCGGGATGGTGTCAGGCTCCAGGAACATCATCACCACGGTGGAGAGGATCAGGTCATACTCCCCATCAAAGGTCAGGCTATTGAGGTTGGTTACCGCGGTGCGGAGATTTTCCAGCGCCTCGGCAGCGCGAATACTTTCCAGATTATTGATGCTCATCGGATTTTTATCCCACGCCGTCACCGTGAATCCGTTCGCCGCCAGATAAAGGCTGTTACGCCCGTTGCCACAGCCCAGATCCAGCGCCCGCCCCGGCGGCACCACTGTCGCAGCATGCAGCACCTCGGAATGGGTGCGTGTCAGGCCATATTTTTCACTAAAATAATCCGCGTCACGCGTTGTCATGATCCTTCCTTCTTATTCAGGAGTGTTTCCCGGTCGACCTGTACCAGCAGTTTCCCGCTCACCAACAGCAAAATTGTGCGCAGTAACAGCAGGCCGACAACCAGATTGCTAAAAATAAACAGCGGCATTGCCAGATGGTGAAAAAAGCCGTCCGCCCTGGCCTGGCCGAGATGCAGGCCGGTAGTGGCCAGCGCGGAAATACCGAACGAGAAGCTCCAGAAGGAAGCATTGAACGGCTGGCGAAGATACCAGGGCATCAGGCGCAGCATGAACAGTAGCTGCAGCAGGCCGTAACCAAACAGCAGCTTCGCGAAGGTATCCGCTTCCCCACCGTTGACGCTGAGCCAGGCGCTGCAGGCCACCAGCGCAGGCGCCAGCTGGATCCCCAGCGAGGTGCGCAGCGGCGTCGGCAGCTCGCCCGCGCTGCGCAGACGCTGGAGGATCGCCGGCTCGAGGCTCAACCAGGAGAAGACCCCGGCGCCGAGGAACACCAGCCCGGCGTCGGTAAATCCCAGCGCGCCGCAGGCCATCGCGCTAATGAAATTATTGGCCACCGTGGGCAGATAGAGCCCCGGCGTGGTGGCCTCGAGAGGATGCGTCCCCCGCCACAAGCCGCCACTTTGCCAGGCGGCATAGGCAAGCTGCAGCGCCACCCCCGGCACAAACAATCCCAGCGCCAGCGGTCGCCACCAGGGCACCAGCCCGATCGCCACCAGCAGCGTGGTGGCCGGAAACAGGCTGACAAAGCTGCTGCTGACCGGATGACGCATCTCCCGTAGCACGCTCGCCGGAAAGCGAATTGCCCGGCTGATAAACGCCATGCTGAGCAGAGCCCACATCGCGATCGCCAGCATCACCAGACCATCGCCGATGCTGCGGCTAACCGGCCAGAGCGTGCTGGCGTAGCGCCAGGCGAAGCCCATTCCGATGGTGCCGAGCACCATACCAAAATAGCCTGCCGGCAGGTTCAGCGCCTGCCGCGGCGTTTGCTTGCTCTTCATTTTGTTGATGATATCAATTTAATTTGAAGTTGCATTTTAAAGGAACCTTATCCCGCGCGCTACGGCGATCTTTGCTATGTTTATGTTAACCATAAGTAATGAGGATCGGGAATGCGTAAATACCGTCTCAGCGAACAGACCCGGCAGTATTGTTACCAGGAAGAGGCTGGCAAACAGAGCGTCACCCTGCGCCAGATAGTGGCGCTTATCGATTTCGCTGACGTCAAAGTAGGCAGCGAAGGCGGTTGGGTGGACGCGGAAAGCGCTCTCAGCCAACAGGGAGAGTGCTGGATCTACGATGCCAACAGCGTGGTTTTCGCCGGGGCAAGTATCCGCGACGACGCTCGCTTAACCGGGCCCTGCGTGGTCAGCCACGAGGCCGCCATCGGCGGACGGGCATGCATTCATGCCTCGCACATTAGCCATCACGCGCAGATAAGTGACAACGTCACGATTAATCATAGTCTGGTGCGCGGTTACTGTCGCCTCGCCGACGAGGCGCGTCTCCTGCCCCACTGCCAGGTGATTGCCGCCCGCGGGCTGACCGCCGATCGCGACAAAGTCCTGCAGATTTATCAGCGAGCCACCGTTAGCGCCTCGCGTATTCTTCATCAGGCGCAAATCTACGGCGATGCCTTTGTCGAGCACGCTTTTGTCGAACATCGGGCAGAAGTGTTCGACCAGGCAAGACTGGAGGGGAACGAAGAAAACGACGTCTGGGTGTGCGATAACGCCCGGGTTTATGGTCATGCGCGACTGATCGCCGGTCGCGGAGAGGATGCCATTCCCACCGTGCGCTACAGTTCGCAGGTGGCGGAGAATGCGGTGATTGAAGGCAACTGCCTGTTAAAGCACCGGGCGATGGTCGGGGGCGAGGCGCAGCTGCGCGGTGGTCCGATTCTGCTCGACGACGATGTGCTGATCCAGGGGCGGACAGTCATCATCGGCGATGTGATCGTTGAGCACCAGGTCTCCATCAATGACGAGGTGCAGATTGCCGCACAGGAGGGAGAGGCCATTCATCTGCGCGGCCCGAAAACGCTTGACGGCCAGCAGCACATCACCCGCACGCCGCTGTTAGGCGCCCTCTAGCGCCTCGTCGCGGTCAATAATGCGCGAATAGATATTCTGATCGTCATAGCTGCCGTTCAGATACTCGGCCTGCCTGAGGCAACCTTCAAGAACGAACCCATTGCGCAACGCCACCTGGTTACTGCGGGTATTGGCCACCCGGCATTTGATCACAAACCGGCGCACCAGCCCGCTGCGGGCATAATGGTGGATAAAGGCCTGCAGGGAGCGGGAAAGCAGCCCCTGCCCCTGGTGATCTTCATCGATCCAGTAGCCGATATAGGCCGTTTTGTTCTGCGGCTCGATCTGGTTGAACGACAGGACGCCCACGAGTCGATGGTCGAGAAACAGCAAAAACATTTTGGCGTAATCCCGCTGATGCAGAATCACGTTACCCTGCACATGGCGGCGGGTCTCCTCTTCGCTGTTCACTTCGGCGGGCCAGTTGAGCGATTGCTGCAGCCAGTGGCGGTTTTTCACCACCAGCTGGTGCAGATCGCTGACGTAGCGCTCATCAATCGCGATAAGCGTCAGTGCGTCGGTCACCGGGATCGTCTCAGGTACTGCGGGAATGTCTGTAGTCATGGGGCTCTCTACTGGCCCGCAGGCGTTGCCTGCGGGCCGCGGCTGTCACGGGATTATTTCATGATCCGGTCGTCAACGTAGTTACGTTTATCCGGCGCCGGCGGGAAGTACTGATAGAGCCAGGTTTCGCTGATGGCTTCGCCCTGACAGCGCAGGAACAGGCGCATCTCCACCGGGTCGGTCGAGTCGGAGGTCGGATACCAGTCGAAGAGGATCCGGTAGCCATCGAACGGCTCGACGTAGAGGATCTCAATCTGCTTCGCTTCCCCGCTGGAGAGGGTGATCACCGGTTCAATACCGCGCGGCGCGGCGGCCTTCAGATCGCCGCCGACAAAATCGATGGCAAAACGACGCGCCCACTTATCCGGATAGTGCTCGCCCGGCGCCCAGCCTTCCGGGAAGCCCCCCATCCCGGTGCGGGTGGCGAGCACACGCGCCAGCGGGGTGCTCACCGGCGGCTGCGCGCTCCAGTAGAGACGGTAGCGGAAGTCCAGTTCGTCGCCCGCCTTCACCGCTTTTTCCGGCTGCCAGAAGCAGACGATATTATCCAGCGTTTCGCCGGTAGTCGGGATCTCCATCAGGCTGACCGCCCCTTTCCCCCACTGGTTACGCGGCTCAACCCACAGGCTGGGGCGCTTGTTATACCAGCCCATCACGTCCTGGTAATGGGAGAAATCGCGGTCCAGCTGCAGCAGACCGAAGCCGCGCGGGTTCTTGTCCTGGAAGGCGTTGAACTGCAGCTTCTGCGGGTTATTCAGCGGCCGGCAGACCCATTCGCCGTTCCCCAGCCACATCGACAGCCGATCGGAGTCGTGGATCTGCGGGTGGATGGTATCGCACATCCGGCGCTCGTTGTTGCCGCAGCTGAACATACTGGTCATCGGCGCGATACCCAGCTGTTTGATGTCCTTGCGGGCATAAAGGTGATTTTCCACGTCCATGATGACCTGGGTATCCTGGCAATGGATGGTGAACTTGTAAGCCCCGGTGATGCTCGGGCTATCCAGCAGCGCATAAACGGTAAAGACCGTGGCGTCCCCTTTAACCGTTTCGAACCAGAAGGAGGTGAAATCAGGGAACTCTTCCGGGGTATCGGTAAAGGTGTCTACCGCCAGCCCACGAGCCGACAAGCCGTACTGGTAGGTGCTGTCTACCGCGCGGAAATAACTGGCGCCAAGGAACGCCACGATATCGCGGCGCGCCAGCTCCGGCGCTTTAAACACCCGGAATCCGGCGAAGCCGAGGTCGGACTGCCCTTCCAGCTGGCGGGTGTCGACCCCGGCGTCATTGTACTTAAACAGCTCAGGGCGGAAATGGATCTCGCGCGCCTGCTGAGTGGCGGCGTCAAGAGAGAACATCCGCACGCGGCGACGGAACCCCATCCCGACGTGGAAAAACTGGATGTCCAGTTTGCGTTCTTCGATGTTGTTCCACAGCGAGTGGTTGGCGTCATACTGGATGCTGTTATAAGCCTGCGGAGTCAGATTGGCCAGCGTCGGCGGCAGATCGCGCGGGGCGCCGCCCCATGGCTGGCGCGCCAGATCGTGGGCCATCGCCTGCAGCACGGTGTAATCGAAACGACGCGTTTGCCCGTCGGCAATACCCGCGTCTTCGGCAAAAGCGGCCTGACTGAATAAGGAAGCGACTCCTGACGTCCCGCATACGGCGGCAACAGCCATGGAAGATTTAAGAAAACGTCTGCGGTTCATGCCTGAGAAAGCGTCCTTCTGCACGGGTGAATTGATTCGCAACGCGTCATCACGCTGCGTGATAAATTCCGCCCACTCTAGACAAAAACGATTAATAATCCAATTGTTGCCCGCAGAAAAAAGGTAAAAAAGCCCTGTCTACCGGAACAACCCGTTTTTTTACTTTTCCTTCGACGTGCGGCCGGGGAAAGAACAGACTGCCGGCCGCTTTTTCGCCTGACCATTGAGCGGATAGCTCTTCCTCGCTGCGGTATATTCATCACACCTATGCCCCGCCGCCCTGCGTTTTTTTTAGGCACGAATGGCGCAAATTTCCGCCACATCCGGTGCTAACTTTTCACCGGTAACCGCTATATTTCTTCATGTTAGCGGCCAACACGGGAGAGCCGTTCGGGCTGTCCCGCCACGCTCTCCAGGGAATTCATTCAGGAGTCATGCCATGCAAGTGAAAGCAGCCGTCACGCTGGGCTACCAGCAACCTTTCGTCATCAAGGATGTCGACGTCTCCCTTCCGGGGAAGGATGAGATATTAGTGAAAATTGTCGCCACCGGGGTCTGTCATACCGACGCGGTGATGCGCGATAACCCGGGAGTGGTGCCTATGCCTGCCATCCTCGGCCATGAAGGCGCCGGGATCGTCGCCAGCGTCGGGGAGGCAGTCAGCGGTATCAGAGTCGGAGACCACGTGGTGCTCAGCTATGCCGCCTGCCACCATTGCGAAAATTGTTTAAGCAACCACCCTTCAGCTTGCGAAGATTTTAATACGCTTAATTTTGGCGGCCGACGCGAGGATGGCACCACCCCCTATCGGCTGGGCGATCAGGATCTGTCCCTGTTCTTTGGCCAGTCGTCCTTCAGCCAGTATGTGGTCACCCGCGCCAGCAACGCCGTGGTGGTCGACCCGGAGGTCGATCTCACCCTGCTCGGCCCGCTGGGCTGCGGCATCCAGACCGGCAGCGGGACGGTGCTCAACCGCCTGAAACCGGTGATTGGGGAATCCATTGTGGTGTTTGGCTGCGGCGCCGTGGGGCTCAGCGCCATCATGGCGGCGAAATTAACCGGCTGTTCGCAGATCATCGCTGTCGATATTCATGCCAGTCGCCTCGCCCTGGCGGGCGAACTGGGCGCCACCCATCAGATTAATGGCAAGGAACAGGATGCCGTCGCCCTGATCAAACAGCTCACCGGCAAAGGCGCTCACTACGCGGTGGAAACCACCGGCGTATCGGCCATCGTGCTGCAGGCCGTACACGCGGTGAAACCATTAGGTACGGTGGCCATCGTCGGCTTTACCGGGGATATCACCTTTAACGTGCAGAACGATCTGATGGCGGAGGGCAAGTCGCTGGTCGGGGTGATTGAAGGCGATGCCGTCCCGGCGCTGTTTATTCCGCTGCTGGTGCAGCAGTACAAGCAGGGGAAATTCCCCATCGATAAGCTTATCGTTCGCTATCCGCTGGCCGATATTAATCAGGCCTTCGCCGATTCGGCGTCTGGTAAGGTGATAAAGCCCGTGGTTGTGATGTGAGTGAATGCCGCCACCAACCGGTGGCGGCAGTTGCTCAGCCGCACCTCAGCGCATTTACTCCAGCGTCACGTGATGCTTCATCACCCGGCGAAACAGCGCCAGCCGGGCGCGCATAAAGCGATTTTCCACTTTAAAGCCGGCACGCTTATGCAGGCCAATGCGCAACAGACGATCCCGTCCGCGCAGGCACGCTGGCCAGCGCACCGCGCCGGCAAGCGCCTGGTCGCCGCTGGCGACGCGGGCAAACTGGGCCCAATAGTCAGCCACCTGAGCGGCGAAGGCCAGATCCGCTTCGCTGGCATACTGACACACCGGGTCGGTCAACCGCAGGTTATCAAACACGTAGGGCACCTCGTTGCCATGCCAGGCGCCGTGCGGATAGGTGTCATGCTCCGCCTCCGCAACATAATCAAACCAGTAGCGCCAGCACGGCTGCCCCACGCGCTGCTGCGCCTGCATCACCACATAACCGAGGGTGGTGAAGGCCATGTCGCGGCACACTTCCCGCCCCAGCGCCTCATCGCCCTTCACGCCGGGATAAAGGAGTTTGATCAGCCCCAGTCCCAGGCGGCGCTCACGGCGCAGCTTCTGGATCTGCCCGGCGATATCGACGCCAAACACGGCCATCACGCTGGCTTCATCGCTGTTGGAGCCGATCATCACCGGCATTGGATGCTGGCGCCCGGCAAAAAAGGTCTCCAGCATCGGCTGCGGCAGCACCGCGTCGCCGACGATGGGGGCCGGCCCTGTGTTCAGCGGCGCGGTGAGCGACCAGAAGGCCTCCGCCGGGATCGCCCGCAATTCCTCAGCGCTGGCTCGCGGTAAGGCAAAGTGTTCCGCCAGCAGGCGGCCTTTCTCCAGCGCCTTCTCTCGCGGCAGGTCGGGTAACGTATACCCGCTCTGAATAATCGCTTTATGGAACAACCCTTTCGCTTTCGGCGAGGCCATCAGCGACAGCACGCTGCGCGCCCCGGCGGATTCGCCAAACAGCGTGACGTTGGCGGCATCCCCGCCGAAGGCGTGGATATTCTCCTGAACCCACTGCAGGGCGGCAATCTGATCGAGCAGCGCGAAATTATAGAGACGTTCGCCCGCCTCTTCTTCCAGCGCCGGATGGGCGAAAAAGCCGAGATGGCCCAGCCGGTAGTTGACCGTCACCACCACCACATCGCGGCTGGCTAACGCTTTGCCATCGTAAGGCGGCAGGCTGCCGGCGCCGATGGTAAACCCGCCGCCGTGCAGCCAGACCATCACCGGCAGCGGCTGCGCAGCAGCAGCAGGTGCCCAGATATTGAGATATAAGCAGTCTTCGCTGAAAGCGCCGGGATCGCCGCCGCCGAGCTCACGGCAGTAGTCAATGTCCTGCCAGCTGGCGGCGGAAAAGGCGTCGGCCTGGCGGACGCCCTGCCAGCGGGCAGGAGGCTGCGGCGCGCGCCAGCGCAGCGGGCCCACAGGCGGCGCGGCATACGGAATGCCGCGCCAGATATGGATCCCCTGCTCTGTGCTCCCGGATACGGTTCCCTGGCGGGTTTTCGCCAACGGTTTCGACGGATGTTGCATAACCTGCTCCCTGTAAGGCTGATGCCAGCAGGGTACTGATTTTACAGCAGACCGCAACGTCGTTTGCTGCGCTCCTCCGCCTGTCGGTACAGGGCAAACTCATCCTCCACCGGGCAGCCCAGCGCCGTCTCAAAGGCTTCGCGGCTGGCATTTCCGTGGCTGCGCGCCTGCGTTTCGTTGCCCAGATTAGACTGAAAAATGCCCGCCGCGCTGACCGGTAAAAAATCTTCATAAATAATCGGCTGGGCGACCACCCACCCGCGCTCAATCAGCGGCTGCGGATCGTCCCCCGGGCGAAACGCCTGGCGATGCGCCTCGCCGGCGGGCGTCAGGCGGTAGCGAAACCAGGCCAACCCCTGCTGACGGAGCAGAAATTCGCTGTCGGGGAATTCGCGGAATACCTCCTGCAGATGCAGCTGATGGCTGAGATTGTCCTTTCCTGTCCCTGCCGCCTGCAGCAGTCGGTCGTACAGTGCGCGTCCTTTTGGCGTTAGCGCAATGCCGCGTTGCTCAATTTCGCCAAAGCGGGCGCTGTGGGTGCCTTTATGCTCACCGGCGAACATCACCGGCTCCTCAAGCGCCTTAAAGCTGGTCTGCCGCAGGAGGATCGGGACCTCCCGGCGCGGTGGCCCTTCAATCAGCGCTTTGGGTTCAATACCACACTCGGGCATCAGGGCCTGGGCGCGGTCAATATCCAGCGTCCGCGGCGTGAGGTGATTGATATGGCATCCCGGAAAGCAGACCACATCGGCAATCAGGCGGTGCTCGCGATGCAGAGCATGGTAGGTCTCCTCATCGACGGTGGCATGCCGGTGCCAGCGGAAGGTCTCCAGCGCCTCCTGCACAAACTCGCGCGCGTCGGCAGAGGTGAATTCGCCCTCAGCTTCATACTGCGCAATCAGCGCCAGACAGCGGGGGGTAAAGATTTTGCGCCGGGCAAGGATGGCCTCGGCCCGCTCGCGCAGGGCGCGATTTTCAATCAGCTCCAGGCGCAGCAGCGAGGTGAAAACCCGAAACGGATTGCGCGCCAGCGCGGCATCGTCGATGGGACGAAAGGCCGTGGAATGGACCGGCACGCCGGCCTGTGAGAGATCGTAATAGCTGACGGGATACATCCCCATGATGGCAAACATGCGACGCAGCGTCGCCAGTTCCTCCGCTGTGCCCACGCGGATTGCGCCGTGGCGCTCCACGTTTAAGCGCGCCAGCTCGTCGGCATTGGCCAGTTGTTCATGCAGCTGCGGATTATTTTCCAGTACCGCGAGATTGACGTCAGCCACCAGCTCCAGCAGCGTCCCGTATTGCGGAACTTCCTGCTGGTACATAGCCGACATGGCCTGCGAAAACTGCTCCCGAATCTCATCAGCCGTGATGGTGTTCGCCATGATGTGTTACCTCCAGTGAATACTTCCTGGAGTGTAGGAAAGCTGCCTCCTGGCGGGGGGAAGAATTTACAAACTGTGATGGCGATAACCTGCTTCCGCTAGCAGTCATTGCACAAAACATAACCCACGGTTATGAAAAACACCCGGTAATTTCACTTTAAATTAACAATACATTTACACACACTGTTTCTGGCGACATTACAACAACATGCCCCTCTACCGTCTACACGGAGTACCCGATGAACGACAAATGGTCCCCGCGCGAGGTTATCCATCGCGATTACAGTAGCCACCCGCCCGCTTACGCGCCGGGCTATAAAACCAGCGTCCTGCGCTCACCGAAGAATGCCCTGATCTCCCTGCAGAACTCATTGTCAGAGATCACCGGGCCGGTCTTTAGCCGTGACGATCTGGGCCCTCTGGATAACGATCTTATCCTTAATTACGCCAAAGAAGGCCTGCCGATTGGCGAGCGGATCATTGTGCACGGTTACGTGCGCGATGGTTTTGGCCGACCGATGAAAAACACCCTGGTGGAAGTCTGGCAGGCCAATGCCGGCGGCCGCTACCGACATAAAAAAGATCAGTATCTGGCCCCGATTGACCCGAACTTCGGCGGCTGCGGCCGGGTGCTGACCGATGAAAACGGCTATTACTGTTTTCGCACTATCAAGCCCGGCCCCTACCCGTGGCGTAACCAGGCCAGCGACTGGCGTCCGGCGCATATTCATTTCTCGCTCTCGGGTGAAGCCTGGGCGCAGCGCCTGATCACTCAGATGTATTTCGAAGGCGATCCGCTGATCAAACAGTGTCCGATCGTCCGAACCATTAATAATGACGACGCCGTGCGCACGCTGATCGCCGAGCTGGACATGCACGCCGCCGTACCGCTGGATTGTCTGGCCTACCGCTTTGACCTTGTTCTGCGCGGCCATCGCGCCACGCTGTTTGAAAATCGCACTCAGGGGGCCGCCCGATGAAAGAGTATCTGCCTGAAACCGCCTCGCAGACGGCGGGACCCTATGTTCATATCGGTCTGGCGCCTGACGCCGCGGGCTTTCATATTTTTGAGAAAAACTTTGGCCCGGTCCTCACCACCGCGGATACCACCGGGGAGCGGATCACCATTGAAGGCCGGGTTATCGACGGCTCCGGAACACCGGTCCGTGATGTGCTGCTGGAGATCTGGCAGGCCAACGCCGCAGGACGCTATAACCATCCTGACGACCGTCAGCAGCAGAAAGCCGTCGACCCGGGCTTCCGCGGCTGGGGGCGTACCTGCTCTGATTTCACCTCCGGCGTCTGGCGCTTTGACACCATTAAGCCGGGCCCGGTTGTCGGCCGCGATGGCCGCCTGATGGCGCCGCACGTCAACCTGTGGGTGGTCGCCCGGGGGATCAACATCGGCCTGAACACACGGATGTATTTCGCCGATGAACATGAGGCCAACGCCAGCGACCCGGTGCTGAATCTGATCGAGTGGGAAGTGAGACGCAAAACCTTAATCGCCGAACGCGAGGTTCGTGGTTCGGAAGTGGTCTATCGCTTCGATATTTATCTGCAGGGCGAAAACGAAACCGTCTTTTTCGATATCTAGCGGCCACGCCGATAAACGCCTTCCCCTCGTCCTGCGGGGGGAAGGCGTTTTAAACCGTGGGGAAAGATCTTGTAATGTAATCAGGTCAAATGTTAATAATATTTTGCTATCTGGTTATCAAATTTAAACAAGGCCGCTTGTCTCTTTCACCGCTGTGTTTTTAACATCATCTACTATGGAAAAAAATGGTCTCTTCAGTCAGCGCATTCGCTTGCGCCATCTACACACCTTCGTGGCCGTCGCTCAACAGGGAACGCTGGGGCGCGCGGCTGAAACTTTAAATCTGAGCCAGCCTGCACTCTCGAAAACGCTTAACGAGCTTGAACAGCTAACCGGTACCCGGCTGTTCGAGCGGGGCCGCCTGGGGGCGCAACTCACCCTGGTCGGCGAACAGTTTCTGACTCATGCCGTTAAGGTCCTTGATGCCCTTAACTCAGCGGGTCAGGCGCTGAACCGTAAAGAGGGGCTGAATAGCGACATTGTGCGTATCGGCGCGCTGCCTACCGCCGCGCTGGGGATCCTGCCAACGGTGATCGGCCAGTTCCATAAGCAGCAAAAAGACATCACGCTGCAGGTCGCCACCATGAACAACACCATGCTGCTGGCGGGGTTAAAATCCGGGGAGATCGATATCGGTATCGGACGCATGTCCGACCCGGATCTGATGAGTGGACTCAACTATGAACTGCTGTTCCTCGAATCCCTGAAACTGGTGGTTCGCCCGGGACACCCCCTGCTTCAGGAGACCGTGACCCTGAGCCGGGTAATGGAGTGGCCCGTCGTCGTTTCGCCGAAGGGCACCGTACCGCGGCAAAACGCCGAAACGCTGCTCCAGAGCCAGGGCTGTAAAATGCCCGCGGGCTGTATCGAGACCCTCTCGGCTTCGCTGTCACGCCAGCTGACGGTCGATTTTGACTATGTGTGGTTCGTACCTTCCGGGGCGGTGAAAGACGATCTTCGCCGGGGTGTGCTGAGCGCCCTGCCGATTGCCACCCAGGGCGCCGGAGAGCCCATCGGCATTCTAACCCGCGTCGATGCGACGCTCACGCCAGGTACGCAAACCTTGCTCAGCGCCATCCGCAAATCAATGCCTGCCTGACCCCGTTTTCTCCCCGGTAGCCCTGCCGGGGAGCCTACGTACGTCGATGTGGTGCGACGGACGGCGCAACACATTTAGCAAAATAATCATTTAGTGCGAAATCATTCATTAACAATTGCGTAAATTTCTTTAACAGATCTATCATATCGCGATTTCACCAAATGGTTCATTTGAAATCACATCAAGCAATAAACCTGCGTTTATGAAGGTACAAACCTCTTCATTCAAAAATAAAACAGAAAACACCTGTTTCATTTGGTTCATGATGAAGTGGCGGGAGTGGTTAAGGAGATTACATGGCAACTGGCAACGCGCCGCGCGGATTCCCCCGGATCCTGCAGTGGCTTCTCGCCGGACTGATGCTCATCATCGGTCTGGCTGTGGGTATTCTTGGGGCAAAACTGGCCCTCGTCGGCGGTACACTGTACTTCGCGCTGATGGGCGTGGTCATGGTCATCGCGGCGGTGTTGATTTTCCGCAACCGCCGCGGCGGTATTCTGTTATACGCCGTGGCGTTTATCGCCTCGGTGATCTGGGCGATTAGTGACGCTGGCTGGAGCTACTGGCCGCTCTTCTCGCGCCTGTTTGCGCTCGGCGTCCTGGCCTTCCTTGCCGCCCTGGTCTGGCCTTTCCTCGCCAGCCCACCGGCAAAAAAAGGCCCGGCATATGGCGTCGCCGCCGTTCTCGCCGTGGCGCTGGCGGTGAGCTTTGGCTGGATGTTCAAATCCGAACCACTGGTTAGCGCCACTGAAGCGGTGCCAGTGAAGCCCGTCGCGCCGGGCGAACAGCAGAAAAACTGGGCGCACTGGGGTAACACCACCCACGGCGACCGTTTCGCCGCGCTGGACCAAATCAACAAACAGAACGTCAACCAGTTGCAGGTGGCCTGGGTGGCGCATACTGGCGATATCCCGCAGAGCAATGGCTCCGGGGCGGAAGATCAAAACACCCCGCTGCAGATTGGCGATACTCTGTACGTCTGCACCCCTTACAGCAAAGTGCTGGCGCTGGATGTGGACAGCGGAAAAGAGAAATGGCGCTATGACTCCAAATCCTCTTCGCCCAACTGGCAGCGCTGCCGCGGCTTAGGCTATTACGAAGAGAGCCAGGTGCAAACCGCGCCAGCGTCAGGCACGCAGCCTGCCGCCTGTTCCCGTCGTCTGTTCCTGCCGACGATCGACGCCCGCCTGATCGCCATTGATGCCGATACCGGTAAACTGTGCGAAAGCTTCGGCGATGGCGGTATTGTCGACCTCAGCGTCGGCATGGGTGAAGTGAAAGCGGGCTACTATCAGCAGACCTCCACCCCGCTGGTAGCGGGCAATGTGGTAGTGGTGGGCGGCCGCGTCGCGGATAACTACTCCACCGGCGAACCGCCGGGCGTGGTCCGCGCGTTTGACGTCCACACCGGCAAACTGGCGTGGGCGTGGGATCCCGGCAATCCAGCGCTGACCGGTGTTCCGCCGGAAGGCCAGACCTATACGCGCGGTACGCCAAACGTCTGGTCGGCGATGTCCTACGACGCGAAGCTGAATCTGATCTATCTGCCAACCGGCAACGCCACGCCAGATTTCTTTGGCGGCGAGCGTACCGCGCTGGACGATAAATACAGCTCCTCTATCGTGGCTGTGGATGCCACCACCGGCCAGGTGCGCTGGCACTTCCAGACCACGCACCACGACCTGTGGGACTTTGACCTGCCGTCTCAGCCGCTGCTGTACGACCTGCCTGACGGCAAGGGCGGTACCACCCCGGTGCTGGTGCAGACCAGCAAGCAGGGCATGATCTTTATGCTCAACCGCGAGACCGGCGAGCCGGTGGCCAAAGTGGAAGAGCGTCCGGTACCGGCGGGCAACGTCAAAGGTGAACGCTACTCTCCGACGCAACCTTACTCGGTAGGGATGCCGATGATCGGCAACCAGACGTTGACCGAATCCGATATGTGGGGGGCGACACCGATCGACCTGCTGCTGTGCCGTATTCAGTTCAAAGAGATGCGCCATCAGGGCGTCTTTACCCCGCCAGGTGAAGACCGTTCCCTGCAGTTCCCGGGCTCGCTCGGCGGCATGAACTGGGGCAGCGTTTCGGTGGATCCGAACAACAGCCTGATGTTCGTCAACGATATGCGTCTGGGTCTCGCCAACTATATGGTGCCGCGCGCGAAGGTGGCGAAAGACGCCAGCGGGATCGAGATGGGCATCGTGCCGATGGAAGGTACGCCGTTTGGCGCCATGCGCGAACGTTTCCTGTCGCCGCTGGGCATTCCGTGCCAGAAACCGCCGTTCGGCACCATGTCCGCGGTGGATCTGAAAACCGGCAAACTGGTGTGGCAGGTACCGGTTGGCACCGTAGAAGATACCGGGCCGCTGGGGATCCGGATGCACATGCCCATTCCGATCGGCATGCCGACCCTTGGCGCGTCGCTGTCGACGCAGTCCGGACTGCTGTTCTTCGCCGGTACCCAGGATTTCTACCTGCGCGCCTTTGATACCGCGAACGGGAAAGAGATCTGGAAATCGCGTCTGCCGGTCGGTAGCCAGTCCGGCCCGATGACCTACGTCTCACCGAAAACCGGTAAGCAGTACATTATTATCAATGCTGGCGGCGCCCGTCAGTCACCGGATCGCGGCGATTACATCATCGCCTACGCGCTCCCGGATCATCACTGATCGACCTAAGCAAAAGGGCCCATCCGGGCCCTTTTTTTATCGGTGACGATACGCCATCAGCGTTAGCGATTACTGGTCGCCAAAGTGGATCACGGTGCGAATCGATTTGCCTTCATGCATCAGATCAAAGGCCTCGTTAATCTGCTCCAGCGGCAGGCGATGGGTAATAAACGGGTCGAGGCGAATTTTACCAGCCATGGCGTCCTCCACCATTCCCGGCAGCTGGCTGCGCCCTTTCACGCCGCCGAAGGCGGAACCGCGCCACACGCGGCCGGTCACCAGCTGGAACGGACGGGTCTTGATCTCCTGGCCCGCACCGGCTACGCCGATGATCACGCTCTCACCCCAGCCTTTATGGCAGCACTCCAGCGCGGCGCGCATCACGTTGACATTGCCGATGCACTCGAAGCTGAAATCCACCCCGCCGTCGGTCAGTTCGACAATCACATCCTGAATCGGCTTATCGTAGTCGTTCGGGTTGATAAAGTCGGTTGCGCCCATCTCTTTTGCCAGGGTGAACTTATCCGGGTTGGTATCGACCGCCAGAATGCGTCCGGCCTGCGCCTGCACCGCGCCCTGGATCACCGCCAGGCCAATGCCGCCCAGACCAAAGACCGCGACGCTATCCCCGGGCTTGACCTTCGCCGTGTTGTGCACCGCGCCGATACCGGTGGTGACACCGCAGCCCAGCAGGCACACTTTATCCAGCGGCGCCTGCGGATTGACTTTCGCCAGCGAGATCTCGGCGCAAACCGTATATTCGCTGAAGGTGCTGGTGCCCATATAGTGATAAATCGGTTCGCCGTTATAGGAGAAACGGGTGGTGCCGTCCGGCATCAACCCTTTGCCCTGGGTGGCGCGCACCGCCTGACAGAGATTGGTTTTACCCGACTTACAGAACTTGCACTCGCCGCATTCGGCGGTATACAGCGGGATCACGTGGTCGCCCGGCTTAAGGCTGGTGACGCCCTCGCCCACTTCCACGACAACCCCGCCACCTTCATGGCCCAGTACCGCCGGGAAAACACCTTCCGGATCGTCGCCGGAGAGGGTAAAGGCATCGGTGTGACACACGCCGGTGTGGGTGATTTTCACCAGAACTTCGCCTTTCTTCGGCGGCGCGACGTCAATCTCAACGATTTTTAACGGCTGGCCAGGACCAAAGGCAACTGCTGCGCGTGATTTCATAACTGTCTCTTCCTCGTCGTGATGTTATTTTAAATAGGATCGTAGCAGATGACCGACCTCTGCCATTCTCGCGGCCCGCTGGTCCGGGGTGGTCTCGCCGCTAACCAGCTCGTCCTGCAGGTGGATCTCCACCATTTCGCCCATCAGGCCATTTGCCGCACCGCGAATCGAGGCAATCTGCTGCAGGATTGTCATGCAGGGTTCGCCGGACTCCAGCGCGCGCTCGAGGGCCTCGACCTGGCCGCGGATGCGGCGTACGCGACTGAGCGCCCGTTTTTTATCTTCAGGTGTATGTGGCACGATTACGCCTCCGTATCATATAGGGGGGTATACTATATTTTATTACCCATAAAGGCAAAAAAAACCCCGTCGCGGGACGGGGTCAGGCAAAAAGGGTAACGATCATTTAGCGCTTACGAGGCATCATCCGCAGCAGGGTATTATCTTTCCACCAGTAATGATGGACCAGCGCGGCAAGGGCATGCAGGCCAATGACGAAGTACCCGGCGTTGGCTAACCATTCATGGATCGCCTTCAGGGTATCCACCCGCTCAAAATCGCTCTGTGGGGCATACGGCATGGTCAGGCCAAAGGCGTACCAGGGATTTCCGCGCCAGTACATCATCACCATCCCGATCAGCGGCAAGGCAATAAATAGCAGATAGATAACCAGATGGCCGAGATGAGCAAAACCGGTCATCATCGGCGACGGTTTCGGCACGATCGGCGGCGCTGGCGACTTCAGCCGCACCAGCAAACGCGCCACCATCAGCGCGCAGATGGTGATCCCGCAGGAGACATGAATCATATTAATCAGCGGCCGGTCACTACGGGGAAAAAATCCACGTAGCTCCATTGCCGCATAAGCCACCACCACCAGCAAAAAGACCAACCAGTGAATACCGATCTGCAGGCCCGAATATTTATCGCGCATGGAATTTCCTTAATGGAAAGAGTGATATCGCCAACATAGCGGCCTTCTCTTAAATTTTCATTAACCTTTACGTTGAATTAACAATTGATTACCGCATTGCGCCGATCCGCTCCCGACCCGGGAAGGCGCAGCATGCCTCGACGTGCTGAAGCGAAAAGGCAACCGGCAGTCGGTACGCTATTACAAAATTAAACAGTTTTGTCACCTTCCCCTGTCCTGTCCTTCTCTATAGTAGAGAGCATCTGTCGAGCCACGTTGCGCATGGAGATGAGAATGAAGAAAATCGGCTTACCGCTATTGTTGCTGGCGTCGCTGGCCGGCCCGGCTTTTGCCGCGGACTGCCAGCCTAACGGCATTGGCGGATCATTTTGCATAAACGATGATGGCACCACCACCGACACGGTACCGAATGAAGTGAATGGTATGGATACTTACTCAAACAATGGCGGGTATACCAGCTCCCTGCCCGATCAGTCGGGGGCCGATGAAGCGCTGGAAGGCTCGACGATGTCGACGCAACAGGATACGGTCGCCAGCAGCGGCCAGGGCGATAGCGCACTGGCTGGCCGCGACTGGCATGCACCGTCCAATCTCAATGATGGCGCCGCCACCTCCAGCATGAGTCTGCTGGATAAACCCTGAGATCGGATGCTAAGCGAGGCTCCAGCCTGCGGCGCCGATAGCGACGGCGAACAGCAGGCAGGCCAGCGCCGTTTTGCGTAACAGCATGGTATAGAATGAAATCGCAACGCCAATAAAGACCACAATCAGAATCGGCCACATGCTTAATAGCAGCAGCAGAAAACCCTCAATATTGTTATGGATTACGCTCTCCACATCCGCATCCTTGCCTCATCGTCGATAAAGTAAGCAGAATTTAATATGTAACATGAATACATTCAAATAAAATATAAATGCAAATTATTATGCACAGCATTCTGCGGCGGACGGAGGCTCGCCTGTCTCGGCGTCCTGGGGGTGCCATCAGGAGCCGCCACGAAAAGAGACGTCAGGATGGTTCCAGGACCACTTAGTGGTACGCTCGTACTCTTGCTGGGATCGCGCTCCCCTTCAGACCTTCATTCGCCGCTGATATCCGACACTACGCGCCGGCGATGGCAGTCGCCTGGTTGCAGTTTATCCCCCTGAGCGGAACGCACATCCAGATACTGAAGCGGCTGACCGTGTTCGTTATCCAGCAGGACAGAATAGGTTTCCCCCTGATCAAACATATAACGCTCTCCCCATTGCCGCATCGCCACAACAATGGGAAACACAGATCTCCCCTTTTCAGTCAGGACGTATTCCTTGTAGGCGCTGCCATCCGATGCCGGTAAAATCGCGAAAATACCGATATCGACCAGGTGCTTCAGCCGCGAGGCAAGGATATTTTTGGCCAGCCCTAGATTCTTTTGAAACTCGCTGAATCGCCGCACATCGTCAAATGCCTCGCGAATAATCATCAGGCACCAGCGCTCACCAATTGATTCCAGCGTCCTTGCCACCGGACATTCACTGGTTCTGAGTGATTCCTGTTTCGCCATCTGCGTGCTCTCCGTCTATCAGTCTGCTGTTGCCAGCTTAATCTCCCCTCGTAGCAGTTGCAAAAGAAAACCACTATGGCTAGTTTTATAAGCATACTAGTTTTAAAAAGCAACCAGAGTGCAGGCCTCTTATGAAATGCAAGGCAAGTTTGTGTACCGAGCACGAGATCCCGACAGCCTCCGCCCCTGTCACGATGCTGACCGCGGGGATAACGACGCTGTTTTCATTGACCTGCGCGCTGGCGGTAGCCAACGTTTATTCAGCTCAGCCTTTACTCGACTCGATGGCGGTCAGCCTGAAGGTGTCGCCCGGTATGATTGGCAGCGTCGTCACGGCAACGCAGGCGGGCTATGCCATTGGTTTGCTGTTCCTGGTTCCGCTCGGGGACGGGTTGAACCGTAAATACGTGTTGTTGACTCAGCTGTTGCTGTCAGTGGCGGCGTTAGTCGTGGCAGGGTTATCCCCTAATATCGCGATCCTGCTGGGGGCCATGCTGATCGTCGGGCTGATGGCCGTGGTGGTGCAGTTGATGGTGGCGTGGGTGGCGATACTGGCGACGCCGCAGAAACGAGGCCAGGCGGTAGGTACCCTGACCAGCGGCATTGTTTCAGGCATTCTTTTATCTCGTTTTATATCAGGGGCGATCGCTGATATCGCCGGCTGGCGAGCCGTTTATCTCACGGCTGCCTGTCTGATGTTGTTGATTGCCGGCGTCGTCTGGAAAGTCATGCCTTCGCCTTCGCCCCCGCCGCAGCCGCAGCCGCAAAAGCCCACTTATCTATCCTTACTGAAGTCAGTTTTTCAGCTGTATCTCACTGAACCGCAACTGAGAAAGCGCGGGATCCTGGCGCTGCTGATCTTCGCCGCTTTCAGCATGCTGTGGACGACCATGGTCATGCCGCTCACCGCTCTTTCCCTGTCGCACACCCAGACAGGGATGTTTGGCTTAGCCGGCATCGCTGGCGTGCTGGCCGCCTCAAGGGCGGGCAGATGGGCTGATCAGGGATGGGCGCAGCGCACGACCGGCCTGGCGCTGGCGCTGCTGGCGCTCTCCTGGCTGCCTATCGCCTGTGCCGAAACCTCTCTGCTCTGGCTGATAGCGGGCGTTATCGCACTGGACTTTGCGGTGCAGGCCGTTCATGTCACCAACCAGAGTCTGATTATTGCCGCCAGGCCTGCAGCGGCAAGCCGCCTGGTTGGGGCTTACATGTGTTTTTATTCGCTGGGCAGCGCGGCAGGCGCTATCGTCGCCACCCAGCTCTATTCTCACTGGGGATGGCAGGCGGTTTGCCTTGCCGGCGCCGCGGTCAGCGCCTGTGCTTTTCTGGTCTGGTCAGGATCGCGTCAATCATGAACGTCGTGCTCGCTGTAAAATGGCGCAGCGAAAAAGAGCGGAAAAGTGACCAGAGAAGCCCCAGCTGTTTGTATCGAATGGATTTTTTCAATGCTTTTAAACAGTTATGTACATGTTGTATAATGACGTGCACTTTAACTAAAAAAAGAGTGCGACCATGATTGATTCTTCATTGCCATTAACCGACATTCACCGCCACCTTGACGGTAACATCCGGGCCCAAACCATCCTCGATCTTGGCCGCGAGTTTAATATCGCCCTTCCCGCTTCCACCCTCGACACGCTGCGTCCCCACGTCCAGGTCACCAGCCTTGAGCCCGATCTGGTCAGTTTTCTCGCCAAGCTCGACTGGGGGGTAAAAGTCCTTGCCTCACTGGAAGCCTGCCGTCGCGTGGCATACGAGAACGTCGAAGACGCCGCGCGCAATGGCCTGCACTACGTTGAGCTGCGCTTCTCTCCCCGCTATATGGCGATGACCCACCAGCTTCCTGTCGACGGCGTAGTAGAGGCGGTGATCGCGGGCGTACGTGAAGGCAGCCGCGATTTTCAGGTCGACGCCCGCCTGATCGGCATTCTGAGCCGCACCTTCGGTGAAGCGGCCTGTCAGGAAGAGCTGGCGGCGCTGCTCGCCCACCGCGAGGGCATCACCGCGCTGGATCTGGCCGGTGATGAGCTGGGCTTCCCGGGCGCGCTGTTCCTCAACCATTTTAATCAGGCCCGCGACGCTGGCTGGCATATTACCGTCCACGCTGGCGAAGCGGCCGGACCGGAAAGTATCTGGCAGGCCATCCGCGAGCTGGGCGCGGAGCGCATCGGTCATGGGGTCAAAGCGGTAGAGGATCCGGCCCTGATGGACTACCTGGCCGAACATCAGATCGGCATTGAATCGTGCCTGACCTCGAATGTGCAAACCAGCACCGTGGCTTCGCTGGCCCAGCATCCGCTGAAGCAGTTCCTTGAGCACGGCGTGCTGGCGAGCCTCAACACTGACGATCCGGCGGTGCAGGGCGTCGATATCATTCACGAGTACACCGTGGCGGCGCCGGCGGCGGGCCTGAGCCGGGAGCAGATCCGTCAGGCACAGATCAACGGTCTGACCCAGGCGTTTCTGAGCGAACAGGAAAAAGCCGCTCTCATTCAGCGGGTGGCGAAAGGTTGATCACCGGCCCGGCGGCAGCGCTGCCGGGCTCCCCCTCACACCAGGCTGAGCGTGGCGCGATGTCTGGCCGACTCGATACCCAGCTCAATCAACGTCATGATCTGAATCGCCTCGCTGGCCGGGACCGGGTTTTCTCCCTCCCCGTTAAGCGCATCGCGAATGGCGGCATAGTAGGCGGGATAGTTGCCCGGCAGCGTCAGCCATGTCTCCTCGCTTCGTTCGTCGCCTTCGGCGCGGGTCAGAGTACCGTCGCGCATATCATACCCCCAGTCCTCCTGCGGCAGTCGTTCACCGTTTTTTAGCCGTTCCTCCTGAGGATCAAGGCCGAACTTAATATAGCTGGCCCGCGAGCCGTGGACGATAAAGCGCGCGCTCTCCGCCGCAGCGAGCAATGTGCCATGCAGCACCACCCGCCGCTGGGGATAGGCCAGCACGGCATGAAAATAGTCGGTGGATTGCGCGCCGGGGCGAAGTTGAGCGAGATCGACTGTGATACTCACCGGCAGGCCAAAGAGCACCACCGCTTGATCGAGCAGATGTGGCCCCAGATCGTACCAAATGCCACTTCCGGGACCACCCTGCTCACGCCAGCGCTGACGCACCTGGGGGCGGAAGCGATCGAAATGCGACTCAAAGTAACACACTTCCCCCAGCTGACCTTCGTTAATTAACGCCCTGACGGTTAAGAAGTCACTGTCCCAGCGGCGGTTATGAAACACCGACAGCACCCGGCCGCAATGCTTCGCCAGACTCTCCAGCTCGCGTGCTTGTGACAGTGTCACGGTAAAGGGTTTATCCACCACCACATGTTTGCCCGCTTCCAGCGCCGCTTTCGCCAGCGGAAAGTGGGTATCGTTCGGGGTGGCGATGACCACCAGATCAATATCAGGATCGTTGAGCAAGTCCTTTGCCGCACTCACCACCCTGACCCCCGGCCAGTCGGCATGGACTTTGCCGGCCTCGCTGCTGGAGACCCTCGTCAGCGCCATGCCCGGCGTGCCGCCGATCAGCGGCGCGTGAAACGTTTTGCTGGCGTAACCGTAGCCTATCAGCCCTACCCGGATCGCGTCACTCATGTTACCGCCTCACTTATTCAGCTAATGTCAATATCGCGTAGATGAGAATAATCTTACAAACAATGAGCAAAATTTATCATTTGATTCACAGCTGTTTTCCCGCATGCGTGCAAAATCAGACAGATACCCCTTGTGATCTGCTGACCTTGGAGTAACATTTCCCACTGTGTTCAAAGGATACTGAAGTGTTATGACGACTGTTTTTACCCGTATTGTAGAACTTATTGGCTGGATTGTTTTTGGGATTTCCGCACTGCTTTTGGTTATCGCCCACCATATTGATAACTACCAGTCGCCACCGCCAGCGGATGTGGTGCAGACAAAGTAGCGCCGCCGTGAAACAGTGACCCGCCTCGCAACTGTGCAACCGGTTTCAGAAACCGGTTGCACAGCTATCCTTGCTTTGATTACACTCCCTCTATCATCAGACTGGGAGCTTTTTCATGGCCGCTTTTCCGCACAATTTTTTATGGGGTGCCGCTACCGCAGCGTATCAGGTTGAAGGTGGGCACGACGCAGACGGTAAAGGACCGTCAATCTGGGACATCTACTCTCACCTGCCGGGTACCACCTTTGAAGGCACCACCGGCGATGTCGCAGTCGACCACTATCACCGTTTTCGCGAAGACGTTGCGTTAATGGCCGAAATGGGCCTGCAAAGTTATCGATTCTCCATCTCCTGGCCCCGGCTGCTGCCCGCCGGGCGCGGCGAAGTGAATGAAGCCGGCGTACAGTTTTACAGCGATCTGATCGACGAACTGCTGGCGCACAATATTGAGCCGATGATCACCCTCTATCACTGGGACCTGCCGCAGGCCCTGCAGGATGAGGGTGGCTGGGAAGCACGCACTACCGCCGAGGCCTTCGCCGAGTACGCCCGCCTGTGCTATGCGCGCTTTGGTTCACGGGTGAAGCTGTGGGCGACCTTTAACGAAACCATCGTGTTCATTGGCCACGGCTACATTAATGGTCTGCATCCCCCGGCGGTGCGCGATCCGGCGCGTGCCATTCAGGCGTGTCATCACGTGTTTATCGCCCATGCGCTGGCGGTCAAGGCATTCCGCGAGATGAACGTGGCGGGCGAGATTGGCTTCGTCAATGTGCTACAGCCGCATACGCCGCTCACCGACAGTGAGGCGGACAAAAAAGCCACCGAACTGGCTGACGCCATCCACACCCACTGGCTTTACGACCCGGTACTGAAAGGCACCTATCCTGCCGCCCTGCTGGCGCAGACCAAGGCGCTGTGGGGGGTACCGCGCTTTGCCCCGGACGATGACACACTACTGCGCGAGAATCGCTGTGACTTTATCGGGCTGAATTACTATCGCCGGGAAACGGTGTCCGCCCAGCCGCCCAACATCCCCACCGGTGGCGAACCTGGCGTGGAGGGGTTGTTCTATTTCGTGCGTAATCCGCAGAGCACCTATACCGAATGGGGATGGGAAATCTGGCCGCAGGGGCTGACGGACGGCATTATGATGATCAAGGAACGCTATGGCGATATCCCGATCTATATCACCGAAAATGGCCTGGGAGCGAAAGACCCGATAATTGCCGGAGAAGTGGTCGACGATCCGCGAATCGACTACCTGAGCAGCCATATTGGCGCCCTGGAAAAGGCACTGGCGCTGGGGGCGGATGTGCGCGGCTATTATCCCTGGTCGTTTATCGATCTGCTGAGCTGGCTCAACGGATATCAAAAGCAGTACGGCTTTGTCTATGTCGATCACCAGCAAAATCTGGCACGCAAACGAAAGAAGAGTTTTTATTGGTACAAATCTGTTATTGCCAGTCACGGCGAACAGCGTTAATCTTCTCTTGCGGGCGCCATTCGGCGCCCGGTCTGGTTTTAGAATATTCTTAAACTTCTCCCTGCTCTTCAAGGTCGGCTCTCGCCCCTTGTCATGGGTTTATATAACCTGAATCATTCCACCCGGCCCCATTCAGAAGGCGCCGTTGGTTGAGAGTAGGTTTAGTGAATGCTGATAATATTCAACATAATTATTCCGATTATAAAATGGATACGAAAATGACCGTTCTGGACTATTTATTAAAATTCCGCAAAATCAGTTCGCTCGAAAGTCTTGAAAAACTATTTGATCACCTTAACTACTCCCTGACCGACACCGAAGAGATCGTGAATATGTATCGTGCGGCCGACCACCGCCGGGCAGAGCTGGTCTCCGGTGGTAAATTGTTCGATGTGGGCCAGGTGCCTAAATCCGTTTGGCGATTCGTGCAGTAAGGCTGTCATCCTTCACGCCAGTTGCTTATACTTCCCGGCCTGATTTTCATTACTGGCGTTGAATAGGGGAGTAACATGACGTCTCAATCTGCAGAACGCATTGGCGGATGGCTGCTGGCACCGCTGGCCTGGTTGCTGGTGGCGCTGCTGAGCGCCTCCTTATCGCTGCTGTTTTTTGCTAATGCTCTCATGTCGACGCAGACGTATGCCCTGCTCCGCGCCATGAGCACCGGACATCTGGCGCTGTGGCTCGCTTCGCTGCTGTTTGCCGTCGCCATGTGGTATTACACGCTCTGGCTGACCATCGCGTTCTTTAAGCGGCGCTCGCTGGTCCCTAAGCACTACATTATCTGGCTGCTCATCACCCTGCTGCTGGCGATAAAGGCATTTGCCTTCTCTCCCGTCTCGGATGTCCTTGCTTTGCGCCAGCTGCTGTTTCCACTCTTGGCTGCCGCGCTCCTGGCGCCCTATTTTCGCCGTTCCCAGCGGGTAAAACGGACCTTTGTTCATCCGTAATAACCCCACACTTAACCTGTTGTCGCCGGTATCGTTTTATTCGATAATAAGCGGCTTTTTTTCGTTTCAGGTCGCATGATGGCTGATTATTTACTGCTCTTTATTGGTACAGTCCTGGTCAATAACTTCGTTCTGGTGAAGTTTCTTGGTCTGTGCCCGTTTATGGGGGTTTCCAAAAAGCTGGAAACCGCAATGGGGATGGGGCTTGCCACCACCTTCGTGATGACGCTGGCCTCTATTTGCGCCTGGCTGATTGATACCTGGATCCTTATCCCCTTAAATCTGGTCTATTTACGCACGCTGGCCTTTATTCTGGTCATCGCCGTAGTGGTTCAGTTCACTGAAATGGTCGTGCGTAAAACCAGCCCGGCGCTCTATCGCCTGCTGGGTATCTTTCTGCCGCTGATCACCACCAACTGTGCCGTACTCGGGGTGGCGCTGCTGAATATTAATCTGGGGCACAATTTCCTGCAGTCCGCGCTGTACGGCTTTGCCGCCGCCGTCGGTTTCTCGCTGGTGATGGTGCTGTTCGCGGCGATCCGCGAACGCCTGGTGGTGGCCGATGTGCCCGCGCCGTTTCGCGGTAATGCCATCGCATTGATTACCGCCGGTTTAATGTCTCTGGCCTTTATGGGCTTTAGTGGTTTGGTGAAGTTGTAATGAGCGCAGTCTGGATAGCCGTGATCGCCATCAGCCTGTTAGGGCTGATTTTCGGCTTAATACTGGGGTATGCCTCCCGCCGTTTCGCGGTGCAGGACGACCCGGTGGTGGAAAAAATTGATGAACTGTTGCCGCAGAGCCAGTGCGGGCAGTGCGGCTACCCCGGCTGTCGTCCCTATGCGGAAGCTGTTGGTGCCCAGGGTGAAAAAATTAACCGCTGTGCGCCGGGTGGCGAAGCCGTAATGTTAAAAATCGCCGCCTTACTGAACGTCGACCCGCAGCCGGTCGATGGCGATGAACAGGAGGCGGAGCCAGTTCGTATGCTCGCGGTAATCGACGAGCCGAACTGCATTGGCTGCACCAAATGCATCCAGGCGTGTCCGGTGGATGCGATTGTCGGGGCAACCCGCGCCATGCATACCGTGATGAACGACCTGTGCACCGGTTGTAATCTGTGCGTAGCCCCCTGCCCGACCCAGTGCATTTCGCTCGTTCCGGTGGCGACCACCCCGGAAACCTGGAAATGGGATCTCCATGCGATCCCGGTGCGCAATATTCCTGTGGAACAACATGTTTAAGTTATTTTCCGCTTTCCGAAAAGATAAAGTCTGGGATTTTAACGGCGGTATTCATCCGCCCGAAATGAAAACCCAGTCTAACGGTACCCCACTGCGCCAGGTGTCCCTGCCGCAGCGCCTTATCATTCCGCTCAAGCAGCATATTGGCGCCGAAGGCGAACTGTGCGTCAAGGTGGGCGATCGGGTGCTGCGCGGCCAGCCGTTGACCCGCGGATGGGGAAGAATGCTGCCCGTACACGCCCCGACCTCCGGTACCGTTACCGCCATCGCCCCGCACACCACCGCTCATCCTTCGGGGCTGGCGGAGATGAGCGTGATCATTGACGCCGACGGCGAAGACCGCTGGATTGAGCGCGATGGCTGGAGTGATTATCAGGTCCGCACGCGCGAAGCACTTATCGAACGCATTCATCAGTTTGGCGTCGCGGGCCTCGGCGGCGCCGGTTTCCCCACCGGCAGCAAACTGCGCGGCGGTAGCGATAAAATTAAGACGCTGATTATTAACGCCGCCGAATGCGAACCCTATATCACGGCGGACGACCGCCTGATGCAGGACTGCGCCGCGCAGATTGTCGACGGGATCCGCATCCTCGCGCATATTCTGCAGCCTGACGAAGTGCTGATCGGCATTGAAGACAATAAACCGCAGGCCATTTCGATGCTGCGGGCGGTGCTCTGCGACGCCCATGGCATCTCGCTGCGCGTGATCCCCACTAAATACCCCTCCGGTGGGGCCAAGCAGCTTACCCAAATTCTCACCGGCAAGCAGGTGCCTCATGGCGGTCGTTCGTCGGATATTGGCGTGCTGATGCAGAACGTGGGGACGGCCTATGCGATAAAACGCGCGGTGATTGACGGCGAGCCGTTAACGGAGCGCGTGGTCACCCTGACCGGCGAGGCGGTCTCGCGGCCGGGCAACGTCTGGGCGCGCCTTGGTACCCCGGTACGCCATCTGCTTAACGACGCCGGCTTCTGCGCCAGCGCCGAGCCAATGGTGATCATGGGCGGCCCGCTGATGGGCTTTACCCTGCCGGGGCTGGATGTCCCGGTGGTGAAGATCACCAACTGCCTGCTGGCGCCTTCCGCCAGCGAGATGGGCGAGCCGCAGGAAGAGAAAGGCTGCATTCGCTGCAGCGCCTGCGCCGACGCCTGTCCGGCCGATCTGCTGCCGCAGCAGCTGTACTGGTTCAGCAAAGGCCAGCAGCACGATAAAGCCACCGCGCACAATCTGGCGGACTGCATAGAATGCGGCGCCTGCGCGTGGGTTTGCCCAAGCAATATTCCGCTGGTGCAGTACTTCCGTCAGGAGAAAGCGGAGATCAGCGCGATTCGCCAGGAAGAGCAGCGCGCCGCAGAAGCTAAAGCGCGATTCGAAGCCCGACAGGCGCGCCTGGAGCGTGAAAAAGCCGCCCGCGCCGAACGGCATAAAAAAGCTGCCGTTCAGCCTGCCGCCAAAGATCAGGATGCGATTAACGCCGCCCTCGCCCGGGTACGCGACAAACAGCGTGATGCCGCGCAACCGATCGTGATTCAGTCTGGCGCCAAACCGGATAACAGCGAGGCGATCGCTGCACGCGAAGCGCGGAAGGCCGAAGCCCGGGCACGCAAGGCACAGCAGCAGGCCGCGTCGGTGGAAGCCCCGGTCGCCGAGCCGGTCGACCCGCGTAAAGCCGCGGTGGAAGCCGCTATCGCCCGCGCCAAAGCGCGTAAAGCCGAACAGCAGGTCGCGCCGGTGGAAGCCCCGGTAGCCGAGCCGGTCGACCCGCGTAAAGCCGCGGTGGAAGCCGCTATCGCCCGCGCCAAAGCGCGTAAAGCCGAACAGCAGGTCGCGCCGGTGGAAGCCCCGGTAGCCGAGCCGGTCGACCCGCGTAAAGCCGCGGTGGAAGCCGCCATCGCCCGTGCCAAAGCGCGTAAAGCCGAACAGCAGGCTGCGCCGGTGGAAGCCCCGGTAGCCGAGCCGGTCGACCCGCGTAAAGCCGCGGTGGAAGCCGCCATCGCCCGCGCCAAAGCGCGCAAAGCCGAACAACAGGCCGCACAACCGGATCTCGCGTCAGCCGCAGCCAATGACGACCCACGCAAAGCGGCCGTCGCCGCGGCTATCGCCCGCGTTCAGGCGCGTAAAGCAACACAGCAGGCAGTTAACGAGGAATAAATGGTTTTCAGAATCGCAAGCTCCCCCTATACCCATAACCAGCGGCAGACCTCGCGTATTATGCTGCTGGTGCTGCTCGCCGCCGTGCCTGGCATTGTGGTCCAGACCTGGTTTTTCGGCTGGGGTACCGTACTGCAGATTGTCCTCGCCGCATTGACGGCCTGGGCAACGGAAGCCGCTATTCTCAAACTGCGCAAACAGCATATTGTGGCGACCCTGAAGGACAACTCCGCCCTGCTCACTGGCCTGTTGCTGGCGGTGAGTATTCCACCGCTGGCCCCCTGGTGGATGGTGGTGCTCGGCACTGCCTTTGCCGTGGTGATCGCCAAGCAGCTGTACGGTGGATTAGGCCATAACCCCTTCAACCCGGCGATGATCGGCTACGTCGTGCTGTTGATTTCATTCCCGGTACAGATGACCTCCTGGCTGCCTTCATATGAAATTGCCGCCCAGGTTCCGGCGTTCAGCGATGTGCTGCAGATGATCTTCACCGGGCATACCGCCGCCGGGGGCGACATGGCCAGCCTGCGACTGGGTATCGACGGCATCAGCCAGGCCACCCCGCTGGATACCTTTAAAACCTCTCTGCATGCCGGGCATAGCGTCCAGCAGGTGCTGCAATTGCCGGTTTACGGTGGCGTACTGGCGGGCCTCGGCTGGCAGTGGGTGAATATCGCCTGGCTGGCGGGCGGTCTGTTCCTGCTGTGGCAGAAAGCGATCCGCTGGCATATTCCGGTCAGCTTTCTCGTTAGCCTTGGGCTGTGTGCCACCCTCGGCTGGTTATTCTCGCCGCAAAGCCTGGCGTCGCCGCAGATGCATTTGTTCTCTGGCGCCACCATGCTCGGTGCTTTCTTTATTCTGACCGACCCGGTGACGGCTTCAACAACCAACCGCGGCCGCCTGATCTTCGGCGCCCTCGCCGGCCTGCTGGTGTGGCTTATTCGCAGCTTCGGCGGTTACCCGGATGGCGTGGCATTTGCCGTTCTGCTGGCGAATATTACCGTGCCGCTGATCGATTATTACACGCGCCCGCGCGTGTACGGCCACCGTTGAGAGAGCGATGATGTTAAAAACGATGCGAAAACACGGCGTCACGCTGGCGCTGTTTGCCGCCGGATCCACCGGGCTGACGGCGGCGATCAATGAACTGACGAAAAGCACTATCGATCAGCAGGCGGCCCTGCAGCAGAAAGCGTTATTTGATCAGGTCTTACCCGCCGACCGCTATAATAACGATCTGCTCAAGAGCTGCTATCTGGTCAGCGCCCCGGCGCTGGGCAAAGGCCAGCATAAAGTGTGGATAGCCAAAAATAACGACCAGCCGATCGGCGCGGTGATGGAAGCCACCGCGCCGGATGGCTATTCCGGGGCAATACAGCTGTTGGTTGCTGCCGATTTTAGCGGCACGGTCCTCGGCACCCGCGTGACCGAGCATCATGAAACGCCGGGCCTGGGCGATAAAATCGAGCTTCGCCTGTCGGACTGGATCACCCATTTTGCCGGGAAAGTCATCCACGGTCAGGGCGACAGCCATTGGGCGGTCAAAAAAGATGGCGGCGATTTTGACCAGTTCACCGGCGCCACCATCACCCCCCGGGCGGTGGTCAATGCCGTTAAGCGCGCAGGCCTGTATGCACAAACGCTGCCTGCGCAACTTCCTGAATTCACCGCCTGTGGAGAATGACCATGAGCGAAGTTAAAGACGTCATCGTCCAGGGCCTGTGGAAAAATAACTCCGCCCTGGTTCAGCTGTTAGGGATGTGCCCTCTGCTGGCGGTCACCTCGACCGCCACCAACGCCCTCGGGCTGGGTCTGGCGACCACCCTGGTGCTAACCTTAACCAACCTGACCATCTCCAGCCTGCGCCGCTGGACGCCGGCGGAGATCCGGATCCCCATCTACGTGATGATCATCGCCTCGGTGGTGAGCGTCGTGCAGATGCTGATCAACGCCTATGCCTTCGGCCTCTATCAGTCGCTGGGGATTTTCATCCCGCTTATTGTGACCAACTGCATCGTGGTCGGCCGCGCCGAAGCCTTTGCCGCCAAAAAAGGGCCGGCGCTGTCGGCACTGGATGGCTTTTCTATCGGCATGGGCGCCACCTGCGCGATGTTTGTGTTGGGCTCCCTGCGCGAGATCCTTGGCAATGGCACCCTGTTTGACGGCGCCGACAGCCTGCTTGGTAGTTGGGCAAAGGTGCTGCGCATCGAGGTTTTCCATACGGATACCCCCTTCCTGCTGGCTATGCTGCCGCCAGGCGCCTTTATTGGCCTCGGCATGATGCTGGCGGTAAAATACCTCATCGATGAACGTAGCAAGCAGCGGAAGGCGCAAGCGGCCCGGGCCGTTTCTGTCGCCCCGGCTGACGTGACAGGGAAAGCGTAACATGAACAAAGCCAAACGCCTGGCGATCCTCACCAGGCTGCGGGAAAACGATCCCCACCCCACTACCGAACTGCATTTCAGTTCGCCGTTCGAGTTGCTGATTGCCGTTCTGCTTTCTGCGCAGGCCACCGATGTCAGCGTCAACAAAGCGACAGCCAAACTCTATCCGGTGGCCAATACGCCCGCAGCGATGCTGGCGCTGGGGGTGGATGGGGTGAAATCGTATATCAAGACTATCGGCCTGTTTAACAGCAAAGCGGAAAACGTCATCAAAACCTGCCGCATCCTGCTGGAGCAGCACAACGGCGAGGTGCCGGAAGACAGAGCGGCGCTGGAGGCGCTGCCCGGCGTGGGCCGTAAAACCGCCAACGTGGTACTAAACACCGCCTTTGGCTGGCCGACCATCGCCGTGGACACGCACATCTTCCGCGTCTGCAATCGGACGCAATTCGCCCCTGGCAAGAATGTTGAGCAGGTGGAAGAGAAGCTTCTGAAGGTGGTCCCCGCCGAGTTTAAGGTCGACTGTCATCACTGGTTGATCCTGCATGGACGTTATACCTGCATTGCCCGCAAGCCGCGCTGCGGCTCCTGCCTGATTGAAGACCTCTGCGAATTTAAAGAGAAAGTCTACGCCTGATCCCTTCTTCTGAGCCATAACTTAACCCTGAGTTATGGCTCGAATTTGTGTATTTAACCCGCCGTTACCACCAGAAAATGTCTCTTATGATGGGTAATAATCCGGCTATATAACGAACAATCAGTGCTTTCATTTTTTCTCGATGCAAAATTTCTATACATTTGTGATCGAGATCATGCTCGCAACTTTATGTTGATTACATGTTGTGAAAATGAAAACAAATGTCAGGCAATACAACGATTGAGCAAAGATTACCAGGATAATAGACCATTAATTTTTAGGATAATGGACCATATCACTACCCATGAGGTCAATCAGTAGAATATATCGCCTTTTTAACGAAATCAGACTGATGAAAAAGATAAAAATAGCAATCATAACGAAACGGTGAAATTTAACTCTGGATAACATTCAGATGTCCGGAGCATTATGCCACCCACATTATGTGTAACAGTTTATTACAAAGGCCTTGCCTGATGCGCCAGGATAGTGAACATTACCTGCCGTTTTCCCTCCCAAAATAACTATAAAGGCGGCGGTCCAACGAGATTGCGCCCCGAACACCCCCCAGTAAATATGGGATGTAAAAAAAGAGGTATATGTGTCTACTGCAAACAATAAACCAGCAGAAAGCGTGAGTCTGAACGCTTTCAAACAACCACGCGCGTTCTATCTCATTTTCTCGATCGAGTTATGGGAGCGTTTTGGTTATTACGGCCTGCAAGGGATCATGGCCGTTTACCTGGTAAAACAGCTGGGTATGTCGGAAGCGGATTCCATTACTCTGTTCTCCTCCTTTAGCGCGCTGGTCTATGGTCTGGTTGCTATTGGCGGCTGGCTGGGCGATAAAGTGCTGGGCACCAAACGTGTCATCATGCTGGGCGCTATCGTGCTGGCCATCGGCTATGCGCTGGTGGCCTGGTCCGGCCATGATGCTGCCATCGTCTATATGGGTATGGCGACCATCGCCGTCGGTAACGGCCTGTTCAAAGCCAACCCGTCCTCCCTGCTTTCTACCTGCTATGACAAAAACGATCCCCGTCTGGACGGTGCATTCACCATGTACTACATGTCCATCAACATCGGTTCGTTCTTCTCGATGCTGGCAACCCCATGGCTGGCCGCTCGCTTCGGCTGGAGCGTGGCGTTTGCCCTCAGCGTGGTGGGGATGGTGATCACGATTATTAACTTTGCCTTCTGCCAGAAATGGGTAAAACAGTACGGTTCGAAACCGGACTTTGCCCCGGTACACATGGGCAAACTGCTGGCGACCATCGCTGGCGTGGTGGTGCTGGTCGCCATTGCCACCTGGCTGCTGCACAATCAGGGCATCGCACGTATGGTGCTGGGCGTCGTCGCACTGGGTATCGTCGTGATTTTCGCCAAAGAAACCATCGGTCTGAAAGGTGCCGCGCGTCGTAAAATGATCGTCGCCTTCCTGCTGATGGTAGAAGCGATTGTCTTCTTCGTGCTGTACAGCCAGATGCCAACCTCTCTGAACTTCTTCGCGATTCGTAACGTTGAGCACTCGATCCTCGGTCTCGCCTTCGAGCCGGAACAGTATCAGGCGCTGAACCCGTTCTGGATCATGATTGGTAGCCCTATTCTGGCAGCCATTTATAACAAGATGGGCGACCGCCTGCCGATGCCGCACAAGTTCGCTATCGGCATGGTACTGTGCTCCGGCGCGTTCCTCGTCCTGCCTTTAGGGGCGAAGTTCGCCAGCGACGCCGGCATCGTCTCGGTTAACTGGCTCATTCTGAGCTACGCGCTGCAGTCTATTGGTGAGCTGATGATTTCCGGCCTCGGCCTGGCGATGGTCGCTCAGCTGGTTCCGCAGCGTCTGATGGGCTTCATTATGGGCAGCTGGTTCCTCACTACCGCCGGCGCGGCGATCATCGCCGGGAAAATCGCCAACCTGATGGCGGTGCCGGAAAACGTCACCGATCCGCTGGTGTCGCTGGAAGTGTACGGCCACGTGTTCCTGCAGATTGGTATCGTCACCGCGGTTATCGCCGCCCTGATGCTGCTCACGGCGCCGAAGCTGAACCGTATGACTCAGGACGACAGCGCGGACCTGAAAGCACGCGAAACCGCGGCAGCCTGACGCCGCAGGGAAAACCAATTATTTTTAAGCCGCTAACGTTAGGTTAGCGGCTTTTTTTTTACCCCTGGCGGGACTAACATACAGAAAACTGCAGCCACGAGGAGTTACGCATGAAACTGTTCTACAAACCCGGCGCCTGTTCCCTGGCCTCGCATATCGCCCTGCGCGAAAGCGGCCTGGATTTCACGTTGCAGAGCGTGGACCTGGCCAAAAAACGGCTGGAAAACGGGGATGATTATCTGCTGATCAACCCGAAAGGTCAGGTGCCGGCGTTGCTGCTGGATGATGACATCCTGCTCACTGAGGGCGTGGCTATTATGCAGTACATCGCCGATCAGGTGCCGGACCGCCATCTGCTGGCGCCAGTAGGCTCCATTGCCCGCTACCAGACCCTGGAGTGGCTGAATTACGTGGCCACCGAGCTGCATAAAGGCTTTACCCCGCTGTTCCGCCCGGATACCCCGGAAGACTATAAGCCTGTCGCGCGGGCGTTGCTCGAGAAGAAACTGCAGTATGTTGATGAGTCGCTGGAAGATAAACAGTGGCTGACCGGCCATCGCTTTACTATCGCCGATGGCTATCTGTTCACCGTGCTGCGCTGGGGCTATGGCATAAAACTGGATATGGCTGCCTATGGTCATATCGGCAGCTGGATGGCGCAGGTGGCAGCGCGTCCGGCGGTGGCGGCCGCACTGGCGGCTGAAGGCTTAAAATAAGGCCTGAACCTGCCCGGCGGACCGTCGGGCAGGCCCGGGGAGTTACAGCCGGGTGGCGCTGAAGCAGTGCTCCGGTACGGCAATGCGATCCTGCGCCGCCACCACCTGCAGTTCATACTCTTGCATGTTTTTGGTGGTGAGCATGATCTCGTACACCGCGGCGGTAACGTGCTCAAGCGCATCGCGCAGGCTGGCACCCTGCAGCAGTTTCACCAGCAGCAGTCCACTGGTCACATCGCCGACGCCAACCGGCTGACGCAGGCCAAAATCCACCAGCGGCCGACTGATATGCCAGGCTTCTTCGGCCGTCACCAGCAGCATCTCAAAACGATCCATGCTCAGACCGGCGCGGGAAAGATGTTTAACCAACACCACCTCCGGCCCCTGGGCAATCAGCTCCCGCGCAGCAGCTACCGCTTCGCTGACGCTGGCGACCGGATGACCGCACAGGATCTCCAGCTCAACCAGATTCGGCGCAATAATATCGCTGGCCGGCAGCGCATAGCGCACGTGGAATTCCGCCACGCCGGGCGCGACGATACACCCTTTCTCCGGATGGCCCATCACCGGGTCACAAAAGTACTTCGCCGCCGGATTGGCCGCTTTCACCTGACGCACGATACCGAGGATATGCTCGCCCTGTTCAGCGGAACCGAGGTAGCCGCTCAGAACCGCATCGCAGGTCTGCAGCTTGTCGATGTCGGCAATGCCCTGGACGATCTCCGTCAGGTGTGAAGGCGGCATCACGCAACCGGTCCATTTACCGTATTGCGTATGGTTGGAGAACTGAACGGTATTCAGGGGCCAGACATTGGCGCCCAGACGGCGCATCGGAAACTCGGCGGCACTGTTGCCGGCGTGGCCAAACACAACGTGAGACTGAATGGCGAGGATGTTCTTCATTTTCTTACCACAACCCTAAAAAGAAAAAGGGCGTGGTTTCCCACGCCCTGGTTTTATTTTTTATTTCCAGCAGACCAGGCAGTAATTCTTTTTACCGCGACGCAGTAAGGTGTAGCGGCCGAACAGACGGTCGCTGTCGCTGAATACATATTCCGGGTCGGCCTGTTTTTCACCGTTGATGGTCACCGCGTTCGAGGCAACGGTTTTACGCGCCTGACCGCGGGACGGCTGCAGCTCGGAATCCACCAGCGCCTGCAGGAGATCGGCGCCTTTTTCCATTTCGATCATCGGCACGCCATCCTGCGCCAGCTGTTCGAAATCTGCTTCGCTCAGGTCGCTCAGGTTACCGTTGAACAGGCTTTCGGTAATGCGCTTCGCCGCTTCCAGGCCTTCTTCGCCGTGGACCAGGCGCGTCACCTGCTCTGCCAGCACGTACTGGGCGCGCGGCGCTTTACCGCTGTTTTTGTCTTCTTCTTCCAGAGCATTGATCTCCGCCATGTCCATAAAGGTGAAGAACTTGAGGAAGCGATAGACATCAGCATCCGCGGTGTTGATCCAGAACTGGTAGAATTTGTACGGACTGGTTTTCTTCGGATCCAGCCACACGGCGCCGCCTTCGGTTTTACCGAATTTGGTGCCGTCTGCTTTGGTGATCAGCGGAACCGTCAGGCCAAACACCTGGTTCTGGTGCAGGCGACGGGTCAGATCGATACCGGAGGTGATGTTGCCCCACTGGTCGGAGCCGCCGATCTGCAGCGCTACGCCGTGCAGCTTGTTCAGGCAGGCAAAGTCGTACCCTTGCAGCAGGTTGTAGGAGAACTCGGTAAAGGAGATACCCTGATCGTCACGATTCAGACGCTGCTTCACCGCTTCTTTGTTGATCATCTGGTTAACAGAGAAGTGTTTGCCGATATCGCGCAGGAAGGTCAGCACGTTCATGCTGCCAAACCAGTCATAGTTGTTCGCCGCGATCGCCGAGTTGTCGCCACAGTCAAAATCAAGGAACGGGGCCACCTGTTTGCGGATTTTATCCACCCACTCCTGCACGGTATCCTCGGTATTTAGCTTACGCTCAGCGGCTTTAAAGCTTGGGTCGCCAATCAGACCGGTTGCGCCGCCCACCAGCGCTACAGGTTTATGACCTGCCTGCTGGAAGCGTTTCAGGCATAACAATGGAACAAGATGCCCCAAATGCAAGCTGTCAGCGGTAGGATCGAAGCCGCAATAGAGCGCGATCGGGCCTTGCGCCAGTCGCTCTGCTAACGCTTCCTCGTCCGTCACCTGGGCTACCAGCCCCCGCTCTTGCAATTGTTTAATCAAGTTACTGCTTGCCATCAAATTCTCCATGTATAAACGACTGCACCTCTGCCGGTACACGACTTTTCGCCAGATGCGAAAAGTACATAGAATAAAGCGCCGGCCCTTTCAGCGCCAGCGCTTCGATAACTAATTTCGGCGTTTACGGTGCCAGGCGGTCTATTTTCCAGGCGCCATTATCACGCTGGTATAAAAAGCGGTCATGCAGCCGATGTTCGCCCCCCTGCCAGAACTCCATCTGCTCGACGCTGATGCGGAATCCGCCCCAGAAACTCGGCAGCGGCACTTCCCCCTGCTGGAATTTCTGCTTCAGCTCGAGGAATTTGCTCTCCAGGATCCCGCGGGCGGAAATGCGACTGGACTGCTGGGAGACCCAGGCGCCGATTTGGCTATCGCGCGGACGGCTGTGGAAATATTTGACCACCTCCAGCGTCGACAAGCGCTCCGCTTTGCCGATCACCATCACCTGGCGCTCCAGCATATGCCACGGAAACAGCAGGCTCACCTGGGGATTTTTTTCAATCTGATGGGCTTTGCGGCTGCCAAGGTTGGTATAAAACACCAGCCCTTTTTCATCGTAATGCTTCAGCAGCACAATACGCTGGTAAGGTTGGCCGCGCTCATCAACGGTAGCAACCACCATCGCGGTCGGGTCTGCGAGTTTCGCGTCACAGGCCTGACGCAGCCAGCGTTCAAACAGCGGCAGGGGTTCAGCAGGAAGATCGTGGCGACGCAAACCGCCACGGGTATATTCACGGCGCAAGTGCGCGATTTGCTGGAGTTCGTCGTTATCAGACATGGCCATTGAGGATGTAGTCATAAGGTGGCGTTATTGTGCGCCCCCCCGACAGAAATCTCAACGTTTGGCCGTCTGCAGCTGACAGTTATCGAGGATGATGCGATCGCGTTTATAGACGGTAGCGGTATCGCCCTTCGACCAGAAGACGTAGACGCCGTCGGTGTAGCGCGCCCCCGAAGCCGACAGCCCCTCAGCCAGATTCAGTTGCTGATTATCATAGATAAAACTCACCTGTTGGCGGGTGTTATTGCGATGGACCGTTAACGGTTTCTGGTCGCATTGATACTCCAGCGTGTCCGTCTGCATCCGCTCGACAAACTGGTTGTAGTAGCTACAGCCCGCCAGCATAAAAGGTACAACTGCGATAAGAATTTTTTTCATTCGTTTGCCTTCGACTTTCCCGGTCACGGAGGGCACTCCGCCCTCCGCTTAACTTGTCCAGTTTACCGGTCGCGCCGTGTTTAAGATTTCAGTTAACTCCGATTCTGCGGCGGGTTAGCCGGGAAAATGGCGCCCAGCACCGTGGCTTCGCTGGCGCCGGTCACTGAGGGAAGATTACCCGGCAGCCCAGCCAGCGTGCGCCAGGCCAGCCAGGCAAAGGCCAGCGCCTCCATATCATCGCCGCTGATCCCCGCCTCATCGGTGGTGGAGACTTCGGTTCCCGGCAGCAGTGCCGCCAGGCGCGCCATTAACAAGGGGTTACGCGCGCCGCCGCCGCACACTAACAAACGCTCGCAGCCGCCGCTTAACAATACCTGCTCACTGATGGTCACAGCGGTTAATTCCGCCAGCGTGGCCTGCACATCCTGCCCACGCAGTCCCGAATAACGGGCCAGATGTTTTTCCAGCCAACCGTAATTGAAATATTCACGACCGGTACTTTTCGGCGCCGGTAAAGCAAACCACGGATCGCTCAGCATGTCCTGCAGCAGCGGCAGCAGCACTTTACCTTCGCTGGCCCACTGGGCATCCTTATCATACGGTTTACCCTGCTGACGCCAGATCCAGGCGTCCAGCAACATATTTCCCGGCCCGGTATCATAGCCGCGCACCGGCTGCCCCGGCACCAGCAGCGACACGTTGGCGATGCCACCGATATTCAGCACCATCCGCCGTTCAATGGGATGCGCCAGCAGCGCATGATGAAATGCCGGGACCAACGGCGCCCCCTGCCCGCCAAGCGCCATATCACGCCGGCGAAAATCCCCCACCACCGTGACTCCGGTATGCGCGGCGATCTGGTTGTTGTCGCCGATTTGCAGCGTGTGCGGCGCGTCGCCTTGCGGTTCATGCCATACGGTCTGTCCATGGCAGCCGATAGCGATAACGTCGGTGGGCTTGAGATTTTCCTGGCGCATCAGCGCCAGTACGGCATCGGCAAACAGCCGCCCCAGACGAGTGTCCAGACGCCCCAGTTGTGAGAGGGTCAACGACTGGCCCTGGCAAATCGCGAGGATCTCTTCTTTTATTGGGTGTGGTATGGGCCAGGTGAGACTGGCCTGCTGCGCCACGATGTTTTCGTTGATGGCGGCCAATACGACATCGATACCATCAAGGCTGGTACCGGACATAACGCCAATAAAGCGACCCGATCTCATACGTTTTTCCTTCATTCCATGACCCTCGTATACGCCTCACTCCACCATAAAGCGCCCGCTAATGCTATGTTGTTATAATACTTTTTAACAATAGAGCGACATTTCAGAGAACACCGTAAAGAACCGGCGTTTAGTCTAGGTTGAAGCATCATTAATTATTATTTTTTGTATAGTCAGGGCGGAAGCTATGCCCGCCGGCGACTAAATGCCATATAATTAACCGTATGGACGTTCAATTGAACACCTTCGGTGAACAGGAGATTCATAAATGATTTTACGTGTTTTGGCTGTATCGATGATTGGTTTTACGCTCGCAGGCTGCGTGAGCAGCAGCGGCCTGTCCGGCGACGTTTATTCCGCATCTGAAGCCAAACAGGTGCAGAGCGTAACTTACGGTACGATTGTGCATACGCGCGCCGTGCAGATCCAGAGCGGCGACGACAGCAATGCCATCGGCGCCATTGGCGGTGCAGTGCTCGGCGGGTTCCTCGGCAACACCATCGGCGGCGGTACCGGACGCTCTCTTGCCACCGCGGCTGGCGCGGTCGCGGGCGGCGTCGCAGGCCAGGGCGTTCAGGGTGCAATGAACAAAACCCAGGGCGTAGAACTGGAAATCCGTAAGGATGATGGCAACACCATTCTGGTGGTGCAGAAACAGGGCAGCACGCCGTTCTCTGTGGGTCAGCGCGTCGCCATTGCCGGCAGCGGCAGCCAGGTCACCGTTTCTCCTCGATAACACCCCTTGCGATGCGGCCCGTTGCGCCGCATCGTATTTTTCAGCCGCGGTTATTCCACCGTAATAGATTCGTATTAGCAATCAGATATATTATATTCAAGTAGTTCATCAATCATTGCGCCTGCGCAATATCTTATCTCACCGCCCCCACTACTCTCAGATTGTCATAATACTTTGTCGACTGAACGTCGCTGTTGCTTTTCTCTCTGGGATCTTGCCTATGCTCAAACATGTCAATCATGTTGCTAAACGTTTTATTATATATGTTTTTATTTGCTTACTGGCCGGGTTCGGCATTGCCGGAGTGACCGCTTTTTTTCATACCAGTTTCAGCACTACCTCATCAATATTATTTCCTCTACTGACCAGCTTTCTGATGGTCTTTCATATTACTATTGCCTGTTTTATGGGCATGAAATACTGGAGCAACAAGCGCCGCCTGTACCTTACACCTGTTGCTTTCGGCTTTGCCTGTTCAGCGCTGCTGATGCTGGGAACCCTCAGCAGCTATCCGGACTGGCTTACCTGCAGCACGACCCCGGTCATTAATCAAAATGACGCCGTTATCTATTATTTCTTCCGCAATATAATGATGGCTGTATTATTCATGTCATCTATTGTTTTGTATTACTTCCGCCAGCGCATCATGCACTCGCTGAAAGCACACATAATTACATTCGCGGCATGTATCGTTTTTACATTAACAATTATTTTTTTATCGTGGGTGTACTCCAGCCACTCGCCGTGGCTGAGCGTCAATTTTATCGACGATCTTAGCCATACCTTCACGCCACTGTGGCAAAGTATTATCGGCTGGCTGCTGATGGCTATCTGGTTTATCACGCTTATTTTATTAATTAGCCTGAGTAAATTACGCAATATTTTCTGGTTTAGCGGCGCTTTTTTTTGCAGCGCATATCTTTACACCCTCTTCCAGCTAGTCTCCACCGCCGGGGACCTCGATCAGACCTGGTACCAGGCGCGTTTTTTCGAAACGCTTTGTACCCTGTTCCTGATTCTGGTGCTGCTGGTCGACGTCTTTATGCTCTACCGTGAGTCTAACCATAAGTATGTCAACTCGTACCAGAACTCGATTCGCGACCCGTTGACCCGGCTTTATAACCGCAGCTTCTTCTACGACACCCTGAACCAGCAGCTGGCGAAGGTAAACCCCCAGCATCCGCTGTCAGTGATTATCAGTGACCTCGATCATTTCAAACGCATCAATGATAACTATGGCCACGTCGCCGGCGACAAGGTGATCCAGTTTGCCGCCTCGGTACTGGAGAACCATTCGCGCGCGGATGACGCTGCTGCCCGCATTGGCGGTGAGGAGTTTGCCCTGCTGCTGGTCAACACCGCCGAGAAAGACGCCCTGGCGATCGCCGAGCGTATCCGCCTGGCCGTCAACGCTGAGCAACACCCTCTGCCGGAGCGAATGACCATCAGTATGGGGTTGTATACGACGCGCGATAGAAGCGTGAGCGCAGAAACGTGCGTCGAGCGCGCAGATGCGGCCATGTATGAAGCGAAAAACAGCGGGCGTAATCGGGTGGTGGTCTGGCGTCACCCTGGCGACTAAAAAAAACGGCCCGGGGCAACCCGGGCCGCTAAAAAATTAATCTTTTGCCTGGAGATCGAGGATATTTTGTTCAAGTTTACGAATTAAGTGGAGCAACGTTTCCACTTCCTGCTTTGACACCCCCGACAGGATTTCATCGCGGGTCTTGCCTATCACCTCTTCCATCTCATTGATCAACGGTTCAGCTTTTTCAGTGAGCTTGATGCGTTTGGCCCGCCGGTCGCTTGAACAGGTCTGGCGAGAAATAAGCCCTTTCTCCTCCAGCTGATCGAGCGTGCGCACCAGCGACGGCTGTTCAATGCCGATGGCTTTCGCCAGCTGGATCTGCGACTGCTCAGGCGGCAGCTGGTGGATGTTATGCAGCGTGACCCAGTGAGTCTGCGTTAACTCCAGAGGTTTCAGGCGATGGTCGATTAGCGCGCGCCAAACGCGGACTAAACGTGCCAGATCAGAACCAAGTGGCGATTCCAATTTCATCTCCTTATAATTAGCTTGCTAAGTTATTATACTGATTTTAGAATAGTGTGCAGCATTTGAATTATCAAAACAAATGAATTACTTGATTCAACAAAAACCAAAACAATGATTTACACTGTTATAGCGTAGCACGCTCTGAGGTTACCCCTGTAATGGCAAAGGATTTTTGCTTGTGAAACTGAGTCTTAACACATCCGGATTGCCGCTGCAGGACCTGGTGTTCGGCGCGTCCGTCTATTTCCCTCCGCTGTTCAAAGCCGTCTTATTAGGTTTTTTTATCTGGTTGTTTTTACATCGTCAGCTGCGTGACTGGATGTATGCCGGCGACATCTGGCATCCCCTGCTGATGGATCTCTCGCTGTTCGCGCTCTCGGTCTGTCTGGCCCTGGTGTTACTGATTGCCTGGTGATCTCCTTGCTATGAAAAAACTAAAATATCTGTCAACGCTGTTGGTTGCGGCCATCGCCCTGATCGCCGCATGGCTGTTATGGAATTTCTACACCCAGTCCCCCTGGACCCGCGACGGCAAAGTGCGTGCAGAGCAGGTCGGGATCACCCCTCAGGTCTCCGGTAGCATTCTGCAGTTGAACGTGACGGACAACCAACGGGTCAACGCCGGGGATGTTCTGTTCACTATCGACGACACCCCCTACCGTATCGCCGTGCTGAACGCCCAGGCGCAGCAGGCGAAAGCGCAAGCCGAGGTGGCGAAAGCGCAGGCTGAGCAAACGAAGGCCGCCAGCGAGGCACGTCGTCGTCGCAACCTGTCGCAGAATGCGATCTCGGCTGAAGATCTTGAGAACGTCAACACCGCGCTGAATACGGCCACCACCAACCTGGCGGCCGCCAGAGCGGGACTGGGCGTCAGCGAAGCGATGCTGAAACATGCGCAATGGCAGCTAAGCCAAACAACGGTCAAAGCGCCAGTGGACGGCTGGGTGACCAACCTTTCCACCCGCGTCGGTGATTACGCTACCACCGGCCATCCGGTCTTTGCCCTGGTGGACAGCCATTCGTTTTACGTACTGGGCTACTTCGAAGAGACCAAACTGCGCCACATTCGCATCGGCGATCCGGCACAAATTATTCTCTATAGCAATCAGCAGACGCTAAAGGGCCATGTCGCGAGCATCGGCCGCGCGATTGTCGACCAGAGCGTGGAACAGGGAACCGGGCTGGTGGCCAACATCAAACCAAATATCCCCTGGGTTCGTCTCGCCCAACGCGTTCCGGTGCGAATTGCCTTTGATACGCTGCCGGCCGATGTCACCCTGGTCTCCGGCACCACCTGCACTGTCTCAATTGGCGGGCAGTAATGAACCTGCAGACCCTGTCGTGGCGCGCACTCCCCTGGGTTAAAGCCACCCGGCCGCAGTGGCGGTACGCATTGCGCAACGGCATCGCGATGTGTCTTGCGCTGAGTATCGCCTATGCGCTGGATCTTGATGAGCCCTACTGGGCGATGACGTCCGCGGCGGTGGTCAGCTTTCCCACCGTCGGCGGCGTGATCAGTAAAAGCTTTGGCCGCATCGCCGGCAGCCTGCTCGGCGCCTGCGCCGCCTTGCTGCTGGCGGGCCATACGCTGAACGATCCCTGGCTGTTTCTGTTCAGTATTTCCGGCTGGCTGGCGCTGTGCACCTGGGCCTGCGCGCTGTTCACCAACAACGTGGCCTACGCCTTTCAGCTTGCCGGCTATACCTGCGCCATCATCGCGTTTCCGGTGATTAACATCAGCGACAGCTACGAACTTTGGGTGATCGCCCAGTCGCGCGTCTGCGAAGTCATCGTTGGGATCCTCTGCGGCGGACTCATGATGATGATCCTGCCCAGCACCTCCGACGGCAGCAACCTGCTGACGGCCCTGAAAACCATGCACGCCCGGCTGCTGGAGCACGCCAGCCTGCTGTGGGTGCCGGAGACGACGGATGCCATCCGCACCGCTCACGAAAGCGTGATTGGTCAGATCCTCACCATGAACCTGCTGCGCATCCAGGCCTTCTGGAGTCACTACCGCTTCCGTCGGCAGAATCCCCTGCTGAACTACCTGCTGCATCAGCAGCTCCGAATGACCAGCGTCATTTCCAGTCTGCGACGTATGTTGCTGAACTGGCCGGACGCGCCGGCGAACACTCGTCAGGTGCTGGAGTCGCTGCTTGCTGAACTCGCTGCTCCCCATGCTGACAGCTATCATGTCGCCCGCATTCTGGCGCCTCTGGCGCCGCCGCCGGAGGCCGATTACCGTCATATCGCCTTTTGGGCGCGACTGCGCTATTTCTGTCGCATTTATCTGGAAAGCAGTCGCTGGATCCGCCGGGTAGAGAATGCGTCGGCGATCGCCGAGTTCAACGTACCTTCGGCGCCAGCCCTGGCCCGCCACACCGACCAGGCAGAGGCCTTGCTCAATGGCATCCGTACTTTTTGCGCGCTGGTGGCGATTGGCGCATGGGGGATCAGCACCCAGTGGACCAGCTGCGCGGCTGCCCTGACCCTGGCCTCCATCTGCTGCGTGCTCTATTCGGTCTCGGCTTCGCCGTTTCGATCGCTGACGCTGCTGATGCAGACCCTGGTGCTGCTGTCGCTGTTCAGTTTTGTGGTGAAGTTCGGCCTGATGGTGCAGATAACCGACCTGTGGCAGTTTCTGCTATTTCTGTTCCCGCTGCTGACCACCATGCAGTTGCTCAAGCTACAGTGGCCCAAATATGCCGGCCTGTGGGGACAGCTTATCGTGTTTATGGGCTCGTTTATCTCCGTCACCAATCCGCCGGTGTACGACTATGCGGCTTTTTTCAATGATAACTTAAGCAAGATTGTCGGCGTGGGCTTTGCCTGGCTGGCTTTTGCGGTGCTCAGCCCGGGCTCAGACGCCCGTAAAGGACGGCGCCATATCAGAGCGTTACGGCGTCACTTTGTCGATCAGCTCAGCCGCCATCCCCAGCACAGCGAACATGAATTTGAATCGCTGGTGTACCACCATGTCAGCCAGCTCAGTCAGAGTAAAGATGCCCTGGCACGGCGCTGGCTACTACGTTGGGGGGTGGTGTTGCTCAACTGCTCGCACGTCGTCTGGCAGCTTCGGGAATGGGAAACCCGCTCCGATCCCCTCGCCCAGGTGCGCGACCTGTGCATCAATTTGCTGCGCGATGTGATGAGCGAGCGCGGCGTGCAGCAGCGCCCGCTGGCCTCCACCCTGCAGGAGCTGCTGCGGATCTGCGACGTCCTGAACCACCATCATCAGCCAGCGGCCCGGGAGCTGGCCGCCGCAATCTGGCGACTGTATTGCGCCCTGTCACAGCTGGAACAGGCCCCGATCGCCGGCACGATTGGCGAAGGAACTACTTAATCACCCCGCAGGCAAACCGCTCGCCGCCGCCGCCCAGCGGCTGCGGGTTGTCGGCCATATTATCGCCGCCCACGTGGACCATCAGCGCTTTCCCCTTCACCTCATTCAGCGTTTTCAGACGTGGGGCAATAATTGGCTGGTCGGCCACGCCCGCGTCGTTGACCACCAGCAGAGGCAGATCGCCAAGATGCCCGGTGCCCAGCGGCCCTTCGTGTTTCCCGGTATGTTGCGGGTCATAATGTCCGCCCGCCGCCCCGGCGGCCACCGCTTTGCCCTCTTTCATCGCCGGCTGGCAGCTGCCTTCGGCATGAATATGAAAGCCGTGCTTGCCCGGCGGCAATGCCCGCAGTTCGGGGGCGAACTCGAGGCCGCGGTCGGTTTCGGTGATTTTTACACTGCCGATGGACTGCCCGACGCCCTGGGGGGTCACGAGATTAAGTTGAACATCTTCACTGACGGCCTGTGCGCCAGCGCAAAATGCGAGGGATAAGATCGCGAGAATACATCGTTGCATAACACCTCCGGATGGCTGTCTCCCTGTTAAGTGTAAACCAGGAACGCCTTTCCGGAGGCGAAATGCCCGTTACGGTACGTCGTAACCGAGCGCGGCTTTGCGGATACGGAACCACTGCTGACGGGTCATGCTAAGTTTTTCGGCCACGATCGCGGAACGCACGCGTTCGATTTTGCCCGAGCCGATAATCGGCAGCGGCTGCGAGGGCAGACGCAATATCCAGGCGTAGACCACCTGCTCGATGCTGTCGGCATTGAGCTCATGCGCTACCTGCGCCAGCTCATCGCGCAGCGGCTGGAAGCCCTCTTCATTGAACAGGCGTCCGCCGCCAAGGCAGGACCACGCCATCGGACGAATACGCAGCTGCTGCAGCTGATCGAGCGTGCCGTCGAGCAACAGCGGCTGATGCACCGGCGAGATTTCGACCTGATTGGTGGCCAGGGTAAACGGCAGGCGCGACTGCAGAAGAGTGAACTGGGCTGGGGTAAAGTTCGATACGCCAAAGTGGCGCACTTTTCCGCTGTGATGCAGCGCGAGGAACGCCTCAGCCACTTCATCGGCATTCATTAGCGGATCCGGCCGATGGATCAGCAGCAGATCGAGATGGTCCGTCGCCAGATTACGCAGCGATTGCTCAGCGCTCAGCACGATGTGGTCGCGGTCGGTGATATAGTGGCCGATGGTGTTTTCAGCCCGCGCCCGGGTGGCGATGCCGCATTTGCTGACAATTTCCATGCGATTACGCAGATGCGGCGCCAGCTTCAGCGCTTCGCCAAAGGCAGCCTCACACTGATAATCGCCATAGATATCGGCGTGATCGACAGTGGTTACGCCTAAATCGAGATGCTGTTCAATAAAGCTGACCAGCTCGCCTGGCGACATTTTCCAGTCCATCAGACGCCAGTAGCCCATCACAAAACGCGAAAATTCCGGCCCCTGGGGAGCCATAGCAATACGCTGAACCATAACCGCTTCCTCAATAAAAAAGTGTACTGAGTATACGTACTTTTTGGTTTAAAACAGTGAGGGTTGCTGCGGTTCTTCCGCCGGTTCCGGCTTGTTCGCGCGTATTTTGCGCAGCAGCCGTTGGCGGCAGAGACGCAACACCTCCTGTTTCTGCGCATCGCTCATCGTTTGCCAGTTAAAACGTTCCTCACGGCTGCGGAAACAGCCGCGACAGTAGCCGCGCTCGTCGGTCTGACATATTCCCCGGCACGGGCTCTGCACCGGGAAAAACTCTAACTGCTCTGCCACCACACGCCTCCTGTCCCCTCGTCTCCTTTCATTGAAGACGTTTCCCCGCGCCGACGCAAATTTTGTTCACTACGTGCTGCGCCAGCTAACATTTTTCCGCCGACGCTTGCATTAGACCAATCGGTCTACTACAGTGTGCTCCATGAACAGACACAGCGAATGCGATACCCGAGAACATATCCTGGTCACCGGCGAGCAGCTCTGCATGCATCGCGGTTTTACCGGAATGGGCTTGAGCGAACTTCTGAAGACGGCGGAAGTGCCTAAGGGCTCTTTCTACCATTACTTCCGCTCTAAAGAAGCCTTCGGCGTCGCGCTGCTCGAACATCACTACACCGGATATCTGCAGCGCCTGGTCGACCACTTCGATCATGGCGACGGCAACTATCGTGACCGCCTGCTGGCTTATTATCAGCACACGCTGAATCAGTTCTGCCAGCAGGGGATTATTAGCGGCTGTCTTACCGTCAAGTTGTCGGCAGAGGTTTGCGACCTGTCGGAAGATATGCGTACCGCCATGGACCATGGTGCCAGTCAGATTATCGCCCTGCTGGGCGACGCGCTGGAGAAAGGACGTCAGGAAGGCAGTCTGGCGTTTGACGGCGAGGCCATGACCCTGTCGCAGGTGCTGTATTCCCTGTGGCTCGGGGCCAACCTGCAGGCCAAAATTACGCGTAGCGCAAGGCCGCTGGAAAGCGCCCTTGCCCACGCCAAACAGATTATTGCGGCGCCTGCGGTATAACAGGCGTTTTTATTTCATCAGTTACTAGACGACCGGTCTACTCAGGAGTCACTATGTCGGAAGCAAAATTATTCAGCCCGTTGAAAGTCGGTGCGGTCACCGTCCCTAATCGCGTATTTATGGCGCCGTTGACGCGTCTGCGCAGCATCGAGCCGGGCGATATCCCTACCCCGCTGATGGGCGAATACTACCGCCAGCGCGCCAGCTCCGGCCTGATCATCACCGAAGCGACGCAGATTTCTGCCCAGGCCAAAGGCTATGCCGGCGCGCCAGGCCTGCACAGCCCGGAGCAGATTGCCGCCTGGCAGAAAATCACCGCCGGTGTTCATGCGGAAAATGGCCGTATCGCCGTCCAGCTGTGGCACACCGGGCGTATTTCCCATAGCAGCCTGCAACCTGGCGGCGCCGCGCCGGTAGCACCGTCTGCGCTGAGCGCCGGTACTCGCACCTCCCTGCGCGATGAAAACGGCCATGCTATTCGCGCCGACACCTCGATGCCGCGTGCCCTGGAAACCGAAGAGATCCCGGGGATCGTCGACGATTTCCGTCAGGCGGTCGGCAATGCCCGTGACGCTGGCTTCGATCTGGTCGAGCTGCACTCGGCCCACGGCTATCTGCTGCACCAGTTCCTCTCGCCGTCGGCGAACCAGCGTACCGATCAGTACGGCGGCAGCGTTGAGAACCGTGCCCGTCTGGTACTGGAAGTGGTCGACGCAGTGAGCAAAGAGTGGAGCGCTGACCGGATCGGCATCCGCGTGTCGCCGATTGGCAGCTTCCAGAATGTGGATAATGGCCCGAACGAAGAAGAAGACGCGCTGTATCTGATTAGCGAACTGGCGAAACGCGGTATCGCCTATCTGCACATGTCCGAGCCGGACTGGGCGGGCGGCAAGCCGTACAGCGAAGCCTTCCGTCAGAAAGTTCGCGACCGCTTCCCGGGCGTGATCATTGGCGCTGGCGCCTACACGGTAGAAAAAGCTAACGATCTTATCAATAAAGGGCTCATTGATGCTGTGGCCTTTGGCCGCGATTACATCGCCAACCCGGATCTGGTGGCCCGTCTGCAGAAAAAAGCGGCGCTCAACCCCCAGCGCCCGGAAACTTTCTATGGCGGCGGCGCGGAAGGCTACACCGACTACCCTACGCTGTAATCCCTCCATTGATAGCGGCGACGTATCGCCGCTATACTCAAGGTTCTGATCTATCAAATAAACTGCATAGGGGACATTATGCGCTTACTCCACACCATGCTGCGCGTTGGCGACCTGCAACGTTCTATCGACTTCTATACCAACGTGTTGGGCATGAAGCTGCTGCGCACCAGCGAAAACCCGGAGTACAAGTACTCCCTCGCCTTTGTCGGCTACGGCGAAGAGAGCGAAACCGCGGTGATCGAACTGACCTATAACTGGGGCGTGGACAGCTATGAGCTGGGCACCGCCTACGGCCATATCGCGCTGAGCGTCGACAACGCCGCCGAAGCCTGCGAACGGATCCGCCAGAACGGGGGCAACGTCACCCGTGAAGCCGGCCCGGTAAAAGGCGGCACCACCGTCATCGCCTTCGTGGAAGATCCGGACGGTTACAAAATCGAGCTCATTGAAGAGAAAGATGCCGGCAAAGGTCTGGGCAACTAACGCTTCCCGAGCCAGGCCTCTTTAATGCCATGGCTCGCCCGGGCGCTGCGGCGCCCGTTGTTTTCACCCCTGCCTGCTGCAAGCCGCGGCAAAATTTGCCATAATGCGCGCTACTTTTTTCCAGCTAAGAGAATCTGATGTCCGAGAATGCTCAACTGAATGGTCTGTGCGACCGTTTCCGCGGTTTTTATCCGGTGGTGATTGATGTTGAAACCGCAGGATTTAATGCCAAAACCGACGCCCTGCTGGAGATCGCCGCCATTACGTTGAAGATGGATGAGCAAGGCTGGCTGATGCCCGATGAAACGCTGCATTTTCATGTTGAACCTTTCGAGGGCGCCAATCTGCAGCCCGAAGCGCTGGCCTTTAACGGAATTAACCCGCACGACCCGGAGCGCGGCGCCGTCAGCGAATACGATGCCCTGCATGCCATCTTCAAAATGGTACGCAAAGGGATGAAAGAGAGCGACTGCAGCCGGGCGATCATGGTGGCGCACAATGCGACCTTTGACCACAGCTTCACCATGACCGCCGCCGAACGCGCGGGGCTTAAACGCAATCCGTTCCATCCGTTTGTTACCTTCGACACCGCCGCGCTGAGCGGGCTGGCGCTGGGCCAGACGGTGCTGTCGAAAGCCTGTATCGCCGCGGGTATGGCGTTCGATGGCGCGCAGGCCCACTCCGCCCTGTACGATACCGAGCAGACGGCGCAGCTGTTTTGTGAGATTGTGAACCGCTGGAAGCGTCTGGGTGGCTGGCCGCTGCCCGTGGCCACCCCGGAGTAATAAAAAAAGCGACTTCCAGGAAGTCGCTTTTTTACGGATGGCGGGAATTACTCCGCTTTCGGCTCGTCGGTGTGGTACTTCGCCGCCGTCTCTTTGATCAGCTGCTGCAGTTCACCGCGCTGGTACATTTCGATGACGATATCGCAGCCGCCCACCAGTTCACCGTCTACCCACAGCTGCGGGAAAGTCGGCCAGTTGGCGTATTTAGGCAGCTCGGCGCGGATATCCGGGTTCTGCAGGATATCAACGTAAGCAAAACGTTCGCCACAGGCGGACAGCGCCTGAACGGCCTGGGCAGAGAAACCGCAGCTTGGCAGCTTCGGCGACCCTTTCATGTACAACAGGATCGGGTTTTCAGCGATTTGGCGTTGGATCTTTTCTAAAGTCGAGCTCATTGTCGTGCTTCCTTAAACTTCTTTCTACGGCAGTAACTTGTCATTGTAGCGTCCTGTAGGTAGGACGGATAATAACATTTTTTTCACTATTCATATTTTATCTTCTGTTGCGCGAAGTTGCCTTAAAAATATCATTTTGCCGTCGCAGGCGGGCGCTCATTGCGCATTTTCTGTGCGAGACGATCAATGTCTGACGCGTTTTCTTGCAATCGTTAACCAATCGACATTTTTGATACAAAAGAATATTAACTTTCCGGGTTTTTATGCTTTAGAATCATTCCGGTTTGTCATTCATCGTCAGGCATTTGTACATGTCTGTAATTAATCAGGGGATTGCTCAGTGGCGCGGCTAAACAAAATCGCGATATCGCTCTGTGCATTACTGTTCACATCTATCTCATTCACGCCACTGGCTCAGGCGTCAGGGCATACGCACGCCTCCGCTTCGCCAAAGGCGTTGCCCGCGAAAAGTGGCTCAGAGCGCAAGAAAAAAGCTACCAGTCAAAAAAGTAAAACCACCGCTAAAACCACCAGTAAAAAGTCCTCGAGCACCCGGCTCCCTTCCCGCACTACCGCAGCAAGCCAAACCGCACTTCATCGTCAGGCCGCCGGCGCGACGAAAAAATGCGTGCTGCGTAAAGGTTATAAAAAGCAGTGCGCGAAAACAGTCGCCGCCAGCGCCGAGCCGACCCTGGCGCTGAACAGCGTCAAAAGCAAATGCGTGGTGCGTAAGGGCTATAAAAAACGCTGTAAACCTGAGGCCAGCGATGCGAATTTAACGATCGCCGACGCCCATAAAGTCCGGGTGCAGAAAGCGCAAAGTACCGCCATGAACAAATTGATGGGCCAGTTGGGTAAACCCTATCGCTGGGGCGGCACCTCGCCACGTACCGGTTTTGACTGCAGCGGACTGGTTTATTACGCCTATAAGGACCTGGTCAAAATTCACATCCCGCGTACGGCTAATGAAATGTACCACCTGCGCGATGCGCGTCCGGTGGATCGTGATGAACTGCAGAGCGGCGATTTGGTCTTCTTCCGCACCCGCGGACGCGGTACTGCCGACCACGTTGGCGTCTACGTCGGCAACGGGAAATTTATTCAGTCACCACGCACAGGTCGTGATATACAAATCACCTCCCTGAGCGAGGATTACTGGGTTCGCCATTATGTTGGCGCTCGTCGCGTCATGACTCCGAAAACCATTCGCTGATCCTGGTCTGCCGCTACGGCGGCAGACCGCCTCACCTGCGCGTCTTTCCCTTCTACCGTCAAAGGATACTGCATATTCATCTCCTTGCCCGGCGCTTCCCGACGATAGCGGGTGGGCGACATACCAAAGTGACGGTGAAAGGTCCGGCAGAAAGCGGCCTGTCCGTCGTATCCCAGGCACTGAGAAATACTCTGTATCGACGCTTGCGTCTGCGTTAAATAGATTGTCGCAATGGTCATTTTTCGCCGACTGACGTAGTTCGCCAGCGTGCAGCCGGTCACCATGGCGAACTGCCGCTGGAAATACCAGTGCGAATAACCGGACTTTTTCGCAATCGTGCTGACCGGCAGGGTGTCTAAAATATGGGCTTCGATCCAGTCAACGATCCCCTGCACAACCGGGATCATCTTCGGGCTCACCGCCTCACCTGTTTTTGCCATCGTAGCCATCCTGTGGGAAATTCATGTCGGCGGTCATATTTGTCATACAAATAGCAAAATAGACAATGAATTATTGGCATAGCGGCGATTGCCTGGGCGCATATTTTAATTAAGCCATTAATTTTAAAGACATATCACCCTCAACCATGATGCGCGGCTGCGATCGTCAGAGAAAAACAGAAGACGTTAAACCTTCCCTGCGAGAGTCGGAAAAGCGCAGACGGCGTCTCCTTATACATTTTTGCAACATCTGCGAGCGGTTTGACGCCTCGCCCCGTAGAAAACGGTTAAGCCTTCATCAGTTGCGCCTGCGGCAATAGCCTTTATCGTTGTAAGGCTTTTCACTGCTTGCGGCAAATGTTAACATTCTCAATACAATAACAGCCCGTGACGCGACAGCGTCGGGTGGCCAGAACACGATTCAGATGAAAACCTCATCTTGTCAATGTGAGATAAAACAAAAAGTTATAAGGAGAGTAGCAATGTCGTTTGAATTACCTGCATTACCATATGCAAAAGACGCCCTGGCGCCGCACATTTCCGCAGAAACCCTGGAATATCACTACGGTAAACACCACCAGGCGTATGTCACTAACCTCAACAACCTGACCAAAGGCACTGCGTTCGAAGGCAAATCTCTTGAAGAGATCGTCCGCACTTCTGAAGGCGGCGTATTCAACAACGCAGCCCAGGTCTGGAACCACACCTTCTACTGGAACTGCCTGGCGCCGAACGCCGGCGGCGAACCGGAAGGCGAGTTAGCGGCCGCGATTGCCAAATCCTTCGGCAGCTTTGCGGATTTTAAAGCCAAATTTACCGATGCCGCAGCGAAAAACTTCGGCGCGGGCTGGACCTGGCTGGTCAAAAATGCCGACGGCAGCCTGGCTATCGTCTCCACCAGCAACGCCGGTACCCCGCTGACCACCGACGCGAAGCCGCTGCTGACCGTTGACGTCTGGGAACACGCCTACTACATCGACTACCGCAATGCCCGTCCAAGCTACCTGGACCATTTCTGGGCGCTGGTTAACTGGAAGTTTGTTGCGGCCAACCTGGCGGCATAAACGACAAACCGCAGCAGGGTCTCCCCGGCTGCGGTTTTTTTAGCCCTTCCCTACACTCGCGTTACTGGCTGGCAAAGGCCTCTTCCGGCTGCGCTCGTCCGCTGAACCAGACCAGCAGCAGCGCCAGACCGGCGATAATCGCCCCCATCACCGGCACAAACGCATAGCCCAGTCCGCCAGAGATCACCGCCCCACCGGCGGCGGCGCCCAGCGCGTTGCCGAGGTTGAACGCGCCGATATTCACCGAAGAAGAGAGCCCCGGCGCTTCATGCGCCACGCGCATGACCCGCATCTGCAGCGGCGGAACCACCGCAAAGGTGGCTGCGCCCCAGACAATCATGCTGATGGCCGCTCCAGCCTGGGATTGCGCCAGCAGCGGGATCGCCAGCATGATCGCCATCAGCAGCAGCAGAAAGCCTTTCAGCGTGCCAGAGACCGACCGGTCGGCGAATTTGCCGCCCAGATAGTTGCCCAGCGAAAAACCAACGCCAATCAGCACCAGCATCGCGGTAATAAACAGCGATGAAGCGTGGGTCAGCGTATTGAGCACTGGCGAGATATAGGTATACAGCGTAAACATTGCCCCGGCACCGAGCACGGTAGTCAGCAAGGCGGAGAGTACCTGCGGGCGTAGCAGGACTGAAAGCTCTTTTTTGACATCCGGGCGCTCACCGGCGCTGCCCTTCGGCAGAGAGAACCACAGACTGACCATCGCCAGCAGGCCTAACCCCGCGGTGGCCAGGAAGGACATCCGCCAGCCGATGGTTTCGCCAAGCCAGGTCGCCGCCGGTACACCGCCGATGTTGGCGATGGTGAGCCCCATAAACATCGTGGCTACCGCGCTGGCCTGCTTATGCTTTGGCACGACGCTGGCTGCGACCACTGATCCCAGGCCAAAGAAAGCACCGTGGTTAAGGCTGGTAATAATGCGCGACAGCAGCAAGGTGGTGTAATCCGGCGCAATGGATGACAGCAGGTTGCCGACGGTGAAGATCCCCATCAGAAAAATCAGCGCATTGCGCCGTGCGCGATGCGACAACAGCAGGGTCATCAACGGCGCGCCGACCATTACGCCGATGGCATACGCACTGATCAGCATTCCCGCTACCGGTATCGAGACGTCCACACCTTTCGCAATCACCGGCAGCAATCCCATTGGGGAGAACTCGGTGGTACCGATGCCAAAGGCGCCGATCGCCAGCGCAAGTAAAGGAAAGTTGATTTTCATTCAATGACTCCATCAGACCGTCAGAGAGGACGGCGTAACATCAGAAGCCAAAAGCATGACATCAATCACAAAAAAACAAAAGTGAACGAAATGACAAAAGATTTTTGCAGAATTGATAATAATGGCGGGATACGGGGAGGAGGCCGCGCTCCTCCCTCACTGGAACATTAGTGCAGTATGGCGGTCAGGCTGAAAGCAACGATCACGCCGAGGGCAATAACCGTGGTGATCAGCGAAAACTTTAAATTGGTATCCATCATTTTTCCCTCTTGTTATCCCCACACCAAAAGTGAGCTTGCTCATTTTTGCACAAAAAATCGCAAAAATCTTCCGGGATTTAGGGCGATGCACATTTTTGCTCTTCCACTTTGCCCCAAGATCGGACAAAATCCCACGCTAATTTAAAAGCGTATCGGCCATTGACCCCTTCCTGTCGTTCTGTGTCGTTTTCCCGACGTGATGCAATGTTGAAAATTGTATTCAGGGTGTGTGTAGGCAAACGTTTACGTATCGATGATCAGGCGATCAGGTCAAGGCATGGAGTGAGATGTAATGGCAACTATTAAAGATGTAGCGAAGCGCGCAAACGTTTCCACTACAACTGTATCACATGTAATTAACAAAACCCGTTTCGTTGCCGAAGAGACGCGCAATGCGGTGTGGGCGGCGATCAAAGAGCTGCACTACTCGCCGAGCGCCGTGGCCCGCAGCCTGAAAGTCAATCATACAAAATCGATTGGTCTGCTGGCGACCAGTAGCGAAGCCGCCTATTTTGCTGAAATTATTGAGTCTGTTGAAAAGAGCTGCTTCCAGAAGGGCTACACCCTGATCCTCGGCAACGCATGGAACGATCCGGAAAAACAGCGCGCCTATTTGTCGATGATGGCACAGAAGCGTGTCGACGGCCTGCTGGTGATGTGTTCCGAATATCCGGATTCGGTATTGAGCATGCTGGAAGAGTATCGCCATATCCCGATGGTGGTGATGGACTGGGGCGAAGCAAAAGCCGACTTCACCGATGCGGTGATCGATAACGCCTTCCAGGGCGGCTATATCGCCGGACGCTACCTGATTGAACGTGGCCATCGTGAAATCGGCGTGATCCCGGGTCCGCTGGAGCGCAACACCGGCGCAGGCCGCCTGGCCGGCTTTATGCAGGCGATGAAAGAGGCGCATATCAGCGTGCCGGAAAACTGGATTGTGCAGGGCGACTTCGAGCCGGAGTCCGGCTACCGCGCTATGCAGCAGATCTTAAGCCAGCAGCACCGTCCGACGGCGGTGTTCTGCGGCGGCGATATCATGGCGATGGGCGCTATCTGCGCGGCGGATGAAATGGGGCTGCGGGTGCCGCAGGACATTTCGCTGATCGGTTATGATAATGTGCGTAACGCCCGCTATTTCAGCCCGGCGTTAACCACTATTCATCAGCCGAAAGATTCCCTGGGCGAAGCCGCATTTAACATGCTGTTGGATCGTATCGTTAATAAGCGTGAAGAGTCGCAGTCTATCGAAGTTCATCCTCGTCTGGTCGAACGCCGCTCCGTGGCGGATGGCCCGTTTGTCGATTATCGTCGGTAAGGCATCTGGCGGGCGCGGATCACTCCGGCGCCCGCAGCCATTCCCGATTCAGCGTGTCGCTGTCCCCCAGATAGTCGAGCATCCAGTTCAGCGCCGGTGAGGCATCACTCTGCTGCCAGGTCAGACAGCAGGCGGCATCCGGGAACGGATTCTCCAGCGCCAGCGCGGTCCACTCGCCGCGATCTACCCATGGTCGGGCGAAATGGCTCGGCACCATGCCGACGCAGAGGCCCGCCGACAGACAGGTGGCCGACGATTCCCAGTCGGGGACCACCACCCTCTTCTGGTTATCCAGCAGCCAGGTTGTTCGTTTGGGCAGTGAACGTGACGTATCCTCCCGCACCAGCGACGGCCAGTTACGCAGGACATCATCGCTCAGGGGTCCCTCCATCTTCGCCAGCGGGTGATCGCTCGCCACCACGCAGTCCCAGCTCAGCATCCCCATATCGCGAAACGCATAGCGGCCCCCGACCGGAATAGATCGCGTTGCGCCAATCGCCAGTTCTACACGGCCGTCGGCCAGCGCATCCCATACGCCGTTGAACACTTCCTGAAAGACGATCAGCTCGACGTCGGGAAAGTGGCGATAGAAATCGACGATCATCTGGCGCATCCGCGCCGGTTTCACAATATCATCCACCGCGATCGACAGCTGCCCGCGCCAGCCGTTGGCGATTTGCTGGCACTGCTGGCGGGTGATCTGCATTTTTTTGATAACAGAGCGCCCTTCCTGTAAGAACCAGACCCCTGCGGGCGTCAGCTCCACATCACGATGGCGGCGCTCAAACAAGGGAACGGCCAGCCACTCTTCAAGCTGACGCACGGTATAGCTGATGGCGGAGGGCACCCGGTGCAGCTCCTGCGCGGCCGCGCTGAAGCTGCCGTTGCGGGCCACGGCATCAACCACTTCCAGAGAGTATTCAGACCACATTTTCTGCCTGCAAAATTTTTGAATGCATGTGACAAATATTAGCGTTTCACAAGCCACAATGCACTCCCTACACTCTGCGGCATCGTACCTGTACTCCAAAAATGAGAACGTTATGTCACAACCTGGGAAAGGATTTTTAGTCTGGCTGGCCGGCCTGAGCGTGCTGGGCTTTCTGGCCACCGATATGTACCTGCCGGCGTTTGCCGCCATGCAGCAGGATCTCAATACCTCCGCTGCCTCCATCAGCGCCAGCCTGAGCCTGTTCCTCGCCGGCTTCGCGCTGGGGCAGCTGTTCTGGGGGCCGCTGTCGGACCGCTATGGGCGCAAACCGGTGCTGTTGAGCGGCCTGGCAATTTTCGCGGCCGGCTGTCTGGGGATGCTGTGGGTGCACAACGCTACCCTGATGCTGGCGCTGCGCTTTTTGCAGGCGATTGGCGTCTGTGCCGCGGCCGTTACCTGGCAGGCGATGGTCACCGATTACTATCCTGCCCAGCGCACGAACCGCATCTTCGCCACCATTATGCCGCTGGTAGGACTGTCGCCAGCGCTGGCCCCGCTGCTGGGTAGCTGGCTACTGGTGCACTTCGAGTGGCAAGCCATCTTCGCCACCCTGTTTGCCATCACTCTGCTGCTGATGCTGCCTGCCCTGCGCCTGAAGGCAGCCGCAAAGTCGGTAGCAGTGACGCAGCAGAAGATCACCTTTCTCGCGCTGCTGCGCTCCCGGGAATACAGCGGCAACGTCCTGATCTACGCCGCCTGCTCCGCCAGCTTCTTCGCCTGGCTTACCGGTTCACCTTTTATCCTGCACGAAATGGGCTATGGCCCAACCGCTATCGGCCTGAGCTATATCCCACAGACCATCGCCTTTCTGGTGGGCGGCTATGGTTGTCGCGCGCTGCTGCAAAAATGGTCAGGACAACAGATGCTGCCGTGGCTGCTGGTGGTCTTCGCCGTCAGCGTTGCCGCCACCTGGCTGGTCGGCCTGCAAACGCATGCCTCGCTGGTGGCGTTAATGATCCCGTTCTGCATGATGGCGGTGGTCAACGGCGGGATCTATCCCATTGTGGTCGCCCAGGCGCTGAAACCCTTCCCGCAGGCAACGGGCCGCGCGGCGGCGCTGCAGAATACGCTGCAGCTGGGATTGTGCTTCCTGACCAGTTTGCTGGTATCGGCGCTGATCGCCACGCCGCTGCTGACCACCACCAGCGTGATGCTGGTCTCGATTGGCTTAGCCGGAATCGGCTATCGCCTGCAGCAAACGCCGGAGCTGACCCCCCACTCTTCCCACGCGTAACGCCCATCGCCGTTGCCCGGACCAGTCGTTAGCATGCTAAGAAAATTTTATTGAAAGCCAGTACTTAGCGTCCTATACTGGATCCGGGTTCACATAAATAGAAAATAGTTAAATATTAACGGATGCAGGATGCCTCCGTTTCACCATGGAAGGCCTTTCGGCAAGGGTTATCTCCCTTCCTCTGTTCTACGTCGGATAGCGACTTCACGGATTATCCGTGAGATTTCTCACAAAGCCAAAAAAGCGTCTACGCTGTTTTAAGGTTCTGATCACTTGGGCGTGATGGAGAAGCTATGAGTTCATCGTGTATAGAAGAAGTAAGTGTACCAAATGATGACTGGTACCGGATTGCAGCTGAATTATTGGGCCGTGCGGGAATAGAAATCAATGGCTCCGCGCCGTCAGACCTGCGAATTAAAAACCCTCTTTTCTTTAAACGTGTCCTGCAGGAGGGGTCGCTGGGGTTAGGCGAAAGCTATATGGACGGCTGGTGGGACTGCGAGCGTCTGGATATATTCTTCCACAAAGTGCTTCGCGCCGGACTGGAAAAACAGCTCCCTCACCATTTCAAAGATACACTCCGCATCGCAGGCGCTCGCCTGTTCAATCTGCAAAGTAAAAAACGCGCCTGGATTGTTGGCAAAGAGCATTACGATCTCGGCAACGATCTCTTCAGCCGAATGCTTGACCCCTACATGCAGTATTCCTGCGGATACTGGAAAGAGGCGCAAACCCTCGAAGCGGCGCAGCAGGCTAAACTGGACCTCATCTGTCGTAAGCTGGAGCTTGAGCCGGGGATGCGGGTACTGGATATCGGCTGTGGATGGGGCGGGCTCGCCGAGTATATGGCGCGAAATTACCAGGTCAGCGTTGTCGGCGTGACCATCTCCGCCGAGCAGCAAAAGATGGCCCAGGCGCGCTGCGCTGATCTTGACGTGGAGATTCGGCTCCAGGACTATCGCGATCTGCACGACAGCTTTGACCGTATCGTCTCCGTCGGTATGTTCGAGCACGTGGGACCGAAAAATTACGCCACCTACTTTGAGGTCGCGGATCGTAATTTGAAACCCAACGGCCGTTTCTTACTGCACACCATCGGTTCCAAAGTCACCGACCATAACGTCGACCCGTGGATCGATAAATATATCTTCCCCAACGGCTGTCTGCCGTCGGTTCGGCAGATCGCCGATGCCAGCGAGAAGCACTTTGTGATGGAAGACTGGCATAACTTCGGCGCCGATTATGACACCACCCTGATGGCCTGGTATGAGCGTTTTCTCGCCAGCTGGCCGGAAATTGCCGATAACTATTCTGAACGTTTCAAACGGATGTTCAGCTATTATCTGAACGCCTGCGCCGGCGCCTTCCGCGCCCGTGACATTCAGCTCTGGCAGGTAGTGTTCTCGCGCGGCATTGAACATGGGCTACGCATCGCCCGCTAACAAAATCTCCCCCGCTCACCGGCGGGGGATTTTTTTCAGGCTTCATTCACCTTAGACGCAACGTCTTTCGCGGCCAGCACGCGTTCAACCGTATCGACAACCGCCTGAGTTTGCGGGTCAATCTCAATATTGACGCGGTCACCCAGCTTTTTCGCGCCCAGCGTGGTCCGCTGCAGCGTTTCCGGGATAAGATGCACGCAGAAGCGGGTTGCCGTCACCTCGCCCACCGTCAGGCTAATGCCATCAATACCGATGAAACCTTTATAAAGGATATATTTCATCAGCGTCGGATCCTGCACTTTAAACCAGATCTGACGGTTATTTTCGGAAGTGAGGATCTTCACGATTTCCGCGGTGGTCATAATATGGCCGGACATCAGATGCCCGCCGATTTCATCACTGAATTTCGCCGCCCGCTCGACGTTCACTTCATCCCCGATCTGAATATCGCCGAGGTTGGTAATCCGCAGCGTCTCTTTCATCAGATCGAAGCTGATGTGCGCGCCGTTTATTTCGGTCACCGTCAGGCAACAGCCGTTATTGGCTACCGAGGCGCCGGTTTCCAGCCCCTCCAGCATATGCGCCGGTAGCTCCACCACATGGGTGCGAAAATTAGGTTTATCATCAATGGAGACCACTTTCGCGGTTCCCTGAACAATACCAGTAAACATGTTAGGCTCCTGTTGAAAATCATGACGGTATCATTACCGTTTTCGCTATCGGGAACAATAACAGGAGGGCAAAGCGGTTGCCAGCGCGCTTCGTGCCTCGACTCTTTTTTCACTGGCTTAATGGCTAATCCTCGCTACAATAGACTGGAAATTCCTCATTTTTATCCCCTTGCTGCCAGTTACGGCGGCTTTTTTAGTCTCAAAATAACAACAAAATAAAGGTGTTCACGTGCAGAAGTATTTCGTTGAAGCGCGTCAGTTATTAGCTCTGGCTATACCCGTCATCCTTGCGCAGGTGGCGCAGACAGCGATGGGTTTTGTCGATACCGTGATGGCGGGTGGCTACAGCGCCACGGATATGGCCGCCGTGGCCATCGGGACCTCCATCTGGCTGCCGGCGATCCTCTTTGGACACGGGCTGCTGCTGGCGCTGACCCCGGTGGTGGCGCAGCTTAACGGCTCCGGACGGCGGGATCGCATCGCACAGCAGGTGCGTCAGGGCTTCTGGCTGGCCGGCTTTGTCTCGGTGCTGATTATGGTCGTGCTGTGGAACGCCGGCTATATCATCAGCTCCATGCATAATATCGACCCGCTGTTGGCTGAGAAGGCGGTTGGCTATCTGCGCGCGCTGCTGTGGGGCGCGCCGGGCTATCTGTTCTTCCAGGTTGCCCGTAATCAGTGTGAAGGGCTGGCGAAAACCAAACCCGGGATGGTCATGGGCTTTATCGGCTTACTGGTCAACATTCCGGTGAACTATATCTTTATCTATGGTCATTTCGGCATGCCCGAGCTGGGCGGTGTCGGCTGTGGCGTAGCGACTGCTTCGGTTTACTGGGTGATGTTCGCCAGCATGCTGTGGTGGGTGCGTCGGGCGCGTTCGATGCGAGATATCCGCTGCGCCGAGCGCTTCAGCCGCCCCGATGTCGCCGTCCTGTTACGGCTGGTGCAGCTGGGGCTGCCCATTGCTCTGGCGCTGTTCTTTGAAGTCACGCTGTTTGCCGTCGTCGCGCTGCTGGTCTCCCCGCTGGGGATCATTGACGTCGCCGGTCACCAGATCGCGCTTAACTTCAGCTCATTGATGTTCGTTCTGCCGCTATCGCTGGCGGCGGCGGTCACCATTCGCGTCGGCTTCCGTCTCGGACAAGGTTCAACGATCGATGCCCAGGTTTCGGCCCGCACCGGCGTGGGCGTGGGCGTCTGTCTGGCGGTATTTACCGCTATCTTTACCGTGCTGATGCGTGAACAGATTGCCCTGCTGTATAACGATAATCCCGAGGTGGTGCTGCTGGCCTCACACCTGATGCTGCTGGCGGCTATCTATCAGATCTCCGACTCCATCCAGGTGATCGGCAGCGGCATTCTGCGCGGCTATAAAGATACCCGGTCTATCTTTTTTATTACCTTTACCGCGTACTGGGTGCTGGGTTTGCCGAGCGGCTATCTGCTGGCGTTGACCGATATGGTTGTGCCACGCATGGGGCCCGCCGGTTTCTGGTGTGGATTTATCATCGGCCTGACCTCCGCCGCCATCATGATGATGCTGCGGATGCGTTTTCTACAGCGCCAGCCCTCCAGCATCATCTTACAGCGCGCCGCGCGCTAGTCCCTGCAAAGCCCGCCCCTCCGGCGGGCTTTTTCGTTCTCCGGCATTGCGACCACGTTGTACATTCCGTTACTCCCCGACACCAAAGACTCACTGATGGCACTCCCCGAGACGCATATAGTGTGGTCAACAGCCCCGCAGTGGGGTTACTCAAGAAACCAATTCGAGGATTTCAGAATGAAAAAAGTATTAGCTCTGGTTGTTGCCGCTGCTATGGGTCTGTCATCAGTTGCTTTCGCTGCCGATGCCGCAAGCGCCACCCCGGCCGCAGCTGCCAGCCATACCACCGTTCACCATAAGAAACATCACAAAGCGGCCGCGAAACCGGCAGCCGAGCAGAAAGCCCAGGCGGCGAAGAAACACCACAAAGCCGCTGCAAAACCGGCTGCTGAGCAAAAAGCCCAGGCGGCGAAGAAACACCATAAAGCCGCTGCGAAACCGGCAGTCGCGCAGAAAGCCCAGGCGGCGAAGAAACACCATAAAGCCGCTGCGAAACCGGCAGTCGCGCAGAAAGCGCAGGCTGCGAAGAAACACCACAAAGCTGCTGCGAAACCGGCAGTCGCGCAGAAAGCGCAGGCTGCAAAGAAACATCATAAAGCGGCACACCACGCAGCTAAACCGGCGGTTAAACCTGCGGCATAATGGTCAGGGCGTTAAGGTGATAAACCGGCGCAGAACAGCGCCGGTTTTTTTTCAGGAGGACATCATGCTGCAACGCTATCGCTTCGAATTGCTGCTGTTACTGCTCATCGTCTGCGCGCTGTTTACCCTGCGCTTGATGTTTAAATAGCGGGCTGCTGAACCCATTTACGGGCCGGCGGCGTATAGTCGCGAAAACCGGCGATAATCTCGTCTGCCGAGGTAGCAAACGGCAGCATCTCCGCGTAGCGCGGGTGCATAAATCCTTCCCGTACCATGTTGTCGACCATCGCCTGAAGCGGATCGTAATAACCCTTGATATTCAGGAACGCGCACGGTTTCTCATGGATCCCCAGTTGCGCCCAGGTCCATTGTTCGAAAATCTCTTCGAGCGTCCCCGCCCCGCCCGGCAGGGCAATAAAGCCATCCGCCAGCGCCGCCATTTTGGTTTTCCGCTCGTGCATATCCTCGACCACATGCAGCTCCGTCAAGCCGCGGTGGGCAATTTCCCGCTCCACCAGGCCGCGCGGCATCACGCCGATCACCACGCCACCGGCCTCCAGCGCCGCATCGGCGACCGCCCCCATCAGACCGACTTTGCCGCCGCCATAGACAAGCGCCAGCCCCTGCTGCGCCAGCGTACGTCCGACCAGACGGGCGGTGTCGAGATACAGCGGATGTTCGCCAGCTGAAGAACCGCAAAAAATACCAATCGATTTCATCTTCGTTATGACTCCTTCTCTTCTGGTGGCCGATAATTTAACACAACGGCAACCCTACCGCGCAGAGTTAGACGGGCAGAAAAAAGCGAGTCATGACGCTCGCTGGCGAAGAAATATCCTTGTGGTTCAGTAAAATATATCCGGAATGGGTAAAAGTTCCGCAATCGCATGCAATGTGCAAGAAAAGTGACGTTTACCTCTTGCCACATCCTCTCCCTGCCGCTAATATGCGTCCCCGTTGTCACCACAACATTGCGTTCGTAGCTCAGTTGGTTAGAGCACCACCTTGACATGGTGGGGGTCGTTGGTTCGAGTCCAATCGAACGCACCATAATGCGTTTATAGCTCAGTTGGTTAGAGCACCACCTTGACATGGTGGGGGTCGTTGGTTCGAGTCCAATTAAACGCACCATAATGCGTCTGTAGCTCAGTTGGTTAGAGCACCACCTTGACATGGTGGGGGTCGATGGTTCGAGTCCATTCAGACGCACCAATCAGTTATCCTTCTGTAATTTCTGTGTTTTATCACCTGCCCCCCGATGGTATTGCTGACTTAAAATGTTGTGTATTGGCAAAGATTTTTCCTTGCATATTCCACACTCGTGCAGGGGAAGCCAACCCTTTTAGGTACATTTTTGAGCACATCGAAATGGCGCTTTAGTCCACGAACGACGGGAAAAGTAACTTTGCAGCAAGGGATTTTTTATTCTTCCTGACAGGAAAACATTTCAGGCTTCAAAAATTCAGGCGTTGACGTTACAGAATACTGCAGACAAAACTAAGGTGACGTCTATGCCATTAACCGACACGGCCATTCGTAATGGCGGCTACTCCCCCCAATGACTCGCTGACCGTTATGGATGGCCACTCCCTGTCTGTCAGCAAATCAGGAAGCAAAAATGGCACTTTCACTACTATCATAACGGAGAACAATGCAGCATGAGTTTCGGCCTCTAACCTGAAATTTCACTCAGTGTGGCCCGAATTTTACGTCATGAAGCCCGTTCACAAATTGCACAGGGTTTCGTTCCTTAGATTCAGACAAAATTAACGCTGGCAAAACGACACTTCAAGTATTTGAAAGGGCACCCATCACACTCATATTTTTATTCCACAGTCATGAACATCAAAAATCGAACAACAGACCACGCCGTTTAATTTTTAATGATAATCATTCCATTCATCATAAATATATGCATATGAAAATCGATATATCAGATACCCCACCAGGAATTCCACAACTGAAAGTAAACCCCAGAGAAATTTATATTCATTTACTGAGAAAAAAAAGAACCAGCCAGCCAGCCAGCCAGCGCGATACCTGAAGTACCTAATCCCATACCTGCTCCCCTGATAACACGGGAAAGTATGATGAGTAATGTTCGTTTTATATTCATAATCCACCAAAGAAATATTCCATACTGAAAACTATTCCCTGGCGTAAAAAAGCGAGCGCGCGGTACAGCAGGGATGAAACCCTGCCACAGTAGAATAAAGAAAGTCCAGCCCCGACCGGGCCAGACTAACTTTTTAAGATTAACGCCCGAATTACATTGAGAAATTACATATAAAAGACCTGAGCCATTGATGATGTCATAATATGGCGGGCGGTTCGCACATATCCAGAATAAGCGGCGAAAACGCACCATGAAAGACATTGGTATCCTGATTTACATCAGTAAGCGCCGCCTGACCGTTATTTCGTATAACCCGCTAATATTATCCAGTCGATACTGACAGGGATAATATTCCCCTGGCCATAAAGCGCAGCGGCAGCTTGCGCACCTACCGTCTGACAGACAAAACCCGCATATTGTCTTCAGACACGGCGAAGACTGGCCTGTGCCATCGCCAGGGCATCTTCCCCTGCCGGCAGCCGCGAAGGGGCATCAGGATCGTTCACCATCCGCCAGACGGCCTGAGCCACATCGACAGCCTGCGTCACGCTGGCGTTATCCTGGATGCTGTCGAGGATCTGCTGCCCGAGCGCCGCATAGCTCTCCGGGAGCTGGCCCATCGTTCGACGAGCGTTTTCCCCGAAGCGGGTCTGCGGGGCGCGTCCCGGCAGGATTAGCCCGACGCGAATATTAAAAGCACGGAGCTCCAGCGCCAGCGACTCCGTGAAGGCATTCACCGCCGCCTTACTCGCGGTGTATACCGCCAGCAGGGGCATCGGTTGCAGGGTGACCGCCGAGGTAATGTTAACGATGGTCCCGCTTCGGCGCGCTCTGAACCGGGGGATCACCGCCTGGGTCATGGCAATCGTTCCCAGGGTATTGGTGGCAAACAGGTCTGCTATCGCCTCGCGCGACGCGCCCTCCAGGGCATTAAGCATCCCCACCCCGGCGTTGTTAACCAGCACATCAATCTCTCCGGCTTCGGCAATGGCCTCGGCGATACTCTGCGCCGAAGTGACGTCAAGACGCACCAGCCGCAGACGGTCGCTGGCGGGCAACACACCTTCCTGCGGAGCGCGCATCGTGGCAATAACCTTCCAGCCTTGCTCGAGAAAATAACGCGCCGTCTCCAGGCCAAAACCCGATGAACAGCCGGTGATCATTATCGTTTGCATATCTCTGTCTCCGAATGGCTTCTTCCTTTTGATCATAGACAGGCCGTGTCGGACGATATAGGGTCAATAATCCATCATTCTTTAGCAGGAGTCCGGAAATGAGCGATCCGTTGGCGGAGGTTATTGCCATGCTAAATCTCAGAGCGGTGCTGACCAAAACCGTTGAGGGGGCGGGAGACTGGCGAGTGATACGCTCGGACCAGGGGTTGTCATTTTATGGCGTCGTGCTGGAAGGCGGCTGTCGGCTGGAAATAGACCAGCATGAGCCGCAGATCCTGCGCGCCGGGGATTTTATTCTGATCCCGGCGGCGTACCGCTTCGCGCTAACCAGCCTGACCCCGCCCCCTTCACCGGCGCTGGAGACCATCCCGGTGCAACTGGCGGAGGGACACTTTCGGCTTGGAGCCCTCGACAAGCCTGCGCAGATGCAGGCGCTGATTGGCCACTGCGCTTCCGGTTCAACGAACGCCAGCCTGCTGGCCTCGCTGTTGCCAGCCTTTGTGGTGGTCCGCAATCAACCGCGGCTGGCCACCTTTGTCGGGCTGCTGAAAGAGGAAGCGCAGGCGGATCGCGCGGGCAAATCTTTCGTTCTGGCGCGGATGGTTGAGCTACTTTTTATCGAGGCCATCCGTTCCTCCGGCACGCTCGCCACCCCCGGTCTGATGCGCGGGCTGAGCGACCCGCGGGTCGCCCAGGCAATCCGCCTGCTGCATCAGGCCCCCGCCAGACGCTGGACGGTCAACGCCCTGGCCGCCGACTGCGCGCTGTCTCGCTCGACGTTATTTGAACGCTTTACCGACCTGACCGGGATGACCCCGATGGGCTATCTGTTAGGCTGGCGAATGACCCTGGCCATGCAGTGGCTGAGCGAGACGGGCATCAGCATTGCGGATATCGCCGAGCGCATCGGCTATGGCTCGGCCAGCGCGTTCAGCGTAGCCTTTACCCGCTATACCGGGATATCGCCGGGGAAATATGCCCGCCAGCGGGCGACGCAGCCTCCCCCCGGGCCAGCCCTGACTTAACCGGCTGCAATCTCCGTCTGCAGCCAGCGCTCAAACACCTGCAGCGCCAGCTCTCCCTCCCCGCCACCGGGTTTGATCAGACAAAAGCGCTTGGCCAGCGTCGGGGAGCCCGGCCACGGAGCGACCAGCGTCCCGGCGCGCAGCTCGCTTTCCACATACATCTTCGGCACCAGCGCCACCCCCTGCTGACTCAGTACCGCGGCGATGGCCATCTCATGCAGATCGTAGCGCGGCCCCTGCGCCGGATTATCCAGCGCCAGCCCGCATTCCCGGGCATAGAGCAGCCAGGCGTCAGGGTTCTGCCGCCGGTGAATGCGCGGCAATCGGTTCAGTTGCCCGGGGAGATCGTCATTCGTCAGCAGCGCCGCATGACAGACCGGCAGCAGATACTCCTCGAACAAAAAGGTCACATCCATGCCAGTCCACGCCGGGTGATCAAAATGGATGGCGGCATCAAAACCGCTGCCCGGGAGGATGAAGGGATCGCTGCGGGCGGCAATATTGACCACGATATGCGGATGCTGCGCTGCAAAGCGTCCAAGCCGGGGAATTAACCAGCGGCTGGCAAAGGTGGGGAGCACGGCGATCTCCAGACTATGTCCATCGGAGGGCATCCCGCTGACGTCGTGGGTATCCCGCTCCAGACGGGCGAGGATCTCGCGGACCTGGCGGGCATAGCGGGCGCCAGCCGGATTGAGCCGCACCCGGCTCCCCGTCCTGTCGAAGAGTTTACTGTCGAGGAGCGCTTCCAGACGGGCAATCTGCCGGCTGATGGCCCCTTCCGTTAACGCGAGTTCCGCCGCCGCGCGGGCAAAGTTGCCGTGACGGGCAGCGGCCTCAAAAGCCAGTAGCGCAGCGCTGCTGGGGATTTTACGACGCATAGCCAATGCTCCTTGTGCAGTCTCACCGAAAGTCAGTGACAGAATATCACTGACCATTGAATTAACATCGTTTTTCAGCGCCATTTTTAGCCGATAGGATGATGAAAAGTCACTAAAGCGCTTTGCGCGCTCAATCATCTGTCCATCGAGGTCACTATGCTCTATGTCGTCGAATGCGCCTACACCGATCCCCAAAGCGAAACAGCGTGGAATACCTTTTACAATCAGGAAAAACTGCCGGCGCTGGTCTCTGTGCCCGGTTTTTACGCCTCTCAGCGCTTCCGCGCCCTCAACGAGGAGTGCCCCCGCTACCTGGCGCTGCACGATATCCACGATGCTACCGTCATCGACAGCGACGCCTACCGCCGCAACGGTGGCGGCCATTTTGCCCGCTGGCAATCGGCGATCACCGACTGGCACCGCCACCTCTATGTTGCAGATAGCGGCGTGCGGGAGGTCCGGTCTGATGAGGTGCTCCTGCTGAGCGATACGCCTCAGACGCTACCCATCTCCCCGGCAATCGTCCTGCTGCCTGGCGGCCTGGCGACGCAACAAACCCGGTATGCCGCCATCGTCCCGCGTGACGACCTGCATCACCTGGCCACGGCTGCCGCCGTCTTTATCTATCAACCCATCACCGCCCGGTTACGTAACCCGGCGCAACGCGCGTGAGGTCGCCATGACACCAGCTCCCTTTTATACGTTGACCGCAGGCGATCTGACGGTGACCGCCGTCAGTGATGGTCAGATGTCGGCGCCACTGTCCTTACTCTCGGGTATCACGCCTGAGGAGGCGGAGCGCCTGCAGCGGAACGCCGGGTTAGCCTCACCGGAGGCCATTGCGATCGGCGCCTACCTTATCCGCGGACGCGGGCACACCGTACTGGTGGATACCGGCACCGGGGGAGTCAATGGCGTCGGCGGTGCGCTTATCGCCACTCTGGCGCTGCTCGGCGTACGCCCTGAGGAGATTGACACCATCCTCCTAACCCACGCGCACCCGGATCACATCGGCGGGTTGCTGACGGCAACCGGCGCCCCGGCGTATCCCAACGCCACGGTGTTCCTGCCTTCGCGGGAACGCGCTTACTGGCTGGCGGCATCCACACTGGACAACGCCAGCGATCGCGGCCGGCGCAACGTGCTGCTCGTCCACCGCGTACTGGCGATCTGCGCGGCGCAAATTCGCGAAGTTGATGGTGAGGAGACGGTCGCCGGGATCCACCCGTGCCCTCTGCCCGGCCATACGCCCGGCCATACCGGGTATCGTCTCGAGACGGGCGATACCTCGCTGCTCATCTGGGGGGATATTGTCCATTTCCCGACCATTCAGACCACCCGGACGTCGGTGTCGGTCGCCTTCGACGTCGATCCTGAACAGGCCCGACAAACCCGGGAATGTCTGCTGCGCCAGGCCGCCAGCGAACAATGGCTGATCGCCGGCATGCATCTTGGTCTGCCCGGCTTTGCCAGGGTGGTGGAGACGCCTTATGGTTATCTGTTGCAGTCGGTGTAAAGGTCGCAGAGGTAAGCCCTGCTTGTCCGCAGGGACAAGCAGGGCTTTATGTCAGGGGGTTGGGCAGGCCGCTAACTGCGGCTTTTCCAGGCTTTTTTGCTTTTGCAGCTGGCTTTGGTGGCGACCCACGGGTGGCGTAGCTGAGTCAACTGAAGATCCTGGGAGGCCGGGCTGGCCGACCAGCGTTTGTTACACAGAGGCTTACGAGTTGCAATGACCATAAAAACGCTCCTGAAAAGTAATGAACAATTCCCTGGGTAGTTCCATAAGTTCAGAATCAGCTTATCATCGCGTAACGGAAGTTATTTCAATCTTTGTTTTACTATGTAAATGGTGAAAGCCTCCTGAAATGAGCAAAATTGATCTAGATCAATATAAGTGCATTTAGTTTTTCCTGACACCTATATATTCAACCGCTTACCAGCGGCTGACGTTTGTTTAAGACTTTTCCTATACCATACAATCCTGCAGAGCAATAATCATTTATCAGATTTTTATTCTACTTATGTATACAAACATGGTTATTTGTTTTGATTATTCTAACAAATAAAATTCCCTTGGTCAGTCAGCAGCAGGCAGGTACTCTGCACCGGCAATAACTGGATTTGTCAGGGAGTGGTGGATGACTAAGGGCTATAAACTGCTTGGCTATAAGTTAGCAGATAATATTTTCTACTGCCTGCATCATCGGGAAATTATCGCGCTGCGAGGGACGCGAACGCAAGTTCAGCTACGCAGTACCATGGCCTGTTTACTGGAATATCTGTTGGCGCATGGCAGAGAACGGGTGGTCAGCGATGAAGAGTTGATGATTAACGTCTGGGAAAAAAATAACCTTCGCCCGTCTGCGCAGCGATTATGGCAGGTTATTCAGACGTTAAAATCCCGTCTTAGCCAGGCAGGCGTTGAAAGCGCATTAATTATTCGGGTCAAGTGCGCAGGGTATTATATTAACAATGCTGTCGTAGCCGAAATTTACTCATTCAAACCACCGGGCATGATGAATTATATTAATGCCTCGCCTGCTGATATGAATAAACTTCTGGTACGCAGCTAATCCCCTCTCCGCGCCGTTTACATCGCTTGTAACAGGGTTTATCCGTTGAATATTTTAATTCACAGCAATAATCTTTTTTTTAATATCGGCCTCGCCCAGTGTTTCAGAGATATTCAGGAGACCCTGCCCGGGCTGAACATTATTCATTCGCTGCCACTCAGCCATTTTCCCGATCCGGCTGGGCTGGATGTGATTATTTTATCGCTGGAAAACTTTCACGATTATCAGGCCGCCGCTGAATTAGCCCTGCGTTATCAGAGTCTGGTGGTCGGCTTTACCTCGGCCGGCAACGTGAGGCGCGGACGCGCCTTTTTCGCGGATACCCTCCTGTGGGTTAGCCAGCGGGAAAGCGTTCCGGAGGTTGGCCGCCTTTTGCGCAGGCTGGCCGATCGTCGCTGGCCTCTGGTGCCGCGTCATCAGCGTCAGAGTACCTCTTCCCGTCAGCGAGCGCCCCTCAACCTTCTGGAAAGGCGGATAATCGCCGCCACCATGAAGGGACAGTCGGTGAATCAACTGGCGGCCACGTTGGGGATCAATCGCAAGCGAGTCTATAACGGACTGGAACGGATTAAGGTTAATTTTCACCTGGTCAGCCATGCTCATTTTCATCATTTTATGATCTCCGGGCCAACGTTTAACCCGCTCTCACCCGACCTTGCCAGTTATACGCCATGGGCAAAGCCTGCCCGACAGCGGCAGGCCGCGTTGCACACGGCGGAAAAACATTCATATTATTTGAACAAGATTCGCAAATTGTTTTGATTTTAGCCTGCAACATTCAAGCGTATTCTTTACCACATCAGGGCGAAAAGCCCTTTATCAGACACCAGATTAAGGAATACGACCATGAAATCCATCAAAACTTTCGTTGCAGTTGCGGCACTGTCTCTGTTCTCTTCTGTCAGCTTCGCCCAGAGCGTCAGCGCTACCGCCTCGACCCTGGACCGGGCTGAAGCAAAAATCGCCGCCCAGGCCGCGGAACAGGGTGCATCCTATAAAATCACCAGCGCCCAGTTTAATAATCGCGTCCACATGACGGCTGAACTGAGCAAATAATCCCTTTAGCCGTTAGCAATAAAAAAGCGCCGTTAAAAACGGCGCTTTTTTTTACCCCTTCCCCTTTCTTTGTTTTGCCGACAGGCATGCTGTGGCGCTCGCTCCATTCCCGACCAATACTGACTGTATCCTCCAGAAAAGAGAGCCTGATGATGAAAGCCTGGACAGTCAAAAAACCCGGTTCGCTTGAGAACCTGCAGCTTGTCGATCTTGCTGACCCCGGGGCGCCCGCTGCAGGAGAGATCCGGGTGGCGCTGCACGCCACCTCGCTGAACTACCATGATTTGCTGGTCGCAACGGGGGTAATTCCCACCGCCGATCGGCGGATCCTGATGGCGGATGGCGCCGGCGTGGTGGAAGCGGTTGGCGCCGGAGTGAACGAATTTCAGCCGGGTGACCGGGTGGTCGCTGGCTTTTTCCCGCAGTGGCTGGATGGCCGCCCCGGTCCGCTGGTGAGCGACTTCAGTCAGACCCCGGGCGATGGCGCGGAGGGGTTCGCCTGCCAGTATGTCGTCAGGCCGGCCAGCCATTTTACCCATGCGCCTGAGGGGTGGAGTTTCAGGGAGGCGGCAACCATCACCACCTCCGGTCTTACCGCCTGGCGCGCGCTGGTCGTCGAAGGACGGTTAAAAGCAGGCGATACGGTGCTGACGCTTGGTACCGGCGGCGTGTCGATAACCGCCCTGCAGCTGGCGAAAAGTATGGGCGCACAGGTGATCGTCACCTCATCGTCAGATGAAAAACTCGCCCGCGCTCGCGCCCTGGGGGCCGATCATCTCATCAATTACCGCACCACCCCGGCATGGGGCGCCGCGGTGCAGGATATCACCGGCCATCGCGGGGCCGATCTCATTCTGGAGCTGGGCGGTCCGGGCACCCTGGGGCAGTCGTTCGAGGCGGTCAGTGTTGGCGGACACATCGCCCTGATCGGCGTCCTGACCGGCTTCGAGGGCCATGTCCCCACCCATCTGCTGATGAGTAAACAGGCCCGACTGCAGGGGCTGGTGGTGGGTAATAGACGGCAACAGCAGGACTACGTCAACGCCCTGAACCTGCAGGCGTCGCGGCCGGTTATCGATAAAGTGTTTGATTTTACAGCCTTACCGGATGCCTTTCGCTATCTGCAAAGCGGCGCCCATTTTGGCAAAATTTGCGTGGAGTGGTGAGGGGATGAACAGGGCCTCCGTGCCCTGAGAACGGCTTTATTCGAAGAAGACGTCCGGATTTTCCGACAGCGAAACAAAGGATTTCGTGTTTTTATCCAGCGCCTGAATGTCGCCGCTTTCAATGTCGTAGAACCAGCCGTGCAGGCGCAGGGTATGGTCGCGCAGACCGACCGCCACCGACGGATGGGTTTTGATGTTGTTCAACTGAGCGATGACGTTTTCCTGCACCATGCCGTTGACCTTATCGGTTTCGCTGGCCCAGGTTTTCTTTTCCACCACTGCTTTCGCGGCATCAGCATAGCGCAGCCAGTGGGACACCGCCGGCATCGGCTCAAGGCACTGGCAGGTGGCGATCGCTTTCATCGCGCCGCAGTTGGAGTGGCCGCAGATCACGATATCCGTCACGCCCAGCGCAACGACGGCATATTCGATGGTAGCAGAAACACCACCTGGCTCCGGCCCGAAAGACGGCACGATATTCCCGGCGTTACGAATGACAAAGAGCTGTCCCGGCTCCTGCTGGGTTACCAGTTCAGGCACCAGACGGCTGTCTGAACAGGAGATGAAAAGCGCTTTGGGATTCTGGCTGGAGGCCAGGCTACGGAAGAGCTCTTTACGCTGGGGGAAGATCTCTTTCTGGAAGTTGAGGAAGCCCTCAATGATATGTTGCATAGCAGTGTCTCTTCTCTGTAGTTATTACGGTATGACAAAGATCACAGTTATTCAGTTTACCATTGATGACAAGAATGGGAATCGTTATTCAAACAGTTGCGCAGAAAACGCGCGCCGCCACCGCCCGCGCCGCCCTGCCTTATCCACACCTTTTTGACGTGATTTCCTGAACCAGTTTGCTACTCTGTCTACCCCAACCGTTCACAGGTTACCGACCGCCTGCCGGCGGCGGACATCACAGGAGTCGCTATGTTCTTATCCAGCCTGATGGCCATTGCCGCGGTGCTGATCATGGGCGTGATCAGTCCCGGCCCAAGCTTTATCTTTGTCGCGCGCAATGCCGTCGCTCGCTCGCGCGTGCACGGTCTGGTGACCGCCCTCGGTACCGGCGCCGGCGCCGCCATTTTTTCCATTATGGCGATGCTGGGCCTGCAGAAGGTGCTCACCGCGGTGCCGGAGCTGTTTATTGGGCTGAAGGTGGCGGGCGGGATCTATCTGCTGTGGCTTGGTTATAAAATTTTCCGCGGGTCGGCGCAGCCGATGGACTTTTCCGCCAGCGGCATGGCTGGCAACCATTCACTGCTGAAGACCTTCCGCGATGGGTTGTATACCCAGCTGAGCAATCCCAAAACCGCGCTGGTGTTCGCCTCAATTTTTACCGCTCTGCTGCCAGCGCAGATCCCCATCGCGTTTTACTACATCGTGCCGCTGATGAGCTTTCTGATTGACGTCAGCTGGTATTCGCTGGTGGCGCTGGTGCTGTCTGCCGATCGACCGCGGCGCGTCTACCTGCGGCTGAAGCGGCGGATCGACATCGCCACCGCGACGGTGCTGGGGGCGCTGGGCCTGCGGCTTATCGCCACCTCCCTCAACCGCTAACGGGTTACACGGTATGGATGCGAATATCGTGCTGCTGAAAGGCAACGCGATATTCGCGACTGATGTTCTCTTCCACCACCAGCACATCGATATCGCTGCTCGCGGCCACCACAAACCGTGCCACTGCCGGAATTTTATCCGAGGTCAGGCCGACGATAATTTCGCTGCACTGCTTAATCACCGCTTTCTTGAACTCGCAGTCGGCGTAGTCAAAACCGGTCAGGCCCGACTCTGGCGCCATGGCGCAGCCGCCGATAAAACCCTGATCGAATAACATGCCCTGCACCTGAGCCACCGCCGCGGCGCCGACGCACCCGCCGCTCGCCCGCTGCACCTGGCCGCCGAGGATCACCACGTCATACAACGGTTTTTTCACCAGTACCGCGGCGATCTCCGGGGAGTTCGTTACCACCGTCAGCGCCAGCTCAGCGGGTAGCGCCTCGGCCATCGCCAGATTGGTGGTCCCGGTATCGACGAAAATCGTGCCGCCGGGCTTCACCAGCCTGGCACACTGTTGCGCGATCCTGAGTTTTGTTGCTCGATTTTTATCTTTCCGTTCACTGTAGTCCCCGGCTTCCGGCAGGCTCAGCACCGCCCCGCCATACACCTTTTTACAGAACCCTTCGCGACTGAGTTCATGCAGATCGCGGCGGATGGTGTGCTCCGACACCTGAAGCCGCGCCGCCAGCTCCGCGCACACCACTCTGCCATTTTCCTGCAGGATCTGGCAAATCAACGCTTGTCGCTGTTGGGGAAAAGCAGCATAATCGAGCACGATAACTCCTTAAATTATCAAAAACGAGCAACAGCAAGCATGATCGTCTGCGCTGCTTTGATTGTCAATGTTCCTGCCCGGAGGTTTACCATGAAAATTGCCCATTTCGCCCTGTGGACCCAACAGCTCGACGTCCAGGCCCGCTTCTGGGTGGAGTTCTTTGCCGCCAGCATCAATGAAAAATACCTCAGCCAGACCAACCCCGGCTTTGCCTCCTATTTTGTCACCATCGAGGACGAGGTGGTGATCGAGCTGATGACCAGGCCTGGCCTGCAGCCGGCCAGCGCGGATAATAACCATACCGGCTGGGCGCATCTGGCCCTCTCGGTAGGCGGGGCGGAACAGGTCGATGCCCTCGCCCAACGCGCCGAGGATGCGGGGATACTGGTTTCGCCGCCGCGTACCACCGGCGACGGCTATTATGAGGCGGTGATCGCCGATCCCGATGGCAACCTGATTGAAATCGTCGCATAGTCAGCAGACCGCCAGTATTCAGGAGGCATTCATGGCACGTTACCGAATTATCGACACCGCGACCTGGCCCCGCCGGGACCATTTCACCTTTTACCGACAATTTGCCAACCCCAGCTTTAACCTCTGTGTCCCGATAGCGGCGCAGCGCCTGTACGAATGTGCGAAGGACCGTCGGGTCTCGTTTTTTCAGCTCGCGCTCTATGCGCTGCTGCGCGCGGCAAACGGAGTACCGCAGCTACGGCAGCGCGTGCGCAATGATGAGGTGATTGAATATGACAGCCTGGCGGTAATGACGCCGGTGATGACCGTCGAGGAAGGATTCCGCCAGGTATGGTGCGACAACGCCCCCGAGTTCACCACCTTCAGCGATGCGGCAACGCCGAAGATCGTCGCGGCAAGAGAAACAACGCCGGCGCCGCTCATCGTCGATGGCGAGCATTTTATCTGCGCCAGTTGTCTGCCGTGGCTCCACTTCACCTCGATGACCCATGCGGAATATGCCGTAGGCGCGGCGGTGCCCGCGCTTACCTGGGGGAAACTACAGAACGGCGTGATCCCGGTGGCCGGGCGGTTTAACCATGCCTTCGTCGACGGTCTCCACGCCAGCCGCTTTTTTGCTCTCGTGGAAGAGGGATTTAGCGACCCCGAGCGGCTCTGGCAACCGTTAACCGAGACCGCCCCCTCACTGCTCGCCCCTGCGGCAAAGAAACGCTGAGGCCCTCGCCACGCTCACCGCCTGACTTCCTTCCTTCGGTCCGGCGGTCGCTTTCCTCTCCTGTTGCCTTTGCAACAGCCGGCGCAAAACGGCGCTGCATTTGCAGCAGTCCGCTCCATCAGCTGACATAGCCAACCCGCTTCCTGTCACGACTGCGCCTTCCTCTCTCACTGGCACGTGTTTTGCTTACCCACACATATAACCCACAGGCATTATGAATTATTTATTTATCTAATTTGTGCATAAGCTATTCACTGAATAAGAGAGAAGATGATGTCAGCCAGTTCACCCGCACAGCCTTACACCCAGTCCACGCCGCAGGCGCATATTATTGCCAGCGATGCGGAAGCCCTCGCCATCGCCCATGAGATCGCCGCCGTGCTCAAACCCGGCGCCGCCGAGCGCGACCGCACGGGCATTGTCCCGGCGGAGATCGTCAACACCTATTCCAACAGCGGACTGTGGGGCATCACGGTGCCGCGCCGCTTTGGCGGCGCCGAGGTCTCGGCCGCGACCCTCGCGCAGGTTATCGCCATTCTCTCTGCGGCGGATCCGTCGTTAGGCCAGATCCCCCAGAACCACTACTGCCTGCTGGAGGATATTCGTCTGCAGGGCAGCGACGACCAGCAGGCGTTCTTTTTCGCCCAGGTATTACAGGGCTATCGCTTCGCCAATGCCCTGTCGGAAACCGGGGGGAAAACGGTCCTTGACATTCGTACCCGTATCGAGGAAGGCGCAGACGGTCTGCGGATCAATGGTCGTAAAGGCTACTGCACCGGCTCGCTGTACGCCCACTGGATTGGCATTCTGGCGCTGGACGCCGACGATCGCGCCCAGCTCGCTTTCGTCCCCCAGAACAGCCCGGGGCTGACGGTGGTCAATGACTGGGCGTGCCTCGGTCAGCGCACCACCGCCAGCGGCACCGTGCTGGCCGATAATCTTCCGGTCAATCTTTTCCACCTTTTCCCAACCTGGAAGTCCTACGCCAGCCCGACTCTTGCCGGCCCCTTCGCCCAGTTGACCACCGCGGCAATAGATGCCGGGATCGCCCGCGCGGCGCTGGACGATACCGTGGCGTTTGTGCGCCACAGCGCCCGGCCGTGGATCGACGCCGGTGTGGCGCGGGCGAGCGACGATCCGCTGACTATCTACCATATCGGTCAACTGGACAGCCGCCTTGCGGCAGCCGACGCGCTGCTGGAGCGGGCGGGACGGGTGCTCGACCGCTATAAAAATGACCTCAGCGAGGAGCATGTCGCCGAGGCGTCGCTGGCCGTCGCCCGCGCCAAAATCTGGACCACCGAAGTGGCGCTGGAGGCCGCCAGCCGCCTGTTCGAGCTGGGGGGCACTCGCGCCACCGGTGAGTCGCTCAATCTAGACCGCCACTGGCGCAATGCCCGGGTGCACACCCTGCACGACCCGGTTCGCTGGAAGTATCAGTTGCTTGGCAACTGGGTGCTGAACGGCATTCGCCCGCAACGACATGACTGGAACTGATATGACGAGTCTGCTGGCGTTTTTCGCGGAAATCGACTGGAACGATGTGGCCCAGGCCGCCCTCGATACCCTTACCATGCTGGCCTGGTCGCTGGGATGGACCGTACTGCTGGGGCTTCCGCTGGGGATTGTGCTCTATCTCACCGGTGAGCCGCGTTTGCTGTACGCCCCGCGCCTTTACCGCCTGCTGTCATTGTGCGTCAACGTACTGCGATCCCTGCCGTTCATCATTTTGCTCATCGTGATGATCCCGGTGACCACGTTGCTGACCGGCACCTCGCTGGGGGTGGAAGGAACCATTCCGCCGCTGGTCGCCGGCTGCGCCCCGTTCTTCGCCCGGCTGGTGGAAACCGCCCTGCGCGAAGTGGAGCACGGCCTGGTGGAGGCCAGCTGGTCGATGGGCGGCAGCACCTGGCAGCTTATCTGGCACACGCTGCTGCCGGAGTCGCGGGCCGGGCTGATCGCCGCCGTGACCGTGACGGCCATTTTGCTGGTCGACTACACCTCGATGGCGGGGGTGATCGGCGGCGGCGGGCTGGGCGATCTGGCCATTCGTTTTGGTTATCAGCGCTTTCAGACTGACGTGATGGTGGTCACCGTCCTGATGCTGATTGCGCTGGTACAGCTTCTGCAAATGAGCGGCGACCGCCTGGTGCGCTACGTCAGCCGCAAATAACTTACCCTTCTCTGCTCAGGAAACCCTTATCATGAAAAAATCCATTATTGCCGCCGGACTGCTGGCCCTCTTCTCCACCGCAGCGCTGGCTAACGAGACGCTGATCGTCGGCGCCACGCCGGTGCCGCATGCGGAAATCCTTGAATTTGTGAAGCCGGTGCTGGCAAAGGAAGGCGTCGATTTACAGGTCAAGGTGTTTAACGATTTTATTCAGCCTAACCAGCAGCTGGCGGAGAAACACCTCGACGCCAACTACTACCAGTACCGGCCATTCCTCGATAACTACAACCAGACCCGCCACACCAACCTTGTACCGGTGGTGGGAGTGCATATCGAGCCCTTCGGCGCCTACTCCAGCAAATACACGACCCTCGCCGCGGTGCCTGACGGCGCCACGATCGCCATCCCTAACGATCCGGTGAACACCGGCCGCGCGCTGGTGATGTTAAGCAACGCCGGGCTGATTACCCTCAAGGATCCGCACAACCCGCAATCGGCAACCAAGGACATTACCAGCAACCCGCATCACTTTAAGATCCGCGAACTGGAGGGCGCCATGCTGGCGCGCGCGGTGAAGCAGGTCGACCTGGCCTTTATCTTTGCCAACTATGCGCTGGAGGCCGGTATCGACACCGATAAAGCGTTGCTGGTGGAAAAAGGCAGCGATCTGTACGTCGAATATCTGGTGGCGCGCCCGGACAATATTCAGGACCCGGGCATTCAGAAGCTGGCGCAAGCGCTGCATTCGGACGCAGTTCGTCAGTTCATTCTGACGCGTTATCAGGGCAAAATTTTACCTGGATTCTAATCACCGCGGGCAGCGGCGTCAGCCGCTGCCCGGGCTAACGGAGCGCATCATCGTGACGCATATCCCCGCCCCACCGACCCACATTGAGTTTGCTGGTATCAGCAAAGCCTATCCTAACGGCGTGCAGGCGCTACATGACATTGACCTGACCATCCGTCAGGGCGAAATTTTCGGCATCATCGGCCGCAGCGGCGCCGGAAAATCCACCCTGCTGCGCCTGTTTAATCGTCTGGAAAATGCCGACAGCGGCGAGATGTTCATCCACGGCGAGTCAACCGTGCGCTACTCCACGCGCCAGCTGCGCGATCTGCGTCGGCGGGTGGCGATGATTTTTCAGCACTTTAACCTGATGGCCACCAAAACCGTGGCGCAGAACATCGCCTTGCCGCTGAAGATGGCTGGCGTCCCGGCCGGCGAACGCCAGCGTCGGGTCAGCGAGATGCTTGAGCTGGTGGGCCTCAGCGCGCTGCGCGACAGCTACCCGGCCCGCCTCTCCGGTGGCCAGAAACAGCGGACCGGCATCGCCCGGGCGCTGGTCACTCAGCCGGAAATTCTGCTGTGCGATGAGGCAACCTCGGCGCTGGATCCGGAAAACACCCTGTCGGTGCTAACCCTGCTCAAGGAGATTAACCAGCGCCTGGGCCTGACAATCGTGCTGATCACCCACGAAATGGAGGTCATTCGCACCCTCTGCGATCGGGTCAGCGTGCTTGAGGGCGGGCGCATTGTCGAACAGGGCGATGTCTGGCGCGTGTTTGGCAACCCGCAGCACCCGGTGACGCGCGCCATGCTCGGCCTGCAGCACCCCGATCGCCCGGAGGCCGGGCCACCGCTGCGCGACGGCGAGCAGATCGTGACCTTACGTTTTGACGGCAGCAGCGGTCGCGAACCCAATCTGCAGCATATCGCCAGCCTGCTGGGAGGCGACGCCCGACTGCTGTACAGCAACTGCGAGCGCATTCAGGGCCGGGTGATCGGCCAGCTGCAGGTCCGGCTGAGCGGGCCGCTGGCCGCCAGCGCGCTGGCGCAGGATGGCTGGGTCGCAGACAGCATTCTGACTCACCATCATCAGACAGCGGAAACCACTGCTTCTTAGCCATCGAATGGGATTATATTCCCGATCCTTTGCTAAGGATAATTAGTTATAAATCATAGCGTTTCAGTGTTAGACAGGGCGAAGTGCGCCTCTTATCTTTCGTCATGAATTGTAAATAACCACGCAATTATTTGATGAGGTAGCACTTTTGTCCAGATTACAACAAGGATTAAAAACCCGAAAAACCCGCTTCGCCCTGGCGCTAAAAGTGGCCCTGCTCGGCGGCGTGGTAGCATTTTCTTCTGTTGCCCATGCTGAAGGGATCCTGAAAGAAGGCATCACCCCGGCCACCGACGCCAGCCAGATCCCGGCCAGCGCCAAACTGCGGAAAGACACGGTGGTGGCCGGGATCTCCGAGCCGCAGGGGATCTTTAACCCCTACTTTTTCGTCAACGGCTGGGATGAGAACGTGACTAACGTCATTTTTTCACGCCTGATCGACTGGGACAGTCAGGGTAAACTGGTCCCGGGACTGGCGGAGAGCTGGACGGTCAGCCCGGACAGTAAAGTCTATACCATCAAATTGCGCCCTGGCCTGACCTTCAGCGATGGTTCACCGCTGACGGCGGAAGATGTCGCCTTTACCCTGACGGTCCTGCTCGACCCCAAATATGATGGCGATACCGACATCACCCTGGCCAATATCGCCGGCGGCGCGGACTACAAAGCCGGCAAGGCTGACAGCGTCAGCGGCCTGAAGGTCATCGACCCGCTCACCCTGCAGGTGACTACCACGCAGCCAGGCGCCACCACGCTGGCCAAAATTGGCGGGCCGGTGCTGTCGAAAGCCTGGTACGGCAAAGGATATCAGCGGGGAAATCTCGACTATCTGCGTTCACTGCACGGCAAGCCGCTGGGCAACGGTCCTTACGTGTACGACAAATACATTCCCGGTCAGGAAATACGCTTCCATGCCAATAGCCATTTTTACCGTGGAACGCCGCCAACACCGCGCTTTATCTACCGCGTGACCAATCCGTCGACCAACTTCCAGCTGTTCCAGACCGGGGAGACCGACTATGACGCCTTTACCTCACGCCCCGACGATATTGAGCAGCTGAAAATGCTCGGCTTCGCCAACATTAATCTTTACGGCTCCAGCGACTACAGCCAGGTGGAGTTCAACGTGCATCGCCCGGCGCTGCAGGATAAGCGCGTGCGCCAGGCGCTGATTTACGGCCTGGATCGGCAGAAGCTGATCGACGTGGTCTATCAGGGGTACGGCAAAGTCGCCATCGAGCCGATCGCCCCGATCTCCTGGGCCTTTAACGCTGAAGGCGTCAACCCTTACCCTTACGATCCGGCACAGGCCAAAAAGCTGCTGGATGAGGCCGGCTGGAAACCTGGCGCCGACGGTATCCGCGCCAAAGACGGCCAGCGCCTGGAGCTGACCCTGCTGGTGAGCAAGAAGGTGCTCAACGATGCACTGATCCCCATCGCCAAGGAGAACTGGCGGCAGATTGGCGTGCTGCTGAAGCCGCAGGTGGTGGATTTCAATGCCCTGATGGCGCAGCGTAAAGCCGGAAATTACGATCTGGCCTCCTTTAGCACCAGCACCCTCAACGACCCGCACGACGGGGTATGGGATTTCTACAGCAGCGAAGCTAAAGAGTCCGGCTACCATAACTCGGAAGTCGATAAGCTGATTAACGCCGGCAACGCGGTGCTCGACATTGAACAGCGCAAGCCGATCTACCACCAGCTGTATAAAGTGCTGGCCGACGATCCGCCGGTGATCCTGCTTGGCTATCGCAACATTCTTTCCGCCAGCAGCGCCCGCGTCAGCGGCTTTAAGCCGGATATCTACAACGGCCTGACCGGCAGCCTGCCGGATGTAAAAATCGTCAAGTAAATCCCCCTGGCCGCCGGGTTAACCGGCGGCTGATGTGAGACCATCATGAAAAATTTCATCCTGAGGCGCTTGCTGCAAACGCTGCCGATGCTGCTGCTGGCCTCCTTCATTATTTTTATGCTGTTTGCCAAAACCCCCGGCGACTTTATCGATGGCAATGTCACCCTGACCGCCGCCCGCGCCGCAGAGCTGAAGGCGATTTACGGCCTCGACCAGCCGCTGTTCACCCGCTACCTCCACTGGCTGGGACAGCTGCTGCGCGGTGATTTAGGCTTTTCACTGCAGTATCAGATCCCGGTCAGCCAGTTGCTCAACCAGTACATCTGGAACTCTTTTCTGCTGGCCAGCGTCGCGCTGGTCTTTTACTGGGGCATTGGCCTGGCGGTCGGCGTGGTTTCTGCCCTGCGACCCGGCTCCTGGTTTGATCATCTGGTGAGCGTCGCGGTGTTTGCCGCCATGTCGTTCCCCACCTTTTTCCTCTGCCTGCTGCTGATTAAATGGTTCGCCGTCGATCTCCACTGGCTACCGGTAGGCGGGATGACCAATACCGGCAGCGACGAGAGCGGCTGGCAGTATGTGCTGCAAGTGGCCGCCCACCTGGCGCTGCCGGTGCTGGCGCTGGTGATGCTGCAGGCGGGCAGCCTGACGCGCTATGTGCGCGCCAGTATGCTCGACGTGGTGAAAATGGATTTTATCCGTACCGCCCGCGCCAAGGGATTGCAGGAGCGCACGGTGATCCTCAAGCATGCCCTGCGCAACGCCCTGCTGCCGATTATCACCCTGCTGGGCTTCGAGCTGCCGGGGCTGTTCTCCGGGGCGATCATTACCGAAAAGGTGTTCAACTGGCCGGGGGCAGGCCACATCCATATCGACTCGCTGGCCGCCCGCGACTATCCGGTGCTGATGGGGTTTACCCTGTTTCTGGCGGTGCTGACGATCGTCGGGAATTTGCTCGCCGACGTGCTGTACGCCTGGGCCGATCCGCGTATTCGGGTGAGGTCATGATGATCCTGTCTTACTTTGCTTCCCGTCGCCGCCAGCGGCAGGCGGCGATCCCGGCGCTGGCGCATATTCCCCCCTCTCCCTGGCGCCAGGGGTGGCGACAGCTGCGCCGTAACCGGCTGGCCATGTTCTGCCTGATCCTGCTGGCGGTGATGGCGGTATGGTGCGTGCTGGGGCCCGTCTGGTCGCCATGGAGAGATGATGTCACCGATGCCCTGAGCATCAACCAGCCGCCCGGGGCGGAACACTGGCTCGGGACCGATTTTCTTGGTCGCGATGTCTACACCCGCCTGCTGCTGGCCGGGCGCATCTCGCTGATTATCGGCCTGCTGACCATGGTGATGTCGGTGTGCCTCGGCTACCTGCTCGGCGCCCTCTCGGGTTATGTCGGCGGGTTAACCGACAAACTGATCATGCGGGTGGCCGACCTGGTGATGACTATCCCCGGGTTACCGCTGTTGATCGTCGCCGGGGCGATGCTTTCTGAGCTCGATTTTTCCCCGGACTCGCGCATTTATATGGTGGTGGTGATGCTCAGCCTGCTGGAGTGGCCCCGACTGGCGCGGCTGGTGCGCGGACAATGTCTCTCCCTGCGCGAACGCGATTTTATGCTGGCCACCCAGGTGCTGGGCCTGTCGGCGCGTCGCCGGCTGTTTGGCCACCTGCTGCCGAATACCATTCCGATTCTGGTGGTGATGGCGACCATGGCCGTCGCCAACGCCATTCTCAGTGAATCCGCGCTGAGCTATCTCGGCCTCGGCGTGGTACCGCCGACGCCGTCATGGGGCAATATGATGGATGCTGCCAATAGCCTGATCGATTTCCAGCGCCGCCCCTGGCTGTGGATGCCGCCGGGCATCGCCATCTTTATCACCGTGATCGCCATCAACGTGCTGGGCGACGGCCTGCGCGACGCCATGGATCCCAATATGAAACCGAGGCTGAAATGACCACGCCGTTAGTCTCCTTTAATCATCTCTCCGTCTCTTTCGCCGGCGAACGCACCCGCGTGCGCGCGGTGCAGGAGGTCTCTTTCACCATTCAGGCCGGACAAACCGTTGGCGTGGTGGGCGAATCCGGCTGCGGCAAAAGCGTCACCGCCATGGCGCTGATGGGTCTCCTGCCACCGCAGGCGGCGCGCATCGACGGCGGCGAGATCCGCTTCGCGGACCGCGATCTGCTGCGGCTGAAAGCCAGACAGATGGCCGACCTGCGCGGCCACCAACTGGCCATGATCTTTCAGGAACCGATGTCGGCCCTGAACCCGGTGTTGACCATCGGGGAGCAGCTGTGCGAACCGCTGATCCGCCACCTCGGCGCCACGCCGAAAGCCGCCTGGCAGCAGGCCATCCAGCTGTTAAGCGAGGTCGGCCTGGCGCGCGGCGACAGCCTGATGACCCGCTATCCTCACCAGCTTTCCGGCGGCATGCTGCAGCGGGTAATGATCGCCATGGCGCTAAGCTGTCAGCCCAAACTGCTGATTGCCGACGAACCGACCACCGCGCTGGACGTCACCGTGCAGGCGCAAATCCTGCGCCTGCTGCGCGACCGGGCGCGGGCCAGCCAGATGGCGATGATGCTGATTACCCACGATCTTGGAGTGATCGCGCAGATGGCCGAGCAGGTAGTGGTGATGTATGCCGGACGGATCGTGGAACAGGGCGCCACCGCAGAGGTGCTACGGCATCCGCAACATCCTTACACGCGTGGGCTGATCGCCTCCCGCCCGGTGCCGGGTGAGCGGCGTCGGCGGCTGTACTCTATTCCCGGCCAGGTGCCGGATCTGGCCGCTCTGCCGGCGGGCTGCGCCTTTGCCGGGCGCTGCGAGCGGGCGACGGCGCGCTGTCGGGAGGCGATTCCGCCGCTGCTCGGTGAGCGCCAGCGGGCCGCCTGCTTTTACAGCGAATTTGCGGAGGCGACAGCATGAGCGAACGCTATGTTATTGAAGTGGATGGATTGAAAAAATATTTTCCGCTGCGCGACGGCCTGTTTGGCCAGCAGACTGGCGAGCTTCGCGCGGTGGACGGCGTCAGCTTTAACATCCGTCCGGGCACCATTTTTGGCCTGGTGGGCGAGTCCGGCAGTGGTAAAACCACCGTCGGCCGGACTCTGCTTGGCCTGTATGAGAAGAGTGCTGGCAGCGTGAAATTTCACGGTCAGGAGCTGGCCGACCTGACCGCGCCTGCCCTGCGCGCCATCCGGCCCAGAATGCAGCTGGTGTTTCAGGACCCCTATAGCTCGCTGAACCCGCGGCTGCGTATTGGCGACGCGATTGGCGAAGCCATGCTGCAGCACAAGCTGTGCACCCGCGATGAGCTGTATGACCGGGTGATCGCCGTGATGAAGATCTGTGGCCTGGCGCCGGAGCACTATGCCCGCTTCCCGCATCAGTTCTCCGGCGGCCAGCGCCAGCGGATCGGTATTGCCCGGGCGCTGATCCTCAATCCGGATTTTATCGTCGCCGATGAGCCCATCTCGGCCCTTGATGTGTCGATTCAGGCGCAGATCATCAATTTGTTTTCCGACCTGCGCGACGAGCGCGGCGTCACGTTCCTGTTTATCTCCCACGACCTCGGGGTGGTGGAACATTTATGTGATGATGTGGCGGTGATGTATCTGGGACAGCTGGTGGAAAGCGCCAGCCGCGATGCGCTGTTCAGCCGCCCCCTCCATCCCTATACCCGCGCCCTGCTGGCCGCGGTGCCCACCCTCGATCCGCACAGTGAACCGCAGGCGCTGGTGCAAGGTGAGATCCCGGATCCGGCCAATCCGCCCCCCGGCTGCCGCTTTTCATCCCGCTGCCCGCAGGTCAGCGAGCGGTGCAGGAGAGAAGCTCCGGCGCTGCGCGAGGTGGCCCCGGGCCATCGGGTCGCCTGCCATGGGGTCGCGTCCTGAGCACAGTCGATGGGGTTATTTATTTCTAAACAACCGTCCGATTGTGCACGGCAGCGCCAGGATTTACTATCCGCCCCGTCTTGTGAGACGCGTTATGAATGAAGCGTAATATTTTTGTTCATTTTTGCCCGATGGCTTCGGGCATTTTTTTCTCTACGCCCGGGAGCGATCCTGTCGGCAACACATTTAGCGGGGCGCGGTCGCCCGTCTGTCAAAACGCAGCAATGGAATTGCCTGTCCGCGCCCCGCTATCGCTTTCCCTTTATCTTTCCCGCCGGTGATTAAAAACCGGCAAAAAATAAGAAATGATGAGATTGCCAGGGGTATAGCTTTCTCTTATGTTTTAAGCGTGTACTCCCCATTAAGGAAACAACATCATGCTTAAGCGTCGCACTCTCAAAACAGCACTGGCGGCGGTTATTTCTCTTGCCGTCATGGCCGCGCCGGCGTATGCCAACCCGGGTAATGGCAACGGTAATGGCGGTGGTAATCACGGGAACAGTGGTAACCATGGCAATAGCGGCAATCATGGCAATAATGGCGACCATGGTAATAAAGGCCAGAATAAAGGTCAGTCTGCTGACGAGCATGGCAACCGCAAAAACTACGGTAAACCCGACCACGTCGACAGCGATATTAGCTTCTCACGGGCGCGCTCCCTTGCCGTGAACTACGGTCTGGTCGGCTATCAGGCGCTGCCTCCGGGTATCGCCAAAAATGTTGCCCGCGGCAAACCGCTCCCTCCGGGTATCGCGAAAAAGACCCTGCCGGCTTCCATGATTAACGACCTGCCCTATTATCCAGGCTATGAATGGCGCGCGGTCGGCGATGACCTGGTGCTGGTCGCCCTGAGCACTGCCATCGTGACCGCCGTGATTAACGGTGTGTTTGACTAAATCACCAGCTTATTGAAAAGCCTCGCCCCGGCGAGGCTTTTTTGTGCCTGGCGCTGGAGAATGACAACTCACTGGCATAATCGCTAAGATAATGGCTCAACCAACCCGGGACAGACTATGGACAAAGACACAGTAGTGACGCTGTTGAAATACAAGCGCTGGATTGACCTTGCCACCTTACAGGCGATCCGCGCAATTGACGGTACGGTATATGGCGAAAAACGTCACCTGACCATCAGGCTGATGAACCATATCCATGTCGTTGACATGATTTTCCGGGCGAACCTGCGCGGCAGGCCGCACGGTTACACCGCGCTGAATACCCCCGAGACGCCAACCGTTGATGAGCTGGAAAAGGCCATGACCGCCTGTACGGACGAATACATTCAGTACGTCAGCGCCATGACCCCCGCCGATTTTCACGAACGTATCGCCTTCAAATTTGTTGACGGCGGTGACGGCAATATGACCGCGATGGAGATGCTGAACCACATGCTCTTTCACGGCGCCTATCACCGCGGGGCGGTGGGCTGGATGATTGGCGAATGCGGCGGCGTGCCGCCAAAAGAGGTGCTGACGGTTTTCCTGCGCGACCATCATTCCTGAGGATGCGAAACCATCAGCCGTGAATCGCGCGGAGGATCAGCAGAAGTTCAGCCTGATGACGAGTATGGGTTTTCCGGTACAGGGCGCTGAGGTGGGTTCTGATGGTGGCGATGGACACGCCCAGATGTAAGGCGCATTCACCCGGTGTCATGCCCCGCACCAGCAGCTCCGCCACCGCATTCTCGGCGGGTTTGACGTTAAACAGCTCCATCAAGGCGCTGCCGGTGAGAAACGGCTCGGGAATAATCACGCAGGCGACCCCGGCAAGACGGGCTGCCGGGATCACGAGGATCGGTTTCGGCTGACGCCCGGCGGTATAGCACAGCCCTGCCTTCGGCGGCTCTGCCGTCCGGGTGGCCTGCTCGATGGCGCGTTTCAGCTTTTTACTGTCGGTATCGAGGCACAGCGTATCGCCCCCGCTATACCAGGAGAGGCGGGCGTTGGCGCGCAGGTAGCGTTCGGCATGCGCGCTGGCGTAGAGAATTTTACCGCCATGATCCACCAGCCATACCGGGTAGATCCCGTTGTCCATCACCGCGCTCTGGTATTTTATAGTGTCCCGCAGCTGTTCAAAGCGGGCGTGAAGCTGGCAGGCGGTTTTTAACGCCGGGATCAGGCGCCTGAACAGTTCAAACTGCACCGGCTGCGGATAAGCCGCCGTATTGGCCGTCATCAGTGACAGATAGGTGGCATAGCCATTGATGGTGCACAGCTTGACGCTGGTGAGATGATTCAGGTCGTTGGGGTGATGAAATTCATTGTAATAGACGCTGCCGGCAATAAACTTATCGCCTAAATATTCCCGGTCCCGATATATTTGCCCGACCGGTAACGCGGTCAATATTTTTTCGGCGGGATCGATAGCCAGAAATACATCGCGATAGGCGGTAAAGACCTTCTCCTCGAGCAGGAGTGAATCAGTCAACAGATGGGCATTGCCTTTGTCGTAAAACAGAAATGCCGCGTACTGATGGCCGGTCAGTAACGCCAGTTTCTGCAATGCCGATTTCCACAAATCGGGATCCAGGGTGGCCATCAGCACCGTTTCCAGGATCTCGATGTAAATCAGTTCCGGATCAATCGCCATACCGCCACCTGTGAGTCACTGTTTCCGCGGCCGGGGCGGCGCATGTGGCCGCTCTAATCAGCATAGTTCCGCCAGTGAAACAATGACAGTTCAGGTTCGCTGAGCAGCCCGGGAAGCGTGACGCCACCGCGCTATCAAGGGGTTCAGGATCCACTGTCGCGGGTTTGGATAGCGCCCGCCTTCCGGCATAGCGTCCGCCAGACCATCAGGGCGCACACCAGGGTGACGACCGCCAGCCCGCTAAACAGTAGCGTATAAGCAGAGTCATAGCTCTCGCGCAGCGCCCGGAGGGAAAAGTCAGGCAAAAGCGCAGCCGCCTGCGGCATATTGCCGGCCCCCAGCCAGCCTGCGGCGCGCTCAATCACCTCAGGCGCATACCCGTGAACGCGACTCTGCAGGGTCAGGGTATTGCTTGCCGTTAATACCGCGGAGACTATCGCCAGGGCGATCCCCTCGCCGGCAACGCGAACGGTGTTGAACAGGCCTGCCGCCATACCGGCTTTCGCCACCGGCACAGCGGAAATCGCCAGGCCGTCCATCAGCCCCCAGGGAAACGCCGCCCCTGCTCCACAGAGGATCAGCGCCAGCACCAGCTGCGGGAGATGGTGGCTGTGAAAAGCGTTCCCCAGCAACAGCAACCCGATGGAGGCCATCATCAGTCCCGCCGTGGACACGTGCCCCGGTGAAAACCAGCGGGTGAGCAGGGCCGCAACGGATGGGAAAACCAGCATCGGCGTGGTCAGCGCCATCAGATACAGTGCGCTCTGCGACTCACTCATCCCCTCTCCGCCCATAAAATGCAGTGGAACAATAATCAGCAGGACAACGTAGCAACAGCAGGTGGCGACAGGCAGCAACAGTACGCCGACAAAACGCGGATGGCGCAGCAGGGAGATGTCCAGCACCGGGTTGTTCACCCTCCGGCAGCGTACGACAAACGCCACGAACAGCCCCCCCGACGCGATGAGCAAGGCCAGCGTGGTCAGGGATAAAAAACCGCGGGCCGGAATGACCATAAGCGATGCAGTAAACAGCATCAGGGCCAGCGTAAACAGGAGTAAGCCGAGGTTGTCGGGTGTCCGCGGCTCGCTTTTTTCTGCCGCAGGCAGATACGCCAGACCGATAAGCAGAACTATCGCCGAGAGCAGCGCAAACAGGGCGTATACGCCGCGCCAACCCACCGCGTCGGTCATGAAGCCGATCAGCAGCGGGCCAAACGCCAGGCCGGCGCCGAACACCGTGCCCAGGATGCTGAATGCCCGGGTCCGCTGAGCGCCATCATACAGCTGGGCCAGCGCCGCACTGCCGCTGGCTAAAATCATCGCCGCGGCCAGGCCCTGCAGAGCCCTCAACACGCCTGACAGGAAGAGATTGTGCGTCAGGCAAAACAGCAGGCTGCTCAGGCAAAACAGCGCGGCGCCGGCGATAAAAATACGTTTTCTGTCGATGGCATCCGCCGTCACCCCTGCGGCCAGCAAAAAGCTGCCGAAAGTCAGCATAAAGCCATTGGTCAGCCACGACAGCGCAGCGGGAGAGCCGCCCAGCGACTGCTGTATCGCGGGGGTGGTCATGACGCCCCCGGTAAAACTTAACGGCAGCAGCAAGGCCGCCATAAAGACAGAAAGCGCGGCCAGGGCGCTGGCGTATCGGGAAGGTGTTCTGGCGGTGAGTAACATCGGGCGGCCCTCATCAGTCGGCAAGGAATGAATAAACTGTCGCCATCCTATTGCGGATGTTAATGCCGATAAATAGACTGAAAATATCTTCTTAAGAGACATAAGGTTTATAATCGATGGACAGCCTCACCTCGCTGACGTCCTTTGTCCGCACCGCCGAAACGCTAAGCTTTGTTCAGGCCGCCAGGCTGCTGGGCATATCTGCCTCGGCGGTGGGTAAGAATGTCGCCCGGCTTGAGCATAAACTGGGGGTCCGGCTGTTCAACCGCAGCACCAGAAACGTCAGCCTGACGGCGGAGGGGGCCGCATTTCTGACGCGCTGCCAGAGTATCCTGGAGCAGATCCAGGAGGCCGAGTCAGAGCTGACCAGCAGTCTCTCACAGCCCACCGGCAAACTGAGGATTTCACTGCCCGTCATTGGCTACCGCCTGTTGCTCCCCGCCCTCACCGCCTTTACCCGTCTTTATCCGCAGGTTGAACTGGATCTCGACTTTAGTGACCGGCTGGTCAATCTGATCGATGAAGGATTTGATGTTGCTATCCGTAGCGGTGAATTAGCTGACTCCCGCTTGATCGCCAGAAAGCTGGGGGGCTTTCGTTTTGTGCTCTGCGCCAGCCCGGCCTATCTGGCGGAATACGGGCCCCCCGACTCGCCAAAGGAATTGGCGGCGCACAAGTGCATTTTTTTCCGCTTCCCCGCGACGGGGCTGATCCAGCCCTGGGAACTGCGCAATATGCGGCTGACGGGAGATTTCAGGGCCGCTGCCGTTGTAACGGTCAATAACATTGAGGCCGCCATTCGCTTAAGCGCGGCGGGGATGGGCATCGCTTGTGTGCCTGATTTTGTCGTGCGCGAGGCCATGGATGAGGGACAACTGCAGGAGGTGTTGCCCGGCTGTTGCGTCAAGGATGGGCATTTCTCGGTCCTGTGGCCCGCCAGCCGCTACCTGTCACCGAGAATACGCTGTTTTATCGATTTTATGGCTGCGGCAGAGATACCTTTGTCACCCGCATCGGCGCCCCCTATCCCTTGTGTCTAACAATTTGTGGTGATTAGCTACCCCCACTGAAGCAGAGTGTGCCGCCCCCTTCCCTTAAGGTCAGAAAAGTCTGCACCGCTGAATCTTGATTTGCAGCACATGGCCCCCCGCTTCACCTTTCACACCAGCACATCAGGTTGAACGGTTACCTGAGTTGAAGGTCCGCTGCGAGTGAAAAACGGAAGTTCGTAAAACGCAGACAATATCGAGGTGAGGCGTTTAACTGCAGGAAATCATCATCGACGAACAAACCTGTCTGCTCTT
>NZ_JACHYL010000007.1:0-372646 GCF_014192815.1 Klebsiella sp. RC2 | reverse complement strand
CAGAAGTGAAACGCCGTAGCGCCGATGGTAGTGTGGGGTCTCCCCATGTGAGAGTAGGGAACTGCCAGGCATCAAACAAGTGAAGAGCCCATCCTGACGGATGGGCTTTTTGCGTTTCTGTGGACCGGGCAGCGTGCCGGCATGTCTCCCCGGTGGCGCTGTGCTTACCGGGGCTACGGATTCGCACCCGCCCTGCACGACCTGTAGCCCGGACAAGGTGCGCAGCACCGCCTCCGGGGAGGTCCCTGTCTAAGGGTCAGCAGTTGCGACGTCAATCTTAGTCTGCTTCAGCCTGCTGCTCATGTATCAAATTCAATAACGGATACGGTTGCCCCAGATCGTCCGTCTCAGAACGCCCTGTCACGCTAAAACCCATCCTCTGATAAAACCCGACCGCTTGTTCATTCTGCTCATTCACATTCGTCGTCAGCTTTGGCGTTAACGACAGGGCATGCTCAATCAGCAATTTCCCCACGCCACAGCCGCGGACATCCGGATCGACGAACAGCGCATCCATATGCTCTCCGGTAAGCAGCATAAAGGCGATCGGCTGGTCCTGGGTGTTAGCCGCCACCCACAGCGGAGCCTCCGGTAAAAATGCGCGTACCATCTCCTCCAGCTCCTTTCGATACGCTTTTGACAGAAAATCGTGCGTGGCGTCGACCGACCGACACCATATCGCAATCAGTTTATCCCCTTCATCTGGCCGGGAACGGCGGATGCTAATAACCATAGTTTCTCCTTTTCTTCATTCTTATATTCTAACTCAATGCGCGCCGTGAAATTTTCTCACCGTGAACATGCAGACTCGACATTCACCCGATTCCTGGTTATCTTCAGCTATCTGGATGTCTAAACGTTTATACGTATGCTATGAGGTAATACAGTTATGCCAATTCGGGTGCAGGACGAGCTACCAGCCGTCAGTTTCTTGCGCAATGAAAACGTCTTTGTGATGACGACAACACGTGCAACGACTCAGGAAATTCGCCCCCTGAAGGTGTTAATCCTCAACCTGATGCCGAAGAAAATCGAGACGGAAAATCAGTTCCTGCGTCTGCTATCGAACTCTCCGCTGCAAGTGGACATCCAGTTGTTGCGTATTGATGCGCGTGAGTCGCGTAATACGCCGGCGGAGCATCTGAATAACTTTTACTGCAATTTCGATGAGATCTGCGATCAGAACTTTGATGGCCTGATTGTCACCGGTGCCCCCTTAGGCCTGGTTGAGTTTAACGATGTTGCTTACTGGCCACAGATCAAACAGGTGCTGGAGTGGGCGAAGGATCACGTCACCTCCACGTTGTTCGTCTGTTGGGCGGTTCAGGCCGCGCTGAATATTCTGTACGGCATTCCGAAGCAGACCCGCGCCGAAAAGATTTCTGGCGTTTATGAACACCATATTCTGCATCCACACGCCTTACTGACCCGCGGTTTCGACGACTCTTTCCTGGCCCCGCACTCACGCTATGCTGATTTTCCGGCGGGACTTATCCGCGACTACACCGATCTCGAGATCCTCGCGGAGACGGAAGAGGGCGATGCGTATTTGTTTGCCAGCAAAGATAAGCGCATCGCCTTTGTTACCGGCCACCCGGAGTACGATGCCAATACCCTGGCAAGCGAATATTTCCGCGATGTGGAAGCCGGTTTGAATCCAGAGGTTCCTTACAACTATTTTCCGCAAAACGACCCGCAGAACAAACCGCGCGCCACCTGGCGGAGCCACGGCAATCTGCTGTTTGCTAACTGGCTTAACTATTATGTCTACCAGATTACACCATACGATCTGCGCCATATGAATCCTACACTGGAGTAATACTCTACACGAAACGATCCTAAAGCGTTTCAGCACTTTGCCTCTGGCACCTTCGGGTGCCTTTTTTATTTCCGAAATTCACTTCATGCTCAATGATAACTTTAATTCCATTGTTATCAATATGTTAACTATATTTTAAAATTAAAATGGAAATTGTTTTTGATTTTGAAAATTAATTGAGTAGTCTTAATTGTGCTGAGCGAAAACTACACAACGATCTCTCGCTCGCTTCCAGCGGATCAACCAAGAGGAACAGCACAATGACGCAGCAGGCGACAATCACCGATGAACTGGCCTTTAGTCAGCCCTATGGCGAGCAGGAGAAGCAGATCTTAACGCCTGAGGCGGTAGAATTTCTGACGGAACTGGTGAGCCGCTTTGCGCCGGCGCGTAATAAGCTACTGGCCGCGCGTCAGCAGCAGCAGCAGGCCATTGATCAAGGTGTACTTCCTGACTTTATTTCGGAAACCGCTTCCATTAGAAATGGAAACTGGACCATCCGCGGTATCCCGGCGGATTTGCAGGATCGCCGTGTTGAAATCACCGGTCCCGTTGAACGCAAAATGGTCATTAACGCGATGAATGCCAACGTCAAAGTCTTTATGGCGGACTTTGAGGATTCGCTGGCGCCTGACTGGCGTAAAGTCATTGATGGCCAAATTAACCTGCGTGATGCCGTGAACGGGACTATTAGCTACACCAACGAGGCCGGCAAAATCTACCAGCTGCAGCCCAATCCCGCTGTGCTGGTATGCCGTGTGCGCGGCCTGCACCTGCCGGAAAAGCACGTCACCTGGCGTAATGAGGCCATCCCCGGCAGTCTGTTCGATTTTGCGCTCTATTTTTTTCATAACTACCAGGCGCTGCTGGCGAAGGGGAGCGGTCCCTACTTCTATCTGCCAAAAACCCAGGCCTGGCAGGAGGCGGCATGGTGGAACGATGTCTTTAGCTTTACGGAAGATCGCTTTGACCTGCCGCGCGGCACCATCAAGGCCACGCTGCTGATTGAGACGCTGCCAGCGGTGTTCCAGATGGATGAGATCCTGCATGCGCTGCGCGACCATATTGTTGGCCTGAACTGCGGCCGTTGGGACTACATCTTCAGCTATATCAAAACGCTGAAAAACCATCCGGACCGCGTGTTGCCTGACCGTCAGGTGGTGACGATGGATAAACCGTTCCTCAGCGCCTACTCACGGTTGTTGATTAAGACCTGCCACAAACGCGGTGCGTTTGCGATGGGCGGCATGGCGGCGTTTATCCCGAGCAAAGATGCCGAACGTAACCGTCAGGTGCTGAGCAAAGTCACCGCCGATAAAGAGCTGGAGGCGAACAATGGTCACGATGGCACCTGGATTGCCCACCCGGGGCTGGCGGATACCGCTATGGCGGTGTTTAACCGCGTACTGGGCGATAAGCCGAATCAGCTCTCGGTCACCCGGAGCGCGGATGCGCCAATTACCGCCGAACAGCTGCTGGCCCCCTGCGAGGGCGAGCGCACGGAAGCCGGGATGCGCGCCAACATTCGCGTGGCGGTGCAGTACATCGAAGCCTGGATCTCCGGCAACGGTTGCGTCCCGATTTATGGCCTGATGGAAGACGCCGCGACGGCCGAGATCTCGCGCACCTCTATCTGGCAGTGGATCCATCATCAGAAAACCCTGAACGACGGCACCCCGGTCACGAAGGCGCTGTTCCGCCAGTGGCTGGCGGAAGAGCTGATGGTGATTCAGGAGGAGCTGGGAGAGCACCGTTTCAGCCACGGCCGCTTTGACGATGCGGCGCGACTGATGGAGCAGATCACCACCTCCGACGAGCTAATTGATTTTCTGACATTACCGGGCTACCGCCTGCTGGCCTGATCGCCAGATGGTGTGGTTCGCCATTTAGTCCTTCACCAATGCGCCTGGGGAGCCAGGAAATTATATGGAGCATCTGCACATGAAAACCCGTACCCAACAAATCGAAGAATTAAATAAAGAGTGGACGAACCCGCGCTGGGAAGGCATTACCCGCCCGTACAGCGCGGAAGAGGTGGTGAAGTTACGCGGCTCGGTGAATCCGGAATGCACGCTGGCGCAGCTTGGCGCGGCGAAAATGTGGCGTCTGCTGCACGGTGAGGCGAAAAAAGGGTACGTCAACAGTCTCGGCGCGCTGACCGGCGGCCAGGCCTTGCAGCAGGCGAAGGCGGGTATCGAAGCCATTTATCTCTCCGGCTGGCAGGTGGCGGCGGATGCTAACCTGGCGTCCAGCATGTATCCGGATCAATCGCTGTATCCGGCCAACTCGGTACCGGCGGTGGTGGATCGGATCAACAACACTTTCCGTCGTGCCGATCAGATCCAGTGGTCGGTCGGGATTGAACCGAACGATCCGCGTTATATCGACTACTTCCTGCCGATCGTGGCGGATGCGGAGGCCGGTTTTGGCGGCGTCCTTAACGCCTTTGAGCTGATGAAATCGATGATTGAAGCCGGTGCAGCGGCGGTTCACTTCGAAGATCAGCTGGCGTCAGTGAAGAAGTGCGGTCATATGGGCGGTAAAGTGCTGGTCCCGACCCAGGAGGCGATTCAGAAGCTGGTGGCGGCGCGTCTGGCAGCCGACGTGATGGGGGTCCCGACGCTGGTGATCGCCCGTACCGATGCCGATGCGGCCGATTTAATTACCTCTGACTGCGATCCGTACGATCGTGAGTTTATTACCGGGGATCGCACCAGCGAAGGGTTCTTCCGCACCCACGCCGGGATCGAGCAGGCGATCAGTCGCGGGCTGGCTTATGCGCCGTATGCGGATCTGGTGTGGTGCGAAACGTCGAAACCGGATCTTGAGCAGGCGCGCCGCTTTGCTGAGGCTATCCATGCGCGTTTCCCGGGCAAATTGCTGGCCTATAACTGCTCACCGTCGTTTAACTGGAAGAAAAATCTCGACGATAAAACCATCGCCAGCTTCCAGCAGCAGCTGTCGGACATGGGATACAAATACCAGTTTATTACCCTCGCCGGGATCCACAGCATGTGGTTCAACATGTTCGACCTCGCCCATGCCTACGCTCAGGGTGAGGGGATGCGCCACTATGTTGAGAAAGTGCAGCAGCCGGAATTCGCTGCCGCGCCGGAAGGCTATAGCTTCGTCTCGCACCAGCAGGAGGTGGGCACTGGCTACTTCGACAAAGTCACTACCATTATCCAGGGCGGCGCCTCATCGGTGACGGCGCTGACCGGCTCGACCGAAGAAGATCAGTTTTGAGCCATGCCCGGCGGCGCGACGCTGACCGGGCCTGGGAAGGGATGCAGGCCGGATAAGCGAGCGCGCCATCCGGCATGACGTGGTGCCGGATGGGGGAAAGCGATGACGCGTGGCCTGGAACTACTGATTGCCCAAACCATTTTACAGGGATTCGACGCCCAGTACGGGCGTTTCCTGGAGGTGACCTCCGGCGCGCAGCAGCGCTTTGAACAGGCTGACTGGCACGCCGTACAGCAGGCGATGAAGCAGCGTATCCATCTCTACGATCACCACGTTGGCCTGGTGGTAGAGCAGCTGCGCTGCATTACCGAAGGGAAAAGTACCGACGTCGATTTTCTTCTGCGGGTGAAACAGCAGTACACCCAACTGTTGCCGGATTACCCTCGCTTTGAAATTGCCGAGAGCTTTTTCAATTCGGTCTACTGCCGACTGTTTGACCACCGCTCGCTGACCCCCGAGCGGCTCTTTATTTTCAGTTCGCAGCCCGAGCGTCCCTTTCGCACCCTACCGCGACCGCTGGCGAAAGATTTCTTTCCGGAACGCGGCTGGTCCCACCTGCTGGGCAAAGTACTGTCCGATTTGCCGTTGCGGCTGCCGTGGCAGAACAAAGCGCGGGATATCGGCTATATCATTGCCAGTCTGCAGGAGGCGCTGGGGGAGGAACTGCTCGCCACCTGTCATCTGCAGGTCGCCAATGAGCTGTTCTACCGGAATAAAGCCGCCTGGCTGGTGGGCAAACTGGTCATGCCGATGGCGACGCTGCCTTTTTTGCTGCCGATCCACCGCAGCGATGAGGGTGAGCTGTTTGTTGACACCTGCCTGACCACCCATGCCGAAGCAAGCATCGTTTTTGGCTTCGCGCGTTCCTATTTTATGGTTTATGCGCCGTTGCCCGGCGCTCTGGTGGAATGGCTGCGTGAGATCCTGCCGGGCAAAACGACGGCCGAGCTGTACATGGCGATTGGCTGTCAGAAGCACGCCAAAACCGAAAGCTATCGCGAATATTTACACTACATTACTCGCTGCGATGAGCAGTTTATTGAAGCGCCGGGCATTCGCGGGATGGTGATGCTGGTGTTTACCCTGCCGGGGTTTGACCGGGTGTTTAAGGTGATCAAAGACCGCTTCGCGCCGCAGAAAGAGGTGACCGCCGCCCACGTGCGCGCCTGCTATCAGCTGGTAAAGGAGCATGACCGCGTCGGGCGGATGGCGGATACCCAGGAGTTTGAAAATTTCGTGCTGGATAAACGGCAAATCGCGCCGGCGCTGCTGGCGCTGTTGCAGGCGGAAGCGGGGAACAAACTTACCGATCTCGGCGACCGCATCGTCATCAGTCATCTGTATATTGAACGGCGAATGGTGCCGCTCAACCTGTGGCTGGAGCAGGTTAACGGCCAGGCATTGCGTGATGCGGTAGAAGAGTATGGCAATGCTATCCGCCAGCTGGCCGCCGCCAACATCTTTCCCGGCGATATGCTGTTTAAAAACTTCGGTGTCACCCGCCATGGCCGGGTGGTGTTCTACGACTATGACGAAATTTGCTATATGACAGAGGTGAATTTCCGCCAGATCCCGCCGCCGCGCTATCCGGAAGATGAGCTGGCCAGCGAGCCGTGGTACAGCGTTTCGCCGGGGGATGTGTTTCCGGAGGAGTTCCGCCACTGGCTGTGCGCCGACCCGCGCGTTGGGCCGCTGTTTGAGGAGATGCATGCCGACCTGCTGCGCGCGGACTACTGGCGCGAGCTGCAGACGCGGATTAAAAACGGCCATGTGGAAGATGTTTACGCCTACCGGCGCAAGCAGCGTTTTAGCGTGCGCTATGGCGCTGACAGTAGGCCGGATAAGGTGTTTACGCCGCCATCCGGCAGGGTGCGCCGATCTGCCTGATGGCGCTACGCTTATCAGGCCTACTTAAAATGCCCCAGTGGGGCATTTTTTTATTTAACCCCGCCATACGCCAGCGTCACTTCCTTCGCCGCTTTGATCACCAGCGCGCCCAGCTCGGTCACCCGGTCATCGGTCATGCGTGAAATCGGCCCGGAGATGGAGATTGCCGCGAACGGTTCGCGATGTTCATCATAAATGCAGGCGGCGACGCAGCGCAGGCCGAGCGCGTGCTCCTCGTCATCGAAAGAGTAGCCCCGTTTGCGGGTCTGCGCTAAATCTTCCTTCAGATGCAGCGGCGAGACCAGCGTGGCATGCGTATAGGCATGCAGCCCTTTACGGTGCAGCAGGCTGGTGACCTGCTCTTCGCTTAATTGCGAGAGAAACGCCTTCCCGGCGCCGGAGGCGTGCATCGGCAGTTTACCGCCGATCGGCGCCGACATACGCATCAGCTGGGTGCACTGCACCTGGTCGATAATGATCGCCTGGTGGTCGCTCTGGTCAAGCACCGCCAGATTCACCGTTTCACCGGAATCTTCCATCAGCTGGCGCAGGATCGGGTGGACAATCGCCAGCAGATTGCGGCTTTGCAGAAAGCTGCTGCCGACCACGAAGGCATGCGCCCCGACGGCCCAGTGGCCCAGCTCGCCCACCTGGCGGACGAAGCCCAGCTGCTGCATGGTGGTCAGCAGGCGGTGGGTGGTGGAGTTGGGCAGACCCGCCTGCTGCGCCAGCTCGGTTAGCGCGACGCTGCTGTGAGACTCGGCAATCCATTCGAGCAATTTCAGGCCGCGGGTCAGCGACTGAACCTGACCGCCAGCCTGCTGGGCGGTGGCAGCCGCGGGTTTTCTGCCGCGTTTCGCGGGAACGGGGGTAGTGGCCATCGCGGACTCCTTTTTCTGTATCGTGGAAATGATTTTCGTTTTATTTGGCGATAATGCAATCACAACCGGACTCATCGGAGGAGTGAAGCTGAACATGTCTCATATTGCCTGTTGTTGTCTTTTCCGCTCCGGTGGTTTATGCCAGTATGGTTTGTTGGCTATTTGGCCTGAGTTGAGCGTTGTCGGGAGCAAGTGTGAGCAGCAAAGTTGAGCAACTGCATCAGCAGTTAAAAGAACGTATTCTGGTTCTGGATGGGGGCATGGGCACCATGATCCAGGGCTATCGTCTGAGTGAGCAGGACTTTCGCGGTGAGCGCTTTGCTGACTGGCCGTGCGACCTGAAAGGCAACAACGACCTGCTGGTGCTCAGCAAGCCCGAGGTGATCCGCGAGATCCACGACGCCTACTTCGAGGCCGGTGCGGATATCATTGAGACCAACACCTTTAACTCGACGACCATCGCGATGGCGGATTACCAGATGGAATCCCTGTCGGCCGAGATCAACTTTGCCGCGGCGAAGCTGGCCCGCGCCAGCGCCGACGCCTGGACGGCCCGCACGCCGGAAAAACCGCGCTACGTCGCGGGCGTGCTTGGCCCGACCAACCGTACCGCCTCTATTTCGCCTGATGTGAACGATCCGGCGTTCCGTAATATTACCTTTGACCAGCTGGTGGCCGCCTATCGCGAATCCACCCGGGCGCTGGTGGAAGGTGGCGTGGATCTGATCCTGATTGAAACGGTATTTGATACTCTGAACGCCAAAGCGGCCATCTATGCGGTGAAAGAGGAGCTGGAGGCGCTGGGCGTTGACCTGCCGCTGATGATCTCCGGCACCATCACCGATGCGTCCGGCCGCACGCTTTCCGGACAGACCACCGAAGCCTTTTATAACTCGCTGCGTCACGCCGAAGCCTTATCGTTTGGTCTGAACTGCGCCCTCGGGCCGGACGAACTGCGGCAGTATGTCCAGGAGCTGTCGCGCATCGCCGAATGCTACGTCACGGCGCACCCGAACGCCGGTCTGCCCAACGCCTTCGGTGAATACGATCTGGATGCCGACACCATGGCGACGCAAATTCGCGAATGGGCGGAAGCCGGTTTCCTCAATATCGTCGGCGGCTGCTGCGGTACGACCCCGGAGCATATTGCCGCTATGAGCCGGGCGGTGGCCGGTTTACCGCCGCGCCAGTTGCCGGAACTGCCGGTGGCCTGCCGCCTCGCCGGCCTGGAGCCGCTGAACATCGGCGACGACAGCCTGTTCGTTAACGTCGGCGAACGTACCAACGTCACCGGCTCGGCGAAATTTAAGCGCTTGATCAAAGAAGAGAAGTACAGCGAAGCGCTGGACGTTGCCCGTCAGCAGGTCGAAAGCGGCGCGCAGATTATCGATATCAACATGGATGAGGGGATGCTCGACGCGGAAGCGGCGATGGTGCGCTTCCTCAACCTGATTGCCGGCGAGCCGGACATTGCCCGCGTGCCGATCATGATCGACTCCTCCAAGTGGGAAGTCATTGAAAAGGGTCTGAAATGCATTCAGGGCAAAGGCATTGTTAACTCGATTTCGATGAAAGAGGGCGTCGAACCCTTTATCCACCATGCGAAGCTGGTTCGCCGCTATGGCGCCGCGGTAGTGGTGATGGCCTTTGACGAAGTCGGCCAGGCCGACACCCGCGAACGCAAAATTGAGATTTGCCGTCGCGCTTACAAAATTCTTACCGAAGAGGTCGGCTTCCCGCCAGAAGATATCATCTTTGACCCCAATATATTTGCGGTAGCGACCGGTATCGAAGAGCACAACAACTATGCGCAGGACTTTATCGGCGCCTGTGAAGACATTAAGCGCGAGCTGCCGCATGCGCTGATCTCCGGCGGCGTCTCCAACGTGTCTTTCTCGTTCCGCGGTAATGACCCGGTACGTGAGGCGATCCACGCCGTGTTCCTCTACTATGCGATCCGTAACGGCATGGATATGGGGATCGTCAACGCCGGCCAGCTGGCGATTTACGACGATCTGCCGGGCGAGCTGCGCGACGCGGTCGAAGATGTGATCCTTAACCGCCGCGATGACAGTACCGAACGGTTACTTGAGCTGGCGGAAAAATATCGCGGCAGCAAAGCGGACGACGGCGCGAATGCTCAGCAGGCGGAATGGCGCAGCTGGGACGTGAAAAAGCGTCTCGAATATTCGCTGGTGAAGGGCATTACCGAATTTATCGAACAGGACACCGAAGAGGCGCGTCAGCAGGCTGCCCGCCCGATTGAGGTGATTGAAGGGCCGCTGATGGACGGCATGAACGTGGTCGGCGACCTGTTCGGCGAAGGTAAAATGTTCCTGCCGCAGGTGGTGAAATCCGCTCGCGTGATGAAACAGGCGGTGGCCTACCTCGAACCTTATATCGAAGCCAGCAAAGAACAGGGCTCCAGTAACGGCAAAATGGTGATTGCCACCGTAAAAGGCGACGTTCACGACATCGGTAAAAACATTGTCGGCGTGGTGCTGCAGTGCAATAACTACGAAATTATCGATCTTGGCGTGATGGTCCCGGCGGATAAAATTCTCAAAACCGCCAAAGAGGTCAATGCGGATCTGATCGGCCTTTCCGGGCTGATTACTCCGTCACTGGACGAGATGGTTAACGTGGCGAAAGAGATGGAGCGCCAGGGCTTTACCATCCCGCTGCTGATCGGTGGCGCGACTACCTCGAAAGCGCATACGGCGGTGAAAATCGAGCAGAACTACAGTGGCCCGACCGTTTACGTACAGAACGCCTCGCGCACCGTCGGGGTGGTGGCTGCGCTGCTCTCGGATACGCAGCGCGATGATTTTGTCGCCCGCACGCGTAAAGAGTATGAGACCGTGCGTATCCAGCATGGGCGTAAAAAACCGCGCACGCCGCCGGTGACCCTGGCCGCCGCGCGGGAAAACGATCTGGCCTTCGACTGGGAGAGCTACACGCCGCCGGTGGCCCATCGCCTGGGGGTACAGGAGGTGGAAGCGAGCATCGAGACGCTGCGCAACTACATCGACTGGACGCCGTTCTTCATGACCTGGTCGCTGGCGGGTAAATACCCGCGGATTCTGGAAGATGAAGTGGTGGGCGAAGAGGCACAGCGCCTGTTCAAAGACGCCAACGATTTGTTAGATAAACTCAGCGCAGAGAAAACCCTGAACCCGCGCGGCGTGGTCGGGTTGTTCCCGGCCAACCGCGTGGGCGACGATATTGAAATTTATCGCGATGAAACCCGCACCCACGTGCTGACGGTGAGCCATCATCTGCGTCAGCAGACGGAAAAGGTCGGCTTCGCGAACTACTGCCTCGCCGATTTTGTCGCGCCGAAGCTGAGCGGCAAGGCGGACTACATCGGCGCCTTTGCCGTGACCGGCGGCCTGGAAGAGGACGCGCTGGCGGACGCCTATGAAGCGCAGCATGATGACTATAACAAGATCATGATCAAGGCCATCGCCGATCGTCTGGCGGAAGCCTTCGCCGAATATCTGCACGAGAAAGTGCGTAAGGTGTACTGGGGGTATGCGGCCAATGAGAACCTCAGCAATGAGGAACTTATTCGCGAGAATTACCAGGGGATCCGTCCGGCGCCGGGGTATCCGGCCTGTCCGGAGCACACCGAAAAAGGCACCATCTGGCAGCTGCTGGACGTCGAAGCCCATACCGGTATGAAGCTCACCGAATCGTTCGCCATGTGGCCGGGCGCCTCGGTTTCCGGCTGGTATTTCAGCCATCCGGACAGCAAGTACTTCGCCGTGGCGCAGATCCAGCGCGACCAGGTCGAAGACTACGCGCTGCGTAAAGGGATGACCCCGGCGGAAGTCGAGCGCTGGTTAGCGCCTAATCTGGGCTATGATGCCGACTAAATCGTCACCTTTCCTTACAACAAACAAGGCGCTCTGTGAGCGCCTTGTCTCTTTATTGAGGTTAACCCCTTATACTGAGAGAGGTTCCTGATCTTCGGAAAACCTATAATGATAAGGAGAAGCTGATTCCGTGTTAACTCTGCTACACCTGTTGTCCGCGGTTGCTCTGCTGGTGTGGGGCACGCATATTGTGCGTACCGGGGTGATGCGCGTCTATGGCGCTCGCCTGCGTACCGTTCTCAGTAGCAGCGTAGAGAAAAAGCCGCTCGCCTTCTGCGCGGGTCTTGGCGTCACTGCGCTGGTGCAAAGCAGCAATGCCACCACCATGCTGGTGACCTCGTTTGTCGCCCAGGATCTGGTGGGCCTGACGCCAGCGCTGGTAATGGTGCTGGGGGCCGACGTCGGGACGGCGCTGATGGCGAGGGTGCTGACCTTCGACCTGTCGTGGCTATCGCCGCTACTCATTTTTATCGGGGTGATCTTCTTCCTTGGCCGCAAGCAAACCCGCGCCGGGCAGCTGGGGCGAGTGGGGATTGGTCTGGGGCTGATCCTGCTGGCCCTGGAGCTGATTGTGCAGGCCGTGAACCCCATCACCCAGGCCAACGGCGTGCAGGTGATTTTCGCCTCGCTGACCGGCGATATCATGCTGGATGCCTTAATTGGCGCCGTATTCGCGATCATCAGCTACTCCAGCCTGGCGGCGGTGCTGCTGACGGCGACGCTGACCGCGGCGGGAGCAATCTCCTTCCCGGTGGCGCTGTGCCTGGTAATTGGCGCCAACCTGGGCTCCGGGCTGTTGGCGATGCTCAACAACAGCGCGGCAAACGCGGCGGCGCGCCGCGTGGCGCTGGGTAGCCTGCTGTTTAAGCTGGTGGGGAGCCTGATTATTCTGCCATTTGTCCATCCGCTGGCCGCGGCGATGCACAAGCTGCCGTTGGCGGAGTCTGAGCTGGTTATCTACTTCCACGTCTTTTATAACCTGCTGCGCTGCATCGCGATGGTGCCCTTTGCCGGACCGATGGCGAAGCTGTGCCAGCGTATGATCCGCGATGAGCCCGAGCTGGATAACCAGCTGAAACCCAAGCATCTTGACCCGTCGGCGCTGGATACGCCAGCGCTGGCGCTGGCCAATGCCGCGCGCGAGACGCTGCGCATTGGAGATGCGATGGAGCAGATGCTGGGGAGCCTGCATAAAGTGATGCATGGCGAACCGCGTCAGGAGAAAGAGCTACGTCGTATGGCGGACGATATCAACGTGCTCTACACCGCCATTAAGCTCTATCTGGCGCGAATGCCAAAGGATGAGCTGGCGGAGGAGGAGTCCCGGCGCTGGGCGGAAATCATTGAGATGTCGCTAAACCTCGAGCAGGCGTCCGATATCGTCGAGCGGATGGGCAGCGAGATCGCCGATAAATCGCTGGCGGCGCGGCGCGCCTTCTCGGTGGAAGGGTTAAAGGAGCTGGATGCGCTGTACGATCTGCTGCTCAGCAATCTGCAGCTGGCGATGTCGGTCTTCTTCTCCAGCGATGTACCCAGCGCCCGCCGTCTGCGGCGCAGCAAACACCGGTTCCGCATTCTTAACCGCCGTTACTCGCATGCGCACGTTGACCGTCTGCATCAGCAGAACGTGCAGAGTATCGAAACCAGTACGTTGCACCTGGCGCTGTTGGGGGATATGAAGCGTCTGAACAGCCTGTTCTGCTCGGTGGCCTACAGCGTGATGGAGCAGCCGGATGAAGACGACGAACGAGATGACTACTGAGACGGATTATTTTTCCGTTTATGTCGCTTCTTTTCTGGCGAGGTAGCCCTCCCGGGACGTGGCTGACGCCTTCCCGGGAGGGACATCCTAGCTTCTGGCAAACGCCGAGGCCTCTGCCACCAGCGCGCTATCCGGCCGTACGCCGGTATAAAGGGCAAACTGCTCGACGGCTTGCAGGGCAATAACTTCCGCACCGCTGATGGTCTGCTTACCCCGTTGCTGCGCCAGGCGGATCAGCGGAGTTTCCGCCGGCAACGCGACCACGTCAAACACGACGCTGGCCTGGGCCACCATGGCCTCGCTGAACGCCAGCGTGTTGCTTTCCGCTCCCCCCGCCATACCCAGCGGTGTGACATTGACCAGAATCTCGGCTGCGATCCCTTCGGGCAGGGGCTGCCACTGAAAGCCATACTGTTTTGCCAGCGCCAGGCCGCGCTGGCGATTGCGGGCCGCAATGATCACGTCGCGGAAACCGGCATCACGGAAGGCGGCAATGACGGCTTTCCCCATGCCGCCGCTACCCTGAATCATCACTCTGGCGTTGGTATCGAGCCGATGGCTGGCGATCAGGCTTTTGACCGCGATGTAATCGGTGTTCAGCCCGGTTAACTTCCCGTCGTCATTGACGATGGTGTTGACGGAGTCGATGACTTTTGCTGACGGGTCGACCGCGTCAAGAAACGGTATGCAGCTCTCTTTAAACGGCATGGAGACCGCACAGCCGCGGATACCCAATGCGCGAACCCCTTTTACCGCCGCCTCAATATCCGTTGTCGTAAAGGCTTTGTAGAGGTAGTTCAACCCCAGCTTGTCATACAGATAGTTATGAAAGCGGGTGCCGAAGTTGCCGGGGCGACCCGCCAGAGAGATGCACAACAGCGTATCGCGGTTAATCATGCGTAATATCCTCCGCGTGGGCCAGCAGATACGCTTCAGCCTCCTGGGACCAGATCCCATGGTGACGCGCCACAATCGCTGCCAGTTCGGGATCGGCGATCTCGCCCAGCGGCGTGAGCGGGAAGGCTTTTCCGGTATACACCAGCTTTTTTCCCCCACCGACGGCAGGCAGATCGAGGGTGGTTTCACCCGCGGCGTTCAGGCCGAGAATATGGGTGACCACTTTCGCCGTCTGGACCTTTTTCGCCTGCATTAGCGCCACCGCGGCGCGCATATCGTCAGTATTACCGCCGGAGGTGCCGACGTAGTGGGTAAAGGCGTAGTGCACGTCGTAGAAGTTGATCGGGGCGCTGAATTGCTTATCCTGGGGGCCAGCAAAGAAATTCAGGCAGCCGTCCGGAGCCAGCAACGAGGAGGCCAGGGTGATCAGCTGTTCGTTTGGCACAAACACGAAGATATCGTCGAAGCCATGGCCGCCGCTGAGCGCCAGCAGCGTATCGCGACTGGCCTCATGGCCGTCGAGGTAGTGGATCAGCGTCTGCGGCTCAGAGGGGTAATGACGGCGGGCGTAGCTGAGCTTCGGCTTATTGGTATCGGTCACTACCAGTAGTGAAGGATTGATGGGGCCGTGCAGCGCATAGTCGATAGCCAGCAGCCCCATCGGCCCCGTCCCGCCCAGGATCAGAGTGCGTCCCTGAGGACGGATCCCCATCACGTGGTTGTAACTCCCCTCCTGCAGATGATAATTGGCGTTGAAAGCGCCAATGACGCAGGAGAGCGGCTCCACCAGCGATCCTTCAAACCAGGTATCCCCCTCCCAGGTGAGCAGGCAATCCTGCGCCATCACCTCATTGGGGATCACCACATGGGTGGCTTCGCCACCGATCCATGGGAATGAGTAGCCGGGGCAGTCGGGTCGGTCGGGCAACTGCAGGTTGGCCTGGATCACGTAGCGCTGCCCTGGCTGAAACTTATGCTGCCACTTTTTACCGACGGCAAGGATTTCGCCGCAGAATTCATGACCGATAATAATGGGCCTGGTGGCCACATCATCTGGCACCTTTTTATGATCGGCACCCTGATTGGCCTCTTTCCATGAGGAAAGACACAGGCTGTCCGTGACCACCCGGGCGAGGATCTCATCGTCCTGCATCGCCGGGAGGGTAAAGGTTTCCAGGCGCAGGTCTCGTTTGCCATACAGGCGCAGGGCCGTTGTTGTTTGCATAAACCACCTCATCCCCTTCATCTTTCGGGGCTATGTTGTTGACGTCACCCCGGCATCGCCGGGGCGGAATAATCAGGACAGAAAGCCGAGGGCGTTGCCGATAATGCCTAAGCCGAAAAGGGCGAAAATCAGCCAGACCGGATTCACTTTCTTGTTCAGCAGACGCACCATCAGTAGCGTCAGGCCCAGCGCCAGCAGGCCGGGGCAGAGCTGATCGAGGATGTTCTGGACGGTCATCGTGACGGTGGCGCCGTCTGCACCGGGCGTTTGGGACACCACCAGCGGCACATTGATGGTGGTCCATTTGGTCACCAGCACCCCCATGACAAACAGGCCGAGAATGGAGGCGCCTTCGGTCAGCTTCTGCAGCAGATTGCCGCCCATATCGCTGACGATATTGACCCCTTTACGGAAGCCCAGTTGCAGGCCGTACCACTTCATTGCCAGCCGCACCGCATTGAAAATAAAGAAAAATAACAAAGGTCCCAGAATATTGCCGGAGAGGGCCAGCGAGGCGCCAAGGGCCGCGGTAATCGGCCGCAGCGTGCCCCAGACCAGCGGGTCGCCGACGCCGGCCAGCGGGCCCATCAGACCCACTTTGATGCCGTTGATAGCGCCATCGTCAATGGCCGCGCCGTTAGCCCGGGCCTCCTCCATGGCGGCGGTGACGCCGATCACCGGGCCACACACCGCCGGCGTGGTATTAAAGAACACCAGATGACGCTTCAGCGCCGCGACCTGATCGGCTTTGAGCGGATACAGGCGTTTGATCGCCGGGATCATGTCGTAGCAAAACCCCAGGCCATGAATACGTTCGAAGTTAAAGGAGGCCTGCTGGAGGTTGGAGCGGAGAAACATGCTCACCAGGTCGCCTTGCGTGATTTTTTTCTGTTCCATTTTCGGCTCCATTAGTCGTCAAGCTGGTCAAGGGCGGGGGCAGAGGGGGCAGTGGAGGCGGCGGGTTCAGCCTTACGCCACTGTGGATTGAGCTGGATGTAGATCAGCGCGATGATGACGCCCACGCCGCCGAAGGCCAGCAGGCTGAAGTCGAGATAACCCCCGGCGAGAAAACCGAGGAAAAAGAAGGGCATCAGGTACTTCACGCCCATCATTCGCAGCACCATCGCGTAGCCCACGACGACAATGAAACCACCGGCAATCTGCAGGCCGCGGGTGACGAATTCCGGGATCGCGCTGAGCATACTGCTGACCATGTCCGCGCTAACGAACAGCGAGACCACCAGCGCCGGGATTGCCACGCGCAGTGCCTGCACCCCCAGCGCGGAGACATGCAGCAGGTCGATGGTGCGAAAGCGCGCCTCCTCGGCCGCTTTGTCCGCGGCGTGCTGGAACACCACGGTAATGGTACGGGCGAAAACGGTCAGCACCTGCCCGGCGGCGGCCACCGGCAGAGCAATGGCGATACCGGTGGCAATGCTCTGGTGGCCCACAATCACCAGAATGGCGGAGATAATGCTGGCCAGCGCCGAATCTGGCGACTGCGCTGCCCCCACGTTCATCCAGCCGAGGGCGATCAGCTCCAGCGTACCGCCGAGCATAACCCCGGTTTTTAAATCGCCCAGGATGAGGCCAATCACGGTACAGGCGATAAGGGGCCGATGGGTCTGAAATTCATCCAGCACGCTGCCCATTCCGGCAATACAGGAAAAAATAAATATGGCTATTATCTGTAGGGTACTAATTTCCATAATTTTTGACCTTTAAGGTGTGAGTCATCCTGCCTGCTACGGCATATCACAACAGGCGCTATTTTTTATTCGCAGAAAGCTGTTTCGTTAATTTTGTCGAGAATATTGACTGACGGATCTGATGCGACCACGCGTAAATCGAGTTTTACGCCCAGTTTATCGAGTTCACGGAATGCCTGAATATCCTGCGGATCCAAAGAAACGGCTTTGGTTAGCTGTTTTTTACCGGGTCGCCAGGCCATGCCACCAATATTTAACGTGGCGATCTGCACGCCCTGGCGCACCATCGTTAAAACATCGTGTGGATTGGTAAATAAATAAAAGACGGTCTCGTCCTGATATTGCGGGTTATGATAGACCGCAACCGCTTTTTCCAGACTGACAACGTTTACCTTCATGCCTGGCGGAGCCGCCTGGCGCAACAGGGTCCGGCGAACCTCATCGTTAAATACATCGTCATTGCAGATAATTATCCGCTGGGCGTTGGCGACTTTTGACCACACGGTGGTGACCTGGCCATGAATCAGTCGGTCATCAATACGGGCGAGGGTAATTTGCATCAGAACTCCTCCTCAACGGTTTCTGGCTGCTGCCAGACCACACAGCACTGACTGGCGATGGCCTGCAGATGCTGGCATAAGTCATCGGCGCTCAGGGTATGCTGGTTATCCACCAGCTCGAGCGCCAGCGGCAGCGACAGGCCGCTAATCACCCGGATCTGCGGGTGACGCATTGCCAGCCCGGCTGCGGCATTCCATGGGCTTCCGCACTGCAAATCTACCGCGATTACCCACTCCTCATCGGTGTGGGCGCTTACTAACTTTTCCAGGTTAATGGCGATATCCGCCGCGTTTTCGCCGGGGACAAACGCGACGGCGCTGACGTTAACCTCGCCGTAGACCATGCATACCGAATCAAGCATGGCCCCGGCCAGCTGGCCGTGGGCGCAGAAGATAGCGTGAACCATACTGCCTCCTTAACCGCGCGTTTTTCCGCCGGCAATGTTAGTGGTGACTCCGGTGATGTAGCTGGCGCGCGCTGACAAGAGATAGCAAACAAAATCAGCCACTTCCGAGAGCTTTCCTGCCCGCCCGATGGGAATGGCGTTTTTGGTATATCCCTCGCGAAGTTGCTCGACGGTGATATTGCGCGTCCAGGCCAGCGCCTCTTCATATTCCGGTGTCCGCAGACCGGTTTTTTCGAGGATCCCCGGCGCAACGCCGACCACGCGGATCCCATATTTACCCAATTCTTTGGACCAGGAGCGGGTAAAGCTGTTGAGCGCGGCCTTGGTCGCGGCGTAGCAGCTTTGACCTTCAGAGCCTTCCAGGCCGCTCTCCGAAGAGACATTGACAATCACACCGGCGCGCTGTTTGACCATTTGACGCGCCACCGCCTGCGACATGAAAAACACCCCTTTCTGGTTGATATTGACCATTTTTTCAAAAGCGGCTTCGTTTAATTCATAGCGGCCGGCCGGTGCTTTTTCGTCGACTAATAAACGCGGGAAATTCACGCCAGCGTTATTGACCAAACCATCAATACGCGACCAGCGCTGAATAATGGCATCGATAGTCTGTTGCACCTCTGTCGCGCTGGAAATATCCGTCGGCCAGAAGTGATAATTATCGCCATTGTGATGACGATCGCCGCCATGAATATCAATCATCTGGACATGAGCACCTTGTGATAATAATTCATCGACAATGGCCAGCCCAATTCCCGAGGCGCCGCCGGTCACGATAATGACGTTATCTTTTAAATTTAACCAGGTATTCATTATTCACTCCCATTTCTTTAGATAAAGGGATCCCCCGCAGCGGGTGCTACGTGAAATCATATCCTGTGTGTTATTTCAGTAATAACTCAGCCGTTTCTCTGTTTGTCACCAGACAATTAATATAGCGTCCGTGCAATGCGCCAAGAATGCCAGAGTATTTCTCTTCCCCCATGGCGATGCCGATGGAATAGCGAGCCTGGCGCAGCTTCGCCATTTCGATCGACAGGGTTTTTTCGCTCATATTGGTATCGACTAACCCGCCGTTAATATCGTAGAAACGCGAACAGATATCCCCGGCGACGTGGCGGGCGTTGAGATCGTCGCTCTCTTCGCTGCCGTAGAAGGCGTGCCAGTTTGCGCCGTCGCGAATGGCCGGTGAACCAATACCCACCAGCGCCACATCCAGGCTGTCCCAGTAGGATGAGATGGTTTTAAAGTGCTGGGACTGCATGATGCCGTTGCGGATCAGCGGGTTATCCAGCAGGGCTGGAAAATCGGCAAGGTGGGATTCCGCTTTCAGTCTGGCTGCCGCGCCGTAGGTTAAGGTGTTCACATGGTAGCGGCTCTCCAGTTTACCGGAAGGTCCACCGATGATGGGGACGCAGATCACCTGGCGTGACTGGCTGGCCTGCGGCAGGTTCTCCACCAGCGAACGCACGGCGCGGCCCCATGAAAAACCGATGATATCGCCTGGCTCCAGCAACCGATCGACAAGCAGGGCGCCATGCTGGCCCATCGCACTCAGCTGTTCTTCTTCCAGCAGCCCATCGCTGCTGGCAACCACCGCCTCTTTCAGGCCAAATTTTTGCTTGAGCTGTTGCTCGAGCCACAGGTTTTCATTGTAGTCATAGTTGATGGCGATGGTAACAATGCCCTGCTCGCGGCCGCGCTTCAGCAGGCGACTGATGGTGGTGCGATAGATCCCCAGCTCGCGAGCGATTTGCGCCTGAGTCATATCCTGCTCGTAATAGAGCTGGGCGATTTTGACAATCAACCGGATATCATCGCTGTTTTCCATGGTCATCTGCAGGCTCCTGCACATTTGTGCAAATCGCGGGTTTGTGCTGTTGATCTGATATAACCCTATTAGAGCCACCGTTTAAAGCGATTTTCTTTTATTTCATCACCCTAATCTGGCGAATAATCTTGCACATTTGCGTTATCAATAGCGGGTTGTTGGCACCTTTGTGCATTGCACGCTAAATCGCTGATTCTGTGATATTTCATCATGCAAAGTTGCCAGGCGTTGAGCGGGACACTTTTGTGAAAAAAGGCGTAGTCGATCACACCTTGCGCCGGAGGGCGCAAAGGCACATCTTTTTTCTCGCCCACAAGGTAGGGTATATTTCGCTTTTACAGGAGAATCTATGCTGCCCGACTCATCAACCCGATTAAATAAATACATCAGCGAAAGCGGCATCTGCTCGCGTCGCGAAGCGGACCGCTTTATTGAACAAGGCAACGTCTTTATTAATGGCAAGCGCGCCACCATTGGCGATCAGGTGAAGCCTGGTGACCTGGTCAAAGTGAACGGACGGTTGATTGAGCCGCGTGAAGCGGATGATCTGGTGCTGATTGCGCTGAATAAGCCGGTCGGTATTGTGAGCACCACCGAAGATGGCGAACGCGACAATATTGTCGACTTCGTCAACCACAGCAAGCGTATCTTCCCTATTGGCCGTCTGGATAAAGATTCTCAGGGGCTGATCTTCCTCACCAACCACGGTGATCTGGTGAACAAGATCCTGCGTGCCGGCAACGACCATGAAAAAGAGTATCTGGTGACGGTCGATAAGCCAGTGACCGATGAGTTCATTCGCGGGATGGGCGCGGGGGTGCCGATTCTCGGGACGGTGACGAAAAAATGTAAAGTGAAGAAAGAGGCGCTGTTCGTTTTCCGCATCACTCTGGTGCAGGGGCTGAATCGCCAGATCCGTCGTATGTGCGAGCACTTTGGCTATGAAGTGACGAAGCTTGAGCGTACGCGGATTATGAACGTGAGCCTGACGGGGATCCCCTTGGGGGAATGGCGTGATCTAACCGATGACGAGTTGATCGACCTGTTCAAGCTGATTGAAAACTCCTCTTCCGAAGCGAAGCCGAAAGCCAGGCCGAAGGCCAAAGCGGCGACTCCCGGCATCAAGCGCCCGGTGGTGAAGATGGAAAATAGCAACGATAAGGGCCGCCCGGCTGCTAACGGGAAACGTTTCACCCAGCCGGGACGTAAAAAGAAAGGGCGTTAACGCCTGCCGCGGGTCGGCGTATTCGCCGACCAGGAAAAGGTCGCTTCCTTATCCGTTTTATAAGCCTGCTGTTTTTTCACCTGGCGGGCTTTCTTCGCTTCCGCTTCACGCTGCGCCATCAGCTTATCGATATATTCCTTTTTCACGCTGTTCGTTTCCGCATTGCTCAGCGGGCGGCCATGCGCAATGCGCGCGCGGTCAAGCAGCGTTTTCAATTCGCGCTGTTCGCGCTCGGTCATCTCTTTTTGTGTAATACGGGGGAGTGCCATGGTGGTGCCCTCAGTCAGACCAGAGCACCCAGTGTACGGCAATCAGCGCAAAATAGAACGCATCCGGAAAGCGCCTCGCAGAATATTTCCCTCGTTGGTGACCAGTGCGCGGGTCTGGCTTAGGGTAACGGCACGCCTACTGGCCAACGACGACAAATTTTGGGCGGGAGATGTATAAAATTTTATACAAGGATGTGGTATGCTCAATCAGCAACAGAAATTAAGGCGTATCGTCTGGATGGGCTCTTCCTTTGACGATCTGCGCCAGTTTCCTGAGGACGTCCGCAGAGATGCCGGATTCCAGCTTTATCGTTTACAGTCGGGTTTAGAGGCTGCGGACTGGAAAGCGATGCCTCAACTGGGGCGGGGCTTTGAGGAAATCCGCCTGCGCCACTTTTCCGGTGCATATCGGGTAATTTATCTGGCCCGTTTTGCAGAGGCGATATATGTCCTGCACTGTTTTAACAAAAAGACGCGACGTACCGCCGAACACGAAAAACAGATTGTCAGAAACCGTTTGCAGGTTATACAGCAGGAACACAGGAGTCATAAATGAATCGTAAGAGGGTGGATGGTATTCGTCATGTGACCTCTGAAGAGAGCAATATATTCAGTGAACTGGGCTTTGATGATGCTGACGCAGAGCAGCTTCGGGGACAAGCGGAAAAAGAAGTTGAGCAGTTGATGGCGCTTAAACGACAGTTAATGCAGGAAATCGCTGAGTGGATAGATGAACATCAATTGAAGCAGGCCGATGCTGCCGCGAAGTTGAGCATTTCGCGCCCGCGTATTTCAGATGTGGTCAATCAGAAAACCAGTAAGTTTACCCTGGATGCGTTAGTCATGATGTTAATGAAGTTAGGTAAACCAGTACGTTTGCAGATTGGATAACGCACACGCCCGGGCCTGCGCCCGGACGTATCACGCTCAGCGCTTGTCGGCTTTTTTGGCGATAGGCTTTCCTGACCAGTACCCGGCCAGCAGCGAACCGGACAGGTTATGCCAGACGGAGAACAGCGCGCCTGGCAGCGCCGCCAGCGGGCCGAAGTAAATTTTACCCAGCGCGGCCGCCAGGCCAGAGTTCTGCATCCCCACCTCGATCGCCAGCGTACGGCAGGTGGATTCATCAAAACCAAACAGACGTCCGCCCCAGTAGCCGCCAAGCAGGCCAATGGTGTTATGCAGGATCACCGCGATAATCACCACCAGGCCGACGGAGGCAATATGGGCGGCGGAACCCGCCACCACCGCGCTGATGATCGCCAGAATGCACACCATCGAGAAGGCGGGCAGGAACGGCTCTACCGCTTTCACCACCTTCGGCAGCAGATGATGGACAATCAGTCCCAGCGCGATGGGGATGACCACAATCTGCAGAATGCTGAGCAACATGCCCATGACGTCGACCTGAATATGCGCGTCGACGTACAGACGGGTGAGCAGCGGTGTCGCCACGACGCCGACGAGGGTGGAGACCGAGGAGATGGTCACCGACAGCGCCACATCCCCTTTGGCAAGAAAGATCATCACGTTGGAGGCAGTCCCGCTGGCGACGCTGCCGACCAGCACCATCCCGGCGGAAAGCTCCGGCGGCATATGAAACAGCAGCGCCAGCAGCCAGGCGGCGAGCGGCATCACCAGATAATGGAGAAAGATCCCCGCAGCGACCGGCGCCGGGCGCGACAGGACGCGTTTGAAATCCTCCAGCTTCAGATGCACACCCATACCGAACATGATCAGCATCAGCAGGGTGGTGACCCATGGGCCAATTGGGGTGAAGGTGGTGGGAGTGTAATAGGCCAGAACGGAGAGCAGCAGTGCCCATAACGGGAACAGCCGCGTCAGAGTTGCGAGCATGTTGTGTTCCTTGCGATACGCGAACCGGGCCGCGCCATCCCGATGGGACGGCGAGCAGGTCCGCTGGTTGTGTTGATGTTGTTATAAAAAAGCCGGGTTCGAGCCCGGCTATAGGTATTGTTTATCGTGCTAAGAAATTTTATTCAAACAAATTGTGATGCAGCTTCTGCACCACCTTCTCCGCATCGGCGCCAGGCACCAGGAAGCAGAGGTTATGGCTGGAGGCGCCATAGCAGATCATGCGGATATTAAACGGCTCGAGGACGCCAAAGACCTCTTTGCCGACGCCGCAGGCTTTCGACAGCTCATTGCCAATCAGGGCCACCAGCGCCAGGTCTTCCTCCACTTCCACGCGGCACAGCGAGGAGAGTTCAGTCAGCAGCGCCTGGGTCAGCAGGGTATCGCCTGCAGAGGTTGAGCCGGTGGTATCCATGGTCAGGGCCACGCTCACTTCGGAGGTGGTGATCAAATCGACGGAGATGTTATGGCGCGCCAGAATGCCGAATACCTCGGCGAGGAAGCCGCGGGAGTGCAGCATATTCAGGCTGTGCAGCGTCAGCAGCGTCTGGCGGCGACGCAGCGCCAGCGCGCGGAACAGCGGCGGGTTCTCGGTGGTTTTACACACCAGCGTACCGCCCGCTTTAGGCTCTTTACTGGAGCCGACAAACACCGGGATATCGCTGCGCACAGCGGGCAGCAGGGTCGCCGGGTGCAGCACTTTGGCGCCAAAGGTGGCCATTTCCGCTGCCTCTTCAAAGGCGATGACGTCGATGCGTTTCGCCGCTGGCGCCACGCGCGGATCGGTCGTATAGATCCCGGGCACATCGGTCCAGATATCGACGCGGGTGGCATTCAGCGCTTCGCCGAGCAGAGCGGCGGTATAATCGCTACCGCCGCGGCCGAGGGTGGTGGTGCGGCCTTTCGCTTCGCTGCCGATAAAGCCCTGGGTCACCACCAGGCCTTCCGCCAGGCGCGGCGCCAGCTGCTGCTGGGTCAGTTCGGCGACGGCGGCGATGTCCGGTTCGGCGCGGCCAAAGCGATCGTTAGTGCGCAGCACTTTACGGGCGTCAAACCACTGCGCCTGAATACCGCGTTCACGCAGAATTTCTACAAACAGCAGGGTGGACATCAGTTCGCCATGGCTGACCAGTTCGTCGGTCAGGGCGGTCGAGGAGGCGAGCGCGGCGGCTTCCGCCAGCGTGGTGATATTTTCCAGCAGGCGCTCAATCTCTTCGCGGATCACGTTGGGATAGCGCAAACGCTCCAGAATATTGAACTGGATCTGGCGCAGAGCATCCAGCTGGGAAAAACGTTCGGTGGGTTCCAGCCCTCCCGCTAAGGCCACCAGAATGTTGGTCACGCCGGCGGAGGCGGAGAGCACAACAATACGGGTATTGGCATCGAGCAGCGCCACATCGATGCTGCGGTTCATAGCGTCAAAATCGGCAACGCTGGTGCCGCCAAATTTGGCGACGACTAGATCTGTCATAACAACCTCGTGTCAGGGGGCCTGACTTATTAAAACGATTCCTGAACACCGATCGTGGCAGGGGCTGGACGCCGCCGGATCGCAACAAAATGTCTTAATAAGCCAGGCCAAATTATTCAGCCATGGCACAAGGGAAGAGCGATAAACAGGGTGGCGCAGAGTGATAAACAACTACGATGTCACCCAGAAGTGCTCCACCTTGTAGACCCGACTCACCGCTCTGGGCGCTGAGGTGTTCGGGTATGAAACGCCCGACTGCGAACGTTTCTGGTGACAACCCAGGGGATTCAGCCCCTGTGGCCGGTGAGGAGCGTGACCAGACGCTCTTTCACCTCGGCGTTGCTCCCCCTCACGTATTTTCCCCGGACTGGTTCCTCCAATACGGTTACCTGGGCAACGCACCTCTTCTGGCAATTACCGACGTCTTTCACCTGGCCGGGGGAACAGGGACATTATATCCCCCGCGAATACCCTTTCGCTGTAGCGTGAAATGCGCGAGCAATAGATACCTACCAATACGTAAGCACTGCGGATATATAAAGGCTTAACACCAGCTATGTCAACGCTGCGGTTATGCGGATTTTTCATGCCCCTGCGGCTAACAGAAAAAAGCCTTATGATAGCTATACTAATGGGGCTTTTTACTCCGTTTTGACCCGATTCCTGACCGGCGTCAGGGACAAGTCACAAAAATCATCACAATTTTCCGTCACCGGCGCTACAATCGACCGAAGTCACAATCTCAAATCAGAAGAGTATTGCTAATGAAAAACATCAACCCAACGCAGACCTCTGCCTGGCAGGCATTACAGAAACACTTCGACGAAATGAAAGATGTCACTATCAGCGAGCTGTTCGCCAAAGATAGCGACCGTTTTTCTAAGTTTTCCGCGACGTTCGACGATCTGATGCTGGTGGACTTCTCCAAAAACCGCATCACCGAAGAGACGCTGGCTAAACTGCAGGATCTGGCGAAAGAGACCGATCTGGCAGGCGCCATTAAATCGATGTTCTCCGGCGAAAAGATCAACCGTACCGAAGACCGTGCGGTACTGCACGTCGCGCTGCGCAACCGCAGCAATACGCCGATTGTGGTTGATGGCAAAGATGTGATGCCGGAAGTGAACGCTGTGCTGGAGAAGATGAAAACCTTCTCAGAAGCGATTATCTCCGGTAGCTGGAAAGGCTATACCGGCAAACCGATCACCGACGTGGTTAACATTGGTATCGGCGGTTCCGACCTCGGTCCGTTCATGGTCACCGAAGCGCTGCGTCCGTACAAAAACCACCTCAACATGCACTTTGTCTCCAACGTCGATGGCACCCACATCGCTGAAGTGCTGAAGAACGTGGATCCGGAAACGACCCTGTTCCTGGTGGCGTCCAAGACCTTCACCACCCAGGAGACCATGACCAACGCCCACAGCGCGCGCGACTGGTTCCTGGCGACCGCGGGCGACGACAAGCACGTGGCTAAACACTTCGCCGCGCTCTCTACCAACGCGAAAGCAGTTGGCGAGTTCGGCATCGACACCGCCAACATGTTCGAATTCTGGGACTGGGTTGGCGGCCGCTACTCCCTGTGGTCGGCGATTGGCCTGTCCATCATTCTCTCCGTGGGCTTCGACAACTTCGTTGAGCTGCTGTCCGGCGCGCATGCGATGGATAAACACTTCTCCACCACCCCGGCGGAGAAAAACCTGCCGGTGCTGCTGGCGCTGATCGGTATCTGGTACAACAACTTCTTCGGAGCAGAAACCGAAGCGATTCTGCCGTACGACCAGTACATGCACCGTTTTGCCGCCTACTTCCAGCAGGGCAACATGGAGTCCAACGGTAAGTATGTTGACCGTAACGGCCACGCGGTAGACTACCAGACTGGCCCGATCATCTGGGGTGAGCCGGGCACCAACGGTCAGCACGCGTTCTACCAGCTGATCCACCAGGGCACCAAAATGGTACCGTGCGATTTCATCGCCCCAGCTATCACCCACAACCCGCTGTCCGACCATCATCCGAAGCTGCTGTCCAACTTCTTCGCTCAGACCGAGGCCCTGGCTTTCGGTAAATCCCGTGAAGTGGTCGAGCAGGAATATCGCGATCAGGGTAAAGATCCGGCGACCCTGGAGCACGTGGTGCCGTTCAAAGTGTTTGAAGGCAACCGTCCGACGAACTCCATCCTGCTGCGTGAAATCACCCCGTTCAGCCTGGGGGCGCTGATTGCCCTGTACGAGCACAAAATCTTCACCCAGGGCGCGATCCTCAACATCTTCACCTTCGACCAGTGGGGCGTTGAACTGGGCAAACAGCTGGCTAACCGCATCCTGCCGGAGCTGAAAGACGGCAGCGAAGTTAGCAGCCACGACAGCTCGACTAACGGCCTGATTAACCGTTATAAAGCCTGGCGCGCATAATCTTGCGCAGCTAAGACGCAATGCCGACCCTTAGGTCGGCATTTTTTTTACAGCCGCCGCAGCAGCCTCGCCGGATTCCCCGCCCACACCCCTTTCTCGGTAATGGACTTCGTCACCACGCTGCCCGCGCCTATCACCACCCCATCGCAGATGCTGACGGCCAGAATCGTGGCGCCGCTGCCGATCGACACGTCATCGCCAATCTCAATTCGCCCCCAGCTGGCGCGGTCGGCATTCGGTTTGCCGTCGCGAAACAGGTCGTTGGCAAACATCACGCCGTGACCGATAAAGCAGCGCTGGCCAATGGTGACGTACTCGCAGATAAAAGTATGGGACTGAATTTTACTGTTCGCGCCAATGCGGGTATTGCCCTGGATCTCAACGAACGGCCCGACGAAGACGTTATCGCCAAGGACACAGTCGTACAGGTTGGCGGGCTGGTAGATCACCACGTTCTCACCGCTGGTGACGTTGCGGATCGCCGTTTCCCGAAGGGTATGCATAGTGCCTCTCAGATCGGTTTGGCCAGAATATGTAAGGTGCTTTGCTGGCTGGCGGAATGAAATGCGACATCTTTCACGTGCTGCATCCCCTGACGTTCGTAAAAGCGGCGCGCAGCGGGGTTATCGGCGAGCACTTCCAGCCACAGCCAGCGTTCACCGGCCGCTTTTGCTCTCGCCTCGACGGCGCGAAATATCTGCTCGCCGTAGCGTCGGCCCGTTGTGTCAGGCAGCAGATAGAGCTTATGCAACAGCGTACCGGACGGACCTTCAGGACTTATCGCCTGACGACAGGCGTATTTCGCAAAGCCGACAGGGTGGGGGGCTTCAGCAATCAACCAACAGCACTGGGAATCGGTCAGGCTGCGTTGCAGCGAGGCCAGGGAATACTCTTGTTGCAGGTAGCACGCCAGCTCGTCGGCGTTATGCCAGAGGTGAGCAAAGTGATGGCGATAGCTGGCATTGCCCATTTCATTGAGTAAAGCCGCATCCTCTGCGCGTGCGGTACGAATCTTCAGCATGGTTGTTTCCTTTTTAACCCGTCCGTCTGGGCTGTGATTGTTACATCTTCGCCGGTGGTGGCAAAAAGTTAGCGAATAATGTCGATCTGGATCACATTTTTGCGTTATACAGGTCTCAAAGAAGCATAATGATGAGGGGTATTTATGTCGTCGGTTTATCGTCCGCTGGTGAATTTTATCGCCACCGCGATGCAAACGGTTTTGAATCTTGGGCTGCTGTGCCTGGGGATTATTTTGATCGTCTTCCTCGGGAAAGAGACGTTGCATCTGGCCGATGTCCTCTTTACCCCGGAGCCGACCAGTAAGTACCGGCTGGTGGAAGGTCTGGTGGTCTACTTCCTCTACTTCGAGTTTATCGCGCTGATCGTCAAGTATTTTCAGTCGGGGTTCCACTTCCCGCTGCGCTATTTCGTCTATATCGGCATCACCGCGATTGTGCGCCTGATTATCATCGACCATGAGTCGCCGATGGCGGTGCTGATTTACTCTGCTGCGATCCTGATCCTGGTGATTACGCTCTGGCTGTGTAACTCCAATCGCCTGAAACGCGAATAAAAAAAAGCGGCCTCCAGGGCCGCTGACCAACAGTCACAAATAAAATTTATGTAGGGTCCAGTTGAGGATAGCAGTGGCATTGGCCTTACTTTTTCAGCTGAGGGCGACGGCGACAATACCCGGTTGGGGTCGTGTATTGCGGCTAGACCGTCGGCCCTCATCTGAAATTTGGGGCCGGTGTTACAAAAAAACTTAACCTTTCACCCCACCCGCCGTCAGGCCGTTAACCAGCCAGCGCTGCGCCAGCAGGAAGACGACCGTGATCGGGATGGCGGAGAGCACCGCCGCAGCGGCGAAGTCGCCCCACAGATAGTTCTGCGGGTTGAGATACTGTTGCATACCTACCGCCAGGGTATAGCTGTTCACATCGCGCAGCAGCAGCGAGGCGACGGGCACTTCGGTGATGGCTGCGATGAACGACAGAATAAACACCACCGCCAGAATCGGCACCGACAGCGGCAGCAGCACGAGGCGGAAGGCCTGCCATGGGGTCGCGCCATCCAGCGCCGCCGCTTCTTCCAGCGAACCATCGATGGTTTCGAAGTAGCCTTTAATCGTCCAGACGTGCAGCGCGATACCGCCCATATAAGCGAAGATCACGCCGCCGTGGGTGTTGAGGCCGACGAACGGGATGTACTGGCCCAGGCGATCAAACAACGCATACAGAGCCACCAGCGACAGCACCGCCGGGAACATCTGGAAAATCAGCATCCCTTTCAGCAGCGTCGCTTTCCCCGGGAAGCGCATACGGGCAAAAGCGTAGGCGCAGGTGGTGGAGAGGGCGACGATACCGATCGCGGTAATGCCGGCGACCTTAATCGAGTTCCACAGCCACAGCAGCACCGGGAACGGCGGCGGCGTGACGCGGCCATCGGCGTGTTCGACGCTGAAGCCTAACGCCAGACGCCAGTGTTCCCAGGAGATGGTATCCGGGATCAGGCTGCCGGTGGCGAAGTTACCCTCGCGCAGCGAGATGGCGATAACCATCAGCAGCGGAAACATAATCGCCGCGATAAAAATCAGTAGCAGGAGATGCGTAGTAAAGAGACGCAGCTTTTGAGATTTGGGTTGGACCATAGCCATTATCGTTATCTCCCTTAATCAAACTTCATGCGCGTGGCTTTCAGATTCACAATCGCTAACGCGCCAACCAGCAGGAAGATAAGCGTTGCGATAGCCGCCGCCAGGCCGAAGTCCTGACCGCCGCCGCCTTCAAAGGCGATGCGATAGGTGTAGCTCACCAGCAGGTCGGTATAACCGGCCGGGGTGGTGGTGCCGAGACGGTCCGGACCACCGTTGGTCAACAGCTGAATCAGCACGAAGTTGTTAAAGTTAAAGGCGAAGCTGGCGATCATCAGCGGTGTCAGCGGTTTGATCAGCAGCGGCAGCGTAATTTTAAAGAAGTTCTGGAACGGACCGGCGCCATCCATCGCCGACGCTTCGTACAGATCGTCCGGAATCGCCTTCAGCAACCCCATGCACAGGATCATCATGTACGGATAGCCCAGCCAGGTATTGACGATGATGATCATGGTACGCGCGGTGGTCGGGTCGCTAAACCAGGCCGGCTTAATGCCGAACAGCGCGCTGAGCATCATATTGATTTCACCAAAGCTCTGGTTGAACAGCCCTTTGAAAATCAGAATCGAAATAAACGACGGTACGGCATACGGCAGAATCAACAGGACGCGGTAAATTGCTTTGCCTTTCAGCGCTTCCCACTGCACCAGACAAGCCAGCACCATTCCCACGGCCACGGTCAAAATCACCGTCAGCACCGAGAACACCACGGTCCAGACGAAAATAGCGAAGAACGGTTTCTGGATACCTTCGTCCTGGAAGACGCGAGTGAAGTTATCCCAGCCGATCGTCACGGTGTAGCCCGGGCTCAGCTTTTCAGTGCCCCAGCTGCCGTCGGCGTTAATCGCCTGGTAGAAGCCTACGTCATTGTTCGGGCGGTATTTAACGTGGGTCTGATTGTTGGTCAGCACCCCATCTTCGCTAAGCGTATACAGCGGTTGAGTGCCAGAGAACTGACGCAGCGAGCTCATGATCACTTTGCTGTCATCCGGCAGCACCGCGGTCAGTTGGTTCAGCGCGGTGCGGTTCTGGGTAATGACGCGCAGGCTGACGCGCTCGCCTTCCGGCAGGGCATCGGTTTCTTTTAACGCCAGCTTCTGCTCACCGCCGAATTTAAAAGCGTCGGAAAGGTAGTTTTTACCGCTCTCGCCGTCGGTCAGGGCCAGTTTCCACTCGTCCCCCGCCGGGATCAGCGTGAAGTTATAGGCTTTGCCAGCCTGGAAAGAGCGATCCATCAGCACCTGCTGCGCACGTTCAAAGGTCAGCTGGTTGGTGCTGCTGTAGTTAGTGAAGGCGATGGCAATGGTACAGATCAGCGGAAACAGGACGAACAGACCCATGCCGGCGAGGCCGGGATAGACATAGCGCCAGGCATAAGCCTTGCGATTAGCGAAAATATACAGGCCAACTGAGCTTAAAATCAGCGTCATGATGGCGAACAGGTACTCCCCCTGGGCGTACATCAAAACAACAAGGTAACCCACCAGCAGGCACAGTAAGCCAATCACAGACCATGTGAGTTGCGGACTTTGCCACCAGTGTTTCTTTTTAACGGCATCCATGGGGATCATCCTCTACAGCGGTGAAAACTTATTTGTCAGGCGGCGCTTCGCTTACCTGACCTACGGTCCGAGCCGTAGTGGTAGGGCGGGTAAGCGCAAGCGCCACCCGCCGTTTTCTTACTTGGTGATACGGCTCTGTGCATCCTTCAGTGCAGCATCGACCGTCTGGCGACCGCTGGCGGCGTTGATTACCGCGGTACGAACGGCATACCAGAAGGCAGACATCTGCGGGATGTTAGGCATGATTTCGCCATTCTGGGCGTTCGCCATGGTGGCGGCGATGCGCGGATCTTTTTCCAGTTTCTCCTGGAAGGATTTCAGCGCGACAGCACCCAGCGGTTTGTCGTTGTTAACCGCTTCCAGACCCTGATCGGTCATCAGGTAGTTTTCGAGGAACTCTTTCGCCAGCTCTTTGTTCGGGCTGGCGGCGTTGATACCGGCGCTCAGCACGCCAACGAACGGTTTCGATGGTTTGCCTTTAAAGGTCGGCAGCAGGGCGACGCCGTAATTAACCTTGCTCTTATCAATGTTAGACCACGCCCACGGACCGTTGATGGTCATGGCGGTTTCGCCTTTGTTGAAGGCGGCTTCCGCGATGGAGTAATCCGTGTCGGCATTCATGTGCTTGTTCTTGATCAGGTCAACCAGGAAGGTGAGACCCGCTTTCGCGCCTGCGCTGTCTACGCCGACGTTTTTCACGTCATATTTGCCGTTTTCAAACTTGAAGGCGTACCCGCCGTCGGCAGCGATCAGCGGCCAGGTGAAGTACGGTTCTTGCAGGTTGAACATCAGCGCGCTCTTACCTTTCGCTTTCAGCGCTTTATCCAGCGCCGGGATCTCTTCCCAGGTTTTCGGCGGGTTCGGCACCAGGTCCTTGTTATAAATCAGGGACAGGGCTTCAACCGCCACCGGATAGGCGATCAGTTTGCCGTTAAAGCGCACGGCATCCCAGGTGAAGGGATAGAGTTTGTCCTGGAACGCTTTGTCCGGGGTGATTTCAGCCAGCAGGCCGGACTGTGCGTAGCCGCCGAAACGGTCATGCGCCCAGAAGATGATGTCCGGGCCGTCGCCGGTCGCCGCAACCTGCGGGAACTTCTCTTCCAGCTTGTCCGGATGCTCTACGGAAACTTTAATGCCGGTGTCTTTTTCAAACTTTTTACCCACTTCAGCGAGGCCGTTATAGCCTTTGTCGCCGTTAATCCAGATAACCAGCTTACCTTCTTCAATTTTTGCGAGGGCAGAGGCGGAAAACATCATCGTGGTCAGTGCTGACAGCGCGAGGATGCGAGCGCCAGTTTTGATTTTCATATACCCGTCCTATTTGGTGATGTACTCGTGGATACACTTCGGTGGCTTAACGATGATGAGTTTCCTTTTTTAACAACCCCTTTCCATCCTCCCCAGGTCTACGCCCCACCCGCTGGTTGTGTGATCTCCATTGCAAAAACGGCCGTATTGCGTCCTGGAGCACAGAAAAAAGTGCCCAATTTTGTCGTCCCCATCACGAAATCACGCTGCGTCCGCCATCCCCCGCGGCGAGAGGCAATCTCTCATCCTCCCATCTCCTCCCCCATAAAAAAGCCGGGGGGTGGAGGATTTGCCAGCCTAAGGAATGCCGCATAGTCGACCCATCTTGAATGTGTCTTTAAGTGACAGGTTGTAACGAAGGGAGAAGGGCATGGCGAGCGTACAGCTGCGAAATGTAACGAAAGCCTGGGGCGACGTGGTGGTATCTAAAGATATCAATCTCGAGATCCAGGATGGGGAGTTCGTCGTGTTTGTTGGACCGTCGGGCTGCGGCAAATCCACCCTGCTGCGTATGATTGCCGGACTGGAAACCGTCACCAGCGGCGATCTGTTTATTGGCGATACCCGGATGAACGACGTGCCGCCAGCCGAACGTGGCATCGGCATGGTATTCCAGTCATATGCGCTTTATCCCCATCTTTCCGTTGCCGAAAATATGTCTTTCGGCCTCAAGCTGGCCGGCGCGAAAAAAGAGGTTATTAACCAGCGTGTGACTCAGGTGGCTGAGGTCTTACAGCTGGCGCATCTCCTGGAGCGTAAACCGAAAGCGCTTTCCGGTGGTCAGCGCCAGCGTGTGGCGATCGGTCGTACGCTGGTGGCAGAGCCAAGCGTCTTCCTGCTGGATGAACCGCTCTCTAACCTGGATGCCGCCCTGCGCGTCCAGATGCGTATCGAGATCTCCCGTCTGCATAAGCGACTGGCCCGCACCATGATTTATGTCACCCACGATCAGGTGGAAGCGATGACCCTCGCCGACAAGATCGTGGTTCTGGACGCCGGCCGTGTGGCGCAGGTCGGGAAACCGCTGGAGCTCTATCACTATCCGGCTGACCGCTTCGTTGCCGGCTTTATCGGTTCGCCGAAGATGAACTTCCTGCCGGTCAAAGTCACGGCGACGGCTATCGATCAGGTGCAGGTAGAACTGCCGAACCGTCAGCAAGTCTGGCTGCCGGTGGACAGCGCCAACGTTCAGGTGGGCGCCAACATGTCCTTAGGTATCCGCCCGGAGCATTTACTGCCCAGCGATATCGCCGATGTGACCCTCGAAGGCGAGGTTCAGGTCGTCGAACAGCTCGGTCATGAAACGCAAATTCATATCCAGATCCCCGCCATCCGTCAGAACCTGGTTTACCGCCAGAACGACGTGGTGTTGGTAGAAGAGGGAGCCACATTCGCCATCGGTTTGCCGCCAGAACGTTGCCACTTATTCCGTGAGGATGGCACCGCTTGTCGTCGGCTGCATAAAGAGCCGGGCGTGTAAGGCTTCCCATTAAAAAAAGGCGCGAACCCGGCAGGCGGTACACCGGCGAAGCGTTCAAAGAAAAGCAATGATCTCAGGAGATAGAATGATGATTACTCTGCGCAAACTTCCTCTGGCGGTCGCCGTCGCAGCAGGCGTAATGTCTGCTCAGGCGCTGGCTGTCGATTTCCATGGCTACGCGCGTTCCGGCATTGGCTGGACCGGCAGCGGCGGCGAGCAACAGTGCTTCAAAGCGACCGGTGCTCAAAGTAAATACCGTCTTGGTAACGAATGTGAAACCTATGCGGAACTGAAGCTGGGCCAGGAACTGTGGAAAGAAGGGGATAAGAGTTTTTATTTCGATACTAACGTTGCCTATTCCGTGAATCAGGAAGATGACTGGGAAAGCACCTCTCCGGCGTTCCGTGAAGCCAACATCCAGGGTAAAAACCTGATCGACTGGCTGCCGGGCTCCACGCTGTGGGCGGGTAAACGCTTCTATCAGCGTCATGACGTTCACATGATCGACTTCTACTACTGGGATATCTCCGGCCCGGGTGCAGGTCTGGAAAACGTTGACCTTGGCTTCGGTAAGCTCTCTCTGGCCGCTACCCGTAACTCAGAAAGCGGCGGTTCTTATACCTTCTCCAGCGATGACACCAAAAAATATGCAGCGAAAACGGCCAACGACGTCTTTGACATCCGTCTGGCGGGCCTGGAAACCAACCCGGGCGGCGTGCTGGAGTTAGGCGTCGATTACGGCCGCGCGAACCCGCAGGATGACTACCGCCTGGAAGACGGCGCGTCGAAAGACGGCTGGATGTGGACCGGTGAACATACTCAGTCCATCTGGGGCGGCTTCAACAAGTTTGTCGTTCAGTACGCGACCGACGCAATGACCTCCTGGAACAGCGGCCACTCTCAAGGGACCAGCATCGATAACAACGGCAGCATGATCCGCGTTCTGGATCACGGTGCGATGGACTTCAACGATGACTGGGGCCTGATGTACGTGGCAATGTACCAGGACGTGGACCTGGACAGCAAAAACGGTTCGACCTGGTACACCGTGGGTGTCCGTCCGATGTACAAATGGACGCCGATCATGAGCACCCAGCTGGAAATCGGTTACGACAACGTGAAATCCCAGCGTACCAGCGAAAACAACAACCAGTACAAAATTACTCTGGCTCAACAGTGGCAGGCAGGCAACAGCGTCTGGTCTCGTCCGGCTATCCGTATTTTCGCAACCTACGCGAAGTGGGATGAAAACTGGGGTTACAGCAACGCCTCCGGTCTGCAGACCAAAGACAGCAGCGGAAGCGGCATGTACACCTCCAGCCGCGGTGACGACAGCGAAGTTACCTTCGGTGCCCAGATGGAAGTGTGGTGGTAATACCGTCCGCAGGACGGGTGTAACCTGGGAGGGGCGTCAGCCCCTCCTGACTATTCAGGGTTAGCGCGCTATTGCCTGGCTACCGCTAAACCGATGCTATCCAAGGTGAGAAGAATGAAAATGAAGAAAACTCTCGTCGCTCTGTGTTTATCCGCAGGGATGTTGGCATGCGTGCCGGGGATGAGCCTTGCCGATGTTAACTTTGTACCGCAAAACACCAGCGCCGCTCCGTCTATTCCAGCCAGCGCGCTGCAGCAGCTGATCTGGACGCCTGCCGATCAATCAAAGACGCAGAGCGTTGATTTAACCACCGGCGGTCAACGCCTGGATGTCCCGGGGATCGTCGGACCGGTCGCCGCCTGGAGCGTACCGGCCAATATCGGTGAGCTGACTCTGACGCTCGACAGCGAACTGAACAAACATAAGCAGATTTTTGCGCCGAACGTGCTGATTCTGGATCAGAACATGACGCCAGCGGCGTTCTTCCCCAGCAACTACTTTACCTATCAGCAGCCGGGCGTCATGACCGCTGACCGCCTGGGCGGCGTGATGCGCCTGACCCCGGCGCTGGGCCAGCAAAAACTCTATGTGCTGGTGTTTACCACTGAAAAAGATCTCCAGCAGACCACGACCCTGCTGGATCCGGCGAAAGCCTATGCCAAAGGCGCCGGCAATGCGGCCCCGGATATCCCGGATCCGATCGCTAAACATACCACCGATGGCGTGCTGAAGCTGAAAGTGAAAACCAATAGCACCTCCAGCGTGCTGGTGGGCCCGCTGTTCGGCTCCTCCGGCCCGGGTCCGGTCACCGTCGGCAATACCGCCGCGCCGGTGGCCGCGCCAGCCGCCGCTGCTGCTGCTGCGCCGGCAGCCAAAAGCGAACCGATGCTCAGCGATACCGAAACCTACTTCAACAACGGTATTAAGCAGGCGGTGAAACAAGGTGACATCGACAAAGCCCTGAAATTGATGAACGAAGCTGAGCGCCTCGGCTCGAAATCCGCTCGTTCCACCTTTATCAGCAGTGTAAAAGGCAAGGGGTAATCGTCTCCCCACAATGCTGATGTTTAGGCACAGCCTTTAGGTGCATCCTTCGGGATGCACCTTTTTTTGCACGCGCGGCAGCCTGTTGCATGGCTGTTGCGTGAATGATCGTATATTGACGTTTGCCCGCCACCAACCGCCTATTCTGCGATACAATGCTTTCACGTTATGTACCGGAGAATCAGGCATGTCCCATCCTGCGCTTACGCGACTGCGTGCGCTGCGCTATTTTGCCGTTATGCCATCCCTGGCGCCGCCCCTGAGTGACTGGCTGCTGCTGGAGGACTCAATGACCCAGCGCTTTGAGCAACAAGGAAAGCAGGTCACCGTGACCCTGATTAACGAAGGGTATATTGAGCGTGAGGCGCTGACTGACGAAGCGGCGCTGCTACCTGACGAGCCGCGCTACTGGCTGCGGGAGATTATACTCAATGCCGATGGCGAACCCTGGCTGGCCGGGCGCACGGTGGTGCCGGAGTCGACACTGTGTGGTCCGGAGCTGGCGCTACAGCAGCTCGGGCAGATCCCGCTGGGCCGATACCTGTTCACGTCGTCGACATTAACCCGCGATTTTATTGAAATTGGTCGCGATGCAGCGCTGTGGGGGCGTCGTTCCCGCCTGCGGCTGAGCGGCAAACCCCTGCTGCTGACCGAGCTGTTTTTGCCTGCGTCGCCGTTGTACTAAGAGGAAGAAAAAATGGAGTGGAGTCTGTCGCAGAATAAGCTGTTGGCGTTTCATCGCCTGATGCGCACTGACAAACCGATCGGCGCTTTGCTGCTGCTGTGGCCGACGCTGTGGGCGCTGTGGGTGGCCTCGCCGGGCGTCCCGCCGCTGTGGATCCTGGCGGTATTCGTCGCCGGCGTCTGGCTGATGCGCGCCGCCGGCTGCGTGGTGAATGACTATGCCGATCGAAAATTTGATGGTCACGTAAAGCGTACCGCCCGTCGTCCGCTACCGAGCGGCGACGTTACCGAGAAAGAGGCGCGAACGCTGTTTATCGTTCTGGTGTTGCTCTCCTTCCTGCTGGTGCTCACCCTCAACACCATGACCATTCTGCTGTCGGTCGCGGCGCTGGCCCTGGCATGGGTCTACCCGTTTATGAAGCGCTACACTCATCTGCCGCAGGTGGTGCTGGGGGCCGCCTTTGGCTGGTCGATCCCGATGGCCTTCTCGGCCGTTAGCGAATCGCTGCCGCTGAGCTGCTGGCTGATGTTCCTCGCCAACATTCTGTGGGCGGTGGCCTACGATACCCAGTATGCGATGGTGGATCGCGATGACGACGTGAAGATCGGCATCAAGTCCACGGCGATCCTGTTCGGCGAAAACGATCGTCTGATTATCGGTATCCTGCAGGTGGCCGTGCTGGCGCTGATGGGCGCGGTGGGCTGGCTGAATGGGCTGGGCTGGGAATACTACTGGTCGTTGTTTGTCGCGGCAGGTCTGTTTGGCTGGCAGCAGAAGCTTATCTTCAATCGCGAGCGCGATAACTGCTTCAAAGCGTTTATGAACAATAACTACGTCGGGCTGGTGCTATTCCTGGGCCTGGCGATGAGCTACCTGTAATCCCCTGTCAGCTTCCCCCCGGTGTATCGGGGGGAAGCGAGGGCAGAAAACACCGCGTTACGCGTCATCCTGCGTGACGCTTTCAATCGTCAGCCGCACATCCGACGTAATCAAGTCCGCCAGCATCCGATAAACCTTCAGGGTCTCTTCCGGCTCGGCATCGCCGGTGTCGCTAATGTAGCCTTCATCGCGCAGGGTCAGCACCAGGGTGCTGAACACCGCTTTGTCGAAGAACTCCGGCGCGTTAATGCCATGCAGCACCGACAGGCGCTGGGCCACGGTACGACTCTCTTTTTCCAGCGAACTGCGGTTGATTGACGGGTTGGCGCTCAGCAGCCAGAAGGTGATGGCATAGCGCTGCAGCGTCTCGCGCGCGCCCGCGGCCAGCAGTTGCAGGGAGCGAGAGTGCGACGGATTGAGGCTCATCACCTCGCCATCGACGACGATCAGCTCCTGACGCAGCATCTCGGCAATCAATGCATCCACCACCCCGGCCAGCTCTGCTTTCTCCCAGCGCAGGAACAGCTCGGCCTTGAGGAACGGATACAGCGTTTCGACATGGCGCAGCACTTCGGTGCGGCTGAGCTGACGATGCTGAGTCACCAGGGCGGCTAACAGCGACGGTATCACCAGCATATGGGCGATGTTGTTGCGATAGTAGGTCATCAGCACCGCCTGCTCGCGCGGCAGGATGATGATATCGCCGATGGTGTCCTTCTCCACTTCGAACTTGTTCATTTGCAGCGCGTGGTCGATAAGCTCGCTGGCCGAAGCGGAAGGTGTCGTCGCATCTGGCGAATAGGGCACATTGCGCAGCAGCGCGAGGTAGCACTCCAGCTGTTGGGTGAGCTGCTCCCGGGTCAGTGAACGCTGACGCGAGGCCAGCAGCGCCGTGCAGCACAGGTTCATGGCGTTGGCCGCGCCGGCGTTGTTGATGCGCACCATCAGGTCAGCGGCGATGTTGTTCACCGTTGGCGTCAGCCAGGAAGGGCGGATGGCTTCGATCGGGTCGATGGCTTCCCGCCACTCCGGCACATGGTGGTTAAGGTAGGTCATCAGCGGCAGTGGTTCGCCGAAGTTGACATAGCCCTGGCCAAGGTTGCGCAGCTTGCTCAAGCCACGCACCATCTGCGGCAGGCTCTCTTTCTCTTTGGTGGCGCCGCGCAGCTCTTTAGCGTAGGTGCCTACTTCCATCACGTGTTCATAGCCGATGTAGATAGGCACCAGAGTGATCGGCCGGGTGCCGCCGCGCAGCATCGCCTGGATGGTCATCGACAGCGTACCGGTCTTCGGATCGAGCAGACGGCCGGTACGGGAGCGGCCGCCTTCGACGAAATACTCGACGGAATAGCCGCGGCTGAACAGCTCGCCAAGATATTCGCGGAACACCGTGGAGTAGAGCTTGTTGCCCTTAAAGGTGCGGCGGATGAAGAACGCGCCCAGGCGGCGGAAGATCGGCCCGGCTGGCCAGAAGTTGAGGTTGATGCCCGCCGCGATATGCGGTGGCACCAGGCCCTGATGATACAGGACGTAGGAGAGCAGCAGATAGTCCATGTGGCTGCGGTGGCAGGGGACATAGACAATCTCATGGCCGTCGTGAGCCAGCTGGCGCACGCGCTCGGCGTTATGCACGTTGATCCCCTGGTACAGGCGGTTCCAGGTGAAGCCGAGAATGCGGTCGGTCAGGCGGATCATCTCGTACGAGAAGTTCGCGGCAATCTCTTCCATCAGCGCGATAGCGTTCTGCTGAGCCTTCTCATGCGAAATTTTCTTGCTGCGCGCTTCGTCTTCCACCGCGCGGGCAATCGCTTTCGAGGCCAGCAGTTTATTAAACAGATCCTGGCGAGCCGGCAGACGCGGGCCGACGGCGGCCAGGCGCTGGCGGGCAAAGTGCATCCGGGCGACGCGAGCCAGCTTCTGGGCGATGATCTTATCGGTACCGTGCTCATCCGCCATGCGGCGCAGCGACACGGAAGGCGAGAAACGCACGAAACTGTCGCGGCCGAGCCAGGAGACGGCGAAAAATTTCTGGATACCGTTCAGCATCCGCAGCGGCGGATTGACTTCCCCTTTCTCACGACCCGGCGAGCGGCCGAACATCACCGAGACCGGCACCATTTGCACATCGAGGTCCGGATGGTTGCGGTGCAGATCGAGGTAGTCGTGGAACAGCTTGATGGACTCTTCTTTTGGCGTGTAATAGGTAAATACGCGCGGCCCACCGTGGATGAATACGTAACGCGGCAGCAGCGCGCCGTCGATCTCCAGCGGTTCAAGCGGATCGGGTAAATCATGCGCCAGGCATTGGGCGCGCAGCGTCAGCAGGTCCGCCTTGGAATTATAGGGCAGGACGTACATGACCGGACGCGAGGTATCGAGTCCTAATTCCTGGGCAGGCTCTGCCGGAATAGACTTGCTTTTTACCAGCACCCGTAATGGTAAATTCAGTAATTTATAGTAAATTCGTTGCCAGCCGGACATAAACGATGTGAAGCCTCTGGTTAATCATGCAAATGCGCGGCAAGAATAACAGAAAGTGGGCAAAATTTCCGTTACCACGCGGCAAACGCGTACACTCATCGACGTCATTTACGTAAAAAGGTTTTGTGATGGCCAATAATACCACCGGGTTAACCCGAATCATTAAGGCGGCAGGTTACTCCTGGAAAGGATTTCGCGCAGCGTGGATCAACGAGGCCGCGTTTCGTCAGGAAGGTATCGCCGCCATCGTGGCCGTCGCGATAGCCTGCTGGCTGGACGTCGACGCCATTACCCGCGTATTGCTGATTGGGTCGGTCCTGCTAGTGATGATAGTCGAAATTCTCAACAGCGCGATTGAGGCGGTCGTGGACCGTATAGGCTCGGAATATCATGAGCTTTCAGGGCGCGCCAAAGACATGGGATCGGCGGCGGTCCTGCTGGCGATTATCATCGCACTGATCACCTGGGGAACGCTGCTGTGGAGCCATTATCATTAACGTTCTTCGCTAAGCCTCGCAAAATATAAACAATCTGCCGATTTTTGTGTGCCATGTGGTTCCAAAATCACCGGTAGCTGTATATACTCACAGCATAACTGTATATACACCCAGGGGGCGGAATGAAAGCGTTAACGACCAGGCAGCAAGAGGTGTTTGATCTCATTCGGGATCATATCAGCCAGACGGGCATGCCGCCGACGCGTGCGGAAATTGCTCAGCGCTTGGGGTTCCGTTCCCCAAACGCGGCGGAAGAACACCTGAAAGCGCTGGCGCGTAAAGGCGCGATCGAGATCGTCTCCGGTGCTTCTCGCGGTATCCGCCTGCTGACGGAAGAAGAACATGGCCTGCCGCTGATCGGCCGCGTCGCCGCCGGCGAGCCGCTGCTGGCGCAGCAGCACATTGAGGGGCACTATCAGGTCGACCCGTCGATGTTTAAACCCAACGCGGATTTCCTGCTGCGCGTCAGCGGCATGTCGATGAAAGACATCGGTATCCTTGATGGCGATCTGCTGGCGGTCCACAAAACCCAGGACGTGCGTAACGGCCAGGTAGTGGTAGCGCGCATTGACGACGAAGTGACGGTGAAGCGCCTGAAAAAGCAGGGTAACGTCGTCGAACTGTTGCCGGAAAACAGCGAATTTACCCCTATCGTTGTCGATCTGCGTCAGCAGAGTTTTACCATTGAGGGTCTGGCCGTTGGCGTGATCCGTAATGGAGAATGGCTGTAACGCCTGCCCCTGCGCAGCGTCATCTGATGCATGACGCTGCGACGTTTGTCCTCAATCAGGTCTCCGAACATGCTGCTCAACGCTGCCGATAAAGCGCTGTGGCGCCTTGCGATCCCGATGATTTTCTCCAATATCACCGTCCCGCTGCTGGGGCTGGTGGATACCGCGGTGATCGGCCACCTTGACAGCCCGGTATACCTCGGCGGCGTCGCGGTTGGGGCGACGGCTACCAGTTTCCTCTTCATGCTGCTGCTGTTTTTGCGCATGAGCACCACCGGGCTCACCGCTCAGGCCTGGGGTGCCAAAGATCCGCTGCGACTGGCGCGGGCGCTGGTGCAGCCGCTGGCTCTGGCGCTGGGCGCCGGGGTTCTCATCATCCTGTTTCGCCTGCCGCTGATTAACCTCGCTCTGCATATTGTCGGCGGCAGTGAGGCGGTGCTTGAGCAGGCACGGCGGTTCCTTGAAATTCGCTGGCTCAGCGCCCCCGCCTCGCTGGCCAATCTGGTGCTGCTCGGCTGGCTGCTGGGAGTCCAGTACGCCCGGGCGCCGGTGATTCTGCTGGTGGTCGGTAATCTGTTGAATATTGTGCTCGACCTGTGGCTGGTGATGGGCCTGCGGATGAACGTCCAGGGGGCGGCGCTGGCCACGGTCACCGCGGAGTACGCCACTCTCATTATTGGCCTGATGATGGCGAAGCGGGTGCTGACGCTGCGCGGCGTGTCGCTGGCAATGCTGAAAAACGCCTGGCGCGGGGATCTGCGCCGTCTGCTGGCGTTGAATCGGGACATCATGCTGCGTTCCCTGCTGCTACAGCTGTGCTTTGGCGCGCTGACCGTGTACGGCGCGCGTCTGGGCAGCGACATTGTGGCGGTCAATGCGGTACTGATGACCATGCTGACCTTTACCGCCTATGCGCTGGATGGCTTTGCCTATGCCGTGGAGGCCCACTCCGGCCAGGCCTACGGCGCGCGCGACGGCAGCCAGCTGCTGGAAGTCTGGCGGGCGGCCTGCCGGCAGTCTGGCATGGTGGCGCTGGCGTTTGCCCTGATTTATAGCCTGGCGGGGGAGTACATCATCGCGTTGTTAACCTCGCTGCCTTCTCTGCAGCAGCTGGCCGATCGCTATCTGATCTGGCAGGCCATCCTGCCGGTGGTGGGCGTCTGGTGCTATCTGCTGGACGGCATGTTTATCGGCGCCACACGCGGCGCGGAGATGCGGAACAGCATGGCGGTCGCCGCGGCGGGGTTTGCTGTAACGCTGCTTTCGGTCCCGCTGCTCGGTAACCACGGTCTGTGGCTGGCGCTGGCGGTGTTCCTCGCCCTGCGCGGCCTGTCTCTGGCGCTGATCTGGCGTCGCCACTGGCGACACGGCACCTGGTTTAGCTAGTCATTGCCGTTCATCACGGCCATCTATGAATTCCCGCGGTTGCGCGCCGCTTACCGGGGCAACTCAGTAGCCCGGCTCAGCGTAGCGCAAGCCGGGAAAATCGCCTCAGCCTTACCCATCGGTATGATGGTTAAAAATTCCGAATAACGAATCGGTACCAGCATTCTCATCTATAGTTAATACCATGTCCGGTACAAAACGGGCTGTAAACCCACCGAATGATGAGGACGTTATCATGAATAAAGACGAAATCGGCGGTAACTGGAAACAGTTGAAAGGTAAAGCCAAGGAACAGTGGGGCAAACTTACCGATGATGATATGACCGTGATCGAAGGTAAGCGCGATCAGCTGGTCGGTAAAATTCAGGAACGGTACGGCTATGCGAAGGATCAGGCTGAGAAAGAAGTCTCAGACTGGGAGCATAAAAACGACTACCGCTGGTAGCGTTCCGTGGCTCAAAGAATAAAGCATTTGTGTTAGTGCCTGTCTGAATGGCGTAAGGACGCGCCGTTAACCCTGTTTCCCGCTGCGGCTGACGCTCAGCGGGCTTTCTTTTTCAGCTGAATGGAATGGTCGTGCTGGCAGTGTCCCGGCGTGCTGCAGGCTTCGACTTCCACGCAGTCTGCACAAAGGCCGTGAGCTTCAATCACGTTGTGGCGCAGGGCAAAGCCCATTCTGGCCGCTAACGTATGCATGATATCTTCCACCCCTTCCGCCGCCTCTTCCTTCACCACGCCACAGCGGTCACAGATAAACATGGCTGAGCTATGGGTCGGCTGGTCAAAGAGATGGCACAGCACATAGCTGTTGGTCGATTCAACCTTGTGAACAAAGCCCTGCTCGAGTAAAAACTCCAGTGCGCGGTAAACCGTCGGTGGTTTAGCCTGCGGCTCTTTGTCACGCAGGAGATCCAGCAGATCGTAGGCGCTGATCGCCCCTTGTTGCAGGCTCATCAGGCGCAACACCTCCAGACGCTGTGGGGTCAGGCGTACGCCGCGCTGCGCGCATAGCTTTTCAGCATGCGCTAACATCTCTTGCGAAGGGGTCTTATCCATGAGCATCCTCGGGTTGCGTGAATTTGAATCTGTTACTTTATCACGTTCCTCAGAAAACACCGAGAGCCGGCAGGTGATACGGGTCATACTTCAGATTGTCGGTACCTCTGCCAGTTCCGGGTGCTGGCCGCTGACTTTCGTGCAGACTACGCCTTAGTCGATCGCTAAAACCGTCCTGCCCGATTTAATCGCAACACGCATGACCCTGGGTATGCTATATCTGAAGTGTCTCATTTTCGGGAGAAAACGATGAAACGACCTGATTGCATTCGCCACTGGCGCGAACTGGAAGGGCCCGACGATGCCACTTATCCCGACAGCCCGGAGCGTTTTTCGATTGGCGCGCCGCTGGGGCGCGGTTTACGTCTCAACCGGCTGGGGATCCACCACGAGCGACTGCCGCCCGGGCGGCGCACCTCGTACCCGCACGCGGAGAGCGATGAGGAAGAGTTCATCTACGTGCTGGAGGGCTATCCGGAAGTGTGGATAAACGGCTATCTCTGGAAGCTGGAGCCAGGGGACAGCGTGGGTTTTCCCGCGGGTACCGGTATCTGCCACACTTTTCTCAATAACACCGAGCAGGAGGTTCGTCTGCTGGTGGTGGGCGAGGCCAACAAGAAATACAACCGCATCTATTATCCGCTCAATCCAGGCTATGCCGCGACGCGCCAGGATCGCTGGGTTGACCATCCGCCGCAATTCTTCGGTCCACACGACGGCAAGCCGCGGAAAAAGTAATCGACCCGGGGAAGGGGCGAAGCGCGGCGCACTATGCGCCTGTGGTTTATCTTTGTGCTATAGTAGCGCCCCTTTTTACCCGGATGCTTATTTATTCGCCATGATGCCTGAATCAACGTCACCTGTTTTCCCTGCTCACCGCTTCTCCATCGCGCCGATGCTCGACTGGACTGACCGACACTGCCGCTACTTCCTGCGGCTGCTGTCGCGGCATACGCTGCTGTATACCGAAATGGTGACCACGGGGGCGATTATTCACGGCAAAGGTGACTATCTGGCCTATAGCGAAGAAGAGCACCCGGTTGCTCTGCAGCTCGGCGGCAGCGATCCGCAGGCCCTGGCGCAGTGCGCGAAGCTGGCTGAAGCGCGTGGCTACGATGAGATCAATCTCAACGTCGGCTGCCCCTCCGACCGCGTGCAGAACGGGATGTTTGGCGCCTGTCTGATGGGCAATGCGCCACTGGTGGCCGACTGCATCAAGGCGATGCGCGATGTGGTGTCGATTCCGGTCACGGTGAAAACCCGTATCGGGATTGACGATCAGGATAGCTATGAGTTTCTATGCGAATTCATTGAGACGGTCTCCGGCAAGGGCGAGTGTGAGATGTTTATTATTCACGCCCGCAAAGCCTGGCTCTCCGGCCTGAGCCCAAAAGAGAACCGCGAGATCCCGCCGCTGGATTACCCCCGCGTCTGGCAGCTGAAGCGCGACTTTCCCCACCTGACGATGGCGATTAACGGCGGGATCAAATCGCTGGACGAAGCCAGACTGCAGCTTGAGCATATGGATGGGGTGATGGTCGGGCGTGAGGCCTATCAGAACCCGGGTATTCTGGCCTCGGTCGACCGCGAAATTTTCGGCATCGCCGGCGCGGATGCCGATCCGGTGGCGGTGGTGCGAGCCATGTACCCGTATATTGAGCGCGAGCTCAGCAATGGCACCTATCTGGGCCATATTACCCGCCATATGCTGGGGCTGTTTCAGGGCATCCCCGGCGCTCGCCAGTGGCGTCGCTACCTGAGCGAGAACGCGCATAAAGCCGGCGCCGATATTGCGGTGCTGGAGCATGCTCTGAAGCTGGTGGCCGATAAACGTTAATTTCTGACGAAAACCTGGTGAAATTGACCACGCCTCGCGCACTGACGCGGGGCGTTTTCTTTTAAAGTCAAATGTTTATGTTTGGCATGCTTTTTGTAATACCTGCAGAGTGAAGTATTCATTCGTTGGGGAGAGAACCATGCTGGAACTGCTATTTGTCATTGGATTTTTTGTCATGCTGTTGGTGACCGGCGTATCGCTGCTGGGGATTATCGCGGCTATCGTGGTCGCTACCGCGCTGATGTTCGTCGGCGGGTTGTTTGCCTTGATGATCAAATTACTGCCGTGGCTGCTGCTGGCCGTGGTGGTGGTGTGGATTATTCGGGCGCTGAAATCCCCGAACGGAAACGCTTTTCGCGACAATAACCGTTGGCGTTACTAAGGTATTGAGGGGTCTGTCACAACCTGAACAATTTTGCAGACAACCGCGTAGGCATTACTGAGCAAATCTGTCACTATTAGCGCGTTAACGAATTCATCGCGCTGTACCCTACATACAGCCGAACTAAAAAAAAGTAAGGGCTTCCCAGGTGGAAGCCCTAAACTTTTGTCCCTTTGTCCGCTTACGGCAGCAGCAAACTAGACCCCTGAGTTACCCGGCTTTCCAGAACTTCATGCGCCCGACGGGCCTCGGTCAGCGGATAGGTCTGACTCTCGGGCACGTCCACTTTGATTACCCCACTGGCGATCAGTGAAAACAGTTCACTGCAGGCTTCCGCCAGCTCTTCCCGGTTGGTGATATAGCCCTGCAGCGATGGGCGGGTGACGTACAGAGAACCTTTCTGATTCAGGATCCCCAGATTGACGCCGGTCACCGGGCCGGAGGAGTTGCCAAAGCTGACCATCAGGCCGCGTCGCTGCAGGCAGTCCAGAGAGGCTTCCCAGGTATCTTTCCCCACCGAGTCGTAGACCACGGCCACTTTCTTACCGTCGGTAAGCGCCTTGAGTCGCTCCACGATTTGCTCTTCGCGATAGTTAATTACCTGCCAGGCGCCAGCCTCTTTGGCACGCTGCGCTTTCTGCGCGCTGCCGACGGTGCCGATAAGTTTCGCGCCCAGCGCTTTCGCCCACTGACAGGCAATCAGCCCCACGCCGCCGGCGGCCGCGTGAAACAGGAACACTTCATTAGGCTTAATTTCATAGGTTTTGCGCAGCAGATACCAGACCGTCAATCCTTTCAGGAACGATGCCGCGGCCTGTTCGAAAGAGATGGCGTCCGGCAGGACCGCGGTTTTGTCGGCCAGCACATTGTGTACCGTGCTGTAGGCGCCGAGCGCCGACTGCGCGTACACCACCCGATCGCCTACCTTAATGTGCGTTACCCCATGGCCAACTTTACTGACGACGCCGGCTGCCTCGGTGCCCAGACCGCTCGGCAGCGATGGTGGCGGATAGAGGCCGCTACGAACATAGGTGTCGATATAGTTGATACCGATGGCTTTGTTTTCGACCTGAATTTCATGTTCCGCAGGATCGCGGGGCGTGAACTCAACCGCCTGAAGCACCTCCGGCCCGCCGTGTTTTGAAAATTCGATGCGTGTTGCCATGTTCGCTCCTGTGTTGTTCTGAGATTATCCAGTAAGCTTAACAGCCTGCGGCGGCAGCGACGGATTTTCTTATCCGCCTCAGGCCTGCCACGCTTAATGGGTTCTTTAGCGGCAATGGCTTTCTCGCTATACTGTCACGCTCTTTTCCGTATCGGTGAAATGTTAGGCTATGGCAGGAAATAAACCCTTCAACAAACCACAGACAGAAACCCGCGAACGCGATCCGCAGCTCGCCGGGCTGAAAGTCCCGCCGCACTCGATTGAAGCGGAGCAGTCGGTGTTGGGCGGTTTAATGCTGGATAACGAGCGCTGGGACGACGTCGCCGAACGCGTGGTGTCGGAAGATTTCTATACTCGTCCGCATCGTCATATCTTTACCGAGATGGCGCGTCTGCAGGAGTCAGGTAGCCCGATTGACCTGATCACCCTTGCGGAGTCGCTGGAGCGTCAGGGGCAGCTGGACAGCGTCGGCGGCTTCGCCTACCTGGCCGAACTGTCCAAAAACACGCCCAGCGCGGCGAACATCAGCGCCTATGCTGACATCGTGCGCGAACGCGCGGTGGTGCGCGAGATGATTTCGGTGGCCAACGAGATCGCCGAAGCCGGCTTCGACCCGCAGGGGCGAACCAGCGAAGATCTGCTCGATCTCGCCGAATCCCGGGTTTTCAAAATCGCCGAAAGCCGGGCCAATAAAGACGAAGGGCCGAAAAACATCGCCGATGTGCTTGATGCCACCGTCGCCCGTATCGAACAGCTGTTCCAGCAGCCGCATGACGGTGTCACCGGGGTGAATACCGGCTACGACGACCTCAACAAAAAGACCGCTGGCCTGCAGCCGTCGGATCTGATTATCGTCGCCGCCCGTCCGTCGATGGGTAAAACGACCTTCGCGATGAACCTCGTGGAAAACGCGGCAATGCTGCAGGATAAGCCGGTACTCATCTTCAGTCTCGAGATGCCCTCGGAACAGATCATGATGCGTTCTCTGGCCTCGCTGTCGCGCGTCGATCAGACCCGCATTCGTACCGGTCAACTGGACGATGAAGACTGGGCGCGGATCTCCGGCACCATGGGCATCCTGCTGGAAAAACGCAATATCTATATCGATGACTCCTCCGGCTTGACGCCGACGGAAGTGCGCTCCCGCGCGCGGCGTATCGCCCGTGAGCACGGCGGCATCGGACTTATCATGATCGACTACCTGCAGCTGATGCGCGTGCCGTCGCTCTCCGACAACCGTACCCTTGAGATCGCCGAAATCTCCCGCTCGCTGAAGGCGCTGGCGAAAGAGCTGCAGGTGCCGGTGGTGGCGCTGTCGCAGCTGAACCGCTCGCTGGAACAGCGCGCCGATAAACGCCCGGTCAACTCCGACCTGCGTGAGTCCGGATCCATTGAACAGGATGCCGACTTGATCATGTTCATTTACCGTGATGAGGTTTATCACGAGAACAGCGATCTTAAAGGCATCGCGGAAATTATCATTGGTAAACAACGTAACGGCCCGATCGGCACCGTGCGACTGACCTTTAACGGCCAGTGGTCGCGTTTCGATAATTATGCCGGCCCTCAGTATGACGATGAGTAAACCTCTGTCTGTCTTTTTTTAAGGAATTCAAATGCAAGCGGCAACTGTAGTTATCAACCGCCGCGCTCTGCGACACAACCTGCAACGTCTGCGTGACCTGGCGCCTGCCAGCAAACTGGTTGCGGTGGTGAAAGCGAACGCCTACGGACACGGCCTCCTTGAGACCGCGCGAACGCTGACCGACGCCGACGCCTTTGGCGTCGCCCGCCTGGAAGAGGCGCTGCGCCTGCGAGCAGGAGGCATCGCCCAGCCGATCCTCCTGCTGGAAGGCTTTTTTGCTGCGGAAGACCTGGCGGTGATCGCCGCCCAGCGCCTGCATACGGCGGTGCATAGCCCCGAACAGCTGGCGGCGCTGGAGCAAGCCGATCTCCCCGAGCCGGTAACCGTGTGGATGAAGCTGGATACCGGCATGCATCGCTTAGGGGTGCGCCCGGAGGAAGCCGAGGCGTTTTATCAGCGTCTGAGCCAGTGTAAAAACGTCCGCCAGCCGGTGAACGTGGTGAGCCATTTCGCCCGCGCCGATGAGCCGACCTGCGGCGCCACCGAACGCCAGCTGGATATCTTCACCACCTTTACCGAAGGCAAACCGGGGCTGCGCTCTATCGCCGCCTCGGGCGGCATTCTGCTGTGGCCGCAATCGCATTACGACTGGGTGCGCCCCGGGATTATCCTGTATGGCGTGTCGCCGCTGGACGATCGCTCCACCGGGAAAGATTTTGGCTGCCAGCCGGTGATGACCCTGACGTCCAGCCTGATTGCGGTGCGCGAGCATAAAGCAGGGGAGCCCGTCGGCTACGGCGGCACCTGGATCAGCGAACGCGATACCCGTCTCGGCGTGGTGGCGATGGGCTATGGCGACGGTTATCCGCGCGCCGCACCGTCGGGCACGCCGGTGCTGGTCAATGGCCGGGAAGTGCCGATTGTCGGCCGGGTAGCGATGGATATGATCTGCGTTGACCTCGGACCGCAGGCCCAGGATAAAGCCGGCGACGCGGTAGTGCTATGGGGAGAGGGGCTCCCGGTAGAGCGCATCGCCGAGATAACGAAAGTGAGTGCTTACGAACTTATTACGCGACTGACCTCCCGCGTCGCCATGAAATACCTCGACTAAGTACCAGCCGTACCGGATAACCCTGATGTTATCCGGTACGCCATCGGCACAGCCGCGAGCGAAAAAGCGGTTTATGCCACCTCGCGGTCATTTTCCCCTCAACATCCTCTCGACCTGTCGTCATATCCGGTTTATTGTGTAAGAACCTGCCCTATGTAAACCTGGAGATACATCGCGTGTTTCAAAAAGTTGACGCCTACGCCGGCGACCCTATTCTTTCTCTGATGGAACGCTTCAAAGAAGATCCGCGAAGCGACAAAGTCAACCTGAGTATCGGGCTGTACTACAACGATGACGGCATTATCCCGCAGCTGCAGGCGGTGGCGGAAGCGGAAGCACGCCTGAACGCCGGGCCGCATGGCGCCTCGCTGTATCTGCCGATGGAAGGGTTGAGCGGCTACCGTCAGGCGATTGCGCCGCTGCTGTTTGGCGCAGAGCATACCGCGCTTAAGCAAAACCGCATTGCCTCCATTCAGACGGTCGGCGGTTCGGGCGCGCTGAAGGTCGGGGCCGACTTCCTCAAACGCTACTTTCCGGAGTCTCATGTCTGGGTCAGCGATCCGACCTGGGAAAACCACATCGCCATTTTTGAAGGGGCTGGCTTCGAAGTAAGTACTTACCCCTGGTTTGACAAAGCCACCAACGGCGTGCGCTTTGAGGACCTGCTGGCGACGCTGCAAACGCTGCCGGCGCGCGATATTGTGCTGCTGCACCCTTGCTGCCACAACCCGACCGGCGCCGACCTGACGCCAGCCCAGTGGGACCGCGTGGTTGAGGTATTACAAGCGCGTCAGCTGATCCCCTTCCTCGACATCGCCTACCAGGGCTTTGGCGGGGGGCTGGAAGAGGATGCTTACGCCATTCGCGCCATCGCCAGCGCCGGGATGCCGATGCTGGTCAGCAACTCGTTCTCCAAGATTTTCTCCCTGTACGGGGAGCGTGTCGGCGGCCTGTCAGTGGTCTGTGAAGACAGCGAAACTGCAGGCCGCGTGCTGGGTCAGCTGAAGGCCACCGTGCGCCGCAACTACTCCAGCCCGCCAAGCTTTGGCGCGCAGGTGGTGGCGACGGTGCTGAACGATGCAGCTCTGAAAGCCACCTGGCAGGCGGAAGTGGACGCCATGCGCGCGCACATCCTGACCATGCGCCAGGCGCTGGTCGACGCGCTGCAGCAGGTTGCTCCGGGCAGCAAGGTGGATTACCTGCTTAAGCAGCGCGGGATGTTCAGCTACACCGGCTTCAGCGCAGCGCAGGTCGATCGTCTGCGCGACGAGTTTGGCGTCTACCTGATTGCCAGCGGTCGTATGTGCGTGGCAGGGTTAAACTCACGTAATGTTCAGCAGGTGGCGAAAGCCTTTGCTGCGGTGATGTAAGCCGCTCTCCAGTGGGTTGCCGCTGCCGGTCAACGGGCAGCGGCAACCTCCTCTCTGATTGTGATCATCCTCTTTTTCTATGACATCTAAGCGAAAAAGGCTTTTCATCCACGCGATCGGCGGGTAAGGTCGGGGCGTTGCTAAGCATGCACATTATTAAAAATAATAATGATTGATAGATTTAGGGATAAATATGCGCAAACTTACTCTCGCCTTTGCGGCGGCTTCTCTTTTGTTCACGCTGAACAGCGCCGTTGTGGCGCGCGCCTCCACGCCACAGCCGCTGTGGGTGGGCACCAATGTGGCCCAGCTGGCCGAGCAGGCGCCGATCCACTGGGTTTCGGTGGCGCAAATCGAGAACAGCCTGCTGGGGCGGCCGCCGATGGCCGTCGGTTTTGATATCGATGACACCGTCCTCTTCTCCAGTCCGGGCTTCTGGCGCGGGCAAAAAACCTTCTCTCCCGGCAGTGAGGATTACCTGAAAAACCCGCAGTTCTGGGAAAAAATGAACAACGGCTGGGATGAATTCAGCATGCCGAAAGAGGTGGCGCGCCAGCTGATCGCGATGCATGTGAAGCGTGGGGACAGCATTTGGTTCGTCACCGGCCGCAGCCAGACCAAAACAGAAACCGTTTCTAAAACCCTGCAGGATGATTTTCTCATTCCGGCCGCCAATATGAATCCGGTGATTTTCGCCGGTGATAAGCCTGGCCAGAACACCAAGACCCAGTGGCTGCAGGCGAAGCAGATAAAGGTTTTCTACGGCGATTCGGATAACGACATCACCGCTGCCCGTGAGGCCGGCGCCCGTGGGATCCGCGTGCTGCGGGCCGCCAACTCCTCCTATAAGCCGCTGCCGATGGCCGGGGCGCTGGGCGAAGAAGTGATCGTCAATTCCGAATACTGACGATCGCCTGAACGCGATAAACGGCAGCGGTAGCGCTGCCGTTTTTTTATGCAAAATCAGGGGTGGAAGGTTTTACCTTTTCACGTATTGCTGCACACTTAGAAGGATTCATTCGCAAAAGGAGTCGATGATGTGGTATCAGCAAACCCTGACGCTTGGGCCAAAATCCCGCGGTTTTCATCTGGTCACCGATGAGGTCCTCGGTCAGATTCGCGGGCTGTCCGGGGTGAAGGTTGGCCTGCTGCACCTCCTGCTCCAGCATACTTCCGCTTCCCTGACGCTCAACGAAAACTGCGATCCCACCGTCCGCTATGACATGGAGCAGTATTTTCTCAACGCCGTGCCGGACAATGCGCCGTACGAACATGATTATGAAGGTCCTGACGATATGCCTTCGCACATCAAATCATCGATGCTTGGCGTGTCGCTGATGCTGCCGGTCGAGGACGGGCGCGTCAGGCTGGGAACCTGGCAGGGCATCTGGCTGGGGGAGCATCGGATACACGGCGGTTCGCGGCACATCGTTGCGACGCTCATGGGGGAATAAAAGATGACAATTTCGGAGTTATTGCAGTACTGCATGGCGAAACCGGGAGCGGAGCAGAGCGTCCATAGCGACTGGAAAGCCACGCAGATCAAAGTCTCGGACGTGCTGTTTGCCATGGTGAAGGAAGTGGAGGACCAGCGGCCGGCGGTCGCGCTGAAAGCGAGCCCGGAACTGGCGGAGCTGCTGCGAGAGCAGCATCGCGATGTCCGGCCCAGCAAGCATCTCAATAAAGCGCACTGGAGCACCGTCTTTCTGGATGGCTCGCTGCCGGATTCGCAAATCTACTACCTGGTCGATGCATCTTACCAGCAGGCGGTGAAAATGCTGCCGGAGTCGGTCCGGCAGCAGCTATCCCGCTAATTATTTCAGCATCGGCTTCAGGAAGCGCGCGGTGTGCGAGGCTTCGCACTCGGCGACGGTCTCAGGTGTACCGGAGACCAGTATTTCGCCGCCGCCGCTACCGCCTTCCGGACCCAGATCGACAATCCAGTCGGCAGTTTTAATCACATCGAGGTTATGCTCAATCACCACGATGGTATTGCCCTGATCGCGCAGCTGATGCAGCACTTCCAGCAACTGCTGAATATCGGCGAAGTGCAGACCCGTGGTCGGCTCATCGAGGATATACAGCGTCTGGCCGGTACCGCGTTTGGAGAGTTCGCGCGCCAGCTTCACGCGCTGCGCCTCGCCGCCGGACAGCGTCGTCGCCGACTGGCCGAGACGGATATAGGTCAGGCCGACGTCCATCAGGGTTTGCAGCTTACGCGCCAGCGCCGGTACGGCATCAAAGAATTCACGCGCCTCTTCAATGGTCATATCCAGCACTTCGTGGATGGTCTTACCCTTGTACTTAATCTCCAGCGTTTCGCGGTTATAGCGTTTGCCTTTGCACTGGTCGCACGGCACATAGATATCCGGCAGGAAGTGCATCTCAACCTTAATGACGCCATCACCCTGGCAGGCTTCACAGCGCCCGCCGCGAACGTTAAAACTAAAGCGCCCTGGCGTATAGCCGCGTGAACGTGATTCCGGCACCCCGGCGAACAGTTCGCGCACCGGCGTAAACACCCCGGTATAGGTCGCCGGGTTGGAGCGCGGCGTACGGCCGATCGGGCTCTGGTCGATATCGATCACTTTATCGAAGTGCTCCAGCCCCTGGATATCGCGATACGGCGCCGGTTCGGCGATGGTCGCGCCGTTAAGCTGGCGCTGAGCAATCGGGAACAGGGTGTCGTTAATCAGCGTCGATTTACCCGAGCCGGAAACGCCGGTAATGCAGGTAAACAGACCGACCGGCAGGGTCAGCGTCACATCCTTCAGGTTGTTGCCGCGCGCGCCGGTCAGTTTCAGCACTTTTTCCGGATTGGCGGGTACGCGCTGTTTCGGCACTTCGATTTTGCGCTTACCGCTCATGAACTGCCCGGTGAGGGATTCTGGTACCGCCATAATGGCGTCCAGTGGCCCTTCGGCCACCACCTGGCCGCCGTGGACCCCAGCGCCAGGGCCGATATCGATCACATGGTCGGCGGCGCGAATCGCGTCTTCGTCATGCTCAACGACGATCACCGTGTTGCCTAAATTACGCAGATGGATCAGGGTACCCAGCAGGCGTTCGTTATCGCGCTGGTGCAGGCCGATAGAAGGCTCATCCAGCACGTACATCACACCAACCAGCCCGGCGCCAATCTGGCTCGCCAGACGGATACGCTGGGCTTCGCCGCCGGAGAGCGTTTCCGCCGAACGGGAAAGCGTCAGATAGTTCAGACCGACGTTGACAAGGAACTTCAGGCGATCGCCGATCTCTTTCAGCACTTTCTCAGCGATTTGCGCCCGCTGGCCGGAGAGCTTCAGGTTGTTGAAGAAGTCCATCGCGTGGCCGATGCTCATATCGGAAATGGTCGGCAGCGGGGTGTTCTCTACAAACACGTGGCGCGCTTCACGACGCAGCCGCGTGCCGTCACAGCTGGCGCATGGGCGGTTGCTGATGAATTTCGCCAGCTCTTCGCGCACGGCGCTGGATTCCGTCTCTTTGTAACGGCGCTCCATATTGTGCAGCACGCCTTCGAACGGGTGACGACGTACCGAGGTGTCGCCGCGATCGTTCATGTATTTGAATTCAATATTCTCTTTACCGGAACCGTACAGGACCACTTTCTGCACGCTGGCGCTGAGGGTGCCCCACGGCGCTTCGACGTCGAATTTATAGTGCTCCGCCAGCGACTTCAGCATCTGGAAGTAGTAGAAGTTGCGGCGATCCCAGCCGCGGATGGCGCCGCCCGCCAGCGACAGCTCCGGATTCTGCACCACGCGGTCGGGATCGAAATATTGCTGAACGCCGAGGCCGTCGCAGGTCGGGCAGGCGCCCGCCGGGTTGTTGAAGGAGAACAGGCGCGGCTCCAGCTCGCGCATGCTATAGCCGCAGATCGGGCAGGCGAAGTTAGCGGAAAACAGCAGTTCTTCCGCTTTTTCATCATCCATATTGGCCACGACGGCGGTACCGCCGGAGAGCTCCAGCGCCGTTTCGAACGACTCGGCCAGGCGCTGCGCCAGATCGTCGCGCACCTTAAAGCGGTCGATCACTACCTCGATGGTGTGCTTCTTCTGCAGCTCCAGCTTCGGCGGATCCGAAAGATCGCAGACTTCGCCGTCGATCCGCGCGCGGATGTAGCCCTGGCTGGCGAGGTTTTCCAGGGTTTTGGTGTGCTCGCCTTTACGCTCTTTAATAATGGGCGCCAGCAGCATCAGGCGCAGGCCTTCCGGCTGCGCGAGGACGTTATCGACCATCTGGCTGACGGTTTGCGCCGCCAGCGGCACGTCGTGATCCGGACAGCGCGGTTCACCGACGCGGGCGTACAGCAGACGCAGGTAGTCGTGAATTTCGGTAATGGTACCCACCGTCGAACGGGGGTTGTGAGAGGTTGATTTCTGTTCGATGGAAATCGCCGGCGACAGCCCTTCGATATGGTCGACGTCCGGCTTCTCCATCAGCGACAGGAACTGTCGCGCATAGGCGGAGAGCGATTCGACGTAGCGACGCTGGCCTTCGGCATACAGGGTGTCGAAAGCGAGTGAAGATTTGCCAGACCCGGAAAGCCCGGTGACGACAATGAGTTTGTCGCGCGGGATAACGAGGTTGATGTTTTTGAGATTATGGGTGCGGGCGCCCCGAACTTCGATCTTATCCATTCACCTTTCCCGGTAGGTAGATACACGGATTGCCTGGTTTGCTTGAAGGACAAACGGCAGAAACGGCTAATTATGACACAATTTAACCTGAATGAATATACAGTATCGGAATGCAAATTCAGGGGGAGTGTGCAACAATGTCTTGTACGAGTGCTATCTCTGGAATCAGCCTCGCAGCTATCAAAATGCTACGTGGAAATGGTACACTCGCGCGTTTACACTATTAAGAAACGTATTCAGGAGACACGAACATGGCCAGCAGAGGCGTAAACAAGGTGATTCTCGTCGGTAATCTGGGGCAGGACCCGGAAGTACGCTACATGCCAAGTGGCGGCGCTGTCGCCAACTTCACGCTGGCAACTTCCGAATCCTGGCGTGACAAGCAGACCGGCGAAATGAAAGAGCAGACCGAGTGGCACCGCGTTGTGCTGTTCGGCAAACTGGCGGAAGTCGCTGGCGAGTATCTGCGCAAAGGCTCTCAGGTATATATCGAAGGCCAGCTGCGTACCCGCAAGTGGACCGATCAATCCGGTCAGGAGAAATACACCACCGAAGTCGTGGTTAACGTTGGCGGCACCATGCAGATGCTGGGCGGCCGTCAGGGTGGCGGCGCGCCGGCAGGCGGCGGCCAGCAGCAGGGCGGTTGGGGTCAGCCTCAGCAGCCGCAGGGCGGCAACCAGTTCAGCGGCGGCGCACAGTCCCGTCCGCAGCAGCAGGCCCCGGCAGCGCCTTCTTCTAACGAACCGCCGATGGACTTCGACGACGACATCCCGTTTTAAGGCTTGCCTTAAACGCGTTGCCTGCGCCGTAAAATACAAAAAGCCCCGGTTTCGCCCGGGCTTTTTCTTTATCCTTTCAGCATCATCCTTTCAGCATTTTTTCTGCGCCACCGTGTCAGAACCGGTTTTTAACCTGCGGCGACGAGCGTTTCAGGCAGAGGGCGCCTGAGCGGTCTCCGGCGTCGCCACGCTGGGCTGCGGTTTCACTGGCTCTGCTGCTGGCTCCTGTCGCGGCGCGGCCGTCGCTTTCTGTTTGCGGGCCATATCATCGACGATCAGCCGATAGGCGATGTAATACTTATAGATATTACTGACGTAGGTGACCGTCTCGGCGCCAATTTTTTCTGCCGCCAGATTTTCGACATTACCGAACCAGACGTTCGGGTCAAATCCTCGCTGTTTAGTCATGGTGCGCAGGCGGGCGATACGCGCCGGACCCGCGTTATAGGAGGCAAAGGCAAACAGCGCCTTATCGAGCCGGGTCATGGGCTCATCAGCATAGTAGCGATCTATCATCCAGCGCATGTATTTCACGCCAGCATGGATGTTGGGATCCAGCTGTTTAATATCGCCCACTTTCAGCTCTTTTCCGGTGCTGGGCATCACCTGCATTACCCCGACGGCGCCGACGTGGCTTCGCACCGACTGGTTCAGTCGCGATTCCTGGTACCCCTGGGCCGCCATCAGCAGCCAGTCGACATCGTAGCGATCGCCATATTTGCGGAAGACTTCCACCATGGCGAGGAACTTGCGCCGTTCCTTACTCGCGGCGGCATTTTTGACATATTTGGCATTTTTCAGGTAACGCAGCAGGAGGGTATTACCCAGCGTGGTGCCCTGACGATTCTTTTTGACGAAGTTGTTTAGCACCGCCAGCAGCTGCGGGCTGTCTTTGCGTACCGCCCAGGCAATGTTGCCGCCGTCGCGCAGCACCACGTTGTCATGGACCTGAATTTTCGGAAACACCTGTTTCCAGAAAACGGCTTTGTGTTGATCGACGACGATCAGCGGAATCAGCCCGGCGTTGAGCATTTCCAGCAGATCTTCATCCTCCAGCGCTTCCGGCGCTGCCTCCAGGATAACCGGCGGCCGCGACTCACTGGCAAATCGGGCATTCAGCGCCTGCAGACTCTCGTAATAGCTGGAGGAGCGGCGAACAAAGACGGTTTGGCCGGAGAGCTGCTCCAGGCTGTCGATCTTCGGCGATGCCGGCCCGGAGATCAGTAATTCTTTCACGTTGCTGTAGAGCGGCTGGGCGAAATCGACCTGGGCTTCCCGCGAGGGCGTGATGGTCAGATTGGCAGCCGCAATATCGCCTTTACCTTCATTAAGCGCGATAAAGAGATTATCCCGGCTGACCGGCACAAAAACGATATGCAGCTTCAGGTGGCGCTGTTTGAGCTTTTTATCCTTCGCCAACTGCTTATTCAGATCGTTTTCCAGCGCCATAAAGATATCGTGGGTTGCTCCGCGCTGAGTGCCTTTATCAATAAAAAAGAAGGTCTTGCTGTAGGTGGTTAATACCCGAATGGTGCGCCGCTCGGTCATGCCGGGCAGATCGCCTTTCCATGGCTGCAGCATATCGTCGATGTGGATCGACAGCGTATTGTCTTCGGTTGCGACTGGCGGCGCTTTTTCCGCCTCCGCCGCAAGCAGGATAGGGGCGAATAACAGCGCCGCGAGGCAGGTGAGCCAGGCGATAAACAGGCGTGATAGCAAGTTGGCGTTCATGGAGGAACACTCCGCAGGGGGATGTGATTATTTTAGCAGAACGGCTGCCGTTAGCCGGGCACGACAAGGGCGTAAAAAACATAACGATGCCGACAAATAGTCTTCTCCCATTCTATCGCTTGCTATTAATGTGCTTTTATCTTTACTTTAACTATGGAGATAATATGGCGGAAATGTGTTTTTTTAATGATAAATAGAAAATGATGATGATATTTTTATTTTATTCTTCTCCATTTGTTTTGTTGTAACCGTTTGATTATTTGTGTTTATTTTATTTTTCTCCGATATTGATTATTATCATCTTGATAATGAATCTCATTTTTATTACCGTAGCACAGCACATTACTCTTATTATTCGCTGTCTGGATTACGCTATCAAAGAATAGCGCGCAGCGCTTTTTCTCTAATGATGAAACAGGGCACTTAATTTTATTATGCCTCATGCTGTTTTCTTATTCCCATGACTATCGGGAAGGGGCTGACCTACGCCAAAATCTGGCGAGGCGCAGAGGCGAGTATTTTATCCCATTGTTTTTTCAATTGGGGAAGGCGTTATGCCCGACAGCAACAGAAAACAGGGCATATTCTATGAAATACACGTCTCACTTCCCGCTGGGGATCGTCATTCCTTTGCTCGCCTGTAGCGTGCCGCTGCAGGCGGCAGAGAATATGACAGAACAATCGACGCGCGATAAGAGCACCCCAACGGCCGAAAACCAGGAGGAAACGATGGTGGTGACCGCTGCCAGGCAGAACCTGCAGGCACCGGGCGTGTCGACCATTACCGCAGAGGAGATTCGCAAACATCCCCCCGCCCGCGATGTATCGGAGTTAATTCGTACGCAACCTGGGGTAAACCTGACCGGCAACTCCACCAGTGGTCAGCGCGGCAACAACCGGCAAATTGATATCCGTGGCATGGGGCCCGAGAATACGCTGGTGCTGGTCGATGGTAAACCGGTGACCAGCCGTAACTCGGTGCGGTATGGCTGGCGCGGCGATCGTGACTCCCGCGGCGATACCAGTTGGGTGCCAGCGGAGATGATCGATCATATCGATGTGATCCGCGGCCCGGCGGCGGCGCGCTATGGTAATGGCGCGATGGGCGGGGTCGTCAACATCGTGACCAAACCGACCACGCCAGAATGGCACGGGTCGTGGAATACCTATATGAATGCTCCGCAGCACCGTAAAGAAGGGGCGACGAAACGTACCAACTTTAGCCTCAATGGTCCACTGTCGGACAGTGTCAGCTTCAATCTCTGGGGTAATCTGAGTAAAACCCAGGCTGATGCTCAGGACATTAACGCCGGGCATGAAGCGGAGCGTACCGGTTCCTACGCCGGTTCTTATCCCGCCGGACGTGAAGGGGTGGTGAACAAAGATATTCACAGTAAGCTACGCTGGGAGTTCGCCCCGATGCAGGCCCTGGAGTTTGAGGCCGGCTACAGCCGCCAGGGCAACCTCTATGCCGGCGACACGCAAAACACCAATACCAGTACGTTGGTGAAGAGTATGTACGGGAAAGAGACCAACCGTCTCTACCGGCAAACTTACGGCGTCACATGGACCGGCGGCTGGGATAATGGCGTGACCAGCAACAGCTATGCCCAGTACGAACACACCCGTAACTCGCGAATGAATGAAGGGCTGGCGGGCGGTACGGAAGGGATCTTCTCCAGTAGCGAGTTTTCAGATATCGATCTGGCCGATGTCCTGCTACATAGCGAAGTGAATATTCCGTTTACGCTGGGGGTCGATCAGAATCTGACGCTGGGCACCGAATGGAATCAGCAGCGGATGAAAGATGGCGTATCGACAACCCAGGCGCTCTCTTACGGGACTATCGACGGTGTGTCGGCTACCGGTCGTAGCCCGTACTCCAGCGCCGAGATCTTCTCGCTGTTTACCGAAGATAATATGGCGCTAACGGACAGTACCATGCTGACACCCGCCCTGCGCTTCGATCACCACAGCATCGTCGGCAATAACTGGAGCCCCTCACTGAACCTCTCCCAGGAGTTGACGGATGACTGGACGCTGAAGCTGGGCATTGCCCGCGCTTACAAGGCACCTAACCTCTACCAGTTGAACCCGAACTATATTCTCTACAGCAACGGTCAAGGCTGTTATGCCAGTAGTTCCGCCTGCTATCTGATGGGGAATAGCGACCTGAAAGCGGAGACCAGCGTTAATAAAGAGATTGGTCTTGAGTACAAGCATGATGGCTATCAGGCGGGAATCACCTGGTTCCGTAACGACTATCACAACAAGATTGAGTCAGGGTACGCGGCGGTGGGCACCGCCAGCAACGGCACCACCAATATCTATCAGTGGGAAAACGTACCAAAGGCGTTAGTGGAAGGCCTGGAAGGAACGCTGAATCTTCCGGTGGGGGAGACGGTTAACTGGAGCAATAACCTGACATGGATGCTGCAGAGCAAGAATAAGACGACCGGCGACCGGCTGTCAGTGATCCCGCAGTTTACCCTGAACTCGACTTTGAGCTGGCAGGTTCGTGAAGATCTCTCCCTGCAGAGCACCTTTACCTGGTATGGTCGACAGAAACCAAAACGCTTTAATTATAAGGGCGAGGCGGTCAGCGGCAGCGAACTAAACGAAGTCAGCCCATACAGCATTGTCGGCCTCAGTGCGACCTGGGATGTGAACAAAAATCTGAGCTTCACCAGCGGGATAGATAACCTGTTTGATATTCGCCACTACCGGGCAGGGAATGCGCAAACGACCGGCAACGCGACGACGGGGGCTTATCTGTATGGCGCGGGTGCGGAGACCTATAACGAGTCGGGGCGGACCTTCTTTATGAGCGTTAATACTCATTTCTGATGATCCTGATGAGGAGTAAACCGGGTGCAGCGCGACCCGGTTTTTTTATTTCAGATGAGAGCGGAGGAGGCGGTTATAAATCGTGACAAAATCTTCACGCCCTCTACATTATTAGCTCAACATATCCTTTTATACTGATTTCCGTCGCGCAAGGTCGTTGATCCCGACCGGGTTCGATAATAGCATCCTGCTATTTCCCTTCTGTAATATCCCCTGTCCCCCTTCCATTCCCAACCGCAGCGATGCGGAGGAGGGGGACCTCCTTATTTTTGCCGCGTGATCTGATAGCGATACTGAGTGGGTGTGAGCGCATAATATTTTTTGAAGGTACGATTAAACGCACTGAGATCGTCATAACCGACCATCATACAAATATCGACGATTCGGTAACCAGGCGTCGTCAGCAATAAACGGCAACACAGCGACATGCGCTGCTGGCGGATATATTCCATGGGCGAACGATCAAAATAATGGCGGAAGAGTCGAAATAAATGCCAGGGGGAATAACCAGAGATATCGCTCAGATCGTCGACGGTCAGTTTCTTATCCAGATTATTATCGATCCACAAGAGCAGGTCGTTTAATACCGATTGCTGGAGCGTTTTGCTACGCATGATTGCGGCTAATCCCATAACGAATGGCTCCTCAGCGAGGAGCCTTGGGGTTTATTGAACAGTGAGTTCGCCGTGGCGAACCTGATAATTTTTTTGATTATCAGGGCCAATATAGTCGCTGGCGGGTTTTGCCAGCTGCAGATGACCAAACGCGGTTGATTGCTCTGCATGATAATTTTCGCCGTCATTCACGTCGCCGTGCCCGTTATAACGGGCAATGGCCGGAAAGGGGTACGCCGGGCGAGTCGCGATAACGGCTGGGGCGGCGTCAGCGTAAGGCTGACTGACTTTCTGCACGCCGTGAAACTGCGTTTGGGCATCTGGTTTTTCTGTCATCGGCGGCAGGCTGGTGGCGGCTGGCGCCCGTTTTCCGGCCATGATCTCTTGCGGCGCGATGCCTTCCTCGGTCCAGCGCATCAGCGGGGTAAGGAGATCAATTTGATCGTAACCTTCGCCATTACCGCAATGGGCTACCCCAGGCAGCAGGAATAACCGCAGGAAGGTATCCGTTGCGGCATGGCCCATCTCTGCTTCTACGCCGCGGTAATAGGCGATAGAAAAGGCTGGGCTGACGGAGTCATCGGCCAGACCGTGCCACAGGATAAGCTTGCCGCCGCGCTGTTGATAGGCATGAAGATTGGTATTTGCCGCGTTATAGAGCGGTGCCAGTTGAGCGACGGCGTCAAAATTCTGCTGGTTCAGTGGGAAATCCCGCATCGATTGGATCTTCTGTTTTCCTCCCGGCAGGAGCACGGATTGCAGAGCCGGCAGTACCATCATTTCCGACATCGAGTGGCCGGTCGGGGTCTCGGGCACCGGCCAGCGTAGCTCGGAGCCCAGCGGCAGACCGCCAGCGACAAACTGGGCGCCGTGGCTGTCGTAAGCGCCGCGGTAGAGTTTTTTCACCACCTCGATCTCTTCCTGCGTCAGGCAGGTAGAACGGTCCTGAGCATCGGCAGGACAGCGGGGGAGCCATGACTCAGAGAACTGACAGGCATACGGATTTTGCAGGATACCATCCTGCACGCCGGAAAGCGTCGGGCAGTGAGCCAGCACGGCCTGGTGAATCAGAGGAAGGCGATCTTTCAGCAGGATAGCGGTACCGTCCGGACGCTGATTGGCGGCCACATTCCAGCCGTGGAAGAAGGAATTCTGAAACTGGAAAAAGGCCGCAGGCGCGCCAGCGCTGATACCGTCAAAATCTTGCGGAAAGCGCTGTGCTTCCATCAATGCTTCGCGACCGCCGTCTGAGCAGCCCATAAAGTACGCGTACTTTGGTTGCTGGCGGTAAAGCGTCTGAATCACCGCTTTGGTCAGCACGGCGGTCAGGTGGTTGGCGCGCCAGGCAAAATCGATGCGCTTTTGCGGATCCTCGGCCCATGAAGCATCCATCATACTGCCATGGTGCCCCATATCGGTTGCTGCCACCACAAACTCGCCGTTCATTGCCGGCAGGCAGCCGCTGGCATTCGACAGACTCAGGTTAATACTCCCGCACAGTCCGCCGCAGCCGACCTGCAAGAAACGTTGACTCCAGCGTTGGGTCGGCAGGGCAATCTGCACGCCAATCTGGGGGGCGATAGTGGCGCTCACCTTGCACCAGCTTCCCTGCGCGGAGGTCTGCATTTCAGTGTGGTTGATAGTGACCTTTGCGCCAACGGCGGCGCTGAAGTCGGTCGCGCTCAGCGCATCGCATGTTAGCGCGGGGAGAACCATCGGCAGACTGGCGGCAGCCTGCGTGGGTGAAGCGAACGATAACCCAAAGAGGGTGCAGAGGATGACGGGTAAGATCGTCTTGAGTAAGCGTGTCATACGCAGTTCCCTGTTGCTAATGATGGGAGGCGGCAGGATGGCGAAGCCTATGCCTCACCTTCCCTGGCGAGGCGCCACTGCTTGGCTATTGTAGATAACGATAGACTTTCCTTGATGCCTTGATAAGGCGACCCTACTGTATTCTGCTATTTTGAGGAAAATATGGAGATGTTCGTTAACGGCCTTTGGCAGTGTATACGGGGTAGAATGTTGTGATATCAGTTGCATAATTTATTCAATTTCTCTTCATTATATCTGCTGGGTTTCAGGATATTTTTCTCCCTGTTCCTGGTGATCCCAGAGAGCATCATTCCTAACGAGAATTTTCCCCCTTTTCATTAACAAGAAAGGGGGCTTTTTTAATAAAAAAACGTTCAGGTAAATCTAAATATAGCCCTGGTGTTGGCCATTAGAACCACGGCGTTCAGCAAAAGTTCCATCATTAAATATATTTTTAAAGATGATTTAACATCCTTTTTTTCTCCATTTTATCGCCATAATTGCATGTAATTCTGCGCCTCGCTCAGGTTATTTTCTGTCGCACATTTTAGAGATGCATCCTGAACAAATAAGCTCAACGCCAGCAGAATACTGCTATTGCTCATTATCTCGTAGACGACACATTCATGTTAAAAAAGACTCATATCATCAGCGGATTATTGATCGCCCCTTTAACGTTATATGCCGCAACATCATATCAAGTTGATGATATCCGTTTTGAAGGGCTACAGCGCGTGACCGTCGGGGCGGCGCTATTAAGTATGCCATTGCACGCGGGAGATGCGGTGACGCCAGAAGATGTCAGCGAGGCTGTGCGCGCGCTGTATGCGAGCGGCAATTTCGAGAATGTGCAGATCCTGCGCGATGGGAAAACGCTGGTGGTGCAGGTTAAGGAACGGCCCACTATTGCCAGCGTCAGTTTTTCTGGGAATAAGTCAGTGAAGGATGATGCGCTAAAGGAAAATCTCACCGCGTCCGGTATTTCTGCAGGTAGCGCACTGGACAGAAATTCGCTTAGCGAAATAGAAAAAGGGTTACAGGATTTCTATTACAGTGCGGGGAAATACAGTGCGCAGGTTCACGCGGTGGTGACCCCGTTACCGCGTAATCGCGTTGACTTAACGTTCGTCTTTCAGGAAGGCATCTCGGCGAAAATCGCACAAATAAACATTATCGGTAATCAGGCGTTTCGGGAAGAGACGCTCCTGGACCAGCTTCAGCTACGCGATAATGTGCCGTGGTGGAACGTGGTAGCCGATAAAAAATACCAGAAGCAGAAGCTGGAAGCCGATCTGGAAACGCTGCGCAGTTTTTATCTCGATCGCGGCTATGCGCGCTTTGCTATCGAGTCCACGCAGGTCAGTATGACGCCAGATAAAAAATCCCTGTATATCACTATCGCCCTCAATGAAGGCGAACGTTATCGGGTCGACCGAACTCAGGTGACAGGCGACCTGGCGCAGCATGGCCCAGAGATCGAGGCCCTTGCCCAGCCGCTGGCGGGGGCATGGTACAGCGGGGCGCAAGTCACCACAGTTGAAAATGAGATCAAAAAGCGTTTCGGTAAGTATGGTTATGCCTGGCCGCAGGTGACGACCACGCCGGAAATCGATGATGCGCATCACCGCGTGGCGCTGCATATTCAGGTCAACGCGGGCCGCCGCTACTCGGTACGCCAGATCCGATTTTCCGGTAACGACACCTCCCGGGACGCGGTGCTGCGTCGTGAAATGCGCCAAATGGAAGGGGCGTGGCTCAACAACGAAAAAGTCGAACAAGGGAAAGTACGTCTTGACCGAACGGGTTTTTTTGAGAACGTTGAACAGCAGATCGTTCCGGTCAGTGGGACGGCAGATCAGGTCGATGTGGTCTACAAGGTGAAGGAGCGCAACACCGGCTCATTTAACGTGGGCCTGGGATTTGGTACGGACAGCGGCGTGAGCTATCAGCTTGGCGTGACTCAGGATAACTGGCTGGGAACGGGTAATAGCGTTAGCTTCAACGGGACGCGCAACAGCTACCAGTCTTATCTTGAACTGGGGGCGACGAACCCGTGGTTTACCGTCGATGGCATCAGCCTGGGCGGAAAGATTTTTTATAACAGCTATGATGCTTCCGATGCGGATGCCGGGAGCTATAACCAGCAGAGCTATGGCTTAGGCAGTACGCTGGGGTTTCCCATTAGCGAAAATAACTCCCTGAACCTGGGACTGGATTATGTTCATAATCGCCTGACCAATATGGATCCGGAGCTGACGACCTGGCGCTACCTCAGCTCCCGGGGAATCGAGCCCAGCGTGGTGACGAAAGATGGCGACAGCGGCGCGAAATATAGCGCCAACGACTATTTTGTGAGTCTTGGATGGGGATATAACGATCTCGATCGCGGCTTCTTCCCGCGTGCGGGAAACAAGAGCAGTCTTAGCGGTAAAGTGACCCTCCCCGGTTCGGATAATAGCTACTACAAGCTCTCATTTGACACCGCCCAGTATCTGCCGCTGAGCGAGAATAAGCGCTGGGTCTGGATGGAACGTTTGCGTGCAGGCTATGCCGGTGGGTTAGACGGCAAAAGTGTACCGTTCTACGATAACTTTTACGCCGGCGGCTCGTCGTCAGTGCGCGGCTTCTCTTCTAACACCATTGGGCCTAAAGCGGCCTATTACCGCTGCAATGGTAGCGAAAGCAGCTATAGCGCCTGCCCGCTGGACGCCTCATCTGATGCGGTCGGCGGGAATGCCATGGCGGTGCTGAACAGCGAATTTATCATTCCAACCCCCTTTGTGAATGATAAGTACGCCGATAGCCTGCGAACCTCGCTGTTTGTTGATGCCGGGACGGTCTGGAGCACATCCTGGCAGAACACCGCGCAGACGCTGGCGGCAGGGATCCCTGATTACGGCGATCCGGGTCATATTCGTCTCTCCGCGGGGATTGCCGTGCAGTGGATGTCTCCCCTTGGTCCACTGGTCTTCTCCTGGGCAGAGCCGTTTAAAAAGTATGATGGCGATAAAGCAGAACAGTTTCAGTTTAATATTGGCAAAACCTGGTAAAAACGCAGGCAGGTCCAACGGGCCTGCCTGCCGTGTGGATCAGGGTTGCACCACTTTCCAGATGGTATATTTCTCTTCTCCCGGTTTAACCGCCTGAGCGAAGTGTTGGTTTAAATGGCTGGCGGTGAACATTACCGCGCCATCCGGGCCGATAGTCGGCGTATCGGGCCAGTACACGCGGTCGTCAGCGGCAAGCAGGGTGAACCGCCCGCTCTGCGGGCGATAACGGACAATACCGTTATGGGTCACATCGGTGATATAGAGTGCGCCATGCTTATCGACCACGATCCCATCGCTATTCCCGCCGACCTCACCCGCGGTACGGATGGCCGCGGCGAGCTGGCGTTCGTTCATCGCGGGATCGCGCAGCGCGGCGGTGGCGATGGTCCGCGCCGTGGTACCGGTGGTGACCGTCCAGTAGAGGGTTTCCTGGTCCGGTGACAGCGCAATACCATTGATACCAAGCATAATGGGGTTGCCCGGCCAGACCGTTTCCCCATGTGAAACCACCTGCAGACCGGCAACCGGCATCAACGCCGGGTGCTGGTTCAGTACCCGGCGGACCGTCCCACGGTTAGCATCCGCGACGATCAGTCCGGCCTGATTGTCCGGCGCGCTGCGCAGGCCGCTGTCGGCGATATACGCCACCCGGCGCGCCTCATCGACCACAATATCGTTGAGGAAGCTTCCTTCCCGGTCGGCGACGCTGTCGAGCGGAATACGCTGCACCAGATGACCGTCGCTGAGCGCATAGATCATGATTTTTTGCGCCCCCGGCGGCGCCGTCTTTTCCCCTGCGACAAAGCCCTGATCTAACGCCCATAGCCAGCCGTTGCGGTTATCGACGTAAAAGCCCAGCACATTGCGCAGGTGCGTGCGGGGATCGGCGCTGATGCTGTTGGCCGCGGTGGACGGAAAGGCGGTGAGTCGTGCCGGGCCGCTCAGGGACTTGGTATCGAGCAGGCTGAGCGTGGCGGGCGCCTGGGTCGAAATCAGACGTGGGGTGCTAACAAATGCCCGACCGGCGGCGTCAAAGTGCAATCCTGCGATGGGCGCATTGACGGAATGCGCATCGACGCGCTGCTGCCAGGTGACCCCGGTATAACTGCGCCATAGCGCCAGATGGGCAGGGGCGTCAGGCCCGGCCGCCAGTGCGGTCTGCCCCAGGGACAGCAGGCCGAGAACGAAGAGTGAAAAACGATGCATCATGGTCTCCAGAAAGCAGTAAAAAAGAGGGGCAGATGGCCCGGTTAAGCCTCGGTAAACGATTTTATTAAATCCCTTCGGGAAGATAAGATGCCTGGAATGACAATCATTTGTTCTCTGGAGAACCAAATGGCCCGGCGGTTTGATTATCTTGCGGATGTAGAAGTCTTTCTGGCGGTGGCCGAGCGCGGGTCGTTTACCGCCGGCGCGGTGGCGCTGTCGTCGACGCCGTCGGTGTTAAGCCGGGCCGTCACCCGTCTTGAAACGCGTCTGGGGTGCCAGCTGCTGCGCCGCTCCACCCGTCGGATCAGCCTGACCGAGGCCGGAAGCGCCTATCTGAGTCAGGTCCGCCAGGCGTTTGAGGTGCTGGATAATGCCGAACGGGAGACGCAGGGGCAAAAAGGGGCGTTATCCGGGCGCGTTAAATTGAGCGCCCCCACCACCTGGGGACACTATCGTTTGCCCGCCCGGCTGGCGTTGTACCGTCAGTTGCACCCCGACGTACAGATTGAGCTGAATATTACCAACCGTAATGTCGATATTATCGCTGAGGGCTTCGATCTGGTGGTGCGCCAGGGACATTTACCCGACAGCGGCCTGGTGGCAAAAAAGCTGGAAGATGCGGCGCTATGTCTGGTGGCCTCGCCGGCCTATTTACGCTCGACAGCGAGACCGCTGAGTAAAATAGCCGATTTGCGCCATCATTCATGCCTGACATTTATTATGCCGGCAACGGGAAAAGTCGCCGAATGGGTATTTCGTGAGGATGGCCGGGATATCAGCTGGCTACCGACGTCATCTCTGCATGTCTCCGATGATGTGCTCGGGGTGGTCTCGCTGGCCCTGCAGGGGGCGGGGATCTGTCAGAGCTATGCGTTTATTGTGCAGGAGGCGATCGCGCGCGGGGAGCTGGTTCCTGTTCTTCCGGCGTTCGCCGGACGTTCACGGCCTTTCTCGGTGCTTTACCCGCCGCATAAAAGCCAGTCAGCCGCTGCCCGGGCATTAATTACCCTGCTGACCATGCCAGCCGAGGCGCTGGCGACGCTGTGTGCGACATTACCTGATACCCATGGCTGAGGGCTCATCCACAAGGACTAAGACGTTTTGTCAATTATGTTTATATTATCTTATTTTTTATTATATTTTCTTTTCTGTGGTTAATTTATTTCTTTTTTTATAGAGGTTAACCATTAATCTCTTGATGAAAAATTAAGGTTACCGATAATGGGTTATGTTGTTAGGAATTGTCTTAAGTCACATAATTGTCAGGTGTGCTTGCAGTTTATAATGATGGATGCTATCACTATATAAGGTAATAATTTGTAGCATCTGTTATAAGGAAGGAATATGAAATGGACTATTCTTAATACTCTCATCTGCCCGCAATCCGGCATCGCCTTTTCGGCAATATCCAGCCTGCGTTTCTTAAAATTTATTATGTGGTACGAGGCCGATGTGATACTGCTGCCCGGCGAGTCGATGAAGCTCTATTCCTCGAGAGTTTTAATTAATGACCAGTATCATTCATTAAAAATCTACAATATTACGGTGTACGACGAGGCGCAGTGGGAGAAATTACGCGAACGGCCATCTTGCCCGTATCAGGCTGGCGGCAAGCAGTCTGACTCCTGTTTTTTCCAGTCCTTTTGCGCGATTAAGCGCTGCCCGAATAATATTCCGCGCGGTGAACCCTGGCGTTAGCCCGAGAAAGCCGCCGGTCGGCTACCGGCGGCGCGATGTTATTTGACCAGCAGGGCGGCCATTCGTGGCTGGACGCTTGCGCAGCCGGCGAGGACGAGGTTGCCTTGCCGCAGCCCTTCATTGGCGAGAAATGCATTGCACGTTCCGCCCGCCTCCTCAATCAACAGCATACCCGCCAGCGCGTCCCAGCTGTTCATATGCGCTTCAAAATAGCCATGGATCTGACCGGCAGCGACATGCGCCAGCATCAGGGCGCCTGCGCCAAAACGGCGATACTCCAGGCCGGCGTCGAGCAGCGTGTCGATGGCCCGGGCATAGTCGCTGGCCGGGGCGCGGCTGGAGCGCCCCATGCCGATCACCACCGCGTCGGGATCCGGTTCACGCAGCGTCAGGCGACGACCGTTGAGAAACGCCCCTTCGCCGCGGCCGGCGAAGAAAAACTCATTGCGATCGGGGGCGTAGATGATGCCGAGCGAGAGTTCGCCCTGGCACACTCTCGCCAGTGAGATGCACCAATAATCCATACCAAGGATAAAGTTGGTGGTGCCATCCACGGGGTCAAGTACCCAGACGGTGTGCTCATCGCCTTCGAAACCGCTCTCTTCACCGAGGAAACCCTCCTGCGGAAAGTGCGCCTTCAGCCACCCTTTAATCTCCTGTTCTACCGCGAGATCTGCTTGCGAAACAAAGTCCTGGCGCGATTTTTTATCGACCTGCAATCCCGCATCGCGCAGCGCCTGGGCGTGGGCGCCTGCCTGGCGAATCAAGGCGCATAATGACTCTCGTTGTGCTTCCGTCATGGTCTTGCTCTCAGATAATAAAGGGCGACGTGCGCCGGTGAATTAATGTCACCTCCACCCAGGTGGTGCGTGAAGGTTGTAAAGGGTCGACGGTGCGCTCCTGCAGCCGGGCGAGTGCCTGGCGGGAGATCGCCGCCACATCCTGATGTAGCGTGGTGAGCTGGTAGCTATATTGCGCGGTCGGCGGCGTGTTATCAAAACCAATCAACTGATAATCCTCAGGCGCCTGTTTGCCGCGCTGGCGCATTCCATCGAGAAAGCCGCAGGCAATCTGGGCGTTAGCGCAGAAGATCCCCTCCAGCGCCTCGTCGGCGAGCGCAGCGGCCTGAAACCCGCCCGTATAGCCCTCTTCCGGGCAGGCGAGGATCGCCAGATTGCGTTCGACGTCCACTCCGCGCGCCTGCAGTGCCCGGCTGAATGCTTCCCCACGCATGCGCCCGGCCCAGGTGGAAGGTGAGTGGTTGAGCCAGCCAAACCGCCGGCAGCCGCTGCGCAGCAGCTGGTCGGCCGCCAGTTCGGCGCCGGCGATGTTGTCAGAGCAGACATAATCCACCCCGGGTATCGTCGGCTGGCGGTTAATGCCCACTACCGGGATATGCTGCTGGACGCACTCATTCACCAACGCCTCCGGCGGCTGGCCGGAGGTGACGATAACGCCGGAGACGCGAAACTGCGTGAAACGGCGCAGGGTGTGCGCCAGGTCCTGCTCGCTGTGGATCTCGCTCACCAGCGCCTGAAAGCCCTGGCGCTGGATCTCGTTGAGCAGGGCATCAAGCAGGGCGCTGCGAAAAGGATCGCTGATGCGCGAGACGATCACGCCGATTAAGTGGCTGCGCTGGCGATTGAGCCCCTGGGCAAGAAAGTTAACCTGGTACCCCAGCTCTTCGGCGGCGCGCAGCACCCGCGCCCGGGCGTCGGGAGAGATGCTGCCGTTGCTGCTCAGCGCGCGTGACACCACCGCCCGCGAGACGCCGGCCAGTCTGGCCACATCCTGGGCGGTGACGCTGGGTTTACGTGGGCTCATAGGGCATGCGCCTCATCGGCGAATGCGGGACGCGGCAGCGTAAAGTGGTCCCCATCCTGCGACACGAATAATCCCTGCCACGGCTGACAGGCTTGCTTCAGCGCCGACAGGGCGGCGTCCTCGCAGTGATAGAGCCCCAGCGCCGGGAGCTGCAGCGTTCTGAACAGCATCAGGCAGGAGGGGAAATCGCCATGAGAAGCATCGTCGTCAAGGGCCGCCACTGAGGCACACTCCTGAAACGCCAGCCCGGCGCCGGCCATCAGGGCTATCGAGTCGGCGGTTGGCCGGCCATCGCCGCTGTAAAACAGCGTCTGCCCGGCAATGGTGATGCGGATGGCGCGATTACTCAGCTCATGCTGGGTGGCGGCGGTGCGGATCTGCCAGTCCTGCCACGTCCAGGCTTCGCGGCATTCCTGCCAGTCGATGGTGAAACCAGGGGCCGCCTGAGGCCAGTTCGCCAGCGCGGTCAGCTGCATGAGCACCGGCTGCTGCGCTGGCTGGCAGTAGATAATCAGCGGCTTCTGACGGGAGCCACTTTTCCAGTAATTCAGCAGCGCCGTCAGACCGGTACAGTGATCCGGATGGACGTGGGTGAAGTAGATTGCGTCAATATCATTGACCCCACCGCCGCGCTGCCAGAGTGCGCGGGGAACGGTGGGGCCGCAGTCGATTAACCACTGTTTGTTGTCCGCGTCGATCACCCGCAGCGCGGAGGTATTTTGCGTGCAGGAAAAGGCGCTCCCGCAGCCAAGCACATCTATTTTCATTGACCCTCGCCAAAATTTTTTGCCGCTTAATTAAATTGTCATAAATACCCGACAAAGTAGGCTCACATCATGTCGAGTTAACGTTGCATTTTTTTTACAGCCAAATGAACACGTGTTCACCTTGCTAAAAAAATGCCGCAGCAGCGCTTTCAGGTAGCGAATATGAGTTATTTACAGATCACCGGCCTTAAAATTAGTTATGGCGATAACGTGGTTTTACATAATATCGATCTGGCGGTCGAGCAAGGGGAAATGATTGCCCTGCTGGGTCCGTCGGGATGCGGAAAAACCACGCTGCTGAACGCGCTCTGCGGCTTTATTCCGGTGCAAAGCGGCGAGATGGCTATTGCCAGTCGAACGATCACCCATCTTGCGCCGGAGCAGCGCAATATCACCATGGTGTTTCAAAGCTACGCCCTGTGGCCGCACCTGACGGTAGCGCGCAATATCGGCTATGGCCTGAAGCTGCGCAAATGGCGCGGGGCGGATATCGCGCGGCGGGTGGCGGAGCTGCTGCGAATAGTGAATCTTGAGGGACTTGGCGAGGTGAAAGTGACCGAACTGTCGGGCGGTCAGCGGCAGCGGGTGGCGCTGGCAAGAGCCCTGGCCATAGAGCCCCAGGTGCTGGTGCTGGATGAGCCGTTATCTAATCTGGATGCCAAAGTGCGCCTGAATGTGCGCCATGAAATTAAATCTCTGCAAAAGAGACTGGGTTTCACGTCATTAATTGTCACCCACGATCAGCAGGAAGCCTTAGTGATGGCGGACCGCATTGCGGTATTAAATCAGGGGCGTATTGAACAAACTGGCACCCCGGAACAAATATATCAACATCCTGCGACGCCCTTCGTCGCTGATTTTATGGGCGCCGATAATAAAATAACCTCCGGTGAATTATCCGCTGCCGCAATATCCGGTTTATCCGCCGCTCAGCAGGGGGAAAAAGTTATTTATTTTCGCAGCGCTGATGCCGCGCTCGCTGAATTAACGCAGCCTGCGCCGCAGGAGGGACTTGCTCTGGAGGGCGTGGTGGAGCAAAGCGCGTTTCTGGGCAATCTGTATCGCCACAGCGTGCGCTGTCATGACCGCCTGCTACTGGCCGATGCCGCGCAGTGCTGGCCGACAAAAAGCCGCGTTCGGCTCCATGTGCCAACGCCGGCCCTGCATATTTTTCCTTTACCACTATCACAGTGATATCAGCGTGTTCATTCTGGGGACAATCCATGTTGACTAAGACGAAAGCAGCGATCGTAACGACCCTCTTCCTGAGCCTTGGCGCACAGGCCGACACCATTCTGAATGTCGCCACCGCGGGCGATCAGAATATGGTGGATTATGTAAAAACCTGGCTGGGGCCAAAATTTGAAGCCGCTCATCCCGGCGTCAAGGTGCGGGTGATCGGTACCGGCCCCGGCGACGCCGGGTCGAATAAAATTAGCGAGAAGCTAACGGCCCAGCAGGAGAGCGGCGCGCAGCAGTGGGATATCGACGTCGCGGTAGTGCACCAGAAGGCGGGCGGTGAGCAGGTGGAAAAGGGATTACTGCAAAAATACCGTCAGGATATTCAGACCGGCGGCATGGTGAGTTCGCCGAGCGCCACTCAGGCGCTGGGCGTTAACGTCGACGGATACGTCATGCCGATGTTCTTAAGCCAGACCGCTATCGCCTGGAACAGCGATCTGCTCAGTACCCCACCGGCGTCGTATGACGAGCTGGTGGCCTGGACGCAGAAACATCCGCAGGCTTTTGGCTATAACGGCATCAAGAACGGCATGTCCGGCGTCAGCTTTGTGGTGGGCTGGATCTACGCCTACGGGACCGACGCCCAGCGTCTCTCCGCCGGGCCCTATGATAAAAGCGTCGAAAAAGGCTGGCAGCAGGCCTATGAGAAGCTGAAGGCGTTCAATAAAAACGTAACTTTTACCCCGGGCAACGCCGGGACGCTCGATATGCTGAGCCGGGGGGAAATCGCCATGGGCCCGGTGTGGGTCGATATGTTCTATAGCTGGAAAGATCAGGGCAAGCTGCCGCCCTCGATCAAGCTTGCTTTACTGGCGCCGGGTATGCCGGGTCAGCCGATGTATTACGTCATCCCGGCGAAGGCGGCGAATCCGCAGCTGGCGCGCGACTTTATCGCGCTGGCCACCAGTCCGGAAGTGCAGGCGCAGGGGATCGTTAAGCAGTTTAACTGGTATCCGGGCATCGACGCCGGGCAGGTGAAGCCGAAGCTGGATACGGCGACCTGGCAAAAGCTGTTTGCCGAAATCTCGCCGGAAGCGCTGGCAAAGTATGGCAAAAGCTTCCCGATCGCTCCCTATTTTGACGACATCAAAGAGGGTTACGAAAGCCAGGTGGCCAACTAACGCCTTCTCCCGCCCGGGTTGTCGGCCCGGGCGCTTTCTTGTGCTGACGCCAGGTGCATTATGTCCAGTTCATTAAAATATCTGCTGCTGGTTGCTCCGGCGGCGCTGATGATCGCGATCCTGTTTTTGTATCCGCTGGGGTTTTCGCTGGTCTCGGCGTTTACCGCGCCGGGACAGCCGTTCACGCTCGATCACTTCCGCAAGGTCTATGCGCTTTACGCCAGTGATGTGCTCTTTTCGCTGATTATCGTACTGGTCTCAGTGGCGCTGTTAGCGCTGATCGCCATTACCCTGTCGGCAGTGATTGCGCTGTCACCGTGCCGACCCGTTGTTCGTCTGCTGGGTTTTTTGTATCGCTTACCGCTGTTTATTCCGTTTATCGTTGTCGCCCAGATGATGCGCACTTTTCTCGCCAAAAATGGCCTGATGAACAATGCGCTGGTGGCGGCCGACCTGGTCACACCGCTGGAGACGCTCTCCTGGCTGGGATGGAAAGGGATAGTGATCACCTTTGTCTGGAAGCAACTGGCCTTTGCCACGCTGCTGATCTGCGGAGCGATGGCGGCGCTGGAGTCGTCGCAGATCCTTGCTGCGCGTAACCTTGGCGCCTCCCGGCCGCGGATCCTGTTCGATATCATGCTGCCGCAGGTCCTGCCGACCATCGGCGTGGCGCTGGTGCTGTCGACGGTGACCATGATGTCGGTGCTGTCGGTACCGTTGATGATCGGCGTCGGAACGCCGACGATGCTGACGGTGGATATGGCGTTTCGCGTGAATTCCTATGGCGATTACGCGGTGGCGAATGCGCTGGGTGTGGTGTCGCTGGCGATCTGCGGCGCGCTGTCGTGGTTTTACCTGCGCCACAGCCTGCAGCAAAAAGGAGGGGAATCATGAAAGCGCTGACTCTCGCCTCATCCCCGTCATGGTGGATAAAAGGGCGCCGTAAAGTGCGCGCCAGCCTGGCGCTGCAGACCCTGCTGCTGCTGTTTATGCTGCTGGCGATGTTTGGCCCGTTGCTGAACCTGTTGATCTGGACCGTAGCGGAAAGCTGGTATTTTCCCCATTCGCTGCCCAGTCAGTGGGGGTTGAAGTACTGGTATCAGGTTTTCAATCCATACAGCGATGTGTCCGGTTCGCTGTTAACCAGCGTGTTGATCGCCCTGTTATCGGTGGGGGTCTGTTTGCTGATTTCCGTCCCCGCCGGCTATGCGCTTTCCCGGCGGAAAATGCCGCTGCGGGTGCTGTTTATGCTGCTGTTTCTCATCCCGCAGGCCTTTCCCAACTTGACGGTATACATGAATGTTGCCCGATTGTTTTATCAGTGGGGATTGAACGGCAGTATCGCGGGGGTGGTGCTGGTGCATAGCGTCCACGGCCTGATGTATTCGGTGTGGATCTGTGTGGCAGCCTTCTCATCCATCGACCCGCTGCTGGCGCGGGCGTCGCGTAACCTTGGCGCCGGACCGGTGTATACCTTCTGGCACATTGTGCTGCCGCAGGCGGCGCCGGGGATCGTTGCCGCCAGCATCTTCGTTTTTCTGGAGTCGCTGGATGAGTTTACCGGCACCTTCTTTGTCGGCGCGCCGGATATCACCACGCTGCCGCTACTGCTCTATAACGCCAACATGTCGGGTAACTATCAGGTCTCGTCGATTACGGCGCTGATTTTGCTGGTGCCATCGCTGCTCTTTATGGTGGTGATCCATAAATTTATGCGCCCGGAGATGATGGCGAAACTGGGGAAGTAAGGACCGTAGAAAACGAAAAAGCTTCCCGGTGGGAAGCTTTTTAACCTCAGGTCATCATCATTGGCCATTCTGGCGGCGTCTGACTCATGACCTCAATCATCACATCTTTGATATTACCCCAGATTTTTGCGATATCGATCAGGGTGATGCCCAGCAAACCGGTGGCGAACCAGCAGGCGGCGGCAAGGCCGAGGCAGCTGCAGATCACTGCCAGACCGGCATAATCGCTTTTCCGTAACTGGATATTCAACGAGCTGGCGAGAAACATCAGTACCGCGCTCACCAGGGGCCAGCGCAACAAAACGACACTGGTAGTAATGGAAGCCATTAACCTATCCTCAAAGAAAGTCGGGGAGCCATGGATGACCTGGCGCGACTGACGATGGCATAGCGCTCTGGTCTCGACTGGCAAACTAGAGAGTGATGAAACGTCATTTCTGTTTCATCAACTTGTGTGAACTATATCACACTTGGTGCTTTATTCGCCAGCCAAAAAATGAGCTTTCGCTGCGCTGAATAAGCTTTAATTTTGTGTGGATATAGGTAAGCAAAACCCGATTATCTTATTTTCATTCTCTTGCTAATGATTATTATTCTGCGGGTTTTATTACCAGTTCCTGTTTATTACACGGAGAAACCGAGTCAGATGCGCGTCTATTCTTAATCTGACGAGAATATCTTTCGAATACCTGATAAATAAGTATTATTCAACACCACCAGCTGAAAAGCTGACGCCCTGAAGGGCTGGCAGATATCTGCTGATGTCTATCGCAGTCGCGATTGCTAACGTGTTCGGGCTACCTTAATTAAGGCATATCGCATGGATGAAAGCGTAAATGGCTGACAGTGCGCCGCATAAGGCGCTCAGACTTGTCGGAATGGGGCTGGTTATTTTATTGCCGGTGATGTTGGCATTGTGGTTTGCCCAGCTGCGGGCCAAAGCCGAAACCATTGATCAATTGCACTCATTTTCGCAGCTGGCGCTGCAAAAAACAGAAATGGTCATCCGGGAAGCGGATCAGGCGCGGTTTAAAGCCAGCCAGTATCGTGGTGAGCTATGCTCAGCGGAGCACCAGCGTTATTTACTGCATATTGTTCGCGGTCTGCTGTATGTAGAAGATCTGATCTACGCCAACGGTCAGCGCTTTATCTGTTCAACGTCCGCTCATCCCGAGACCGGCTGGCGGATGCCCGCGGCGAATTACACCAAAAAGCCGGATGTGGCGATTTACTACTATCGGGATACGCCGTTTTACCCGGGCTTTGCCATGAATTATATGCAGAAGGGGCCCTATGTGGTGGTGGTCAACCCCTACTCGTTCAGCTCGGTGATTGCCAGCGACCGCGATTTAGCCTATGGCGTTTTCGATACTAAAACCAACCTCTTTTTCTCGCTGAGTAATAATGTTGAGCCCGCCGAACTCCAGGCGTTAATTCGCGAAGGCGATGCTTTTTTTAATCAGAATGGTCGGGTGTATACGATAGCCCGCTCCGCTATCCGGCCGATCGCGGTCATCATGTCCACCTCACGGGCCAGCTACTACCACAACTTCTGTGACCAGGCGAGCCTGACGCTGCCGCTGGGGATCATTTGCAGTATTTTACTGGTGCTGGTGTGGACACGAACCCGCCGCCAGTATCACTCGCCGCGCAATATGCTACAGCGGGCTCTGAGCTGCCGCCAGCTGCGGCTGCACTACCAGCCGATTATCGATATTAAAAATAACCGCTGCGTCGGGGCGGAGGCGCTACTGCGATGGCCGGGGTTTGATGGCCCGGTGATGAACCCGGCGGAGTTTATCCCGCTGGCGGAAAATGAAGGCATGATTGCCCAGATCACGGACTACGTGGTGGACGAGCTGTTTTATGAAATGGGTGAGTTTCTTGCCAGCCATCCGCAGCTGTATGTGGCGATCAATCTCTCTGCGTCCGATTTCCACTCGGCGCGGCTGATTTCCCAGATCAGTGAGAAAGCGCATAGCTATGCGGTCTGCATCGGACAGATCAAAATCGAAGTGACCGAGCGCGGGTTTATCGACGTGGCGAAAACGACGCCGGTGATCCAGGCGTTCCGCGAAGCAGGCTATGAGATTGCGATCGATGATTTTGGTACCGGCTACTCGAATCTGCATAATCTGCACGCGCTGAATGTCGATATCCTCAAAATCGATAAAACCTTCGTTGATACGCTGACCACCAACAACACCAGCCATCTGATCGCTGAGCACATCATCGAGATGGCGCGCGGGCTGCGTTTAAAAACTATCGCGGAAGGGGTGGAGACCCCGGAGCAGGTAAGCTGGCTCTACAAGCGCGGCGTGCAATTTTGTCAGGGCTGGCTGTTTGCGAAAGCCATGCCGGCGCGGGAGTTTATGCAGTGGTTAGCGAATGCTCCCACGCCCATAAGCAGGCCTCAGCCGCCGCGTCACGCGGAGATCTGATGGCGGTAGTCGCTGGGAGTGCGGTCGAACTCGCGACGGAACACCCGGGAGAAGGTTTGCTGCGAGACGTAGCCCAGATCCATCGCGATATCAAAGATAGGTCGCTGAGTGGTTCGCAACGCTTCCGCCGCCAGCAGCAGGCGGCGCTGACGAATATAATCACCCAGCGTCTGATGCATTACGGTACGGAACATCCGCTGCAGATACCATTTCGAGTATCCTGACTTTCTGGCGACTATATCAATGTTAAGTGGTTGATCGATATGTTCATCAATCCATTCAATCAGTGTTTGAATAATATCCTGATGGGACATAAAGCGGCCTCTCTCAATTCTCGATTCGTCGTTTTGTCTGCGGGCGAGTATAATTCCTCAAGTTAACTTGAGGTAAAGCGCTTTATGGAAAAGAAATCACCCCGCATCAAAATGCTGCTGACGCCCGGGGAAGTGGCAAAACGAACCGGCGTGGCGGTCTCGGCTCTCCATTTTTATGAGAGTAAAGGCCTGATCCATAGCCAGCGGAATGCCGGCAACCAGCGGCGCTACCGGCGCGATGTCCTGCGCGCGGTGGCGATTATCAAAATTGCGCAACGCATCGGCATCCCGCTGGCGACCATCGGCGACGCGTTTGGCGTACTGCCGGAAGGGCACAACCTCAGCGCAAAAGAGTGGAAGATGCTGTCATCGCAGTGGCGTGAGGAGCTGGACCGGCGTATTCATACCCTGACGGCGTTGCGCGACCAGCTCGACGGCTGTATCGGCTGCGGCTGTTTATCACGGCGCGACTGCCCGCTGCGCAACCCGGGCGATAAGCTGGGGGAAGAGGGGACCGGCGCCCGGCTGCTGGAAGAGGAGTAATAAAACTAAAGCGCCACAACTGGGCGCTTTAGTTGTTTTCCGGTCTTTGTCTTTCGCATTATCTCGCTGGTTCACGAGAGGGTTTCCCCCGACATCGACGTCCCTCAGTATTGCGCAATCTGTTGATGGAGGTTCCGGTTTGCGTCGACACTTTAACTATGGCAGCTGCTGCCATTTTTTCCTTACTATTTTGCCGAAATTTTCCCGGCAATGAGCGCCTGTTCCTATAGTTAATTTGAACAAACCACGGGAGAGGCCCATGCTGACGGTACACCATCTTAATCAATCACGATCGCAACGCGTACTGTGGGCACTGGAAGAGCTGCAGCTGCCTTATCAGATAGTCCGCTATCAGCGGGAAAAGTCGATGCTGGCGCCGGCGGCGCTGAAGAAAGTCCATCCGTTGGGGAAATCGCCGGTGCTGGAAGACAACGGCTATGTGCTGGCGGAGTCCGGGGCCATTCTCGAGTATTTGCAGGAGACCTGGGACAGCGGCGGGCTGCTGAAGCCGCAGGCGATAGAGGACAAACTGCAGTACCGCTTCTGGCTGCACTATGCCGAAGGCTCGCTGATGCCGCTGCTGTTAATGAAGCTGGTGTTCGCCAGCCTGGGTAAACCCCCTGTGCCCTTTGGCGTCCGCTCGCTGGGCGCCCTGCTGGGCAAGGGCATTCAGAAAGCGTGGCTGGATCCCCAGCTGGCCACCCATGCGCGGTTTATTGACGACCATCTTGCCACGCGGCCATGGTTTGCCGGCGAGCGACTGAGTATGGCCGATATCCAGATGAGCTTCCCGGTGATGGCGCTGTTGGCGCGCGGTGGCGTGCATGACCTTGTCCATATCGAGGCCTGGCGACAGCGGGTGGAGCAGCGTCCGGCCTGGCAGCGGGCCATCGAGCGCGGCGGCCCCTTTTCCTTACCTGGCGCCTGAGGTATCAGCGGATCCGATGACGCCGACAAATGAAAGCAACTCACTAAAAATTTGTTAGCGGATTGCGCATAGACGATAACGTTTGCGCATCGTCTGGTTATTTTCTGCTCGTCATAAGCGAAATTTAGCGAAATACGATAAACATCGGTTGAAAAGGGTTATCTAAAGGCCGGATAATCGTTTGCCTTTCTGTTTTGCTCCCTCTTTTTTCTGCTATCCAGGGGGAGGAGATAAGGTTGACACACCGTAGTGTATGCGCGGAGTTAAACGTTTGCTTTTTTGCAGCCCCCCTGGCGCTGCGATTCGGTACAAGGAGATCGCGTTTAACTGGCAGTGGAGGGTCCACCACGCATATCAACGAACAATAAAAATTTTCAGGGGAAGTTTTCTATGTCTACGCCTTCAGCGCGTACCGGCGGTTCATTAGACGCCTGGTTTAAAATTTCGGCGCGCGGTAGCACCGTGCGTCAGGAGATTGTTGCAGGTCTTACTACCTTTCTGGCGATGGTTTACTCCGTCATCGTGGTGCCGGGCATGCTCGGTAAAGCGGGCTTCCCGCCGGCCGCGGTGTTTGTCTCGACCTGTCTGGTGGCGGGCGTTGGCTCGCTGGTGATGGGGTTATGGGCAAATCTGCCGATGGCTATCGGCTGCGCCATTTCGTTGACCGCCTTCACCGCCTTCAGCCTGGTGCTGGGGCAGCAGATCAGTATTCCGGTGGCCCTCGGCGCGGTATTCCTGATGGGTGTCCTGTTTACGGTGATTTCCGCGACCGGCATCCGCAGCTGGATCTTGCGCAACCTGCCGCAGGGCGTGGCGCATGGTACCGGGATCGGGATTGGCCTGTTCCTGCTGCTGATCGCCGCCAACGGCGTTGGTCTGGTGATCAAAAATCCGCTGGACGGTCTGCCGGTGGCGCTGGGCAAATTTGCCAGCTTCCCGGTGGTGATGTCGCTGATTGGCCTCGCGGTGATCATTGGTCTGGAAAAAATGAAGGTGCCGGGCGGTATTCTGCTGACCATTATTGGTGTGTCGATTGTGGGCCTGATTTTCGATCCGAACGTCCATTTCTCCGGTATTTTCGCCATGCCATCCCTGAGCGATGATAAAGGCAACTCGCTGATCGGCAGCCTCGACATCATCGGCGCGCTGAACCCGGTCGTGCTGCCCAGCGTGCTGGCGCTGGTGATGACGGCGGTCTTTGACGCCACCGGTACTATCCGCGCGGTGGCCGGCCAGGCAAACCTGCTGGACAAAGACGGACAGATCATCAACGGCGGTAAAGCGTTGACCACCGACTCCCTGAGCAGCGTCTTCTCCGGTTTAGTTGGCGCGGCGCCAGCGGCGGTGTATATCGAATCGGCGGCGGGTACCGCGGCTGGCGGTAAAACCGGTCTGACCGCGGTGACGGTCGGTGTCCTGTTCCTGCTGATCCTGTTCCTCTCCCCGCTCTCTTATCTGGTACCGGCCTACGCGACCGCGCCGGCGCTGATGTACGTCGGCCTGCTGATGCTGAGCAACGTGGCAAAAATCGATTTCAACGACTTCGTTGACGCGATGGCTGGCCTGATCACCGCGGTGTTTATCGTGCTGACCTGTAACATCGTGACCGGCATCATGATCGGTTTCGCTACCCTGGTGATTGGCCGTCTGGTCTCCGGCGAGTGGCGCAAGCTGAACCTCGGTACGGTAATTATCGCCGTGGCGCTGGTGGCGTTTTACGCGGGCGGTTGGGCGATTTAAACCCTTCGTGCTCCTCACGGGCGGCTCAGGCCGCCCGTTTTATTTTTAAGCCACATCCTGTTTCCATTTGCGTTAATCTGGGTAGCGTATGATTCACAGGCACGACGCCTCACAGGTATAAAAGAAAACGCAGCAAACAGGGAACACATGGAAATATTCTTTACCATCCTCATCATGACCCTCGTGGTCTCACTGTCCGGGGTAGTGACGCGTGTACTGCCCTTTCAGGTTCCACTCCCACTGATGCAAATCGCCATTGGCGCGCTTCTGGCATGGCCGACCTTCGGTTTGCACGTTGAATTTGATCCAGAGCTGTTTCTGGTCCTGTTTATCCCGCCGCTGCTGTTCGCCGACGGCTGGAAAACGCCGACCCGTGAGTTTATTGAACACGGGCGGGAGATCCTTGGTCTGGCGCTGGCGCTGGTCGTCGTGACGGTGGTCGGCATCGGCTTTCTGATCTACTGGATTGTGCCTGGCATTCCGCTGATCCCGGCGTTCGCGCTGGCGGCCGTACTCTCGCCGACCGATGCCGTGGCGCTCTCCGGCATCGTCGGGGAAGGGCGGATACCGAAAAAAATCATGGGCATTCTGCAGGGGGAGGCGTTAATGAACGACGCCTCTGGTCTGGTTTCGCTCAAGTTTGCCGTCGCGGTGGCGATGGGCACTATGGTCTTTACCGTTGGCGGCGCGACCGTAGAATTTCTGAAGGTGGCGATCGGCGGCGTGCTGGCCGGGTTTGTGGTGAGCTGGTCGTATGGCCGTTCGATGCGTTTCCTCAGCCGCTGGGGCGGGGATGAACCCGCCACGCAGATTGTCCTGCTGTTCCTGCTGCCGTTTGCCTCCTATCTGATTGCCGAACATATCGGTGTCTCCGGTATCCTGGCGGCGGTGGCGGCGGGGATGACCATCACCCGTTCCGGCGTGATGCGTACCGCGCCGCTGGCCATGCGTCTGCGCGCCAACAGCACCTGGGCGATGCTGGAATTTGTCTTCAACGGCATGGTCTTCCTGCTGTTGGGCCTGCAGCTGCCGGATATCCTCTCCAGCTCGCTGGTGGCGGCGGAAGCTGACCCCAACGTCGAGACCTGGATGCTGTTTACCGACATCATCCTGATCTATGCCGCGCTGATGCTGGTGCGTTTTGGCTGGCTTTGGTCGATGCGTAAGCTTAGTCAGCGCTTCCTGAAGAAGAAACCGATGGAGTTTGGCTCCTGGACCACCCGCGAGCTGCTGATCTCCTCTGTGGCCGGGGTGCGCGGGGCGATTACCCTCGCCGGTGTGCTCTCGATTCCGCTGTTGCTGCCGGACGGGAATGTTTTCCCGGCGCGCTATGAGCTGATTTTCCTCGCCGCCGGGGTGATCCTGTTCTCGCTGTTCGTCGGGGTGATAGCGCTGCCGATCCTGCTGCGCCACATTGAATCCAGTGACAACGTGCAGCAGCGGAAAGAGGAACGGCTGGCGCGCGCAGCGACGGCAGACGTGGCGATTGTGGCGATCCAGAAGATGGAAGAGCGGCTGGCGGCAGATACCAAAGAGAATATCGATAACCAGCTGCTGACCGAAGTCAGTTCGCGGGTGATCGGTAACCTGCGCCGCCGCGTCGATGGTCGTAACGACGTGGAAACCTCTATGCTGGAGGAGAGTCTGGAGCGTCGCTTCCGCCTGGCGGCGCTGCGCTCTGAACGCGGAGAGCTGTATCACCTGCGCGCCACCCGGCAGATCAGTAACGAGACGCTGCAGAAGCTGCTGCACGATCTCGACCTGCTGGAAGCGCTGTTAATCGAAGATCAATAACCTGTAATCCGGATAGCGCGACGCTTATTCGGGCTACTGGCGAGACTGCAGTAAATGTGTCGCCCCGGTAAGCGTTAGCGCGACCGGGGGAAACCCGGGCAGCGGCGCAAGCGCCTGACCCGGGTTACCCATTCCTCTGTGAAACGCGTTGTCACCAGGGAATTATTCCAGCCAGAACGCTTTACTGCACGCCAGCCAGGCCTCAGCGCTGCGCGACATATACACGCCCTCCCGCCAAATCATCCCCAGCTCCCAGCGCAGCTCGCTTTGCAATGGGATCCAGCAAAAGTTCTGCGGGTCGAGACGCTGGCAAATCGGCTCGGGCAGGATCGCCACGCCAATGCCGGCCTGCACCATCGCGGCGAGAAAATCCCACTGGCCGCTGCGCACCGCGATACGCGGCTTTACGTCATGCTCGGTAAACAGGCGCATCAGCTGCTGGCTGAGGGCAAATTCTTCGTTGTAGATGACCAGCGGATACGCCGCCAGCTCGGCCGGCGAGAGCGAGGTCACGCCCTCCCACGGCGCGGTTCTTGGCGTCAGGACGCACAGCGGGTGGTTGAACAACGGCAGGGTGGTGAGGTGGCTACCCTCTTCGATGGGCAGGGCGGTCATCGCCATATCGAGCTCGCCGTTGCTGACCGCCTGCTGGACCGTCAGGCCGCCAAACTCGGCGATTTTCAGCTCGACGCCCGGGTAGCGCTCGCGGAAGCGGCTGATCGGCTCCGCCATCAGCATTCCGACCATCGGTGGAATGCCAAGCCGCAGCACCCCTTTATGCAGGTGGTTGATATCGCTCAGTTCTGACTCCAGCTGGCTGAACTCGCCAAGGATCGCCTGGCCGCGTTCAAAAACAACGCGCCCGGTATCGGTGAGCAGCAGTTTACGGCCATCGCGGATCAACAGCGTGCAGTTCAGTTCATCTTCGAGATTTTTGAGCATCTTGCTGATGGTGGGCTGTGTGACGAACAGCTTTTCCGCCGCGCGAGTAAAACTCTGCTGACGAACCACTTCAACGAAATAGCGCAGCGTTCGGATATCCATAATTATTCCCTGAGACTATACCTGCGATGATTTTAATTCATTTCTGTCCGCTTCGGCGGCTCTCTATACTGCACCCCTGACTTCTTTTTTTCAGGAATATCGCTCATGGCCTTCGCGCCAGCTCGCGTAGCCCCCGCCGTGGCGCAGCGTCTTCAAATCCCGCTGCAGGTGCTTCTTTATGTCGGGTTATTTATTTTTGCGCAATATCTGGTGAACAGGTGGCAGGTACCCCTGCCGGCTAACCTGGTCGGCATGGTGATGCTCCTGCTGCTGATCGTCTGCCGGGTGATCCCCCTGAGCTGGGTTCGCGCCGGCGCCCGCTGGCTGCTGGCGGAGATGCTGCTGTTTTTCGTCCCGGCGGTGGTCGCGGTGGTCAATTATACCCAGCTGCTGATGGTTGATGGCTGGCGGATTTTCCTGGTCATTGCCTTAAGCACGCTGATGGTGCTGGGCGCGACGGCCTGGGTCGTCGACAGGGTTTACCGTTACGAAGTGAGCCGGCTAAAAAAATGAATGATGTCATGCTGAGCGTCCTGTGTCTGGTGGCGACGCTGGGTCTCTATTACGCCAATAAAAAACTGTATCGCCGTTTTCATAAACTGCCGCTGATGCCGCTGGTGTTCACGCCGATCCTGCTGGTGCTGATCCTGGTGCTGGGCCATATCTCTTATCAGAGCTATATGGGAGAGACCCACTGGCTGCTGTGGCTGCTGGGCCCCGCCACCATCGCCTTTGCCGTCCCGGTCTATGAAAATGTCGCGGTGATCAAACGCCACTGGATGTCGCTCAGCGCCGGGGTGGTAACGGCGGTGGTGGTGGCGGTGACCAGCTCCGTATGGCTGGCGCGCGGATTGATGTTGTCTGATGAAATCCAGCGCAGCCTGGCGGTGCGCTCGGTGACCACGCCCTTTGCGCTGGCGGCGGCGAAACCGCTCGGTGGTCAGCCCGATCTGGTGGCGCTGTTTGTGGTGATCACCGGCGTCTTTGGCATGGCGGTGGGGGATATGCTGTTTTTACGCCTGGCTATCCGGGAAGGGATGGCGAAAGGAGCCGGGTTCGGTGCTGCTTCCCATGGTGCCGGGACGGCGCGCTCCTATGAGCTGGGCCAGCAGGAGGGCGTGGTGGCCAGCCTGGTGATGATGCTGTCTGGCGTAGTGGTGGTGCTGGCGGCGCCGTTAGTGCGCTGGCTGCTGTTTTAGCGTTCTCGTGTAACCGGTTGTTATGAAATATTGAGGGGCGGAATAGTTGTGAACTATTTTCGCCCCTTTTTGTTTATGCCGGTTATTGGTCATCAGAAAAGATTAAGGCAATTCTTATTACCATCCTCTCTTTGTAACTAAATATTTCATAATCAATACTGATCTAATTATATTGCGAATGATGTATAGGCTTTTTATTATCTCTAAGAATTTTATAAGTTTGTATCGCTATGATTTCAAAGGAACTTCATCTTATTTTTCTCATTTTTTAAGGCGATTTGTTTAAAAATCAATTTTTACATTAATAATTGAGCTTTTACCCTCTGTTCGTTATTCTTTTTACGCGGGCTTGTATTATTGAATGGATTCAAATGCTGGTCGTTTATTTATGTATAATATTAATTATCATAAATCATATGTCACGTAAATGTGTATGTGACGCCGCGCGGATGCAAATTCATTCTCTAATATATCTGCATAAAACAATTGACGGACTGATTGTCGTTTATAATGGATATGGGAATAAATATGAAGATGAGTAAAAAAATTCTGGCGGGTGCCCTGATTTTCTCTGCCTGCAGCGTGCTGTCTACCGTTGCTCAGGCCGATAACACCATTACTTTTAATGGAGTTGTTTCCGATACGACCTGTACGGCGACCATTGACGGCGGCGTAACGGCTATTGATATGGGCACCACCTCAGTGGCGGATCTGAAAGCGTATACCTTCGGCGCTGCCAAGAACTTCTCCTTTAGCTTAGCCGATTGCCCGACCGCGGAAGACGGTGGCAACAGCATCGCTCGCGTCACTTTTGGCGGTGTTTCCGATACCGCGAACAGCGATTATTTTAAAAACCAGGCGACTGATGAGCCGGCAACCGGTGTTGCTGTGGCCCTTTTCGACGAAGCGGGTAAGGTGATGAAGAATAATGAAGAGGGTTCGGATGTCGATATTTCTTCCGGTGCCGCAACCATTCCATTCACCGTTAAAATGGTGAAGTCGGGTGATACCGATCCGACGAAAGGTACCGTTCAGACAACTGTGACTTATAACGTGACTTATTATTAATTCGGCGTTTTGTTGAATGGAGAAAGGGGAATCGTCTGCTATTCCCCTTTAATTAAACGTATGAGATATCCTTTTTTTGTGGTCGGTTTTTTGCTGTCTTCCTCTATTGCGCAAGCCAGCGTGGTCGTGGGCGGCACGCGTCTGGTGTTTGATGGTGCGAAAAACAACGCCGTCATCACGGTTGAGAATAAAGATCAGAGCAGCAATATCGTCCAGTCCTGGCTCTCGGTGGTGGATGCCGCGTCGCCAGCCAAAGACGCGTTTATTATTACGCCGCCGCTGTTCCGTCTCAAAGCCGGAGAGAAAGGATTCGTGCGCGTTGTCCGCTCAGGAAAAAAATTACCCGACGATCGCGAGTCGATGTTTTGGCTCAATATCAAAGGGATCCCGGCAACGGAATATGTCCCGGATAAAAATGTGGTGCAGTTTGCCATCAACTCGAAAATAAAATTGATTTATCGACCTGCCGCGTTAAAAGGCAATACACCGGAATCGTATGCCGAAAAATTACAGTGGGGAAAAGCGGGGGACTCGGTGACGGTAAAAAATAACTCACCGCTGTATATGAATTTTTCCCAGGTTAGCCTTAACGGGAAAAATATTTCTGGCGCATGGTTTGCTGCCCCATTTTCTACTTTAAAAATACCCGTGCAGAGTACCTTGTCCGCGACAGGGAAAAAAGAGATCACATGGAGCGTGATTAATGATTATGGTATGTCAGGGAAGAAATATACCGCTATCATTCAGTAGCGTTGAGCTACTGTTTTCAACCAAAAGTATCTGCGTCGCTATTGTTTTGTGCCTGAGTACCTTGTCTTCTCGCGCTGAGGCCGGTGAATATTTCAACCCGAATTTACTCGAAGTCGCCGAGGATCCTGCGGCTTCGGTGGATCTGTCCTATTTTTCGCAAGATGGCGTACCGCCGGGCACCTATCATCTGGATGTTTACATCAATGATAAGTATGTCAGTTCAGAATCGCTGACCTTTCAGGAAATTGGCCATGACGCAGGCGCGACCGCTTCTCCCTGTCTTTCCGCGGAGTATCTGAATTCGTGGTTGATTAATACCACCGCCTATCCCCAGCTGTTCGCGGCAGGGGAAACCTGCGCCCGGCTGTCGGCGATCCCCGGGATGACATTTTCGGTGTCTCTTGCCCAACAGCGAATCGATTTTACCGTGCCGCAGGCCGCGATGCTGAATCGCCCAAGAGACTATATACCGGAGAGCCAGTGGCAGCAGGGGATCAACGCCGGTCTTCTCAACTATAGTGTCACCGGGCAGCGCAATGCGCCGCGGCATAATGGCGCGACCGTAGACAGCCAGTTTGTTAGCCTGCAGCCTGGGGTGAATCTGGGGCCATGGCGTCTGCGCAACTACAGCACCTATAGCCACAGCGACAACAGCAGCCGCTGGGAGTCGGTTTACTCGTACCTTGCCCGCGATATTCATACCCTGCGCAGTCAGCTGGTGGTCGGTAATACCTATACCTCTTCCGGCATCTTCGACAGTGTGAGCTTTACCGGCCTGCAGCTCAGTTCGGACAAAGAGATGCTGCCGGATAGCCTGCATGGCTTTGCGCCGACGATTCGAGGGATCGCGCGCACCACCGCGGAGGTCTCGGTTTATCAGAATGGTTACAGCATTTATAAAACCACCGTCGCTCCCGGCGCCTTTGAGATTAACGATCTGTATGCCACCGGCAGCGCCGGCGATCTGTACGTCACCGTTAAAGAGTCTGACGGCAGCGAGCAAAACTTTGTGGTGCCTTTTGCCTCGCTGGCGGTCCTGCAGCGCGAGGGCCAACTGGACTATGCGCTGAGCAGCGGCAGGACGCGCTCAGGCAGCTCCGACGATAAAGAATACAACTTTATTCAGTCTTCCCTGGCCTATGGCGCCACCAGTAACTTTACTCTCTATACCGGCTTTCAGCAGGCGGAAGATAAATACACCAACCTGCTGTTAGGCGCTGGCTTTAACCTTGGCACCATCGGCGCGCTGTCGTTTGACGGCTCTCAGTCGTGGGCCGACGTGAAAACCAGCGATACGGCCTCGTCAACCCGCAAAGAACAGGGGCAATCGTATCGCGTCCGCTTCAGCAAAAGCTTTCTGCAGACGGGCACCAGCTTTTCCGTGGCCGGCTATCGCTACTCCACCGCGGGATACTATTCGTTTCAGGATTTTGTCGATAACGCCTCCACGCAGCGCGACTGCTGTACGCAGAGCGGCAGAACGAAAGGCCGGTTTGACGCTTCGCTGTCGCAGACGCTGTTTGGCTATGGTTCGCTCTCGCTTTCGCTGGTCAATGAAACCTATTGGGACAGCTCGCGCATGGAGTCGGTAGGCGTGGGCTATAGCGGGTCGATTGGCAAGGCCTCCTACTTTATTAACTATTCCTATAACCGCAATGTGCAAAGTACCGATGACAGCGGCAATAACCGGCCGGCCAGCGATACCATCGTCTCCCTGACGCTAAGCATCCCGCTTGGCGAGACGCTCTCGGCGAATTACACCTTGAACCATGGTCGGCATAACGACACCACGCACAGCGTGGGGCTCAATGGCTCGGCGTTCGAGGATCGCTCTCTCAACTGGAGTCTCCAGGAGGGTTACAATACCCAGGATAAGAGCACCTCCGGCAACCTCAGCGTCAATTATCAGGGAGCAAAAGGCGATGTCGCCGGCGGCTATGGCTACGACCACTACAGCAATCACTACAATTATTCGCTGCGCGGCGGCATGGTTGCTCACGCGGGCGGGCTCACGCTGTCGCGCTTTCTGGGTGAGAGTGCTGCACTGATCGAAACGCCCGGCGTCAGCGATGTGCGGGTGCAGGGCCAGACCAACGTGACGACGGATGCCGCCGGGTATGCCGTCGTACCGTATGTTCGCCCTTACCATCGCAACAGCCTGGCGCTGGATGAACAGCAGATGGCTGGCGCCGAGGTGGATAACGTCGCCAGAACGGTGGTCCCAACGCGCAATGCAATCGTCAAAGTGCAGTATGACACCCGAATTGGCTATAAGGCGATGCTCACCCTGCGTACTCGCAACGGTGTGGTGCCTTTCGGCGCGCTGGTGACCCTTGATAATGATCGCGCCAGCGCGGCGCGCAGCAATATTGTCGGCGATGAGGGGCAGGTGTATCTCACGGGGCTGCAGAAAAAAGGCCAGCTGTTAGCGCGCTGGGGGGAGAAAAGCAGTGAGCAGTGCACCGTTCATTACGACTTCTCCAGCATGGCTCTTGGCGACGATATTCTGTTCTATCAGGCCGAATGCCGGTAATGGATGCAGGTTTTCAACATGGAAGAAGGGGCTGATATGAATATGCGAGACGGCAGCACAAGGGGCATCCTGGTGGCCAGCCTTTTGCTGCTCTCCCTTCCGGCGCTGGCTTATGAAGGCAGCAGCACGGTCAATTTTAACGTCACGGGCACCATCGAAGCGCCTTCCTGCGAGGTGGCAGTGGAACCGTCGAACAGTATCGATTTAGGCACCGTCTCCTCGCAGACGTTCTCCGGAAATGCCGGGTCGAGCGGCGCCAGCGTGCCGGTTAAGCTGGTCTTTTCCAGTTGTTCCGCCGATGCGTCGGCGGTAACCATCGCATTTAGCGGAGCAAAATTCGATAACACTTACACCTCGGTTTATAAAAACTTCCGCACAGGCAGCGACGGGGCCAGCGGCGTCGGTATGCAACTTCTCACTCTTGCCGATCAGCAGCCCCTCGGGCCTGGCGACCAGTATCTTTATACCTTTGGTGGCCGTGCCGACGTCCATATCTTCAATATGGTAGCACGCATGTTTTCGCCCTATGGCCAGGTAAGGCCGGGGATTGTCGGCTTTACCGCCACGTTCGATGTGGCTTACAAATAACGTTTCGACAGGGATGGGTATGAAAAAACTGATCTTCTTGTTCATGCTGGTACTGTGTCCCCTCTATAGCTGGGCGGCCTGCACGGGAACCAACTATGGCGATGTCTCGATGACTAACTTGCCGGAAAAGATTCTGGTCAACGCCGGGAGCTACACCGCGGGCACCGTGCTGTATGACTCGGGGAAAATTACCCGCGCGCAAACGGAGCTGATTAACTGCGAGGGAAGCACCTACGCGGTGTTTGCCTGGTCCTCGAACAATGCCGGGTCGCTGATAGGGGATAATATCTATGCCACCTCGGTGCAGGGGATCGGCCTCCGCGTCAAGGTGTGGCTCAATATCAGCGGTGAATATGACGGTGATACCGATGATTTCAGCCCCGACTCGCAGGTGCATTATATCGGCGATGTGAATTACTATCTCGGTAAGCCCACCGGCCTGTTTGATTATTATGCCTCGACCCATTACACCCCGGCATATCAGCTGCAGCTGGTGGCCACCGGCGGCGCTATCGCCAGCAACAGTCAATTATCGTTCAGCGATCCGGTGGCTACGGTTTCGGCGAAGGATAGTAAGGCGACGCTCTCCATTTCCCGGCTGCACATCAGCGGCACCACCAGCATCCAGATGATCCCGATGGGGTGTATTGTCGGTAGCAATAATCTCAGTTTTGCCATGGGCAGCATCAATGCCAGCGAGTTCAACACCGCGACGAAGGTGGGGAACGCGCGGCAGTCCCTGACCCTTGCCTGCGAGCCGGGAACCAACGTTTCGATGCGGGTGGCGGCGGCGCAAGCGAGTGGGGATAACCCTGGCAACACGGTGATAGCCTTAACGGCAGAGGAGAATGTTGCCACCGGGGTGGGGGTTCAGTTGAATATGGATGGCGAAGCGCTGCCGTTAAATACCGATATCAGCCTCTATACCTCGAGCCGCACGACGGTGACCAACAGCGGCGCGGATGCCAGCTATAGCTATTTCACCAACCCCGACAGCCCAGGCGGGGCCGCGGCCATGCAGACGCTTGCCTTATCCACTAACTATTACAAGACGGGGAGCGCGGTGACCGCGGGTTCGGCAAACGCCACCGGGGTGATCACCTTAACCTATAACTAAGAGGTCGGGGGGGAACCCCTTCTCCGGACGGCGCCGGGGAAGGGGAGAGAACGATTAATGCGCCTGGCCGCGTTCGATACCGATCCCGGTTTGTGAACGGATAAACTGGGCGCGGAACTGCTCGCGCTCGCGCATCCCTTCCGGTGAGTTATCGGTGGCGGAGAAGACCCAGATACCGATGAACGCGATGGCGATGGAGAACAGCGCCGGATATTCATACGGGAACAGCGCTTTCTCATGGCCGAGGATCTGCACCCAAATGGTCGGGCCGAGGATCATCAGAATGACCGCAGTCAGCAGGCCCAGCCAGCCGCCGACCATCGCGCCGCGGGTGGTCAGCTTCGACCAGTACATCGACAGCAGAATAATCGGGAAGTTACAGCTGGCGGCAATGGAGAAGGCCAGGCCGACCATGAAAGCGATGTTCTGATTTTCAAACAGAATACCCAGCAGAATGGCCACCACCCCGAGGATCAGCACGGTGATCTTGGAGACCTTCAGCTCCTGACGCTCGGTCGCGCCCTTGCGGAAGACGTTGGCGTACAGGTCGTGCGACACCGCTGAGGCGCCGGCGAGCGTCAGGCCAGCCACCACCGCCAGGATAGTGGCGAAAGCGACCGCGGAGATAAAGCCGAGGAACAGATTGCCCCCCACCGCATCCGCCAGATGCACCGCCGCCATGTTATTGCCGCCGATAAGCTGTCCGGCCGCGTCTTTAAACGCCGGGTTCGCGCCGACCAGCATGATGGCGCCGAAGCCGATAATAAAGGTCAGGATATAGAAATAGCCCATAAAACCGGTGGCGTAGAAGACGCTTTTACGCGCTTCTTTGGCATCGCTCACGGTAAAGAAGCGCATCAGAATATGCGGCAGGCCGGCGGTACCGAACATCAGACCCAGACCCAGAGAGAGCGCTGATATCGGATCTTTCACCAGTCCGCCGGGACTCATAATCGCCGCCCCTTTCGGATGGACGGCCATCGCCTCGGTAAACAGGTTATTGAAGCTGAAGCCGACGTGCTTCATGACCATAAAGGCCATAAAGCTGGCGCCGCACAGCAGCAGAACCGCTTTAATAATCTGCACCCAGGTGGTTGCCAGCATGCCGCCGAACAGGACATAGAGCACCATCAGTACGCCAACCAGCACCACGGCGACATGGTAATTGAGGCCGAACAGCAGCTGGATCAGCTTGCCGGCGCCCACCATCTGCGCGATCAGATACAGCGCCACCACCACCAGCGATCCGCAGGCGGAGAGGGTGCGGATCGGCCCCTGCTTCAGGCGGTATGAAGCGACGTCAGCAAAGGTATAGCGGCCAAGGTTGCGCAGTCGTTCGGCAATCAGAAACAGGATAATCGGCCAGCCGACGAGAAAGCCCAGCGAGTAGATCAGGCCGTCGTAGCCTGAGGTATACACCAGCGCGGAAATACCGAGGAACGACGCTGCCGACATAAAGTCGCCGGCAATCGCCAGCCCGTTCTGGAAGCCAGTAATATTGCCGCCGGCGGTATAATAATCGCTGCGCGAACGTACCCGTTTTGAGGCCCAGTAGGTGATGTAAAGCGTCAGGGCGACGAAAATCAGGAACATGACAATCGCCTGCCAGTTGGTCGGCTGGCGCTGTACCGCGCCGGTAATGGCGTCTGCCGCGTGAGCGCCGAGGGGTAGCAGCGTGGCGGCGAGCGCCGTCAGGACTCTCTTGATCATGCTTTTACCTCGTTGAGAACGCTCTTGGTCAAACGGTCGAATTCACCATTGGCCCGCCAGACATAAATACCGGTCAGGATAAACGAAATGACGATCACGCCAATGCCGAGCGGGATCCCGCGGGTGACGCTGGTACCGGCGTGCAGCGGAGTGCCGAGCCAGCCGGGCGCGAAGGCGATAAGCAAAATAAAGCCCACGTAGATCACTAACATAATCACTGACAGAATGGCGGCAAACCGTTGCCGTGATGCAACTAACTCCCTGAAATGCGCACTATTTTCTATCCGCTGACAAAGTTGTTCATTCATCTTAGCGTCTCCAGAGGTCTCCCTTTCGTCATCCACTCAGCGGACGCTGGCGACAGCAACCCCTCCGGCGATGGAGCCGGGATACGGTTTGCTGACGGCGTTCCTGCGAGTGGAATCCTGGGGGAGGGACTTATTTTTATCCTCTCCCCGGCGGGGGAGAGGGTGTAGGGAATCGGTCCTTGCTTACGATGGCATCGTTATGGCCTGCTTCTCTTCGAGCAGTTTTTCCACGACGCCAGGATCGGCGAGCGTCGAGGTATCGCCGAGGTTGCTGGTGTCGCCCGCGGCAATCTTACGCAGAATGCGACGCATGATTTTGCCCGAGCGGGTTTTCGGTAGCGAATCGGTCCAGTGCAGCACATCCGGCGTCGCCAGCGGGCCGATCTCTTTGCGCACCCAGTTACGCACTTCGGCATACAGCTCCGGCGTTGGTTCTTCGCCGTGATTGAGCGTCACGTAGGCGTAGATGGCCTGGCCTTTGATGTTGTGCGGGATCCCCACCACCGCCGCTTCAGCGATTTTCGGGTGCGACACCAGCGCGGATTCAATTTCCGCGGTACCCAGACGGTGGCCGGAGACGTTCAGCACGTCATCCACGCGGCCAGTGATCCAGTAGTAACCATCTTCATCGCGACGCGCGCCATCGCCGCTAAAGTACATATTTTTGAAGGTGGAGAAGTAGGTTTGCTCAAAGCGCTCATGGTCACCGAACAGGGTACGCGCCTGGCCGGGCCAGGAGTCGGCGATGGCAAGATTGCCCTCGGTGGCGCCATCCAGCGGCAGGCCTTCGTTATCCACCAGCACCGGCTGGACGCCGAAGAACGGACGCGTCGCGGAGCCGGCCTTCAGCTCGATTGCGCCCGGCAGCGGGGTGATCATAAAGCCGCCGGTTTCGGTCTGCCACCAGGTGTCCATCACCGGGCACTTCTCGTTACCGATCTTCTTCCAGTACCACTCCCAGGCTTCCGGGTTAATCGGTTCGCCGACCGAGCCGAGAATGCGCAGCGAGGAACGGTCTGTGCCTTCGATAGCTTTGTCGCCTTCCGCCATCAGGGCGCGGATAGCCGTCGGGGCGGTATAGAGAATGCTGACCTTATGCTTATCGACGACCTGGCACATACGCGCCGGGGTTGGCCAGTTCGGTACCCCTTCGAACATCAGGGTGGTGGCGCCGCAGGCCAGCGGACCATACAGCAGATAGCTGTGGCCGGTGACCCAGCCCACATCGGCGGTGCACCAGTAAATATCGCCCGGATGGTAGTCGAAAACGTATTTAAAGGTGGTGGCCGCGTAGACCAGATAGCCGCCGGTGGTGTGCAGCACCCCTTTCGGTTTGCCGGTGGAGCCGGAGGTATAGAGGATGAACAGCGGATCTTCGGCGTTCATCTCGACGGGCCGGTGCTCGGCGCTGGCATTGGCCATCAGGTCGCTCCACCACAGGTCGCGGCCTTCCTGCCAGTCGATTTTGCCGCCGGTACGTTTCAGGACCACGACATGCTCAATACTGTTGACGTTCGGGTTTTTCAGCGCGTCATCAACGTTTTTCTTCAGCGGGATGGCGCGACCAGCGCGCAGCCCTTCGTCAGCGGTGATCACCAGGCGCGAGCTGGAGTCGATAATGCGCCCGGCCACCGCCTCCGGCGAGAAGCCGCCGAAAATCACTGAGTGGATAGCGCCGATGCGGGCGCAGGCCAGCATCGCCACCGCGGCTTCCGGCACCATCGGCATATAAATGGCGACCACATCGCCTTTTTTAATCCCAAGGTCGAGCAGCACATTGGCGAAGCGGCACACGTCCGCATGCAGTTCACGGTAGGTGATGTGCTTGCTCTGGCTGGCGTCGTCGCCTTCCCAGATGATGGCGGTTTGATCGCCGCGCTCGGCGAGATGGCGGTCGAGGCAGTTGGCGGCGAGGTTCAGGGTGCCATCTTCATACCATTTGATGGAAATATTACCCGGCGCGAAAGAGGTGTTCTTCACGCGGGTATAGGGGCGTATCCAGTCAAGGATCTTGCCCTGCTCGCCCCAAAATGTATCAGGGTCGGTTATGGATTGTTGGTACTGCGCCTTGTACTGTTCCGGGTTAATCAGGCAACGTTCCGCGATATTAGCGGGAATAGGGTGTTTGTGTATTTGGCTCATGGCTTTTTTTCTCCTTTGAACTTGTTAAATATATGTCAAACAAACGTTAATAGTAGGGGTTTTGACAGCTTTGTTTGTTAATTGGGGGGCAGATCACGCAATGATTCAACTGAGTGAAATTTCATCAAATGAAACTTTGAAGTGAAATAATTACGTAAATGAATTTATAGAAACGGAAGGTGTGAAATATTTTTTATTACAAATACTTATGCATTGTAACTGGGGAAAATTCGTGACTTTATGCAGAAAACCAGAAGAAAGCCCTATTCTTAAAGGCTTGCGCAGCATGCCGTGCAAATGATACTGATATTGCGCGTTAAATAACCCCACAAAGCAACGCAACACAATTCATACCCCCTGCAGTGGGTACCATGACGAAAAGGAATGGTGCCTTTCATTGAGGAAGTCAGTAGTGAAGAAAACGAAAAAAGTCAGTCTGGCCTGGCAAATCTTGCTAGCCCTGGTGCTGGGTATCCTTCTGGGCAGTTATCTGCATTACCACGCCGAAAGTCGCGATTGGTTGATTAGCAATTTGCTGACGCCGGCGGGCGATATCTTTATCCATCTGATTAAAATGATCGTGGTCCCGATTGTCATTTCGACCCTGGTGGTCGGGATTGCCGGCGTGGGCGATGCCAAGCAGTTAGGCCGGATCGGCGCCAAAACCATTATCTATTTCGAAGTGATCACCACGGTGGCGATCGTGCTGGGTATCACCCTGGCCAACGTCTTTCAGCCGGGGACCGGCATTGATATGTCACAGCTGGCGGCGGTTGATATTTCGAAATATCAGAGCACGACTGCCGAGGTGCAAAGCCATGCGCATGGCCTGATGGGCACTATCCTGTCGCTGGTCCCGACCAACATCGTGGCGTCGATGGCGAAAGGCGATATGCTGCCGATTATCTTCTTCTCGGTGCTGTTTGGTTTGGGGCTCTCCTCGCTGCCGGCGACCCACCGTGAGCCGCTGGTGACGGTCTTCCGCTCCATCTCCGAAACCATGTTTAAAGTCACCCACATGGTGATGCGCTATGCGCCGATCGGGGTGTTCGCCCTGATTTCGGTGACCGTCGCCACCTTTGGTTTCGCCTCGCTGTGGCCGCTGGCCAAGCTGGTACTGCTGGTTTACTTCGCGATCCTGTTCTTCGCGCTGGTGGTGCTGGGGATTGTCGCGCGTCTGTGTGGCCTGAGCATCTGGATCCTGATCCGTATCCTGAAAGATGAGCTGATTCTGGCCTACTCCACCGCCAGCTCGGAGAGCGTGCTGCCGCGCATTATCGAGAAGATGGAAGCCTATGGCGCGCCGGCGTCGATCACCAGCTTTGTGGTGCCGACCGGTTATTCCTTTAACCTCGATGGTTCAACGCTGTATCAGAGCATCGCGGCGATCTTTATCGCCCAGCTGTACGGTATCGACCTCTCTATCTGGCAGGAGATCACCCTGGTGCTGACCTTAATGGTGACCTCGAAAGGGATCGCTGGCGTGCCGGGCGTCTCCTTCGTGGTGCTGCTGGCAACCCTGGGTAGCGTGGGGATCCCGCTGGAAGGCCTCGCCTTTATCGCCGGTGTCGACCGTATTCTCGACATGGCGCGTACCGCGCTGAACGTGGTGGGCAATGCGCTGGCGGTGCTGGTTATCGCCAAATGGGAGCATAAGTTCGACCGCAAAAAAGCGCTGGCGTATGAACGCGAAGTGCTGGGCAAGTTTGATAAAACCGCCCAATAAAACACAAAGCCCGGCGCGAACGCCGGGCTTTTTCTTATCCTTTACTGATCCGGTCAAACTCTTCGCAGCCGGTATCAAACCCCTCCAGGCAGCTGACGTTAAGCCAGTGCAGCGCCTTCTGCTTATTCGGTTCGATAAAGCCTTTCTCTCCCTGCTGGAACATCATCCCGGCCCAGTATTCGGCATAGCCGGTCCGTGAGAGCGCCGAGCTGCCTTTGAAGTATTCGCTCGCTTTCACATCATCTTCCGGGCCGTGCACGCCGCTGGCGTAGATCAGCCCCAGCAGCATCTGGGCGTCCACCGCTGCATCGCTTTCGCTATCCCGGGCGGCATCCTGCAGCAGCGTGATGGCGTGCGCCACATCGGTGGGGCCAGCCTGACGGTTCACCAGCACCCGCGCCAGAACGATCTCCCCGGATTTACTGCCGACCTTGACGGCTTTTTCCGCCAGCTGGCGGGCCTGCGGATAGTCCGCCTGCTGAGGGTTGCGAATTTTGAGCTGCGCCAGCAGCGCCAGTGCATCGCCATCGCCCTGGGCGGCGGCCTTCTGCGCCCAGTATTCGGCTTTCTGATAATCACCGGAGCTGACCCAGGTATCGGCAAGGTAATATTGCGCGCGTCGATCGCCGGCTTCCGCCTGCTGTTGATACTGGCTGCCCGGTTCGGTGGCGACCGCTGCGCCGCTGGTGAAAACCAGTAGAAATAAAAAGAGGTATTTCATTTGTATTTATTATCAGCAAGGAACATAGCGCGCAGTATAAAGGGAGGCGAAAAAGAAGAAAATGGCGGGAATTAGCGGGGTAAATACCCGGAGAAGGCGCAACGCGCCGCCTCCGGAGAAAATCCCCGGTATCGCTACCGCTTACCGGGGCTACAGCGTTGTGCGATTTGGTAGCCCGGAGAAGGCGCAATGCGCCGCCTCCGGAGAAAATCCCCGGTGGCGCTAACGCTTACCGGGGCTACAGCGTTGTGCGATTTGGTAGCCCGGAGAAGGCGCAATGCGCCGCCTCCGGGGAAAATCCCCGGTATCGCTACCGCTTACCGGAGCTACAGCGTTGTGCGATTTGGTAGCCCGGAGAAGGCGCAATGCGCCGCCTCCGGGGAAAATCCCCGGTATCGCTACCGCTTACCGGGGCTACAGCGTTGTGCGATTTGGTAGCCCGGAGAAGGCGCAATGCGCCGCCACCGGGGAAAATCCCCGGTGGCGCTAACGCTTACCGGGGCTACTCAATGGTACAAAGGTTCGAACCTTAACCCATCGCGCTTTCGCGCAGGCGGGCTTTCAGCTTGTTGTACTCATCAATCACGTACTGTTCCGCCGCGCGCTGATCGGCAATCCGCTCAACGTTGACCGCGCAGTACTTGTACTCCGGCGTTTTGGTTATCGGACTCAGGTTCTCTGAGACCAGCTCGTTACAGGCACCGATCCACCACTGGTAGGTCATATACACCGCGCCTTTGTTCGGCCGGTCGCTGACCTGCGCGCGGGTGATGATCCGACCCTTACGCGAATTCACCCACACCAGCGCTTCATCTTCGATGCCTAACCGTTCGGCGTCGGCGGTGTTGATTTGCGCATAGCCAGGTTCATCCGCCAGTGCCGCCAGCGCCGCGCAGTTACCGGTCATTGAACGACACGAGTAGTGGCCGACTTCGCGCACCGTCGACAGCACCATTGGGTACTCGTCGGTGAGCTTATCGATCGGCGCGACCCAGTCGCAGGTGAAGAACTGCGCCAGCCCGTTCGGGGTATCGAACTTCTCTTTAAACAGATACGACGTCCCCTGGTCGGCGTCGGACTCATCGCGGCATGGCCACATGACGTAGCCGAGTTCGCCCATTTTCTCATAGGTGGCGCCGTAGAAGTCCGGGCACAGATGCCGCAACTCATCCCAGATCTCCTGGGTATTGTTGTAGTGCATCGGATAGCCCATCCGGGTGGCGATTTCGCTGATGATCTGCCAGTCGGTTTTCAGGTCCCACTTCGGCTCCACGGCTTTAAAGAAGCGCTGGAAGCCGCGGTCCGCTGCGGTATACACGCCTTCGTGCTCGCCCCACGAGGTGGACGGCAGGATGACGTCGGCCGCGGAGGCGGTTTTGGTCATGAAAATGTCCTGGACGATAACCAGTTCCAGATCGTCGAACGCTTTGCGGACCGCCGAGAGTTCGGCATCGGTCTGCAGCGGATCCTCACCCATGATGTACGCTGCCCGCACTTCACCGTGCGCCGCGCGATGCGGCAGCTCGCTGATGCGATAGCCGGTATGTTCCGGCAGGCTGTCGACGCCCCAGGCTTTGGCGAACTTCTCGCGGTTCTCCGGGAATTTGACGTACTGGTAGCCCGGATAGGTATCCGGCAGCGCGCCCATGTCGCAGGCCCCCTGGACGTTGTTCTGGCCGCGTACCGGGTTGACGCCGACGCTCGGCTTGCCGAGGTTGCCGGTGAGGATCGCAAGGCTGGTCAGCGACCGGACCGTCTCCACGCCCTGATAGAACTGGGTGACACCCATGCCCCACAGGATGGCGGCGGATTTGGCGCTGGCGTACATCCGGGCGCAGGCGCGGATCTCCTGGGCGCTAACCCCGGTGATCTCTTCCACCGACTCCGGCGTATAGCCTTCAACGATTTTGCGATACTCCTCGAAGCCCTCGGAACGGCTGGCGACGAAGGATTTATCGTACAGATCCTCTTCAATAATCACATGGCCAATGGCGTTGAGCAGCGCGATATTCGAGCCGTTCTTCAGCGCAATGTGCATGTCGGCGATGCGCGCGGTTTCAATTTTGCGCGGGTCGCAGACGATGATTTTCGCCCCGTTGCGTTTGGCGTTAATGACGTGATTCGCCACGATAGGGTGGGAATCCGCCGGGTTGTAACCGAAGATAAACACCAGATCGGTGTTATCAATCTCCGTGATGGCATTACTCATGGCGCCGTTACCGACCGACTGGTGCAGACCTGCAACCGAAGGGCCGTGTCAGACGCGAGCGCAGCAGTCGACGTTATTGGTACCAATAACGGCGCGCGCGAATTTTTGCATCACATAGTTGGTTTCATTACCGGTGCCGCGGGAGGAGCCGGTGGTTTGGATCGCATCCGGGCCATATTTGGCTTTAATGGCGCTGAGGCGAGTGGCGACGTAATCCAGCGCCTCATCCCAGGAAACCGCTTCCAGCTTGCCGCCGCGTTCACGACGGATCATGGGGGTTTTCAGGCGCGGCGTCAGGATCTGGGTATCGTTAATAAAGTCCCAGCCATAATAGCCCTTCAGGCACAGGGTTCCCTGGTTGGTTTTCCCCTGCGCCGCTTCAGCCCGAACGATTTTGCCGTTATCGACCACCAGGTTGATTTTGCAACCTGATGCGCAATACGGGCAAACCGTGACGACTTTTTTCATCGGTCTTGCTCCAGTTATTCAATGGGCGCGTTTGCGCTATCGCGCCGTCACTATGCATCTTCTATGCCATATTTTCATTGTGGATATTCCTTGATGATACGCGGCTTTTTTGGGCGAAATGCTGACGAAAAACAGCCTGTCGACAGATTTGACGTGTCGATACGCCGGAGATGTGACGGCGCTTGAAAAAATGTCACCGGGAGAGGAATTTGTCGGCGCAGGCTTGCAGAATCGATCAGACTGACACTAATTCCCCGCGGGCAGAGGCAAAGATGAAACCAGTCATTTTGGTGGTGGATGACGACATAGCGATGGGCGAACTGCTCAGCGATGTGCTTGGCGCGCACGCGTTTGAAGTATTGGTCTGCCAGACCGGCGGCGACGCGCTGGCGAGGGTGGCGCAGCGGGCAGACATCGCGCTGGTTTTGCTGGATATGATCCTGCCGGATACCCATGGTCTGCAGGTGCTTCAGCAGCTGCAGCGCACGCGGCCTGAGCTGCCGGTGGTGATGCTGTCTGGTCTGGGCAGTGAGTCTGATGTAGTGGTGGGCCTGGAGATGGGCGCCGATGATTACATCGCCAAACCTTTCAGCTCGCGGGTGGTGGTCGCCCGGGTGAAAGCGGTACTGCGACGCAGCGGGGCGCTGGCCGGCGAGACGTCGGGCGTCGGCAGCGGCCTGACGTTTAACGGCTGGCGGCTGGATACCACGCGCTGCGAACTGTATAACCCGCAGCAGCAGGCGATCCCGCTGACCCAGGGAGAATATGGCCTGCTGCTGGCGCTGGCGCAGAACGCGCGCCGGGTATTGAATCGCGAACAGCTGCTGGCGCTGACTCATAATGAAAGCACTGAGGTGTTCGACCGGACTATCGACGTGCTGATCATGCGCCTGCGCCGCAAAATCGAGTTAAACCCGCATCAGCCGACGTTGATTAAAACCCTACGCGGTCTGGGCTATGTCTTTTCCGCCGATGTGACCCACAGCGATAAGGCGGCGTAGGGCGAGGTGCTGCCAACCTGCTCTTGACTTTATTTAGCGCGGCGAGTTTACTTTTTTTATTAAAGTGACACCTTGGGTTAATCTATGCCATCAAAATTAAACTGGCTGCTGCAAAACAGTGCTCCCGGAGATGTGATCCTTCAGTCCTGGTTAAGCCGGCATGCCATCTCTCCCTCTCTGGCCTTTAAATACACGCAAAGTGGCTGGTTAAAAAAACGAGGCAACGGCGTATACGCGCGTGCGGGACGTGAGCCGGAGTGGAACGATGCATTAGCATGTTTGCAAAATCAGCTAGCCGCTCCGGTGTATGTCGCGGGGCTCAGTAGCTTAGTCTGGCAGGGTCGTTCACACTATCTACAGCTCAAACAAAACCAGTGCTGGTTGAGTATGGAAAATAAAGCGCTGCTGCCAAAATGGTTCAGGGAATTCCCGGGTGTGGAGTGGATAGTCATATCGGGGCAAAAACTGCCGGTGCTGGATGATAAATACCGCGTAATGCTTGATGTAAAAGGGAAAAGACTCACCGGCAGTGCGCCGGAACTGGCTGCTTACGAGTTGTTGAGCGCGGTACCGGGGACCCTCTCATTTAACCACGCGGCAGAGCTTTTCCAGGGACTGGTTAATCTTAATCCTCGTAAAGTAGAGTATCTGCTTTCTGTCAGCCAGTCCGTGCAGACCAAGCGTTTGTATCTCTTTTTCGCCAGTTTTTACGAGCATGGTTGGCTCAGACGAATCGATAGCCAAAAAATCGATCTGGGTGCGGGTAAGCGGCAAATCGTGGTAAATGGCAAGTTCAATGCTCAATATCAAATCACTGTGCCTGAACGCTTTCAAAAGGAATAAAAAATATGGATATACAGGCGCCCTATTATCGGCAGGTTGCTCTGTTAATGCAGGTTTTACCCTATGTTGCCGTCGAACGGGAATTTGCTCTGAAAGGTGGCACGGCAATCAATCTCTTTATCCGTGATTTCCCACGATTATCGGTGGATATCGACCTCGCCTGGGTGCCCCTGGAAAGCAGAACGATCGCTTTACCTCATATACGGGATGCGCTTGCACGTATTGCCGCTAATCTGCAACAACAGGCAGGTATGAACGCTGTATTACAAGCTAATCGTTCCGATGAGATGCGTGTCGTTGTTACTACCGATAGCGCACAAATAAAGATAGAGGTCTCACCGGTCGCACGGGGAACATTATATCCACCACAGGAGCGAGAGGTGGTGGGGGCGGTAGAGGACGTTTTTGGCTATGCCAGCCTTCCGGTGGTTTCGTTGCCCGATCTCTACGGTGGAAAATTATGCGCGGCGCTGGATCGCCAGCATCCCAGAGATTTTTATGATGTGAAATTACTTCTTGATGCGCAGGAGCTTAACCGTCCCATTTTCAATGGGTTTATCGCGTATTTACTTAGCCATAATCGACCTCTGGCTGAAGTGCTTAGTCCTCGCTGGAAAGATATTGCTGAACCCTTTTACCGTGAATTCAGCGGGATGACATTTGAGACGATAGCCCTGGAGGAACTGACAGCAGTCCCCTACAGGATGATTGATGCGTTAAAATCCTGTTTCACGCAACAGGATATCGATTTTTTGCTGTCATTTAAACGAGGCGAACCAGACTGGCGTTTAGCGCCGGAAACACGTATTCAGGATTTGCCTGCCGTGCAGTGGAAATTGCGCAATATTCATCAGATGCCAGCGATAAAACGCGCTGAGTCGTTAGATAAACTGGAAAAGGTGTTGGCCGAGTGGCGCAGTTAGTCATCTGGCCCGCCCTTGTTGAACTCAGCGTAAAACAGGCGTGATTTGAATAAACCGTATCCCTTTTCTCGCCATGATACGTCGTTCTCCTGTGGCATCGCCCTGATAGCGGGATCTACCCAGTCTAACCATTCTGCAACTGAATAAACGCCTGCAGCTCAGGGAGCGTTTTGGCGCCGTCGATCGCGTTGGCGGCCTGCAGGCTGGCGCGGGCACAGGCGTGGGCCAGCTGCAGACTGTCGGTTAACGGCCAGCGTTCGTGGCTGCCGTACAGCAGGCCGGCGCAGAAGGCGTCCCCGGCTCCGACGCTGCCGATAATCTCCTCCGGCGGCAGCCGCCATGACGGTACCCAGCGCCCGGCTTCCGTGCGGGATACGCCCCATGCGCCCTCCGGACAATGGATCACTACCCGCTGGCGCACGCCGGCGTCAAGTAATGCGCTGGCGGCGCGGGCGATATTAGCGACGTGCGGCTCACCGTTGGGCAGGCGGATTTCCAGCCCGCTAAACTCGCTGGCCTCCAGCTCATTGATGGTCAGGTAGTCGAGATGCGCCAGCGCCGGCAGGACCCGCGGGCGGTAGTGCGGATCGCCTTTGCGCGACACCAGGTCGAGGGACACTTCATAGCCTCGATCGCGCATCTGCGCCAGCAGTCGTGCGCTGCGGGTGCCGAACGCCTCGTCGGGCCGATCAAGGCTTTCGAGCAGCAGCAGATAGCCGAGATGAAAAATCTTCAGCGGCGTATCCAGCGGCTCAAAGGCCGGGAGGTCAAGCAGTCGGTTGGCGCCGGGAGAGTGAAAGAAGGTGCGCTGACCGTCGGCGTCGGTCATCACCTGGGTCATCGAGGTGGGGGCGGAGCTGGTGCGCTGCACGAGCTGGCGATTGATATGGTACTGATCGAGCATGGCGGTAATGTAGTCGCCGTCGTTATCCTCGCCAATCAGGCCAACCGCCTGCAGCGGCAGTCCGGCATGCATTTTAGCCAGGGTCAGCAGGACATTCAGCGGGGCGCCGCCGGTGGCGCGTTCGCTATGGACAATTTCCACCAGCCAGCCGCGCTCCGGCCACTGCCTGATCTGATGGACATGATCGACCAGCATGTTGCCTGCGGCAATAATCCCTTTACGTTCCATGATCGCTACTCCGCGCCGTCATACTCGTTAAGCGTAGCGCACAATCGGCGGAACGATTGTGCGCCGGGTTGCGCTTATTTCACGGTCCAGCCTTTGTAAGAGCTGACGTTGTTTTTGTCGATCATCGTCACCGGGATTAGCACAGGCGCGGTCGGCGCCGGTTTGCCCTGCAGGATGTCGTAGCCAATCTCCACCGCCTTCGCCGCCATCACCTGCGGATCCTGCGCCGGCGTCGCGACGAACAGGGAGTTCTTACGCTTCAGCGCCTCTTCGCCGTCCGGGCTGCCGTCGACGCCCACGATGAAGAATTCGCTACGCTGCGCCTGTTTCGCCGCCAGATCGGCGCCAATCGCCGTCGGATCGTTGATCGCGAACACGCCGTCAATCTTCGGATTGGCCGCCAGCAGGGAGGTCATCACCTCCAGGCCGCCTTCCCGGCTGCCTTTAGCGTTCTGGTTGGAGGAGAGGATTTTTATATCCGGGTGTTTTTTGAACTCCGTTTCGCAGCCTTCGACGCGGTTTTGTACCGCAGATACCGGCGGCCCGTTGATGATCACCACGCTGCCTTTGTTGTTCAGGCGGTCGCTAATGTATTTACAGGCCAGCTCGCCCGCCTGGGTGTTATCGGAGGTAATGGTGGCGTCGGCGCCTTCGGCGGCGACGTCAACCGCCACCACCACGATCCCGGCCTCTTTGGCCCGCTTCACCGCCGGGCCAATGCCCTTCGAATCGGCGGCGTTGAGGATGATCATATCGACTTTGGCGGCGATAAAGTTATCGATCTGCGCCACCTGCTGGCCCAAATCGTAGCCGCTGGAGACCAGCGTCACTTTGACATTATCTCCCGCCAGCTTGCGGGCCTCCAGCTCCGCCCCTTTGGTGATCTGCACAAAGAACGGGTTGGCAAGGTCGCCCACTGTCACGCCAATCGCTTTCAGTTCTTTGGCCGACGCAAAGGGGGAGGCGGCCAGCAGCGCGCCAGCACACAGCGCGGTCACTATCGGTTTTAAACGCATTCGCTTTTCCTCGCAGGTAAGATGGTGTTGTTATGCACTTTGATGGTGTCGGGTACGGTATTTGTCGATCAGCACCGCAATGATGATCACCGCCCCTTTGATCACCAGTTGCCAGAAGTAGGAGACCCCCATCAGGGTCATGCCGTTATTGAGGGTGGCGATAATCAGCGCCCCCACCAGCGTACCGGTGATGGTGCCGATACCACCGACGAAGCTGGTGCCGCCGAGAATGACCGCGGCGATGGCATCCAGTTCGTAGCCGACGCCGAGGTTGCCGTTGGCGCTGTATAACCGCGAGGCGCTCATCACCCCGCCAAGACCGGAGAGCAGGCCGCTCATGCCGTAGACAAACAGCAGCACCAGCCAGACTTTGATGCCGGTCAGCCGCGCCGCCTGCATGTTGCCGCCCACCGCGTAGATATGCACCCCAAGGGTAGTGCGGCGCAGGATAAACCAGCACACCGCGATAACCGCCAGGGCGATGACCACCAGCCACGGCACCGGGCCGAGATAGTCATTGCCGATCCACTCAAAGCTGATATCGGAGTTGATCACCGTGGTGCCGTCAGCCAGCAGATAGGCGGCGCCGCGCAGCGCCGTGTAGGTGCCGAGGGTGACGATAAACGGCGGTAACCCGGCGAAGGCGACCAGCGCGCCGTTGAACAGCCCAAGCAGCAGGCCGAGCATCAGCGCCGCCGGAATCGACAGCAACGTAAACGCCGGGATCAGCGACACCACCATTGCCGCCACCGCGGTGGTGCCGAGAATGGAGCCGACGGAGAGGTCAATGCCGCCGGTAAGAATGATGAAGGTCATTCCCGCCGCCAGCACAATGTTGATCGAGGCCTGGCGGGTGATATTCAGCAGATTGCTTTCCGTGAAAAAGTTGGGGGCGATAAAGCCGAAAACGGCGACGATCAGGATGAGGATCGGCAGAATGCCGACGGTCTGCATCAGGTCGCCCATCAACATTTTTTTCGCCGAAGCGGATTTCGCGACCGGCGCGGAGGTCTCTTTCGGTATGCTCATAGTTGCCCTGCCTTAAGGTGAGAATCGTTCACGCCGGTGGCCAGCGTCATGATACTTTCCTGGCTGATATCGCCGGCCTGTAACTCGCCGGCGATAGCGCCCTCGCGCATCACATAGACCCTGTCGCTCATGCCCACCACTTCGGGCAGTTCGCTGGAGATCATCAGAATGGCGACGCCCTGGCGCGCCATGTCGTTCATGATGCGGTAAATCTCGCTTTTCGCGCCGACGTCGACGCCGCGGGTGGGTTCATCGAGGATCAGAATGCGCGGGCCAATCGCCACCCAGCGTGAAATCAATAATTTCTGCTGGTTGCCGCCGGACAGCCCGCCGGCGCGCACCTGGGCGTGCGGCACGCGGATGTTAAGCAACTGGATGGCGTCATCGGAGATGGTTTGCGCCTTCCGGCGGTTGAGCATCCCCCAGTTCGCGTCGCGCTCCAGCGTCGCCATGGTGATGTTTTCCTGGGCTGCCAGTTCGAGAAACAACCCCTGTTCTTTGCGGTTTTCGGTCAGAAAGCCGATCCCGAGGTCGATGGCTTCGCGCGGCGAGTGGATCACCACCGGCTCGCCGTCGATCTCAATCACCCCGCCAGTGGCTTTGCGCACGCCGAAGATCAGCTGCGCCAGTTCGGACCGTCCGGCGCCGACCAGCCCGGCGAGGCCGACGATTTCGCCAGCATGCACCACGAGGCTGCTGGGCTTCACCTTGCCGCCATCGGTCAGATCCTCGACCCGCAGGCGCGGCTGGCCGCGGGGGATGTCACGTTCTTTATTGAACAGATCGCTGAGCGGGCGGCCGACCATCATGCGCACCAGCTCCGGCGCGTTGAGCTTGTCACGCACCAGGCTGCCGACATACTGCCCGTCGCGCAGGACGCTGACGCGGTCGGAGAGCTCATACACTTCCGCCATGCGGTGGCTGATATAGATAATCGCCATCCCCTCATCGCGCAGGCGCAGGATGAGCTCGAACAGGCGCTGGGTTTCCCGCGAGGAGAGGGCGGCGGTGGGTTCATCCATTACCAGAATGCGGCTTTGACGGTGGAGCGCCCGGGCGATCTCCACCTGCTGCTGTTCGGCGATGGTCAGGGTCATCACCCGGTCGCTGGCTTTGAACTGGGCGCCGAGACGGTCGATCACCGCCTGCGCCTGGCTGAGCATGGCTTTGCGCTGCACCAGGCCACCGCGCGCCAGCTCGCTGCCGAGGAAAATGTTTTCCGCGACGGTCAGGTTCGGCGCCAGCTGCATCTCCTGATAGATCAACGTGATCCCGGCGGCCAGCGCGTCCTTGGGGCCGCGGATGGTTTGCGGTTTTCCGTCGATCAGGATCTCGCCGCTGGTGGCGGTATAGGCGCCGGCAAGGATCTTCATCAGCGTGCTTTTTCCGGCGCCGTTTTCTCCCATCAGGGCATGGATCTCCCCTGGCCAGACCGTCAGGTCGACGCCCTTCAGCGCGTAGAATTTGCCAAAGGCTTTGGCAATATGGCGCATTTCCAGTACCGGGGTGGCGGTCATCGCGGCGCTCCTGTCTATGAGAACAATAGCTGCAGTCCACCACCGGAAAATAAATGCAGAATGTCAGAATCCATTCATATTTGTCATAGTGATAAATAGTTAACCGCGATCACAGTTACGCGGCGTCATTTTCTGCACCGTCACGCTTATCTGCCGACCGATCCTTCACCGGAGTTGCTATGACCGCTCGCCGACACCCGTTTTTCACCAGCGCCCGTGGCCGCCTGCTCTCCTTTAATCTGCTGATGGGCGTGGTCACCCTGTTGGTGAGCGGCGTGGCGGTGTTCGGCTTTCACCACGCCAGCCAGCTGCAGGAGCAGGTGCAGCGCCAGACTCTCAACGACATGCGCGGCAGTATGGATCTGGCGCGGGACACGGCGAATGTCGCCACGGCGGCGGTGCGCCTGTCGCAGGTGGTGGGGGCGCTGGAGTACAAAAGCGAAGCGGAACGGCTGCTGGCGACGCAGCAGGCGCTGAAGCACTCGCTGGCCCAGCTGGCGGCGGCCCCGCTGGCGCAGCAGGAGCAGGCGCGGGTGGCCAATATTATTCGCCGCAGCAACGCGCTGCAGCAGAGCGTGGCGGAGATGCTGGAGCGCGGCCAGCGCCGCCATCTGCAGCGCAATGCGCTGCTGAGTTCGCTTTACCAGAATCAGAGCAACCTGCGCCATCTCGCCGATCTTAACGATCGCGGCGGGGATAAGGCGATCGATCCGCGCCGGCTGGCCGAGATGGACCGGCTGATCGTGGCCGCGATCCATACCGTTACGCCGCGGTCGATCGTTCTGCAGCTCGACCAGCTGCGCGGCGACCTGCCGGCAGGCAGCGCCGATCCCGCGCTGGCGTTTTTCCTGCCCGACGTCAACCGGGAACTGGCGACGCTGGCCCCGTTGTCGGCCCAGCTGGAGGAGAGCGATCTGACGATCAGCTGGTACATGTACCACATCAAAGCGCTGGTCGCGTTGCTTAACGAGGACATCAATCAGTACGTGACCCGGGTGGCGGAAGCCTCAGAGCAGCGGGCGGCGCAAAGCCATCGGGAGCTGCGCTCCATCAGTATGTTTATTCTGCTTTCCGCGCTGCTGGCGCTGGCGATCACCGGCTGCGCCGGGTGGTATATCTACCGTAACCTTGGCTCGAACCTGACCGCCATCTCCCTGGCGATGTCGCGGCTGGCTCAGGGGGAGCCGAACGTCTCGGTGCCGGCCCTGCAGCGGCGCGATGAGCTGGGCGAGCTGGCGCGAGCCTTTAACGTTTTCGCCCGCAATACGGCGTCGCTGGAGCACACCACCCGGCTGCTGAAAGAGAAGACCACCCAGATGGAGATCGATCGGATTAAGCGCCAGGAGCTGGAAGAGGCGCTGCTGCACAGCCAGAAGATGAAGGCCGTCGGCCAGTTGACCGGGGGGCTGGCGCATGACTTTAACAACCTGCTGGCGGTGATCATCGGCAGCCTCGAGCTGGTGGAACCGGACGCACGCGATGCGCCGCGCCTCTCCAGGGCGCTGAAGGCGGCGGAGCGTGGGGCGCTTCTGACTCAGCGGCTGCTGGCCTTTTCGCGCAAACAGGCGCTGCATCCCCAGGCGGTGGCGATGGCGCCGCTGCTGGAGAACCTCAGCGAGCTGATGCGTCACTCCCTGCCGGCGACCTTAAGTCTGGAGATTGAGGCGCAGTCGCCGGCGTGGCCGGCATGGATAGACGTTGGCCAGCTGGAAAACGCCCTGATCAATCTGGTGATGAACGCCCGCGACGCCATGGCCGGGCGCGACGGGGTTATCAAAATACGCACCTGGAATCAGCGGGTCACCCGCAGCAGCGGTCAGCGGCAGGATATGGTGGCCCTGGAGGTGATCGATCATGGCAGCGGGATGTCGCAGGCGGTGAAAGCCCGGGTGTTTGAACCGTTCTTCACCACCAAAGCCACCGGCAGCGGCAGTGGTCTGGGGCTGTCGATGGTGTATGGTTTTGTGCGCCAGTCGGGCGGCCGGGTGGCGCTGGAGAGCGCGCCGGGGCAGGGGACGACGGTGCGGCTGCAGCTGCCGCGGGCGATGACCGAGGTTGAGACGACGGTGGCGCCAGCGGAGGACGAGCCGCTGCCGGCGGGAGAACGGCTGGCGCTGGTGCTGGAAGATGAAGAAGATGTACGCCAGACACTGTGTGAACAGCTGCATCAGTTGGGCTGGCTGACGCTGGAGACGCCGAGTGGCGAAGAGGCGCTGCAGCTGCTGGAGGCGTCGCCGGATATCGCTCTGTTGATTAGCGATCTGATGCTGCCCGGCGCGCTGAGCGGCGCCGACGTGATCCATACCGCCCGACGCCGCTTTCCGGCGCTGCCGGTGCTGCTGATCAGCGGCCAGGATTTGCGTCCGGCGCAGAATCCGGCCCTGCCGGAAGTAGAGTGGCTGCGTAAGCCGTTTACCCGCGCCCAGCTGGCGCAGGCGCTGAGCGCGGCGTACGCGAGGATTTGAGATTCCTCCGCTACTCGGGGGTTGTACGCTTGATTAAGGTAGCGGCAGGACTCTGACGAGATTGGCCCCGATGAAACGTTACGCAACCGCACTGCTCTTTTGCACCCTGTCGCTGACCAGCCTGGCCGCTCGCGCCGATATTATCGATGACGCGATCGGCAATATTCAGCAAGCCATTAACGACGCCTATAACCCGGGTAGCAACCGCTCCGATGACGACGACAGATACGATGATGATGGCCGGTATGATGACGGGCGCTATCAGGGGAGCCGTCAGCAGAGCCGCGACAGCCAGCGTCAGTATGACGATCGACAACGGCAACTGGACGATCGCCGCCGCCAGCTTGACGAACGCCAGCGCCAGCTCGATCAGGATCGTCGCCAGTTAGAAAGCGACCAGCGTCGTCTGGATGATAGCTACTGATCGCTCCGCAACGGACCTGCACTTAATCCAGCACGATTTCCATCCCGTCATATCCCGCTTCGAAACCTGTCGGCAGCGGGTTATCCATCATCCAGACATCTAACCGGTGGCTGATATGGGTGAGGATCACCCGCGGACAGCCAATCACCTGGTTAAGGTGGCGGACGGTGTTTAGATCGTTGTGGTTACGCGGGGTCTGCGCGCGCGGCTCATGACTGCAATCAATGATCATCGCCTGCGGGCGGTTGTTGAGTAAAAACTTCAGCGTCTTGTCCGGCAGCCCGGCGGTATCCGAGAGCCAGGCCACCCGGCTGTGGGCCGACTCCAGCAGATAACCGAAGGTGAGCTTCGAGTGGTTGAGCGGCAGGGGCGTTACCCGCAACCCCTGCAGGTCAAACACCACAAACGGCGTGACGGTATGGCTAAAATCGAGCAGGCCGGGGTGCTTGAGCAGATCGTCGCAGCCGGCGTCGTCCGGCGGGCCATAGACCGGGATCGACGCGCCGACTCCCCAGCGCAGCGGAAACAGCCCCTGCACATGATCCAGATGGTAGTGGGTCAGCAGCACCTGCTGAAAACTACCGGCGGGATGATGTTCCATCAGATCCGGTCGTCCGGCATCAAGCAGCGTCACGGCGCTGTTGAACGTGACCACGCCGCTACAGGGGCGGCGTCGGTGGCTCTCCTCGCGGCGGGCGCGGCGGCAGGCCGCGCAGTCGCAACCGAAGACGGGCACCAGCTGGGCGCCGCCGGTGCCGGTTAAACGGATTGTCAGGCTCATCGTGTCACCTTTCACTCATACCGGCTGATCCTCTACGCGTGCCACGTGGCTGCGCAGCAGGCGGAAGAAATCGTCAACCGATTGTCGAAGACTCCCGTCATTATTCAACGTCAGGCAATTGTCCGGCTTATAGCGCGCGGCGCGATCCAGACGCTGGGCGATTTCCAGTGCGTTTTCCCGGCCGCGCTGCTCCAGCCGCTGGCGGAGCACCGGCGGCGAGACGGCGAGACAGATCGGCACCAGCACCTCGCCGTAGCGTTCCCGGGCCAGCGCCAGGTGGGCGCGGGAGCCGTTGGCCACCACGTCAAAGCCAGCGTGCAGCCACAGGTCGATCTCCACGCCAATGCCATAGTAAGTATTGTTGGCGTGCCAGCTGAGAGCAAAAAGATGCTGCTCGGCGCGGGTAAAAAATTCATGTTCGCTGAGGGCGATATGATTCTCGCTGCCCGCGTTAAACGGGCGGGTAATGTAACGATGGGCCACCAGCAGCTGCGGGTGCTCGCGCTCGCGCAGCGCCGCCAGCAGGCTGTCTTTACCGGAGCCAGAGGGGCCCACCAGCCAAATCAGTTTTCCCGGCATTAAAAGACCCTCGTTCCCTGGCGCCAGACATGGTCGATGTGCACATGCTCGCCGCGACGGTGCGCCAGCACCAGGTCGGCGCGTTTCCCCTCGGCGATGACGCCGCGATCGTCAAGGCCCAGCGCCTGCGCCGGATGCTTGCTGACCAGACGGATCGCCTGCGCCAGGGTGAAGGCGTTATCCTCGGCGTCGGCGATGCGGAAAGCGGCATCCAGCAGGCTGGCGGGGTAATAGTCAGACGAGAGAATGTCCAGCAAACCACTGCTCGCCAGCTGGTGCGCCGCGATGTTGCCAGAGTGGGAACCGCCGCGCACGATATTGGGGGCGCCCATCAGGACGTGCATCCCATGCTGACGTGAAGCCTGCGCTGCGGCCAGCGTGGTGGGAAACTCGGCGATGACGCTACCTAACTGACGGGATTCGGCCACATGCGCCTCGGTGGCGTCGTCGTGGCTGGCGAGGGCGATACGACGGGCGCGGCACATGGCGGCGATGGTCTGACGATTCGGCTGCGACCAGGTGGCGGCCAGGGCCACCTGCTCGGCTTCAAAACGGTCCATTTCGTCGTGAGTGAGATGGTATTTGCCCTGATAGTAATCGCGGTACTTGCTGCGATCGGCGTACTGACGCTGGCCTGGCGAGTGGTCCATCAGAGAGACCATGCTCACCGACTCGCGGTCAATCAGCTTTTCAAACAGCGGCAGCGTGGTGTGATGCGGCAGCTCGCAGCGCAGGTGCAGGCGATGCTCGGCGCGGTTGAGGCCGCGCTTTTGCGTCTCTTCCACCGCATTGACCATCTTCTCCAGATTCTCAAGACGATCGCCGCCATCACGCACGTCGCCAATCGCCACGGCGTCCAGCACGGTGGTGATGCCGCTGGCGACCATCATGGCGTCATGGCTGCTCATCGCCGAGTGGGCCGGCCAGTCCACCTTCGGTCGCGGGGTAAAGAACTTGTCGAGGTTATCGGTATGCAGTTCGATAAGGCCCGGCAGCAGCCAGCCGCCTTCCCCATCCAGCGCCTGCGGCAGCCGACTCTGGCTTTCGGCGAAAGCGAGGATGCGACCGTGCTGGACTTCCAGTGAACCGTGGACCACGTCGTCGTCGAGAACCAGTTTTACGTTATTGATAATCATGCTGTCATTCCCATGGGGTGCAGTCGGTCGGCGACCTGACGGCGTACCCCTTCGTCATGGAAAATCCCCACGATGGCCGCGCCGCGCGCTTTGGCATCGTGGATCAGGTTGACCACGGCAGCACTGTTTTTGGCATCCAGTGAGGCGGTGGGTTCATCAAGGAGCAGAATCGGATAGTCGACCGCAAAGCCGCGGGCGATGTTGACCCGCTGCTGCTCGCCGCCTGAAAAGGTCGACGGCGCAAGGTGCCACAGGCGTTCCGGAACGTTGAGGCGGGTCAGGAGCTGGGCGGCTTTCGCGGCGCTCGCTTCACGCGGCGTCCCAAGGTCGAGCAGCGGCTGCATCACCACCTCCAGCGCTGAAATGCGCGGGATCACCCGCAGAAACTGGCTGACCCAGCCGATGGTGGTTTTGCGCACTTCCAGCACCTTGCGCGGCGTGGCGGTGACCAGGTCCACCCATTCGTCGCCGTGGCGGATATGGATATGGCCGCTGTCCGGCAGATAATTGGCATACAGCGAACGCAGCAACGTCGATTTGCCGCTGCCGGAGTGACCGTGGAGTACCACGCACTCCCCGGCGTTAACGGTCAGCGAGGCGTCGGCCAGCACCGGCAGGCGCACGCCGTGCTGCTGGTGCAGAACAAAGGTTTTATGGATGTTTTCAACGCGGATCATGTTAGCCCTCGCGGGGTTGGGTTGCCGGGTGGCGCTTCGCTTACCCGGCCTACGAATAACGCACCTGTAGGCCGGGTAAGGCGTAGCCGCCACCCGGCAAAACAGCATCAATTCTGCAACACCGACGACACCAGCAGCTGGGTATAAGGGTGATGCGGATCGTCGAGCACCCGGTCGGTTAAGCCACTCTCGACTACCTGGCCCTGCTTCATCACCAGCAGACGGTTCGCCAGCAGACGGGCGACGCCGAGATCGTGGGTAACAATCACCACCGCGAGATTCAGCTCCACCGCCAGGCCGCGCAGCAGATCAAGCAGCCGCGCCTGCACGGACACATCCAGCCCGCCGGTGGGTTCATCCATAAACACCAGCTTCGGCTGGGTAACCAGATTACGGGCGATCTGCAGACGCTGCTGCATGCCGCCGGAAAAGGTAGTGGGCAGGTCGTCGATGCGTGAGGGCGGGATCTCCACCTCCTGCAGCCACTTTTCGGCGGTGGCGCGAATGTTGCCGTAGTGGCGGGCGCCGGTGGCCATCAGCCGTTCGCCGATGTTGCCCCCGGCGGAGACCTGGCGACGCAGGCCGTCCATCGGGTGCTGATGCACCACGCCCCATTCGGTACGTAGCAGGCGGCGGCGTTCGGCTTCGCTCATGGCATACAGCGAGCGCTGCTGGTACAGCACCTCACCCTGCTGCGGCGTCAGGCGGGCAGAGATCGCCTTCAGCAGGGTGGTTTTACCGGAGCCGGATTCCCCGACGATGCCGAGAACTTCTCCCGGCCACAGTTCGAAGGAGACATCGCGAAAACCTTTGTCCGGGGCGTAGAGATGGGTCAGGTTATTCACAGCAAGTAATGGCTGGCTCATTTTTTCTGCCCCTCGCTCTGCTGGCGGCAATAGTCGGTATCGGAGCAGACAAACATCCGCTGGCCGCTGTCATCCAGTACCACTTCGTCGAGGTAGCTGTGGCGCGAGCCGCAGATGGCGCAGGGCTCATCCCACTCCTGCACGGTAAATGGATGGTCATCGAAATCGAGACTTTCCACCGGGGTATAGGGCGGCACCGCGTAGATCCGCTTTTCGCGCCCGGCGCCGAACAGCTGCAGCGCCGGCATCATGTGCATTTTCGGGTTATCGAATTTCGGGATCGGCGAAGGGTCCATCACGTAGCGGCCATTGACCTTCACCGGGTAGGCGTAGGTGGTGGCGATATGGCCGAAGCGGGCGATATCTTCATACAGTTTCACCTGCATGACGCCGTACTCTTCCAGCGCGTGCATGGTGCGGGTTTCGGTTTCGCGCGGCTCGATAAAGCGCAGCGGCTCCGGGATCGGCACTTGATAGATCAGGATCTGATCCTCCACCAGCGGCGTCTCCGGGATCCGGTGGCGGGTCTGGATCAGGGTGGCGTCTTCGGTACGCTCGGTGGTGGCGACACCGGTGACGCGCTTAAAGAACTGACGAATCGACACCGCGTTGGTGGTGTCATCCGCGCCCTGGTCAATCACCTTCAGTACGTCGTTCTCGCCGATGACGCTGGCGGTCAGCTGGATGCCGCCGGTGCCCCAGCCGTAGGGCATTGGCATTTCGCGACCGCCGAACGGCACCTGGTAGCCGGGAATGGCCACCGCTTTGAGGATCGCCCGGCGGATCATGCGCTTGGTTTGCTCGTCGAGATAAGCAAAGTTATAGCCAGTCAGTGGGTTAGCCACGTTCGTTCTCCCGTTGCAGGCGTTTCAACAGCGCCAGTTCGGCCTGGAAATCGACATAGTGCGGTAGTTTCAGATGCGAGACGAAGCCGGCCGCTTCGACGTTATCGGCATGGGCCAGCACAAACTCTTCATCCTGAGCCGGGCCAGCAATCTCTTCGTCATAGTCTGGCGCCTGCAGGGCGCGGTCGACGAGGGCCATGGCCATTGCTTTGCGCTCGCTCATGCCGAAGGTCAGACCGTAGCCGCGGGTGAAGTGCGGCGGCTCATCCTGCGGGGCGACGAAGCCGTTGACCATTTCGCATTCGGTGAGCAGCAGCTCGCCAATATTGACGCTAAAGCCCAGCTCTTCCGGCACGATTTCCACCTGCACGTAGCCGCTGCGGATCTCGCCGGCAAACGGATGGTTGCGGCCATAGCCGCGCTGGGTCGAATAGGCCAGCGCCAGCAGGTAACCTTCATCGCCGCGCATCAGCTGCTGCAGGCGCGAGGAACGCGAGCAGGGGTAGACCGGCGGGGTGCGGGTGATATCGTCGGGCGGCGTGCCGCGATCTTCCTCGGCCTTCGCCAGCCCCTGCTGCGTGAGCAGGCTAAAGACGTGCGGCGTCGGCTCTGCTTCGCCATCGGCTTGCTGCACAGACGGCGCTTCGCCGTTGGCCAGCAGGGTAAAATCGAGCAGGCGATGGGTGTAGTCGTAGGTGGGGCCTAGCAGCTGGCCGCCGGGAATGTCTTTGTACACTGCGGAGATGCGGCGTTCGAGGCGCATCTTCGCAGTGTTAATCGGTTCGCTGACCGCCAGCCGCGGCAGGGTGGTGCGGTAGGCGCGCAGCAGGAAGATCGCTTCGACGTTATCACCGCTGGCCTGCTTGAGCGCCAGCGCCGCCAGTTCGCGGTCGGCGATGCCGCCCTCGGTCATCACCCGGTCCACCGCCAGGTTGAGCTGGTCGCCTATCTGATCAACGCTCAGTTCGGGAAGCCGTCCATCGCCCCGCCGTTTCTGTTCCTGTAAGGCGTGAGCGGCGAGGATCGCCTTCTCGCCGCCCTTGACGGCTACATACATTTAGCAAACCTCCACGTGGGTGGTGCGCGGGATCGCCAGCAGGCGCTCGCCGCAGGTGAGGATCAGGTCGATGCCCAGCGGGAACGGATGCGGGCGTTCAGTTAATTCGTCGATGATGCAGTCCGGCAGCTGCGGCGCAATCATTCGCTCTTCGGCAATGCCTGCCCCGGTCAGGCGCAGCATGCGTCCGCCGCTGAGGCTGGCGAGCTGAACAATCAGCGTGACGCCGGTTTCCGGAGCAGTGACGGTGCCAGCGGAAAGGACGTTGAGCTGCTCGGCGCTGATGCCGTCATTGGCGACGGCAAAAACCGCCTGCTGCGGCTGATCCACCAGCGGCGCGCCGGTATGAAAGCGCAGATTCTGTCCCACCAGATCGTTATGCAGAGCGCTGGCGAGCCAGACCGGCGTTTCATGATCGGCAAGGGTCAACAGCAGGCTGGTGGAGGCCACGTTCAATGGCTGCCAGCCGTGCTGAAGCTGCTGCAGGGAGACAATCACCCCCGGCTCGCTCATCGCTTTCAGCAGGCGACGAAAACTGTGTTGGGCATCCTGCACAGCCAGGGTAAAAGCGGGTTGTAAGGTCATGCGTTATCTCCGCGAACCAGGGTAAAGAAGTCGACCCGGCTGGCGTTGACTTCGGCGCGTCGGGCTTCAATGCGCGCGCTGCGTAGCGCTTCCAGCGGGGTTATCAGGGTTTCCATTAACGTATGAAAATGGCGAGGCGACTGCAGCAGGGCGTCGATGGCCGCGCAGCGTTCGGCATGCGGGCGGTCGCGGCCTAAGATCCAGCTGTAGCCGAGCGTCCCGTCGGCCAGACGTACCGCCGCGCGGGTGAGCGTGGCGTCGCCGGCAAAGAAACGGTCGCCGATGCCACCCATGCGGGCCTGGAGCTGTACCAGCCCGGTTTCCGGGGTGCGAATCAATTCATACGCCGGCGCCAGCTGCAGGGACTGCATGCGCGCCAGAAGATCGTGCGGTTCACTGTGGGCCAGCACGGACATCCAGCGCTGGCGGGTGGCGGTATCGAAGTGCATTCAGTGCTCCATGGTAAATTCAATCATGTCGGCGCGGGTCAGGCTGACGGAGTATTCGATGGGGGTCTGCTCGCCCTGGCGGCTGTTGAGGGTGCGTACGCAGAGCAGCGGCGCCATGTTGGGGATCTCCAGCAGCTTGCTCTCTTTCGCCTGCGCGCGGCGGGCGCTGATTTTGGTGCGTGCCCGGGTCAGTTTGACGTCGAGTTCATCGCGCAGCAGGTCGTGCAGCGATCCGTGGCTGAAGGTTTGCAATACCGGCCAGAAGCGCAGGTCGGCGAAGTAGTGGTCGATCAGGCACAGGGCGACGCCATTGACCCGGCGCAGGGTGCGCAGGTGGATGATGTTCTCGCCCTCATTGATGTCAAAGGCCTCGGCAACATGCGCGCTGGCGGGGCGCAGCACCGACAGCAGCTTCTCGCTGGTGGGATCGCTGCCCTGTTCCAGCAGGTTCTGGCTGAACCGCGCCTGAGCATTAAGCGGGTAATCGATGGGTCGCATCAGCACCAGCACGCCGACGCCCTGACGGCGCTGCACCCAGCCGCGTTCAACCAGCTGGTCGATAGCCCGGCGCAGGGTATGGCGGTTAACGTCAAAGCGCGTCGCCAGCTGCTGTTCGGCGGGCAGATAGTCGCCGCAGCGATAGTGGTGGCGCAGCTCCTGCTCAAGTCGGGCGGCGATTTCCTGATAGCGCGTGGGATAACTGGTCGGATGTCTGGACAGGTGCATAGTCATCAAGCCTCACACAGCATAGGCGAGGAGGTCCCTCGCGTTGTGGGCCGATCCTGACCGGTTTATGTTGCATTTCGGTTAAGTGATGATGACCAAAGGATGAAGAGTTGGTGCCAGACGGATGACAGGGCGGCCGGGCCGCCCTGGCGGGGTCAGCCTTGTTTGACCACGTTGATCATCCAGGGGACGCCAAAGCGGTCGACGACTTTGCCGAAGCCGTGGGCCCAGAACGTTTCCTGCCAGGCCATCTCAATGCGCCCGCCGACGGCCAGCGCGTCGAACCAGCGCTGGCCTTCAGCGACATCGCTGGGATCGAGGACGAGGGTGAAGCCGGCGTAATGCACATCGGGCCCGAAGGCGCTGTCGCTCAGCATCAGCTCGCCATTATTGATGCGCAGGCTGGCGTGGGCGATGGCATCATCTGCCATCTTCTGGCCAGACGGGCAGCCGTCTGACGCTTCTTGCGCCGGGGGCGGCATTTCGCCAAAGGTCATTTTAAACATCAGCTCCGCGCCCAGCGTCTGCTGATAGAAGGCGATTGCCTCGGCGCAGTTGCCTGCAAAGGCAAGGTAGGGACTTAAGGACATGGTGAATACCTCAGTGACCGTAACCCGTAAAGCGTAGTCGCCGGGGACGCTGTTGAGCCAGACGGCAGCGCGAAAATGTGTAGCGGCATAGCGGCGAAATGGTCAGTGAAAATAGCGGGGACTGAGGCGGAAAATAACAGGTTGCACAGGGAGCGGGTGGGGCACGATGATATCGGGAGCGGCGACGGTGGCGCAGGAAAATAATGACGCCGACCTCCCGGAAATAAATCAGTTCTTTTTGACGAATTCCGACTTGAGCTTCATCGGACCAAAACCGTCAATTTTGCAGTCAATATTGTGATCGCCTTCGACCAGACGGATATTCTTCACTTTGGTGCCGATTTTCAGCATCGAAGAGCTGCCTTTTACCTTCAGATCTTTCACGACGGTAACGCTATCGCCATCGGCCAGTAAATTGCCATTGGCATCTTTAACGATCAGAACGTCGCTCTCTTCTGTCGCCTCGGCAGGGTTCCACTCATGGGCACATTCCGGGCAGATGTACATGCCGTTATCTTCATAAGTGTAAGTCGAATCGCATTTTGGGCAGTGTGGCAGTTGCATGACGTTCCTCGTGATGTCGTCGGAAAACAGGACGTTGGTCCTCTAAACAGCGGCTGATAGCCGAAAGTGTGGCTGATTATAGCGCAATCACCCACTTTTGTCGGGTGTTTTTTTAGTAAAAATTACCCATCACACTATTCGGGTGAAAGCAGAATAACCGCCAAAATTATCCGCCAGAGGATAAGGGGGAGTGAGGAAATAATTTTTGCGAGCAGCCAGTAAAATGAACTTATTTATTTTCGGACACTCTGTAATAAGGCGGTAAATTTATGTGAAGTTGATCGCAGATATAAACGCTGTTAGGGTAAAAAAGGGGAGCAGGTCAATTTCATCAGGTATCACGATCGGCCGCTCTATTTATTCACCAGTAGCCAGAGCAGGCGTCAACAGGTTCGGTTGTACATTCTGTCAGCAGACAGTGCAGGCAAACCTGCTACGCTTGAAATGAGGAGCACAGCAATTCACCGCTCCTGACGCACGATACGAATGGCCTTGTCATTCGGCGATGATGCGTGTACTCAAGGCGGAGTAGCAGAGGAAAAATATGCTTAAAAGGAAAAAAATAAAGCCCATCACCCTTAAGGATGTGACCATCATCGATGATGGTAAACTGAAAAAGGCGATCACCGCGGCCTCCCTGGGTAACGCGATGGAGTGGTTCGATTTCGGCGTCTATGGCTTTGTGGCCTACGCCTTAGGTAAAGTCTTCTTCCCCGATGCCAACCCAAGCGTGCAGATGATTGCCGCACTGGGTACCTTCTCCGTTCCATTTTTAATTCGTCCGTTAGGCGGCCTGTTTTTCGGGATGCTGGGCGATAAATATGGTCGGCAGAAAATCCTCGCAATAACCATCGTGATCATGTCGATAAGTACTTTCTGTATCGGCCTGATTCCGTCGTATGCCACGATAGGCATCTGGGCGCCGATCCTGCTGCTGCTGTGTAAAATGGCGCAAGGCTTCTCGGTCGGCGGTGAATATACCGGGGCATCGATCTTCGTCGCGGAATATTCTCCTGACCGTAAACGCGGCTTTATGGGCAGCTGGCTGGACTTTGGCTCCATCGCCGGGTTTGTGATGGGGGCCGGCGTGGTGGTTCTCATCTCCAGCGTGGTGGGGGAACAGAACTTTCTCGACTGGGGTTGGCGTATCCCGTTCTTCCTGGCGCTGCCGTTAGGCATCATCGGTCTCTATCTGCGCCATGCGCTGGAAGAGACCCCGGCGTTCCAGCAGCATGTGGACACCATGGAGCAGGGCGACCGTGAAGGACTGCAGGACGGGCCGAAGGTCTCTTTTAAAGAGATTGCCACCAAGCACTGGCGTAGCCTGCTGACCTGTATTGGTCTGGTGATTTCCACCAACGTGACCTATTACATGCTGCTGACCTATATGCCGAGCTACCTGTCGCATAACCTGCACTACTCGGAAGATCATGGGGTGCTGATCATCATCGCCATCATGGTCGGGATGCTGTTTGTGCAGCCGGTTATCGGTATGCTCAGCGACCGCTTTGGCCGTCGTCCGTTCATCCTGATTGGTAGCGTGGCGCTGTTTGCCCTGGCGATCCCGGCCTTCATTATGATTAACAGCAACGTGATTGGCCTGATTTTCGCTGGTCTGCTGCTGCTGGCGGTCGTGCTGAACTGCTTTATCGGGGTGATGGCCTCCTCGTTGCCGGCGATGTTCCCGACGCACATCCGCTTCAGCGCCCTGGCCAGCGCCTTTAACATCTCGGTGCTGGTTGCTGGTCTGACGCCAACCCTGGCAGCGTGGCTGGTGGAAACCACTCAGAACCTGATGATGCCGGCGTACTACCTGATGGTCATCGCGGTGGTGGGGATGGCGACGGGTCTGTCGATGAAAGAGACGGCTAACCGCCCGCTGAAAGGGGCGACCCCGGCGGCGTCGGATATCCAGGAAGCGAAAGAAATCCTTGGCGAGCACTACGATAACATCGAACAAAAAATCGAAGATATCGATCAGGAGATCGCCGATCTGCAGGCAAAACGGTCGCGTCTGGTGCAGCAGCATCCGCGTATCAACGACTAACCGTTTTCACTGTTAATCATGCCGCCTGGGGAGACCCCGGCGGCATTTTTTATGCCTCCGGCAAGGCCAGCCCGTGACGTCGCTGCTGGCTAAGTTTACGGTACTGCTGCGGCGGCATGCCCACGTAGCGGGTAAAGGTGCTGTAGAAGCGGCTGCTTGAGCGAAAACCGGCGGTAAGGGCAATATCCAGGATGGTCTTGTCGGTATCGCTCAGCAGCGCCCGCACATGATTGATCCGCATGGCGGTAATATACTGCTTCATGGTCTGCTGCATCACCCGCTGAAAGACCCCCATCGCGTAGTTCGGGTTAAGCTTCACGTGCTCGGCAACGGCATTGACGGTCAGCGCCTGGTCATAGTGGGCGGCGATAAACTCCAGCATCTGGCTGACATAAAACTGCGCGTGGCGCGAGACGCTATTCTTGTGGGTGCGCGAGGTTTTGTTGACCAGAATCGGCTGCCAGCCGGAGAGGCTCAGCCGCTTGAGCATCAGGGCGATTTCATCGATCGCCAGCTGGCGAATCTGTTCATTGTCGTGGTTCAGCTCCTGCTGCCAGCGGCGCACTTCAAAGGCGCTTAACTGCTGCGCGGCGAGGGACTTAATTACCATTCCATGGGTGACGTGGTTGATAAGCCCCCGGTCCAGCGGCCATGAGAGAAACAGATGCATCGGCAGGTTGAATATCGCCATCTGCTGGCAATCGCCGGGGCGGGTCAGCTGATGCGGCGTACAGGCCCAGAACAGGGTGATATAGCCTTTCTCAATGCGCACCACTTCGTTATTAATCAAATACTCCACGTCGCCATCGAACGGCACGTTGACCTCCACCTGGCCGTGCCAGTGGCTGGTGGGCATGGCGTGCGGCGGGCGCAGTTCGATATCCATACGCTGATACTCGGAGTAGAGCGCCAGCGGGCTGCGGCTCTGCTTTTCGTCGCTGCTGCACATAAAGGGATCGGGGGGCAGGGAAGTAAAGCGGTGTTCCATGATTAACGTATTCCTGGATTGTCAGAGTGGCTGCATTTTTCGCCAGAACTGACTACAGCTTAGCGGAATAACCGGCCCGTTTTCTCTCCTTTTAAGTCGATCTATTGCCAAAATCTCAGATTTTGTGGCGCTTAATGGCCGATCTGAGTTTACGGGAATGCTCCGGCGGGAACAGGGCAGCGTAACGCTGAACGACGTGCCACTCTGCAAGTGTTCAATGACCTGATGGAGAGTGCGTGATGACCGCCCCAAAAATTACTTTTATCGGCGCCGGTTCGACGGTGTTCGTCAAAAATATTCTCGGTGATGTTTTCCAGCGCCCGGCGCTGAAATCGGCGCATATCGCGCTGATGGATATCGATGAAACCCGGCTGGAAGAGTCGCATATCGTGGTGCGCAAGCTGATGGATTCGGTGGGCGCGAACGGCGAAATCAGCTGCCATCGCGATCGTAAAACCGCCCTGCAGGGCGCCGATTTTGTCGTCGTCGCTTTCCAGATTGGCGGCTATGAGCCCTGTACCGTCACCGATTTTGCCGTCTGCAAGCGCCACGGCCTGGAGCAGACCATTGCCGATACGCTGGGGCCGGGAGGCATTATGCGCGCGCTGCGCACCATCCCCCACCTGTGGGCTATCTGCGACGATATGACCGAGGTCTGCCCGGACGCCACCCTGCTTAACTATGTCAACCCGATGGCGATGAATACCTGGGCCATGTACGCCCGCTACCCGCATATCAAGCAGGTTGGCCTCTGCCATTCGGTACAGGGGACGGCGGAAGAGCTGGCGCGCGACCTCGATCTCGATCCGGCGGATTTACGCTACCGCTGCGCGGGAATCAACCATATGGCGTTCTATCTGTCGCTGGAGAAAAAGCTCGCGGATGGCAGCTACGTCAGTCTCTATCCCGACCTGCTGCAGGCCTACGCCGAGGGCCGGGCGCCGAAGCCTAACCTGCACGGCAACCCGCGTTGCGAAAACATCGTCCGCTACGAAATGTTCAAAAAGCTGGGCTACTTTGTCACCGAATCGTCGGAGCATTTCGCGGAATATACGCCATGGTTTATCAAGCCGGGCCGTGATGACCTTATTGCCCGCTATAAAGTGCCGCTGGATGAGTACCCTAAACGCTGCGTCGAGCAGCTGGCCAACTGGCATCAGGAGCTGGAGAGCTATCAGCGCGGCGAGCGCATCGAGGTGAAACCATCCCGCGAGTATGCCAGCACCATCATGAACGCCATCTGGACCGGCGAGCCAAGCGTGGTGTACGGCAATGTGCGCAACGATAATCTCATCGACAACCTGCCGCAGGGTTGCTGCGTGGAAGTGGCTTGCCTGGTGGACGCCAACGGTATTCAGCCGACCAAAGTGGGCGCGCTGCCGGCGCATCTGGCGGCGCTGATGCAGACCAACATCAACGTACAAACGCTGCTGACGCAGGCGATCCTCAACGAAGACCGGGATTACGTCTATTACGCCACGATGATGGATCCGCACACCGCCGCGGTGCTGGGGATCGAAGAGATCTACGCGCTGGTGGACGATCTGATCGCCAGCCACGGCGACTGGCTGCCGGCCTGGCTGCACCGTTAATCCTCTCATGCCGCCGGGGGCAACGAACCCGGCGGTGCCTGTCACGCTCTATCAAACGCTGAAGGAGGCGCTGGCGACAGCGACCTGTACCCTATGAGTATTTCAATGACAACAAAGCTCAGCTACGGATTTGGTGCCTTTGGTAAAGATTTCGCTATCGGTATCGTCTACATGTATCTGATGTATTACTACACCGATATTGTTGGCCTGTCGGTTGGGGTGGTCGGCACCTTGTTCCTGGTGGCAAGGATCCTCGATGCGATAGCCGATCCGATCATGGGATGGATCGTCAACTGCACGCGATCGCGATGGGGGAAGTTCAAACCGTGGATCCTGATCGGCACGATAACCAACTCGGTGGTGCTGTATATGCTGTTCAGCGCCCATCACTTCAGCGGCGGGGCCCTACTGGCGTGGGTGTGGCTGACCTATCTGCTGTGGGGCTTCACCTATACCATCATGGATGTGCCGTTCTGGTCGCTGGTGCCGACCATTACCCTCGATAAACGTGAACGTGAACAACTGGTGCCTTACCCGCGCTTTTTCGCCAGCCTTGCTGGGTTTGTGACGGCCGGCGTCACGCTGCCGTTTGTCAGCGCCGTGGGCGGCGCCGACCGCGGTTTCGGTTTCCAGATGTTTACCCTGGTGCTGATTGCCTTCTTTGTGATTTCCACCCTGGTCACCCTGCGTAACGTGCATGAGGTTTACTCCTCGGATAGCGGCGTGAGCGAGGATTCCAGCCATCTTTCACTGCGCCAGATGGTGGCGCTCATCTATAAAAACGATCAGCTGGCCTGCCTGTTAGGCATGGCGCTGGCCTATAACACGGCGGCGAACATTATCGCTGGCTTTGCCATTTACTACTTTACCTACGTGATTGGCAGCGCGGAGATGTTCCCGTATTACATGTCCTACGCGGGGGCGGCGAATTTGCTGACGCTGATCCTGTTCCCACGACTGGTGAAAGGGCTGTCGCGGCGCATTCTGTGGGCGGGTGCTTCGATCATGCCCGTGCTGGGCTGCGGCGTGCTGTTGCTGATGGCGCTGAGCGGCGTTTACAACATCGCGCTGATTTCGCTGGCCGGGGTGCTGTTGAATATCGGCACCGCGCTGTTCTGGGTGCTGCAGGTTATTATGGTGGCCGATACCGTCGACTACGGCGAATATACGATGAATATCCGCTGCGAAAGCATCGCCTACTCGGTACAGACGCTGGTGGTGAAAGCGGGCTCGGCGTTTGCGGCCTGGTTTATTGCCATCGTGCTCGGTATCATCGGCTACGTGCCGAATGTTGTGCAGTCATCTCACACGCTGCTGGGGATGCAGGCGATTATGATTGCGCTGCCGACGCTCTTTTTCGCCCTGACGCTGTTTCTCTATTTCCGTTATTACAAACTGAATGGCGATATGTTGCGCCGTATTCAGATTCACCTGCTGGATAAATATCGCCGGGTACCGGAAAATGTCGTCGAGCCGGAACGGCCGATTGTGGTACCCAACCAGGTGTAAAAAGCGTGCGAAAACCGCTGAGGAAAGAGGGGAGGGATGCTCTCTTTTTGTACAAGAACAGTGTCTGAAACAGACAGAAAGAGAGAAACTGTATTTCTCTATTTTGTCTCAGTTATTTCTCTTTCAGGGCGCATTGAATTGTTCGTTTCTCCATTTGTTCTCAAATAAAACTCGGAATTGTCTCTTTTTCGTGCTCTTGCGCGGCTTTTTAACTCTTGCTACTCTTTTTGGGTCTTACATTTTTCTCTTATTTGTCTCAGTGATGGAGCAATGCGATGCGCATTTTTATCGATGATGGTTCAACCAATATCAAAATGCTGTGGGAGCAAGATGGCGAAACTTTCACCCATATCAGCCCCAACAGTTTCAAACGCGGCTGGTCTGCCACCTTCGGTTCCGGGAAGCCTTTTAACTACACCGTGGATGATGAAAAGTACTCATTCGACCTGATCACTCCCGATGCGCTCCCCACCAATAACATTGACTGGCAATATAGCCCGTTGAACTCCATCGCTGTCCATCACGCGCTGCTGACCAGCGGTCTTGAGCCGCAGGATGTCGAGATTGTGGTCACCCTGCCGCTGACCGAATTTTACGACGAAGATGCGCAATATCGCCTCAACAATATTGAGCGCAAGAAAAAGAGCCTGCTGCGCGACGTTAAACTGAACAAAGGCGTGGTATTCAATATCACGAAAGTTACCGTGCGTCCGGAATCCATTCCGGCGGGGATCAGCCTGTGCGATGAACTGAAACCGTCGCATTCGGTGCTGATTATCGACCTTGGCGGCACCACGCTGGATATTTCAATGGTCGCCGGGCAGATGACCTCGGTTTCGCGCATTTACGGCGATCCGAAGCTGGGCGTGTCGCTGGTGACCGATGCCGTTAAGCTGGCGCTGGCCCGGGCGAATACCGACACTTCCAGCTATAACGTTGACCAGATAATCATCAACCGCCACGACGAAGAATACCTGACCGACAACATCAACGATCCGGATGCGGTTTCTGAGGTGAAGAAGGTGATCAATAACAGCATTGAACGTCTGACCACCCGCGTCCTGACGGCGATTGATAGCTTTAAAGGCTATTCGCACGCCATCGTGATTGGCGGCGGCGCGCCGCTGGTGGCCGATGCGATTCGTGAACGTATGGGGCTGCGCGAGGACCGTTTCGTGGTGGCTGAAGAGCCGCAGTTTGCCCTGGTGCGTGGTCTGAAAATTATTGGTTAAGGAGCGTCTATGACTCTGGATCGCAGAAAAGTGCTGATTTACCTGCGCCCGGATATCAGCGCCAGCGAGCGCTTCGCGGACGCAAAAATTGAGGCCCATCACCGTGGCGACCGCGGGGATATGTCGCGTACGGCGCTTCTGGCGGGGCTGGCGTTAGGGGAAGTTGATAGCCGCTTGCCGTCGATGCTGGCGGCGCTGCTGGCGGAAGATACTAAACCGGAAACGCTGCGTAAGATGCTGGCTTCGTTCCTTGAGATCCAGCCGGCCTCTTCCGCCCCGGCATCCGCGCCAGCGGCGGCTCCAGCTAAGGCGCCGGAGCCACCCGCGCCGGTCAGCGAGAGCGTCTCCGCGCGTAATCTCGCCGGTTCGTTACCGGATTAAGCGCTATTCCCGGTTTGCGCTATTCGGGAAACTCCCCGGCTTGCGCTGCGCTTAGCCGGGCTACTGTTTGCACTGTCCGGTAGCCCCGGGTAAGGCGGAACGCCGCGACCCGGGAAATTCCCCGGCTTGCGCTGTGCTTAGCCGGGCTACTGTTTGCACCGTCCGGTAGCCCGGGTAAGGCGGAACGCCGCGACCCGGGGAACTCCCCGGCTTTCGGCTGCGCTTAGCCGGGCTACTGTTTGCACTGTCCGGTAGCCCGGGTAAGGCGGAACGCCGCGACCCGGGAAATTCCCCGGCTTGCGCTGTGCTTAGTTTGTAGGCCGGATAAGGCGTAGCCGCCATCCGGCACGAAGGCGGAACGCTGCCACCCGGGATGTCGCCCCTATCCGTGGGCGAGGAAGCGGGCCAGGCGCTGCTGCAGCAGGCGATTTTCGCGGGTCAGCCGCGCGTTCTCATCCAGCAGGGTCAGCGCCACCGCGATCCCCGGCCAGTCCAGCTCCAGCTCGTTACGCAGGCGCACCGCGCGATGGACAATCGTCACCGCGCTGTCGTCGAATAGCCAGGTTTCCGCCTGCGGCTGGTGCGGTTCAATCATCCCCAAGCCGACGATCTCCGTCAGCTCCTCTTCCGATACCCCGGTACGCAGGCACAATTCGGTAATGGTAAACGTCACTGTTACTGTAGCCATCAGGCTTTCCCCCATGTCTTACGCGGATCGAAGCTGGCTTCGGCGGCGGCCAATTGTTGCCAGAGCTCACGCGCTTTTTCATCTGGTTTTGGCGGCATGACAATTTTGATGACGGCGAACAAATCGCCAGTGTGGGTTTTGCTCACCAGCCCTTTGCCCTTGATACGCAGTCGCTGCCCTGCCTGACTGCCCGGCGGCACCGTCAGCAGAATGCTCTCTTTCAGGGTGGGCACCGTGACTTTCGCACCCAGCGCGGCCTCCCATGGCGCCAGCGGCAGGACGATCTCCAGGTTATGGCCGACAATATCGAACAGCGGATGCGGGGCGATGTGGATAACCAGCCACAGATCGCCGTTCGGGCCGCCGTTTTCGCCCGGCGTTCCCTGGCCTTTCAGACGGATACGCTGACCATCGACTACCCCGGCGGGGATCTTCACATTCAGCGTTTTCGGCGTTTCACTTTCGATCATGCCAAACACGTTGTACACCGGCAGGTTATAGCTGATGGTGCGCGTCTGCTCGGCCAGCGTCTCTTCAAGGAACACCGCCACTTCGATCTCCAGATCGTGGCCGCGTGCGGCATGCTGACGGCGACGCTGATGCGCCTGCTGGCCAAACATGGAGGAGAAGATGTCGTCGAAATCTTGCTGGCTGTAGCTCTGCTCGTGTGTCTGCTGCTGGCGACCGAAGCCGGGATCGTTGCGATGCTGCCAGAGCTGATCGTATTCGGCGCGCCGCTGCTCATCTTTCAGGACTTCCCAGGCTTCGGCGAGATCCTTGAATTTGGCTTCGGCATCGCTTTCTTTACTGACGTCGGGGTGATATTTGCGCGCCAGGCGGCGGTAGGCGGTCTTGATAGTTTTCAGATCGTCGGTTGGTTGCACCCCGAGAATGGCATAATAATCCTTCAATTCCATGATTTTATCTCATCTATGCTCAGTGCGGTGGTTACATATTCCCTGGAACAGGCGTCAGTATAAAGCGTAGGGCAAATGCGCCCTGAAGGGGAAGAAAAGTGGCGGAAACTTGACGCCGTCGGGGTCGGCGGCGTCGTGGGCGAGGCTAGTCTTTCGCCTGCGGCCGTGGGCGGCGGCGCCATCCTTCAAACAGCACCAGCAGCGCGCCGACGGCGCCAGCCACGCGCGCGGTGCCGTCCCCGGCGGCGGGAAACAGTTGCTGAATGGTGGGATCGCTGACCAGCATTGAGCCGGCAATCCAGCCGATGAGCATTCCGCCCAACAGCACCACGGCGGGAAAGCGGGTGAGCAGGACCAGGACCAGTTTACTGCCCGCGACGATAATCGGAATGCTGATCGCCACGCCGAGGGCGACCAGCGCAATGTGCCCTTTTCCCGCCGCAGCGACCGCCAACACATTATCCAGCGACATGATCACATCGGCGACGGTGATGGTGATCGCGGTGCGCCACAGGCTCGCGGAGCTGCCGACCTCGCTCTCTTCTTCCTCATTACTCACCAGCTTCATACCAATCCACAGCAGGAGCAACGCGCCGACTATTTTCAGCCACGGTAGCGACAGAAGATACAGGGCGAGCGCCAGCAGCAGCACGCGCGCCAGGATCGCCCCCACGGTACCGATGATGATCGCTTTGGTGCGCTTTTGTGGCGGCAGTTTGCGGCAAGCCATGGCTATCACCACGGCGTTATCGCCGCCCAGCAGTAAATCGATGGCGACAATCTGCAGCATAATCACCGCCATGTCCCATTGTTGGAGTAACGCATTCATTTCGAGAGAAACCACCTGAAAAAAGAGCAAGAAAAACCGCTGCGCAGGGTACTCCGCCTGGGGCGCATTGACCACTGACGCAGACCCACGCCGTCGCGCGGGAAAAGCGTGCCTGAAAAATAAAGTTACGAATCAACGCGCCGTTGGGCAAGGCTTCGGCGAAAAAGGGTGATATTTTGTCACCCAGACTCACCTGCCGTTCACTTATCGCAAGGATCCCCACTATGTCTGGCCACAAGAAATACCTCTCTGTCGCCCTGCTGAGCGCTGTCTTACTGCCGGCGATGGCCTCTGCCGCTGACGCGCCGGCGACTTTCACCCCGGAACAGGAGGCGAAAATCGGCAAAATCGCCGCCGACTACCTGGTCGCCCACCCGGAAGTCCTCCTGCAGGCGAGCCAGAAATTGCAGCAAATACAGGCTGAACAGCAGGCCAGCGCGGCCACTCAGGCAGTGCTGAAAAACGCGGCTGTATTGACCCAGGATAAAAATACCCCGACCTACGGCCCGGCCAACGGCAAAGTCACGGTGATCGAATTCTTCGACTACCAGTGCGTGTACTGCAGCCGTCTGGCGCCGGTGATGGAGCAGGTGATTAAAGCGCACCCGCAGACCCGTTTCGCCTTTAAAGAGTGGCCGATTTTCGGCGGCCGCTGGGAAAGCTCGCTGGAGGCGGCAAAAACCGGCCTGCAGATCTATCAGCAGAAAGGGGCGGATGCCTATCTGGCCTACCATAACGGGATTTACGCTACCGGCCATAACGAAGGTAAGCTGACGACGGCGGATATCCAGCAGCAGGCGAAGAAAGCCGGCTTTGATGCGAAGAAGGCCACCGACGTCGAACCGGTGCTGCAGAGCATTAACGATCTGGCGCAGGAGATTGGTCTGAGCGGCACGCCGGGCGTGATCGTGATGCCGACCACCGGCGCCACGGAAGCCAGCATCACCGTCTTCCCGGGGCTGGCGGATCAGGCCTCGCTGGAAGCCGCCATCAAAAAAGCCGGCGGCTGATCCACGGCGTCGTAACCCATACAGGCCGCCGACGGCGGCCTTGCTCTCATGCGCGATCGCTCTCTTCCTGCGGCGGCGGTAACGCGTGGCTTTTTAAATCAATAATCTGCCCGATTTGATCGTGGTAAACGGTGAGCAAATTATAGCGGCTCATCTCCGAGATAATCTGCGGCGCAACGTTAAAGCTGCTCGCCAGCTCATCATGTCGCAGGGTGAGCACCGCGGTATGATGCCGGGTGCGAGCGCGGCGCCGGTTGTAATGATACCAGAGGATCAACAGCCAGCCGTTCAGTGCGGCAATCAGCAGATACACCAGCGCCGTATTCAGTGAAGCCATCAGCGACTCCCAGCGCGGAGAGGGCGGCGCGATGAACTGCATCAGCAAATTGGCGTACAGAAAGAACAGAAAACCGAGCCAGGCCAGCAGCGTTAAACCGGCGTCGACCAGCCGGGGCAGCACACGGTGTTCGGTTAAGATGAGCGTATTTTCATTCATCACAGGCTTCCTTTTCCCCGGTCCGGACTCACCCAGCGCGCGCGGGAACGTTGACGTTTCACCATCACTTTCGGAAAAGCGACCAGCGTGGTCAGCAGGCCGATCATCCAGTAGACCATCGGGAACCAGATCACCCAGAACAGTGATTTGGCGACCTTTTTCTCGTAGCGTCGCTCGATATACAGACTGGCGACGAACTGCAGCAGGCACATCACGCCAAGCAGCATGCCGGTGAACTCCGGCGGAAACAGGCTGTGCACCGCCAGATTGTCAGGCAGCGGCATCAGGCGGCTGAGGATAAACAGCAGAATGGTAACCGCGTAGGCAAAGGCCCACAGCGTGGAGCAGGCATACTCCAGAAACAGCGGCCACATCCGATGATGCTCCCAGTGAAACAGGCGACGGAGGTTGACCAGAAAAACCTCCGCGCCGCCCTGCGCCCAGCGCAGACGCTGCTTCCATAACCCTTTGAGGGTCTCCGGCATCAGGATCCAGCACAGCGCCCGCGGCTCGAAAAAGATGTCCCAGTGGCGGAGCTGAAGCTTCCAGCTGATATCAATATCTTCGGTGATCATATCCGGGCTCCAGTAGCCGACGTCCGCCAGCGCCTGGCGCCGGAAGGCGGCAATCACACCGGAGACGGTAAAGACCCGGCCATAGATCCGCTGCGTCCGCTTGATAAGCCCAATGATCGACGAAAACTCACCCACCTGAATGCGGCCGATCAGCGTGGATCGGGTGCGGATCCGCGGATTGCCGGTGACCGCCCCGACGTGCGGATAGTGGATCAACGGCGCGACCAGCCAGGCCGCGGTATCCCGGTCCAGCAGGGCGTCGCCATCGATGCAGACCAGCAGATCGCCGCGGGCGGCGGCGGCGCCTGCTTTGAGCGCTACCGCTTTTCCCTGATTGGCGGCAAGGTGGATCACCCGCAGCCTCGGCTCCTCCTGCGCCAGCTGCTGGAGCACCTGGGCGGTGTTGTCCGAAGAGCCGTCGTTAATGGCGATCACTTCGAGATTGGCGTAACGCTGGGCCAGCGCCGCGCTGATGGTTTCCCGAGCATTTTTCTCCTCGTTAAAACAAGGGATCAGGATCGAAATCAGCGGATTGCCGGGCAGCGTCGGCGGCGGGGTATCCTCCCCCCACGGCCAGTGGCGTTCCAGCTGAAACCAGAAATAAAGGCCCCCGGTGATCCACAGCACTGACATAAACAGCGGCCAGAAGAAGACAAAGTCGAGGATAAGCTCGCCGGTAAATACCGCTGCGACGCCTAACGGCAGCCCGAATACGAGGCATAAAATGCACAATGCGATAATGCGATCAGTCATGGTCAGGGTACCACCAGGAAGAAAATTGCGGCCTGATACGGGAGATATCAGGCTGGTTGTTAATAAAATCGTCAGGGTAGTAGCCGTAATTTTTGACGCCGTTCAGCCGCAGCAAACGCATCCAGTCCGCCAGCTGCTGGTCGGGAATAGCGTTTTGCTGGCGTCGGTTCCAGTCTCGGGCCTGCAGTTCAAAGATGGTTTTCTTCAGCGCGCCCGGGTGGCTGGCGACGGCCTGGACCAGCCGCGTCAGCCAGGCCTGGCTGGCGTCAATCGGTACGGACTCCATCAGCGGCATCGCCATGGGTACCGTCCAGTCATAGGCGGCAAGGAAGTCATCCAGATTCTGCGCGAACCAGGCTTCGCTCTGCGGCTCCAGGATCGGCAGGGCGAAGAGATTACGCGCCGTTTTCACCTGCGGGCCGCGGATGGCCTGCACCGCCTGGCGTAGATCCAGAGTGAAGCGGGTCAGGGTTTGGCTTTTGAAACGCATCCATGCCTGGCGCTCTTGCGGACGTTGGGGCACCGGGCCGGCATCGTGCCCCAGACCCGTCTGCCGCCAGGCGGCGACCGCCTCCGGGCTCACGTCTTCAAAATCGGTCAGCACGGCGTCATCGTGAAACAGAATCCCGCTGAAGCTGGCGTGCCGGGCCAGATCTTCGTAGATGTCGGTGATCTGCTGGCGAACCCGGGGATCCCAGGGCGACAGACGGACGTACGGCTGGCGGGCAAGTAACGCCTTCCCGGTTTGCGGATCCCAGCGCTGAACGCGCGGCAGATCGGACGAGAGATCGAAGGCCAGCACCGGCATCCAGGCATACACCTTCACCCCGCCGCGGGTCTGCAACTGCCAGGAGACGAAGTTAAACAGGTCGGCGCGCATCGGCAGCCAGCGGTTGGGGAAATAGAGCGACTTGACCGTGCCGTCGCCCTGCGGGTCGGAAAAGGCCTGCAGAAAGACATGGCTGATTTTCATGTCATAGACGCGCTGCACCAGCTTATCGATATTTTTCGCCTGCTGGACGGGATTGGGGTCATAGACATAGTCCAGATCCACATGCATCACCCGAACAGGATCGGCTTCCTGAATCTGGGTTACGGCGTTGGCAAAGGCCTTGATCGACGGGTTACCGGCGATCAGCATGCGTGGAATATTGTCCAGATCTTTCACATTGCCCAGGCCGTCGTTCAGCGTAAACGCCAGCTGATACCCCTGCTGTTTGGCGATAGCCAGGGTGCTGCCGCTGGCGGCGCCATAGGGCCACACCCAGGCGCGCGGCGCTTTCCCGGCGACCTCGTGGATTTTCGCCGTCACTTTCTGCACGTCATCGGCCATGCGCCGGGTAAACTGCGCGTCGCTTTCATAGCGGCCGGTGGTTTTATCCCAGCCGCGGTTGGCGGCGGCGGGCTCGCGACTGCCCTGCGGATTGGCCGGCAGACCGTAGTGCGAGGCCCAGGTGTGCGCGCCGATCTCCACCAGCGGCGAGCGGCTGAGCTCGCGCACCATCTCCCAGGTAGCGAAGCGCTCGCGCGGCGTCATCAGGCCGCCAAAATTAACGGGCTGGCCAGCGGGAGTGTCCACCCAGCTGCCCACCGGCGCCCACAGCGCCGGAACATTCCAGGCTTTAAGTAGCGGCCAGACGCGGGTGTAAAAGCTGCTATAGCCATCGTCGAAGCTGAGAAGAAAAGCCTTGGCCGGCAGCGGCTTAACGCCATGGTGTGCATCGAGAATGTCCTGGACGCTCACCGCATGGTAGCCGTGATGCAGCAGCCAGGCGATCTGTTCGTTGAGCGCACTGGTGCGCACTGAAAGATAACGCTGGTCGGCGGCATCGTCTTCGACGTCATGGTAGGCCAGCACCAGAAAGCGATCCGCCGGCCAGGGTTGATTGGCCTCCGGTTGGGGGCGCTGCTGCGGGGCGAGGAAGGGGACTTCCTCAGCACGCACGCTGAAGATAAGGCACAGCCAGACGAGAAGCATCAGGCCGTTGCGCAGGGTCGTGTTCAGCATGGTCATCCTTAAAACCGTATATTTGCATCAAGAGTGATGGCGAGGTTGTTTTCGCGTTTACCGTCGTAGGGGCGTTTGTCCCAGTTCAGCATCACCCCGGTGTCGACGACGTTGTTCCAGCGCAGGCGCTGCCCATAACCCAGCACCGTGATCGCCCCGGCGGCGTGATTTTTTTGCCAGTAGCTGCCGCCGCCGGCGAGCAGCTGCTGGCTCCAGACGGTGTCATAGCGCTGGTAAAGCGTGTGATCGACGGCCAGCGCCGCGGTGGCGGCGAGGTCCCGTGCCGGACTGTAGTAGGCGGTGTCGGTGCGGCTATTGGCGCTGGCCGACAGACCGGGCTGCAGATCCAGCGTTAACCACGGCGTCTGCCAGAGGCGCTCTTTACCGGAGAGGGTGTACTCCTGGCGGCGGTTGCGATCGGTAAACCGGCTGGCGGCCACGCTGACGCGGTATTCCCGGCGTTCGTTTTGATACCAGCGCAGCCAGCCTTCGCCGCGGTTGGCGCTGACGCCGTTGCGTAACGCGCGCAGCGGAGTCTGCTGCGAAATCCGCTCCAGTTCGCCGCCCAGCTGCCAGCGATCGCTGACGTCGTGGGCGGCGGAAAGGCGGACGCCGGGCTTGTTCTCGCCGTGAAAATTGACGCTGGAGAGTTCAAGCTCGCCCCAGTAGTCGCGCGGGCGCCATTCAACGCCGGCGAACAGCTGGCGACGGCTGCCTTTCCCCTCTTCAAAATTGCCTTCAGCGAAGCGGTGCCCGCCGAACAACCGCCAGCTGTCGGCTAGCGGCGGGCTGTAGATCGCCGTCTCAAAACTGAGGTCGTGGGTGCCGCTCACCGGGTTGTCGGAGTGCAGCCCTTTGCCAACGCTCAGGCGAAGGTCGGAAAGATGATGGACCTCGCGCGCTCTGGCCAGGCGCTGGGTATTCAGATCCCGTGGCGAGCGGGCGACGACGTCGTCAGTCAGCAGATCCATTTGCCGCCACTCCTGCAGATCGAGGGCGACCCAGGCCTGCTGGCGCTCCAGCTGCAGGCTGGCGGGTTCCAGAGATTCCGCTGCTTTTAGCTGGCTTTCGGCGGCTCGCGGTAGCCCTCTGTCCTGCAGAAGGGCGGCATAATCTATCTGCAGGCCCTGATTGCCGGGGGCCGTTGCCGCCAGGCGCTGCATCCGGGCTTCGGCCTGCGGCAGGGCGTGGGTGGCCGCTAAATAGTGCACGTTAAGCGACTGTGCGGTGAGCCAGTCGTCATTCGGCTGCGGCGTCGGCGAACCGTAGAGACGACGGATGTAGGGTGCATTCCGGGTGAGGCGGGCGACATACTGTTGCGCCGCCGGGTACTGACCGGTGTCCAGCAGGGCGTAGAAAAGCTCGTGTTCCTCATTCTGTTGGCTTGTCAGCCACGAGGGATGCTGGTGAATAAGCGTCAGCGCAGACTCAATTTGCTTAAGGGCGATATAAGAGGAGATGACCCAGCCGATGGCCCAGTCGGGAACGGTCTGCTGCTGCGCGATGAGATTTTGGTATTCACGGATGACCTGCGCGTAATCTGCATTGGCGTACAGCGCACCCAGACGATCAATGCGCGCCCGGATGATGTCGGGCGCAGCCTGTGGGTCGGGGTGCCAGGCGGCAATCATCGCGTCATACTGCGTGAGCGCCGTGCGGGCCAGCGCGTAACGCGCGTTTTCTTCGCGGGAAGGGGTATCGGCAAGGCGCACCAGTTCGGCGGCGGCGTTCAACTGCAGATTGCGCTTTTCCGCAGGCGTCAGTTCGACGCTATTCGCCAGGCCGAGAGCAGGGGAATCGATCCGGTTGCGGGTCAGGGTCGCCATCAGGCTGGCCAGCGCGGCTTTGTTTTGCGGTTCGCGATCGAGGATCTGCGTGTCAACCAACAGCTGGTCCCAGCTTTTGCCAAGCCGCAGGTAGACATAAGAGAGCGTCTGCAGGTGGGCAACGCTCGCCTGCTCCGCTACCAGGCGACGCGCTTCGCTGAGCGCCTCGCCGTCCTTGCGGGCATCGGCCAGCGTTTTGATATAGCCGATACGATAATCGTCACTGTCAGGGGCCTGGCTGAGAGCCTGCTGCCAGAGGGTGAGCGAGGCTTGCCACTGTTTCTGGTTACGCAGGGCCTGTGCCGCCGCGGCGGTACCGCGTGCGGGAAGCGGCATATAAACCTGATAGCGTCGCCAGACTTTCACCACTTCATCGTCCTGGCCGGCCCAGAGAGCTACCTGCAGCCAGTCCGCCACCTGAGAAGGGGTTAAGGCATGCCGCAGCTGGTACTGCTGAAGATAAGAGAGAAAGGGGGCGTACTGGCCTTGACGCGCTTGCAGGATCTGCTGGTCATAGAGCGAATCTGCTCCCTGAACCAGCGCCGGGAAGAGCAAAAGCAAGCCGATTGACAGCGAGAGTTTCGTGTTGCGATTAAACAATAACGTATTTGAATAAGGTGATCTTTCCATTTCTATTTGCCATATGTTCATCAAGAATCCATTGCACAACACGACCGTCCTTTGACGGTGAGTTAAAGGATGAGGATGGTCCCATTTAGCTGACTGGCACTGCAGGTGAATGACTTATTGCAAAGTAATAAACATATCTCCTGTTGATAATTGAATGGATAATTTATACCCGATACGGCAGCGGATAAATATGGATAAATGATGAGCTGCGTTTTAAGATAATTCTGTAAAATCGACTTAATTCGAGCGGCGTTGTTGAAGTTGATTTCTTTAACTTACTGAAATAAATAAAAAAGAAAGAGGGTTGGAATTTTGTTTCAAAATTGATGTGCTGCTTATATTGTGAAGGGGTTGGTGTTTTTCACTGGATATTTAAGATGATTTCTGACAAAAATTCTCAATGCCAAAAAAAGCATCTTTTCTGTGGATTTTTTTTATTTATAATTAATCCGTTTATTTTCCATCAGAACGCAAGGAGGGTTTTCACAGCCAGAGTCAGATGCCGCGCTAATGATAAATCACAGGTCTCGTTATTTTTACCGCCATGCGAAGCGTCCAAAGGGGGAAGGAAAACGTCTGGTTGACGAGAATTTGTTGATTAAATGTTAAAGGGACGATTTGTGGCAACTTCAATGATATTGGTTACTCAGGATTACTATCTTTTTCAAGGGGTTAAGAATTTCTTTCCTGATATCATTCAGTTAGATTCTAGCGGAAAAACGATTTTAGATAATGAGGTTGATGAGGTCTCTCTGCTGGTTGATAGCCGTTCGCCGCTTTGTCATTACGATTACCTGGTGATGGAGGCGGCACAATCCAGAAAGCGAATATGTTGTATCGTCCTCGATATGCGCCATCGGGAAGAGCATTTACTGAGTCTGAAATCGTTTTTAAACATGTCATTATCACCCGCCGATATGGCGACATTATTTGGGCTTTTTCTGGAGATGAAGAGCAAGCGGCTGACCAAAGAGTGGTTTGACGATCTGCGCTTAAGTTTGTCTGAACAGTTAATGCTACGTTTGCTTGGGGCGGGTATGACCATGGAGGAGGTGGCGGTGAATCTGAATACCTCGGTAAAAAGCCTTTACCGGAAGCGCACTGCGCTTTATGAGCGACTGGGGTTAGATAATTTTAATGAAGCCTGCTTATTTATCTTCAGAAATAAACTGCTGGAGCACTCCGTTAGGTCGCCATGAGGCTTGGTTGTACAGGGAGTGGATGACATCGCAAGGTATTTGATAACGGAAATATAATAAATTAAATAGCTATTGATAGGTACAACCGTCGATACCGTCCGGTATCCATGGCGGCGTTCGACATATAATTCCGGAGCTCTTTGGAAGTAATTACCGCGAATGCGGTTTGCTATGCACAGCGATTATTATAATGAATATATTCCTTGCGCTGCACAGGAATAGTTTTGTCATAAATTAACTCTACCATGGTATTCCGGCTCAGGTGTCGGAATACCATGGGATATCGTGAAAGCATCAGAGGAGCGAGGTGGATGAGAATAAGGGACAGTATTGCTGAACGGTTAGAGGCGAGTGGGCTCTACCGTCGGGCGGCATCCAGATGGATTGAGGTGATGCAGCGCTGCCTGAACGATGATGACAGAGAGTGGATCCGTCACCATCGTAATCAGTGTCTGAAAAAGGCGCAACGTCCGCCAGCGCCGAAAGAGGAGTTTGCCGACCTCCACCAGGCGGCCAAAGAGACACAATATCGCATGGGTATCGCGAAGCCCTATGGCGAAGCGTTCAGGCTGCCCGGCAAAGGGAAAACGGCCGCCGAGTAATCCCTTTCTTCATGGCGTTTGCCTGACGGCTTCGTCTTATCCGGCCTGCGTTTGCGCAGGCGTTTCCTCATCCCCCAGGCCCGTGCAAGCGCAGCGCCGCCGGGTGATATACATCAGAGGCCGTACCCGCGGTTGTGCCGGATGGCGGCATAAATGCCTTATCCGGCCAACGAGTCCTTTCGCAGGCTCAAACAGCGTAGGCACGCGCAAGCACAGCGCCACCGGGCGATACACATCAGACGCCGTACCCGCGGTTGTGCCGGATGGCGGCATAAATGCCTTATCCGGCCTACGGGTCCCCCCGCAGGCTCAAACAGCGTAGGCCCGCGCAAGCGCAGCGCCGCCGGGTAGGGGATCATAGAGTGGAGTTCGATGAAGAGTCCGGATGCAGAAAAGCAAAAACCCGCCTTTTGGGCGGGTTCTTTAAATAGTGGTGCCCGGACTCGGACTAACGCCGCAGGCGTTGAACAGCGCGCTTGTCGCGCTGGCCCCGAAGGGGTGAGCCGCTGTACGGCGAATAATCGAACGGAGTTCGATGGAGAGTCCGATCGTAGAAAAGCAAAAACCCAGCCATAGGCTGGGTTCTCTAAATAGTGGTGCCCGGACTCGGAATCGAACCAAGGACACGGGGATTTTCAATCCCCTGCTCTACCGACTGAGCTATCCGGGCAACGGGGCGCATTAAACCGTAATCCGCCCACCCCGTCAACCAAATTTCTTAAATTACTTATCGATTGCTTATCTTTGCGGCAATTCTGCGTTCAAAGGCGCGTTTTGGCTTAACTTCACTGCATGCCGTTATCACCCTCGCGGGTTTTCCAGCCGCTGGTAATGGCGATTACGTGGCGCAACCCGGAGATAATATAATCGCCAATGACCTCTTCATCCTCGCGCGGGGAGCTCAGCGTAATTTCCGCATCCACGCCGTGGCGATAGGCGCCATGGTGGCTAAAAATAGTGCCGATATAGCACTTCCCGTTCAGCCAGACCGGAATATAGGCCACTGTCTCATAGATATAGTTGATGGCGACGCCGCTGTAGTAGTTATCCGCCTCGTCGGCGGAGGTGCCCGGTGGGATGGGGCAGATCGGCGCATCGTTGTCGCTGACGGGTTTGTCTTTCAGCAGGCTGCCCTGCATGACCTCCAGCGAACGCAGCAGATCCGCTTTATCGCTGTCGCTGAGGGGTGGGGTTAACGGCTGGTCTTTCTCCGGGGAGCGGATGCTGTTCAGCGTATAGCGATAGCGAACCGTCACCGCGGGCGTCTGGCTCGCAGTGCTGAACGGGCGCAGCAGGTAGAGATTATCTTCGCCAAACTGGCCGTTGTACCACAGGGCATACACCTGACCGTTGATTTTGACCCAGTGGTTCCATTGGTTAGCCCCGCGGCCATTGATAGAAAAGAGGGCGCCGGGCACCCCGGCATCGAAATCATCGCCGTTATCACTGTCGCTGCCGTCGACGGCGGCAAAGTCATTATCGCCGCGCCGGAGCACCCCGGTGTAGCTGAAGAGCCCGGTGCCGCCCACGTAGCTGTCGATGATCAGATCGCGTTTGCCGTCACCGTCGAGATCGATCAGGGTAAAGCTGACTTTACCGTTTTCTGAATCTGCGCTGATCGAGGAGCGCAGAAACGCCTGCCACTCGTCATCGCTGATATCCGGGGAAGGTTTGCTGGTCGAAACCAGGGTGTCATCGGCGTAGGTGAGCGTGAAGTCGGTAATATGGCCGGTTAACGGAAACTGCTCGGCGACCTTATTCAGCGACAATTCTGGATCGCTTTTTTGCGCTTTTAACACTGCGTTATACAGCGTGCGCAGGGCGAGGTTATCCGCCTCTTTCTGCTGCCTGGGGATCACCTGGCTGACAAAGGTCGGCAGCATCCAGGTGCCGCCGGGGGTGATTTCCCGACACATACCGGTGCTGTACTTCAGGCTGGGGGTAAAGGTTTTACCGTCCCAGACGCGGGTTTCGCCGGTTAGGCAGTCGGCAATGCCCCGTTCTTTGTGCAAAAAGACGATAGTGCCGTTGGCGTAGCTCGAGGCCTCGGTGGTCAGCAACCGTGGCTTGTTCAGCTGGGCGTTATCGGCCAGCCACAGCGCATAGCCGTCGTTATAGGGCGCTCGCCAGCAGAGCGCCTGCACCAGAGAATGGGTTTTATCCAGCGCGGTCAGCGTGATCTGGCGCTCTGCCGCCGGGATGGCCGGGTTCTGCCAGTCGTCACAGCGCTGGTTCAGCAGCGGCGTCAGGGAGGGCAGCAGCTTCTGGCGCTGAAGTATGCTCAGCGCCACCGGCTGCGCGTTATGGATCACCGGGGCGGCGATAATCTCCGGGGCGGCAGTGGCTGGCAAAATGGCATCGTCGCCGGCATCGCCTTTATCCAGCAGCGCGTCGGCGGTGCCGGTGCGTCGCTGAAACGCATCCATTTTACCCAGTACCTCGCGGCTGCCGGCGCTGGAAAGCGGCAGGTGCTGGCCGTTAAGGGTGAATTCGATTTTGCGCTGATTCGCCAGGGCCTGTAGCAGGGCGGCAGTCTGATCGCTGTCCAGACGGAAGTGGCTGTCATCCACGGCATCCAGCGAGCCGAGGTCCCGGTCGTCGATCAGCAGGCTGGCGGTGGAGTCGGCGGGGATATCGTGTTCGATCTGCGCGAAGGTGGCCGTGGCGGCGAGGCGCTGTTCACTGCCGGCGTTGCGGGTCAACAGCACGCTGACCTCGCCCATGCGGACGCCGTAACCCGCCGCCCGGCAGGTGCCAGTGTTATCGCAGGCGAGCTCCCAGTCTTTTTGCGTAAAGGAAAAACCTTGCAGGGGAGCCGCCAGCAGAGGTGTGGAGCACAGCCCCAGCCAGGCAGCCCAGAAGAACGCGCGCATATCAATCCCTGTCAGCAATCAGTGAGGGGGAAATTATAGGCGCGACGTGGCGGTTAGGATATCAGAATCAGGTTAAGGCGCCGCCCATACGACACTGGGCGAAGCGCAGAATATCTTCTGCCAGCCGCCGGGCCGTATCCACATCCGTCTGGCTACGCTTGATCAGCAGACGGCTCAGGCAGCCCTCGACGATCAGCTCCATCTGTTTAGCGACCATTTCCGGGTCATCCACCTCCAGCTGAGTCAGCAGCTCATGAGTATAGGCCAGCGAAGCCTGCTTCTGCTGTTCCGCCAGCTGGTGAATGGGGTGCTGGGGATCGGGATAGAAGGTGCAGGCGGCGATAAACAGACAGCCGGGGTAGCGGTGGTTGCTAACGCAGGTGGTGAGCGCGGCATAGCGTGCCAGCAGCTTTTGCTCTGCGCTTAAGGTGTCGTCCAGCAGCAACTGTCGGCGCCAGGCATCCACCTGCTGGCTCAGATAGCGAAGCGCGTCGTACAGCAGCGCTTCGCGATCGGGCCAGAAGCGTTTCAGGTCGCTCGTCGGACAGGACACGCGCTCAGCGACCATCTCCAGCGACGTGTTGGCGATACCTTCAATTTCAAGAATTTTAATGGCTTCTGCCAGGACGTCTTCACGTAGCACGGTGTTCTCCTCCATCTTTCCTCCTAAAGTGTCGCTCACGCTTGCCAATCGCGCAAATGGGCGCTGAATGCCGCGGCATCCATAAAGCCGGTGACTCGCCGCTCAGGCTGTTCCTGACCCTCAGCGTTGAAGAACAAGATCGTCGGCAGACCGAGCACCTGCAGGTGTTTCAGCAGCGCGACGTCTTGCGGGCTGTTCTTCGTCACATCAATCTGTAATAACACGGTGCCTTTCAGCGCCTGCTGCACGTCAGGTGAACTAAAGGTGTATTTTTCAAACTCTTTGCACGCCACGCACCAGTCGGCGTAAAGATCGAGCATCACCGGTTGGCCTTTTGCCTGCGCCAGCGCCTGGTTAAGCTCGGCCACCGAGTTGACGCGGGTGAACGTCAGATGCGCCTGCTGCTCGACTGCCGGAGCGCCAAATGCCCAGTCCTGTAGGGGCCGCGCGCTGACCAGCGCGGCAGCAAGCAGGATGATTTGTACCAGCCGCATCCACGGCCGGGTAGCGCCCAGCGAGGTGATAAACGCCCAGCTGAAGAAGGCGACGCCAAGCATTGACCACAGACGTAATCCCCACGGGTCGCCGACAATGCGCTCCAGCAGGAAAACGGGCAGAGCCAGGATCACGAACCCGAAGGCGGTCTTCACATGGCTCATCCACGGGCCGCTCTTCGGCAGCAGACGGTTGCCAAATACGGTGACGAGGATCAATGGCAGGCCCATGCCCAGCGCGTAGAGGTACAGCGTGCCGCCGCCCAGCCAGAGATTACCGCTCTGGGCGATATACAACAGGATGGCGCTCAGCGGCGCGGTGGTGCATGGGGAGCAGATCAGTCCGGCAATGGCGCCCATCGCGAAAACGCCACCGGGCGAGCCGCCCTGGCGCTTATTGCTGAGCAGCGCCAGCCGCGTCTGCAGCGAGGAGGGCAACTGGAGCGTGAACAGGCCGAACATGGAGAGCGCCAGCAGAATAAATACCACCGACAGTCCCGCCAGGACATACGGGTGCTGCAGGGCCGCCTGGAACTGCAGACCGGCGGCGGCCACTACCAGCCCCAGCGCGGTGTAGGTTAAGGCCATCCCCTGGACGTAAATAAAGGCCAGCAGCAGGGCGCGCGCGGTGGAAAGCCGCTGCTTTCCGCCCAGCACAATGCCGGAAATCAGCGGGTACATCGGCAGTACGCAGGGGGTGAAGGCGATACCAATACCTATCAGCAGCGCCCACAGCGCCGTAAAGGGCAGGCGGGCAGGCGTGTCTGCAGGCGGCACTGCGGCAGGCGCAGGTGATGTGGCGAGCTCCGGGGCCGGTCGCGGCTCAACCGGCAGCGGCGGGTTGAACGCCGGACGGCTGCTCGTCGACGGCATGGGCTCGATGGCGGTTGCCTGGCCGTCGGCAGAAGTCGCCAGCACGGCGCTCAGCGGGATCACTTTGGTTTCCGGTGGATAACAGAATCCGGCATCGGCGCAGCCCTGCCAGGTGACGGTGAGGGTGGCGTCTTTCTCCGCCTGCTTCACCGTGACCGGCACGGTCAGGCGCTGGCGGAAAATCTCGCTTTTGCCGTAAAACTCATCTTGATGCCACTCTCCTGCCGGGAGCGCCGGTTCGTCGATCGTCGCCCCGGCGGCGCGAAAGGTAAACTGTTGACGATAAAGATAGTAACCATCCTTGATTTGCCAGCTCAGGTTGACATCGTGCTGTTGCTGCTGAAAGTCAAAGGCGAAGGCCTGGTCAGCAGGCACGAAGTTCGAGCGCCCCGGCGCGTCGAATAACCCGGCGGTGGCTGACGTGCTGCACAGCAGCAGGATCAGCGTAATGATGCGGTAAGCCATGAGAGGTAATCGTTGTCTCCATGAATGACGGGCAGAACCAGCAGTTCAGGGGTTTGATACGGGTGGTGAGACTTCAGGCAATCCAGCAGCGCCTGCTGATGGGCAAGGTCGGTTTTGAGCAGCATCTGAACTTCATACTCCTGCTCGAGTTTCCCTTCCCAGTAATAGAGCGAGGTGGCGCCCGGCAGCAGCGTGGCACAGGCGGCAAGCTTGTCCGCCAGGGCTTTTGCCGCCAGATCCTGGGCGGTCGCTTCATCCGGCGCGGTACAGAGCACAACAACAGCATCAGGCGTAGTCATCATGAACCTCGTATCAGCGAAAAGAGGCACTATAGCACGCAAGATGCGGGGATATTAGCGTCACGATCGGGGTAGGGGAGGGAAACGGGCAGCGGGCCCGCGCGGGGCCCGCTGCCAGCGGTATTTACAGCATAATCCCGCCAAAGATAAAGCCCAGGATCACGCACAGCGTGATAGCGATAACGCCAGGGATCAGGAAGGCGTGGTTAAAGACGTATTTGCCGATGCGCGTCGAGCCGGTGTCATCCATCTCCACCGCCGCCAGCAGGGTCGGATAGGTTGGCAGGACGAACAGCGCCGAGACGGCGGCAAACGAGGCGATCGCCGTCAGCGGGCTGACGCCGAGCAGCAGCGCAGCGGGCATCAGCGCCTTGGTGGTGGCTGCCTGTGAGTAGAGCAGCGTGGCGGCAAAGAACAGCACCACCGCCAGCAGCCATGGGTAATTGTGCAGCAGGTCGCCGGCCACGGCCTGGATATCGCTGATGTGCGCTTTAACGAAGGTATCGCCCAGCCAGGCGACGCCGAGGACGCAGACGCAGGCGCTCATCCCGGACTTAAAGGTGCTGGCGTTGAGCACTTCGCCAGTGTCGATTTTGCAGGTGATGCTAATCAGGGTGGCGATGGTCAGCATAAACACCACGATCGCTTCGTTACGCGGCAGCACCGGGTTCTTAATCAGGCCGACGGTATCGCTGATGGCCGTGGCGTAGAACATCACCGCCACGATGCCGATCAAAAACAGGAGGACAGAGCGTTTGGCGTGCGGCTTCAGCTCAAACACCTGGCTGCCGCGCAGTCTAACTTCCCCCTTGGCCAGCCGCTCCTGGTAAATGGGATCGTCTTTCAGTTCGCAGCCGAGGAAGTTGCAAACAATCGCGGTGAGCATTACCGCCAGCAGGGTGACCGGAATACAGATGGCCAGCAGCGTCAGGTAGCTAACGCCCAGCGGCTCAAGGATCCCGGCAAAGAACACCACCGCCGCGGAGATAGGCGAGGCGGTGATCGCTATCTGAGAGGCCACGACCGCAATCGACAGCGGACGAGATGGGCGAATGCCTTGCTCTTTGGCCACTTCGGTGATCACCGGCAGCGTGGAGAAGGCGGTATGGCCGGTGCCGGCGAGTACGGTCATAAACCAGGTCACCAGCGGGGCAAGGAAGGTAATGTACTTCGGGTGGCGGCGCAGCATCCGTTCGGCGAGGCTGACCAGGTAATCCATCCCGCCGGCGACCTGCATGGCGGCGATAGCGGCGATGACCGCCATGATGATTTCAATAACGTCGAAGGGGATCGCACCCGGTTTGATTTGAAAAATAAGCGTCAGGACAAGGACGCCAAGGCCACCGGCAAAGCCGATACCAATGCCGCCGAGCCTGGCGCCGAGATAAATCGCCAGCAGGACAATAACCAGTTCTGCACCAAACATATATGCCTTCCTTGTTTTTTAACAAGTTGATATTGGATTGTTGTATTTTAGTAAAACTAAAAAGCAAAAAAGGCATGTCATCGCTGACATGCCTTTCAATGACTAACCGGAAAGATTACTGTTCGCTTTCATCGGTATAACGCTTCGCTTTATAAGCAGGATGCATCAGGTTTTGCGCGGAGAAAATATCATCCAGCTCCGCCGCCGTCAGCAGCCCACGCTCCAGCACCACTTCCCGCACGCTCTTGCCGGTTTCGGCGCAGATCTTGCCGACGATATCGCCATTGTGGTGGCCGATAAACGGGTTGAGGTAGGTGACGATGCCGATGGAGTTGTAGACGTAGCCTTCACATACCGCTTTATTGGCGGTGATGCCGTTAACGCATTTCTCCAGCAGGTTGTAGCAGGCGTTGGTCAGGATATGTATGGATTCGAACATCGCCTGGCCGATCACCGGCTCCATCACGTTCAGCTGCAGCTGCCCAGCTTCGGAGGCCATGGTCACCGTGGTGTCGTTGCCGATGACTTTAAAGCAGACCTGGTTGACCACCTCCGGCACTACCGGGTTAACCTTCGCCGGCATAATAGAGGAACCCGCCTGCAGCTCCGGCAGGTTGATTTCGTTGAGGCCTGCGCGTGGACCGGAAGAGAGCAGGCGCAGGTCGTTACAGATCTTGGACAGTTTCACCGCCAGGCGTTTCAGCGAACTGTGAACCATAACGTACGCCCCGCAGTCCGAGGTGGCTTCAATCAGATCTTCCGCCGGAACGACCGGTAAGTTGCTCACTTCCGCCAGCTTCTGCACCGCCAGCTGTTGATAGCCGTCCGGGGTGTTGAGGCGTGTACCGATGGCGGTGGCGCCGAGGTTCACCTCCAGCAGCAGCTCCGCAGTGCGCAGAATACTTTTGGTCTCTTCATTAAGCAGCACATTGAAGGCATGGAACTCCTGGCCGAGGGTCATCGGCACCGCGTCCTGCAGCTGGGTGCGGCCCATTTTGAGAATGTCCTGGAACTCCACGGCTTTCGCCTGGAAGCCTTCGCCCAGCTGTTTAATCGCATCGATTAACTTCAGGATGGAGGCATACACCGCGATGCGGAATCCGGTCGGGTAGGCATCGTTGGTGGACTGGCATTTGTTGACGTGATCGTTTGGGTTCAGGTACTGGTATTCGCCTTTCTGATGGCCCATCAGCTCGAGGCCGATGTTCGCCAGGACTTCGTTGGTGTTCATGTTTACGGAGGTGCCGGCCCCGCCCTGGAAGACATCGACCGGGAACTGGTCCATGCATTTGCCGTTATTGAGGACTTCGTCACAGGCGGCGATAATCGCATTTGCCGCGCTTTTGGGAATGGTCTGCAGCTCCTTGTTCGCCAGCGCGGCGGCTTTCTTCACCATCACCATGCCGCGCACGAATTCTGGTATGTCGCTGATTTTGCTGTTGCTAATGTAGAAGTTTTCAATCGCTCGCAGAGTATGAACGCCGTAGTAAGCGTCCGCGGGAACTTCCCTGGTGCCCAACAGATCTTCTTCGATACGAATGTTGTTTAACATGTGAACCTTCTTTTCAAGCTGCCAATGAATTCACCAAATACACAGAATATCCAGGATTCAGTATATTTTCTGGCCGACGATTATTTCCTTAACCGGCCTGGTGCCCAAGATCATATGCTGATGATAGCGAATATCAGTAAGCTTGATCACTTATTACATCGCGGGTGTGAGAAGATTTATTAATCTGTGAAATGGGTCACCGCTTTCCTATTGCTGGAAAAAATAAGCATTTCCGCTGATTGAAAAGCCGCGCAGCATCCCCATCTTAGAGGGATGCGATCAGCAAATTGATGATTACGGGGGCTGAGCTCAGCGCCCGTTGATGAAGGAGACGCCGGTGCGTTGGATTCCGTTTATTGCCTTTTTTCTTTACGTTTACATTGAGATATCGATCTTTATCCAGGTCGCGCACGTGCTGGGCGTCTTTATGACCCTAATCCTGGTGATCTTTAGCTCGGTGGTAGGGATGTCGCTGGTGCGTAACCAGGGCTTCAAAAATTTCCTGCTGATGCAGCAGAAGATGGCCGCAGGCGAGAGCCCGGCGGCGGAGATGATCAAGAGCGTTTCACTGATTATTGCCGGTCTGCTGCTGTTGCTCCCGGGGTTCTTTACCGACTTCCTTGGCCTGCTGCTATTGCTGCCGCCAGTGCAGAAGCACCTGACGATGAAGCTGATGCCGCATCTGCGCTTCAGCCGGATGCCGGGCGGCGGCTTTAGCGCCGGAACTGGCGGCGGTGAGACCTTCGAAGGGGAATTCCAGCGTAAGGATGAGCAGCGCGAACGTCTGGACCATAAGGACGATCCCCGCGATTAATACACGCCCGGCCCGGTCAGCAAATGCGACCGGCCGGTTTCTTTCCTGGCTTACACGCCAGCTTGCGCCTGGGTAAAAACAGCCACAGCCCCGCCAGCATCACCAGCGCGTACAGACTCTTCCAGCCGACCATCGCCAGCAGCAGCAGACAGAGAATACTGCCCACCACCGCCAATAGCCGATAGCGCCCGCGCAGCAAACGACAGCCGGCCAGCATGCACAGCAGATAGATCATGATGAAAATGCCGTTGGCATAGACGATCAGCGCGTCCAGGTTGATATCGAGCAAATAGATACACAGGGTGCTGACCACGCAGGAGCCCAGCACGGCGTTGAGGGCATTGCGCGGGATCTGCCGTGGCGACAGCCGTGCGAGGTAGCTTTCGGGCTTATGCTGCGCCTGCGACCAGACCAGGCGGGCGAAGCTTTGAATATAGATGTTGAGGCTGGCGAAACAGGCGAGATAGCCGATGACGCAGGCCACCCACAGCGCTTCGACGCCGAACAGACGGACCACGATGTTCGGTAGTGACGCCGCCGCCGCCATCTCCTCGCCAAAGGCGTGGAAGTGCAGCACCAGCACGGTACAGGCCCAGTAGACCGAACCGGCAAGCAGCAGGCCTATCATCAGCGCCCTGGGGAAGTCACGCTCGGGATGTTTAAACTCCGAGGCCAGGTGAGCAAAAGCTTCCAGACCGACAAAGCACCAGAACATGACCGACAGCGCGGAGAAGAGCTGACCATGGTCGATCTCCGTCAGGGCGGGGAAGGGGATCTGCGCCGGGCTTATCCCGCCACGCCACCAGACGGCGACGATCAGCGCCACAATCAGCACGGCAACCAGCGTCTGCAGGTTGGCGCTGGAGCTGGCGCCACGCGAACCGATCCACCAGACGATGGCCAGGGTGCCCAGCTCCGCCAACAGTAGCTGCGCATCATGCCAGCCGAACAGCGCCTGGCCGAAGCCGGTGGCGATGTGCAGCGCGGCGGGGAGTCCGACCGGGATAACGGATAAAAACAGCCAGCCGGTGACGCTGGCCAGACGTGGGCCAAATGCCATATCGACAAAGTGGGCCACGCCGCCCGCGCTGGGAAAATGGCGGCCCAGCAGGGCAAAGACGATGGCAATCGGGAAAACAAGGAGAATGAGCAGCGGCCATGCCCACAGACTGTTATCGCCAGCGACCAGCGCCGCCAGCGCCGGGACGGCGAAGACGCCGGTACCCAGCAATGAGGTGGAAAGTAATCCGACTCCCTGTCCCAGTCCCAACTCCTGTTTTAAACCACTCATGATTCCATCCTGCGCCAGTGAAAAAAAAGAGAGTATCACAATCGCTTTTCCTTATGACGCATTGGCCGATAGCGCTGCTTTTTGCGCGCTAGCGCAAAGGTAAAAATTTTTTTTGATTTTGCCCTTGAAGCGGGAAATGGCCACCCCCATCTCTCTCTGCACTAGCCGGTAAACCGCGTTCGGCCCGGCGTCACCCATAACTGATAATGACTTTCTCGAAGGAGAGCTATCAATGAGTATTCGTCCGTTACATGATCGTGTGATCGTCAAACGTAAAGAAGTTGAAACCAAATCTGCAGGCGGCATCGTTCTGACCGGTTCTGCGGCAGCTAAATCAACTCGTGGCGAAATCATCGCTGTCGGTAAAGGCCGCATTCTGGAAAACGGAACTGTGCAGCCGCTGGACGTTAAAGTTGGTGACATCGTGATTTTCAACGATGGCTACGGCGTGAAGTCTGAGAAGATCGACAACGAAGAAGTGCTGATCATGTCCGAAAGCGACATCCTGGCAATTGTTGAAGCGTAATTCGCACGACCCTGAACGAATTTGAGGAATAAAAGAAATGGCAGCAAAAGACGTAAAATTCGGTAACGACGCTCGTGTAAAAATGCTGCGCGGCGTAAACGTACTGGCAGATGCAGTTAAAGTGACCCTGGGCCCGAAAGGCCGCAACGTGGTTCTGGACAAATCCTTCGGCGCGCCGACCATCACTAAAGATGGCGTTTCCGTTGCTCGTGAAATCGAACTGGAAGACAAGTTCGAAAACATGGGTGCGCAGATGGTGAAAGAAGTTGCCTCTAAAGCGAACGACGCGGCAGGCGACGGTACCACCACCGCAACCGTACTGGCTCAGGCTATCGTGAACGAAGGCCTGAAAGCTGTTGCAGCAGGCATGAACCCGATGGATCTGAAACGTGGTATCGACAAAGCTGTCATTGCCGCCGTTGAAGAACTGAAAGCGCTGTCCGTACCGTGCTCTGACTCTAAAGCTATCGCTCAGGTTGGTACCATCTCCGCTAACTCCGACGAAACCGTCGGTAAACTGATCGCGGAAGCGATGGATAAAGTCGGTAAAGAAGGCGTGATCACCGTTGAAGACGGTACCGGTCTGGAAGACGAACTGGACGTAGTTGAAGGTATGCAGTTCGACCGCGGCTACCTGTCTCCGTACTTCATCAACAAGCCGGACACCGGTGCCGTTGAGCTGGAAAGCCCGTTCATCCTGCTGGCTGACAAAAAAATCTCCAACATCCGCGAAATGCTGCCGGTTCTGGAAGCCGTAGCGAAAGCGGGCAAACCGCTGGTTATCATCGCTGAAGACGTTGAAGGCGAAGCGCTGGCGACCCTGGTGGTTAACACCATGCGCGGCATCGTTAAAGTGGCTGCGGTGAAAGCACCGGGCTTCGGCGACCGTCGTAAAGCCATGCTGCAGGATATCGCTACCCTGACTGGCGGTACCGTTATCTCTGAAGAGATCGGTATGGAGCTGGAAAAAGCGACTCTGGAAGATCTGGGCCAGGCGAAACGCGTGGTTATCAACAAAGACACCACCACCATCATCGATGGCGTTGGCGAAGAGTCTGCAATCCAGGGCCGTGTAGCTCAGATCCGTAAGCAGATCGAAGAAGCGACCTCCGATTACGACCGTGAAAAACTGCAGGAACGTGTCGCTAAACTGGCTGGCGGCGTGGCAGTAATCAAAGTCGGTGCGGCTACCGAAGTTGAAATGAAAGAGAAAAAAGCACGCGTCGACGACGCCCTGCACGCAACCCGTGCTGCGGTTGAAGAAGGCGTGGTGGCTGGCGGCGGCGTAGCGCTGGTTCGCGTTGCGGCGAAACTCGCTGGCCTGACCGGTCAGAACGAAGATCAGAACGTCGGTATCAAAGTTGCGCTGCGCGCAATGGAAGCACCGCTGCGTCAGATCGTGTCCAACGCCGGTGAAGAGCCGTCTGTTGTTGCTAACAACGTGAAAGCTGGCGACGGTAACTACGGTTACAACGCAGCAACTGAAGAATACGGCAACATGATCGACTTCGGTATCCTGGACCCAACCAAAGTGACCCGTTCTGCTCTGCAGTACGCGGCATCCGTGGCTGGTCTGATGATCACCACCGAGTGCATGGTGACCGACCTGCCGAAAGGCGACGCGCCTGACTTAGGTGCTGCTGGCGGTATGGGCGGCATGGGCGGTATGGGCGGCATGATGTAATCGTGCGCTCTACGGCATAAAAAAGCAGAAACCCCTGGCCAGCAATGGCTGGGGGTTTTTCTTTTGGCGCGCTTTTTAGTATAAGGCTTATACATAAAAATCATTTAAGCTGCATCAGAGCGGCAAGCACCTCCGTTTCGGGCGTGAACTGACAAGCGCGACCGGGGAGGAAATGAACGCGGCTCATGCCGACGCAGTTTGAAGGATGACAGATTTACATCCGGGCCAGTGCGTCCAGCTCATCGATCATGGGGAATAACATGCAGGTAAAATATTTAGCAGGGATTGTCGGCGCAGCCTTACTGTTGGCAGGTTGCAGTTCCAGCAATGAATTAACCTCTGCCGGCCAGAATGTGCGCTTCGTGCAGGAGAAGCCGGGCGCAGAGTGTCAGCTGTTAGGGACCGCGACGGGTAAACAGAGCAACTGGCTCTCCGGCCAGAATGGCGATGAGGGTGGTTCTATGCGCGGTGCGGCGAACGCTCTGCGTAACCAAGCGGCAGCGATGGGCGGCAACGTGATTTACGGCGTCAGCAGCCCGACGCAGAATCTGTTGTCGAGCTTTGTACCTACCGACAGCGAAATGAACGGCCAGGTTTATAAGTGCCCGAACTGATGCGTGACGCCTCTCTCTGCGAGCGCGGAGAGAGGCGTGGTGTTATTTAATCCCTAAAGAGACTTTAGTTTCCTGATAGTAGTTTTTCAGGAATTTTAAGCCTTGTTCGGCCGATAACGTCTGTCCATCTTCGGCAGGGAGGTCATGCATAAACGTCCGTTTTATCTGATGCTTATCGTTATATCCGCGAAATTTAGGTATAAGGTGCATTATACGTAATGCAACATTTTGAATTTGCTGATCGTTAGCGTTGAGGTAGGTCTTGACGATACATCCGCATAGTAGTTTCTCACCATCATCGGTGTGGTAGCTAAACAGAATGGCGACATGATTGGGAAATAACGCCTTTCGCCATTCATCATGAGAATAGTGTTGATAATTCATGGTCGCGCTTTCATCAAGTTCGCAGTCGTAGAGCATAATAAAATCAAGAGTTCCGCTGAAATGAAGAATCGCTTCTTTATCACCGGAGTTTTGTAGTGCCTGAATCATTGCGCGTAATATGATCTCTGCCTGACCATTACTGAAGCGTAAGGTAACAATTTGCTCGCTTTGTAAAGCAGCGATGATGGTAAAGGTTTCACTATCTTTCTTTAAAGCGATTGACATGATGCGCTTTGCAGGATCGGGACATTCGACGTCTTCCTGTTGCATAACTGGTGACTGACTAATAAGAGCCTGGCTTTCCGCGATGAGAACAGTTTTATATTTTTCACCGTCTTTTTGCAGTCGCTCCATTACCGCCATTAGTCTATTCTGCGTAATTAATAAAAAATCACGAATGACCGTATGCTGCATTGTATAACATTCATCAATGCCATCACTATTGCGGACTTTGAGAACAATCGCTAATAAATGTCCTTCATGCATGATAGTTCCGGTATTGATGCCTTTAATGAGGTTATTCATTTTTCTCCTTCCTTGAGATTAACAATTATTTATGAATGTTTTTGCTAGAGAGATCGATGATTCTATCTGCTGAAGCAATTGTTGATGGCCGGTGTGCCACGATAATACGAGTAATACTTAACGATGATATGGACTGATTAATATAAGATTCATTAGCCAAATCCAGGTGACTGGTAGCTTCATCCATAAATAAAATATTTGGCTTACGATAAAGTGCACGAGCGATAAGCAGACGCTGTTTCTGTCCACCAGAGATCCCCAGGCCTAATTCCCCAACCAGGGTTTCGTATCCCATTGGCATCTTCATGATTTCATCATGAATGTTGCTGAGTTTGGCACAATGCATCACAAACTCCATGTCAGGGTTATCTTCAAAACTACAGATATTATCCGCAATTGAGCCAGAAAACAGGCGATCTTCCTGCAATACACAAGCTGTACTCATGCGATAGTTATTTAAACCAATTTTTGAGATATCTAAACCTTCAACAACGACTTCCCCATGAGTGGGGGTCAGAAGACCACACATCACTTTCAAGAGCGTCGTTTTGCCAATACCTGAGGGACCGACCAGCGCAATTGATTCGCCAGGTAGGACATTAATATTAAGATCGCTGAAAATTGGCTTGGTAAACGGATCATATTGATAGCTCAAGTTTTGAACGTTGAGGGCGACACCTCTATTCTCTTCAAATATACGCCTGGCCGGGAGTTCTTTTTCAGGCTCGGTGAAAACGATCTCAGAGAGACGTTCATTATGTAAAGAGAGCATGCGTAGCTGCATACTTAAGTCCACCAGGCTTGACGCTCGTTGCGAGAACTGGCCACGGAAGGCATTAAATGCCATAAACATCCCAAGCGTCATTTCGTTATCAATAACCATGACTGCCCCTAACCACAGGATAACGACCTGATCTATTGATGTAATTAAGGTGTTTATACCACCGAATAGCATATCGAAGCGTGTTTGTTTAATACCAGCATTACAGGCTTCAATATTGATGTTAAGCCAATGTTCCGAACGCCGCCCTTTAAGATCGAGAGCCTTGATTGTAGAGATGCCATACAATGATTCCATAAAATGTGAGCTGGAACGCGCGCCTTTTACAACCTGCTCTTCCGCCACTCGGCGATAGAACTGGTAAGTCGCCAGACGCATGATGGCGTAACACAGAGTAAACCCGATCACTACCCAGACCAACCATCCGCCATACAGCGTCAGCATGATGATTAAGCCAACAGTCATGATCAGGTCTATCAATCCGGAGATGATGCTGTTAGTAAACGTTGAGCGAATTGTATCTAATGAAGAAAAACGTGATTGAATATCACCCAGATGCCGCTTTTCAAAGAAAGAGAGTGGCAGGCTCATTAAATGATCAAATAGCGTAGTTTTCCATTGAATACTGGTTAAGGTGTTTAATGTTAATGAGGTCCATGCACGTAACATGCTGATGAACGTCCGAAATAACGTAAACATTACTAAACCGATGCAGATGACAGCTAAAAGGCTTTCATCGTGAGCAATAATTACATGGTCGGTTACCAGTTGGGTGCCAATGGGTAATAGCAGGTTGATTGCTTCAACAACAACCGAATAAGCAAAAATTTTAAGCAAAGCATTTTTTAGACCACTGATGTTTTTCATCAGGTCAATGAGGCGTAAGCGACTTTTTGCTTTTTCCTGCTGAAAGTTGTTATCAGGCCATAATTCAAGTGCAACGCCGGTAAAGTGATTTGACATTTCTTTTATGCCTATAACACGTTTACCCATTGCCGGATCGTGAATAATGAAACTATTTTTCTTGCGTTTTACTAGTACTACGTAATGATTTAAATCCCAATGTAAAATACAGGGTAGTTTCAATTGTTGGATTTCATCAAGATCAAGAGAAAGCGCGCGACTTTTGAGTTGCGCTTGTTCGGCCGTTTTGCTAAGTGATAATAGTGTTGCACCTTGCGTTGCGCTACCGAAACGATGACGAAAATTAAATAAATCAATTTCGAGACCATGGTAGCCACATATCATTGCCAGACATGCAATGCCACATTCTGAGCCTTCGGATTGCAATATAATAGGGGCTTTTCGACGTAACGAAAAATTTACGCGAGAAGTAATTTTGTCAAATAATTCGTTAATCATTGATCGGCCCATTTACACTGTGAGAGATTTTATAGAAAGGAGTAAACATCCACATATAAAGTGGTCGCTCTTCCAGGAAGACAGTTGCTTCTGCTTTTAGTCCGTTTGAAAGTGTTAAAACTTTATCGTTATAGCGAAATGAACTGTCTTCTATAGATACTAAGGCCTTATATAAAGTGATATCTTGTTGGTTAGCCGCATTACCAACGTTGTTATACTCTTGTAACTCTTGTCGAGAGGCAGGAACCGTTGAGATAGTCGCTACCTTACCAGGAAATTGTCCAAATTTATCTGAAGGAAAGGCTTCATAACGAATATTTATGGTGTCCCCAACCTTAATATAGGGAATACTATTGTTAGGTAGCCAAAGCATTAGATAATATTCAACATTCCCGATGGGCTTAATCTGTGCAAGGCTACTGCCACGATCAACCATTTGACCGCTAGTCACTGCTAATGATTCTATTTTTCCGTCGGCAGTTGCTTTAATGATAGCATTGTCGTTTGCGCTAGACTCGACACGCTGATTTTTATAGTCATTGATTTGGTTCTTTTGGCTTGAGATCTGGTTATCAAAATCAGCAGATTTAGTCACCATATCGCTCTTAAGCTGTGTTAACTGCGTCTCCAGTTGCATTTTTTGGCTGGTAAGCGATTGGTAGGAACTCTGCTGTTGAAAATAAAGGTTATGCTGATAATTATACTGATCTTTAGTAATTAGCCCCTTTTTAAGATAGTCATCGTAGCTGGAAAGATTGGTACGCATCTTTTTCAGGCCAGCTTGAGTATTTGCCAACATACGCACGGTTTCATGTAGAGAAGATTCTACGCTGGTGAGCTGGTCATTTAGCGCATCAACAGTTTCTTTTTTGTTTTCGGTAATCTTCTGAATAATTTCTTTTGCATTACTGATTTTTTCATCGATCACCTCTGTCATAGCCAGACTAACGTTACCACTGGTGGTATGTCTGGAGACATCAAGTTCGTAGAGCGGAGTTCCTTTTTTTACAACATCACCGATGTTAACAAATTGCTTAACGACAAAACCCTGTTGCGGAGCAAAAACGTTGATGGAGTGCGGTAACGTGACGACTTCACCATACACATTAATGCGCTGGGTATAGTTAAAAAAAATCAGCATGAATATTAGGACGATTAAAAAGGTACACGCCAGCAGGGTAATTAGCCAGGCAGGCATCCCTGCCAACAGAAGTGCTTTGCCCTTCCAGTGATATTTTTTATATTCGATCGCTTCCTTGCGATAAATATTTTGTGCCATATGTGTCTACTTTTTTAATGGGAGAGAAAAGGCCCGAGGGCGGGCCTTATGAAGGGGGTCATTTATGTTTCCCAGAGTACAGACGTGGCGTTAAAAACCGCATATAACATGTCTTCAGTAATCTGGGAAGCGATATTGAGCCCCCTAAAGACGTCAGTGGTTAAGTCACCAACCAGACCAGCGGCCCAGCTGACGATATAGTATTTTGATTAAATTACCAAAATACTAAAGTACCGTTGAACCCTGCGTACAATACATCTTCGAAAATTTGGCAGACAGTATCGTAACCACCAAAAAGGCCTGCAGTTAGGCCACCGACCAGGCCAGCAATACCGCCGACGATGGCACCACCCAAGGCACCAATCAGACCGAAGCCTAACATACCGCCGGTATTTCCGCCGATGGCGGCGCCTGTTGCCATGCCGCCGAGTGTTCCGCCTACCCCACCGATAATCAGACCTGCACCTGCCTGAAAGAGATTGTTGGCGAGAGAGGTGATCGCACTCTGGGCAGAGCTAAAGTCCCAGATATATCCGGTGCCCCATCCTGGTGTATCAGCAGCACCAGAGACGCAATCCATTTCGACCATTGATAATTCTTTCATTGCGAATTCCTTTGCAATAAGAAAGTTATAAAAATCCTAAATTAGGATCTGCTTGGTTCGGTTTGCTTACCAGAGAACAAACGTACCATTGAAGGCCGCATACAGTACGTCTTCGGCAATTTGAAAAACGGTATCGAAACCGCCGAATAAGCCCGCAGTCAGACCACCGACCAGGCCAGCAATACCACCGACGATGGCACCACCCAAGGCACCAATCAGACCGAATCCGAGATTGCCGCCAGTATTGCCGCCGATGGCGGCGCCTGTTGCCATGCCGCCGAGTGTTCCGCCTACCCCACCGATAATCAGACCTGCACCTGCCTGAAAGAGATTGTTGGCTAGAGAGGTGATCGCACTCTGGGCAGAGCTAAAGTCCCAGATATATCCGGTGCCCCATCCTGGGGTATCAGCAGCACCAGAGACGTAATCCATTTCCATAATAGATAATTCTTTCATTATGATATCCTTCACATAATATTTTTCGATTCGTATGGTAGTTTTAGTATTTGTCTTGTATTACCAGAATACTAAGGTGCCATTAAAGCCAGCATAAAGTACGTCTTCTGCAATTTGCATAACGGTGTCAAAACCACCAAAAAGCCCTGCGGTCAGGCCACCAACCAGGCCAGCAATACCGCCGACAATGGCACCACCTAGAGCACCAATCAGACCGAAGCCTAACATACCGCCGGTATTTCCGCCGATGGCAGCACCTGTCGCCATACCGCCAAGTGTTCCGCCTACGCCACCAACAATCAGGCCTGCTCCAGCCTGAAAGAGGTTGTTGGCAAGGGAGATAATTGCGCTCTGGGTAGAACTAAAGTCCCAGGTATAGCCAGTACCCCACCCTGGGGTATCAGCAGCACCAGAGACATAACCCATTTCCATGATAGATAATTCTTTCATTTATTATTTCCTTTATGAGTTAAATGTAATCTCCGTTTTTCAGAGCCGGAGAAACGCTCCCTATAGCTATAGCTAATATAAATATTATTAGTACAGATATTCGTTTTCTGATGGCAGAGGAATGGACACTATCAGCAAATTATCTGCCATAAAATTTCCGCACAAATTAAGTGGTCCTGTATTCTCATGCAATGTGAATTAATAATTCATATTAAAAATTCATCACAAAACAAAACCCTCAACAATAGATGAGGGTTTTGTTATTACAGTTGCTTATCAATCCTGATCGATGGTTACCGTCATGCCCGTATTTGCCGTTCCTGGGCCGATATTGCCAACAGTGGTTGCAGCCTTATATCTGGCAGTCATTGGTAATGTGAGCTCCTTGTTACTTACGCTTGAACTGGTGTAAGTATAATCAGAAGAGAATTTAAGTAGGGTATTATTATTATCCCGGACCTCAACACCTACGTTCTGGGCTGCATTTGCGACTGTGGAATCAACATCCATAAAGCCGTCACTTGCACCAGACGTCATTCGCTCGAAGGAAATCTTCACCGGCGCATCGGTTGGGATGCCATCGGGGCAGTTAATCACCAGTTTGAAGTTTTTCACCGGACCGTAGCCGCCACTATTAAAATCGCTCTTACTGATAGTCCCCATCTGTACTGTCTGGTTACGGTTTGAGTTACTTAAGGTACAACTTTTCGCCGTCCACCCTCCGGCAGGCCCATTGGCAATGTTAATTTCATAAAATTGCTTGGCACCGACAGAAGTGGCACGTGAATTAACCTTAGCAGTGACCAGCGTACCTGTTTTAAATTTTCCTTTATTAACAGTAGGAATTTCACCCGTTTTGATAATTTCTATTTTTACCGTACCGGTGGCATTGCTACCGCTCCATGAACCCATGGCAGGGCTTTGAGTGTAGGGGGCATACTGTGAACGATAGACAATGTCCGTAACACGGATGCCGATACCGGTTAGCCCTGTTTCATAAACTCCTGAAATAGCAGATTCTGTACTAAAATTAGATCCCATCGTTGACCCATACCACAGCGCCTGCGTTCCACAGTTAAAGGCGGCGGGATAATTTCGGGTATTTACCTGCTGTACTTTTAATACACTGCCTACTGGCGCATCGGGATCGATTTTAAGTGAATTAATAGTGATATTCACCTTATTGGCTGAAACAGAGCAGTCTGCCGCCTGAGCCTTGCCGATAGCCAGAGACGTAGCCGCGAGCAACAGGCTTATATGCAATATATTTTTTCTAGTAACTCTCATGCTCAATATCCTTTTATCGCATCCGATTAGCGGCAGACCGCTTGAGACTGTGTTATCCCTGCGTTCTGCGCAGCAGTTTGTAATGAGAATGCAGCAGTACACATTTGGGTCGATTTTTTACCCCACTGTACTTTCAACGAGCCAGTCTCTTGAAGTCCGGTTAGGTATACCATGCCATTATCGTTAACAATACTGCTATAATTTTCCTGCGCAGGGTCAGATACCGTGGCACCGAAAGGTAAAGGATTATTTAAAGTATCAACCAATCTAATTATTGCTCTTAATCCAACATTACCGCTAAAGTTTGCTCTGGATATGGCACCGCGGGTGGGGACAACTTTTTGACTTGTAATATCCATATCGACGTTGTCTGCAAAAGTTTCACTATCCAACATAACTTCATTATAACGATAAGGCGTCAGATACGGGACAATCGCATAGCCGCGGAAATCTGTTTTCACACCGGTTTCATTTAATATCCGGGTGTCTGTCACTCCTGGTGCTTTAACCAGGGCTGCAGTATCGCCTAATTGTTGGCCAAATGTTAATCCGTTCTCATGAAGAACAACGCTGCCTGATGCGCCATAGTTTACGCGCTGCGCATTGTGATCATAGTCATAGCTGCCAAAAACTTCTCCATAGGTTCCGCTATAATCCATACCGGCGCTGCCACTAGCATATTGTTCATTATCATAAGATTGCTGAACGTTCCAGCTTAAATTGTTATCAGCCAGGGTGGTGCCATTTAGCCCAACACTGTTAGTTGTTGAGCCTGGATTCCCTGTATTCATTGAGTATGTGACCCAGGTATTTGGTAACAAACTGCTAAATGGCAGACTTAAGGTTAGTGAAAATAATTTATCACTGTCGTAGTGTCGATTTGAGTCACCATTGATTTGTGAGGATCTATTGTATGAATAATTAAGTGAATAATTAACCAGTTTCCATGTATTGTTATAACCTACACTAAGTGAAGTATTCCGGCGATCTTCATTCCAGTAATCTTCAACTACACCATTGAGCGTTAATGATCCCAGTGAGCGTCCCATATTCTGGCTAATTGTCGCTTCTGTTCTATTGCGAACACGGTCGTATGAATAACTACCGCTATTGCGATAGCTGTTTAGCACATCATCTAACGTATTATAACCAGACGTTGAGTAGCGATAGCCTGCAATGGATAAGTTTGTCCCGATATCGGTTAAGTTTTTACTATAGCGTATGCGCCAGGACTGACCCGATGTTTTATCCTGATTTTTTAATGTTGACCACGCTTGCGTGACATCGACGGATACCGCACCAAAATCACCCATATTTTGTCCAATACCGACCGCAACAGACTGGTATTTTGAGGATGACTGAAAGCCTCCAAACGTGGTGGCACCATACGGTAAACCATAGCTGGCTGTGGCTTGTGTAAATGGAGTCTCGTCAACGGCACCATCGTAGGGGCGATATTGTCCAGAAGTGATACTGTATTTCAGACTGCCTTCACGACGCAGAACTGGCAGGGAAGCGTAAGGTACAACGAACTCTTGCCGACTACCATCTGATTCCTCTACGGTAACATAGAGGTCGCCACTACCACCGGTAGAGTACATATCAGAAATTTCAAAAGCCCCGGGACGCACATAGGATTGGTAGATTAAATATCCGTTTTGCTTAATTAATACTTTAGCATTTGTTCTGGCTATCCCGCGGACAACAGGAGCATATCCCTGAATACTATCGGCATCCATTTGGTCATCAGTAGCTAACTGAGCACCTGTAAAAGGCACACTATCAAAAATGTCTGCATTAGATGAGCTTTCGCCCATTGTTAATACGCTTTTAATTGTTGGAATATTGCGTTCTACATAGGTATAAACAGTATCCCAGTCTCCTGAGCTTGAATCACTGTCAGACTTGTTCCATGTGGTATAATTCCTCAAGCGCCACGGGCCCAGGTTGAGGCCTGGTTGCATGTTGAGATTATAGTTCTCTGTGTCGCTGATATTGGACCGGCGCGCGTAGCTGTTAGAACCGTTGAACTGATAATTCATCAACAAAGCAGTGATACCATCATCAAACTGGTCCGGGGATACATAACCACGAATAGCAGGACTCAGTGCGGCCTGTGGCAAGTTAAATCTTAATGTTTGCGTATTGAAAATAAATTCGTAAGTCGCTTCAGGAATCACAGAGATATCTGCACATCCGAGCGTGTTATCAATTAAGTTTGGAAATGAATCGGTTCTGATACCAAAAGCACGAAAATCTTTTACGCTTAAACATGGCTGGAGAGTGCTACTGTCCTTACCGCTGGAATTTGTTTTAGTGGTAAATTCAACATCACGGGTATCAATAAACGCATCATTAACAATGATATCAACACGATATTTACCGGGAGATTGCGAGTTTTCGTGCTCAAAAGCTGAGAGGTCTGGCACGCGATCCGAACCGTTCATACCGTTCAAAAATGCCGGGTTGAAAAAGTCTCGCGCAATGACATTTGAGCTCAAGCAAGTAAGACAGGCACTCATCAACGCAAGAGAATAGGTGGTGTATCTAAATTTAACAACCATCGCATAATCCTTTATATTAGCGAGTATCGCTTTATTTTTTTCCGTCTATGCACTTTTATAATGTGGTTTTATGTTCCGGCCCTATACCGCCTTGGTCGTTTATGATTTTCCAGATTACGGTCCCGCTTGATACGCCATTGGGGAGTGCATATTCATTACTTGAGAATGGCGCGAGTAATAGCGCATCCTTTACCAAGGAGTTATTAACTTTTACAGTAGAAAAATTCATATAGTAACCTGTAGGGTTTATGACTTTGAGTTTTCCTCCAGTTATTTGCCAGGTCAACTTTGTTGTAACATTTTCTGGTGTGTCATCGGCAAGTGCTTTTGGCCGATAAAATAGTTTCATCCGATTACGTACAGCGATTTGCAAAGTATTTTGCTTCGCATCTTCATCTGTCGCTGCCGGGATGGAGGTTACGTTAAAGTAAAAGAGAGATTCTCGATCTGCCGGCATCGCACTGCTTGCGTTGAAGATACGTAAAACACTCTTTTGTTGTGCATCAAGCCGGAAAAGTGGCGGCGTGATCATAAAATAACCGGCAGATGATTCAATGCTTCCTTTCTCAAGAAAGGTTTTTATCAAATACGGAAAGTTCTCTTTATTCTCGACTGTTATGTTTATCTCTTTTTTACCTTCCGGATAAACAAGACGAGTACCGCCAATCACAACTCCCGCTTGAGCGTTTGTAATATTAAAGATAACCGTTACTATTGACAGGAAAAATGATAGAAAAATACGCATAATTTTCTCTGCTTAAAAAGAGGATGTGCTCCCATTTATGGGAGCACAAATTACGTCTTAACTACTATTAATAGTTAATGGTAAAGGTAGCGCTAGAGTTTGCAGTACCAGCAGAGATGGTGGTTTCACGCTGGATATAAGCTGCTTTGAAGTTCAGCTCGGTAGAGCTACCGGTACCTACGTTCAGAGTGAACGGCTCAGACGGCTCACCCAGCTTCAGCGCATTGCCGCTTGGGTTAGACAGCAGGATCGCAACTCCAGACGCTGTGGAACCGCTGTCCAATGCCAGGTAGCTGTTATCGCCATTATAATAAGCGCCATCAAACTTCAGAGTTGCCTGAGTCGGAGTACCCGCTGGGCATTCGGTCAGGAAAATCTTCACATTAGTAGAGCCAGCGCCTTGTGCCGCAGTTGAACCTACGCCAGAGAAGCTGCTTACAGGTACAATGCCCAGATCAACGGTTTCGTTGCTGCCGCCAGTCAGGCTACCGATGTGCGTTTCGCAGGAAGCATCGGTGATAGTACCGGTGAACTGAACAGTACCATCAGCTGCCAGTGCATTGCAGGAGATGATTGACGCAGCTACGAATGCAGCGAGAAGCTTAGCATTTTTTTTCATTTTACAAGTCCATATAAATATAAAGTTACTTAGTCCTGCATAGATACCGATAATTAATTATTATCATGTGAATGACATATCATTTATTGATAATTTTGATAAATGTTTGAGGTGTGCTCGATATTTATCAATGCAATTGCCGGCTCTATGATATCGCTTGCCATAGCGAACCATGGGAAAGCGGGAGTAATTTAAAAGCATGGTGCAAAAAATGCTTGTGAATTCTTTATGAAATGCCTCTGAATTTAATGCTTTTATAGTAGATTGAGATGCTGCCATTATTTGAGGTGAATTTAATCTGAAAATGCGGGGGCTAAACAAGATAACTGTCGCATATTGATTTATCTCCTGTATTCTGTGTGGCGCCGGTCAATGTGAACTAAACTCGTTCCTTTTTGAAATGATAATGTTCATAGACCATGTTGGCTGAACTAATTAGAATTTATTATGGATAATGGTTTTTCGTGGGGCAGGGATATGGATAACGCTGCGTTATTTAATGGGTGTATGATTAATCATGAAGTTATCTTTAATGCAAATATGAATGAGCTGCGGCCGCTTTCAGGTGACGGAGAGTGTGTCAGCCTCAATGCGCCCACTGCCAGATGCTTGCTGTTACTCTTGCAGAATAGCGGTAAAGTGATTTCGCGGGATGAATTTCTGGCTGCTGTTTGGGAAACCCGGGGAGTGGTGGTGTCACAAAATACGTTCTATCAAAATATCTCTTTGCTGCGAAAATCATTGCTCAAAGCGGGGTTGTCGGCGGATATCATTATCACCGTCAGGCAAAAAGGGTTTAGCGTCGCGCCAGATACCCTGATCATCCCTCTCTCTGATGAAGAGTGCGAGAATATGAATCGGGCGACATTAACGCATTATCAAAATAATAAGGTTGCCGACGTTACTGCCGAGAGCAAAGGTCATTCTGACGATCACGTAGTTATTCCATTAACAGAAAGCTTAGCGATTCAGGGCAATGAGTTGATAGAGAATAAAGTGGAGATACCAGAAAAACAATCGGAACGATTACAGGTAACTTTTAAAATGCCCACCTGGTTAATCGCGCTGATTGTAGTGATGATTGTGATTAATATCGTGGTGCTGGTGGTGCTTCACCGTTAGCTTGTCGCAATAGGGGGTTATCACGTAATGCGATAGCTGACAGCTGACAGCTGACAGCTGATAGCTGTTTACCTAATCCTCTGGCAAGAAATGGCTTCACATGGTTTGTCTGCCAGAGCGTCCTGGCAGACAAGAGAATCTGACGTTTATCGCTGCTTCAGCCCTAAATCCAGCGGCGTCTTGCTGGGTTCCCCGCCGATCTCGCGCGCCAGCTTCGGCACCATGTAGCCGGAGATGAGGGTCAATAGTTCACGCATGATTTCACGGGCTTCATCATCGCTAACCATGAAGTGCGCCGCCCCTTGCACCCGATCCAGCACGTGCAGGTAGTAGGGCATTACCCCGGCGTCAAACAGCGCATTGCTGAGGTCGGCCAGGGTTTGCGCGTTGTCGTTCACCCCGCGCAGCAGCACGCTCTGGTTGAGCAACGTGACGCCCGCCTGACGCAGCATGGCCATCGCCGCGCGGAACTCATCGTCAATTTCATTGGCGTGGTTGACGTGGTTAACCAGGATTACCTGCAGCGACGAACGCTGGAAGCGGCTGGCCAGCGTCTCGGTGATGCGCGCCGGGATCACAATTGGCAGGCGGCTGTGAATACGCAGACGCTTAACGTGCGGAATAGCTTCCAGCTGGGTCATCAGCCAGTCAAGCTCATGGTCCTTTGCCATCAGCGGGTCGCCGCCGGAGAAGATGATTTCATCAAGCTGCGGATGCGCTGCGATGTAGTCCATTGCCGTCTGCCAGTTGCGCCTGGTGCCCTGATTTTCGGCGTATGGGAAGTGGCGGCGGAAGCAGTAACGACAATTTACCGCACAACCGCCTTTCACCAGTAGCAGTGCCCGGTTGTGATATTTGTGCAACAAGCCGGGCACCACGCTGTGCTGTTCTTCCAGCGGATCGGTGGAGTATCCGGGGGCGACGATAAACTCTTCCTCGGCGGTAAGTACCTGACGAAGCAGCGGATCGTTAGGGTTGCCTTTCTCCATGCGGGCGATAAACGCGCGCGGGACGCGCAGCGGGAACAGGCGTCTGGCCTCGCGTCCGGCCAGCAGTTTTTCATCAGCGTCTACATTTAAAAGACGCAGCAGTTCATCAGGACTGGTCACAACATTGGCAAGTTGCGTTATCCAATCTTCTCTGGATGGGGTATTTAGGGTTACAATATGCGCCATTTTGTGGCTTAGCTACCAGTTAAACAATTTCAGAGGGCCTTATGGCGACTTACTATAGCAACGATTTTCGTGCTGGTCTTAAAATCATGTTAGATGGCGAACCTTATGCGGTAGAAGCCAGCGAATTCGTTAAACCAGGTAAAGGCCAGGCGTTTGCGCGCGTTAAACTGCGCCGCCTGCTGACTGGCACCCGTGTTGAGAAAACCTTCAAATCTACCGATTCGGCAGAAGGCGCGGACGTTGTCGATATGAACCTGACTTACCTGTACAACGACGGTGAGTTCTGGCACTTCATGAACAACGAAACTTTCGAACAGCTGTCTGCTGACGCGAAAGCGATCGGTGACAACGCTAAATGGCTGCTGGATCAAGCTGAGTGCATCGTGACCCTGTGGAACGGCCAGCCGATCGCGGTCACCCCGCCGAACTTCGTTGAGCTGGAAATCATTGAAACCGATCCAGGTCTGAAAGGCGACACCGCGGGTACTGGCGGTAAACCAGCGACCCTGTCTACTGGCGCCGTGGTTAAAGTTCCGCTGTTCGTCCAGATTGGCGAAGTGATCAAAGTGGATACTCGCTCTGGCGAATACGTATCCCGCGTGAAATAATTTCGCGCCATGTTGACTGGCGCAGCCTCCGTGCTGCGCCGCTCTTTACGCACAGGTACGACGAACACGAGACATGAAGCGCAGCGTAAAACTTCTGGTGTTACTGTTTCTGAGCAGCGCGTTACTGGCTGGCTGCAACACCGCCCGCGGAGTGGGTGAAGATATTCAGGGCCTGGGCCACGCCATCTCTCACGCCGTGAGCTAAATTTCCTTCCGTTTTGCTAGTGGCGGTTGCCTCCTGGCGCGCCAGCTTCCTCCACGAATATTCCTTTTCTCTTAAAAATCGCAAAGATCCCTTCATCTGTGGACGGTTTGTCTATGCTTATAGGGCATGAAAACAAAACTGACACTAAGGATGACATTATGGTGAAAAAAACGATTGCAGCGTTCTTTACGGTTTTGGTCCTCTCTTCAGCACTGACTGCTTGTAACACTACGCGCGGAGTGGGTCAGGATATTTCAGAAGGCGGCAGCGCAATCTCTGGTGCGGCAACCAAAGCTCAGCAATAACGCCGTCGACGGTACGGTTTTACGCCGTACCGTTCTTCACTTCCCCCATCCTGTTGGATATACTCACTGCGACTTTTCATCCACCTTACGGGACGACCCGTAAGCGTTTCTCATCCGGGGACGGCCCCAGCAAAGGAGCCTTATGTCCTGGATAGTCTTATTTATCGCTGGTCTGCTGGAAGTGGTATGGGCCGTCGGCCTGAAATATACCCATGGCTTTAGCCGACTGGTTCCCAGCGTCATCACCATCGTGGCGATGGTCGTCAGCATGGCGCTGCTTTCGTGGGCGATGAAAACCCTGCCGGTGGGAACTGCTTACGCCGTCTGGACCGGAATCGGCGCTGTGGGCGCCGCCGTGACCGGTATTGTGCTGTTGGGTGAATCCGCCAGCGCTATGCGTATCGCCAGTCTCGCCTGCATCGTGGTCGGCATCATTGGCCTGAAGATTAGCGCGCACTAGTTGTAGCGCTGATTGACCCAGATCAGTTTGCTGACATCAAAGCCCTGCCGGGTAGCAATATCCAGCATCTGCTGCCTGACCTCCGGAGCGATGGTCGGTGCCCGCGCCAGTAACCAGAGATAGTCGCGATCGGGTCCGCAGACCAGCGCGTAACGATACTCCTTATCCAGGGCAATGACGTTATAGCTGCCGTAGAAAGGGCCGAAGAAGGAGATCTTCAGCGCGGCGCGGCTGGGCTCGCCGGTAAAGTACGCCACTCCATCCGTTTTCTGCCACATACCGCGGTCGGGGTTATAGCCTTTATTGACCACGTCCAGGCCGCCGTCATCGCGTGGGTGCCAGGCGATCGTGACCTTTTCCAGCCCGCTTTCAAAAGGGTGGTCAAAGCGGGCGATTTCATACCAGGTACCCAGATAGCGCTGAACGTCGAAGGGACTGACCACGGTGACGCCCGGCGGTGGGGTGGGCGTGCTGCAGGCGACAGACAGGAACGAGACGGCAATCGCGGTGATTATCGGCAGGATACGCATGGCATGCTCCTTGCTGGCTTTTAAGCTAAGTGTAGAGTCCAGCAGGGAAAAGGCGGCAAGATTTTTACATGAAGCGAGCCCGGTAGCAGAAATGCGACCGGGCTCTTGCAGGATCAGATAAACAGTACGCCAACGAGGGTGATGACGCTGAGGATTGCCGCCAGGCCGTAGAAGACCCACTTACCGTTGGGTACATGGATTTTCAGGTCGTGCATGGCGTGGTGAATACGGTGTAGACCGCACCACAGCGGCAGAACAATCATCAGAAAGATGAATGCGCGGCCGATAAAGCTTTGGGCAAAAGCCAGCACGCGCTCATAGCTGAAGGCGTCGGCCGGGGCGAGCCCCAGCGGCAGCAAGATGCCGACCAGCAGCACCATCACCGGCGCGACGATCGCGCCCCACATGCCGCCTGCGCCAAACAGCCCCCAGAATACGGGTTCATCGGAACGTTTCGGATTGGGATTAATCATCTCAGCCTCCTTACCAGAACAGGGCCACAAACAGGATCACCACAGTGACCACCGCCGTTACCACCCAGAGCCCTTTAATGACCGGCTCTGGCCCCATTTTTTCGCCTTTGATGATGACGTTGGCGGCTTTCGGCGCCAGCTCAAACCAGGTTTTGGTGTGCAGCAGCGCCGCCGCCAGGGTAATCAGATTGAGGATCACCACCACCGGGTTTTGCAGGAATCCGATATATCCCGCCCAGCTTTCGGCGCCGTGCTTGAGGGCAAACAGCCCGTAAATCAGCACAATGCTAAACCATACTGTCGGTACCGCTGTCCCTTCCCGCACCATGTAGAAGCGATAAAACGGCAGCTTTTTCCACCAGGTGGAGGTCATTGGCCGCACGTAGGGTTTGCGTTTCGTCGTCATAATGCACTCCTTAGCGTGGTTTCAGGGTGGCGATAAGAAAGTCTTTCGAGCTTTCCACCTTGCCCTGCTGGATCGCGGCCGCCGGGTCGACGTGCTTCGGACACACTTCCGAGCAGTAGCCCACGAAAGTACAGGTCCAGACGCCGTTCTGGCCGTTAAGCTGCGCCATACGTTCCTTTTTGCCGTGGTCGCGGCTGTCTTCGTTGTAGCGGTGGGCGAGGGTGATCGCCGCCGGGCCGATAAATTCCGGATTCAGGCCGAACTGCGGGCAGGCGGCATAGCACAGCCCGCAGTTGATGCAGCCGGAGAACTGATGGTATTTGGCCATCTGGGCTGGCGTCTGCTTGTTTGGCCCCTGGTCCGGCGTGCGGTTATTGCCGATGATATACGGCTTAATGGCCTCCAGACTTTCGATAAAGTGGGTCATATCCACCACCAGATCGCGTTCGATCGGGAAGTTGGCCAGCGCCTCAACTTTGATGCCTTTGGTGTAATCGCGCAGGAACGTTTTACAGGCCAGCTTCGGCACTTTGTTGACCATCATGCCGCAGGAGCCGCAGATCGCCATCCGGCAGGACCAGCGGTAGCTCAGGTCTGGCGCCAGGTTGTCTTTGATGTAGCCCAGGGCGTCCAGCAGCGAGGTCTGCTCATCATAGGGCACGTCATAGAATGCGCTATGCGGTGCGGTGTCGACCTCCGGGTTGTAGCGCACCACTTCGACTTTCAGGTTTTTCATCTCAGCCATGGGTGGTCTCCTTCTTCTCAGCCGCTTCCGCTTCGGCGCCATAGACACGTTTTGCCGGTGGCAGCGTGGTGATCTTCACGTCGCCATATTCCAGACGGGTGGTGCCATCGGCCTCGCGGAAGGCGAGGGTGTGCTTGAGGAAGTTGACGTCGTCGCGCTCGGTACAGCCCTCATCCAGACGCTGGTGCGCACCGCGCGATTCTTTTCGGGCGATGGCCGAGTGCGCCATACATTCGGCAACGTTCAGGCCGTGTCCCAGTTCAATGGTGTACAGCAGGTCGGTGTTGAACACGCTGGAGTTGTCGGTAATGCGCACGCGCTTGAAGCGCTCCTGCAGCTCAGCCAGCTTATCGATAGTTTTCTGCATCAGCTCCGGCGTACGGTAGATGCCGCAGCCTTCCTCCATCGACAGCCCCATTTCGTCGCGGATTTTCGCCCAGTTTTCGTTACCTTCCTGGTTCACGAGATTTTTCAGCCGTTGCTCTACATCGGCGGCCTGTGCATCTAGTGCGGCACTATTTGCCTCAGTCGTCTGTGCGGCGCGCTGCATAGCCTGTTCCCCGGCCAGGCGGCCGAAGACCACCAGCTCGGCCAGCGAGTTGGAACCCAGACGGTTGGCGCCGTGCAGACCGACGGACGAGCATTCGCCCACGGCAAACAGCCCTTTGATCCGGGTTTCACACTGCTGATCGGTTTCGATACCGCCCATGGTGTAGTGCGCGGTCGGGCGCACCGGGATCGGCTCTTTCACCGGGTCGACGCCGACGTAGGCTTTCGCCAGTTCACAGATAAACGGCAGACGCTCCAGCAGTTTTTTCTCGCCGAGGTGGCGGAGATCGAGGTAGACCACGTCGCCGCGCGGCGTCGGGATGGTGTTCCCTTTCCGCCATTCGTGCCAGAAGGCCTGGGACACTTTGTCGCGTGGACCCAGCTCCATATATTTGTTCTTCGGTTCGCCGAGCGGGGTTTCCGGGCCCATGCCGTAATCCTGCAGGTAGCGATAGCCGTTTTTGTTGACCAGAATCCCGCCTTCACCGCGGCAGCCTTCGGTCATCAGGATCCCGGAGCCCGGCAGGCCGGTCGGGTGATACTGAACAAATTCCATATCGCGCAGCGGCACGCCATGGCCCAGCGCCATACCCATACCATCACCAGTAACGATGCCGCCGTTGGTGTTGTAACGATAGACGCGCCCGGCGCCGCCGGTAGCCAGCACGACCGCGTTAGCGCGGATCTGCACCAGGGTGCCTTCCATCATATTCATCGCTACCAGGCCGCGGGCCTGCCCGTCATCGACCAGCAGGTCAAGGACGAAATGTTCATCAAAGCGCTGAATTTGGGGAAACTGAAGGGAGGTCTGGAAGAGAGTATGCAGCATGTGGAAGCCGGTTTTATCGGCGGCAAACCAGGTGCGTTCGATTTTCATCCCACCGAAGCGCCGGACGTTGACGCTGCCGTCGGGGCGGCGGCTCCACGGGCATCCCCACTGTTCCAGCTGGGTCATTTCCGTTGGGCAGTGATGAACGAAATAGTCGACGACATCCTGCTCGCACAGCCAGTCGCCTCCGGCGACGGTGTCGTGAAAATGGTACTCAAAGCTATCGTGATCCTGGGCAACGGCTGCGGACCCCCCTTCTGCAGCGACCGTATGGCTGCGCATCGGATAGACTTTAGAAATCAGGGCGATTTTGGCATTGGGGTTGGCCTGGGCGGCGGCGATAGCGGCGCGTAGGCCTGCTCCGCCAGCACCAATTACGGCGAGATCGGCTTGAAAAGTTTGCACGACATTCCTCCAGTTTTAGTGTATTTCGCCGCCGGGCTGGCGAAAAAGTATCACTGCTCCTTTATAGGTACAGGAGTATAGCCGTAGGGTCAGTAAGGAAAATTGACGTGTTCGATTTTTTTATCGATATGTGCGGTTATTTATCAGTGATATTTATGCATTCAGGTTAACGATAGATTAATGGCATGTAATCTGCCGGGGATTGCACAAAATTTGTTTCACTCGCCGGTTGCGAGTAGACTTCGTGCCCTTAATTTGCAATCGGAGAAAGTACCATGAGCGAGACGGCAACCTGGCAGCCGAGCGCACCCATTCCCAATCTGTTGAAACGCGCGGCGGTGATGGCGGAAATCCGCCGTTTCTTTACCGATCGCGGCGTGCTGGAGGTGGAGACGCCTTGCATGAGTCAGGCGACGGTAACGGATATTCATTTGTTCCCGTTCGAAACCCGTTTCGTCGGCCCGGGCCATTCACAGGGACTCAATCTGTACCTGATGACCAGTCCGGAATACCATATGAAGCGCCTGCTGGCGGCGGGCTGCGGTCCGGTTTTCCAGTTGTGTCGCAGCTTTCGTAATGAAGAGATGGGCCGGCATCACAACCCGGAATTCACCATGCTGGAGTGGTATCGTCCGTGCTATGACATGTATCGCCTGATCAACGAGGTGGACGACCTGCTGCAGCAGGTTCTGGAGTGTCAGCCAGCGGAAAGCCTCTCCTATCAGCAGGCGTTCCAGCGTCATCTGGATATTGATCCGCTCTCTGCTGATAAAACGCAGTTGCGTGAAGTCGCGGCGAAGCTGGATTTAAGCAATATCGCCGATACTGAAGAAGATCGCGACACGCTGCTGCAACTGTTGTTCACCATGGGCGTGGAGCCGCACATCGGTAAAGATCGGCCGACGTTTATCTATCATTTCCCGGCCACCCAGGCCTCGTTAGCGCAGATCAGCCCGGAAGATCATCGGGTCGCTGAGCGCTTCGAGGTTTACTACAAAGGTATTGAGCTGGCGAATGGTTTCCACGAGCTGACCGATGCCCGCGAACAGCGTCTGCGATTCGAGCAGGACAACCGCAAACGCGCCGCGCGCGGCCTTCCGCAGCAGCCTATCGATAACAACCTGCTGGCGGCACTAGAGGCGGGCCTGCCGGACTGCTCCGGCGTGGCGCTGGGCGTTGACCGTGTGGTGATGCTGGCGCTGGGTGCCGAAAGCATCGGCGAGGTGATCGCCTTTACGGTCGACCGCGCCTGATGGCGCTGTCACCTCCTGCCGCCTTAGAGCGGGGGAGGTGACAGACCCGCCCTGACCGATCCTCCCTCACGCTATCCCGGTTTTCGCCCGAATACCCACAATCTCCTTCCGTGCTTTTGCTACTATCCGCGCTCATTTTTTGAGGCCAGGCGTTGCCTGTTGGGTGATGCCCTCGTTTGGATAGATTTATGCATCAACAATTCAAGAAGATGAGCCTGATTGGGCTGATTCTGATGATCTTCACTTCGGTGTTTGGCTTTGCCAACAGCCCGTCGGCGTTTTATCTGATGGGCTACAGTGCGATGCCGTTTTATCTTTTTTCCGCCCTCTTTTTCTTTATTCCGTTCGCGCTGATGATGGCGGAGATGGGCTCGGCTTATCGTCGCGAAGAGGGCGGGATCTATTCCTGGATGAACCACAGCGTCGGGCCGCGCTTTGCTTTCATCGGCACCTTTATGTGGTTTGCGTCGTACGTGGTGTGGATGGTGAGTACGGCGGCTAAAATTTGGGTGCCGTTATCCACCTTTTTGTTTGGCGCGGACAAAACCCAGACCTGGGCGCTGGCTAGCCTGACCCCGACGCAGACGGTGGGCATTCTGGCAGCCTGCTGGATGGGTGTCGTGACCTTTATTGCCGTCAAAGGGATCAATAAAATCGCCAAAATCACCGCCGTCGGCGGCATCGCGGTGATGGGGCTTAACCTGGTGCTACTGCTGGTGAGCGGGGCGATCCTCCTGCTCAACGGCGGCCATTTCGCCCAACCGTTAAACTTCACCTTTTCACCTAATCCCGGGTATCAGTCGGGCATGGCGATGCTGTCGTTTGTGGTATTTGCCATCTTTGCCTATGGCGGAATTGAGGCGGTCGGCGGCTTAGTGGATAAGACTGATAAGCCGGAAAAGAACTTTGCCAAAGGGATTATCATCGCGGCGATCGTTATCTCGGTCGGTTACTCGCTGGCGATTGTGCTGTGGGGCGTGAGCGCCAACTGGCAGCAGGTGCTTGGCGCGCGTTCGACCAACCTCGGCAACATCACCTATGTGCTGATGACCAGCCTTGGGACGACGCTCGGCCAGGCTCTGCACCTGACGCCAGAGTCGGCGGCCCTGACCGGAGTCTGGTTCGCCCGTATTACGGGCCTGTCGATGTTTCTCGCTTACACCGGCGCGTTCTTCACCCTCAGCTATTCTCCCCTGAAAGCGATTATCCAGGGCACGCCAAAAGCGCTCTGGCCGTCGGTGATGACCCGTCTCAACGTCAACGGCATGCCCGCCGCGGCGATGTGGCTGCAGTGTCTGCTGGTCGGGGTGTTTATCGTACTGGTATCGTTCGGTGGGGATAGCGCTTCCGCGTTTTATAACAAGCTGACGCTGATGGCCAATGTCTCCATGACCTTGCCCTATCTATTCCTGACCATCGCCTTCCCGTTCTTCAAGGCGAAAACGCATCTTGACCGACCGTTCGTGATTTTCAAAAACCGTTCGTCGACGCTGCTGGCGACCGGCGTGGTGTTGCTGGTGGTGACTTTCGCCAATATCTTCACCATTATCCAACCCGTCATCGACAGCGGGGACTGGAACAGTACCCTGTGGATGGTCGGTGGACCGATCTTCTTCTCACTGCTGGCGCTGGGGATCTACGAAAGCTACCGTCGGCGCATGGCGTCCGGCGCGCTGGTGATGGAGAGTTAAAGAACCTGCCCGGCGGTGCAGCCGGGCAGGGGATGGTTTACAGGCTACCAGCCGTACGGCGGCTGGTTTTTCCGGCCGAGGTCATGGTTTTACTGCTTTGCCTGCCGTCGATACTTTCCAAACGCATCTGGAACGGAGGGAACGGCATATCAATGCCATGTTCGCGGAAGCCCGCCAGGATCAGCTGATGCATCTCATGGCGCAGCGGCATGCGATGCCCCATCTCCGCGGCAAAAATACGCAGCTCGAAAATCTGGATCCCCTGCTGCAGGTCGACGAGAAACGCCTCCGGCGCCGGGGTATCGATGACCAGCGAGCAGCGATGCGCCGCGGCAATGAGAATTTTCGTGACCTCGTCGGTATCGGCGTCCACGGGGGCCGGCACTGTCAGCACCACGCGGGTGACTGAGTCCGACAGCGACCAGTTGATAAACTGTTCGGTGATGAACGCCTTGTTCGGCACGATAATCTCTTTCCGGTCCCAGTCACTGATGGTGGTCGCACGGGTATTAATGCGGGTGACGCTGCCCGTCAGGTCGCGAATGGTGACTGTATCGCCGATGCGGATCGGCTTCTCAAACAGGATAATCAGGCCGGAGATAAAGTTGGCGAAGATCTCCTGCAGGCCAAACCCGAGACCCACACCCAGCGCGGCGACCAGCCACTGCAGCTTCGACCACTCAATACCGATCATCGAGAAGCCCACCAGCCCGCCGACGAGCATCAGCAGATATTTGGTGATGGTGGTGATGGCGTAGCCGGTGCCGGGCGTTAAATCGAGATGCTGGAGGATCGCCAGTTCCAGCAGCGCGGGCAGGTTGCGCACCAGCTGAGTGGTGATGATCAGCACCAGAATGGCAATCAACACCGCGCCAAGCGTGATCGGCTCAAGGCTTTCCACCCCTTGTACCGTCGAGGTCACGTCCCACAGCGAGATATTCTCAAGGAAGCCAAACGCCGAATGAATTTCCGACCACAGCACGATGACCGACAGCAGCGCGATCAGCATCAGCAGGGAACGCACAAGCCGCAGCGACTGGGTACTGATGGCATCGAGATCGACCTCGCTGACCTCCGTCTCCACCGACCCCTCCGGACTGCTGAGGTGAACGGGCTCATCTTCGCCGCGGGCGCGCTGGGCGAGAATTTCCGCGCGACGGTGGCGGGCCCGGTCGAAGGCCAGCCGGCGGCGCTGGATCAGCATCCAGCGGCGGATGATGTGATAGACCACCAGCAGCAGGAACCAGATGGCGACCGAGGTTTCCAGACGCGCAAGCAGCGCCTGGGCGGTGGCGAGGTAGCCGACGGCGGCCGCCAGCATGGCCACCAGCGGGGCGCCAAGCATCAGGTTCCACAGCAGGCGGTTCACCATATTGTCGCCATTCCCCTCTTTATCCAGATAGAGCGGAATACCGGCGTGCTTAAGGCTCAGGGTAACCACCGCCAGCGCGCCGCAGATCAACAGGAAGCACAGGCGGCCCAGCGAAGCGGAGAACTCGCGGTCGTTAAGATTATCAAACATGATCAGCGCCATAATCAGCGGCACAATCAGCCCGATGCTCATCAGGTAGTAGCGCATCGCCTTCGCCACGCGGTTACGCGGCCAGCCGAAGTGGGCGATAAACAGCCCGTTTGGCCGGGCGAAGGTGGCGCAGATCATCACCACCCACAGCAAAGGCACGGTCGCCGTGACCCCATCGCCTATCGCCACCGCCAGCGGGAAGGGCCAGGCGGACTGCAGGCCATAGCCGAGCGTCATCCACAGCACCGGCAGCGGCGAGGCCACCAGTATCGACCAGAAGACCGTGCGCAGCGTCAGCCAGAAGTGATCCTGGGTGACTTTCCCCACCCGGGCGCTGGAGCGCTCAAGGAAGCGGGTGAAATGGCGTCGGGAGCTGATGCTAAAGCCAACCAGCAGCAGGGCGGCAAACAGCGGCAGCAAGGTCTCTTTGCTGGTGAGCATCATCGCGCTGGCTTTGCCCAGCTCGCTGATGGTATCCAGGGAGATCAGACGCCGTAGATCCTGGACAATCTCCAGCGGCCAGGAGAAGCCGATGGGGCTGACGTCCGAAGTCCAGAACAGATAGCGGTGGGTCGCTTCGTTGATCTCTTTCAGCGCGTCTTCCAGCTGGCCGTTGGCGACCTTCAGCTTAGTGAGCTCCAGCATCAGAGTATCGCCGCCGCGCAGCAGCGAGTTCAGCAGCTCGTTCTGCGTGCGCAGCTGCGCCTGCAGGATCTTGTTCTGCTCGCTGGTCAGCGGTTGGCCGTCGGCCTGACGGATCTGCCGCAGCTGTGGTTGCTTACTGAGTAAATCTTCAAAGCGCAGACGCTGCACGCGCAACTGTGCCATTTCCGTATCCAGCTGCTGTGGGCGAGGGCGTTCCGGCAGTCGCGCCACCTGGGCGCGTAAGGCTTCACCCAGCAGGTTGGAAGAGCCCAGCCACTGCGATTGCTCGCGCAGGGTGTTTAACGCCTGGCGCACCTGCAGCGTTTGATTCGTCGCCTGCCGCTGCTGGGAGGCCACCAGATCCATGCGCTGCGCCTGCTGGTTCAGCGCCTGGGAGAGCTCCCGGTTGACCTTGAACTGCGCGGTGATGTCCGGCGGCAGGTTTTCACTGTTCTCCGCCAGCAGTTCGGTGCTCTCCAGCGCCTTTTCCGCCTCCCGCTGGCGCTGGCTGTTCTGTAAATTGCGCAGCGCCTGCAGATAGGCATCCAGTTGTTCGCTCTGCTTTTGCGCCAGCTCGGAACGGGCGCGCGACAGCTCCTGGCGGTTGTTGGCGGAAAGCTGGGCGAGGTCGAGTTCATCCACCAGCGCCTTCAGGCGCGCCGATTCCGCCTGCAGGGCAAGATTTTGCGCCTGGGCGAGAGCATTGTTGCCGGTTTGCGTGCCGATGCGGCGCTCAACCTCATTGAGCTGACGACGGGCATCGGTTTGCTGTTGCGGCAGCTGGTTCAGGGAGTCGGCGATTTCACGCGCGCGATCCTGCTCCTGCTGCGCCTGGCGGCTCGATTCCAGCAGCTGGCTGCTGACCTGCAGGATCTCCTGGTTCAGCGCATCGGCGGTCAGGCCGGTTGGCACCTGGCGCGGTTCTTCGCTCAGATTGTTGAGCTGGGAGCGCAGGCTTTGAAACAGTTTGGGGAAATTATCGATAACGTCCTGATACTGACGGGCGCGCTCGAGGGACGATTTTTGCTCCTCAAGCGCGTTCAGCGCGGACTGCAGAACTTCAACGGTTTCAGGCTGGGCGGGCTTTGCCGCCTTCGCCTGTTCCAGTTCCTGGGTTATCTGTTTAGCATCCGGGGCTGTCGCAGCGTACGCCCCGAAACTGAGGCTCAAGGCCAACAGGAAAGTGTATATCAGGCGCACGGCATAACCCTTTTTGCTGAAGAATTAACCTTGGTCTTGTGTATCGTCAACCAGCGGGCTGGCGCGGTGTTCGGCGCGGATCTCTTCTTCCGGTAACGGCGCGGGTTCAGCAGCGGTGCTGGCTTCCACGGCGGTCGCCAGCGGTTGGCCGATTTTAGTCACGGACAGGCTTTGCAGCGAGTCGACCAGCTTCACCTGGCCCGGGGCAAACAGGTTGATCACGGTGGAACCCAGTTTGAAGCGGCCCATCTCCTGGCCTTTCAGCAGGGCGACGGAGCCTTCGCTGTCGCCAGCGGGCCAGGTCCAGCGTTTAATAATGCCTTCGCGCGGCGGGGTCACGGTGCCGGACCACACGGTCTCGATGCTGCCGACGATAGTCGCGCCCACCAGAATTTGCGCCATTGGGCCAAACTCAGTATCAAACAGGCAGATGACGCGCTCGTTACGGGCGAACAGGTTAGGCACATTCTGCGCCGTCAGATGGTTAACCGAGAACAGGTCGCCAGGGACGTAGATCATTTCGCGCAGGATGCCGTTGCACGGCATGTGCACGCGGTGATAGTCGCGCGGCGACAGATAGGTGGTGGCGAAGCTGCCGTTACGGAACAGGTCGGCCATTTGATAGTTGCCGGCCAGCAGGGCTTCCAGGCTGTAGTCATGACCTTTGGCCTGCAGGATTTTATCGTCTTCAATGGCGCCAAGCTGGCTGATCACGCCGTCTGCCGGCATCACCAGCACGTTGGGATCGGTATTCAGCGGGCGAACGTCGTCGCGCAGCGGACGCACAAAGAAATCGTTGAAGGTGCGATAAGCCGCGGTATCCGGCTTCTGCGCCTCTTTCATATCGACCTTGTAGTATTTCACGAACAGATCGATGACCAGTTTCGTCAACCAACCTGCGCGTTTGCTCGCACCCCAGCCTGCGAGGCGGGTGAGCCACAGTTTAGGCAGAATGTATTGCAGTGAAAGTTTAAGATCGTTTAACAAAGTAGCCTCCAGGCCATGATATGTCGTTCCTGACCCCGCCCGCGGGCGGGGTCCTGAAAAAAGGGGACGATTCTATACGTAAACCTCGCCAAATGGCATCCGCGTTAGTCGCAGTTTGACCGCGTCCTGGCAGAGCCTGACGTGATGCTCAGCTTAATGATCAGTCATCGGACGAGGAAAAGTTTTTACGCGTTTTTACCTGTACCTGCTCCATGCTTTCGAGGATGCGGTGGTAGTTCTCAAAACGGCTTTCGGCGATCTTGCCGTTCTCTACCGCTTCGCGAAGCGCACAGCCAGGATCGTTATCGTGTTTACAGTCGCGGTATTTGCAATGGCCTAAATAATCATGGAATTCGACAAAGCCATGGGTGATTTGTTCCGCTTCCAGATGCCAGAGGCCAAATTCACGAACGCCCGGCGAATCAATCACATCGCCGCCGTGCGGGAAGTGGTAGAGGCGCGCCGCGGTGGTGGTGTGCTGGCCTAAGCCGGAAACGTCCGAGACATCATTGGTGAGGATCTGATCCTCATTCAGCCCCAGCAGGGCATTCAGCAGACTCGATTTACCGACCCCGGACTGCCCGGCGAAAATGCTGATGCGGTCGGTCAGGGCCGCTTCCAGCGGCTTGAGACCGTCCTGAGTCCGGCTGGAGACCATGAGCACGCGGTAGCCGATATTGCGGTAGATGTCCATTTGCTCATTGACGAAGCGCAGGCCATCGTCATCCAGCAGATCGATTTTATTCAGGACGATCAACGGCTCGATATCCTGCGCCTCGCAGGCCACCAGATAGCGATCGATAATATTCAGCGACAGTTCAGGCAGGATCGCGGAAACCACCACGATCTGATCGATATTGGCGGCGATAGGCTTCACGCCGTCGTAAAAATCCGGACGCGTCAGGACGGAGGCGCGCTCGTGCACCGCTTCGACGATCCCTTTGACGTTTACGCCGTCGGCGGCGTCTTTACCCGGCCGCCAGACCACGCGGTCGCCGGTGACCAGCGAACGGATTGTCCGGCGAATGTTGCAGCGATGGACGCTACCGTCAGCGGATTCGACGTCGGCATGCATACCAAAGCGACTGATGACAATGCCTTCCGACGTTTCGCCAAACAGGTTGTCATCGTAGTCGGCCTTCTCCGCAGTGGTTTTCAGGCGGCGCTGGTGGTTGGCGTTGACGCGGCGCTGCTGGCCTTTGGAGAGTTTATTTTTACTCAATCGAACTGGCTCCTGGTCGCCCTGATGGGGCAAAACCTCTATGATACACGCTATTTTAGATGAATATAGTCACGCAAGAAGGGTGGAAAATAGCATGAGTGCAAATGAAAACAACCTCATTTGGATCGATCTTGAGATGACAGGGCTGGATCCGGAGCGCGATCGCATTATCGAAATCGCCACCCTGGTGACCGATGCCAACCTGAACATTTTGGCTGAAGGGCCGACTATCGCCGTGCATCAGTCGGATGCTCAGCTGGCATTAATGGACGAGTGGAATGTGCGGACGCATACCGGCAGCGGACTGGTGGATCGCGTGAAGGCCAGCGCCGTCAGCGAGCACGATGCCGAACTGGCGACCATTGAGTTTCTTAAGCAGTGGGTGCCGGCAGGCAAGTCGCCGATCTGCGGCAACAGCATCGGCCAGGATCGTCGCTTCCTGTTTAAGTACATGCCGCAACTGGAAGCCTATTTCCACTACCGCTATCTGGACGTCAGCACGCTGAAAGAGCTGGCTCGCCGCTGGAAGCCGGAAATTCTCGACGGCTTTAAAAAGCAGGGCACCCATCAGGCGATGGACGATATCCGCGAGTCGGTTGCCGAGCTGGCCTACTATCGCGAGCATTTCATTAAGCTGTAAACCAATACCGGGCCTGGTGCGGCCCGGTACATCTTTCTGATTATTTAAACCACTTTTGCTGCATCTGCTGGAAGTCAGGCGTCGCCATGACCGCGGTCAGGGCATCGTTGATGGCATTCAGCAACTCCGGATCGTCTTTGCGCACCGCAATCGCATACTGCTTACCGTAATAAGCCGGGTCGGTGGCCCGCTCATCCATGATGGCGTAGTCAGGGTTCTCTTGTTGCCAGGCGTCAAGGGTGGCGAAGTCGCTCATGACGCCGGTTATTTCGCCGGCTTTCAGCGCGGCTAAAGCGCTGGCGACGTCGTCGTAAGGGATCGCCTGCACGGCCTTCTGCTTATTGCGCAGATAGTGCTGGTGCAGCGTGCCTTTCACCACGCCGATTTTTTTGGCTTTCAGATCGGCAAAGGTATGGGCGACATCTTTATTGACGATCACCACCCCGGAGAGGGCCTGTCGATAGGGGCGGCTAAAGGCGACCTGCTTCTCGCGCATTGGGATCACTTCCATACCGGCAATCACCGCATCAAACTTCTTAAAGCGCAATGCCGGGATCAGGGTATCGAAACGCTGCGCCGTAAACTGGCACTGCGCCTGCATCTGCTGGCACAGGGCGTGAGCGAGATCGATATCGAAGCCGACGGGCTGATTTTTGCCGTTGGCGGTGACAAACGGCGGATTGGCCGTGGTAGTGCCAAAATGGAGCGTCTCGGCTGACGCGGTTCCGATGGCCAGCGTGCTCAGCAGCAGGACGGTGAGGACTTTTCTCATGCTAATTCCCTGTTTGGCGTCGTGGTGGCCACGTTATACGTCGCGCCACCGCACTATGATGCGAGCGATTTTGCGTCATTCAGCCGGGCGGAAAAAGCAATTTTGCCCGTTATGACGCTTATTTATACAATTCAGCGGCGTAGGTGGCGAGAAAATGTCCATTTAAACAAAAAACGCAAAAAAGTGATCGTCAGGGGGTTGCAGGGGCATCGAATTCTCGTATAATGCGCCTCCCGTAACGACGCAGAAATGCAAATTACGACGCCATCAAAATATGGCAAAAAAAGCAGTAACGCGGGAATAGCTCAGTTGGTAGAGCACGACCTTGCCAAGGTCGGGGTCGCGAGTTCGAGTCTCGTTTCCCGCTCCAAAATTTGAAAGCACCATCCTGATCACAGGGTTTCAACTCGCAGATGCGAGGCGAAAGCCGAAGATTAAGCGGGAATAGCTCAGTTGGTAGAGCACGACCTTGCCAAGGTCGGGGTCGCGAGTTCGAGTCTCGTTTCCCGCTCCAAAATTTGAAAGACATACCACACCAGTCGCAGTATTCAGGTTGCTACACGGTAGCTTGAATGACGATGATTAAGCGGGAATAGCTCAGTTGGTAGAGCACGACCTTGCCAAGGTCGGGGTCGCGAGTTCGAGTCTCGTTTCCCGCTCCAAATTTTCTTCCATCTCTTATTTATCCACAGTGCAATCCAGCGCCGGGGATGATTTTCATTTGATATCCAGAAATACTGTGAACAGAGTTATCCACAGGTTGTCGTTCCGTCTTTGACGGCGTAAATGCTTCGCTTTGTAAATAGTATCTTTATATACCATTGAAATTTAACAATTAAATTTCATTTCGAAATGTTAATCCGATCACTTGACCTCGGTCTGCGCCTTGAAACGCAATGTGTTTTAGATTTTATTCACAGCCTGTGAATGAATCAGGCGTCGCGCGGCAAGCCTTTCTCTACTACCCTGACCAGACGTAATTTTTTCGGCAGTTGTACTTCGACGGCGTCGGCGTTCCGCTTGTTTATTTGCTCAGCGATAGCCCATTCGATGTGCTCGTCGAGAAGCGGGTGCTCACCCCGGCGACTCTCCAGCGCGCGAAGATGGGCTTCATCCCAGGGCGCATTGCCCAGCGCGACGGCGATATTGCGCAGCCAGCGCAGGTGGCCAATGCGACGAATCGCCGACCCTTCGGTTACCTTCAGAAACCACGCTTCGCTCCAGGCGAACAGCTCCACCAGCGGTGGCGCATGCAACGCTTTGCGTGGACTGAAATCCTCTTCATCGGTGAGCTGTGAGAAACGGTTCCACGGACAGATCAACTGACAATCATCACAACCGTAAATACGGTTGCCGATAAGCGGACGGAACTCCTCCGGGATAGAGCCTTCCAGTTCAATGGTGAGATAGGAGATGCAGCGCCGGGCGTCGACGGTGTAGGGCTCAACGATGGCGCCGGTGGGGCAGATGGTCATGCAGGCGACGCAGCGTCCGCACTCCTCCGCAACCGGGCTGTCGACCGGTAGAGGCAGATCGATCAGCAGTTCGCCGAGGAAAAAGAATGATCCCGCGTCGCGGCTTAAGATAAGTGAGTGCTTACCTGTCCAGCCAAGGCCCGCTTTTTCTGCGATTGGCCGCTCCAGGATAGGCGCGGAATCGACAAAAGGTCTAAAATTGAGCGAAGCACACTGTTCCTGAATCTTCTCCCCCAGTTTTTTCAGGCGATTACGTAGCAGCTTATGATAATCACGCCCGAGGGCATAACGGCTGACGTAACCCAGTGCGGGATCTTTCAGGGTGCGGGCAAAGGCGGCGTTGGCGGGCAGATAGTTCATCCGCACGCTGATAACGCGTAACGTACCGGGCAGCAGTTCGTGGGGACGGGCGCGCATCATACCGTGACGGGCCATCCACTCCATTTCGCCGTGGTATTGTTTATCCAGCCATGCCTGCAGTTTGGGTTCACTAGCGCTGAGGTCGGTATCGGCGATACCCACCTGCTGGAACCCGAGCTCTGTGCCCCACTGTTTGATTTGTTGCGCTAACTGAACGAGATCGAGGGGCTGTGACATGATGGACCATACAATGACGAAAAACCCTGACAGTATACCATACAACATTTGGCCTGCGGAGGCGCTGCGCCTGGCCGAACGAGAGGCGGCGGACAGCCTGGGGCTGACGCTGTTCGAACTGATGCAGCGCGCGGGCGAGGCGGCCTTTCAGCTGGCCAGCCGCGCTTATCCCGCCAGCGCGCACTGGCTGATCCTCTGCGGACATGGCAACAACGGCGGCGACGGATATGTTGTCGCGCGTCTGGCACAGGCCGCGGGGCGGCGGGTGACGCTGCTGGCGGTAGAGAGTGACAGCCCGCTGCCGGAAGAGGCGCAGGCGGCGCGGGAGGCGTGGCTTAACGCCGGCGGCGTGATCCATGCGGCGACTATCCCGTGGCCCGACGATATCTCACTGATTATTGATGGCCTGCTCGGCACCGGTCTGCGCAGTGCGCCGCGCGATCCCGTCGCGGCGCTCATCCACCAGGCGAACCACCACCCGGCGCCGGTGGTGGCGCTGGATATCCCTTCCGGCCTGAATGCGCAGACCGGCGCGACCCCAGGTGCAGTGGTTCAGGCCGACCACACCCTGACCTTTATCGCCCTCAAACCCGGGCTGCTGACCGGCAAGGCGCGGGATGTCGTCGGGCATCTCCATCATCATGCCCTTGGGCTCGAGCGCTGGCTCGCCGGGCAAAGTACTCCCCTGACGCGGTTTTGCGCCGCCCACCTCGCCGACTGGCTGCCGCCGCGGCGGGCCACCTCCCATAAGGGCGATCACGGCAAGCTGGTGATTGTCGGCGGCGATCGCGGCACAGCAGGCGCTATCCGTATGTGCGGTGAAGCGGCCCTACGCAGCGGTGCAGGGCTGGTGCGAGTGCTTACTCACCCGGAGAACGTGGCGCCCATTGTCACCGTGCGGCCGGAATTAATGGTAGATGAACTGACGCCCCAGACCCTGAAAGCCGCGCTGGAATGGGCTGATGTGGTGGCGATTGGCCCGGGTCTGGGGCAGCGCGAATGGGGGCGCAGCGCCCTGCGCACGGTGGAAAGTTTTAACAAACCGATGGTCTGGGACGCTGACGCGCTGAACCTGCTGGCATTCAATCCCGATAAACGTCACAATCGCGTGTTAACGCCGCACCCCGGCGAAGCGGCCCGTCTGCTGAACGTTAGCGTGGCAGAAATTGAAAGCGATCGCTTACTTTCTGCGCAGCGTCTGGTAAAACGGTATGGTGGCGTGGTTGTGCTGAAAGGCGCAGGCACGGTGGTGGCCAGTGAAAGCGGGGCGATGGGCATTATCGATGCCGGCAATGCCGGGATGGCCAGCGGCGGGATGGGCGATGTGCTTACCGGCATTATTGCCGCATTGTTAGGACAGCACCTGACGCCGTATGATGCAGCCTGTGCCGGGTGCGTCGCTCATGGCGATGCCGCCGACCGGGTGGCCGCTCGCGAGGGCACCCGCGGTATGCTGGCGACCGATCTCTTTTCCACGCTCAGGCGTGTTGTTAACCCGGATGTGATTGACGTAGACCATGATTAACCGAGTGATTCCTTTACCCGATGAGCAGGCCACGCTGGCCCTTGGCGACCGCATCGCGCAGGCCTGTACCGGCGCCACCGTGATTTATCTGTATGGTGATTTAGGCGCGGGGAAAACGACCTTCAGCCGCGGATTTTTGCAGGCGCTCGGTCACCGCGGCAATGTCAAAAGCCCAACCTATACCCTGGTGGAGCCGTATACCCTCGAGAATCTGATGGTATATCACTTCGATCTCTACCGACTGGCGGATCCTGAGGAGCTCGAATTTATGGGGATCCGTGATTATTTTGCCGACGATGCCATCTGCCTGGTGGAATGGCCGCAGCAAGGCGCAGGTGTCCTGCCTGACCCGGATGTTGAAATTCACCTTGATTACCAGGCACAAGGGCGTGAGGCGCGTATTACCGCGATCTCCTCACGGGGTGAATCTTTACTGGCGCGTTTAGCCATTTAGCCTGAAGGATGACGGGATGAAGTATCGCATAACCACCTGGCTTGCCGCTGCGCTAATGCTGTCGAGTCTTCACGCCACTGCGGCGAGTTTATCCGATATCCAGGTCTCTAACGGAGACCAGCAGGCCCGTATTACCCTAAGTTTTGTCGGTGAGCCGGAGTACTCCTTTACCCCACAGGGTAAACGTCTGGTCGCGCTGGATATCAAGCAGACCGGCGTATTGCAGGGACTACCGCTGCAGTTTAGCGGCAGCAACCTGGTGAAGAGTATTCGCGCCGGTACGCCGCAGGATACGCAGACGCTGCGTCTGCTGGTGGATTTGACGGAAGATGGTAAAACGCGAGCGGTGAAGCAGCAGAATGGGGCGAATTACACGGTGGTCTTTACCATCAACGCCGACGCACCGCCGCCACCGCCACCGCCGCCTGTGGTGGTGAAACGGGCTGACCCGCCGCCAGTGATGCCTTCCCGGACGGCGACGTCAGGGCGTAACCCGTTCAGCTCGTCGGGTCATGAACGGCAGACGGCGATGACCTCCTCCCAGCCGGCAATGACCAACAATCAGACCGTGACTCGCCCGGCGGCCCGTACGGTGTCGGCGGATGATAAGGTGATTATCGCCATCGATGCCGGACACGGCGGTCAGGATCCTGGCGCAATTGGTCCGAATGGCACCAAAGAGAAGAACGTCACTATCGCTATCGCGCGCAAGCTGCGGGCGTTACTGAACGCCGATCCGCAGTTTAAGCCGGTGCTGACCCGCGACGGAGATTACTTTATTTCGGTGATGGGCCGCTCTGACGTAGCGCGTAAGCAAAACGCCAACTTCCTCGTCTCTATCCATGCTGATGCCGCGCCAAACCGCGATGCGACCGGCGCCTCGGTGTGGGTGCTCTCGAACCGTCGCGCCAACAGCGAAATGGCCGGTTGGCTCGAGCAGCATGAGAAGCAGTCTGAACTGCTCGGCGGGGCAGGCGACGTGCTGGCGAACAGCCAGGCCGACCCCTACCTGAGCCAGGCGGTGCTGGATCTGCAGTTCGGTCATTCCCAGCGCGTCGGCTACGATGTGGCGACCAACGTGCTGAGCCAGCTGCAGCGCATTGGCAACCTGCACAAACGCCGCCCGGAGCATGCCAGCCTCGGTGTATTGCGCTCGCCGGATATCCCGTCGATCCTCGTGGAAACGGGCTTTATCAGTAACAACGGTGAAGAGCGGCTGCTGGGGAGCGATGATTACCAGGAGCAGATTGCGGAGGCGATTTATAACGGCCTGCGCAACTACTTTATGCAGCATCCGCTGCAGTCGGCGCCTCGCGGCGAGGCGGCGCAGACCGCCAGCGCCGCAGCGCCAGGCGGGATGTTGATTAACTAAGGAGCAGGGGATGCCGATTCAGGTTCTGCCGCCGCAGCTCGCCAACCAGATTGCCGCCGGCGAAGTGGTGGAGCGGCCCGCGTCGGTGGTGAAAGAGCTGGTTGAGAACAGCCTTGATGCTGGCGCTACGCGGATTGACATTGATATCGAACGCGGCGGCGCGAAGCTCATTCGCATCCGCGATAACGGCAGTGGCATCAAAAAAGACGAGCTGGCGTTGGCCCTGGCCCGTCATGCGACCAGCAAGATCGCCTCGCTTGACGATCTGGAGGCGATTATCAGCCTCGGCTTTCGCGGCGAAGCGCTGGCCAGTATCAGTTCGGTGGCGCGCTTAACGCTGACTTCGCGCACGGCGGAGCAGCAGGAAGCCTGGCAGGCTTATGCCGAAGGCCGCGATCAGGCGGTAACGGTGAAGCCGGCGGCGCACCCGGTCGGCACCACCCTGGAAGTCCTCGATCTGTTCTACAACACGCCGGCGCGGCGCAAATTTATGCGCACCGAAAAAACCGAGTTCGGCCACATTGACGAGGTGGTGCGCCGCATTGCGCTGGCGCGCTTCGACGTCACCATTAACCTCAACCATAACGGTAAGGTGATACGACAGTATCGGGCAGTGGCGCAGGATGGCCAGCGGGAGCGGCGGCTGGGAACCATTTGCGGCGCCGCTTTTCTCGAACATGCGCTGGCGATCGAGTGGCAGCATGGCGATCTGACCCTGCGCGGCTGGGTTGCCGATCCGCTCCATACCACCCCGGCGCTGGCGGAAATTCAGTACTGTTACGTCAACGGCCGGATGATGCGCGACCGGCTGATCAATCATGCTATCCGCCAGGCCTGTGAAGACAAGCTGGGCGCCGATCAGCAGCCGGCGTTTGTGCTGTATCTGGAGATCGATCCCCATCAGGTGGATGTGAACGTCCATCCGGCCAAGCATGAGGTGCGTTTCCATCAGTCTCGCCTGGTGCATGACTTTATCTACCAGGGCGTACTGAGCGTGCTGCAGCAGCAGCTTGATGCGCCGCTGGCGGAAAAAGACGACCCGCCGACGCCGCGCCAGATGCCGGAGAACCGCATCGCCGCAGGCGGCAACCAGTTTGCTCGGCCGTCGGAAGCGCGTGAAGCGGCAACCCGATTCAGCATCACATCGTCGCGTGAGCCGGCTGCCTCCGGCGGCAGTTCTGGCGGCGCGAGCTGGCCGCATGCGCAGCCCGGTTACCAGAAGCAGCAGGGCGCGCTTTATCGTCAGTTGCTCGACACGCCCGCCGCTCCGCGACCCGCGCAGCCGTCCGCCGCCCCGGCGGAACTGGCTGGTCACAGTCAGAGTTTTGGCAGAGTGCTGACGATTGTCGGCGGCGATTGCGCGCTGCTGGAGCGCGAGGGCAGTCTGGCGCTGCTGTCGTTGACCGTTGCCGAGCGCTGGCTGCGCCAGGCGCAGTTGACGCCGGGTACGGAAGCGGTATGTGCCCAGCCGCTGCTGATCCCGTTGCGGTTAAAAGTCACGGAAGGGGAGAAGCGGGCGCTGGCCGCTGCGCAGTCGGCGCTGACGCAGTTGGGGATCGAGCTTCATACCGATGCCCTGCACGTGACGGTGCGCGCGGTCCCTTTACCCTTAAGACAACAAAATTTACAAATCTTGATTCCTGAACTGATAGGCTACCTGGCGCAGCAAAACGCATTCGACGTCGGCAACATCGCCCAATGGATGGCGCGTAATCTGACGAGCGAACAGGCGTCATGGAATATGGCGCAGGCGATTGCGCTGCTGGCGGACGTCGAACGTCTTTGCCCGCAGCTGGTGAAAACGCCGCCGGGTGGCCTGTTACAACCTGTAGATCTCCATTCGGCGATGAATGCCCTGAAAGATGAATGATGTAACCGAGGCGAGCCTGCCCAAGGCAATTTTTTTAATGGGCCCGACGGCCTCAGGTAAAACCGCGCTGGCGATAGCCTTACGTAAAGTTTTGCCAGTAGAGTTGATTAGTGTTGATTCCGCCCTCATTTATCGGGGAATGGATATTGGCACTGCCAAACCGGATGCCGCGGAGCTTAGCGCTGCGCCGCACCGGCTGCTGGATATTTTGGATCCCGCAGAAGCCTATTCCGCGGCTGATTTTCGCCGCGACGCGCTGGCGGCGATGGCCGATATTGTCGCCGCCGGGCGTATTCCGCTGTTAGTCGGCGGAACGATGTTGTATTTCAAAGCGTTGCTGGAAGGATTGTCGCCCTTACCGTCGGCTGACCCAGAGGTCAGAGCGCGGATTGAGCAGCAGGCCGCAGAGCAGGGGTGGAACGCGTTACATCAGCAATTACAGGAAATTGATCCCGTGGCTGCTGCGCGTATTCATCCAAATGATCCGCAAAGGCTTTCCCGGGCACTGGAAGTTTTTTTCATTTCGGGTAAAACTTTAACGGAACTGACGCAAACGTCAGGAGACGCTCTGCCATATCTGGTGCATCAGTTCGCCATCGCCCCGGCGAGCCGTGAACTGCTCCATCAACGCATAGAACAGCGTTTTCATCAGATGTTAGCTTCAGGTTTTGAAGCAGAAGTACGGGCGCTTTTTGCCCGCGGAGATTTGCATACGGATATGCCTTCCATCCGTTGTGTTGGATACCGCCAGATGTGGTCATACCTCAATGGCGAGATCCCTTATGATGAGATGGTTTATCGAGGTGTTTGCGCCACGAGACAGTTAGCCAAACGTCAGGTCACCTGGCTGCGCGGTTGGGAAGGTGTGCACTGGTTAGACAGTGAACAACCTGAACAAGCGCTCAACAAAGTATTACAGGTTGTTGGTGCGAGCCAGAACTGAACGTGTACAATTGAACGGTATCGTGCGTAATTTTTTTTAAGAATCGTAAGGTTCTGAGTACAAAACAAGCATACATATAAGGAAAAGAGAGAATGGCTAAGGGGCAATCTTTACAAGATCCGTTCCTGAACGCTTTGCGTCGGGAACGCGTTCCGGTTTCTATTTATTTGGTGAATGGTATCAAGCTGCAAGGGCAAATTGAGTCTTTCGATCAGTTCGTGATCCTGTTGAAGAACACGGTCAGCCAGATGGTCTATAAGCACGCAATTTCTACTGTTGTCCCGTCTCGCCCGGTGTCTCACCACAGCAATAATGCTGGCGGCGGTTCCAGTAACTATCACCACGGTGGTAGCGCGCAGGGCTCTTCTGCGCCGCAACAAGACAGCGACGACGCCGAATAAGGCCAGTGCTGTTTTTCCACGCCGGGGAGCCAGGTTTTCTGTGTTCCCCGCTGGTATTTTATAAGGGGTTTACGCTTGTTTGACCGTTATGACGCCGGTGAGCAGGCGGTACTGGTACACATCTATTTTTCGCAAGACAAAGATATGGAAGATCTCCAGGAGTTTGAAACTCTGGCCTCTTCCGCCGGTGTCGAAGCAATGCAGGTGATTACCGGTAGCCGTAAAGCACCGCACCCGAAGTATTTTGTTGGTGAAGGTAAGGCAGTCGAAATTGCGGAAGCCGTTAAAGCGACCGGCGCGTCGGTCGTGCTCTTCGATCATGCCCTGAGTCCGGCGCAAGAACGCAACCTGGAACGTCTGTGCGAATGCCGGGTTATCGATCGCACCGGTCTTATTTTAGATATTTTCGCCCAGCGCGCGCGCACCCATGAAGGGAAACTGCAGGTTGAGCTGGCGCAGTTGCGCCATATGGCAACCCGTCTCGTCCGCGGCTGGACCCACCTTGAAAGACAGAAAGGCGGGATTGGTTTGCGTGGCCCGGGTGAAACCCAGCTCGAAACCGACCGTCGTTTATTGCGTAACCGCATCATGCAGATCCTGTCGCGACTGGAAAAAGTTGAGAAACAGCGTGAGCAGGGGCGGCGGTCGCGCGCGAAAGCCGATATTCCAACCGTGTCGCTGGTGGGCTACACCAACGCCGGAAAATCAACGCTCTTTAACCAGATCACCGCTGCCGAGGTCTATGCCGCGAACCAGCTGTTCGCCACCCTGGACCCGACGCTGCGCCGCATTGACGTCCCTGACGTCGGCGAAACGGTACTGGCCGATACCGTCGGCTTTATTCGCCATCTGCCGCACGATCTGGTAGCCGCGTTTAAAGCGACGTTGCAGGAGACGCGTCAGGCGACGCTGCTGCTGCATGTGATTGACGCGGCGGATGTCCGTGTGCAGGAAAACATTGATGCGGTAAATACGGTTCTCGCTGAGATTGAAGCCGATGAGATCCCCGCGCTGATGGTGATGAACAAAATCGACATGCTTGACGATTTTGAACCGCGCATCGATCGCGACGATGAAAATAAACCGATTCGGGTCTGGCTTTCAGCCCAGACCGGGGTTGGCGTACCACTGCTTTTTCAGGCATTAACGGAACGTCTTTCCGGTGAAGTGGCCCAGCATACGCTGCGCTTACCGCCGAAAGAAGGGCGACTGAGAAGCCGTTTCTATCAGCTTCAGGCGATAGAAAAAGAGTGGATGGAGGATGACGGCAGCGTGAGTCTGCAGGTGCGCATGCCGATCGTTGACTGGCGGCGCCTCTGTAAGCAAGAGCCAACGCTTGTTGACTATGTGGTTTAACCTTGCAGCTTGCCTGAAGATATTGACCCCTGTGGGGATATCAAAAACAAATATGGAGCATATACATGGCGTGGAATCAGCCCGGTAATAACGGACAGGACCGCGACCCGTGGGGGAGCAGCAAACCTGGCGGCAACTCTGAGGGAAATGGCAACAAAGGTGGTCGCGAGCAGGGGCCGCCGGATCTGGATGATATCTTCCGCAAGTTAAGTAAAAAACTTGGCGGGCTCGGCGGCGGCAAGGGCGGACTGGGCGGTGGTAATAACGCGCAGACCCCTCGCGGACCGATGGGCGGGCGTATTGTCGGCATCGTTGCCGCGGCGGCAGTGATTATCTGGGCGGCCAGCGGTTTTTATACCATTAAAGAAGCCGAACGCGGCGTCGTGACCCGTTTTGGTAAGTTCAGCCATCTGGTTGAGCCAGGCCTGAACTGGAAACCGACCTTTATCGATAACGTTCAGGCGGTGAACGTGGAGTCGGTACGTGAACTGGCCGCTTCCGGCGTCATGCTGACCTCTGACGAAAACGTCGTGCGCGTTGAGATGAACGTGCAGTACCGCGTCACCGATCCGGAACGCTATCTGTTTAGCGTTACCAGCGCGGATGACAGTCTGCGTCAGGCGACTGACAGCGCGCTGCGCGGCGTGATCGGCAAATACACCATGGATCGCATTCTGACCGAAGGTCGTACCGTGATCCGTAGCGATACCCAGCGCGAGCTGGAAGAGACTATCCGCCCGTACAACATGGGGATCACCCTGCTGGACGTCAACTTCCAGACGGCACGTCCGCCGGAAGAGGTGAAGGCGGCGTTTGACGATGCCATTGCCGCGCGTGAGAACGAGCAGCAGTACATCCGTGAAGCGGAAGCTTATACCAACGAAGTACAGCCGCGGGCGAATGGCCAGGCGCAGCGTATCCTTGAAGAGGCGCGTGCCTACAAGACCCAGACCGTCCTGGAAGCCCAGGGTGAAGTGGCTCGCTTTGCTAAGCTCCTGCCGGAATACAAAGCCGCGCCGGAAATTACCCGCGAGCGTCTGTATATCGAAACCATGGAAAAAGTGCTGAGCCACACCCGCAAAGTGCTGGTCAATGACAGCAAAAACGGCAATCTGATGGTTCTGCCGCTTGACCAGATGCTGAAAGGCGCCGCTGCGCCGGCAGCAAAGAGCGATAGCAGTGACGCCAGCGATCTGCTGCGTCTGCCACCTGCATCCAGCACAGGCAGCGCCAGCACCTCATCAACCTCGAGCTCAACCGGGGGTAGCATTATGGACCAACGCCGCGCTAACGCGCAGCGTAACGACTACCAGCGTCAGGGGGAATAACGATGCGTAAATCTGTTATCGCGATCATTGTCATCGTGCTGGTAGTGCTCTACATGTCAGTCTTTGTCGTAAAGGAAGGCGAGCGCGGGATTACGCTGCGTTTCGGTAAAGTTCTGCGCGACGACGAAAACAAGCCGCTGGTGTATGCGCCGGGCCTGCACTTCAAGATCCCGTTTATCGAATCGGTGAAGATGCTGGATGCGCGTATCCAGACCATGGACAACCAGGCTGACCGTTTTGTGACCAAAGAGAAAAAAGACCTGATCGTCGACTCCTATATCAAGTGGCGCATCAGTGACTTCAGCCGTTACTACCTGGCAACCGGCGGCGGCGACGTCTCCCAGGCCGAGGTGCTGCTGAAGCGTAAATTCTCTGACCGTCTGCGTTCTGAAATTGGTCGTCTGGATGTGAAAGACATCGTCACCGACTCCCGTGGCCGCCTGACGCTGGAAGTGCGCGATGCGCTGAACTCGGGTTCTGCTGGCACGGAAGACGAGGTCAGCACCCCGGCGGCTGATGACGCTATCGCCAAAGCCGCTGAGCGGGTGGAAGCGGAAACCAACGGCAAAGTGCAGGTGATCAACCCGAACAGTATGGCGGCGCTGGGTATCGAAGTTGTCGACGTGCGTATCAAACAGATCAACCTGCCGGCAGAAGTGTCGGAAGCGATTTATAACCGTATGCGCGCGGAGCGTGAAGCGGTTGCTCGTCGCCACCGTTCACAGGGTCAGGAAGAAGCTGAGAAACTGCGCGCGACCGCAGACTACGAAGTCACCAAGACGCTGGCGGAAGCCGAGCGCCAGGGTCGTATCCTGCGTGGTGAAGGTGATGCTGAATCGGCAAAACTGTTTGCCGACGCGTTCAGCCAGGATCCAGGCTTCTACTCCTTTATCCGTAGCCTGCGCGCCTATGAGAAGAGCTTCCAGAGCAACCAGGATGTGATGGTCCTGAGCCCGGACAGCGATTTCTTCCGCTATATGCGTTCACCGGATTCGGCGCGTAAATAAGCCGCAGAGGGTGTAAGCCTGAAGTGCTAACGCGAAAAGGCGCCTGTTTCAGGCGCCTTTTTTCATACTGCGGGGGCGTGAATTAGTTGCCGAGCAGTTTGTTCAGCAGGCCACCGATCACCGGCAGGCTCGCCAGCGCACTTTCGATGGTGCCACCGATAGTCGACCCAACGCTTTCGCCCAGGGTTTTGCCCAGGTCTGGCGCCAGGTCGGCCAGATTGAGGGTGCCAATCAGCGGCAGGTTGATGCTCAGGGCATCGGTACCCATCGTCCATGCGGCGGCGCCGACCTTGCTGCCTAAGGAAGCCAGGCCATCCTGTAACCAGCCTGCGCCGCTCACATTTTCGATTTCAAACGCGGTTAATTCTCTCATGATAATCTTCCTGATTATGTAGACGTACCGGGTTGTAGTACGCGACGGCATATTTACAATTTAAAAAATATGGAGCAATACAATTAGTTGTGAATTTTGTTTCACCTTGCCAGTTCATAATGAAGATGAAATACGGGACAATATGAAATGAGTGAATGAATTCACCATGCTGGCCGATGACGCCCGCGAGGGCGACGATAATACTTTTCAATTAGGGTTGATAATGAACTCCACCATTTGGCTGGCGCTGGCGCTGGTTTTAGTACTCGAAGGGCTCGGCCCGCTGCTCTATCCTCGCGCCTGGCGCAAAATGGTCGCCAGCCTGAGCCAGTTACCGGATAATTTATTGCGCCGCTTTGGCGGCGGACTTGTGGTTGCAGGGATTGTGATCTACTACATGTTGAGGAAATCGATTGGCTGATCAAAAAGTGGTCGGATTTGCCTTATTTTGGATGCAAAAAGTGCTGTAACTCTGAAAAAGCGATGGTAGAATCCATTTTTAAGCAAACGGTGATTTTGAAAAATGGGTAACAACGTCGTCGTACTGGGCACCCAATGGGGTGACGAAGGTAAAGGGAAGATCGTCGATCTCCTGACAGAACGGGCTAAATATGTTGTGCGCTACCAGGGTGGCCATAACGCAGGCCATACTCTCGTAATCAACGGTGAAAAAACCGTCCTCCATCTTATTCCATCAGGTATTCTCCGTGAGAATGTAACCAGCATCATCGGTAACGGTGTTGTGCTGTCTCCGGCTGCGCTGATGAAAGAGATGAAAGGTCTGGAAGACCGTGGTATCCCTGTTCGTGAGCGTCTGCTGCTGTCCGAAGCCTGCCCGCTTATCCTCGACTATCACGTGGCGCTGGACGTCGCACGTGAGAAAGCACGCGGTGCGAAAGCTATCGGTACGACCGGTCGCGGTATCGGCCCGGCTTACGAAGATAAAGTTGCTCGTCGCGGTCTGCGCGTTGGCGACCTGTTTGATAAAGCCACCTTCGCTGACAAACTGAAAGAAGTGATGGAATATCACAACTTCCAGTTGGTGAACTTCTACAAAGCAGAAGCGGTTGACTACCAGAAAGTGCTGGACGATGTCATGGCGATTGCCGACATCCTCACCGGCATGGTCGTTGATGTTTCCGATCTGCTGGATCAGGCGCGTAAGCGCGGCGACTTCGTGATGTTCGAAGGCGCGCAGGGCACGCTGCTGGATATCGACCACGGTACCTATCCGTACGTAACTTCCTCCAACACCACCGCGGGTGGCGTGGCGACCGGTTCTGGCCTGGGTCCGCGTTATGTGGATTACGTACTGGGTATCATCAAAGCTTACTCGACTCGCGTAGGCGCGGGTCCGTTCCCGACCGAGCTGTTTGATGAAACTGGCGAGTTCCTCTGCAAGCAGGGTAACGAATTCGGCGCCACCACCGGTCGTCGTCGTCGTACCGGCTGGCTGGACGCGGTTGCAGTACGCCGCGCGGTGCAGATTAACTCCCTGTCCGGCTTCTGCCTGACTAAACTGGACGTCCTCGACGGCCTGAAAGAAGTGAAAATCTGCGTCGGCTACCGTATGCCGGACGGCCGTGAAGTGACCACCACTCCGCTGGCTGCCGACAACTGGGAAGGTATCGAGCCTATCTACGAAACCATGCCGGGCTGGTCCGAAACCACCTTTGGCGTGAAAGAGCGCAGCGGTCTGCCGCAGGCAGCGCTGAACTACATCCAGCGTATTGAAGAGCTGACCGGCGTGCCGGTGGATATCATCTCTACTGGTCCAGACCGTACCGAGACCATGATTCTGCGCGACCCGTTCGACGCGTAATCACTCTCAAGGGGCGCCGTTCGGGCGCCCTTGTTTTTGCTGTTCGCCCGCCCCATTTCAAATAAATTAGCGGCCTGAGCGCTGGCTGGTTTATCATCAATAATAATGATGTCGCTCGACATACCCTGTTTTCTTTTCCCTGAGGTTTATGTGCAGTTAACGAGTTTCACCGATTACGGATTACGCGCGCTGATTTATATGGCGTCGCTGCCGGAAGGACGCATGACCAGCATCTCGGAAGTGACCGAGGTCTATGGCGTCTCCCGTAATCATATGGTTAAAATAATCAATCAGTTAAGCCGCATGGGCTACGTGACTGCCGTGCGGGGGAAGAATGGGGGCATTCGCCTCGGTAAACCAGCAGGGCAGATCCGCGTGGGCGACGTGGTGCGCGACCTTGAACCCTTATCGCTGGTCAACTGCAGCAGCGAATTTTGCCACATTACACCAGCCTGTCGTCTGAAACAGGCGCTAGCTGAAGCCGCGCAGAGTTTTCTCAAGGAGCTGGATAACTATACGCTGGCTGATTTGGTTGAGAAGAATCAACCGCTTTATAAATTATTACTGGTGGAGTGACGCCACTCTGCCGGAGATGACAACGGAGGAACCGATATGTCACAAGATCCATTCCAGGAACGCGAAGCTGAGAAGTACGCGAATCCCATCCCGAGCCGGGAATTTATCCTCGAACATTTAACCAAACGGGAAAAGCCTGCCAGCCGCGATGAGCTGGCCATCGAGTTGAATATTGAGGGCGAAGAACAAATAGAAGCGCTGCGCCGCCGCCTGCGCGCGATGGAGCGCGACGGTCAGCTGGTCTTCACACGCCGCCAGTGCTATGCGCTGCCGGAGCGTCTTGATCTCCTCAAAGGTACCGTTATTGGCCACCGTGATGGCTATGGATTCCTGCGCGTTGAAGGGCGCAAGGACGATCTGTATCTGTCGTCAGAGCAGATGAAAACCTGTATTCACGGTGACCAGGTGCTGGCCCAGCCGCTGGGTGCGGACCGTAAGGGCCGCCGCGAGGCGCGCATCGTTCGTGTGCTGGTACCGAAAACCAGCCAGATTGTTGGCCGCTACTTCACCGACGCTGGCGTCGGCTTCGTCGTCCCGGACGACAGCCGCCTGAGCTTCGATATCCTGATCCCGCCTGAAGATATTATGGGCGCGCGGATGGGCTACGTGGTGGTGGTCGAACTGACCCAGCGCCCAACCCGCCGCACCAAAGCGGTCGGGAAAATCGTCGAAGTGCTGGGCGACAACATGGGCACCGGCATGGCCGTCGATATGGCGCTGCGTACCCATGAAATTCCTTACGTCTGGCCGCCGGCGGTGGAAAAACAAGTTTCCGGCCTCAAAGAGCAGGTGCCGGAAGAGGCGAAAGCCGGACGCGTCGATCTGCGCTCTCTGCCGCTGGTCACTATTGATGGCGAAGATGCCCGCGACTTCGATGACGCGGTGTACTGCGAGAAGAAACGCGGCGGCGGCTGGCGTCTGTGGGTGGCTATCGCCGACGTGAGCTACTATGTGCGCCCCGGTACGCCGCTGGACGGTGAAGCGCGTAGCCGCGGGACGTCGGTCTACTTCCCGTCGCAGGTGGTGCCGATGCTGCCGGAAGTGCTGTCGAACGGCCTGTGCTCGCTGAACCCGCAGGTCGATCGCCTGTGTATGGTGTGCGAGATGACGATTTCGTCAAAAGGCCGCCTGACCGGCTTTAAGTTCTATGAAGCGGTGATGAGTTCACATGCTCGCCTGACCTACACCAAAGTGTGGCATATGCTGCAGGGCGATCAGGAGCTGCGCGAACACTACGCGCCGCTGGTGAAGCATATTGAAGAGCTGCATAACCTCTACAAAGTGCTGGAGAGCGCCCGCGAAGAGCGCGGCGGTATCTCATTTGAAAGTGAAGAAGCTAAATTCATCTTCAATGCCGAACGCCGTATTGAGCGTATCGAACAGACTCAGCGTAACGATGCGCATAAGCTGATTGAAGAGTGTATGATCCTGGCGAACATCTCCGCCGCGCGTTTCGTTGAGAAAGCGCAGGAGCCGGCACTGTTCCGTATCCACGATAAGCCAAGCACCGAAGCGATTACCTCGTTCCGTACCGTGCTGGCTGAGCTGGGACTGGAGCTGCCGGGCGGCAACAAGCCGGAGCCGCGCGATTACGCCGAACTGTTGACCTCCATTGCCGATCGTCCGGATGCCGAAATGCTGCAAACGATGCTCCTGCGCTCCATGAAGCAGGCGGTCTACGATCCGGAAAACCGTGGCCACTTTGGCCTGGCACTGCAGTCATACGCCCACTTCACCTCGCCGATTCGCCGCTACCCGGATCTGTCGCTCCACCGCGCCATCAAGTATCTGCTGGCAAAAGAGCAGGGACATAAAGGGAATAGCACCGAGACCGGCGGCTGGCACTACAGCATGGAAGAGATGCTCCAGCTGGGCCAGCACTGTTCGATGACCGAGCGCCGCGCCGACGAAGCGACGCGTGAAGTGTCCGACTGGCTGAAGTGCGACTTCATGCAGGATCAGGTGGGCAACACCTTCTCCGGTGTCATCGCCAGCGTGACCGGCTTTGGCTTCTTTGTCCGCCTGAACGATCTGTTTATCGATGGTCTGGTGCATGTCTCCTCCCTGGATAACGACTATTACCGTTTTGACCAGGTTGGCCAGCGGCTGATCGGCGAGTCCGGCGGCCAGACTTATCGTCTGGGCGACCGCGTGGAAGTCCGCGTGGAAGCCGTCAACATGGATGAGCGTAAGATTGATTTCAGCCTGATTTCCAGCGAGCGTGCGCCGCGTAATGTTGGCAAAACCGCCCGTGAGAAAGCGAAAAAGAGCACCTCTGGCAAACCGGGTGGCCGTCGCCGCCAGGTGGGTAAACAGGTGAACTTCGAGCCGGATAGCGCGTTCCGCAAAGAAAAAGACCAGGCTAAAGCGAAGCCCAAAGGCGAGAAGAAAGCGAAAAAACCGTCGGCGAAAACACAGAAAATCGCCGCCGCGACCAAAGCCAAGCGCGCGGCAAAGAAGAAAATCGCCGAGTGATTGACGTCCCTTCACCCCAGCAGTCTGCTGGCGCAGAACGGGGTGAAGGGGACGGATAACAGAACCTAAAACGAGTACATCAATGAGTGAAATGATTTACGGCATCCATGCGGTGCAGGCACTGCTGGAACGCGCACCTGAGCGTTTTCAGGAAGTTTATATTCTGAAAGGCCGTGAGGATAAGCGCCTGCTGCCGCTGATCCATGCCCTGGAAGCGCAGGGCGTGGTGATTCAGGTGGCCAACCGCCAGTTCCTCGATGAGAAGAGCGAAGGCGCGGTGCATCAGGGGATCATTGCCCGCGTGAAGCCAGGACGTCAGTATCAGGAGAACGATCTGCCGGATCTGCTGGCGCAGCACGATCAGCCGTTCCTGCTGATCCTCGACGGCGTAACCGATCCGCACAACCTCGGCGCCTGCCTGCGTAGCGCTGATGCCGCTGGTGTGCATGCGGTGATCGTGCCAAAAGATCGTTCCGCTCAGCTGAATGCGACGGCGAAGAAAGTGGCCTGCGGCGCGGCGGAGAACGTCCCGCTGATCCGCGTCACCAACCTGGCGCGCACCATGCGTCTGCTGCAGGAAGCGAACGTCTGGATCGTCGGAACCGCAGGGGAAGCCGACCATACGCTGTTCCAGAGCAAAATGACCGGCCCGATGGCGCTGGTGATGGGCGCGGAAGGCGAAGGCATGCGTCGTCTGACCCGCGAACACTGTGATGAATTGATCAGCATCCCGATGGCGGGCAGCGTCTCCTCGCTGAACGTCTCGGTGGCTACCGGCATCTGTCTGTTTGAAGCAGTACGCCAGCGCAGCTAAGCTGAACCATCGACGAATCAAAAAAAAGCCATCCTCCGGGATGGCTTTTTTGTGACCGCTCTCGCGGGCGAGTATCCCTCCGGATAACCATACTTATGGCTATCGCCATTGATGGAGGGAGACACGATGCACTGGCAAACGCACACCGTTTTTAATCAACCCACCCCGCTGAATAACAGCAATCTGTTTCTGTCCGATACCGCTCTGCGTGAAGCCGTGGTCCGCGAAGGCGCCGGCTGGGATGGCGATCTGCTCGCCAGCATTGGCCAGCAGCTGGGGACAGCCGAATCGCTGGAGCTGGGACGCCTGGCCAACAGCAATCCGCCGGAGCTGCTGCGCTATGACGCCACCGGCGCCCGGCTGGACGACGTGCGCTTCCATCCCGCCTGGCACCTGCTGATGCAGGGGCTGTGCGCGAACCGGGTACATAATCTCGCCTGGCAGGAGGATGCCCGCGAAGGCGCGTTTGTCGCCCGCGCCGCCCGCTTTCTGCTCCATGCCCAGGTGGAGGCCGGGACGTTGTGCCCGATTACCATGACCTTCGCCGCAACGCCCCTGCTGCAGCACGCCCTGCCCGCGCCCTTTCGCGACTGGCTGTCGCCACTGCTGAGCGACCGTTACGATCCGCACCTTGCGCCTGGCGGCCAGAAGCGCGGCCTGCTGATCGGCATGGGGATGACCGAGAAGCAAGGGGGGTCTGATGTGCTGAGCAATACCACTCGCGCGGAGAAAACGGCGGAAGGGTTTTACCGACTGGTGGGACACAAGTGGTTCTTCTCGGTGCCGCAGAGCGATGCTCACCTAGTGCTGGCTCAGGCTCCGACGGGGCTCTCATGCTTCTTTGTGCCGCGTCTGCTGCCCGACGGGCAGCGTAACGGCGTGCGTCTTGAACGCTTAAAAGAGAAGCTCGGCAACCGCTCCAACGCCAGTAGCGAAGTGGAGTTTTATGATGCCTGCGGCTGGCTGGTGGGCGACGAAGGCGACGGCGTGCGGCAGATCCTCAGGATGGGCGGCCTGACCCGCTTTGACTGCGCGCTGGGCAGCCATGCCCTGATGCGTCGCGCCTTCTCGGTGGCGCTGTATCACGCGCTACAGCGTCAGGCGTTTGGCAAAAACCTGGTCGATCAGCCGATGATGCGCCAGCTGCTGGGGCAAATGGCGCTGCGTCTGGAGGGGCAAACCGCGTTTCTGTTTCGCCTGGCTCGCGCCTGGGACCGTCGGGAGGATGCCCGGGAAAGCGCATGGGCGCGCCTGTTTACGCCGGCGGCCAAGTTTGCCATCTGTAAGGCCGGCATCCCGTTTGTCGCCGAGGCGATGGAAGTGCTCGGCGGCATCGGCTATTGCGAGGAGAGCGAACTCCCGCGCCTCTACCGTGAGATGCCGGTCAACAGCATCTGGGAAGGTTCCGGCAACATTATGTGTCTCGATGTCATGCGGGTGCTCAGCAAGCAGCCGGCGGCGATGGAGCTGCTGGCGGCAGAGTGCGCGGAGGTGAAAGGACAGAATCGCCATCTCGACCGCGCGTGGCGTCAACTGCAGCAGCTGCTGAGACGGCCCGCCGAAGAGCAGGGGAGAGAGATTGCCCGGCTGGTCTATCGTCTTGGCGCGGGGGCGCAGATGCTGCGCCACGCTTCGCCGCCGCTGGCTGAAGCCTGGTGTCGGATGATGCTCGACACCCGCGGCGGCATGCGTCTTGATGCGCCGACCCTCGACGACCTGCTGCTGCGGGCCATGGGGCGCGGGCGCCAGGCGCCTCAGGCGTAGAGAATGGCCTGAACGCGCCAGCTGTCCGGCTGTTGTTCTTCGTACATCTGAATAATGCGATACCAGGAGGCGCCTTGCTCGTCCGCTTTGCGGGCAATGGCGTGCTCCACATCCTGTTGGCTGCCGGAAAGATTAGTGACGGAGATCAGACCGATTTCATTCAGGCCAGTGACGCAATCCGCGCTGGCGAATTCGGCTGACTGCGCGGACGTATTGGCCGTCGCAGCGGTAAACAGCAGGCTGGGTAGGGTAAAAGATCGTTTCATCGTCAGCTCCATTTCACGTAGTCCCAAGGGCAGTCCGTTGCTAACGTTCTGCCAGGTGGCTGGCCGAACGTTATTATGCACAGGAGAACGTGAATGGACGCAAAGCTGTGTAAAGCAGATTTAAAGACGCCGCCTCGTCATCGACGATAGAGGATCGCCTGCGAATACCACTGGCCGGGTACCATGGTGTCATCGATCATGATGATGACGTAGTAATCGGCTTTGGCCGCTTCTGCTTTGGCCTTCAGCGCCGCTTCGACATCCATCGGCGAACCGTACATCAGCACACTCACCGTGGCCATTTTCTGCAGGCCAGCCGTCTGGTTACGCTGGATCTCCTGCGGATGGGCGGTGGCGGGCGGCGGGGCTTCCGGCGTTCCCTGCAGGGCACTACACCCGCTGAGGACGATAGCCAGTAACCACGGTGAAAACCTGCGCATAACCATATCTCGTTTCCTGATAGTGATAGTGTAGTGGTAGCCTTAACAGGATTGCCGGGGAATGTTCCCGAACTGTTATCTCTGACGCGATTTTCGAATGAAAATGTTGTGAAAGCGTAACCGGGTTCTCAACATTATGAATCGTAGCAAACTGGGTTGCCCGGTGAATGAATTTTCCCATGACGCCTTACCACGATAGAGAAGGGAGACGATAAATGATTGCACTAGAAATGCGCAACCTCGGCGGCGGTGAAATTTTGCATGCCTGCCCGCAGGAGAGTCTGGATAAACCCTTGCCCTGTATCGTCTTTTATCATGGCTTTACCTCCTCGAAGCTGGTCTACAGCTACTTTGCGGTGGCGTTGGCCGAGGCGGGCTTCCGGGTGATCATGCCGGATGCGCCGGAGCATGGGGCGCGTTATCAGGGCGACGAGGCCGGGCGGATGCAGCGCTTCTGGCCGATCCTGCAGCAGAATTTCAGGGAGTTTCCCGCGTTGCGCGAGGCGATTATCGCCGAGGGATGGCTGGAGGGAGAGCGGCTGGCGGTGGCTGGCGCCTCGATGGGAGGGATGACGGCGCTGGGCATCATGACGCACCATCCCGAACTGAACAGCGTCGCTTGTCTGATGGGGTCGGGCTATTTTCGTTCGCTGTCGCAAACCCTGTTTCCCTCGCCTGGCTTTGATGCTGACAGTCTCCGCGAATGGGATGTCAGCCATCAGCTGGCGTCCCTTGCCCGGCGGCCGCTGTTGCTCTGGCATGGGGACGCTGACGATGTGGTGCCGCCGGAAGAGACCTTCCGTCTTGAGCAGGCGCTGCGGCAAGGCGATCTTACCGCCAGGCTGACCTGCGTCTGGCAAAAGGGCGTCCGCCATCGCATTACGCCAGAGGCGCTGGCCGCGACGGTCGCCTTTTTCCGCCAGCATCTTTAAACGCGGATCACGCTGACGCCCTGATCCTCAAGCTGTTTGAGGATTGCGGCATCAGCTTGTTTCCCGGTGATCACCACGTCAATTTGCCCGGCCTGGCTGAATAACATCCCGGCGCGCTCGCCGACCTTGCTGCTGTCGACCAGCACCGCCAGTTTGCCGACCACGTTGAGCATTTTCTGCTCGGCCATGGCGGTCAGCATATCGGTTTTGTAGAGCCCTTCGGCGGTGAGTCCTTTGCCGCTGGTGAACATCCAGTGTCCGGCATACAGGCTGTTTTCGCTACCGTGGGGGCTGAGCGTGATGGCGTGGCTACGGTTGTACTGTCCACCCATGATAATCACGCTGTCGTGCTCCTGGTCGATCAGGTAATTAGCCAGCGGCAGATAGTTGGTGATGATCTGCACCGGTTTACCGCACAGTTCCCGTCCCAGCAGAAAGGCGGTGGAGCCGCAGTTAATGACGATACTTTCCCCCGGCGCGATCAGCTGCGAAGCGGCGCGTGCGATACGCACTTTTTCATCCAGGTTTTGCGCCTGATGGATATTCATCGGCGTCCAGCGGGGGCGCTGCTCACTAATGGCTTCCGCGCCATTGCGAACCTTTTTCAGTTTGCCGCTTTCATCCAGCTTGTTGATATCACGTCGGGCGGTTGCGGGTGAGATCCCGAGCCGCGACATCACCTGCTCTACGGTAACAAACCCCGTTTGGGCGAGCAGATCCAGCAGAATTTGGTGCCTTTGCGCTTCCGTCATGAGCGAATCCGATTAAAAGTGAACGGCAAAGATGATATTTGAAATCATGTGAAAATACTAACCCTGAGACGGGGTATTTCCGGCAGGCAGTGCCTGCCGGAGGCGGCTTACAGGAAGGATTTGAACGGCAGGTCCGGCTCAATGGTGAAGCAGTCATCGAAGCCGCGCGGGTAGTGATATTCGAAATTGTCTTTATCCAGCGGCCAGGTAAATTTGCCGCCGACCTGCCAGATAAAAGGCTTGAAGCCGTACTTCAGACGATCCTTTTTCATCTCCCACAGGACGCGGATCTCCTGCGGATCGGCCTGAAAGTTTGACCAGATATCATGGTGGAACGGGATCACCACTTTGGCGTTGAGCGACTCCGCCATACGCAGGATATCGGCGCTGGTCATTTTGTCGGTGATGCCGCGCGGGTTCTCGCCATACGAGCCGAGGGCGACGTCAATTTGATGCTCGTTGCCGTGTTTCGCGTAGTAGTTGGAGTAGTGGGAATCGCCGCTGTGGTAGAGATTGCCGCCCGGCGTTTTAAACAGATAGTTGACTGCGCGCTGGTCCATGCCGTCCGGCAGCACGCCGGCGGCTTTTTGATCTGCCGGGAGGGTGATCAGCGCTGTGCGATCGAACGCATCGAGCGCATGGATCTCAATGTCTTTGATCTTCACGACATCGCCAGGTTTCATGACGATACAGCGCGCTTTCGGCACGCCCCAACCGATCCACAGGTCGACGCAGGTTTTCGGGCCGATAAACGGCACATCGGCCGGGCAGTTCTGCATGACGGCGGCGGCGACGTTGACGTCAATATGATCGTTGTGATCGTGGGTCGCGAGGACCGCGTCAATCTGGCGAATGGCGAACGGATCCAGCACGAACGGCGTGGTGCGCAGGTTAGGCTGTAATTTTTTCACGCCTGCCATCCGCTGCATTTGATGGCCGGTTTTCATCAGCGGATTGCCGTGGCTCTGTTTACCGGTGCCGCACCAGAAATCGACGCAGACGTTAGCCCCTCCCTCGGATTTTAACCAGATGCCGGTACAGCCCAGCCACCACATGGCGAAGGTGCCTGGCGCAACCTGCTCTTGTTCAATCTCTTCATTCAGCCAGCTACCCCATTCCGGAAAGGTGTTCAGGATCCATGATTCTCGGGTGATGGTTTGGACTTTACTCATCGCGGTCTTCCTCATGAATTTTCAAAAGTAATCAGTATTTGATTGGTTTTGATTTATGTTGTCACTGTGTTTTCAAGATTGCAATCTTGTTTTCCTGCATTTTTGCGAGGCGTCGCGCATAATTTCCGGGCTCTATCCGCTCAAATTGACGTTAGGTGTTGTTTTATCTATATGATTTAAAGATGTTTATTTGTGTGTCTACGTACATAATTGGTAATGACCAGAGTGAAAGTGAGGATTATTGCGGTGTACGTCACATTTAATCAAATTCAATCTTGTTGTGATTATTTTTGATTATTAGAGTGAGGGCGACGACAACTGCTGAGCGACATGCGCGTTCAAAGCCTTCCTCTTCTGGAGTGTGTTATGGAGATCCTCTACAACATCTTTACCGTCTTCTTTAATCAGGTCATGACCAATGCCCCGCTGCTGCTGGGTATCGTGACCTGTCTTGGCTATATTCTGTTGCGTAAAAGCGTCAGCGTGATTATCAAAGGTACGATCAAAACCATCATTGGTTTCATGCTGTTACAAGCTGGTTCCGGCATCCTCACCAGCACCTTTAAGCCGGTGGTGGCGAAAATGTCAGAGGTCTATGGCATCAATGGCGCGATCTCCGATACTTACGCCTCGATGATGGCGACCATCGACCGGATGGGCGAGGCCTACAGCTGGGTAGGGTATGCGGTGCTCCTGGCACTGGCGCTGAACATCTGTTACGTCCTGCTGCGCCGCATTACCGGTATCCGCACCATCATGCTGACTGGCCATATCATGTTTCAGCAGGCGGGGCTGATTGCGGTCTCGTTCTTCATCTTTGGTTACGGGATGTGGACGACCATTATCTGCACCGCGGTACTGGTCTCTCTGTACTGGGGGATCACCTCCAACATGATGTTCAAGCCGACTCAGCTGGTCACCGACGGCTGCGGCTTCTCCATCGGTCACCAGCAGCAGTTTGCCTCGTGGATTGCCTACAAAGTGGCGCCGTATCTGGGGAAAAAAGAGGAGAGCGTCGAAGACCTCAAGCTGCCCGGCTGGCTGAATATCTTCCACGACAACATCGTCTCTACCGCGATTGTGATGACCATTTTCTTTGGCGCGATCCTGCTTTCCTTCGGTATTGATGTGGTGCAGGCGATGGCGGGCAAAACCCACTGGACGGTCTATATCCTGCAGACCGGTTTCTCCTTCGCGGTGGCTATTTTCATCATTACCCAGGGCGTGCGGATGTTCGTCGCCGAACTGTCCGAAGCCTTCAACGGCATCTCGCAACGCCTGATCCCCGGCGCGGTGCTGGCGATTGACTGCGCCGCGATCTACAGCTTTGCGCCGAATGCGGTGGTGTGGGGCTTTATGTGGGGCACCATCGGCCAGCTGATTGCCGTCGGCATTCTGGTCGGCATCGGCTCTTCAATTCTGATTATTCCAGGCTTTATCCCGATGTTCTTCTCCAACGCGACGATTGGCGTTTTTGCCAACCATTTCGGCGGCTGGCGTGCGGCGCTCAAGATCTGCCTTGTGATGGGCATGGTTGAAATTTTCGGCTGCGTATGGGCGGTGAAGCTCACCGGTATGAGCGCCTGGATGGGGATGGCGGATTGGTCGATTCTGGCGCCGCCGATGATGCAGGGCTTCGCCTCCATCGGGCTGGCGTTTATGGCCGTCATCATCCTGATTGCACTGGCTTATATGTTCTTCGCCGGCCGCGCGCTGCTTGCCGAGGAAGACGCGGAAAAACAACTGGCAGAGGCCTCTGCCCAATAAGGAGTTCTGATTATGACCGTACGTATTCTGGCTGTGTGTGGCAACGGGCAAGGCAGTTCCATGATCATGAAAATGAAGGTGGATCAGTTCCTGACGCAATCCAACATCGACCACACGGTAAACAGCTGCGCGGTAGGTGAATACAAAAGCGAACTGAACGGCGCGGATATCATCATCGCTTCAACCCATATCGCGGGGGAGATTACCGTCTCCGGCAATAAACACGTGGTGGGCGTACGCAATATGCTGTCGCCGGCGGATTTCGGCCCAAAACTGCTGGAGGTGATCAAAGCTCACTTCCCGCAGGACGTGAAATAAGGAGCGGCCATGAAACTGCATGACTCACTGGCGCAGAACCACTCCATTCGCCTGCAGGCGGAAGCGGAAACCTGGCAGGAGGCGGTGAAAATCGGCGTCGATCTGCTGGTGGCCGCCGACGTCGTGGAACCGCGTTACTACCAGGCGATCCTCGACGGCGTCGCGCAACATGGCCCCTATTTTGTTATCGCGCCGGGGCTGGCGATGCCGCACGGGCGGCCGGAAGAGGGCGTTAAGAAAACCGGCTTTGCGCTGGTGACGCTAAAAAAACCGCTGATTTTCAACCATGAAGATAACGACCCGGTCGACATTCTGATCACCATGGCGGCGGTTGACGCCACCACCCACCAGGAGGTGGGCATCATGCAGATCGTTAACCTGTTTGACGATGAAGCCAATTTCGACCGTTTACGCGCCTGCCGTAGCGAGCAGGAAGTGCTGGATTTAATCAAAAACGCCACCGCGGCGGCTGTTTAAAAGGAACACCATCATGTCATTACCTATGTTACAGGTCGCTCTGGACAACCAAACGCTGGCCAGTGCCTATGAAACGACCCGCCTGATCGCCGAAGAGGTGGATATCATTGAAGTCGGTACTATTCTTTGCGTCGGCGAAGGGGTGCGTGCGGTGCGCGATCTGAAGGCGCTGTATCCGCATAAAATCGTGCTGGCGGACGCCAAAATTGCCGACGCCGGCAAGATCCTGTCGCGGATGTGCTTTGAAGCCAACGCCGACTGGGTCACGGTGATCTGCTGTGCCGATATCAATACCGCCAAAGGGGCGCTGGACGTCGCCAAAGAATTTAACGGCGATGTGCAAATTGAGCTGACCGGCTTCTGGACCTGGGAACAGGCGCAGGCATGGCGCGAGGCGGGTATTCAGCAGGTGGTCTATCACCGCAGCCGCGACGCACAGGCGGCAGGCGTGGCGTGGAGCGAGGCGGATATCAGCGCGATTAAACGTTTGTCCGATATGGGCTTCAAAGTGACTGTCACCGGCGGTCTGGCGCTGGAAGACCTGCCGCTGTTCGCGGGTATCCCTATTCACGTCTTTATTGCCGGGCGCAGCATCCGCGATGCCGCCTCGCCGGTGGAAGCGGCGCGCCAGTTTAAACGCTCTATCGCCCAGCTGTGGGGTTAAGGAGCGGTTATGTTGGCGAAATCCATTCCGCTCGGCATCTATGAAAAAGCGCTCCCCGCCGGGGAGTGCTGGCTGGAGCGGCTGCAGCTGGCGAAGGCGCTGGGCTTTGATTTTGTGGAAATGTCTCTCGATGAAACGGACGTGCGCCTTGCGCGACTGGACTGGAGCCCCGAGCAGCGTCTGGCGCTGGTCAAGGCGGTGGCTGACACCGGCGTCCGGGTACCATCGATGTGCCTTAGCGCCCATCGCCGTTTTCCGCTGGGTAGTGAAGACGACGCGGTGCGTCATCAGGGGCTGGAAATTATGCGTAAAGCCATCCAGCTGGCGCAGGATGTGGGGATCCGGGTGATCCAGCTGGCAGGCTACGACGTCTATTACCAGCAGGCGAACGATGAGACGCGCCGCCGCTTTCGCGATGGCCTGAAACAGAGCGTCGAAATGGCCAGCCGTGCCCAGGTCACGCTGGCGATGGAGATCATGGATTACCCGCTGATGAACTCGATCAGTAAGGCCTTAGGCTACGCCCATTACCTGAATAATCCGTGGTTCCAGCTTTACCCTGATATCGGCAATCTGTCAGCGTGGGATAACGATGTCCAGATGGAACTGAAGGCGGGGAGCGGGCATATCGTGGCGGTACACGTCAAAGACACGAAACCTGGCGTCTTTAAAAACGTGCCGTTCGGCGAAGGGGTGGTCGATTTTGAACGCTGCTTCGAAACGCTCAGGCAGACCGGCTACTGTGGCCCGTACCTGATTGAGATGTGGAGCGAAACCAGCGCTGACCCGCTGGCGGAGGTGGCGAAGGCACGTGACTGGGTGAAGGCGCGGATGGCCCGCGCGGGCCTGATGGAGGCGGCGTAATGCAACAACTGAAACAGCAGGTGTTCGAGGCCAATATGGATCTACCGCGCTACGGTCTGGTGACCTTCACCTGGGGCAATGTCAGCGCCATTGACCGGCAGCGCGGGCTGGTGGCGATCAAGCCCAGCGGCGTCGCCTATGAGACCATGAAGGCGGACGATATGGTTGTCGTGGATCTTGAGGGCAACGTGGTGGAAGGGCTGTATCGCCCCTCCTCTGATACCGCCACCCATCTGGCGCTCTATCGTCGTTATCCCGACCTTGGCGGAGTGGTGCATACCCACTCGACGCATGCCACCGCCTGGGCGCAGGCGGGGCTGGCGATCCCGGCGCTTGGCACCACCCATGCGGACTACTTCTTCGGTGATATCCCCTGTACCCGGGCGCTTAGCGCACAGGAGGTGGACGAGGCTTACGAGCTGAACACCGGGCAGGTGATTATCGAAACGCTGGGCGCGTCGAATCCGCTGCATACGCCTGGGATCGTCGTCTATCAGCACGGGCCGTTTGCCTGGGGCAAAGACGCCCACGAGGCGGTACACAACGCGGTGGTGATGGAAGAAGTTGCGCGCATGGCGTGGATTGCCCGCGGGATTAATCCGCAGTTGCAGCCCATCGATAGCTGGCTGATGAATAAGCATTTTCAGCGTAAGCATGGGCCAAACGCCTACTATGGGCAAAAGTAGATAGCGCGCTCCGGGGCTTTCACCCCTCACGGTGAAGCAACTGGTCTGGCCCCGGAGCCGTTTTTTTAGCCCTGACGATAGGCCGACGGCATCACGCGCATGCCGATGAGCGTGACCATACAAATTATCGCGCCGGCGTAAAACGTCGAGGCGGCGCCGAAGGTTTCCCACAGTACCCCTGCGCCGGTACTGGCCAGCAGCAGCGCCAGGCCGCTCATCAGGTTGAACATGCCGAATGCCGTACCGCGTAGTTCCGGCGGCGCGGTATGCGCAACCATCGCTGCCAGCAGGCCCTGGGTCATTCCCATATGAATCCCCCACAGCGCGACGCCGAGCAGTAGCGTACTCCAGTGGCCGCTGAGCGCCAGCACGATATCGGCGAGGATCAGCACCAGCAGTCCCCACTGCAGCAGTTTGCTGTGGCTCATGCTGTCTGAGAGTTTACCGAACGGGTAAGCCGTGAGGCTGTAGACCAGGTTCATCGCCACCATCACCAGCGGGATGGTAAACAGCGGGATCTCCATCTGCTGGGCGCGCAGCACCAGAAAGGCTTCGCTGAAGCGGGCGAGGGTGAAGATGCTGCCGATGGCGACTACCCACCAGTAGGCGGCGGAGAGCTTTTTCAGGTTTTCGCGCTTCAGCGGATTGCTGCGTTTGTGTGCGATGGCGGATTTTGGCTCCTGCAGGCCAAACCCGAGCAGGAGAATGGAGAGCACGGCGGGAATGACCGCCACCCAGAAAATAGCGTGAAAATCGTTGGCCCAGATAAACATCAGCAGCACCGCCAGCAGCGGGCCGAGAAAGGCGCCGACGGTATCCAGCGCCTGGCGAAGCCCGTAGGCGGCGCCGCGGATCTCCGGCGGGGTGACGTCGGCAACCAGCGCATCGCGCGGCGCGCCGCGAATACCTTTCCCTACGCGGTCAATCATGCGGGCGCTAAACACCACTCCGGCGGTGGGGGCGATGGCAAACAGCGGCTTACTGAGCGCGCCCAGGCCGTATCCCAGCAGCGCCAGTCCTTTGCGCTTGCCGACATAGTCGCTGATAACGCCGGAGAAGACTTTCAGGATCAGGGCGGTGGCTTCCGCCAGTCCCTCGATAAGACCGATAATTATCACGCTGGCGCCGAGGGTGGTGGCCATAAACAACGGTAAGAGGCTGTGGATCATCTCGGAGGAGACATCCATCAGCAGGCTGACGCCGCCGAGTACCCAAACGCCTTTGGGGATACGGCCTAAGGTGGCGAAACGCGGAACCATCAATCACTCCTGATTATCAAATGGCGAGTGGCTGATTAAATCAGGTTGCGATGGCGCTGATAAGTCGGTTTGTAAAATAATTCTCAATTGCGTTTAGGTGAAAACCTCGCTTCGCCCCTCGCGAAGAGAGGCGAAGAATCGGCCTGGCGCTAACGGTATATCACCGCGCTGGCGCGAAGCGGGCCGTTGGTTTCGGGTTCGTGCATCAGGATAGGCTGAAAGTATTTCGCCCCCTGCGCATCGCTCATCTGGCTAAGGGCCTGCTCGGCCTCGTGCTCAGTGGCCATATTGTGATTGATATAGATAACGCCGAGGCTCTGCACGTCGTCCATGTTGCGGGCCTGACGTTCGGTGATTTGGATAGCTGCCAGCGCGTTGGCGCTGAAGAAAAGCGCAGCCATCATGGCGATGATTTTCAGTTTCATATACTACGCTCCTGACTGACAGTCCTGACGCTGACTCGGGGGCTCTCCTGTGGTCGTTTGGCTCTGATATAAGTGTAATCGCTGCGCGTTCGTCGCATGGCGACCTTTTCTGATGCAGTCGTTCAAAAAAATGCCGCTTCCTTTATTGGTTAATTTTAAATCACCCACTTAGCGCCACTTGGCGCTTAGTGCGAATTATTTGTGCAAATCCGCTTGTGTTCCTGGGGGGGCGCCATTAGAATGACGCGTCAATTTTTCAGCCGCCCTTTAACACGTTCCTTGCCTCCATGGGCCGCGGCTGACCCAGACAGGAGGCTGAATAATCCGTAAGGAGCAATTCGATGCGTCATTACGAAATCGTTTTTATGGTCCATCCTGACCAGAGCGAACAGGTTCCGGGCATGATCGAACGTTACACTGGTGCAATCACTGCAGCAGCAGGTACGATCCACCGTCTGGAAGACTGGGGCCGCCGTCAGCTGGCTTATCCGATCAACAAACTGCACAAAGCTCACTACGTTCTGCTGAACGTTGAAGCACCGCAGGAAGCGATCGATGAGCTGGAAACTAACTTCCGCTTCAACGACGCCGTTATCCGCAGCATGGTAATGCGTACTAAGCACGCTGTTACCGAAGCATCTCCGATGGTTAAAGCGAAAGACGAGCGCCGTGAGCGTCGCGAAGATTTCGCCAACGAAACCGCAGATGATTCTGAAGCTGGGGATTCTGAAGAGTAATCCTGATGACCAACCGTCTGGAGCTGTCCGGCATTATTTGCAGGACTCCACTTCGTAAGGTCAGCCCGTCAGGAATTCCTCACTGCCAGTTCGTGCTTGAGCATCGTTCAGTGCAGGAGGAAGCCGGTTTTCACCGGCAGGCATGGTGTCAAATGCCCGTTATTATTAGCGGTCACGAAAACCAGGCCATTACTCACAGTATAACGGTCGGTAGCGCAGTAACCGTTCGAGGGTTCATCTCTTGCCATAAGGCAAAGAACGGCTTGAGCAAAATGGTTCTGCATGCCGAGCAGATTGAATTGATAGATTCTGGAGACTAGCCATATGGCACGTTATTTCCGTCGTCGCAAGTTCTGCCGTTTCACCGCGGAAGGCGTTCAAGAGATCGACTATAAAGATATCGCTACGCTGAAAAACTACATCACCGAAAGCGGTAAGATTGTCCCGAGCCGTATCACCGGTACCCGTGCAAAATACCAGCGTCAGCTGGCTCGCGCTATCAAACGCGCTCGCTACCTGTCCCTGCTGCCGTACACTGATCGTCATCAGTAATCGGTCACGGTCCATTAATACGACTTTGAGAGGATAAGGTAATGCAAGTTATTCTGCTTGATAAAGTAGCAAACCTGGGTAGCCTGGGTGATCAGGTTAACGTTAAAGCGGGCTACGCTCGTAACTTCCTGGTCCCGCAGGGTAAAGCTGTTCCTGCTACCAAGAAAAACGTTGAATTCTTCGAAGCACGTCGCGCTGAACTGGAAGCCAAACTGGCTGACGTTCTGTCAGCTGCTGAAGCTCGTGCTGCGCAGATCAACGCCCTGGAATCCGTAACCATCGCGTCCAAAGCTGGCGACGAAGGTAAACTGTTCGGTTCCATCGGTACTCGCGACATCGCTGACGCTGTTACTGCAGCAGGCGTTAAAGTTGCTAAGAGCGAAGTTCGCCTGCCGAACGGCGTTCTGCGTAACGTTGGCGAGCACGAAGTGGACTTCCAGGTTCACAGCGAAGTATTCGCTAAAGTTATCATCAACGTGGTTGCTGAGTAATCGGCCTCTGACGTTCTGGTAACAACAAATCGCCGGCCTTGTGCCGGCGTTTTGCTTTTTAGCGCCTTTCATTTTGCGGCGGCGTAACGCTTGCTGTCGTCTTCTCCGCTATCGCGCACGCACAAAGCTGCCGTTCGACTGGCGGGTAAACAACACCTGCTGGCCGTTGCCGGTATCGATAGTGAGGCCGGTGACTACGCCGTTGGCGTTCTGCCGAATTTGCACCGTCTGTCCGCTCTGCAACGTGCTTAATGGTTTGCCAGCGCCTTCAACCTGCGCCATCGCGTAGACGTCGGTGGCCGGCAGCCCATGATCGCGGAACAGCTGGGCCAGGGTTTTGCCTGACTCGATGCGATAGGTCCGCCACTGCTGCTCAATGCCCGGTGCGGACTGCTGCTGCGAGGATTGATACGGTTGGGAAGCAGGCTGCTGCGTCTGCGCCTGATCTGGCTGCTCGTCCTGAATCGGCTCCGGGGCGACGGGCGCCATCTGATCGGCATCGCTCACGGTCGGCGTATTGGTGATCGGCGGGAGCGGAACGGCCTGATTGCCGCCAGCTTGCGGCTGGGACTGCGACTGAAGATTCAGGTTCGCTTCGCGGCTGTTTGTCGCCGGGCTTTGGCTATCGTCGGAAGGAAGAAGGATACCGATAATGACCAACAGGAAGCCTGCGATGATACCCCGGCGGTGCATCGGGGGAAGCGGGTCCAGGAGGCGAAAATGATCCGGGGCGTGCCAGATCTTCGCCAGGGTAGATGTCAGTTCAAAGCGCCCGGGCATGGCTTTCCTCCTGCTCCGCATATTTTTATCCTGCATATGAGTATAGATGGCTAACGTCCTGATGACCGGAACAAAGTAAAGTTAACCTGCTGCCACCTATTGTTTCTGTTTCGCTGAGATTTGTCATCATCCGCCGACAAAGTTTTACCCATTTCGCTATGGCTGTTATGCTTTCGCACGCTTTTCTCTTGATGTTTATCACCCAAAAAGGAACAAAGATGGCAACCCCAACTTTTGACACTATCGAAGCGCAGGCAAGTTACGGTATCGGCTTGCAGGTTGGACAACAGCTGAGCGAATCCGGCCTGCAGGGGCTGCTGCCGGAAGCGCTGGTGGCGGGTATCGCTGATGCGCTGGAAGGTAACCAGCCGCAGGTGCCGGTAGAAGCCGTTCACCGCGCGCTGCGTGAAATCCACGAGCGTGCTGACGCCGTACGCCGCGAACGTTTCCAGGCTATGGCCGCCGACGGCCAGAAATACCTCGATGAAAACCGCGAGAAAGAGGGTGTGAACAGCACCGAATCTGGTCTGCAGTTCCGCGTACTGGCCCAGGGCGAAGGCCCGATCCCGGCACGTACCGACCGCGTACGCGTGCACTACACCGGCAAACTGATCGACGGCACCGTCTTCGACAGCTCCGTCGCCCGTGGTGAGCCTGCTGAATTCCCGGTGACCGGCGTGATTGGCGGCTGGATTGAAGCGCTGACCCTGATGCCGGTCGGTTCTAAATGGGAACTGACGATCCCGCACAACCTGGCCTACGGCGAACGCGGCGCTGGCGCGTCGATTCCTCCGTTCAGCACCCTGATCTTCGAAGTTGAACTGCTGGACATTATCTAAACAGCAGAGGCTTCCTCTTCCCATGAGGTGGGGGAAGCCGCAAAAATAGCGTAAAATCCTTAAGTTAAAAATTAATTAGAATTATGTTTTGCATTCATCGCGTATGGGTGTATTTTTGTGAGCTATTTCGCGGTGGATGAGTGATATAACACTCACTTTAAACATAAAATTAACATTATATCTAAATCATAGTATTCATCCCTCCGATTCTTACCTAATATCGACTAGCCCTTGCTGGGGTTAATGACAGACGACGGGCCATCAGAGCCTGAACAACACAGACAGGTACAACAGGAAGAAATCACATGGTAGATCAGGTTAAAGTCGCTGCTATTGAGCAGGAGCCGACTGAACAATCGCTACGGCGAAATCTCACAAACCGACATATTCAGCTGATTGCGATTGGCGGGGCGATCGGCACTGGGTTATTTATGGGTTCTGGCAAAACTATCAGCCTTGCCGGGCCATCTATTATTTTTGTTTATATGATTATCGGTTTTATGCTGTTTTTCGTTATGCGAGCCATGGGCGAATTACTGCTGTCGAACCTCGAATATAAATCCTTCAGCGATTTTGCGGCCGATCTGCTGGGGCCGTGGGCGGGCTACTTTACCGGCTGGACCTATTGGTTCTGTTGGGTCGTCACCGGAATGGCGGACGTAGTGGCGATCACCGCCTACGCGCAGTTCTGGTTTCCCGGACTCTCCGACTGGGTCGCCTCGCTGGCGGTGATCCTGCTGCTGCTGGGCCTGAACCTGGCCACCGTCAAAATGTTTGGCGAAATGGAGTTCTGGTTCGCGATGATCAAAATCGTCGCCATCGTGGCGCTAATCGTCGTCGGCCTGGTGATGGTCATGATGCATTTCAAATCGCCGACCGGCGTCGAAGCCTCTTTCGCCCATCTGTGGAATGACGGCGGCTGGTTCCCGAAAGGGCTGAGCGGCTTCTTTGCCGGCTTCCAGATTGCGGTGTTCGCCTTCGTGGGGATTGAGCTGGTGGGGACCACCGCCGCCGAAACCAAAGACCCGGAGAAATCCCTGCCACGGGCGATTAACTCCATCCCGCTGCGTATCATTATGTTCTACGTCTTCGCGCTGATTGTGATTATGTCGGTGACGCCGTGGAGCTCCGTGGTGCCGAGCAAGAGCCCGTTCGTTGAGCTGTTCGTGCTGGTCGGCCTGCCGGCGGCGGCGAGCCTGATCAACTTTGTGGTGCTGACTTCCGCAGCCTCCTCGGCCAACAGCGGCGTGTTCTCTACCAGCCGTATGTTGTTCGGTCTGGCGCAGGATGGTCAGGCGCCGAAGATGTTCGCCAAGCTGTCGAAGCGTGCGGTGCCGGCGAAGGGTTTAACCTTCTCCTGCATGTGCCTGCTGGGCGGTGTGGTCATGCTGATGGTCAACCCGAGCGTGATTGCCGCGTTCACCATGATCACCACGGTGTCGGCGATCCTGTTTATGTTCGTCTGGACGATTATCCTCTGCTCTTATCTGGTCTACCGTAAAAAGCGCCCGCAGCTGCATGAGAAGTCCAAATACAAGATGCCGCTGGGCAAATTCATGTGCTGGGTGTGCATGGCCTTCTTCGTCTTCGTACTGGTGCTGTTGACCCTGGAAGATGATACCCGTGAAGCGCTGATGGTTACCCCGCTGTGGTTTGTTCTGCTGGGCGCGGGCTGGCTGTTTGCCGGCAAAAAACGTCTGGCGAAATAAAAAAGGCCACCCGGAGTGGCCAAATAAGACGGACAATGTCGAGGGCGCCTGCGGGCGCCTTTTTCTTTATTTTCCGGCAAGGGCGCGCGGGAACAGTACGTTATTTTCCAGACTGATGTGCTCCATCAGATCGTCAATCATCTCGTTGATACCGTTATACATCGCCTTCCAGGTGGTGCAGGCTTCCGGCGGCGGCGTCACGTTATGGGTGATGTGCTTAATGACCTCCAGCAGTTCACCCGCTTCATCGTGCTCGCTTTCCATTACGCTGATCGGCCCCCCGGCCTGGGTGCCCATCCCCTGTTTGATCATCGGGAACAGGATCTGCTCCTCTTTCATCATGTGGCTGGAGAGTTCCTGATGCAGCATGGTCAGGTATTTGGTCAGCCCTTTCGGCACGTTCGGTTTATCGGCATGCACACGTTCAACCTTGGTGGCCTGCAGGATCAGCTCCGGCAGCTGTTCGCGGTGCCGGTCGTGATAGCGGACGATGATGTGGTCAATAATCTCCGGGAGGGGCGCCGCGCGCCAGTCGCGGGAAAGAGGCTGCTCGGCCAGTTTCGCCAGCTCGGCTTCAATCACCGCGACATCCAGCGCTTTCCGCGATGCAGCGCGCGCCAGGGTCTGTTTGCCGCCGCAGCAGTAATCCATATCGTATTGACGGAACAGGGCGGAGGCGCGCGGGATGGTCAGCGCCAGCTCGCCTAAAGGTTGGTCACGGAAAGCCATAGCAGTTACCTCGTCATCAGGAATATAAGATGTATTTTAAATGCATCTTTTTGGCGAGGGAATACCCCTTAAGGAGGCCTGGCTACTTTTTTTCGTCCGTCAGCGGCTGCAGCATCGGTTTTTCCGGTCTGGCGCGTACGGCGGAGACCACGCCGAGCACCAGCAACAGGATGCCGCTCAGGGTCAGCAGCGGCGGTAAACTTTGCCGCAGCAGGAAGGTATACAGCAGCCCGGCCAGAGTTTCGAAGACGATCAGCGGCCCGAGGATCACCGTCGGCAGCCGCTGGCTGGCGATATTCCAGCACAGCGCGCCGACCCATGAGCAGAGCACCGCGATGGCCAGCATCAGCGTAATGAACACCGCCGGGCGCGGGCCGAAGGGCAGGGGAAACCCGGCCTGCTGGCCGTGCAGCCAGGCGCAGGCGGCGAGATAGCCGGCCAGCGAAACCGGAAGCGTGACCAGTGCCTGAGCGGTAGCCCACATCATCGGCGGCTGATGCGGATTTTCCCGCAACCAGCGGGCGTTGCGCAGGGCATACCAGGCCCAGCAGGCCACCGATCCCAGCGCCAGCGCGATGCCGGAGCCGTAGCGCCACGGGCTAAAATCAGGCAGCCCCTGGCGCAGTTCTGCGACGTTAACGCAGATCAGGCCCACGGCGATGCAGACCAGCGCCGGAAACAGACGCCGCCACGGCAGCTTTCCGTCGCGCTGGCTGTAGAGCAGATTGGCGAAGACCGGCAAGACCACCGGCAGCGTGCCGATAATCATGGTGGAGACCGGCGCCCCGGTGCGCTGAATGGCGCTGGCCAGGCAGGCGTAATAGATAAGATTTCCCATCATCGTCAGGCCCAGCGCAGTCCACCAGTCGTTGCGGCTCAGCTGGCGCAAACGCGCGCGCCCGAGCCACGCCAGCGGCAGGGCGATCAGGCCCAGCGCCAGATAGCGCCCCATCGACTGCAGCATCGCCGGGTACTCTGGCACCAGCAAAGGCCCGACAAAAATTAATCCCCACATCAGCCCCGCCAGCAGGGCGTACAGCACACCACTAATCATCATTGCATCCGTTGTCATCACAGTTGTCTGCAGTGTAGAAGGGGGCCGGGCAGGAATATTGTATGAGATTGCGCATTAGCGCCTGGCGACCTGCTTCTGATAGCGCACCGGCGTAATGCCGTAACGCAGGGTGAAGGCGCGGGTCAGGTGGGACTGGTCGGTGAGGCCGACGGCTATCGCCACTTCGGCGGCGGGCATACCGTGGGTGAGAAATGCCTTGGCGCGCCACAGACGGATGGCCATCAGCATCTGATGGGGCGTCACGTGATAGTGGGCTTTAAACTGGCGCTGAAAGTGGTATGGGCTAAGCGCCGCCACCTGCGCTAGCTCGTCGAGGGTGATGGGGCGCATATAGTTATCGTGCAGGTAGTCGCGCACCCGGTCGAAGCGATGCCCGGCCTCACCCTGCGCAGAGGCATGGTGGGCCAGAGGGCGGAAGGCGTCGATGAGGTCGAGCAGCAGTCCCTGCTGGGCCAGCGGATCGTCGCTATGCCACAGGCCATAAATCAGCTGGCCAATCTGTCGGGAACGCAGGGGATCCTCGCGGACCACCTCGCTGAACCACCAGTCGCGCACCCCGGTGATGGCTTCCAGACGGTCCGGCTCCAGATAAATCATCCGGTAGCGCCAGCCGTCAGCGGTTTCCGCTTCGCCGGTATGCAGCTCGTCGGGATTCATGGTGACAATGGCGTTCGCGGCGGCGATATGCTGGCTGCCGCGGTAGCGAAAGCGTTCAGCGCCTTGCTCAATCACGCCGATGCCGAAGGCTTCGTGGGTATGGGGTTCAAAGGCGTAGCGAGAGATATGGGCGTGGTAGAGCTCCACCCCGGGCAGCTGTTCGAGATGGCGAAAGCGCGCGCGGTCTTTTTCATCACTAAATTGGGGTGGTACGCCCTGCATGCCTGCCTCCCGACGGTTATCCCTTCAATATGAGAGAGGAACCGCCGGGACGCAACCGCAAAAGCTGACAGGGGTGGTTACAGAATGCCTTTCACGCTTTCAGCAAGGGAGGTGGTCGGACGGCCGATCAGCGTACTCAGGGTGCGGCTGTCGTCAAACAGCCCGCCTTTCGACGCGCCGACATCGGAATCCGCCAGCATATCCGCCAGACCCGCCGGCAGACCGACGCTTTTCAGCGCGGCGGCGAAATCGGCTTCGCTGAGGTTCTGGTAGACCACGTTTTTTCCGCTTTGCGTGCTCAGCTCAGCAGCCAGGTCGCTCAGCGTCCAGGCGTTATCACCCGCCAGTTCGTAAATCTTCCCTTCATGGCCTTCACCGGCGATAACGCGGGCGGCAGCGGCGGCATAATCCGCGCGGGTGGCGGAGGCAATTTTACCCTCGCCGGCGGCACCGATAAACACGCCATGCTCCAGCGCCGGCGGTGCGCTGGCCAGATAGTTTTCGGTATACCAGCCATTGCGCAGCAGGGCGTAAGCGATACCAGAGTCGGCCAGCATCTGCTCGGTTTCAATATGCTCTGCGGCCAGGCCCAGCGGCGAGGTGTCGGCGTGCAGCAGGCTGGTGTAGGCGATGAATGTCACCCCAGCGGCTTTGGCGGCGTTGATGACGTTGCGGTGCTGAACGGCGCGCTGACCGACTTCGCTGGAGGAGATTAACAGCAGTTTATCCACGCCCTGCAGCGCGGCGGTTAGTGCCGCTTCATCGCCGTACTCGGCCTGACGGACAACGACGCCCTGCTGGCTGAGCGCCTGGGCTTTGGCCGGGTTGCGGACAATCGCCACAATCTGGCTGGCAGGGACGGTTTTTAACAGGTCTTGCAGAACGTAGTGGCCAAGCTGGCCGGTGGCACCGGTAAGGGCGATCATGGGACTTCTCCTTCGTGTTTAGTGGCAGTTGTGGTAAGCTAACACCTTAACTAACTTTTAGTAAGTACGTACAAAAAGGTAAGTGTGAAAATGGCCGAACCGACGCTGAGCGAGAAACTGCGTAACGGCAACCTGTTTGCGGAACAGTGCCCGTCGCGCGATGTACTTAAACATGTCACCAGCCGCTGGGGCGTGTTGATTCTGGTGGCGCTGCGCGAGGGGACCCATCGCTTCAGCGATCTGCGCCGCAAAATGGGCGGGATCAGCGAAAAGATGCTGGCGCAGTCGCTGCAGGCCCTGGAGCAGGATGGTTTTATCGACCGCGTCTCTTATCCGGTGGTGCCGCCACACGTTGAATATAGCCTGACGCCGCTCGGCCTGCAGGTGAGCGAGAAAGTGGCGGCGCTGGCGGACTGGATCGAGAGCAATCTGCCTGCGGTGTTGGCTAACCACGGGGAGTGAAAATGTATCACTCCCTGTAGCCCCGCCACCGGGGAGATATTCCCGGATAGCGGCTGGCGCCTTATCCGGGCTACCCGTCAGCCCCGGTTTGTAGCCCCGGTAAGCGCAGCGCCACCGGGGAGATGTACCCGGATAGCGGCTGGCGCCTTATCCGGGCTACCCGTCAGCCCCGGTTTGTAGCCCCGGTAAGCGCAGCGCCGCCGGGGAGATGTACCCGGATAGCGGCTGGCGCCTTATCCGGGCTACCCGTCAGCCCCGGTTTGTAGCCCCGGTAAGCGCAGCGCCACCGGGGAACAGGCATTACTTGCTCAAATCCAGCTGATAAATGGCGAAGCCGATATCATCGGTGGCCACCTGGCGCATTGGATACTGTGCTTTCTCTTTGATAAACGCCGCGGCTTTGTTGCCTGGCGAGGTCTCAAAACGAATATCCAACGGCGTGTTGCTGTGGATCGGCGCCAGACGCCAGTTGTTATCCGCCGCCGGATGGATCGCGCCATCCTTCTTCGATTGCGCGCCTATCCACGCCGCCAGCACTGAACGGTTTTCATCCGGTGAGGCAAAGGCGATATGGCTCTCACCGGTGCCGGCGAATTTGCCGCCGTAAGCGCGATAGTTATTGGTCGCGACCAGGAAAGTGGCCTGCGGATCGACAGGTTTACCGTTAAAGGTCAGGTGCTTAATACGCTCTGCCTGCGGATGGATCATCTGACATTCGCCGTCGTAGCGGGCCGGCTGGGTGACGTCAATCTGGTAGTTCACCCCGTCAATGACGTCGAAGTTATAGGTGCGGAAGCCGTCCCAGTTGATCAGCGACTGCGGCTTGCTGCTGGCGGGATCGATCTGGTTAAACTGTCCGGCGGAGCACTCCAGCCACTCCTTGACCTCTTTCCCGCTGACCTTCATCACCACCAGGGTGTTGGGGTAGAGATAGAGGTCGGCGGCATTGCGGAAGGTGAGCTGACCTTTCTCCACTTCGACAAAGCTCGCCGGATCGTTTTTACGTCCGCCGACTTTAAACGGCGCGGCGGCGGAGAGCACCGGCAGCTTCGCCAGATCCGGGTCGCCCTGAATATAGTGTTCTACATAGGCTTTCTGCGCCATGTTGACCACCTGCACCGTCGGGTCGTCCTGCACCAGCGCCAGATAGCTGTACATGTTGTCGGCGGACTTGCCGATCGGCTTGCTGACGAATTCGCGAGTGGCGTCGTGGTCGGCTTTCAGCACCGCCACCAGCTTGCCGTCTTCGGCCGCCAGCGATTTCTTCGCCACCGCGTCATAGATTGGCCGCGCTTCCGCTCTATTCTGAGTTACCTGCCATTTGCCGCTGTCGTTGTTCAGCACCAGATCAACCACCCCGAGATGATCGCCCCACATTCCCGGCATCACCGCCGGTACGCCGTTCAGCGTCCCTTTGGCGATATCCGCGCCTTTGATGTTGGCGAAGTCTTTACCCGGGAACACCGCGTGGGCATGGCCGAACATAATGGCGTCCACGCCGGGCACCTGGCTTAAGTAGTAGACCGAGTTTTCGGCCATCGCCTGATACGGGTCGGCGGAGAGGCCGGAGTGCGCGACCACGACCACCACATCAGCCCCTTTCGCCCGCATCTCCGGGATATATTTGCGCGCGGTTTCGGTAATGTCGTTGACCGTCACTTTACCGCTGAGATTGGCTTTATCCCAGGTCATGATCTGCGGCGGCACAAAACCGATATAGCCGATGCGCAGAGTATGGGGTTGACCATCGCTGTCCACGACCCGGGTATCCTGGATCAGGTACGGCGTAAACATCGGTTTGCCAGTTTTGGCATCGATGATATTGGCGTTCACGTAGGGGAATTTCGCCCCGGCCAGCGCCTTATGCAGGAAGTCGAGGCCATAATTGAATTCATGGTTGCCCAGGTTGCCGACGGCGTAATTCAGGGTATTCATCGCCTTATACACCGGATGCACATCGCCTTCTTTCAACCCTTTCGCGGCCATGTAGTCGCCTAACGGGCTACCCTGGATAACATCCCCGTTATCCACCAGCACGCTGTTTTTCGCTTCTGCCCGCGCCTGTTCGATCAGGCTGGCGGTACGCACCAGGCCGAATTTCTCCGTGGCGGCATCTTTGTAATAGTCAAAGTCCATCATATTGCTGTGCAGATCGGTGGTTTCCATGATCCGCAGGTCGACCGTCGCGGCGTTGACGCTGGCGGCGATCAGCGTGGCCAGGAGCGTTGCGCTAAACTTAATCATCAGAGGCGTCCTTTTTTTATGAGCGATAGCACAGTAGAAAATGTATTTATATTCTGTTGCTTACAGAAATGTGAATCTTGCCAGAAAAGCGGGCAGAGAAACCGCCATCGTTATCACAGATAGCGGAACTCGCGGTGATGCGATATAAATAAAACAACGAGTTAACGCCACTGTAACCAGACGAGGTGGAGAATGTTAGAACAAGTATGTCAGCTTGCACGGAACGCGGGCGATGCCATCATGGAAGTCTACGATGGAAACCAGCCGATCAACGTCGCCAGCAAGAAAGATGATTCTCCGGTCACGGCGGCGGATATCGCAGCGCACAACGTCATCATCAGCGGTCTGAAAGCGCTGGATCCTGACACCCCGGTTCTTTCCGAGGAGGACCCGCCGGCCTGGGAGGTACGTCAGCACTGGCAGCGCTACTGGCTGGTCGACCCGCTGGACGGCACCAAAGAGTTTATTAAGCGTAACGGCGAATTCACCGTCAATATCGCGCTGATTGAAAACGGCAAGCCGACGCTGGGCGTTGTCTATGCCCCGGTGATGAAGGTGATGTACAGCGCGCAAAATGGCAAAGCCTGGAAAGAAGAGTGCGGCGTACGCAAGCAGATCCAGGTCCGCGATGCCCGTCCGCCGCTGGTGGTGATCAGTCGCTCTCACGGTAACGATCCGGAGCTGCAGGAGTATCTTGAGCAACTGGGCGAGCATCAAACCACTTCTATCGGATCTTCGCTGAAGTTCTGCCTGGTGGCGGAAGGCCAGGCCCAGCTCTATCCGCGCTTCGGGCCGACCAGCACCTGGGACACTGCCGCCGGCCACGCGGTCGCGGTGGCCGCCGGGGCGCATGTTCACGACTGGCAGGGAAAAACCCTCGACTACACGCCGCGTGAATCCTTCCTCAACCCCGGCTTCCGGGTCTCTATTTATTAAGCAATTTATGCAGCAGGTCGATGACCTGCTGCACCTCCTGCTGGGTCAGCGCACCGTCTTTGGCCCACTTTACGCGCCCGTCCTTATCCAGCACCACGATCGCGGAACTCTTCTCGTCCAGTTGCCAGGCTTTACGCACCAGCCCGTTGCTGTCGACGATAAACTGCGACCATGGAAAAAGCTTTTTATTACTCTCAATGCTGCTGCGCACGAACATGCCGGTGCCCGGAATGGCATCGTCGGTGTTAACGATGGTGGTGGTCTGGTAACGATCGTGCGGGAAACCTGCCGCTTTAATCGCCTCGATCAGGTTGGCATTTTTCTCTTTGGCTGACGAGCGACCGGCAATGTGCTGGATAACTCGCACTTTTCCCACCAGCTGCGAGCTGTTCCAGTTTTTATAGCTAAACTTATCCTTATCCAGAATGAGTTCTCCCCGATCCGCGACGCCGACCGGCGCCACACGCTGGCCGTCGACGAAGTTATGCGCTGTGGCCAGCAGCGGGAGAAGCAGTAACGAGGCGGCCAGTATGCTACGTAGGGTCATGCGTAATCCTTAATCATTTTTATGCAGGTGATCCGACCACTTGGTCTCGTTTAATCATAAGTGCGATTGGCGGCGATTACCCGCAATGAGGATGCCAGTTTGCGTGTTGACGCACAAATTAGTAGAAAAACGGCGACTTATACTTACTTCATCGTATGTCCGAAACGAAAATTCTGAATTATTGTCATCAAACGGTAAATAAACTTATACACACTGGGTCCCTCTGAGATTCTGGACTATAGTTTTAGGGCATTAAAATTTGCGCTCCCGATACGTGGGCTAACTGTGGCACCACAGGAGCGTAACCCTGGCAGGAGAGAAGAATGAAAATTTTCCAACGCTACAATCCGCTGCAAGTGGCGAAGTACGTGAAGATCCTGTTTCGTGGACGGTTGTACATCAAGGACGTTGGCGCATTTGAATTTGATAAGGGCAAAATCCTTATCCCGAAGGTCAAGGACAAGCTGCATCTGTCAGTGATGTCCGAAGTCAATCGTCAGGTGTTGCGTCTGCAAACTGAGATGGCATAACCTGAAACGTAGCAGTACGTAGTAGGTAAAAGACGGCTCCCGATGGGAGCCGTTGATGTTTTTAGCCCTTCATTTCCGCATAGCGTTTGCGATATTCGCCCGGTGGGATGCCGTTATGTTTACGAAAAAGGCGGGTGAAATAGACCGGATCGCTGTAACCCACCGATAAAGCAATTTTGTTAAGTGGGAGCGAGGTGCTCTGAATAAGCCACCTGGCGCGGTTGATGCGCTGCGTTTCCCGCCACGCATAGACCGTTTGCCCCAGTTCATTTTTGAAAAGGTGCGCCAGACGTGAAGGGGAGATAAACACCATCGCCGCCAGGGTCTCGATTTTTACCTCCTGCGCAATATGGGCGTTAAGATAGTCGCAGATGGCGTTAATCCGTGGGTCGTGGGCATGGCGGTTGCTAATGGGCTGCTGCTGAAAACAGCGGAGAATTAATCTCTCCAGCGCGTTCATTGCCAGCGCTTCTGACAGCGGTACGGACGCAGAGTGGTGGCGTATTACTTCGTAGAAAAGATCGCGCAGCTGCTGGAGCTGGTCGGGATCGTTAATGGTTGTTTTGCCGATACCGTGGGTGGTTTGGTCCCACTTTAGCCAGTCTATCCAGTAGGGGCGGGGGATAAAGTAGATCCACAGATGGTCCCAGTACTCGCTGTGTTCGTCCCTGCCGTAATGATGGGGCACGCCGGGAGGAAACAGCAACAGATCGTTTTCCCGGCACAGCAGGAAGCCATCGCCCGCTTTCGCCCGCGCCTGGCCGCGCAGGGTCAGATTAATGATGTAACCTTTCATCCCCTGCGGGCGATTAATGTAGTAGTCCAGCGTGGAGCCGCGGGTAATCGGCGTGAAGCCTGCGACGACCCAGGCATTGAAGGTAAAGGTCTTCATCAATGGCGAAAAATTGAGTAGCTCATTGATATCCAGTTCCATTCTTTCTCCCACCTGGGCGCCGCCGCGTCGTTAGCTTTCGATGATAGTAAATTCCCAGGCCCTGAGGCGCAACGGCTGGCCGACGTCTACAGCCTCCCCGCTCAGCAGCGCGGTACCCGCGGTCTCGCTGACAACATCCAGCGCCTCGCCGGAGTAATTGAACAGGAAGTGGATAGTATTTCCGGCTCGGTTACGCATCTTTTTAACCACTAACGGATAGCGATAGGCGGAAGTTCGCGAGTTCAGCGTGAGATCCGCCGTCAGGACATCAAACAGCTGGCTAATCAGGCGCTTGTGCGGCAGGAAGCCAACGTACAGGGCGCGTCCCTGACCGTAATCCGCCGCCGTTGCGGCGGCGTATTCGCCCCATGCCGGATGCTGATAGCGCAGCAGTGTGCGGGTTCCGCCATCGGGCGTCAGCAATTCCATCCACAGCTCAGCCTGATTATCATTGCGGCAATCAATCTCTGCGCAGCATGAGCTTACCGTCGTCCCTTCCGGCAGGGTGAACTGGCTGTAGCTGACGCCGCAGCTCTGGCGCAAAATCCCCGGCTGCGCGCTGTTGCGCACCTTGACATTTTCATCGCTAAAGCCTGATTTAAAGCCGATCAGCGCTCTGCCGCCCCGGGCGATATAGTCGTTAATCCGTGTTAGCAGGCCATCATCGGCGGCGTACAGACCAGGAACGATCAGTACCCGGTAGCGCGAGGTTTCCTCGTTCACATCGTGGATGATGTCGAGGCTGATATTGTGGTCATACAGCGCATCGTGGAAGCGGCGGAAGATATCGTTATAAATGTTGCTCTCGGCATCGCCGGGACGGAAGTGATTGAGGGCGTCCATCGCCTCATTGCTTATTAGCAACGCGACGTCATTTTCGGCCTTCAGCTCCGCCAGCTGCGGCGACAGGCGGGCGAAATCGGCGCCGATGGTGGTGGCTTCCTGCCAGGTTGGGTTGCGCGAGAAGTCGTGGCTGAGCAGCCCCTTCCAGTAGGTTTCGAAGGCGTTATGAATCGAATGCCAGTGCCAGTAGGAGACCATGGCGGCGCCGGAGGCGATATGGCTGAATGCCTGCAGGCGTAGCTGGCCCGGGAAGGGGGTCCACTGGGCGAAGCCCTGAGCCTGGGTTTCCAGTACGAAGTAGTTCTGACCCGGCTTAAGCGAGCGGGTGATGGCGCCGCCAAAGGCGATTTCCCGCCCGGTCAGGTGCGCCTGGCTCGGGTGATAGATATCGACGCCGGCGATATCCAGCGCCTGCGCCGCCGCAAAATGGTCGACCCGCGGCTGCACGCCGTAAGAGTAACCGCGCCATTCGAAATCGAAGTTGTGGGTGACGAACTGGTGCGGCTGGGCGTATTCCCGAACGATGGCCGCCTGCCAGGCCAGATACTCGGTGACCTGCTGACGCTGATAGCGGGAGAAGGCGCAGGCGAGGCTGGCGTTGATGGTGTTTTCCACCGGCGGAAAATCCTGCCAGCGGTCAATGCGGTTGCTCCAGTAATCCAGGCCGAAATCGCGATTCAGCTGCCGGAGGTCAGGATATTTCTCCTGCAGGCTGCGCACGAAGCCCTCCTGCATATAGCGGCCAATATTGTCGTAATGCTTGGTTTCGTTATCCAGTTGCCAGCCGATAATCGCCGGATGGTGCTGCACATGGGCCATCAGCGTGCGGATAATTTTTTCGGCATAGCGGCGAAAGGTCGGATTGACGATATCCATGATCTGCCGCGGGCCATATTTTTGCTGCCCCGCGACGGTGGTGACCAGAATATCGGGATGTTTCGCCGCCAGCCAGGCCGGTACCGCATAGGTCGGCGTCCCGACGATGACCGCAATGCCGGCCTCATGCATCGCCTCCAGCACCCGGTCGATATGGTAGAAATTGTACTGGCCCTCTTCAGGCTCCAGCGTACTCCAGGTGGACTCGGCAATACGCACCACGTTAATGCCGGTTTCGCGCATTAAGGCGATATCCTTCGCCAGCCGATCTTCCGGCATATATTCATCGTAATACGCCACGCCATAAAATAAATGAGACATACACACTACCTCCTGACATTAATTCGCGGGCACCGGTTGTGAAGCGAAGACACGCGCTTTATCCAGCGTAATAAAAGAAATGAGCGTGAAGCACAGAGCGATACCGCCGAGTACGATATAACTGCTGGTAAAGCCCATGCTCTGGTACATATGGCCGATACCGGTCGAGAGAAAAATAGAGCTAAAGCTTTTCGAAAACTGGAAGCCAATTAAGTAAACGGTCGCTGACAGCAGAGGGTTAAAGTTAGCGGTAATATATTTTAGCGCCGCGACGAGGAGCACCGAGCTTTCAAAGCCGTGGAGGAGTTTAATCAGGCTGATGGATACCGGGCCAATAGCCCATGCGGAGCCGATAATGCGCAAGCTCATAATCAGCCCGCAGTATAACAGCGCATTTTTCGGGCCGATTTTATTCACAAACCATGGCGCAAAGAACATCACGATGGCATCAAGGAAAATCTGACCCGTGGTTAAATAACCGAAGACTTCTGCACCCCGGGCTTTACTCTCAAAGAAATGGCTGTAATAGATAGCGAACTGCTGGTCATAGGTTTCATAGACCGCCCCGACGCCAATGACATAGAGGGCGAAGAACCAGAATTTTTTAATTTTTAACAGCGAGACGGCATCGCGGAGGGTAACCGGCGAGTCTTTGCCAGACAGCAATCCCTGCTGCGGGTGGGCGCTGATCTGCATTTTCCAGACAATGACCAGCAGGCAGACGCCTGCGCCGCTGGCCAACCAGAAAATCATATTCTGATCAATGCCGTAGAGTTTTCCTGCCGCAAAGGTGCCGATCGCGGCGCCGATGCCGCCGAACATCCGCGCCCGGCCAAATTCGAAACCGGAAGCGCGGCTGACTTTATCAATGTAGGCTTCGCAAACCCCGCAGCCTGCGCCGTAGGCCATGCCAATATAAAGGCCGCCAGCCAGCGCGCCGAGGAACACATTTATTTTTAACAGGGGAGCAAAGACATAGATCCAATAAGGGGCGAATAACGTGATTATAATCGCCAGCATCCACATCAGATTTTTACGATATACCAGTTTATCGGAGATGAAGCCGAATAACGGCTGAACGCAGACGGCGACAATAGCGGTAAAGGAATAGACCAGACCGACGTCCGTATAATTGATGCCGATGGTTTCCGTTAACCACAGTGATAAATAGGGGTAGCAGCATCCCCAGCCTATAAAGAAGAACAGGAAAAACAGACAGCTGATAAAGTAATTTTTATTTGACGTTATCATGGTAACCCTCGCTTCCTTTATTCAGGAATATGATCGTGTAGACGCGGGCAACGTTACCTTTTTGCGTGGCGAGGAGTCATGAACGTTCCGCTATCGAGCAGGAGTAATCTGCTATCGGCAGAGGGGCGTGAGCCGCTTCACATTCGGGACATAAAAAAAGGGCGGATGGTTATCCGCCCTTGAGAGAGAAAAGGTCAGGCTCAGGCGTTCTGGCTTTCCGCCGCTTCGGCCTGCTTGGGCACCAGCACCGTTGGCTTGTTATCGATACGGGTCACCAGCAGCTGGTCGATCCGGTAGTTATCGATATCCACGACCTCAAACTTATACCCGGAGAACTTCACCGCGTCGGTGCGTTTGGGGATTTTACGCAGCATAAACATCATAAAGCCGCCGATGGTCTCGTAATTCCCGGACTGCGGGAACTCGTCGATATCCAGCACACGCATCACGTCATCAATCGGCGTACCGCCATCGATCAGCCACGAGTTTTCATCGCGGGCGACAATCTGCTCTTCCAGCCCCTGGCCGACGAGGTCGCCCATCAGGGTGGTCATGACGTCGTTGAGGGTGATGATCCCGACCACCAGCGCGTATTCATTCATGATCACCGCGAAATCTTCGCCGGCGGTTTTGAAGCTTTCCAGCGCTTCTGACAGGGTCAGGGTATCCGGCACGATCAGCGTGTTGCGGATCTGCACGCCGCCGGTCAGGACCAGGCTCTGGTTGGCCAGTACGCGGTTCAGCAGATCTTTTGAATCGACGTAACCGATAATGTGGTCGATATCTTCATTACAGACGAGGAATTTCGAGTGCGGATGTTCGGCCACTTTATTTTTCAGGCTCTGCTCGTCTTCGTGTAAATCAAACCAAATGACGTTTTCGCGCGAGGTCATGGAGGAAGGAACGGTACGGGACTCCAGCTCGAACACGTTCTCAATCAGCTCGTGCTCCTGCTTGCGCAGCACCCCGGCCAGCGCGCCGGCTTCAACGACGGCATAGATATCGTCGGAAGTAATATCGTCTTTACGCACCATCGGCAGTTTGAAGATGCGGAAGATCATGTTGGCCATGCCGTTAAACAACCACACCAGCGGGCGGAAGACTAACAGGCAGAAGCGCATCGGGTTGATGATGCGCAGAGCCACGGTTTCGGGCGCAATCATACCGATGCGTTTCGGAGTCAGGTCAGCAAACAGGATGAACAAGCTGGTGACCAGGGTAAAAGAGATGATGAAGCTCAGCTGCTCGGAGAGCTCCGGCGACATATACCCGCTGAGCAGGCTATGAAACGCCGGGGAGAAGGCCGCGTCGCCCACGATACCGCCAAGAATGGCGACGGCATTGAGGCCGATTTGCACGACGGTAAAGAAGGTGCCCGGGTTCTCCTGCATCTTCAGCACGCGCTGTGCGTTGACGTTGCCTTCATCGGCCAGCAGTTTCAGTTTGATTTTACGTGAGGCGGCCAGTGAGATTTCCGATATCGAAAAAAAGGCACTGACGGCTATCAGACAGAGTATTACTAAAATACTGTTTAACATATCTTTTCTGACCGTTGAGGTCAGATCCTCGGAAGGGAAGTTGATCGAACTATAAGGAAGCTACTTGAACACCCGCCCACAGGCGCGGGCTGGCAATTTCAGAAGGTAGTATAGCGTAACAGTCAGCAAAATCGCCAGAGCATTGATTAATCATTGTTAATTACGCGGTTATCTCTCCGCCACGCGTCAGCGTAAACGCGTACTTATGATGACAGGCGCGCGCCGGTTATTTACCACAACAAGAGCGACTCGCTGCAGGTGAAAGGGAAGGTGATGATCGGCTAATAAAGGGAGCGGAGTCGATCACAGAAATTCACCTGCCATGATAATAACGGATGAAAATTTGTGATGAGAATAGCATCGGTATTTTTACCGTCTTGACCATTCGTATTTAGTAATAGAAATATATCTGTAATTGAAAACGATACTGCAAACGATTTCATATTGATTTGTAAAATATATAGATACGGTCATATTCTTTTCCGTTTTATTTCGAGATGATTAATTTTAGGGATAAAATATGCGTACAAAAACCGCTTTTATTATGTGTTGCGTTCTTGGCATTTCTGCAGCCGGCCACGCGCTGACCTTTGATGTCAGGGGAGGATATCGGGCGGGAAGCCACTCTTACGAGTCCCGCTATAAGGTCAGCCAGGGGTGGGAAACAGGCTGGTGGGCGAGTATGGAGATGGATAACAAAAACAACAAAAATAACCATCAGGGCAACCAGGGTACCGACAGAGCTGATGGTTCCCACTCCTTTGGCGACAGCACGGTCGATTATAATGAAATAGAGGCTAACTATAGCTGGCCATTCGCCGATAAATGGGCCTTGCAGCCTGGCGGCATCTATCACTGGAGCAGCAAAGGCACTCAGCTACGGCCTTATCTGCGCGTTAATTATAAAGCCACGCCCGACCTTACCTTTGGGCTGCGTTATCGCTATGACTACAACACTTATGAAACGGTCAATAGTGCCGGTGAGTCGCATCGGGATAGCTTCAATCGTCTGGATTTATATGTTGCCTATAAATTTAATGCACAATGGAGCGCCTTATATCAAGGCACGGTCTATCGCCACGTCAATGACGACTATAAGTATAAAAATGATAAGTCTTCGGCGACAGAAAATGCGCTAACGCTACGCTATAAATGGAATGACTGGTTTAGTCCCTATATCGAATATGATTATCTCGGGAAACAGGGCTACCATGACGGCCAAAATAAAATCTCAGAATCACGGTATCGTATTGGCATGACGTTTACGCTATAACCTCCCCCTGACGAGCAAGAATCAATATCTGATAACATTAGCTGGCATAATATTAAATACTGCCCCGGCCCTGTCACACCCTTTGGGCCGGGAACCTTCGCCGCTTAGCGATAAGGCCGCGTGGAAGCGCGCGGGATCAGCGTCGGCAGAGAATAGCGCTGGGGATTTTCCGCATGGTTGCTTAACAGTAATTCGACAGCATGGCTGGCAAGCTGATCAAGCGGCGTTTTTACCGAGGTTAAGGGGATCGGCAGACGGCTGACCAAAGGAATGTCGTTATAACCCACCAGAGAAACGTCGCGGCCTATCTCCAGTCCGAGTCGATGTGCCGCCGCCATCACGCCGATCGCCAGGTCATCATTGACGGCGAAAATGGCGCTGGGGCGCGCAGGACTATTCAGTATTTCATAACCGGCGTTTTCACCGGCCACAATGGTAAAATCGGAATCTCGCCACCACTGGGGATTCACCTCGGCCTGCGCTTCCTGCATGGCACGCAGGAAACCCTTTTGCCGGTTTAAGGTGCTTGATGAAAAATTCGGCCCGGCAATGATGCCGATTTCCCGGTGCCCTAAATCCAGTAAATGGCGGGTCGCCAGATAACCTCCCAGTTCGTCATCACCAATGGCCGATGGGCTTATACCGTCGGTACGTAGCGCCAGAACATGGTTGATCTGTTTTTCCCGTAGCTGCTGGGGCAGGCGATCGCCCAGGCGGCAGGTGGAAAGGATCAGGCCGTCCACCCGGCGGTCTAACAGAGATTGCGTGGCGCGCTCTTCCGTTTCTGGATCGTTGCCACAGGTGGCCACTACCGTGAAATACCCATGGCGCGCAGCGGCCTGAGAGACGGCTTCATAGAACATCGCCGTCACGGTATCAGTCAATCTGGGCACCAGAACGCCTATCGTGCCGGTATCGCCCCGGCGCAGACTTGACGCCACGTAGTCACGTCGATAACCCAGCAGCTTCGCCGCTTCGCGTATTTTTTCAGCGGAAGGGCTGCGGGACGGGGGGAGACGTTCATCCAGCACGCGTGAAACAGTTGAAACACTCACGCCTGCAGCGCGTGCCACATCCTGCATCGTGATCGTTCTTCCATTTTGCTCTGAAGATGACTGATTTCCCATGACCGATTCCCTGTTTAAATTCAGCTGAGATTGTATTCGTAGTTATTTCGCCCACGCAACTGAATTGGCGTGAGCGGTAACAGGCAATAATGTGGGAAATAGATCACGTAATGCAGATTGATAAACATTTAAGCCGCTCTTTTTTGTGATTCGAATTGCATTTATTCGCAGAGTACCCTTGATCTTGCGGAGTAAAGGGAAGACATTTCAATTCACTTGCAATCGTTCCTGCAATCGATTTCAAGAAGGGGATTTTATCATCTTTATTGTTGAAATGTGTAAGGAGTTAACATGAAAGCACTTGATTTGCGTGGTATTGTTCCAGCCCCCGTTACCCCTTTTACCCGCGATGGACGCATCGATCATCAAGCGATCAAACGCTTAGGTTCCTGGCTTGGCAGCGTGAAAGGCGTGAAAGGTCTGGTGGTGCTGGGACATGCCGGGGAAGGTACCTTCCTGACTCAGCAGGAGCAGGCCGATGTTATCCGTAGTTTTGTGGACTCGACCGAAGGCCGCGTGCCGGTTATCGCCGGTATTACCGGCGAAGGGACGGAAGTGGCGGCGCTGGAAGCACAGCGTGCCGTCGACGCTGGCGCCTCTGCTGGCCTGCTGTATCCCTCCCATGGCTGGCTGCGTTTTGGCTACCAAAAAGGGGCGCCGCAGGATCGTTATCGCGTGGTATACGAAGAGAGCGGCCTGCCGCTTATTCTGTTTCAGTATCCGGATGTCACGAAAGCCACCTATAACCTCGAAACGATGCTGGATATCTCCGCGCAACCGGGAGTCTTTGCGATGAAAAATGGCGTGCGGAATATGCGCCGCTGGGATACGGAAATTCCGGTTATTCGTCGCGAACGCCCCGACTTACAGATCCTCAGCTGCCATGATGAATATTTGCTGCATACCGCTTTTGATATTGATGGTTTCCTGGTGGGGTATGGCAATATTGCGCCGGAACTCCTGTTAGAGCTGCTGGAAGCCGGTAAAGCGCAGGACTATGTGAAGGCCAAAGCGGTTCACGACCGTCTGCTGCCGGTCACCCGGGCCGTTTATCACCGTGGCTCACATATGGAAGGCACGGTCGCGCTGAAACATGCTCTGGTTGAACGTGGCATCCTGGAACACGCGACCGTTCGTTCACCGTTGTTACCGCTGGAACCCGGCGCGGAAGAAGAGATCAAAGCGGCTATCCGTGAAGCAGGTATTAAAAAAGCGGTTATTTAATTCATTATTTGTATGTTAAACCCGTATTCATCATGAATACGGGTTGGTTTTACCAGGGACTATCCGGTTTTATTCAATATATAAGGTTGGCCATATAATATTCTGTAAAGATAATATAATGAGGCTGTCATGAATAATTTAGAAAAAACATCTTCCACTGTACCCGCACAAATAGAAAAACTTCCCTTCTCTCAATTAATTCGCCGTATTGGTCCGGGTATTGTTCTTACCGGGGTCGTTGTCGGTCCCGGCGCTATCACCACCGCGTCGATGTTAGGGGCGGACTATGGCTACTCTTTGTTATGGCTGCTGATCCCCATTGCCTTTATGGGGATCACGTTTATGTTGACGACCTATCGTATCTCGATGCTCACCGGAATGCCGTCAATCGAGGCGATACGTCACTATTACGGTAAAGTCGCCTCGGGGTTTGTGGGGGTGGCTACTTTTTTAGCCTGTCTTTTTTTTACCATGGGGAATATCTCGGGTACCGGGGCCGGCATGAACCTGGTTTTCGGCATTGACTGGAAACTCGGTGCGTTAATTATGATTGCGGTGATGATCTATTGCTATTTCTCTAAAGGCGTTTATTCCAAAGTCGAAAAAGGGATCACTATTTGTATTGTGGCAATGATTATCGCTTTTTATATTACCCTGGTAGGGACGGGGGGACCAGACTGGAAAGCCAGTGGCGAAGGGTTAACGCATTGGATGTTTCCTGCGGGGAGTTTAGTCACCGCCCTGGGCTTTATCAGTACCAATGCCTCCCTGACGACCGGGATCTACGGCACTTACCTTGGCAAAGAGAAAAAATGGAAAAAAGATGACCTCTTTAATGGCGTGATGGTGGCGGATACCGTCGCCCATATTATCGGTGTGCTGCTGATCAGCGGGGCGATTATTCTGGTGGGGGCCATCGTCCTTTTTCCGCAAGGGATATCAATCAATACGCCGACGCAGCTGGCCGATTTGTTAACGCCCAGTATGGGACGGGCGGCAAAATACATTATGGGTGTCGCCCTATTGGGGGCGGGTTTCTCATCTCTACTGGGGAATACTCAGCGTGGGGTTGTGCTGCTCAATTCCGGCTTCAATAAATCTACCGCGCTGGAGAGTAAAGCGGTCCAGTGGGGATCCATGGTGGTGCTGGTGGTGGCGGGGTTAATCTGCTTTAGCTTTGGCGGTTCGCCGGTGCAGTTAATTTACTTAGCGAATGTGGCAACGGCGGTATCCACGCCGGTCGCCGGCTTGTTTATTTGCCTGCTGCTGTGGCGAAAGGATATTAATAAAGGATACAAGGCGCCACGGTTATTACAAATATGCATGGCGATCAGCTATCTCTTTTGTTTGTTGCTCACTCTCGTTGCGCTGATAAATACCTTACCTAAGTTTATGTCCTCTCTTTCACCCCTGTTTTGAGGTGGGGTATGACAGATGCTGCGCGGTTAAGCGAAGGCTGGAATCAGATGCGTCCCGGCATGGGCGTTGTGCAAGTACGTATAACAGAGGGAAAATAAAATGGAAGAGACTGTTTTACTGGATGTGCAGAGAATACAGACCTCCGAACAGAGCAGCATTATTCTTCACTCTGTCCGGGCGGTGGATTTAGTGAATCACCTGGTACCTGAGTTACACCTCCTCGATAGTCACAGCGAGCCATACAACGTCCAAAAAACAGTGGTTAACTGCCTTTATGCCGGACAGCAGCTTGCCAGAGAACGGCGGGTTGTTTTGCCATTATTGCCAGAGTCGCTCTATTTGCTGGGTGGGATGGTGATTGCTGCCGGGAAGACCATCGAGAAAAAAGAGGTTATTACCCATAATCGTCTGTGCGAAGAGGCCGGGAGGCTGCTGAAAGACGAGGCGGTATGGGAGAGTATCGACATTATAAGAAGTGTTGCTCTGCCTGTTTACCGCCGGCTGGTGAAAGAGCAGCGCACCCACGTCGCCTCTTTATTACAGGCTCTGCTGCATATCCTTGCCTGGCGTAGCGAGAGTGGCTGGGCGCGGGACCAGGCGCAAAGAATACTATGGGCCGGGGGCGTGTTCGGAACGGCAGGCATCGATTCGCTAATCGCTTTCGATCGGGCATTGGCAGAGAAAGAGATGACGTTTCCGTCATTGCGTGAATGGTTAACCGTGACGGCATTTCTGGCCCACTTCCCTGCGGGCCCGGTCTTTTCTGATTAACCACCACTCCCCGATAGCGCAATCGGGTTGTTACTGAGGCGGCAGGCACACGCCGATGCCGCCGATGCCGCAATAGCCGTGCGGGTTTTTATACAGATACTGCTGATGATCGTCTTCGGCATAGTAGAAGGGTTTGGCGGTAGCGATCTCGGTAGTGATGTGACGAGTATCGTGCGCGTCGTTCATCGCCGCCTGGAAGCGGGCGAGGCTGGCCTTTGCCGCTGCCGTTTGTTCCGGCGTCAGCGGGTAAATCGCCGAACGGTACTGGGTACCGTGGTCGTTGCCCTGTCGCATGCCCTGCGCCGGATCGTGATTTTCCCAGAACACCTGTAATAACTGCTCATAGCTAATGACCTGCGGATCGTAAACCACGCGCACTGCTTCCGCGTGACCGGTCTGGCCGCTGCACACTTCGCGATAGGTCGGATTTGGCGTATAGCCGCCGGTATAGCCTGCGGCGGTGCTGTAAACCCCCGGCAATTGCCAGAACAGGCGCTCCACTCCCCAGAAGCAGCCCATGGCGAACAGCGCCACTTCCATCCCCGCCGGGACGTTGGTCATCGAGTGGCCGTTAACTGCGTGGAGCGTCGCCACTGGCATGGGGGTATTGCGTCCAGGCAGCGCATCCGCCTGGGCGACAAGATGCGTTTTATCAAATAGACTCACGGTTGGCCTCTCAATACAGAAATCGTCGTTAAGGTTGTAACGAAGCGTGTCTTTTAACACAATAAACACGCGTAATACGTCTAGATTAATACATAAGAATTATTTGGGTTATTGCCACTTTTTCAACCCTGGTTGTTAGGGTTTTGTTAAGCCGTGGAGCGGCGCCAGTGTTTCCTGTAGGGGGAAACAGGGAGATTCAGGAGAAAATGTGCTAAAAATCCGCCAGTTATGTATCACCAGCCTTTTGCTGGTCAGCGGGGTCGCCAGCGCAGCGAATGTGCGTTTGCAGGTTGAGGGATTATCCGGGGAGCTGGAGAGAAACGTTCGCGCCCAGCTTTCCACCATCCAGAGTGATGAGGTCACGCCGGATCGTCGCTTTCGCGCGCGCGTCGATGACGCCATTCGCGAAGGTCTGAAAGCGCTGGGTTATTACGAGCCGACGATTGAATTTGATTTACGTCCGCCGCCGAAAAGGGGGCGTCAGGTGCTGATCGCCAAAGTGACCCCGGGTGAACCGGTGCGCATTGGTGGAACCGAGGTCATTCTGCGCGGCGGCGCCCGTACCGATAGCGACTATCTGGCGCTGCTAAAAACGCGTCCGGCCATCGGGACGGTGCTGAACCATGGCGATTATGACGGTTTCAAGAGCTCGTTGACCCGCGTCGCCCTGCGCAAAGGCTACTTTGACAGCGAGTTCAACAAAAGCCAGCTCGGGGTCTCCCTTGACCGCCACCAGGCGTTCTGGGATATCGATTACGACAGCGGCGAGCGCTATCGCTTTGGTCACGTCACCTTCTCCGGATCGCAAATTCGCGATGAATACCTGCAAAACCTCGTGCCGTTTAAAGAGGGCGACTACTACACCTCGCAGGATCTGGCCGAGCTAAACCGCCGCCTGGCGGCGACCGGCTGGTTCAGTTCAGTCGTGGTGGCGCCTGATTTCGCTAAATCACGGAAAACCAAGGTGCTGCCTCTGCAGGGCGTTGTTTCGCCACGCAAAGAGAACACCGTGGAAACCGGGGTTGGTTTTTCAACCGATGTCGGGCCGCGCGTGAAAGCCACGTGGAAAAAACCGTGGATGAACTCGTATGGCCACAGCCTGACCTCCAGCGTCAGCCTCTCCGCTCCGGAGCAGCAGTTCGACTTTACCTATAAAGTCCCGCTGCTGAAGAGCCCGCTCGAGCAGTACTATCTGATGCAGGGCGGCTTTAAGCGCACCGATCTTAATGACACCCAGGCCGACTCCACCACGCTTGGGGTATCGCGTTTCTGGGAGATGTCGAGCGGCTGGCAGCGGGCGATCAACCTGCGCTGGAGCCTGGACCACTTTACCCAGGCGAACGTCACCAACACCACCATGCTGATTTACCCTGGGGTCTCGGTGAACCGCACTCGCTCTCGCGGCGGTCTGATGCCCACCTGGGGCGATTCACAGCGCTACTCCGTGGACTACTCCAACACCATGTGGGGCTCGGACATCAACTTCATCGTGATGCAGGCCCAGGACGTCTGGATCCGTACCCTCTATGACCGCCACCGCTTTGTGGTGCGCGGCAACCTTGGCTGGATCGAAGCGGACAACTTTGACAAGGTGCCGCCGGATCTGCGCTTTTTCGCCGGGGGCGACCGCAGTATTCGCGGCTATAAATACAAATCTATCTCGCCGAAGGACGATGACGGCAAGCTGATCGGGGCCTCGAAGCTGGCGACCGGCTCGCTGGAGTATCAGTACAACGTCAGTGGTAAATGGTGGGGCGCCGTGTTTGTCGATAGCGGCGAAGCGGTCAGCGATATTCGCGAGAGCGATTTCAAAACCGGCGCCGGGGTGGGCGTGCGCTGGCAGTCGCCGGTGGGGCCGATCAAGCTGGATATCGCCCGGCCGATCGGCGACAAAGAAGAGCACGGTTTACAGTTTTACATCGGTCTGGGGCCTGAATTATGAGTTTATGGAAGAAGATAAGCCTCGGCGTCTTAATCGTGTTGGTGCTCCTGCTGGGCACCGTCGGGTTCCTGGTGGGGACGACCACCGGCTTGCATCTGGTGTTCAAAGCGGCGGATCGCTGGGTACCGGGGCTGGATATCGGCAAAGTCACCGGTGGCTGGCGTGATTTAACCCTCGATAATGTCCGCTACGAGCAGCCCGGGGTGGCGGTCACCGCCGGTCAGTTTCACCTCAGCGTCCGGTTGCGCTGCCTGTGGGACAGCAGCCTGTGCGTAAACGACATCGCGCTGCGCGATATTTACGTCGCCGTCGATACGAAGAAGATGCCGCCCGCCGCGCCGGTCGAGGAAGAAGACAGCGGGCCGCTGAATCTCTCCACCCCTTATCCGATCACCCTCAGCCGCGTCGCACTGCATAACGTCAACGTCAAAATCGACGATACCGCAGTGTCCGTGCGCGATTTTTCCACCGGCCTGAACTGGCAGGAGAAAAACCTGACCCTGACGCCGACCTCGCTGCAGGGGCTGCTGATCGCCCTGCCGAAGGTGGCGAAAGTGGCGCAGGAGCAGGTGGTCGAGCCGAAAATCGACAACCCGCAGCCGCAGGAAAAACCGCTCGGCGAGACGATGACCGACCTCTTCTCGCAGCCGGTGCTGCCGGCAATGACCGATGTCCATCTGCCGCTGAACCTCAATATTCAGGCGTTCCGCGGAGAACAACTACGCCTGACCGGCGATACCGACATCACCGTGTATAACCTGCTGCTGAAAGTCAGCAGTATCGACGGTCAGATGAAGCTCGACGCCCTAGATATTGACTCCGATCAGGGCAAGGTCAGCGCCTCGGGCCACGCGCAATTGCAGGATAACTGGCCGGTGGACATTACCCTCGCCGGAACGCTGAACGTTGACCCGATGAAAGGGGAGAAGGTGCAGCTGAAGGTGGGCGGTGAAGTGCGTAAAACGCTTAAGGTCGGGGTGGACTTAAGCGGGCCGGTCGCGGCCACGCTGCGCGCGGATGCGCAGCTGGCGGAGGCCGGGCTGCCGCTCAATATGGAGCTGAAGAGTAAGCAGCTCGCCTGGCCATTCAGCGGCGAGAAGCAGTTCCAGGCCGATGATGTCCAGCTGAAGTTCAGCGGCAAAATGACCGACTACGCGCTGGCCTTCTCCACGGCGGTGAAAGGTCAGTCGCTGCCGCCGGCGAAAATCACCCTCAACGCCAAAGGCAATGAGCGGCAGATTAATCTCGACAAGCTGACGGTCAACGCCCTGGAAGGGAAAACCGAGCTGAAGGCGCTGCTCGACTGGCAGCAGGCGATCAGCTGGCGCGGCGAGCTGACCCTCGATGGGATCAACACCGCCAAAGAGGTGCCGGACTGGCCGTCGAAGCTCAACGGCATGATCAAGACCCAGGGCAGCCTGTACGGCGGCAGCTGGCAGATGTCGGTGCCGGAGCTGAAAATTACCGGCAACGTGAAGCAGAACAAAGTGGATGTTTCGGGCTCGCTGCAGGGTAACAGCTATCTGCAGTGGAAAATCCCGGGCCTGCACCTGGCGTTAGGCCCGAACAGCGCCGATATCAAAGGTGAGCTTGGGGTGAAGGATCTTAACCTCGACGCCACTATCGATGCCCCGCATCTGGATAATGCATTGCCGGGGCTTGGCGGAACGGCGAAGGGGCTGGTGAAAGTGCGCGGCACTGTCGATGCGCCGCAGCTTCTGGCCGACATCACCGCCCGGGCGCTGCGCTGGCAGGAACTGACGATCGCCCAGGTCAACGTCAAAGGGGACGTGAAATCCACCGATCAGATTGGCGGTAATCTGGATGTGCGGGTCGATCGCATTAGCCAGCCGGGGGTCAATATCAGTTTGGTGCAGCTCAATGCCAAAGGTACTGAGAAGCAGCATGAGCTGCGGCTGCGCGTGCAGGGCGATCCGGTTTCCGGCCAGCTGACGCTGGCAGGCAGCTTCGATCGTCAGGCCGAACGCTGGAGAGGCTCGCTGAGCGATACCCGCTTCCAGACGCCGGTAGGGCCGGTAGCGCTGACGCGCAGCATTGCGCTGGACTACCGCAACCAGGAGCAGAAAATCAGCATTGGGCCACACTGCTGGACCAACCCGAACGCCGAGCTTTGCGTCCCGCAGACCATCGACGCGGGCGCCAGCGGGCGGGCGCGAGTGAACCTCAACCGCTTCGATCTGGCGATGCTTAAGCCGTTTATGCCGGAGGCGACCCAGGCCAGCGGCGTGTTTACCGGTAATGCCGATGTGAGCTGGGACACCACCAAAGAGGGGCTGCCGCAGGGCAAAGTGACCCTCAGCGGGCGCAACGTCAAGGTGACCCAGGTGGTCAACGACGCGCCGCTGCCGGTGGCATTCGATACGCTGAACCTCAGCGCCGACCTGCATAACAATCGCGCCGAGCTGGGCTGGCTTATCCGCCTGACCAACAATGGTCAACTGGATGGGCAGGTGCAGGTCACCGACCCGCAGGGGCGGCGTAATCTCGGCGGCAACGTCAATATCAGCAACTTCTCGCTGGCGATGATCAACCCGATTTTCGCTCGCGGCGAAAAAGCCGAGGGGAGGCTCAACGCCCGTCTGCGTCTGGGCGGCAACGTGAAAAGCCCGCAGCTGTTCGGCCAGATGCAGCTCAGCGGGGTGGATATCGATGGCAACTTCATGCCGTTTGATATGCAGCCGAGCCAGCTGGCGATGAACTTCAACGGCACGCGCTCGACCCTGCAGGGGACGGTGAACACCCGCCAGGGGCAAATTGCTCTCAGCGGCAACGCCGACTGGACGCAGATCGATAACTGGCGGGCGCAGATTGCGGCGAAGGGCAGCCGGGTGCGGATCACCGTGCCGCCGATGGTGCGTCTCGATGTGTCGCCGGACGTGGTGTTTACCGCCACGCCGAGCCTGTTCAGCCTTGATGGCAAGGTGGATGTGCCCTGGGCGCGGATCGTGGTCAACGAGGTGCCGGAGAGCGCGGTTGGCGTCTCCTCTGATGAAGTGATGCTGGATAAAAACCTCAAGCCGATTAATCAGCAGAGCGCCGGTATCCCGATCAACAGCAACCTGACGATCCACGTCGGCAACAACGTGCGTCTTGAAGCCTTTGGTCTGAAAGCGCGTCTGACCGGTGATTTGAAAGTGGCGCAGGACAAGCAAGGCTTGGGCCTCAACGGGCAGATCAATATTCCGGACGGCCGCTTCCACGCCTATGGTCAGGATCTGATTGTTCGCAAAGGGGAGCTGCTGTTCTCCGGTCCGCCGGATCAGCCGCTGCTGAATATCGAAGCGATTCGTAACCCGGATGCTACCGAAGACGATGTGATCGCCGGCGTTCGCGTCACCGGCTCTGCCGATCAGCCGAAAGCGGAGATCTTCTCTGACCCGGTGATGTCCCAGCAGGAAGCGCTGTCTTATCTGCTGCGCGGCCAGGGTTTGAGCAGCGGACAGAGCGATAGCGCCGCGATGACCTCAATGCTTATTGGAATGGGGGTTGCACAAAGTGGTCAGGTTGTGGGTAAAATCGGCGAGACGTTTGGCGTAAGCAATTTGGCGTTGGACACCGAAGGGGTAGGCGACTCTTCCCAGGTGGTGGTCAGCGGCTATGTACTGCCGGGTCTGCAGGTAAAATACGGGGTCGGTATTTTCGACTCCCTGGCGACGCTGACTTTACGTTATCGCCTGATGCCTAGGCTATATGTGGAAGCGGTGTCTGGCATTGACCAGGCGCTCGATTTGCTCTATCAGTTTGAGTTTTAGCAATGCGAATATTTGTTTACGGCAGTTTACGACGCAAACAAGGCAACAGCCACTGGATGACCAACGCCCAGTGGCTGGGCGCTCATAGTGTCAACGATTATCAGCTGTACAGCCTGGGCCACTATCCAGGCGCGGTGCCCGGCGAAGGCACAGTACATGGTGAAGTTTATCGTATTGATGCATCGACGCTGGCCGAACTGGATGCGCTACGCACGAAGGGGGGCGAGTATGCGCGCCACCTCATTCAGACGCCTTACGGCAGCGCATGGATGTATGTGTATCAACGTTCCGTTGAGGGATGTACGTTGATAGCGAACGGCAACTGGTTGGATCGCGACCAGTATTAACCACGACAGCGCCACCTTCGGGTGGCGTTGTTTTTTCTGCTCCATGCCTTACCAGAGTGGCAGACGATCCTTCGCCAGCCACATCGCGGAAGCCAGCGTCGTCAGCGCGAGAAAGAATAATCGTCGTGTGGGGGTGCTGAACATTACATGATCTCCTCAAGCGTGGTATGGCGGGCCACTCCCTGCAGGTAGCGCCGCATCGCCGAGCGCATCTTCAGCCAGTCAGCTACCCGGTGTGATAATAACCAGGCCGTTGGGCCAATCAGCTCCAGTACCGCCAGTATCCCGCCAAAGCAGAGTAATAATAGGGACAGCATGTCCAGTGAATCCTGAACCTGCCACCAGACGCTCCGGCCTGACTGAAGGGCACTGATGAGTTCAACAGCGAGAAATAGCAGATACATCACCAGCGCGAGGCCGTAAAACAGGTAATAGAGCAGCGCCAGTTGTCGGCGACCTGGATAGAGTGGATGGTTTTTTATATAAGCCGCGCCGTCGCTGGCATTGTATAGCGCGTGGATCGCACGGCTGTCGCGCTCGTACACGGCGACTATCCGATCGCCGATAGCGAGAAAGGGCGGTTGACGGCGGTAAAAAAAGGGATGCAGCGCGAAATTGGCGCAGCCTGCCTGCCACCAGAAGGCCAGCGGCGCCGTGTCGCATTGTATCCCAACGCCATGGTATTCCCGCGTTGGGTTCCCCGCGAACCACTTCTTAAAAATGATATTGCTAATTTTTCCCGTCCGGACGGCATAGCGTTCCGGCAGGGCTTGCGTAAAAGGCATTGCCGTCTGGCGGAGGGCTTTCGCCGTTGCGGGTAGTGGCTGGCAAAAGGAAAAGTCGCGGCGGCGGGCCATTGCCATCTTCGCCAGCAGATCGCGCATGGCGGGGTGCCGTTTTAGCGCCGGGTGGAACAGTCGCTCATAGAGCCCTGTTAACAGTCCGATGAAGGCCAGTATCGCGATAATGCCGCAGCCGAACCTTCCCCATTCTGAGGTGCTCATCACGAGCGGGATAAGAGCGACGATGAGCGTCAGCAGGCTGATAATCAGCAGCGGACGGGCCCAGCGCGTTACCCGTTGACTGGGTTCAAGGAGCGTTTCGCCATCGCTGAGCCAGTGGATCCAGTAACAGCCGTTGTCCAGACGGCGGACGCCAAGGTGCAGAGGCTGATTGATCGTCAGGCGGTCAAAAAGCGCGGGGTCTTTAAAATAGCGTTTATCGGTATAAAAGACATGCTCGCCGGCGATAAGGCGCAGATATCCCTGTTTTTCACAGGCGGCGGTGGTGAAACCGGTATAGTTCAGAGTGAAATAGCGAACGCTTTTCACGGGACACCCTCCATGGTGTTATCGCGGCTATCCGTGCCGCAATCAGGCAGGGGATGACCCTGCCTGAGACAGAATTACTTCTGCTTTGCGCGCTCGAAAGAGGCAACGATTTCGGCTTTCGCCGCTTCCGCGTTGTCCCAACCGTCGACTTTAACCCACTTGCCTTTTTCCAGATCTTTGTAGTGCTCAAAGAAATGAGTGATCTGGGCTTTCAGCAGTTCCGGCAGGTCGTTCACATCGTTGATGTGATCGTATTCTTTGCTCAGCTTGGTGTGCGGTACGGCAACCAGTTTCGCATCTTCACCGGATTCGTCGGTCATCTTCAGAACGCCAACCGGACGGCAGCGGATCACGGAGCCCGGCTGCAGCGGGTACGGCGTCGGGACCAGCACGTCAACCGGGTCACCGTCCAGGGACAGGGTGTGGTTGATGTAACCGTAGTTGCACGGATAGAACATTGCTGTGGACATGAAACGGTCAACGAACAGTGCACCGCTCTCTTTGTCGACTTCATATTTGATAGGATCTGCGTTCGCCGGGATTTCGATCACGACGTAGATGTCTTCCGGCAGATCTTTGCCCGCAGGTACGTTGAGTAAGCTCATGTCTGTTTCCTTTAAAATGTATGGCAAACAAGTGCTCGGTATTATAGCCAACTCACATCGAAAGTCTTCGCTTCTTTTTCCCGATATCGCCGCGGAGTGCTCCGAATTTTTCGCGTAATAATGACATGAAAATCCATAAACATAGCCACATCATGAATAAATTTATGTAACCGTTTTCATTGCATGTGATTGATTTATCAAACTGCTTAAAAAAACGTCATAAACCGCAACAGCCGCGCTCCCTGCGAAGCCTTATCGGCTCTCCGCTGGGCAGCGAGGCCATCATTAACATCTCATTTACTTTTTTGAAGTGTGATGTAACGCATTCAGTTACATCACCGATTGTCTATAGTTTGTCCGCAGGTGAGACTTTAACCAACAATAACCCTACGAGGATACCCTTATGTGGAAGCGCTTACTTCTTGTCACAGCAGTTTCCGCAGCTATGTCGTCTATGGCGATAGCTGCCCCGCTAACCGTAGGTTTTTCGCAGGTCGGTTCTGAATCCGGCTGGCGTGCGGCGGAAACCAGCGTCGCGAAAGAGGAGGCCGCCAAGCGCGGTATCACCCTGAAGATCGCTGATGGTCAGCAAAAACAGGAAAACCAGATCAAAGCAGTGCGCTCCTTTATCGCTCAGGGGGTCGACGCGATCTTCATTGCACCGGTGGTGGCCACCGGCTGGGAACCGGTGCTGAAAGAGGCGAAAGAGGCCAAGATCCCGGTCTTCCTTCTCGACCGTTCCATTGATGTTAAAGATAAAGATCTCTACATGACCACCGTGACCGCCAACAACGTGCTGGAAGGCCAGCTGATTGGCGACTGGCTGGTGAAAACCGTCGACGGTAAGCCGTGTAACGTCGTTGAACTGCAGGGCACCGTTGGGGCCAGCGTGGCCATCGATCGTAAGAAAGGGTTCGCCGACGCGATTGCCAAAGCGTCGAATATCAAAATTATCCGCTCTCAGTCCGGCGACTTCACCCGCAGCAAAGGGAAAGAGGTGATGGAGAGCTTTATCAAAGCTGAGAATAACGGCAAAAACATCTGCATGGTCTTCGCCCATAACGATGACATGGTAATCGGCGCCATCCAGGCCATTAAAGAGGCGGGTCTGAAGCCGGGCAAAGATATCCTCACGGGCTCCATCGACGGCGTGCCGGATATCTATAAAGCCATGATCGCTGGTGAAGCCAACGCCAGCGTCGAACTGACGCCAAATATGGCCGGCCCGGCGTTTGATGCGCTGGAGAAATACAAAAAAGACGGCACCCTGCCTGAGAAGCTGACCATTACCAAATCGACGCTGTATCTGCCGGATACGGCGAAAGAAGAGTTAGAGAAGAAGAAAAATATGGGCTACTGAGTGGGGAGCCCCTCATTCCATCCCTCTCCCCAGTGGGAGAGGGTAAAAAGCAGCGTTCCAGTAACCCCGGGAAGCCCAGCGCGACCCGGGGTAACCTGACATCATTTGAAGGTGACATCGATTATGAGCGCCGAGGCACACCAGGAGATCCTTCGCACCGAAGGACTCAGTAAATTCTTCCCCGGCGTTAAGGCGCTGGATAACGTCAACTTTAGCCTGCGGCGCGGCGAAATCATGGCCCTGTTGGGCGAAAACGGCGCCGGAAAATCGACGCTGATCAAAGCGCTTACCGGCGTTTACCATGCCGATCGCGGCACCATCTGGCTGGAAGGCCAGGCTATTTCGCCCAAAAATACCGCCCATGCCCAGCAGCTGGGGATTGGCACCGTCTACCAGGAAGTGAACCTGCTACCCAATATGTCGGTGGCGGATAACCTGTTCATCGGCCGTGAGCCGCGGCGGTTTGGCCTGCTGCGACGCAAAGAGATGGAGGCGCGGGCGACGGCGCTGATGGCCTCCTACGGCTTTTCTCTCGACGTGCGCGAACCGCTGAACCGCTTTTCGGTGGCGATGCAGCAGATCGTCGCTATCTGTCGGGCCATCGACCTGTCGGCCAAAGTGCTGATCCTCGACGAGCCCACCGCCAGCCTCGATACCCAGGAGGTGGAGATGCTGTTCACCCTGATGCGCCAGCTCAGGGATAACGGCGTCAGTCTGATCTTCGTCACCCATTTTCTCGATCAGGTCTATGCGGTCAGCGATCGCATCACCGTGCTGCGCAACGGCAGTTTCGTCGGCTGCCGCGAGACTCGCGAGCTACCGCAGATTGAGCTGGTGAAAATGATGCTGGGTCGCGAACTGGACCACAATGCCCTGCAGCGGGCGGGCCGTACCCTGCTGAGCGATAAGCCGGTGGCGGCGTTTGAAGGCTACGGTAAAAAAGGCACCATCGCCCCGTTCGACCTGCAGGTCCGTCCGGGCGAAATTGTGGGCCTCGCCGGCCTGCTGGGTTCCGGACGCACGGAAACCGCCGAGGTGATCTTCGGTATTAAAACGGCGGACAGCGGGAAGGCGTGGATCAAAGGCAAACCGCAGACCCTGCGCTCTCCGCATCAGGCTTCCTGCCTCGGGATCGGCTTCTGTCCTGAAGATCGCAAAACCGACGGCATTATCGCCGCCGCTTCGGTGCGGGAAAATATCGTCCTCGCCCTGCAGGCGCAGCGCGGCTGGCTGCGGCCGATCCCCCGGCGTGAACAGAACGAGATCGCCGAGCGCTTTATTCGCCAGCTGGGGATCCGTACCCCGAGCGCGGAGCAGCCGATCGAGTTTCTCTCCGGCGGCAATCAGCAGAAGGTACTGCTCTCCCGCTGGTTACTGACCAAACCGCAGTTCCTGATCCTCGATGAGCCGACCCGCGGCATCGACGTCGGCGCCCATGCGGAAATTATTCGCCTGATTGAAACCCTCTGCGCCGATGGTCTGGCGCTGCTGGTTATCTCCTCTGAACTGGAGGAGCTGGTGGGTTACGCCGATCGGGTCATTATCATGCGCGATCGCCGACAGGTGGCGGAGATCCCGCTCGCCGAGCTCTCTGTACCGGCGATCATGAACGCTATTGCGGCATAAGGAGTAACTCATGATGCCTCGATCTCTTTCGCAAACCGGCCCGGAGAAGCGACGCTTCAGCTGGCCGAAGGGTACCCCGCAGATTATTGCCCTGCTGCTGGTGTTGCTGGTCGACAGCCTGGTGGCGCCCCATTTTTATCAGGTGGTGCTCCAGGATGGCCGCCTGTTTGGCAGCCCGATCGATATTCTTAACCGCGCCGCGCCGGTGGCGCTGCTGGCCATCGGCATGACGCTGGTGATCGCCACCGGCGGCATCGACCTGTCAGTGGGGGCGGTGATGGCGATTGCCGGCGCGACGGCCGCCTCGATGACCGTCGCCGGGCACAGCCTGGCGGTGGCGGTGCTGGCCTCGCTGGGGGCCGGTGCGCTGGCCGGGCTGTGGAACGGCATCCTCGTGGCGATCCTTAAGATCCAACCTTTCGTGGCGACGTTGATCCTGATGGTGGCCGGGCGCGGGGTCGCGCAGTTAATCACCGCCGGACAGATCGTCACCTTTGATTCCCCGGCCCTGGCATGGCTCGGCAGCGGATCGTTTCTGCTGTTTCCGACGCCAGTGATCATCGCCGCCGCCACGCTGCTGCTGTTCTGGCTGTTTACCCGTAAAACGGCGCTGGGCATGTTTATCGAAGCGGTGGGGATCAACATCCGCGCGGCGAAAAACGCCGGCGTGAATACCCGCATCGTGGTGATGCTGGCCTATGTACTGAGCGGCGTCTGCGCAGCGATTGCCGGGATCATCGTGGCGGCGGACATACGCGGCGCGGATGCGAATAACGCCGGGTTGTGGCTCGAACTGGACGCCATTCTGGCGGTGGTCATCGGTGGCGCCTCCCTGATGGGCGGGCGCTTCAACCTGCTGCTGTCGGTGGTGGGGGCGCTGATTATCCAGGGAATGAATACCGGCATTTTGCTTTCTGGCTTTCCGCCGGAGCTCAACCAGGTGGTGAAAGCGGTGGTGGTGCTGTGCGTACTGATTGTCCAGTCGCCGCGCTTTATCGGTTTACTGAAAGGGGTACGCGGCCATGATAAAACGTAATTTACCGTTGATGATCACCCTGGCGGTGTTTGTACTGGGCTATCTCTACTGCCTGACGCAGTTCCCCGGCTTTGCCTCAACGCGGGTGATCTGCAATATCCTGACGGATAATGCCTTCCTCGGGATCATCGCCGTGGGCATGACCTTTGTGATCCTCTCCGGTGGGATCGATCTGTCGGTGGGGTCGGTGATCGCTTTTACCGGCGTCTTCCTCGCCAAAGCGATTGGCTTTTGGGGAATATCGCCGCTGGTGGCGTTTCCGCTGGTGCTGGTGATGGGCTGCGCCTTCGGTGCGTTTATGGGGCTGCTTATCGACGCGCTGAAGATCCCGGCTTTTATCATCACGCTTGCCGGCATGTTCTTCCTGCGCGGCGTCAGCTATCTGGTGTCGGAGGAGTCGATTCCGATTAACCATCCGGTCTACGACACCTTGTCCGGGCTGGCATGGACCATCCCCGGCGGCGGTCGTCTCAGCGCCATGGGGCTATTGATGCTGCTGGTGGTGGTGGCCGGTATTTTTGTCGCCCATCGCACCCGCTTTGGCAACCAGGTGTATGCCATCGGCGGCAACGCGACGTCGGCGAATTTAATGGGGATTTCGACTCGCAGCGCCACGATCCGTATCTATATGCTTTCCACCGGGCTGGCGACGCTGGCCGGGATCGTCTTTTCCATTTATACCCAGGCGGGCTATGCGCTGGCGGGCGTCGGCGTGGAGCTGGACGCGATTGCCTCGGTGGTGATCGGCGGTACGCTGCTCAGCGGCGGTGTTGGCACCGTGCTGGGAACGCTGTTCGGGGTGGCGATCCAGGGGCTGATTCAGACTTACATCAACTTCGATGGCACCCTCAGCTCATGGTGGACGAAAATTGCGATCGGTATTTTGCTGTTTATCTTTATCGCGCTGCAGCGTGGGCTGACGGTGCTGTGGGAAAATCGGCAGAATGCGGCGGTGACGCGGGTGAGCGGAGCGGGGAGTCGCTGACAGGGAACTCCCTTCCCGCAAGGCGGGAAGGGAGGGCAGGGATCAGGCGTCCGGGAATGCTTTAATGAAGTTCTCGACGTCTTCAACCATGTGGTTGTTACCGACAAAGAAGGAGCGGCGCTGGTGCAGGCTTTCCGGGATAATATCCAGAATACGCTCTTTACCGTCGCTGGCCTTACCGCCCGCCTGTTCGGCGAGGAAGGCCATCGGGTTGCATTCATACAGCAGGCGCAGCTTGCCGTCCGGGTGGCTGGCGGTGCTCGGATACAGGTAGATGCCGCCCTTCAGCAGGTTACGGTGGAAGTCCGCCACCAGCGAGCCGATATAGCGTGAGGTATAAGGACGCTGAGTCTCTTTGTCCTCTTCCTGGCAGTACTTAATGTACTTCTTCACGCCCTGCGGGAATTTGATGTAGTTGCCTTCGTTGATGGAGTAGGTATTGCCCTTCTCCGGGAAGCGCATGCGCTCCTGACACAGACAGAAGACGCCGAGGGACGGGTCGTAGGTGAAGGCGTGGACGCCGCAACCGGTGGTATATACCAGCATCGTCGAAGAGCCGTAGACCACATAGCCCGCGGCCACCTGCCTGTTACCCGGCTGCAGGAAGTCTTCTTCTGTCACCGGCGTGCCGACAGGCGTGACGCGGCGGTAGATAGAGAAGATCGTTCCGACAGAGACGTTAACGTCGATGTTAGAGGAGCCATCCAGAGGGTCCATCAGCACCACGTATTTGGCGTGTTCACACCCTTCGAAGACGACAATTTCATCTTCTTCTTCGGAGGCGATCCCGGCAACAATATCGCGTGCTCGCAGTGCGGCTTTTAATTTTTCATTAGCGAACAGATCGAGTTTTTGCTGAACCTCGCCCTGAACGTTTTCAGCACCGCTGGCACCCAGGATATCGACCAGACCGGCCTTGTTGATATCGCGGTGGATGATCTTGGCGCCCAACTTTATTGCTGACAACAAAGCAGTCAGCTCACCGGTGGCGTGGGAGAACTCGTGCTGCTTTTCAACAATAAACTCACCTAACGTTTTCATAACTCGTTCCCTGCATTTTTATGTTGAGTAAAACGAACGCAACAATCTTAACAAAGAATCAAAAAAGTGCGCACTGGTGAATCGCGCCAGCAAAATACAGATTCGCCTGAAATGCATTTCGCCAGGGCCCGGGATATGGGTAAAATGTGCCCCGGATAAGAGAAGGAAATGACGAATGCGCATTCATATTTTAGGAATCTGTGGCACGTTTATGGGGGGCCTGGCCATGCTGGCGCGCTCCCTCGGTCATGAGGTAACAGGGTCGGATGCTAACGTCTATCCGCCGATGAGCACCCTGCTGGAAAACCAGGGGATTGATTTAATTCAGGGTTATGACCCCAGCCAGCTGGATCCCCGGCCGGATCTGGTGATCATCGGTAATGCCATGACTCGCGGCAACCCGTGCGTTGAAGCGGTGCTGGAAAACAATATTCCGTATATGTCCGGCCCGCAGTGGCTGCACGACTTCGTGCTGCGCGATCGCTGGGTGCTGGCCGTCGCCGGGACCCACGGGAAAACCACCACCGCCGGGATGGCGACCTGGATCCTCGAAGCCTGCGGCTATAAACCGGGCTTCGTGATCGGTGGCGTACCGGGGAACTTTGATGTTTCCGCACGCCTGGGCGACAGCCCGTTCTTTGTGATTGAAGCCGACGAATATGACTGCGCCTTCTTCGACAAGCGCTCCAAGTTTGTTCACTACTGCCCGCGGACGCTGATCCTCAACAACCTTGAGTTCGACCACGCGGACATCTTTGACGACCTGAAGGCGATTCAGAAACAGTTCCACCATCTGGTGCGTATCGTGCCGGGCAAAGGCAAAATCATCCTGCCGGAGAACGACATCAACCTGAAGCAGGTGATGGCGATGGGCTGCTGGAGCGAGCAGGAGCTGGTGGGCGAGCAGGGCCACTGGCAGGCGAAGAAGCTGAACGCCGACGCCTCGCAGTGGGAAGTGCTGCTCGACGGCGAAAAGGTTGGTGAAGTGAAGTGGGCGCTGGTCGGCGAGCATAATATGCATAACGGCCTGATGGCGATTGCCGCGGCGCGTCACGTCGGCGTGCTGCCGGCGGATGCCGCGAACGCGCTGGGCAGCTTTATCAACGCCCGCCGTCGCCTGGAGCTGCGCGGCGAAGCCAACGGCGTCACCGTGTATGACGATTTCGCCCATCATCCGACGGCAATCCTCGCCACGCTGCAGGCGCTGCGCGGCAAAGTGGGCGGCACCGCGCGCATTCTCGCCGTGCTGGAGCCGCGCTCTAACACCATGAAAATGGGCGTCTGCAAAGACGATCTGGCGCCGTCTCTCGGTCGCGCTGATGAAGTGTTCCTCCTGCAGCCGCAGCATATTCCGTGGCAGGTGGCGGAAGTGGCGGAAGCCTGCGTCCAGCCGGCTCACTGGAGCGCCGACGTCGATACCCTGGCGGAGATGGTGGTCAAAACCGCCCACCCGGGCGACCATATCCTGGTGATGAGCAACGGCGGCTTCGGTGGCATTCATCAGAAGCTGCTGGATAAGCTGGCGCAAAAAGCGGCCGCGGCAGAATAAGCGCGAACGCCTCCGATCACTGCCCTCCGTGTGAGGGCAGTTTTGTTTTCGCTACCAGGGATTGTGCCATGCTGACCTGCGAAAGATTACGTTCTACCGACTCGCCCCATTTCGCCACGCTGGACGCGCTCTACGCGCGCGCCTTTCCGTGGCACGAGCAGCGCGAAAGCGACGCCAAACTTCAGGCGCTGAGCCACCCGCGCTACGCGCTGGAAGCGTGGTTCGATGAGGGCGTATTTATCGGCCTCAGCGGCTGCTGGCAGTTTGCCGGCTACGGTTATATCGAACATCTGGCGATCGACGATACGCTGCGCTCCCGCGGCTATGGTAAACAGCTGCTGGCGCAGATCCTGACGCGCGCGCCGCTGACCATTCTGGAAATCGATCCGCTAACCACGGCAATCGCTCATAAACGGCTGCGCTTTTATCAGTCGATGGGATTTCATGCCAATGCGTGGGCGCATCATCACCCGAGCTATCATCAGGGCATCGCGGATCATGAGTTGCTGGTGCTGAGCTACCCGCAGCCGATCGATGAGCGACAGTACCAGCAGTTTGCCCGGGATCTCGGGCGCGAGGTGATGGGGCGGGAGTAGTCCGGAACGGGGCGTCGCCCCGCTCCGGGAATTCACTGGTTACAACCTTACTCTTTGGCGATCGGCGTCTCGTTCTCCGCGACTTTATTGTCGCCCTGAATCTGCGCGATTTTCTGCTCAACGGCGGCCACCTGAGCGCTGTCGTGCAGCAGGGTGTAGGTCAGATCAAACTGCGCGCTGGCGCCCGGCTGCAGCTGCTTCACGCGTTTTTGTTCGCGTTCAATGGTGACCGGATAGGCGTAGCTGGTGCCCGGTTCGATACCGGTGACGTAGCCCTGTTTGATGGTGTCGGTGTTTTTCCATAGCGTCAGGACCGGCAGCTGACGGGTATCAAACTGAATGGAGGCCCCTTTATCGCCCGCTTTGTTGACCACCGCGGCCAGGGTCTGGTGATTTTCATCGGCCAGCGGCTGAATATTAAATACCATCTCGTCAAAATCTTTGGTCGGTCCCTGATAGGTCTGCCAGGTTTTTAACCCGCTCTTCGCGTAATCATTGAACGGGCTGATGCTGGACATCGGGGCGAGGAAGCGCGCGCCTTCTTCCAGAATCGGGGTGCCGAAGTTGCTGTGGTAGATAATCTGATAATCATGCGGATAGTCAGCATGGTTGGTTAAGACATCATGCAGGCTGAAGCTGTTGCTGCCCGGCACGTAGCGCAGTTCGGTCAGGGTCTGCAGATCGGCTTTTTTGAAGGTGCTCTCTTTCACCAGGCCGCGGATGCGGATTTCATACGGCGCGCTGTCAGCCACCTCGACTTCTACCCGCGAGGCCGGAGTGTTGCCCGCCTTGCCGTGCAGGGTATAAATCTGCCCGTCCGCGGTCACCGGATGGCCGGTCCATTCATAGCCGCAGCGGACCATCATCTCGTTGAATCCTTCCAGCCAGCCGAGTCCATTGCGGCTTTCCAGGTTGATAAACGCCGGGTTGACGACCTCTTTAACCGGCGAATCCCAGCCCATCCGGCTGCCGAAACCCTCAATACGCAGTAAGTTCATGCCACGGGTTGGGCTGAGAGTGATGGTCAGGCCGTCTTTACTGTGAATGGTGAGGATTTTGCTGCCTTCCTGCTTACCGCCGTGCAGGACTTTTTGCTCAATGCTGAACGCATGGTCTTTTACCTTCAGCTGATCGCTGCTGATCTGCCAGTTTCCTTTATCCATGCCCTCTTCAGCGTTCGTCAGCACCCATGTTTTTGCCGCGGCTGAGCCAGAAACCAGCAGGGCGATCGTTGTCAGAACCAATGTCTTTTTCATTTTTATTCCCTTTTTGCTGAATCGATTGTGTCATTGACGTGTGAAATCTACCGGCATGGGGGTGATTAAAATGTGAAGCGCCTCACCTGGTGAGAAAGTGGCCGTTTTGATGATGTTAAATGCTATGAAAGTCGTATTATTTTGCTAAGTAATGCGTATTTATCACCAGGATATGTGATCTACATTGTTTTTAGCTTTAACGATTCAGCTTGATAGGTCAGGCTATAAACAAACGCATCGTTGTGCGGATGAGGGGCCCCAGGCGATACGGAGGGTACATCCCTGCTGGCGCAAACCTTAGAACTGGGGTGAAGGTAGGCCGGATAAGGCGTTAGCCGCCATCCGGCACAACGACGGGAACAGAGTCTGGTACAGATTGCCCGGCGGCGCTGCGCTTGCGCGGGCCTACGAAACAGATTAACCGGTTGATATACAGGGCTCTGTAGGCCGGATAAGGCGTTAGCCGCCATCCGGCACAACGACGGGAACGGAGTCTGGTACAGCTTGCCCGGCGGCGCTGCGCTTGCGCGGGCCTACGAAACAGAGTAACCGTTTGATATACAGGGTTCCGTAGCCCGGATAAGGCGCAGCGCGCCGCCATCCGGGAGACGATTGCGGGCAAAAACAGCGAGACTTAGCCTTCGTTTTCCGCCAGTTCACGCAGATACTGGAAGATCAGGCGCGCCGATTTCGGCGGCTTGTTGCCTTCTTTCTCTTTCTTCGCATTGCGGATCAGCGAACGCAGCTGCTGACGGTCAGCATCTGGCCACAGGTTCAGCACTTCAGCGACAGCGTCATCCCCATCGTCAATCAGTCGGTCGCGGATCTGCTCCAGCTTGTGGAACAGCGCAACCTGCTGGTTGTGACGGTTTTTCAGCTTGTCCAGCGCCTGACGAATCGGATCGACATCGCGGTTGCGCAGCATCTTACCGATAAGCTGCAGCTGGCGGCGGCGACCCTCTTTTTTGATTCGCTGGGCGAGTTCGATGGCGTCGCGCAGGTCAGTATCCAGCGGAATTTTATCCAGCGCGTTTTTCCCCAGGTCAACGAGTTCCGCGCCAAGACGCTTCAGTTCTTCCGCGTCGCGCTTAATTTCACTCTTACTGACCCAGATGATTTCATCATCTTCATCTTCAACATCATCACCGGGCACGTCGTCGAGCCAGTCTTCGGGCTGCTTTGTCATCTCAGGCTCCTTAAAAAAAGAGGCTAATGTTACCAGTTAAGGCGCGCACTGAAAAACGGTTCTCTGTTAGACTTCAGTTAACTCCTTCTTACATTATGGCATTAGCAATGAAAGTCATCTCTCAAGTTGCACAGCAGCGTAAGACGCTGGAAGAAGCCGTTACCACGGCACTGGAACTGGCGGCAGGTAAATCTGACGGTGCGGAAGTCTCCGTCAGCAAAACGACGGGCATCGGCGTCAGCACCCGCTATGGCGAAGTGGAGAATGTAGAATTCAATAGCGATGGGGCGTTAGGCATTACGGTTTACCATCAGAACCGCAAGGGCAGCGCCTCTTCCACCGATCTTAGCCCGGACGCCATCGCCCGCACCGTACAGGCGGCGCTGGATATTGCGCGCTACACCTCCCCGGATCCGTTTGCCGGTGTGGCCGATAAAGAGCTGCTGGCCTTTGACGCCCCGGATCTGGACCTGTTCCACCCGGCGGAGGTCTCCCCGGACGAAGCCATCGAACTGGCCGCCCGCGCGGAGCAAGCGGCGCTGAAGGCCGATAAACGCATCACCAACACCGAAGGCGGCAGCTTTAACAGTCACTACGGCATCAAAGTGTTCGGTAACAGTCACGGCATGCTGCAAAGTTACTGCTCGACTCGCCATTCGCTCTCCAGCTGCGTCATCGCGGAAGATGATGGCGATATGGAGCGCGACTACGCCTACACCATTGGCCGGGCGATCGAGGATCTGCAGTCCCCGGAATGGGTCGGGGAAGAGTGCGCTCGCCGCACCCTGTCGCGTCTGGCGCCGCGTAAGCTGTCGACCATGAAGGCGCCGGTCATTTTCGCCAACGAAGTGGCGACCGGGCTGTTTGGCCACCTGGTCGGAGCGATTGCCGGTGGTTCGGTATACCGCAAATCCACCTTCCTGCTCGATTCGCTGGGCAAACAAATTTTGCCAGAGTGGCTGACCATCGAAGAGCATCCTCACCTGCTGAAAGGGCTGGCCTCCACGCCGTTCGACAGCGAAGGCGTGCGCACCGAGCGTCGTGACATCATCAAAGACGGCGTGCTGACCCAGTGGCTGCTGACCAACTACTCGGCGCGTAAGCTGGGGATGAAAAGCACCGGCCACGCCGGGGGCATCCACAACTGGCGCATTAACGGCCGCGGCCTGAGTTTTGCAAAGATGCTTAAAGAGATGGGCACCGGTCTTGTGGTTACCGAACTGATGGGGCAGGGTGTCAGTGGCGTCACCGGCGACTACTCACGCGGCGCATCCGGCTTCTGGGTAGAAAACGGCGAAATTCAATATCCTGTCAGTGAGATCACCATTGCAGGAAATCTGAAAGAAATGTGGCGTAATATCGTGACCATTGGCGATGATATTGAAACGCGCAGCAACATTCAGTGCGGTTCTGTGCTGCTGCCGGAGATGAAAATCGCCGGGCAATAACACCTGTTTGCTTAAATAATAAAAAGGAAGTGAGCAATGCGTAAAAAACTGTTAGCGATGCTGGCTGTCTCTGCTTTTGCGCTCGGTTCAGCGTCGGCCTTCGCCGACCTGGGCGAAGACATGGACACTCTGGCAGAAAACCTGCAAGTGGTACAGAAGACCTCCGACACCGGCGAGCTGAAAGCGGCGCTGAATAAGATGCGTACCGCCGCGGTCGATGCCCAGAAAGAGACCCCGCCGAAGCTGGAAGGCAAAGCGGCCGACAGCGCTGAGATGAAAGATTACCGTCATGGTCTGGATATTCTGATCGGCCAGATCGACGGTGCGCTGAAGCTGGCGAACGAAGGCAAGGTGAAAGAGGCGCAGGCCGCCGCGGAGGAGTTTAAAACCACCCGCAACACCTACCATAAGAAGTACCGCTAACCGTTCTTTTCGGGAGGCATCAGCCGATGCCTCCCGCCTGAAAGCCTACCGATATCACATTTTTCCACTCTCTTTTTCCGGCCTTTCCGCTGCCGCGGGCGCCTTGTCCACGCTCATTGTTGTGATACATCTCACGTCATAGCCGTCGTTTTTGCCTTTTCCCTGTGAATATGTGGGGTCGATCACGCCTGCCGTCTCCCTTTCCACTTCGAAGTGGAAAACAACTCGCTACAAACTCCCATCCCCCGGCGCTACCTTGATTTCCAGAGACATCAGCGGGGTATCAGAAGTGAATAACGGAGCGGTAATACACGACGAAGGGGAGCAGGCAGCGCAGACCGAACGGCTGGCTGACAAGATGCTGCAGCAGGTTTACGCCTTGTTAAACCGTCACGGCATCGTCCCTAACGACGTTCAGGAGCAAATGCTGACTTCCCACGTGCGGGCCATGGCCCACCGGTCAATCAGTGGTGAACCGCTGCCGGAAGTGGATGCCAGCCTGTTCGAAGAGATTTCACCAGATTCAATGACGCTGGCCCGCGAAGTGGTCGCGCAGTTCGGCAACCTGCCCGATGAAGAGGCCTGGCTGCTGTCCGTCCATTTCGAAGTCGCAAAAGAAAACCTGTAAGGAGCAAAACATGGAACAAATCACCGTAGTCATTGGCGACCGTCTGGGTAAAGGCCAAAAAGTCGCTGCAGGCGCTGAGAAAGCGGGCGCACGTGCTGTGGTCGTCCCTGGCGTTGCTGCCGATATGAAGCTTGGCGACATGATGAAAGCGGAAAACGCTACCTTCGGCATCTCCTTCTGCGGCAGCGGCGGCGCCGGGGCCATCACCGCCCAGACCAAATACGGCTACAAAGCGAAATATGGCATGCGTTCGGTGGAAGAGGGCGTCACTGCCATCAACGAAGGGTGCAACGTGCTGGGCTTCGGCTTTATGGATAAAGAAGAGCTGGGCGAGCGCCTGGTAGAAGCCTGGAAAAAGAAATACGGCGCATAAGTATGAAAGAGCAATTCACCACCACGGTGAGGGTTGCCGGCAAAGGCGAAAGCAAATCACGGGCCTTCGCCGATGCCCTGAACCATGTGCAGGCTGCGGTGATGAAAACCTCATCGCACATTCTGCTGCGTATTGAGCCACAGGACGTGACGGTTGTTCATGCGCGCGAAGCGGTACGAAAAGAGGCCTTCCTGTTCTTCTTTTTGCGCCGTGAACGACGGACCTACAGCGTGGAGCTGGACGTCACCGTCAACGTGACCGCCATCGATCTCGATAAAGTGGATTTCGTCACGCAAACCTGATTGTTAGCAAAGGGTCTGACTATGTTCCTGATAATTTTAATAAAATCGCTCATCATCGGCGGCCTGGTCGGCGTCGGCGTGGGCGCCGGAGCGGCACGCATGTTTCACGCCCCTACCACCCAGGGGATGGGGGCGTTTCGAACCCTGGGCGAGCTGAATTCCTGCGAAGGCGATCCGGCTTCCCACTTCTCCTTTGGCCTCGGTTTCTTCTTTAACGCCTGGGCCTCTTCCGTGGCAGCAGGCTCCTTCACCCAGGATGTTGACCACCGCATTATCCCCAACTGGGGCGCGGCGGCGCTAATGCTGAAAAATCGTAACGTCGGCGAAACGCTGCACGATCCGAAAAAAATGGCCATCTCCTGCGGCATCATCGGCATGATTGTCGTCGCCTTCCTCAACCTCACCGCCTCGTCCGTACCGGAAGCGCTGCAGGTGACCGCGGTTAAGGTCCTGGTGCCGGCGGCAAACCTGCTGGTGAACACCGTGATGCCGGTGATCTTCTGGCTGGCGGCTATCGATGCCGGTAAGAAATCAGGCTTCTGGGCGACGATTTTCGGCGGCGCCGCGCAGCTGATTATGGGTAACGCCGTACCGGGTCTGGTGCTGGGGATCCTGATCGGTAAAGGCGTCGAAGAGAGCGGCTGGAACCGGGTGACTAAAGTGATGATGGTGGCCATCGTCGCGCTGTTTGTCCTCAGCGGCTTCTTCCGCGGCTTCGACATGAAGATGATCGAATCCTTCCATCTGACCGTGCCGAACTGGCTGGACATGATCCACAACTCACTCAGCGGCAAGTAACGGGAGCCTGATAATGGAACAGAATAAAGGTTTTTGGTATGCCGACTGGTCGTTCCCGATCTTTGTTGGCCTGCTCTCCTCCGGCGTCTTCGCCGGGACGCACATGTACTACCTGTACGGCATCGGCGCCTTTAACGAAGTGGCCTTCGTGGCCATGCTGAAGTCGGGGATTGATACCGGCGTTTACGGCGCGGTGGCGGCGTTTGGCGCCAGCTTCCTGTTCGCCCGCATCATCGAAGGGTCGCTGGTGGGGATCCTCGATATCGGCGGAGCGATACAGACCGGTATCGGTCTTGGCGTACCGGCGCTGCTGCTCGGCGCGGGCTTTGTCTTCCCGGTGGCGAACTTCGCCGCCTCGCTGGTCACCGGCCTGGTCCTTGGTCTGGCAGTGGGTTACATCATCATTCTGGCGCGTAAGTTCACCATTAACCAGAGCGATTCCACTTACGGCGCCGACGTGATGATGGGGGCCGGTAATGCCTCCGGCCGCTTCCTCGGTCCCTTGATTATCCTCAGCGCGATGACCGCCTCGATTCCTATCGGGATTGGCTCGCTGGTTGGCGCACTGCTGTTCTACATCTGGCAGAAACCGATCACCGGCGGCGCCATCCTCGGCGCGATGATCCTCGGCTCCATCTTCCCGGTGGCGATTAGCTAATCGCCCGATGGCGCTGCGCTTATCGGGCCTACACGTCAGCGCGATTGGTAGGCCGGATAAGGCGGTACGCCGCCATCCGGCAACAGATTCACCCTTTTCATCAGGAGATAGCTATGTTTGATTTACTCCTGCGCCGTGCGCGCCTCGTCGACGATACCCTGACTGATATCGCCATCCAGGACGGGAAAATCGCGGCGCTGGGCGAGATTAGCGCGCCCTCCCGCAACACCCTCGATCTGCACGGCAACAGCTACGTCAGCGCCGGCTGGATTGACTCCCACGTTCACTGCTACCCGAATTCGCCGATTTATCACGATGAGCCGGACAGCGTCGGCATCGCCACCGGCGTCACCACCGTGATTGATGCCGGCAGCACCGGCGCCGACGACGTCGATGACTTCTATCAACTGACCCGTAACGCGGCGACGGAAGTTTATGCGTTGCTCAATATCTCCCGCGTCGGGCTGATTGCGCAGAATGAACTGGCCAATATGGCCAATATCGACGCCGCTGCGGTGAAGCAGGCGGTGCAGCGTCATCCTGATTTTATCGTCGGCCTGAAGGCGCGGATGAGCAGCAGCGTCGTCGGCGAAAACGGCATTACGCCGCTGGCGCGCGCCAAGGCCATTCAGCAGGAAAACGGCGATCTGCCGCTGATGGTGCACATCGGCAATAACCCGCCGAACCTCGATGAAATCGCCGATCTGCTGAGCCGCGGCGACATCATTACCCACTGCTATAACGGCAAGCCGAACCGCATTCTGAATCCCGCCGGCGAACTGCGTAGCTCGATTACTCGCGCCCTGCAGCGCGGCGTGCGCCTCGACGTTGGGCACGGCACCGCCAGCTTCAGCTTTGAAGTGGCGCGGCGGGCGATTGCGCTGGGCATTCTGCCGCACACCATCAGCTCCGATATTTACTGCCGTAACCGTATCGATGGCCCGGTGCGCTCGCTGGCGCTGGTGATGTCGAAATTCCTCGCCATCGGCATGACCCTGCCGCAGGTCATTGCCTGCGTGACCGTCAGCGCCGCCGAGGGGCTGCGCCTGTCGCGTAAAGGGCGGCTGGAAGTGGGCTTCGACGCCGATTTAACGCTATTTCGCCTGGAGCACCGGCCCACGCTGCTGGTGGATGCCGAAAAAGAGAGCCTCCAGGCTGACAACATTCTGGTGCCGCTGGCCGCGATCCGCGCGGGCAAAGGCTATCTGACCGAACAAGGGAGCGCGGAACATGCCTTCGATTTTTGAGAAATACCATTTAAAACAGGTGATTAATACTTCGGGCCGCATGACGGCGCTGGGCGTTTCCACGCCGCGCCCGGAAGTGGTGGAAGCCGCGATGGCCGGTATGAACCAGTACTTTGAAATGAAAGACCTGGTGAATAAAACCGGCGAGTACATCGCCAGGTTGCTGGATGTGGAAGGGGCGACCGTTGTCTCCTGCGCGTCGGCGGGGATTGCCCAGTCGGTGGCGGCGGTGCTGGTGAAAGACAGCGACTGGCTGCTGGAGAACCTGCACGTTACGCCGATTGAGAATAACGAAATCGTGTTGCCGAAGGGCCACAACGTCAACTTCGGCGCGCCGGTTGGCACCATGGTGGCGCTGGGCGGCGGTAAGCTGGTGGAAGCGGGCTACGCCAACGAATGTTCCGCCCAACAGCTGGCGGCGGCAATCACCCCGCGCACCGCGGCGATCCTGTACATCAAATCCCACCACTGCGTACAGAAAAGCATGCTCAACGTCGCGCAGGCTGCGGAAGTGGCGCGCCAGCATGGCTTGCCGCTGATTGTCGATGCGGCGGCGGAAGAAGATCTGCAGTGCTACTACCGCATGGGCGCCGACCTGGTGATCTACAGCGGCGCAAAAGCCATTGAAGGGCCGACCAGCGGGCTGGTGATCGGCAAAACGCAGTACGTCGAGTGGGTTAAACGCCAGTCGATGGGGATTGGCCGGGCGATGAAAGTGGGTAAAGAGGGCATTCTCGGCCTGACCTGCGCCATTGAACACTACCTGACGGCGAGCAAAGAGAGCGGCGAGCAGATGGTGGCGAAGATGACGCCGTTTATCGAACAGCTCAACACGCTTAACGGCGTGACCGCCCGGGTGGTGTGGGATAGCGCGAGTCGCGATATCGCCCGCGCCGAAATCAAATTCAACGAAGCGGTGACCGGCGTGAAGACCGGCGATCTGGTTAACGCGCTGAAGCAGGGCGAATACGCCATCTACTTCCGCGGCTATAAAGCGAATGAAGGCATTATCGAAGCCGATGTCCGCAGCGTGAACGCGCAGCAGCTGGCGGTGGTTGCTCGCCGCATCGCGGAAGTGCTGAACAAGGAGAAACAAGCATGAAACTGACCCCAAATTTTTACCGTGATCGCGTGTGCCTGAACGTCCTGGCGGGCAGCAAAGACAACGCCCGCGAAATTTACGACGCGGCGGAAGGTCACGTCCTGGTCGGCGTGCTCTCCAAAAACTATCCGGATGTCGCCAGCGCGGTGGCTGATATGCGTGACTACGCGAAGCTTATTGATAACGCGCTCTCCGTCGGGCTGGGCGCAGGCGATCCAAACCAGTCGGCGATGGTGAGCGAGATTTCTCGCCAGGTGCAGCCGCAGCATGTCAACCAGGTCTTCACCGGCGTGGCTACCAGCCGCGCGCTGCTCGGGCAGAATGAGACCGTGGTGAATGGCCTGGTCTCGCCGACCGGTACGCCGGGAATGGTGAAGATCTCCACCGGCCCGCTGAGCAGCGGCGCGGCGGATGGCATTGTGCCGCTGGAAACCGCCATCGCGCTGCTGAAAGACATGGGCGGCAGCTCCATCAAATACTTCCCGATGGGCGGCCTGAAGCACCGCGCCGAATTCGAAGCCGTCGCCAAAGCCTGCGCTGCGCACGATTTCTGGCTGGAACCGACCGGCGGTATCGATCTGGACAACTACAGCGAGATCCTGAAAATCGCTCTCGATGCCGGGGTGAGCAAAATCATCCCGCATATCTACAGCTCGATTATCGATAAAGCCAGCGGCAACACCCGCCCGGCCGATGTGCGCCAGCTGCTGGAGATGACTAAACAGTTAGTGAAGTAGTGCTATTGCCGCTCATCCTAACTTTCTCCCGGAGGGAGAGGGAACCATCTGGTTTTCTCCCTCTCCCTTTGGGAGAGGGCCGGGGTGAGAGGCAACTTATCCCACCGAACCATCAAGGAGTTGCTATGCCTGTCGCTCGTCATCTGCTTGTCGCTTCACTGTCCCTGTTTGCCGCCGCCGCGGGCGCCGCGCAAACCCACTATGCCTGGGTAGGTACCTATAATCCCAATGGCGAAGGTCTGTACCGCTTTACCGTCGATGCCAACACCGGCGCGCTGCGTGACAGGGCGCTGGTGAGCGCGTTGCCAAACGTCGCGCAGCTGACCGTGTCGCGCGATGGCAAAACGCTGTATGCCGCCAGTGAAGTCGAAAAAGGCGTCGTGCAGGCGTGGCGCATTGAGAAGAATGGCGAGCTGACCGCGCTCAGCCAGGTTGCCTCCGGCGGCGCCGGGCCGGTGTATCTCTCCCTGACGCCGGATGGTAAACATCTGCTGGTGGCCAACTACGTCAGCGGCAGTATCGCCGTGCTACCGGTGAAAGAAGATGGTAGCCTGGGCGAGGCAGTGGACAAGCATCAGGATGAAGGCCCGGCAGGCGCCGAACGCCCGGCGGCGGCCGTCGAGGGCAGCTTCGCCATCAGCGATCACAATGGCCCGCACGCCCATATGATCGCCGCCGATCCCAGCGGGAAATTTGTTTATTCCACCGATCTGGGGCTGGATCGGATCTATCAGTACCGGCTGGATAGCGACAGCGGCAAGCTGACGCCGAACGATCCGCCGTTCATCGCCGCTTCGTCGCCGGGCGCCGGCCCACGCCACTTCGTCTTTACGCCAAAGGGCGACGGCCTGTGGCTGATCAACGAAGAAGCGTCGACGCTGACTTTCTATCATCTGGATAAGCAAAGCGGCTTGCTGCGCGAAGGCAAAACCGTCTCCGCGCTGCCGAAAGAGTATAAGGGCACCAGCTTTGCCGCCGGTCTGGCGCTGAGCAACGATGGTAAGCAGCTGTATGTCGCCAACCGCCTGCATAACAGCATGGCCCACTTTACGGTGCAGGCCGACGGCCGCCTGAGCCACCAGGAGGATATCTGGACGCGTGGGGATTACCCCCGTACGCTGACCCTGGATAATCAGGGGCAGTGGCTGTACGTCATGAACCAGCGTAGCGATAATATTACCCGCTTCAGCGTGGCGCCGAAGGATGGCAAATTAACCTTTGCCTCCGACTACACGCCGGTTGGTAGCCCATCGCAGATGGTGATATCCGCCCAACCCTGAGCCGTAACCACAAGGAACTGACATGCGATTTCCCAACCAACGCTTAGCGCAACTCTTCACCCTGCTGCGGAATGAAACGCTGCCGCAGGATGAGCTGGCGCAGCGGCTGTCGGTTTCCACCCGTACTGTGCGCGCCGATATTACCGCCCTGAATGCGCTACTGGCGCAGTATGGCGCGCAGTTTATCCTCAACCGCGGCAGCGGTTATCAACTGAAAATTGATAACCCGGCGAGCTTTCAGGCGCTGGAGGAGACGGCGCCGAAGACGCAGCACGTGCCGCGAACCGCCCAGGATCGCATCACGTTTCTGCTGGTGCGCTTCCTGACGTCGGCGTTCTCCATCAAGCTGGAAGATCTGGCGGATGAGTGGTTCGTCAGCCGCGCGACGCTGCAAAATGATATGGTCGAGGTGCGCGAGCGCTTCCAGCGCTATCAGCTCACCCTTGAAACCCGCCCGCGCCACGGCATGAAGCTGTTTGGTAGCGAGGTGTCGATTCGCGCCTGCCTGACCGATCTACTGTGGGAACTGACGCTGCAGGGCGGCATTCATCCGTTAATCGGCGCCGAGGCGCTGGAAGCGGATGTCCCTGCGCTGCTGGAGCCTGTGCTGCAGGAGACGCTCACCCGGTATCATATTCGCCTCACCGATGTCGGTGAGCGTTTTATCTGCCTGTACGGCGCAGTGGTGGTGCGCCGCGTTAGCGAAGGCTATCCGCTGGCCGATTTCAGCGCCGAAGATGTGGCGCAAAACGTCCGCGACGCCGCGCGCGATTTGGCGGGAGAGCTACAGCGGCTGGCCGGAAAGCCCTTCTCGCCCGCCGAAGAAGAGTGGCTGTGCGTGCATCTCGCCGCCCGTCAGGTGCAGGACGTCGACCCGGAAACCATCAGCGCCGACGATGACGAAGCGCTGGTCAATTACATTCTGCGCTACATCAACAGCCAGTATAACTACAACCTGCTGGACGACGCCCAGCTGCACGCCGATCTGCTGACCCACATTAAGACCATGATCACCCGCGTGCGCTACCAGATCATGATCCCCAATCCGCTGCTGGATAACATCAAACAGCACTACCCGATGGCCTGGGATATGACCCTGGCCGCGGTCTCCAGCTGGGGGAAATATACTCCGTACACCATCAGCGAAAACGAAATCGGCTTTCTGGTGCTGCATATCGGCGTCGGGCTGGAGCGTCACTACAACATTGGCTACCAGCGTCAACCACAGGTGCTACTGGTCTGCGATACCAGCAATGCGATGGTACGGATGATCGAAGCGATCCTGCAGCGCAAATATCCGCAGCTGGAGATCGCCGCCACGATTTCCCAGCGCGAGTATGAACAGCGGGATGCGATCGAGGCGGATTTTGTTATCTCCACGGTGCGCATCAGCGAAAAAGACAAACCGGTGGTGACCATCGCGCCGTTTCCCACCGACTATCAGCTGGATCAGATTGGCAAGCTGGTGCTGGTGGACCGTACCCGTCCGTGGATGCTGAATAAGTACTTCGATGCCGCCCACTTCCGGGTGGTCGATAAGCCGATGGATCAGCAAACGCTGTTCGCCGAGCTGTGCCAGCAGCTGCTGGAGGAAGGCTTTGTTGACGCCGAGTTTCATGCTTCGGTGGTGGAGCGTGAGGCGATTGTCAGCACCATGCTCGGCGATGGCATTGCGCTGCCGCACTCCCTGGGACTGCTGGCCAAAAAGACGGTGGTTTATACGGTTATCGCCCCGCAGGGCATCGCCTGGGGCGACGAAACCGCCCATATCATTTTCCTGCTCGCCATCAGTAAGCGCGAGTACGAAGAGGCGATGGCGATCTACGATATTTTCGTGACTTTCCTGCGCGAGCGCGCCATGAGCCGCCTTGCCACGACCCGCAGCTTCAATGAGTTTAAAACGGTGGCGATGGAATGCGTCAGCCGGTTTTGAGAGGCTGACGGAGGGGATTAACGCAAATGATGTACCACCTGGTTGCTGCTGCCGCGCCAGATCAGCGCCGGGTCTTTTAAATCCTGCACAAACTTACCGTCGACCAGCACGTTGATCAGGTTCACTACCTGCATTTGCGCCTCATTCAGCTCATCCAGCTTATAGCCGGTCCAGACCCAGATATCTTTGCCGGGGCATTCGGCGCGCACGCGCTGAACCAGCTTGAGGATCTCCGCGATGTTTTGCGGATGCAGCGGATCGCCGCCGGAGAGTGAAATCCCCTGGCGCTTGATGCGGGTATCGTTGAGGTCGGCAATGATGCGGTCGGCCATCTCAGCGGTAAACGGCATACCGGAGTTCACCCGCCAGGTGCTCTTGTTGTAGCAGCCTGGGCACTCGTGGACGCAGCCGGAGACAAACAGGGTGCAGCGGGTGCCGGGGCCGTTGACGATATCTACCGGGTAGTACTGATGGTAATTCATTTTTCGCTTCTCAATTAACGCCATAGCCGCGTTGGCTGCGCTCGCTCACCCCAGTCACGTACTGAATGTACGCTCCCGGGGATTCCCTCGTTTGCCGCCTTGCTCTGACGCTAATTGCTTTGCGAAAACGGAGGAATGCGGCCATTTCCCGGGTCGCGGCGTTCCGCCTTACCCGGGCTACCGGACGGTGCAAAACAGTAGCCCGGATAAGGCGCTGCGCGCCGCTATCCGGGAAAAGCGCATTGGTCTTTAACCGATTTGCCCATTGGCCAGGTGCTTAACGCGGCGCTTCACTTCTTCCTGCTTGCCGGCGTTGAACGGACGCGCGTCCGGACTGCCGAGATAACCGCATACCCGACGAGTAACCGACACGCGAGCGGCATCGTGATTACCGCATTTCGGGCAGGTAAAGCCCTTGCTGGTGCACTCGAACTCGCCGGTAAAACCACACTCGTAGCATTCATCGATCGGCGTATTAGTCCCGTAGTACGGCACGTGCTCATAGCTGTAATCCCACACGTCTTCCAGTGCCTTCAGGTTGTGCTGGATGTTCGGGTACTCGCCGTAGCAAATGAAGCCGCCGTTGGCCAGCGGCGGGTACGGCGCTTCGAAATCGATCTTGTCGTACGGGTTGACCTTCTTCTCGACGTCGAGGTGGAAGCTGTTGGTGTAGTAGCCTTTATCGGTCACGCCCTCCACTATGCCAAACTCGGCGGTGTCGAGACGGCAGAAGCGGTCGCACAGGTTTTCGCTCGGCGTGCTGTACAGACTAAAGCCGTAGCCGGTTTCTTCCTTCCACACATCGACGGCGTCGCGCAGGCGCTGGACGATGGCCACACCTTTCTCACGCAGCGCCTCGCTGTCGTACATATGCTGATTACCGTACAGCGCATTGATGGTCTCATGGATACCGATGTAACCCAGTGAAATGGACGCGCGGCCGTTTTTGAAAATCTCGGAGACGTCATCGTCGGCTTTCAGCCGCACGCCGCAGGCCCCTTCCATATACAGGATCGGCGCCACGCGGGCCTTCACCCCTTCCAGACGGGCAATACGGGTCATCAGCGCTTTGCGCGCCAGCTGCAGGCGCTCGTCCAGCAGCGCCCAGAAGGCGGCTTCGTCGCCTTTCGCTTCCAGGGCGATACGCGGCAGGTTGAGGCTAATCACGCCGAGATTGTTGCGCCCGTCATGCACCTGCTCACCGTTCTCGTTTTCCCACACCCCGAGGAAGCTGCGGCAGCCCATCGGCGTTTTAAACGACCCGGTCACTTTCACCACCTGATCGTAGTTGAGGATATCCGGGTACATGCGCTTGCTGGCGCACTCCAGCGCCAGTTGCTTGATGTCGTAGTTCGGATCGCCGAACTTATGGTTCAGACCGTCGCGAATGGCGAACACCAGTTTCGGGAATACCGCGGTTTTGCGATTTTTACCGAGGCCGGCAATGCGGTTACGCAGAATCGACTGCTGGATCAACCGCGATTCCCAGCTAGTGCCGAGGCCAAAACCAAAGGTGACAAACGGCGTCTGACCGTTGGCGGTATGCAGCGTGTTGACTTCATACTCCAGCGACTGGAAGGCGTCGTAGCACTCTTTTTCGGTACGGGCGCGGGCATAGCCTTCGGCGTCCGGGATCTGCCACTCTTCGGCGATTTTACGATGCTTTTTGAAGCTTTCGGTGACGAACGGCGCCAGCACTTCATCGATACGGTTGATGGTAGTGCCGCCATAAATATGGCTGGCGACCTGGGCGATGATCTGCGCCGTCACCGCGGTGGCGGTAGAGATAGACTTCGGCGGCTCGATCTCCGCGTTGCCCATCTTAAAGCCCTGAGTCAGCATCCCTTTCAGATCGATCAGCATGCAGTTGAACATCGGGAAGAAGGGCGAGTAATCGAGGTCGTGATAGTGGATCATGCCGCGCTCGTGGGCCATCACCACATCGTGGGGCAGCAGGTGCTGCCGCGCATAGTGCTTGGCGACGATACCGGCCAGCAGGTCCCGCTGGGTCGGGATGACTTTGCTATCCTTGTTGGCATTTTCGTTGAGCAGCGCGGAGTTGGTCTGCTCGACGAGGCCGCGGATCTCCTGATTGAGACGGCCGCGCTTTTCGCGCTGGCTATCACGGTCATGGCGATACTCAATGTAGGCGCGCGCCAGCTGCTTATAGGGGCCGGACATCAGCTGGTTTTCTACCGCAGTCTGGATCTCGTTGATGTCGACCTGGGCGCGGCCCTGCATTTGTTGGCTAACGACTTCTGCGACGGTGGCGCAATAGTCTGCGTCATCGACTCCCGCTGCTTTAGCTGCACGTAGAATTGCTTCCTGAATGCGCTCTGATTTGAACGGCACTTTACAGCCATCACGTTTCATCACATGCGGTGTCATGATCACTCCATATATAGAACAGGTTATCCACAGAGGCGGAGGTTATCCCGAAGGCGCTGCACGCTACGGCTCGTGCTGTTTGCCTTCAGATCCGGCCCGTTTTATCCACATCTCATCACCGCCAGACATCGACAAGATATGGTGACATAATAGACGATTAATACAACATGTAGGGCCGGGACGCATTTTAAGTTCTATATGTAGTGATTTGCATCAAAGATGTTTGCGATTTTATTGACCCAGAACAAGGTAAAAAGGTGAGAGTACGGATGATGGGCGCTGGCGATAAATGTAAATTTATCTGGCTGGAAAATAAGCAAAAATGCCTGGCATCCACCTCCGATGCCAGGCATTACGCTCCGGTTTCTGTCGGGCAAGAAGTACCTTACGCCTGCAGCCACCATACGGCTTCGAACGGCCGCAGCGTCAGACCGGTCGGGCGGGGCGTGGTTTCGGCATAGTTGCTGATGATCATCTTCCAGTCGCCCTGGGCTTCCTCTGGCTGCCAGGTCTGCAGGTCGCGGCTCAGGTTGGCGGCGACCACCAGCGTTTGCCCCTGCCACTGACGGCGATAACACCACAGCGACGGATGGTCCGGCAGGAGATCCTGGTAATCGCCCCAGGTCAGCAGTGGCAGGGTTTTGCGCAGCGTAATCAGTTGCTGATAGGCATAAAACACCGAATCGGGGTCCGCCAGCGCCGCCTCGACGTTGATCTCCCGGTAATTATCGCCAAGGCCGATCCACGGCTCACCGTCGCTGAAGCCGCCGTTCTCCCCGGCGTGCCATGGCATCGGCGTGCGGCTGTTGTCGCGCGACTTGCTGGCGAGGATCGCCAGCAGTTCGTCCGGGCTTTGCCCCTGCGCTGCGCGCTCGATAAACATATTGTGACTTTCGACGTCACGGTAATCGCTGATGCTGCTGAAGTGCGGATTGGTCATGCCGATCTCTTCGCCCTGGTAGATATAGGGCGTGCCCTGCATGCCGTGCAGCACCATCGCCAGCATCTTCGCCGCCGGCACCCGGTACTCGCCTTCGTCGCCAAAGCGCGACACGATGCGCGGCTGATCGTGGTTACACCAGAACAGCGCGTTCCACGCCCGATTGTGCATCCCCTGCTGCCAGTGACGGAACAGCGCTTTCAGCGCCACATAGTCCGGGCGGGCGAGGGTCCATTTTTCACCGCCGGGATAATCGACCTTTAAATGGTGGAAGTTAAAGGTCATCGACAGCTCGCGGCCGTCCAGCGCGGCGTACTGCTGGCAGTGCTCCAGCGAGGTGGAGGACATCTCGCCGACGGTCATCAGGTTACGGGGAGTAAAGACATCGCGGCTCATCTCCTGCAGGAATTCATGCACCCGCGGGCCGTCAGTGTAGAAGCGGCGGCCATCACCCTCCGCATCGCAGGGGAAGGTCTGGTCTTTCGAGATCAGGTTGACGACGTCGAGGCGCAGACCGTCGACGCCGCGATCGGCCCAGAATTCGCAGACCTTTTTCAGCTCGGCGCGTACCGCCGGGTTCTCCCAGTTGAGATCCGCCTGTTCAATGGCGAACAGGTGCAGATAATACTGCCCGCTGTCGGCGTGCCACTGCCAGGCGTTGCCGCCAAACTTGGAGCGCCAGTTGTTCGGCAGCGCGTCCGGTTCGCCGTCGCGCCAGATATAGAACTGCCGGTAGGGACTCTCCTTATTCAGCGACTGACGGAACCATTCATGCTCGGTCGAGGTATGGTTCAGTACCATATCCAGCACGATGCGGATGCCGCGGGCCTTCGCCTCCGCCACCAGGGCGTCAAAGTCGGCCATCGTGCCGTAGGAGGGATCGATAGCGGTGTAGTTCGCCACATCGTAGCCGTTATCCACCTGCGGTGAGACGTAGAACGGCGTCAGCCAGATGGCGTCGACCCCAAGCTTCTGCAGATAGTCGAGGCGGGAAGTGACGCCGCGCAGATCGCCGGTACCGCTGCCGGTGGTATCCTGAAAACTCTTCGGATAGATTTGATAAATAACGCCGTTTTGCCACCAGTGGGGAAGATGATTCATAGTGCTTTCCTGCTGCAACGAGGGGCGCCAAAGGCGCCCCGAAAGAAGAAGTTAGACAATCTGCAAGGTGCCCTGACGGTACTTGCGCTGATACACCACGGTGGTCAGGATAATCGGCACCACCACCGCGATAGCCATCGCCATGGCGTACACCTGCCAGTAGGTTGGCTGGATGGAGAGGATGCCCGGCAGGCCGCCGACGCCGATGCCGTTCGCCAGCACGCCGTTCAGGCCGCACAGCAGGCCGGCGAGACCGGAGCCGATCATCGCGCACAGCATCGGGAAGCGGTACTTCAGGTTGATACCGTACATCGCCGGTTCGGTAACCCCGAGGTAAGCAGAGATTGCCGCCGGCACCGAGATTTCGCGTTCATTCTGTTTACGGCTGGCAATGATGATGCCGACCACCGCCGACGCCTGGGCAATGTTGGACAGCGCAATCAGTGGCCACACCGGGGTGCCGCCCATGCTCTGGATCATCTGCATATCGATAGCGAGGGTGGTCTGGTGGACACCGGTAATCACCAGCGGCGCGTAGAGGAAGCCGAACAGCGCGGCGCCGATTGGCGCGAAGCTGCCGGTTAACAGATGGCGTACCGCGAAGGCCACGCCGTCGCCGATCAGGCGGCCGAACGGACCGATAATGGCGTGCGCGAGGAACACCGCGAGGATCAGCGAGCAGACCGGGACAATGACCAGGTAGAGGTAGTCAGGCACGATGCGCTTGAGGCGCGTCTCGATAAAGCCGAGCGTCAGGCCCGCCAGCAGGGCCGGGATCACCTGCGCCTGGTAGCCGACTTTGGCAATCGTAAACAGGCCGAAGTTCCACACCTCCGGCACCTGCTGGCCGAGGAGATAGGCGTTCATCAGCTGCGGGGAAACCAGGGTGACGCCAAGAACGATCCCGAGGATCGGCGTGCCGCCCATCTTCTTCACCGCTGACCAGCAGATCCCCACCGGCAGATAGAAGAAGATCGCCTCGCCAATCAGCCACAGGAAGTCATAGATGGTTTTCAGCGACGGGTGCATCTGAGCCAGCGTCTGGCCGTTGCTCATGGGTAAGTCGCCGATGACGTTACGGAAACCCAGGATCAGACCGCCACTGATTAGCGCCGGCAGCAGCGGGAAGAAGATCTCGGCAAAGTGCGAGATCAACTGCTCATGCCACTTCATATTTTGCCGCGCGGCCTGCTTGACCTGCTCTTTATCGGCGGAGGTCTGGCCGGTGGTAGCCAGCAGGGCCTTGTAGTAATCGCCCACCTCGGTGCCGATGACCACCTGGAACTGACCGGCGTTAGTGAAGCATCCCTTCACCATGCGCAGCTGTTCAATCTCTTTTGGTTTGGCGATGGCCGGGTCGTTCAGCACAAAGCGCAAACGGGTAATACAGTGGCTGACGGTGGCGATGTTGCCGCGCCCGCCCACCAGTTCGATCAGTTTATCGATGTCCTGCTGGTTTACTTTGCTCATGATGAAGCCTCAAAAACAGAGGGGAGAGATGCCGTTTTTACCTTGAGGGCATCCTAACCGTTTCGTTTGCTTTGCAAAATGGGAACGTTCCCGAAACCCGGCGACGATCACATAAATCGTCCGAACGAGATTAATTCAGGGCGGCGGGAATCACGATCTGGCGGGGTTCGACGCTGCCGGTGATCTGCTCGATCAACTGCCGGGCGGCCCGGCGTCCGGACTCGGCATAGCCGGGATCGACGGTCAAGATTTCCGGGTGGAGAAACTTCATTAGCGGCGTGCTACCGACGCTGGCGAGCTGCAGCGCAGCGCGGCCCTGCTGCTGAAGGTACTTGCTGGCGCCGAGGGCGAGGGTATCCGTCGCGCAGACCAGGGCGCTGGTTTCGGCCGTCAGCACGCTGGCGACGGTGTCATACCCCTGCTTCATGCCCAAGCCCGGCAGAGCGGCGGTGGGCGTCAGGCGATGCTTTTTACAGAAGGCGAGGTAGGCGAGATGGCGGCGCTCGCCGGTGGTGACGTCGCTGTGCGGGACGCCAAGAAAACTGATGTGGCGATGTCCGCGATCGTAGAGCCGCTGCATCAGCAGCGTGATGGCGCCTTCGTCGTCATAGCACACCGAGGCGAAACCGGGGGCGTCGCGGGCCATCAGCACCAGCGTATCGCGCCAGGGGGCGAGCATCGCCTCATCAATGCCGGTAAATCCGAACAGCACTACGCCGTCAATATTACGCCGGGCGAGCATGCCGAGATGCTCTTCCACCAGTCCCGGGGAGAACTGACTCTCCATCATAATCGGATCGTAACCCTGTTCATAAAAGGCGGGCAGCATGGTCTGCACGGCAAGGTTTTCCGACAGGGAATCCAGACGGGTGACGATAATCGCCACCACTTTATCGCTCTGGCCGCGCATGGCGCGGGCGGAGCGGGAGGGTGAGAAACCGTGCTGCTGCATCACCGCTTCGACGCGCTCGCGGGTCCGTTCGCTGACCCCGCTCTCGTTGTTAAGGACGCGGGATACCGTCGATTTTCCTACGCCGCTTAAACGCGCAATATCTTTGATGGTCAGCCGGTTCTGCATGCGGAATTCTCGTCAGGGATGGTAGAAGTGAGCCTAATGCTACTCAACCAAACCGCAATGAGCAAAGTCTGGTTTACGTTCGGTTTAGTTGCGCGGGCTTATCATCGCCATAAATGCCACACATGTCTCAACGAGCGCGCTATAATCCGCGCCGTTTATATTCACTTACCGGAGAATTTATGGACCCCGATCCCACTCCTCATCCTCGATGGAGCAACCTTTCTTTCCGGTAAGCCTGTTTAACACTGCTTTACCGGAAAGCGTAAAGCAGTGATGTCCTTGATGTCCCTGCCATAAAAATTACATGCCTGACAGGTAGGCTTTGCTACGCCTGTTGGCGACGCTGCGTTCGCTCGCGCGAGCGCGGAGGGACTGTTTATGTTGAAAAATTATACCCGGCAGCTGTTCGCGCAGCTTAGCCGCCATCTGCCACGCCGTTTGGTCCAGCGCGATCCGCTGCCTGATGCCCGTAACCTGACCAGCGTGCCGATCCCGGACTCGCTCGGCAAGCGCTGCCTGGACGTTGCGGCGATGGATGACCAGGAGATCTGGCGTGCCTTTGACAGCCACCCTGAAGGGCTCAATGAAGGCGAAGTGGCGGCAAAGATCCTCAAACATGGTGACAATCAGATCCCGGCGCAGAAGCCCTCGCCGTGGTGGGTGCATCTGTGGACCTGCTATCGCAACCCGTTCAACCTGCTGCTGACGGTGCTCGGCATCGTCTCCTATTCCACCGAAGATCTGTTCGCCGCGGGCGTTATCGCGCTGATGGTCGGCATCTCGACGCTGCTTAACTTCATCCAGGAAGCGCGCTCGACCAAAGCGGCGGATGCGCTAAAGGCGATGGTCAGCAATACCGCCACGGTGCTGCGGGTGGTGAACGAGCAGGGGGAGAGCCGCTGGCTTGAACTGCCTATCGACCAACTGGTGCCAGGAGATATCGTCAAGCTGTCGGCGGGAGATATGATCCCGGCGGACCTGCGCATTATTCAGGCGCGCGATCTGTTTGTCGCTCAGGCCTCGCTGACCGGCGAATCGCTGCCGGTAGAGAAAGTCGCGCGCAGCCGCGACCCGCTGCAGCAGAACCCGCTGGAATGCGACACCCTGTGCTTTATGGGGACCAACGTGGTGAGCGGCTCGGCGCAGGCTATCGTCTACGCCACCGGCGGCAACACCTGGTTTGGCCAGCTGGCCGGGCGCGTCAGCGAGCAGGAAAGCGAGCCGAACGCCTTCCAGAAAGGTATCAGCCGGGTCAGCATGCTGCTGATCCGCTTTATGCTGGTGATGGCCCCGGTGGTGCTATTGATTAATGGCTACACCAAAGGCGACTGGTGGGAAGCGGCGCTGTTTGCACTGTCGGTGGCGGTCGGCCTGACGCCGGAGATGCTGCCGATGATCGTCACCTCGACGCTGGCGCGCGGGGCGGTGAAGCTGTCGAAACAAAAAGTGATCGTCAAACACCTCGACGCCATTCAGAACTTTGGCGCGATGGATATTCTCTGCACTGATAAAACCGGCACCCTGACTCAGGACAAGATCGTGCTGGAGAACCACACCGATGTCTCCGGTAAGTCCAGCGAGAGAGTGCTGCATACCGCCTGGCTCAACAGCCATTACCAGACCGGGCTGAAAAACCTGCTCGATACCGCGGTGCTGGAAGGCGTGGAGCTGGAGGCCGCCCGCGGCCTCGCAGAGCGCTGGCAAAAGGTGGATGAGATCCCGTTCGACTTCGAACGCCGCCGCATGTCGGTGGTGGTAAAAGAGCAGGACGACGCGCATCAGCTGATCTGTAAAGGGGCGTTGCAGGAGATCCTTAACGTCTCGACCCAGGTGCGCTACAACGGCGAAATCGTACCGCTGGACGACACCATGCTGCGCCGCATCCGTCGGGTCACCGATACTCTGAACCGTCAGGGACTGCGGGTGGTGGCGGTAGCAACCAAATACCTGCCGGCGCGCGAGGGCGATTACCAGCGCGCCGATGAATCCGATCTGATCCTCGAAGGCTACATCGCCTTCCTCGATCCGCCTAAAGAGACCACCGCCCCGGCGCTGAAGGCGCTGAAGGCCAGCGGTATCACGGTGAAAATCCTCACCGGCGATAGCGAACTGGTGGCGGCGAAGGTGTGCCATGAAGTGGGGCTGGATGCGGGCGAAGTGGTGATTGGCAGCCAGATTGAAGCCATGAGCGACGACGAGCTGGCGGCGCTGGCGAAGCGCACTACTTTGTTTGCGCGTCTGGCGCCGCTGCATAAAGAGCGTATCGTGACGCTGCTGAAACGCGAAGGTCACGTGGTGGGCTTTATGGGCGATGGCATCAACGACGCCCCGGCGTTACGCGCGGCGGATATTGGCATCTCGGTTGATGGCGCGGTGGATATCGCCCGCGAGGCGGCGGATATCATTCTGCTGGAAAAAAGCCTGATGGTGCTGGAGGAGGGGGTGATCGAAGGCCGCCGCACCTTCGCCAACATGCTCAAGTACATCAAAATGACCGCCAGCTCCAACTTCGGTAACGTCTTTAGCGTGCTGGTGGCCAGCGCCTTCCTGCCGTTTCTGCCGATGCTGCCGCTGCACCTGTTGATTCAGAACCTGCTGTACGATGTCTCCCAGGTGGCGATCCCGTTCGATAACGTCGATGATGAGCAGATCCGTAAACCGCAGCGCTGGAACCCGGCCGATCTCGGGCGCTTTATGGTCTTCTTTGGACCGATCAGCTCGATTTTCGATATCCTCACCTTCGGCCTGATGTGGTGGGTGTTCCACGCCAATACCGTGGAGATGCAGACTCTGTTCCAGTCCGGCTGGTTTATTGAAGGGCTGCTGTCGCAGACGCTGATTGTGCACATGATCCGCACCCGGCGCATTCCGTTCGTTCAGAGCCGCGCCGCGTGGCCGCTGTTCGCCATGACTCTGGTGGTGATGGCCGTGGGCATTGCCCTGCCGTTCTCGCCGCTGGCGGGCTACCTGCAGCTGCAGGCGCTGCCGCTCAGCTACTTCCCGTGGCTGGTGGTGATCCTGGCGGGCTATATGGTGCTGACCCAGACCGTTAAAGGTTTCTACAGCCGTCGCTACGGCTGGCAGTGAAGGGCGCATTTTCGGATGAGCCACGTAAAAAAGGCAGCCACTGGCTGCCTTTTTTCCTGCCAACCAAAGCGATCAGCGACGTACGGCGATGGCTTCGATCTCGATCTTCACGTCTTTCGGCAGACGAGCGACTTCCACGCAGGAGCGCGCCGGGAAGGTGGCATTGTGCTCGGTGAAGAACGCTTCGTAGGTGGCGTTAACGGTAGCGAAATCGTTGAGATCTTTGACGAATACGGTGGTCTTGACGATGTCGCCAACGGTGAGGCCAGCGGCTTCCACGATCGCTTTCACGTTGTTCAGCGACTGGCGCGCCTGCGCGGACACGTCTTCCGGGACGCTGCCGGTTTTCGGGTCGACCGGGATCTGGCCAGAGGTGATGATCATGCTGCCCAGATCAACGCCCTGAACGTATGGGCCAATCGCTGCTGGTGCATTTTCCGTCGCAATAGTTTTGCTCATGTTATCTCCAGATGAACTGAGTAATGTTACGCAAAATCATTCAGGTTGCCGCCAGAGGGTAAGCGCTGTGCCGCCGGCGCAGACGCCGCCTGAAGGACGAAGCGTAGGGTGGTAGCCATTATAGGGAGGCCTACCACCAATACCAACCGCATTTAGTTGGCCAGCACCACATAATGAGAAAACTCTTTTTCACAGTATTTGCATTTGAGTGCGATGTCATCGGCGCGTTTTTTCACTGCAAAACTGGAAGAAACCGGTTCGGCGTGGCTGATACAGTTGCTGTTCGGGCAGACCAGCACGCTGTCAATGCGATCCGGCAGGCTCGGGCGGGATTTGCCCACCACTTCGTAATCATCAATGCGGTTTACCGTCGCCTGCGGGGCGTACAGTGACAGCTGGTTAACCTGCTCGTCGGTCAGGAAGGTGTTCTCGATTTTAATCAAATCCTTGCGGCCCATCTCGCCGGAGGGCAGGTTCAGGCCGATGGTGATGCGCTGGTCGGTTTCGGTCAGTTTGAACAGGGTGAGCAGCTTAAAGCCGACCTGCGCCGGGATATGGTCGATCACGGTGCCGCGTTTAATGGCTTCTACTTGCAGTTTATTGTCGTGTGTCATCTCTCATTCCCCCTTACAGTGCCAGCTCGCTATTCAGTACCAGTGCCAGTAACGCCTGGCGGGCGAAGATGCCGTTACCGGCCTGCTGGAAGTACCAGGCGTGCGGTGTTTTATCGACATCGGTGGTGATTTCGTCAATGCGCGGCAGCGGGTGCAGCACCTTCATGTTGGCGCGCGCCCCTTCGAGGTCGGCGGCGCGCAGGACGAACTGCGCTTTCACGTTGGCGTATTCCGACGGATCCAGACGCTCTTTCTGCACGCGGGTCATGTACAGAATATCCACTTCCGCCATCACGTCGTCGATGGCGCTATGCAGGCTCCAGGCGATACCTTTTTCATCCAGCATATCGAGGATGTACTGCGGCATGGCCAGCGCGTCCGGGGCGATAAAGTAGAAGCGGTTGCCGCTGAATTTGGCCAGCGCCTGGGTCAGGGAGTGGACGGTACGGCCATACTTCAGATCGCCGACCATCGCCACGTTGAGGTTTTCGAGGCGGCCCTGGGTCTCCTGGATGGTGAACAGGTCGAGCAGGGTTTGGGTCGGGTGCTGGTTAGCGCCGTCGCCAGCGTTCAGTACCGGCACGCCGCCGGAGAATTCGGTCGCCAGGCGCGCGGCGCCCTCCTGCGGATGACGCATCACGATGGCGTCAACGTAGGTGCTGATGACGGAGATGGTATCCGCCAGGGTTTCCCCTTTTTTGCCCAGCGAGGTATTGGCGCTGTCAGAAAAGCCGACCACGCTGGCGCCCAGGCGGTGCATCGAGGTTTCAAAAGAGAGACGGGTACGGGTGGAGGCTTCAAAGAAACAGCTGGCGATAACCTTATGCTTCAGCAGCTCGGGTTGCGGATTGGCTTTCAGCTTTGCCGCCGTCGCCAGCACCAGTTCGAGGTCTTCGCGGCTGAGATCGTTTATGGAAATGATATGTTTTTGATATAGCGGGTTAGCCATGCTTATCTCCTGACGCCTGGGCAAAAAAAAAGCCCCTTAAATAAGGGGCTTCGGGAATCCAATGAGCAACGGAAAGAAAAATGCCAGGCCAGCGTCTGCGTTCAGACGCGCTAAGACAGAATGTCGTACGCAATTGGCCATGCTTCCTCCCGGCAAAACGACTGGCATTATACGCAGACCGTTATGACGATCAAGCGATTCATTCACAAACAGGTAATCGTTTGCCTGCAGAAAAGTGCGCCAGCGCAAAGAACGGTGAAACTGTACTGGTATGGCAGTGGCGATGGGGGTATAAAGTTATAAAATGAAATGCTGTTTTATATTCGAGGTAAGTGATGATTATTGGCAATATCCACCATCTGCAGCCATGGCTGCCTGCCGCGCTGCGCGAGGCCATTGAGCACGTCATCGCCCATGTCAGCGAGGCGACGCCGCTGGGTAAACACGATATCGACGGCAATAACCTGTTTTATCTGATTTCCGAAGACACCACCGAGCCGCAGGCCGCGCGCCGCGCGGAATACCATGCCCGCTATCTCGATATTCAGATTGTGCTCCGCGGCATCGAGGGGATGACCTTCAGTACCTTGCCGGCTGGAGAGCCGCAGACCGACTGGCTGGCGGAGAAAGACATCGCTTTTCTGGCCGAAGGCCAGCAGGAGAAAACGGTGATCCTCAACGAAGGGGATTTTGTGGTGTTTTATCCCGGCGAAGTGCATAAACCGCTGTGCGCCGTAGGCGCCCCGGCGAAGGTGCGCAAAGCGGTAGTGAAGATGCTGATGGCGTAAAATGGCGAGCCATATCCCGGATAAGCGCCGTGCTATCCGGGATGTGGCCACACGCGAAGGACTACTTGCTCAGCGTCGCCACCATCACCGCTTTGATGGTGTGCATCCGGTTTTCCGCCTGATCGAAAACCACGCTCGCCGCCGACTCAAACACCTCGTCAGTCACTTCCATACCGCCGTGCAGGCCGTAATCGGCGGCCATCTGTTTGCCCAACGTGGTCTGGTCGTCATGGAATGCCGGCAGGCAGTGGAGGAACTTGACCTGCGGATTGCCGGTCAGCGCCAGCATCGCGCTGTTAACCTGATAGTCGCGGAGCAGGGCGATACGTTCGGCCCATTTTTCCTTCGCCTCGCCCATCGATACCCAGACGTCGGTATAGATAAAATCGGCGCCTTTCACTCCTGCGGCGATATCTTCCGTCAGGGTGATGTTGCCGCCCTGTTGTTTGGCCAGCGCGGTACAGGTCTCCACCAGCTGAGACTCCGGCCAGCAGGCCGATGGCGCTACCAGGCGCAGATCCAGACCGGTCAGCGCTGCGGCTTCGAGCATCGAATTGCCCATGTTGTTGCGCGCGTCGCCGGCGTAGACCAGCGTCATCTGGTTAAAGGCTTTGCCCGGCAGGTGCTCTTTCATGGTCAGCAGGTCCGCCAGCAGCTGGGTGGGGTGGAACTCGTTGGTGAGGCCGTTCCACACCGGCACACCGGCGTATTGCGCCAGGGTCTCCACCACCTCCTGGCCGTGGCCGCGATACTGAATGCCATCGTACATCCGCCCGAGCACGCGGGCGGTATCTTTGATCGACTCTTTATGGCCAATCTGGCTGCCGCTTGGCCCCAGATAGGTCACGCGGGCGCCCTGATCGTATGCGGCAACTTCGAAAGAGCATCGTGTACGGGTTGAGTCTTTTTCGAAGATGAGCGCGATGTTTTTCCCTGCCAGTTTCTGGACTTCGATACCGTTTTTCTTATCAGCTTTGAGCTTTGCCGCCAGCTCGAGCAGGGCGGTGATTTCTGCAGGCGTAAAATCGAGTAACTTTAAAAAATGCTTCTGGTAAAACGCAGACATGGTTCCCTCACCTGGCATAGGCCACTAATTGAATTAAAATTCAATTTATATGTATGAATATTCATTTGCAAGTCTGTGATCGAAATCTTTCACTGAGAAGTGGAGGCAATGACGGCGGTATGTGACAATAGGGACAACTGCCGCACATTATGAGGAACGAGCCATGGCAAACCCGGAACACCTGGAAGAACAGCGTGAAGAGACGCGTCTGATTATCGAAGAGCTGCTGGAGGATGGCAGCGATCCGGACGCACTGTACACGATTGAGCATCACCTCTCTGCAGACGATTTCGAAACGCTGGAGAAAGTGGCGGTGGAAGCGTTCAAGCTGGGCTATGAAGTGACCGAGCCCGAAGAGCTGGAAGTGGAAGAGGGTGACATGGTCATCTGCTGCGATATTCTCAGCGAATGCGCGCTGAACGCAGACCTGATCGATGCCCAGGTGGAACAGCTGATGACGCTGGCAGAAAAATATGACGTCGAGTATGACGGTTGGGGTACCTATTATGAGGACCCGAACGGTGAAGAAGACGGCGACGATGACGAAGATTTTGTCGATGAAGACGACGATGGTGTTCGCCACTAAGTTGCAGATGGATACGGCGGTGCCTGCCGCCGTATAGCAAGGAACTTCCATGGATTACCCGCAGATACTCTCCCCGATTATCAACTTCCTGCACTGCCCGACGCCGCAGGCGTGGATTGATGAAGCCCGCAAGCCGGAAAACCTGCCGCTGCTGCTGACCGACCATATGGTGTGCGAACTGAAAGCGGCGCAGAACGCCATGCTGCTGGTGCGTCGCTACGTCGCGGATAAAGCCGACGCCGACGAGCTGCTGGCCTGCCTGAAGCCGTATGAAGACTTCACCTACCGCTGGGGGCCGGAGCCGGATTTTGTCGCTCTGCATAAGCGGATCAACAAAAGCGCCATGCCGCAGACCGACGACCCGTGGGGCCGCCAGTTGCTGGACAGCATGATTTTGCTGATTAAAGAGGAGCTACATCACTTCTGGCAGGTGCGGGAGATGATGCTGGCGCGCGATATCCCCTACGTCAAAATCACCGCCAGTAACTATGCCCGCGGCATGCGGCGGGAGGTGCGTTCGCACGAGCCGGTGATGCTGATCGATAAGTTGATCTGCGGGGCCTATATCGAGGCCCGCTCCTGCGAACGCTTTGCGGCGCTGGCGCCGTGGCTGGACGACGATCTGCAGAAGTTTTATCTGTCGCTGCTGCGCTCTGAAGCGCGTCACTATCAGGACTATCTGGATCTGGCGCAGAAGATTGCCGGAGACGATATTAGCGAGCGGGTGCGCCAGCTCGGCGAGGCGGAAGCGGCGCTGATCCTCAGGCCGGAGGCCGAGTTCCGCTTTCACAGCGGTGTGCCGGTAGCGGCGTAACCCTCGGTATTCGGGCCCTGCAGCCCCGGTAGCCACTAACACCGGCAGTTTCAGTAACCATGGGGAGAGAGATAGCGTTGAGAGCTTCAGCTCGCAATGGTATGGGCCGTAGGTCGGGTAAGGCGTTAGCCGCCACCCAACAAAAAAACGGCACCGCGAGCACGGGTAAGGTGCAAGGGGTTCCATCCGGGACATACCCCGGCTTGCGCTACGCTTAGCCGGGCTACCAAACTGTAGCCACGGTAAGCGTAGCGCTACCGGGGACGCCTGCGATATCGAGGCGCTACAGCGTTTTCAGCATCCGCACTTCACAGTCAACGTGGCCGGTGCAACCCAGCGGCCCGTCAATGTGCTCAAAGCCGAGATGTTCATATAAGCCGATCGCCTCCGTCAGGAAGGCGGTAGTTTCCAGATAGCAGCGTTTAAAGCCCTGCTCGCGGGCGTAGTCCAGCGCCAGCAGCGCCAGCTTCTTCGCCAGCCCCTGACCGCGCGCGCTGGTCATAAAATACATTTTCTGTAACTCGCAGATATCCGGCTCGCTGCAGGCGAGCGGCGCGACGCCACCGCCGCCAACCACTTCGCCCTCTTTCTCCACCACCCAATAGGCAGAGCCTGGCTGGCTGTACAGCTCATACAGTTCATCGAGATTCGGGTCGGCGACCGTATAGCCTTTATCGGCGGTGAGGCCATATTCAGCCGAGACCTGGCGGATGACCCTGGCGATGGCGGCATTGTCTGCCGCCGTAATGCGACGCAGCAACGTCGCCGCGGGGACGCTCGTATTCATACAATGACTCATTACCCAAAAAAGACGAATGATGATGTTAATAACATCGCGACAGGGGAAAGCGCAAGCGAGGATGTTTCATAAAAAAACGCCCCTTGCCGGGTGGCAAGGGGCGGGAGGATCACAGCGCGGCGATCACCGCCTGCTGCTCAATCAGCTTCGCTTTCGCTTCCGCGTAGCCTTCCAGCTTCTCGCGCTCTTTAGCGATCACCGCTTCCGGTGCGCGGGCGACAAAACCTTCGTTGGACAGCTTGCTTTCGATGCGGCCAATTTCACCTTCGATTTTGGCCACTTCTTTCGCCAGACGCGCCAGCTCATCTTCTTTATTGATGAGGCCCGCCATCGGGATCAGCAGCTCGGCACCGTCGATAATCTTGGTCACGGAGACCGGACCTTTATCATCGGCAGGCAGCACGGTAATGCTTTCCAGACGCGCCAGGTTCAGCAGGAAGCTGCGGTTGTCGTTCACACGACGCTCGGCCTCTTTGCTGCAGCCGCGCAGCAGCAGTTCCAGCGGTTTGCCCGGGGCGATGTTCATTTCCGCACGGATGTTACGCACGGCGACGATCGCCTGTTTCAGCCATTCGGTATCGGCCAGCGCCGCGTCATCGACCTGAGAAGCATCGTACTGCGGGAACGGCTGCAGCATGATGGTGTCGGCGGTGATACCGCAGATCGCTTTCACGCGCTGCCAGATGGTCTCGGTGATGAACGGAATGATCGGATGCGCCAGGCGCAGCAGACCTTCCAGCACGGTCACCAGCGTATGACGCGTCCCGCGCAGCTCCGCTTCGCTGCCACCGTTCATCACCGGCTTGGTCAGCTCCAGGTACCAGTCGCAGAACTGGTTCCAGGTGAACTCGTACAGGATGCCGGCGGCGATATCGAAGCGGAAGTTATCCAGCGCTTCGCGATACGCTTTCACGGTGTGGTTGAATTCTGCGAGGATCCAGCGGTCGGCCAGGGAGAGCACCATTTCGCCGCCGTTGAAGCCACAATCCTGATCTTCGGTATTCATCAGTACGAAGCGGCTGGCGTTCCACAGCTTGTTACAGAAGTTACGGTAGCCTTCCAGACGCTTCATATCCCAGTTGATGTCGCGGCCGGTAGAGGCCAGCGCTGCCAGGGTGAAACGCAGGGCGTCGGTGCCGTGCGGCTCAATGCCGTTCGGGAACTGTTTCTCGGTGCGCTTACGGATTTTCTCCGCCAGCTGCGGCTGCATCATGTTGCCGGTACGTTTCTCCAGCAGCTCCGGCAGGGTGATGCCGTCAACCATATCCAGCGGGTCGATAACGTTACCCTTGGATTTGGACATCTTCTGGCCTTCGTCATCGCGGATCAGACCGGTCATGTAGACGGTCTTAAACGGTACCTGCGGCTTGCCGTTTTCATCTTTGATGAAGTGCATGGTCATCATGATCATGCGGGCGATCCAGAAGAAGATGATGTCGAAGCCGGACACCATCACGCTGGTCGGGTGGAACTGACGCAGGGCGTCGGTGTTTTCCGGCCAGCCGAGGGTGGAGAAGGTCCACAGCGCGGAGGAGAACCAGGTATCGAGAACGTCTTCATCCTGACGCAGGGCAACGTCCGTACCGAGTTTGTTTTCCTGACGCACTTCGTCTTCGCTACGGCCCACGTAGACGTTGCCGTCGTTGTCATACCATGCCGGGATGCGGTGACCCCACCACAGCTGACGGGAGATACACCAGTCCTGAATATCGCGCATCCAGGAGAAGTACATGTTTTCGTACTGCTTCGGCACGAACTGAATGTCGCCATTCTCAACGGCTTCCACCGCCGGCTTGGCCAGCACGTCCGCACGCACGTACCACTGGTCGGTGAGCATCGGTTCGATAACCACGCCGCCGCGATCGCCGTAAGGGACGGTCAGGTCGTGCGGTTTGATCTCTTCCAGCAGGCCGAGGGCGTCAACCGCCGCAACGACGGCTTTACGCGCCGCGAAGCGTTCCAGTTTCTGGAACTCCGCCGGGATCTCGTTGGAATAAACGTCGGATTCGTTGCCTTTGGTGTCATAGACTTCCGCGCTTTCGCGGATGTCGCCGTCAAAGGTCAGGATGTTGATCATCGGCAGCTGATGACGACGACCCACTTCGTAGTCGTTAAAGTCGTGCGCCGGGGTGATCTTCACGCAGCCGGTGCCTTTTTCCATGTCGGCGTGTTCGTCGCCCACGATCGGGATGCGACGGTTAACCAGCGGCAGCACCACGAATTTGCCAATCAAATCTTTGTAACGCGGATCTTCCGGGTTAACGGCCACGCCGGTATCGCCCAGCAGGGTTTCCGGACGGGTGGTGGCGACCACCAGGTAATCTTTACCGTCAGCGGTTTTCGCGCCATCGGCCAGCGGGTAGCGGATGTGCCACATGGAACCTTTCGATTCGCGGTTTTCCACTTCGAGGTCGGAAATGGCGGTGCGCAGTTTCGGGTCCCAGTTAACCAGGCGTTTACCGCGGTAAATCAGATCTTCTTTGTACAGGCGAACAAAGACTTCTTTCACGGCATTGGAAAGCCCCTCGTCCATGGTGAAGCGCTCGCGCTCCCAGTCCACGGAGTTGCCGAGGCGGCGCATCTGGCGGGTAATGGTGCCGCCGGATTCCGCTTTCCACTGCCAGATTTTGTCGATGAAGGCATCGCGGCCGTAGTCGTGACGGGTTTTCCCTTCTTCCGCGGCAATCTTACGCTCAACCACCATCTGGGTGGCGATACCCGCGTGGTCGGTACCGGCCTGCCACAGGGTGTTTTTGCCCTGCATGCGCTGGTAGCGAATCATGGTATCCATGATGGTTTGCTGGAAGGCATGACCCATATGCAAACTGCCGGTGACGTTCGGCGGCGGGATCATGATGCAGAAGCTCTCCTGGCTTTCATCACCATTCGGTTTGAAATAGCCCTGCTTTTCCCAGTGCTCGTAAAGCGGCTGTTCGATATCTTGTGGGTTGTATGTCTTTTCCATTATTTCCAGGTTGCCGTGTTCAGGTTGAAACCAGCCATGCGGTACGCTTTATAGCGTTCGCGCGCCAGTTGTTTCAGATTTTCTTCGTAAGGGACAAAGTCTATCACTTCTGTGAAAGCGGTGGCAAAATCTGCAAAGTTAAGCCGCAGACTGATCAGAATGTCCCGCGGGCTGCTGTTGCGTTTCTGCGGCCAGGCAATCTCCACCGGCGCGCCGCCTCTCGGGCCTTCGCCCGCCAGATTATGCGGCACAAAGCTCTCCGGCGGCCGCGACCACAGCGCCTCGTCGAGGCGAATCGCCTGCTGCTCATCTTCACAGGCGATCAGGACGCGCTTGCCGTTGCGCCAACGTTCTGCGGCAATGTCACACACCAGCTGCTCGACGGCGCTCAGGCCTTCGACGGTGTTTTCGTTGTCCAGAAGGTAGAACGTTGCATTCTTCATATATGGGGCTTCTTGTCGTGGATTTAAATGCAAAGCCGGGTGGCGCTACGCTTACCCGGCTTACAAACGGCATCTTTCCGTAGGCCCGGTAAGCGTAGCGCCACCGGGCATCAGACGGCAATCACTCTTCGCCGTTAAAACCCGCACGATTGAGCAGGAACTGCGACAGCAGGGCGACCGGACGACCGGTAGCGCCTTTGGCCTTACCGGAACGCCAGGCGGTACCGGCGATGTCGAGGTGCGCCCAGTTGTACTTACGGGTGAAGCGTGACAGGAAGCAGCCGGCTGTGATCGCGCCGCCAGGACGGCCGCCAATGTTCGCCATATCGGCAAAGTTGGACTCCAGCTGATCCTGGAACTCGTCGGCCAGCGGCAGACGCCAGGCGCGGTCGCCCGCCAGTTCGGAGGCGCCGATCAGCTCATGAGCCAGCGGGTTATGGTTCGACATCAGGCCGGTGATGTGATGGCCGAGGGCAATCACGCAGGCGCCGGTCAGCGTCGCGACGTCGATAACCGCTTCCGGTTCGAAACGCTCAACGTAGGTCAGGACGTCGCACAACACCAGGCGGCCTTCGGCGTCGGTATTCAGCACTTCCACCGTCTGGCCGGACATGGTGGTCAGAACGTCGCCCGGACGATAGGCGCGACCGCCAGGCATGTTTTCACAGCCCGCCAGCACGCCGATGACGTTCAGCGGCAGCTGCAGCTCGGCAACCATCCGCATCACGCCGTACACCGCCGCGGCGCCGCACATGTCGTACTTCATCTCGTCCATGCCTTCGGCAGGCTTGATGGAGATGCCGCCAGAGTCGAAGGTCAGGCCTTTACCGACCAGCACGATAGGGCGCGCGTCCTCAGACGGGTTGCCTTTATACTCGATGACCGACATCAGCGACTCGTTCTGCGAGCCGTTGCCGACGGCGAGATAGGAGTTCATCCCCAGCTCGCGCATCTGCTGTTCGCCGATCACGCGGGTAATGACGTTCTTGCTGTAGGTATCGGCCAGCTGACGCGCCTGGGAAGCCAGATAGGCGGCGTTACAGATGTTCGGCGGCATGTTGCCAAGATCTTTCGCCGCTTTGATGCCGGCGGCGATCGCCAGGCCATGCTGAATGGCGCGTTCGCCGCTGGTCAGCTCGCGACGGGTCGGCACGTTAAAGACCATTTTACGCAGCGGGCGACGCGGCTCGCTTTTGTTGGTCTTCAACTGATCGAAGCTGTACAGCGTCTCTTTGGCGGTTTCAACGGCCTGGCGAACTTTCCAGTAGTTGTTGCGGCCCTTGACGTGCAGCTCGGTCAGGAAGCAGACGGCTTCCATTGAACCGGTATCATTCAGGGTATTGATGGTTTTCTGGATGACCTGCTTATACTGACGTTCATCCAGCTCGCGCTCTTTGCCGCAGCCAATCAGCAGAATGCGCTCAGACAGAATGTTTGGCACATGGTGCAGCAATAACGTCTGGCCAGGTTTGCCTTCCAGCTCGCCGCGACGCAGCAGGGCGCTGATGTAGCCGTCGCTGATTTTATCGAGTTGTTCGGCGATGGGGGAGAGGCGACGTGGTTCAAAGACGCCGACCACGATACAGGCGCTCCGTTGCTTCTCCGGGCTACCGCTTTTTACACTGAACTCCATGCACTATGCTCCTGAATCTTAAAGACAACAGTGGTGGCTACGGCTATACTCGTCGCCTTTCAAGTTGCAGATGCGCCGGCTGCGCCTGCTTACCTGATGCGGGCCTAACGCGCGCGCCAGGGGTCACAGCCCTGCTGCCTTCTTACAACTCGAAATCCATTGAGTATATAATTGCAAGCTTTCGTAACTCATGTCCGCTGTTGCGGTGACTTCGTGTTAATCTTAACGTTATTAAGGCCTGGGTTCGTCAGAAAAGATCCTGACATGCAGAACCGATGAGTCATTTAATCTTAGCGATGTTTTCAACGACCAAAGAGAATAAATGACGTTTAAGCCATGAAACAAGCAATTTTCCTGCAATAAAACGGGTTTTTACGGGCGTATTTATAGTGATAATCATAAGATATCTGGTTCGTGAGACGCTGAAAAGCCAGTTGGCGATCCTATTCATCCTGTTACTGATTTTCTTTTGTCAGAAATTAGTCAGGATCCTCGGCGCCGCGGTGGATGGCGATATCCCAACCAATCTGGTGCTCTCGCTGTTGGGGCTCGGCATCCCGGAGATGGCGCAGCTTATCCTGCCGTTAAGTTTGTTCCTTGGCCTGCTAATGACCCTGGGCAAACTCTACACCGAAAGTGAAATTACGGTGATGCACGCTTGCGGTCTGAGCAAAGCCGTGCTGATCAAGGCGGCGATGATCCTCGCGCTGTTCACCGGCGCGGTGGCGGCGGTCAACGTCATGTGGGCGGGGCCGTGGTCGTCGCGCCATCAGGACGAAGTGCTGGCCGAAGCCAAAGCCAACCCCGGCATGGCGGCGCTGGCCCAGGGCCAGTTCCAGCAGGCCAGCGATGGTAACGCGGTGATGTTTATCGAGAGCGTCAACGGCAACCGCTTCCATGACGTCTTCCTTGCCCAGCTGCGTCCGAAAGGCAATGCGCGTCCCTCGGTGGTGGTGGCGGATTCCGGCGAGCTGTCGCAGCAGAAAGACGGCTCGCAGGTGGTGACCCTCAACAAGGGCACCCGCTTTGAAGGCACCGCGATGCTGCGCGATTTCCGCATTACCGACTTCAATAACTATCAGGCCATTATCGGCCACCAGGCAGTGACCTCCGATCCGGACGACACCGAACAGATGGATATGCGCACTCTGTGGCAGACCCATACCGACCGCGCGCGTGCCGAACTGCACTGGCGCTTCACGCTGGTGGCGACCGTCTTCATTATGGCGCTGATGGTGGTGCCGCTCAGCGTGGTGAACCCGCGTCAGGGGCGCGTGCTGTCGATGCTGCCGGCGATGCTGCTTTACCTGGTGTTCTTCCTGCTGCAAACGTCGATTAAGTCGAACGGCGGCAAAGGCAAAATGGACCCGGCTATCTGGATGTGGGCGATTAACCTGCTCTATTTTGCGCTGGCGGTGCTGTTAAACCTGTGGGACACGGTGCCGATGCGCCGCTTCCGCGCCCGTTTTAATAAAGGAGCGGCCTGATGCAGGCGTTTGGCGTACTTGACCGTTATATCGGTAAGACGATTTTCAACACCATCATGATGACCCTGTTCATGCTGGTGTCGCTCTCCGGCATTATCAAGTTTGTCGATCAGCTGAAAAAGTCCGGGCAGGGTAGTTACGATGCGCTGGGCGCTGGTCTCTACACCATCCTCAGCGTGCCGAAGGACATCCAGATCTTCTTCCCGATGGCGGCGCTGCTTGGCGCGTTGCTGGGGCTGGGGATGCTGGCCCAACGCAGCGAGCTGGTGGTGATGCAGGCATCCGGTTTCACCCGGCTGCAGGTGGCGCTGGCGGTAATGAAAACTGCGATCCCGCTGGTGCTGCTGACCATGGCGATCGGCGAGTGGGTGGCGCCCCAGGGCGAGCAAATGGCGCGCAACTACCGCGCCCAGCAGATGTACGGCGGTTCGCTGCTGTCGACTCAGCAAGGGTTGTGGGCGAAAGATGGCCACAACTTTGTCTATATCGAACGCGTGAAAGGCAACGATGAGCTGGGGGGCGTCAGCATCTATGCCTTCAATCCGGAGCGTCGTTTAGAGTCGGTGCGCTATGCCGCCTCGGCAAAGTTCGATAGTGAAAATAAAGTGTGGCGCCTGTCGCAGGTGGATGAATCCAACCTGACCGATCCAAAGCAGGTGACCGGGTCGCAGATGGTGAGCGGCACCTGGAAAACCAACCTCACGCCGGATAAGCTCGGCGTGGTTGCCCTGGATCCGGATGCGCTGTCGATCAGCGGTCTGCACAACTATGTGAAATACCTGAAGTCCAGCGGCCAGGATCCGGGACGCTACCAGCTCAATATGTGGAGCAAAATCTTCCAGCCGCTGTCGGTGGCGGTGATGATGCTGATGGCGCTGTCGTTTATCTTTGGTCCGCTGCGTAGCGTGCCGATGGGCGTGCGGGTGGTGACGGGGATTAGCTTCGGCTTTATCTTCTACGTACTGGATCAGATTTTCGGCCCGCTGACCCTGGTCTACGGCATCCCGCCGATCATCGGCGCGCTGTTGCCGAGCGCCAGCTTCTTCCTGATAAGCCTCTGGCTGATGATGCGCAAGGCCTAGCGGGTTAAGCCCGGAACGTATAAGCCCCCTCAACGATGAGGGGGCTTTTTTTTAGCGCTTGCGTCCGCCCAGCAGGCTACCCAGCATGCCGCGGACGATCTGATTGGTGACCTGGCGAACCGCGCTTTTCGCTGCCGTCTGCACGATACCGTCGCGTTTGCCGCCGCGCGGGCCGGTGCTGCCGAACAGAATATCTTTCAGGCCGCCGAGTAGCCCATCGTCATCGCCGCTCTGCTGGCCCTTCGCCGGCGGAGCCGACTGCTGCCCGGTGGCGACCTGCACCCCTTGCTGCAGCATCTCAAAGGCCGACTCGCGGTCCACCTCCTCCTCATACTTACCGTACAGCGGCGAGTGATTCAGCAGGCCGTTGCGCTCGTCATCGCTGACCGGCCCCATTCGCGAGCAGGGGGCGATAACCATCGCCCGCTCGACCACCGACGGACTGCCTTTCTCATCGAGGAAGGAGATCAGCGCCTCGCCGGTGCCCAGCTCCTGGATCGCCTGCTCGGTACTGAAGGCCGGATTGGCGCGCATGGTCTGGGCGGCGGTTTTCACCGCCTTCTGGTCCTTCGGCGTAAAGGCGCGCAGGGCATGCTGCACGCGGTTGCCCAGCTGGCCGAGCACGGCGTCGGGAATATCCGCCGGGTTCTGCGAAACGAAATAGACGCCGACGCCCTTGGAGCGGATGAGGCGGATCACCTGTTCGATTTTATCCAGCAGTACCTGCGGCGCGTCGTTGAACAGCAGATGCGCCTCATCGAAGAAGAACACCAGCTTCGGTTTTTCGAGGTCGCCAGCTTCCGGCAGGCGCTCGTAGAGTTCGGAGAGCATCCACAGCAGGCTGGCGGCATAGAGCTTCGGCATCTGGTAGAGTTTTTCGGCGCTGAGGATATTGATCACCCCTTTACCACTGGCATCGACGCGCATCCAGTCGGCAATATCCAGCATCGGCTCGCCGAAGAAGTGCTCGGCGCCCTGCTGCTCCAGGGTTAACAGCCCGCGCTGGATGGCGCCGATCGAGGCGCTGCTGATATTGCCGTACTGATTCTGGAACGCTTTGGCGTTGTCGCCGATAAACTGGGTGATGGCGCGGAGGTCTTTGAAGTCGAGCAGCAGCAGGCCGCGGTCGTCCGCGATGCGAAAAATAATGTTCAGCACGCCGCTCTGCACCTCGTTGAGATTGAGCAGGCGCGCCAGCAGCAGGGGGCCAAGATCGGAGACCGTCGCCCGAACCGGGTGACCCTTCTCGCCAAAGATATCCCAGAGCACCACCGGGTTGGCGTGCGGCTCCCAGTCGCTGACGCCGATCTTCTCCAGCCGCGCCTGCAGTTTCTCTGAGCTCTGCCCCGCGGCGGCAATGCCGGTCAGGTCGCCCTTGACGTCCGCCATAAATACCGGCACGCCAATCTCCGAGAACGACTCAGCCAGCTTTTGCAGGGTGACGGTTTTACCGGTGCCGGTCGCACCGGTGATCAGCCCATGGCGGTTGGCCATTGCGGGCAGCAAATACAGCGCGTTATCCAGCGTGCGCGCAATCAACAAGGGTGAGCTCATGATCGATTCCTCCATTTATCCTGCGACGATTATAGGCAACCTCGTCGTCCGGCGTTGGGGAAATTGTCACGTGCCGCGCATGCTGTCCAGAGCAGGCTTCAGGCGCAGTGGCGCTGGATAAGCGCGATGCTCTGCTCAATTTCGCGCTCGATATCCGCTTCGCTCCACTGCGCCAGCTCAGGTGCGAAGGGTTCAAAAGCGTATACCCCTTGATAGCCGCGGGCTTCCAGCGCTTTAACCTGCTCGCAGGTGCCGAGACGATCCTGCGGGGTCAGCATGATGCGCTCGGCATCGGTGAGCTGCTCGCGCGGACGGCTATCGTCCACCCCGGAGAGGTGCACCAGACCGATGTCCGCCACCTCCACCTGGCTGAACTCGTCCGCCGCCTGCGGGTAGAGATGGTGATGGAAGGTGTCGATCAGCAGCTTAAACGGCACGCGGGCGTCGTGGATCAGCGTCTGCGCCTGGAGTGCCGAACGCAGCGAGCTTTGCGGGAAGCCCAGCGGCTCCACCAGGCCGTGGATGCCGTAGAAGGCGAACAGTGGCGCCAGGTCGCGCAGGGCGCCCAGGGTGTCGCTGGCCGGCACTTCGCTGCCGTCGTTGAGCGGACAGAGCACCAGCGATTTGGCGCCGATGGCCTGGGCCTCTTTCAGCAGCGATTCGGTCAGCTGCCGCACCTCTTCGCTACGACGGTTAAAGGGGTAGACCGCGTTAATCGTCAGGATCTCGATGTGGTAGCGCGCCGCCAGCTCGCGCACCTGCTGATGGCTCAGATCGTCGGTCACTTTTCCGCTGGGTAAATCGTTGCGCAGCTCGACCTTATTCAGGCCCAGACGGTTCACCAGACGGAAAAACGCTTCAATGCTGAGCGCTGGCGCGATTTTGCGGTTAATACAAAAACGTTGCATTGCGATGGCCATAGGACACTCCTGACGGAAGAGGGGGTAGGTTCGTTCAATTGGCTAACAGTCAAAACGTTTATTCCAAAATTAGCAAGAATGGAAATGATGAATGTTTGAGCTGTCTCGCAAAATATCACTGGCCCCGACTACGGAGGCGACAGCGGCGGGAAGCCGGGCGTCTTGAGGCGACGAGGCGGGATGCGGGAAGCACACAGGCAATCCGTCGGCGCAAAATGCGACTGTTATCACCAAAATGAAATTTCATTTCACGACAATGTTGAAATATAAATTTCATTTTACTACGGTTATAGCACAGCAGAATCAGCGACGGGCCGGTGTGCGCTGGCCCCCTTCACTATGAGGCGAGAACATGACGATCACAGGAAACTTTATTGGCGGGAAAACCGTTATCAGCAGCAGCAACGAAACGATGCCGGTATACGACCCGGCGACGGGCAAAGCGGTGCGCGAAGTCACGGTGTCAACCGCGCAGGAAGTCTCCGAGGCGATTCAGGTTGCTCGCGATGCGTTTGACAGCTGGTCCCGTACCACGCCGCTGCGCCGCGCCCGCGTGCTGTTCAACTTCAAAATGTTGCTGGAGCAGCACGTGGAAGAGCTGGCGGGGATCATCGTCAGCGAGCACGGCAAAGTGTGGTCGGATGCGCTGGGCGAGCTGACCCGCGGCATGGAAGTGGTCGAATTCGCCTGCGGGATCCCGCACCTGATTAAAGGCGAATACTCCTCTGACGTCGGCACCGGCGTCGACAGCTATTCGCTGATGCAGCCCCTGGGCGTAGTGGCCGGGATCACCCCGTTCAACTTCCCGGCGATGGTGCCGATGTGGATGTTCCCGCTGGCGCTGGCCTGCGGCAACAGTTTCGTCCTCAAGCCGCCGGCGCTGGCGCCGACGGCCGCCGTGCGTCTGGCAGAGCTGCTGAAAGAGGCCGGTCTGCCGGACGGCGTGTTTAACGTCGTGCACTGCAGCAATGAAGATGCTGAGCAGCTGTACACTGACCCGCGTATTGCGGCGGTGAGCTTCGTCGGCTCCTCCGGCGTGGCGGAGTATATCTACAAGACCGCCAGCGCCCACGGCAAGCGCGTGCAGGCCTTCGGCGCCGCCAAGAACCACGCGATTGTGATGCCGGATGCCGATCTCGACGCCACCGTTAACGCCATTATGGGCGGCGCTTTTGGCTCCGCAGGCGAGCGCTGCATGGCGCTGCCGGTGGTGGTAGCGGTGGGAGATGAAACTGCCGACAAACTGATCGCCCGCCTGAAGCCGCTGGTGGAAGCGCTGAAAGTGGGGCCGGGCTGCATGCGCGGCCAGGAAGAGAACGAGATGGGGCCGGTGGTGTCTGATACCCACCAGAAAAAAGTGCTTGGCTATATTGATAAAGGCGAGAGCGAAGGGGCAAAACTGGTGGTCGATGGCCGCAAACTGCGCGTGCCGGGTTATGACGCAGGCTATTATGTCGGCGGCACCCTATTCGATCACGTCACCCCGGAGATGACCATCTGGCGCGAAGAGATCTTTGGCCCGGTGCTGGGAATTGTGCGCGCGGCGGACTATGACAGCGCCCTTGAGCTGGTCAACAGCCACGAGTTTGGCAACGGCAGCGCCGTTTTCACCAGCAACGGCCACACCGCGCGTGAATTCGTCCACGACGTGCAGGCGGGGATGGTTGGGGTGAACGTGCCGGTCCCGGTGCCGATGGCGTTCCACAGCTTCGGCGGCTGGAAGCGCTCGGTGTTTGGCGCGTTGAACGTCCACGGGCCGGACGGCGTGCGCTTCTACACGCGCATGAAGACCGCCACCGTACGCTGGCCGGCAGGGCAGCAGACCGTATCTGAATTCAGCATGCCGACATTAGGTTAATCGGCGAAGGAGAGCGCCATGTCGTTACTGGCTAAATCGCGAAAAGAGGGACAGATCCAGCATATTACGCCGCAAAGCGCCGGTTGGCGCTATATCGGCTTTGATGTCTGGATGTTGAAAAAAGGGCAGACCGTGACGCTGGAGAGCGGCGATCGCGAGCTGTGCCTGGTGCTGGTCGCCGGGCTGGCGTCGGTGAAAACGCAGCATGCCGATTTCCCGAATCTCGGTAAACGGATGTCGCCGTTTGAACGCACCCCGCCGTGGTCGGTCTACGTGCCGCCGCAGGATAAAGTCGAGGTAACCGCCGATTCCGATCTGGAGCTGGCGGTATGCAGCGCGCCGGGCAAAGGCCGCTTCCCGGCACGCCTCATTCGGCCGGAAGACGTCGGCGTAGAGCATCGCGGGAAAGGGCGCAACCAGCGCCGGGTGCATAATATTCTGCCGGACAGCGCCGAGGCGGACTGCCTGCTGGTGGTGGAAGTGTACACCGACGAGGGGGCCACCAGTTCGTGGCCATCGCATAAGCATGATACCGCCCTGCCGGGCAAAGAGACGCAGCTGGAAGAGACTTACTATCACCGCTTCGATCCGCCGCAGGGCTTTGCCTTCCAGCGGGTCTACACCGACGACCGTAGCCTGGACGCCTGTATGGCGCCCTACAACCACGATGTGGTGATGGTGCCGCGTGGTTACCACCCGGTGGCGGCGATTGCCGGTTACGACAGCTACTATCTGAACGTGATGGCCGGGCCGGATCGGAAATGGTTGTTCACCTGGGAAGATGACCACGCCTGGATCAACACGCCGGAGTACCCGCGCCACGACTGACGCGCTTTGCAGAAGCGGATAAAAAAGGCCGGTTAGCGATGCTAACCGGCCTTCTTGTTTGAGGGCGGCAGGTGTTTTTTAGCGAAACGCTCCGCGGAATCCCACTCCCCGACCCCGCAAGCTCCGGCGCCATACCCGCCTTTGTGCCGGATGGCGCTACGCTTATCCGGCCTACGGTTCGTGCGACCTGCCGTTAATTTATTCACCATTCTTGCTGAAACTGCCGGTGCTGACGGCCTCAAAATCGCTGAGACGTTCCCGGAAGGCCGGGGCAGCCCGCATGGATGCGGGCTGAGGGCCGTGTTTTGCAGGGATGCTGCCTCGGCCCGACCCGAAGCCTGCAGGGATAAGTCGAAGGTACCACGCAGTGGCGATTTTGCTGGCCGGAGCCCGGGGGTACAGGGGGCGGCGGCGACTGGCCGCCCCCTGTGCGCTCCCTGCGCCATGAGTGACATAACGCAGACGATTAACCGGGAGCGCAATGTGCGTTGAAATCACATGCGACAAACGCTTTTCCCGGATTAATAAAGTTGCATACCAATAACATTATCTCTGGCACCCCGCAGGCGCATATACCTTAGGCCCGGCAAGCGCAGCGCCGCCGGGCAGTCAGGCACCGTACCCGTGGCTGTGCCGGATGGCGGCATAAATGCCTTATCCGGCCTACGAGATCCTCCCGCAGGCTTATACGACTCCGCCGGACAACTAACGCCAGGCGACTTATCTCACGCCTTCTGCTTGGCCTCGGACTCCTGACTGCTGTTCAGCGCCAGCGAAACCGCCAACGTCTGGGCCAGACACAGGGAAGCAACCTGCGAGCGGAAGCCATCCACCTGCGCTTCACGCACCACAAAGCAGACGTCGCTGAAGGCCGCCAGCGGGCTGACCTGGCTGTCGGTAATCGCGATCTGTCGCGCTTTGCGCTGCGCGCCCAGCTCCACCAGCTCGACCACTTCCCGGGCGTACGGCGAGAAGCTCACCGCCACCACCACGTCTTTCGGGCCGACCAGACTCAGCTGCTCGGTGAACATGCCGCCGAGGCCGTCGATCAGAAAGGCTTTGCGATCGAGGTGGCGCAGCGCATAGGTCAGATAGGAGGCGACGCTGAACGACCGGCGCAGGCCAATGACGTAGATATTTTCCGCTTCGCCCAGCAGGGCCACCGCGCGCTCCAGCTCATCGCTGGAGGTCTGCATCGCCAGCTGCTGCAGCGCCTGGTTGTTCACCATCGTGAACATATTGAGGATTTCCGTCGGCGTTTCCGGCGGGCTGGACTCATCGCTGGTAGTCTGGCGGAACAGACGGGCGCGCTCGGTATAGTTGGCGGTCTCTTCCATCAAATGTTGCTTGAACATCTGTTTCATTTCGTTAAAGCCGCTGAAGCCGAAGGCGTTGGCAAAACGAATCAACGTGGAAGGGGGAACATCCGCCTGTTGCGCAATGGAGGCCACGGTATCGAAAGCCACGCTATTGCTGTTATCAAGGATATAGCGGGCGACCTGTTTCAGGCGTTTGCTTAACGTATCGTAGCGACGCCTGATTTCATCCTGCAGGATGGTCAGCTGTGTTGGGTTATTGGCCATAGAGTGCGCTCTGAGAAAATGGAAGGAATATGGCTTCCAGTGTACCAAATGAAGCGAATTTTTCATTTATTGCGACGAAATACGCGATTCATTTCACGAAGAAACAGAAAAACGCCCGCTCCGCAAGGTGACGGAGACGGGCGTAGGGGGATCAGCGGCGGGCTTCGCGCCAGTAGCCAATAAGCGTCAGGTAGTTGCGTTTCACTTCCTCTATCAGGGCCTCATCGCTGAGCTCACCCTGCATCCAGCGCCGCGACGGCTGGCCAAAGATGGTGCGCCCAACGGCGAAACCTTTGATCATCGGGTGTGCGGCCGCCTCGGCGAAACCGGCGCGCAGTTTGTCGGAAGGCGCGTCGAGGCCGAGGATCAGGATCCCGCGGCTCCACGGATCTTCGCGCTCGATAAGGGCGGTGATCTGCTGCCAGCTGGCGCTGGAGAGCGGCGGCAGCTTCCACCAGTCCGGCTTGATCCCCAGCTGATAGAAGTGTTCCAGCATGGTGTGGTAATGGCGCTCGTCTTTGTCCGGACCATTTTCCGGCAGGATCACCTCCAGCAGCAGCTCATGGCCTGACTTGTTACAGGCCTGCCACACCTCCAGCAGCAGGGCGTCCTGCTCTGCACGCAGCGCCGCCGGGTCGGCAGGATGATAGAAGACCAGGCATTTGACGACATGCTCCAGCGGCCAGTCGATCAGCTGCGAGCCGATGTTGCCATGCTCCAGACGCAGCGGTCGCGAGCTGGGCAGCTCGATGGGGCGCCCAATCCACCAGCCCTTGCCGGTAATGGCGTTGAGCGCACGCTGGCCGTAGGTGCCGTCGGCCAGAATGCCGCTGCGCTGATCGAGACCCGCCTCCTGCGCCGCCGCTTCGGCCGCGGCTAACAACAACAGCTTGAGCTGCGGAATGCAGGCTTCATCGCGCCCGGTCTCCCGTGCCAGGTCGGCCAGCTGTTTGCGATGGTCGAAGGCGAAAATGCACAGCTCCGGCCACTGCTGACGGCGGCTGGTGACCCGGTGCAGGTGGTTGAGGCGCTCGTCGACGTCCGGGCGCGGCACCGATTCGGCGCGCAGCAGGTAGTCATCGAGTTCGACTTTGGTCGGCATCGCCGGCGCGCAGCCGTGGCGGGAAACCACCAGCGCGCCGCAGGCGTTGGCGTAACGGCAAGCCTGCTCCCAGCCTTCGTCGTTGAGCCAGCCGCGCAGCAGGCCCGACATAAAGGCATCCCCGGCGCCCAGCACGTTGAGAACCTCCACGCGCACGCCCTGCTGCAGCGGCACCTGGTCCCAGCTGTCCGGGATGTCGCCTTCCAGCACTACGCAGCCCATCGGCCCGCGCTTACACACGAGGGTGGCTTTGGTGGCATTGCGCACATTTTTCAGCGCGGTCAGGGTATCGGTGCTGCCCCCGGCAATATGAAACTCTTCTTCGGTTCCCACCACCAAATCGAACAGATGCAGCACTTCCTGCAGCTGGCTGGTGACCGGCCCGGACTCAATGAAACGGGTTTCGCCATCGCCGAGCGAGGTGAGCCCCCACAGCACCGGACGGTAATCGATATCCAGCGCAGTACGCAGGCCGTGACGACGAGCGTATTCCAGCGCCTTCAGCACCGCGGCGCGGGTGTTGGCGTGCGACAGGTGGGTGCCAGTCACCGCCAGCGCCCGGGAGGAGGCAATATACTCCTCGCTAATGTCGTCAGGCGTTAAGGCCATATCGGCGCAGTTATCGCGGTAGAAAATCAGAGGGAAGGTCTCCTGATCCTTAATCCCCAGCATCACCAGCGCGGTCAGGCGGGATTTGTCGGTGATCAGATACTCCGTATCCACCCCGGCGCGGTTGAGCGTTTCACGCAGGAAACGGCCGTTGTGTTCATCGCCAACGCGCGCCAGCATTGCCGATTTCAGCCCCTGAATCGCGGTGCCAAAGGCCACGTTGCCGGAGGAGCCGCCCAGATATTTCGCGAAACTGGCAACGTCTTCTAGCCGCGAACCGATCTGCTGGGCATAGAGGTCGACGGCCACCCGACCTATACAGATGACGTCGAGCCGCTTTACTGCTGCATTCATAGCTAGGATTTCCTTTTTGGTGTCTGCTGCCTGGAAGGGTCGGGATCCCGACGTCGACTCCGTGAACAGCCTGAGGGTTATTGGTTACCCTTAGTTTGAGAAATAAATATTTCATTTGCAAACTCGTTCGAAATTAAAAAACCAAAAGTGTGAGGGATCTACCACTCTGCCGCACTGAGCCTCGCGCGAGCGTGGATCGGCCCCTCTGTCGCCCCAGGGGAAAGTGAAACGCCGGAAGCGGTTTCTTTACCTATGATTTTTAAGGGGATATTGTCGTGTGGCGCGGCAAAAAAGGGTCCGAAAACGTGTCTGGAATGTAAGTGAAACGTATGAAATGGGTAGAGAGTTTGATCCCTCTCGCAAAATGAAATATTTCTTCTGTATTTGTATTTAATGAAAAAAATGTTTGCCTATAATCCACAGGTATTCCAGTGACGTGAACGACGGCCCCGGCGGCATCGGCGCGACGCCACACACAAATACTGAACAATAAGGATTGTGCATCATGGGCAAACTGAGACTGACAACGGCGCAGGCGCTGGTGAAGTTCCTCGATAACCAGTACCTGGAAGTGGATGGCGTAGAGCTGAAATTCGTGAAAGGCATTTTCGCGATTTTCGGCCATGGCAACGTCCTGGGGCTGGGGCAGGCGCTGGAGCAGGACAGCGGCGATATGCGCGTCTATCAGGGGCGTAACGAGCAGGGGATGGCCCACGCGGCCACCGGTTTTGCCCGCCAGGCCCTGCGCCGGCAGATTATCGCCTGCACCTCCTCCATCGGTCCGGGAGCGGCCAACATGATCACCGCCGCCGGCACCGCCAGCGCCAATCGCATTCCGCTGCTGTTGCTGCCAGGCGATGTTTTCGCCACCCGCCAGCCGGACCCGGTGCTCCAGCAGATTGAACAGAGCTACGATCTCAGCATCAGCACCAATGACGCTTTCCGCGCAGTCAGCAAATACTGGGACCGTATTACCCGCCCGGAACAGCTGATGAGCGCCTGCATCAACGCCATGCGCGTCCTGACCGACCCGGCGGAAACCGGCGCGGTGACGCTGTGCCTGCCGCAGGATGTGCAGGGCGAAGCCTGGGACTACCCGGAATCCTTCTTTGCGCGCCGCGTGCACCGTCTCGACCGCCGCCCGGCCAGCGCCGCGCAGCTGGCGGACGCCGTCGCGGCCATCAAAGCCAGCCGTAAACCGCTGATCGTCTGCGGCGGTGGGGTGAAATACTCCGGCGCGGGCGAAGCGCTGTCCCGTTTCGCCGAGCGCTACGGGGTGCCCTTCGCCGAAACCCAGGCCGGGAAGGGGACGGTGGTCTCGTCTCACCCCCTGAACGTCGGTGGCGTCGGCGAGACGGGCTGCCTGGCGGCGAACCTGCTGGCGAAAGAGGCCGACCTGGTGATCGGCGTCGGCACCCGTTTCAGCGATTTTACCACCGCCTCGAAATGGATTTTCCAGCACCCGGAGGTGCGTTTCCTGAATATTAACGTCAGCAACTTCGACGCCTGGAAGCTGGACGGCATTGCCATGCTGGCGGACGCCCGGGAAGCGATGACCGCCCTCGACGCGGGGCTGGCGGACAGCGGCTGGCAGGCCGGCTGGGGCGCGCAGATCGAGAGCGTGCAGAGTCGTCAGTTAAAAGAGACCCAGCGCGTCTACCAGGCGGTGTGGCAGGAAAAATCCTTTGTGCCGGAGATCGACGATCATCTCGATCGCGAATCGGTGTATCGCGAGTTCCGCCAGATCACCGACTCCACCCTGACCCAGAGCAGCGTCCTTGGGGTACTGAATGAAACGCTGCCGGCCGAGGCGGTGATCGTCGCGGCGGCGGGCAGCCTGCCCGGCGATCTGCAGCGCGTCTGGCGCAACCGCGCGGAAAACACCTACCACGTGGAGTACGGCTACTCCTGCATGGGATACGAAGTCAACGCCGCGCTGGGCGTGAAGCTGGCGCAGCCGCAGAGCGAAGTCTACTCCCTGGTCGGCGATGGCTCCTTCATGATGCTGCACTCTGAGCTGGTCACCTCCCTGCAGGAGCGGGCGAAGATCAACGTCGTGCTGTTCGACAACATGGCCAACGGCTGCATCAACAACCTGCAGATGGAGCACGGGATGGACAGCTTCGGCACCGAGTTCCGCTACCGCCAGCCGGAAACCGGCCAGCTGCAGGGCGGCCTGGTGCCGGTGGACTTCGCCACCATCGCCGCCGGCTACGGCTGCAAAACCTGGCGCGTCACCACCCTGGACGAACTGCGCCACGCACTGGACGCCGCCCGTCGCGAAACGGTCAGCACCCTGATTGATATTAAAGTGCTGCCGAAGACCATGGTGCACAAATACGGCAGCTGGTGGAACGTCGGAGTCGCCCAGACGGCGCTCTCAGAGCGGATCCGCAAGGTGGCGCAAATGATTAATGAAAAGCGCGCCCAGGCGCGTGATTACTAAAACGAACCTCTACCCTGAATCCTACAGACTTACGGAGAAAACCATTATGTCGCTCAAATTAGGTGTCATCGGCGCTGGCGCTATCGGTAAAGAACACATCCGTCGCTGCACCCAGGTTCTGCAGGGCGCCACCGTTGTGGCGGTGTCTGATATCAATGCCGACAACGCCCGTGCGGCGGTCGCGCTGCCGGGCGTGCAGGCGGAAGTCTACGCCGACGGCCACGACGTGATTAACGCCAGCGATGTCGATGCCATCCTGGTCACCTCCTGGGACCCGACCCACGAAGAGTACACCCTGGCTGCCATCGCCGCTGGTAAGCCGGTGTTCTGCGAAAAACCGCTGGCGATGTCTGCGGAAGGCTGCCGCCGCATCGTTGATGCTGAAATGAAGGCCGGCCGTCGTCTGGTGCAGGTTGGCTTTATGCGCCCGTACGACGAAGGCTATCTGGCGCTGAAAAAAGTGATCGACGATGGCGATATCGGCGCGCCGCTGATGCTGCGCTGCGCCCACCGCAACCAGTCAGTCGGCGAGAACTACACCACCGATATGGCGATCACCAACACCCTGATCCACGAGCTGGACGTGCTGCGCTGGCTGCTGAACGATGACTACCGTTCCGTGCAGGTGCGCTTCCCGCGCTCCACCTCGCACACCCATGCGCGCCTGAAAGATCCGCAGATCGTCTCCTTTGAAACCAAAAAAGGCACCCTGATCGACGTCGAAGTGTTTGTGAACTGCCAGTACGGGTATGACATCCAGTGCGAAGTGGTCGGCGAAACCGGGATTGCCCGTCTGCCGGAGCCGTCTGCCGTCCAGATGCGCAAGTCCGCCAGTCTGTCGACCGCCATTCTGACCGACTGGAAAGACCGCTTTATCAAAGCCTACGACGTCGAGCTGCAGGCCTTTATCAACGACGTCAAAGCCGGCCAACTGCACGGCCCGTCGGCCTGGGACGGCTACGCGGCGTCGGTGGCGGCGGACGCCTGCATTAAAGCGCAGGGAACCAGCGAGCCGGTTGAGGTGACGCTGCCTGAGTGCCCGGCATTCTACAAACGTTAAGCGCGTTTTGCTGACGGAACTTCTTTGCACAGGTAACGACGATGAAAATTGCCTTTGATGTGGATGTGATTAAGGACCTCGGGATCACACGCATGGTCCATCAGGTAGCGGAGTGGGGCTACAAGTACATTGAACAGTCGCCGCACCCGCAGATTAACCCGTTCTACAAGCACCCGCGCGCCAGCCGGGAGATCATGGCGGAGTACAAGCAGGCGCTGCGCGATACCGGCCTTGAGCTGTCGTCGTTTATCTGCGTCTACCGCTGGTCTGGCCCGGACGAACTGCGCCGTCAGGCGGCGGTGAAAAACTGGAAACGGCTGGTGGAAATTGCGGTGGAGATGGGCGTTCAGGTGATCAACACCGAGTTCTCCGGCGATCCGAATCAGCCCGAAATCTGCGATGAAATGTTCTATCGCTCAATGGAAGAGCTGTTGCCGATTTTTGAGCGGGAAGGCATCCGCGTGGAGATCCAGGCGCATCCCTGGGATTTCTGCGAAGAGAACAATGAAACCGTCGATATTGTGAAGTCGTTCCGCAGCGATAACGTGAAGTACGTCTACAGCGTGCCGCACACCTTTTTCTACGACAAAGGCGTCGGCGATGTGGCGAGCATGCTGCGCTATGCCGGGAGCGATCTCTCCCATGTCCTGATTGCGGATACCCGCAACCATACGAAACATTGCCGCTATATCGTTAACCCGCCGGGCGTGGATGCCGTGGTGCACCAGCACGTAGGCGTCGGGGAAGGGGATGTGGATTTCGACGCGCTGTTCCGCACCCTGCGCGAAATGAAATTCGCCGAGCAGACCTTCAAGGTCGGCGGGGAGCCGATTGTCGCCACCTCGCTGTTTGGCTACCCGGAAAAAATGAAATACCAGGCAGTGGAAACCCGTGAACTTATTGAACGTGAATTGCTGCGCCGGTAAGGCGCAGCGGCAGGAGCCCTACTATGAACAAAGATAACGTCAAACTGGCTATCGCCCCGATCGGCTGGACTAACGATGATATGCCGGAGCTTGGCAGCGAAAACACTTTCCAGCAGATCGTCAGCGAAATGGCGCTGGCCGGTTTTACCGGCAGCGAAGTCGGCAGCAAATATCCGCGCGACCCTGCGGTCCTCAAGCCGATGCTGGATATCCGCGGCATTCAGATCTGCAACGCCTGGTTCAGCACCTTTTTCGCCAACGGCCAGCGGGAAAAAACCATTGATGAATTCGTCAATCACATGAACTTCCTTCATGCGATGGGGGCGAAAGTGATTGGCTGCTCCGAGCAGAGCGGCAGCATCCAGGGGCTGGATAAACCGATCCTCGGCGATGCGAAGCCGTGCTTCAGCGACGAAGAGTGGCAGCGGGTAGCGGAAGGCTATAACACCCTCGGCCGCCTGGCGGCGGAGAAGGGGATGCAGGTCTGTCTGCACCACCACATGGGCACCGGCATTCAGACCACCGCGGAAATCGACAAATTTATGTCGCTGGTGGACGAGCGCGTCTTCCTGCTGTTCGACACCGGCCATGCCTGGTATTCCGAAGGCGGCGAAGCGCCGATGCTGGCGATCCTCAAAAAGTATCTGCCGCGCATCAACCACGTTCACCTGAAAGACGTCCGTCCGCCGGTGATCGACCAGGTGCGCCGCGACGGCCTGTCGTTCCTCGACGGCGTGAAAAAAGGCACCTTCACCGTCCCGGGCGACGGGGTGATCGATTTCCGTCCGGTGTTCAAGCTGCTGGACGACTTTGGCTATAAAGGCTGGATGGTGGTGGAAGCCGAGCAGGATCCTGCCCTGGCCAATCCTTTCGAATACGCCGTCAAAGCGCGCAAATATATCCGCGAAACGGCAGGGATCTAATCGTTGTGACATTTTCAGGCCATACCGGGTATGGCCTGCTTTTTTTCCTTCCTCAACCGGACTCAGGGCTTAACCACAGCGCCGGACAGTTCCCTCTCCCGGGCCCAGGGCTCAACCACGGCGCCGGACAGTTCCCACTCCCGGACTCAGGGCTCAACCACGGCGCCGTACCGTCCCCTCTCCCTCAGGGAGAGGGCCAGGGTGAGGGTGACGATGACGGGTAAAGCGTCACTTCACTTCCGCCAGCGCGGTATTATCCACATAAGGTTTCATCAGCGCATCGGCTTCCTTCTGCGCCGCCTGAACCGCCGCTTCCGGCGTCACTTTGGCATCATTGACCACCGCCGCCAGCTGGTTCTCCATCGCCTTACGCACCGCCACGGTCTCCCAGGTGGAGTACCACGGATGGGCGTACTTCAGCTGCTCAAGCGCGATCGCCGCCCGCGGATCCTGCTGCAGATAGGCCTTCATCTCCGGCGTATCGTATGACGCCTTGCGCGGCGAGAAGTAGCCGGTAAAGCGGCTCCACGCGCCGTTCACGTCGGGGCTCACCAGATAGGTCAGGAACTGATACGCCGCTTTCTTCTGCGCCTCGTTGATGTCTTTAAAGCTCACCAGGCTGGCGCCGCCGATCGGCACCGCACGCTGCTCTTTGGCCGGCAGCATCGCCACTCCAAGCTCAAAGTCTTTGCTGTTCTCGCGCATAAAGCCCAGCGCGCCGGTGCTGAGCATCGCCATCCCGAGCTTGCCGGAGAAGAACGCGGCGCTGATCTGCTTCGAGTTCAGCACCCCGGACGGCATCACCTTGTCCTTGTAGATCAGATCCTGCCAGAAGCGCAGGGCGCCGATGGCGGTCGGCGAGTTGTAATAGACCTCGCCAGGATAGTCTTCGTTAAAGTATTTCCCGCCGTTGGCGCGTACCAGCGCCGAGAAGATCCAGCCGCCGTAGTCGTCGTTGGTCGACGGCAGCATGATCCCCCACTGGCCTTTGCTCTCGTCGGTCAGCTTTTTGGCATCAGCCAGCAGCTCGGCCCAGGTCTGCGGCGGCTGTTTGATCCCGGCCTGATCGAACATCGTCTTGTTGTAGTAGAGGATCGGCGTCGAGTTATGGAACGGGATCGCATAGGTGGTGCCCATCACCTGGGCGTTCTGATGCATCGCGGGCCAGAATTCCTTTTGCAGAAAATCGCCAGCCTTTTGATCGCCATATTTAAACAGCTCGTCCATCGGCAGGATCTCATCCTTTAGCGCCAGATCGGTGGTGAAGTTGGCGGACATGATCACCAGCGCCGGCGGCTGGCCGGCCTTCTGTGCGGATTCGGCTTTGATCTTGGTGGTGTCATAATTACCGGTGAAGATGCCGCGTACTTCGACATCCTGCTGCGAGTCGTTGAACGCTTTAATAACGCGGGTCATCTCCATGGTCAGCTTGCCGTCTACCGGGGCCGGAAACATGAAGTCTATTTTCTCTTTCGCCAGCGCCGCGCCGCTCAGAGCGAGGCTGAGCCCAACCGTCAGGGCGGTTAAGGGTTTAAACATGATTACACTCCATCAGTAAATTATGCTGGGTCTCAGCATGAAAAAGATGCACATCGGCAGGCGAAAAGCCGACCAGTAGCGACTCGCCTTTCTCCGGCACCGTGCCGCGGTGGCGGCGGCTAAAGCGCAGGGTGCCGATCGGGGTGCTGACGTGGAGCAGGTAATCGGCTCCCATCAGTTCTCGTTGCAGAACGGTGGCCGGCAGGCGCAGATGGCCCTCCTCCACGCGGTCGGTAATATGTTCCGGGCGAACGCCCAGCCAGACGCGGGTCTGATCACGGTGGCGCGGCGGCAGCGGATGGCGCTGTTCTCCCAACAGTACTGCTCCGTCGACGCAGGGCAGCGACAAGAGGTTCATCGCCGGCGAACCGATAAATCCGGCGACGAACAGGTTGGCCGGATTGGCATACAGATACTCCGGACGCCCGACCTGCTGTACGTGGCCGCCGTTCATTACCACGATGCGGTCGGCCATCGACATCGCCTCGGTCTGGTCGTGGGTCACATAGATGGTGCTGGTTTTCAGCTGCTGATGGAGGGCCATAATGCTGTCGCGCACTTCGCTGCGCAGGCGGGCGTCGAGGTTGGAGAGCGGCTCGTCCATCAGGAACAGCCGCGGATTGCGCACGATCGCCCGGGCCATCGCCACCCGCTGGCGCTGGCCGCCGGAGAGCTTCGCCGGTTTGCGGTCGAGCAGCGCCTCCAGCTGCAGCATCTGCGCCACTTTATCCACCCGTGGCTGCCAGCTGCTTTTCTCTTCCTTGCGCACCTTCATGCCGAAGGTGATGTTGTCGCGCACCGACAGATGGGGGAACAGGGCATAGTTCTGGAAGATCATCGCGAAGTTGCGCTCGCGCGGCGTGGTGGCGGTAATGTTCTCATCATGCAGCCAGATTTGGCCTTCGCTGACCTGCTCCAGGCCGGCGAGCAGGCGCAGCAGGGTGCTTTTCCCGCAGCCCGACGGGCCAACCAGCACCACGAATTCGCCTTCGTGAATATCCAGCGACAGGGCGCTGAGCGCCGGTTTGCCGTCGAAACGTTTACTGATATTTTGCAGACTGAGCATGGCGGTTAGCGCTCTTCCGTTGGGCAACTGATGTTTTCGTCGTACAGCCAGGGGCCGGCGTAGTGGGCCAGCGAGTGCTGGTAGCTCACCCACTGCTCACCGACCTGACGGTGCATCAGACACGAGGCCGGGGAGAGGTCGTAATAGGGCCGGGTGTCTTCGTGGCAGTACGGCACCTGATGGACGGTGCCGGGAATGGTGGAGATCAGCGCCTGGCGATACTGGGTCATGGTCAGGCTGTGGTTATGGCCGCAGAAGATGCGCGTCAGCGACGGGAAACGCTCCACCAGTGCCAGCAGACGGTGGCCGTTTTCGCAGGCGATCGGGTCCATCTGCGCATTGCCCAGCGGCAGCGGCGGGTGGTGCATAAACACCGTTGCCGGTTTGTCGCCGCCCTCGAACAGCTGCGCTTCCAGCCAGCCGATGGTCTCGTCGGTCAGCCAGCCTTTTGACGTGCCGGCATGACTGGAGTCGATAAACAGCAGGCGGGTGGCGAAGTCATCCACCGCATAGCGCATATTTTGCGGATCGTTGCCCAGCTGCGGGCACAGCGGGTGAAGATGCTCCAGAAAATGGGCTTTGTCGTCGTGGTTGCCGGGGATCAGATACAGCGGATAGTTCAGGCTGCCGAGGATCTGGCGGGCCACCTGATACTCCTCCGGGCGGCCGCAGTTGACGATATCCCCGCTCACCACCACCGCGTCCGGGCGTTCGCGCAGCGCGTTAAGCTGGGAGACCACGTCGGCATTGGCGGCATTGACGTCGATAAAGCCGTACAGCTTCTCGCCGCGGCTGCGGAAATGGGTATCGGAAATGTGCGCTAACAGCATGAATCACTCCTTATTTGATCCCGGAGAAGCCGAAGCTCCGCAGGAACTGTTTCTGAAAAAGGATGAACGCCAGCATCAGCGGCAGGCAGACCATCAGCGTCCCGGCGCCGATGGTGCCCCACTGGCCGCCGGATTCGGCGCCCATGGCGAAGGAGACCAGCCCGACGGTCAGCACCTGCTTATCGGGATCGTTGAGCATCATCAGCGGCCACAGGTACTCGTTCCAGTGGTAGGTAATGCTGACGGTGGCGAAGGCCAGCACCGACGGCCAGGACATCGGCAGCAGCACGCGGAACAGCACCTGCCACCAGCGGCAGCCCTCCATCAGCGCCGCCTCCTCCAGCTCTTTCGGGATGGCGAGGAACGCCTGACGCATCAGGAACACGCCGAACGCCGAGGTGAAGTAGGGCATCATCACCCCGGTGAGGGTGTTGAGCAGGCCGAAGGTTTTCAGGGTCAGCATGTTCGGTACCATCATCACCACCGGCATGATCATCAGCTGCACCAGGAACAGGAGAAACAGCGTCTGCTTGCCGCGAAATTCGTGACAGGCGAAGACGTACCCGGCGGTGGTGATGGTCAACAGCTGCACGAAGAAGGTGCCGAAGGTGAAGATAATGGTGTTGGCATACAGGCTCAGCCAGTCGGCGCTGTTCCAGGCGTCGCGGAAGTTATCGAGGGTCAGCGGCAGGCGGGGCAGCAGCGACGCCATATCGTCGCCGAAGGTGGTGGCGCTGAACGAGGTCGCCAGCATCCAGATAAACGGGCTGACCCACAGCAGCGCCAGGCAGCACATTAATACTGTGAGCGTAAAGGGCGACGAGCGGCGCAGGCGCAGCCACAGCGGACGCGTAGCGGTGGGCGAGCGGACCAGCAGCGGCGAGATATCAGCGCTCATAGTGGGCTCCTTTCTCCAGCAGTTTCAGGTTAATCAGCGAGAAGGCGAACAGCCCGGCCAGGGTCAGGAAGGTGGCGGCGGAGGCTTTACCAAGGTCGTGGGTATCCCAGGCGAGATTCTGAATGTAATAGAGCAGCACGGTGGTGGCGTTGTCGGGCCCGCCGCGGGTCATCACCGCCACGTGGTCAATCTGGGTGATGGAGTAGATCAGCGCGGTGGTGATCACAAAGCTCAGCGTCGGGCGCAGCAGCGGTAACGTGACCTTAAAAAAGACCTGCGTGCGGGTAGCCCCCTCCATCAGCGCCGCTTCCCGTGTCGAGGCCGGAATGCTCTGCAGCCCGGCGAGGAAAAACAGCATGTAGTAGCCGGCGAACTTCCACACGCCGATCAGCGCCAGGGCCAGCAGCGCGCTGTTGCTGCGCCCCAGCCAGTTGTTGTTCATCGGCCCGAACAGCTTCGCCAGATAGTGGTCGAGCAGGCCGAGGCCGGGCATAAAGATAAACAGCCACAGCGCGGCGGCGCTGACCATCGGGATAATCATCGGGAAGAAAAAGGCGGTGCGCAGCCAGCGGTTGACGCGATGGTTCTCGCTCAGGGCGACTGCCAGCAGCAGGGCGAGGGTCACCCCGGGCACCACCGTCAGCAGGATATAGAGCAGGTTATTGCCAAGCGACTGCCAGAAGACGTTATCGGCAAACAGGCGGGCGAAGTTATCCAGCCCGACGTACTGCGCGCCGTCGTTGGCCATGCGGGTATCAAACAGGCTGTCATACACCGAACGCCCCAGCGGGAACCAGGTAAACAGCAGTAAAAACAGCAGGGAAGGCGACAGGATCAGCCAGGGAAGCCAGGTCTTTCTCATGGTGACGCGCATCTCGTTCAGCCATTTATCGAAGCCCGGATTGTGGGAAGCAATGACTACAGAGGCATGGCGGGGAGATGACGGTTTGATGAAGCGACGGGGAAAACGCCGGGCGAGCGGGCCGCCCGGCGGGAGAGAACCATCAGAAGTCGGCTTTCAGCACCGCGCGGTAGCGGGCTTTGCCTTCGCGAACGTGCTTCAGCGCTTCGTTAATCTGCGACATCGGGAACAGCTCGGTGGTCGGGGCCACTTTGCTGCGCCCGGCAAACTTCATCAGCCTGCGCAGTTCGGACGGGTTACCGGTCGCCGAGCCGGAGATACTGCGGTCGCCGCCGATAAGGGTAAAGGCCGGCACCGGGAACGGCTTCATCACCGCGCCGACGGTATGGAAGTTGCCGCCGTAAGCCAGGGCTTCGAAGTACGGCTGCCAGTCGAGATCCACCGCCACGGTGTTGATGATCAGGTCAAACTGACCGGCCAGCGCTTTTAAGGCTTCCGGATCGCGGCTGTTGACCACGCGATCGGCGCCCATCGCCAGCACTTCCTGCTCTTTCGCAGGGTTGGAGCTGAAGGCGGTCACTTCCGCGCCCATCGCCCGCAGCAGCTTAATGGCGATATGGCCGAGGCCGCCGATGCCGATCACCCCGACGCGGCTGGTGGCGGTGACGTGGTGGGTCAGCAGCGGTTTAAAGACGGTGATGCCGCCGCACAGCATCGGGCCGGCGGACGCCAGATCGATGCTCTCCGGCAGGGGGATCACCCACTGCCAGTCAGCGCGCAACTTATTGGCGAAGCCGCCGCGGTTAAGAATGGTCGGCACCGAGCCTTCCAGGCAGTTGATCTGATTGCCGCTGATGCAGGCGTCGCAATGGCCGCAGCTGCGCGCCGTCCAGCCGATGCCGACCTTCTGGCCAATCTTCAGCCCTTTATCCTGCGCCGCGCTGCCCAGCGCCGCCACCCGGCCAATCACCTCGTGACCGGCCACCAGCGGGTAGCTCGACATCCCCCATTCGTTGTCGATCATCGACAGGTCCGAATGGCAGATCCCGCAGTATTCCACTTCAACTTCGACATCTTCCGGCTGCAGCTCGCCGGCATCGTATTCCCACAGCGACAGATCGGCGCCCGCTTCTTTGGCGGCGTAGCTTTTAATGATGCTCATGTTCATTTCCTTGGGGTTGGCGTGATAACCCAGAAAGTGTAGAGCATGGTATTCCCCGGCGCTTGGCAATCGGAGGGGTCGCGCAGCGGGCGGACCAGCCGCCCGTTAAGGTCAGCGGCTGGCCAGCGGCCACTGATTAAGCTGGATGCCGCGCTGCGGGGCGTTCTCGGCAAAATCATCCAGCACCGCCTGCACGTCCGGGTCGAGATAGCCGACGCTGTCGTGCTCGACGATCACCACGCTCTTTTCCGGAATTTTCGCCAGCAGGGCCAGCAGATGCGGATTGTGCATAAAGGTCAGATTCTGCTGGATGCGCAGCACGTAGTGGTCATCGTAGCGCGCCAGCTGCAGCGAGTGGCGATGGCTGCGCCAGAGGCTGAACGCCATCTGGGTGGCAAGACCAATCCCGATCCCCGCCAGCATGCCGAAGGCGATAATCCCGCCGATGGTGGCGAGGAACGGGACGTACTGCGCCGCCCCCTGGCGGAACTGCTCGATGAACAGCCGCGGGGTCGCCAGCTTATAGCCGGTATACAGCAGCACGGCGGCGAGGCTGGCGAGCGGGATTAAGGTTAGCAGGCCGCTAAACCACAGGCCGCAGATCAACAGCAGGACGCCGTGGATAAAGATCGACAGTTTGCTCTGCGCGCCGTTGCTGACGTTCACCGAGCTGCGGACGATCACCGCGGTGATCGGCATCGCCCCCAGCACGCCGGAGAGCAGATTGCCGACGCCCTGGGCGACCATTTCGCGGTTCGGCGAAGGCGGCGGGTTTTGCGGGCGCAGTTTTTTCAGCGCCTCCTGGCTGAGCAAGGTTTCGAGGCTGGCGACCAACGCCAGGGTTACCGCCACCACCCACACCGACGGATTGCGCCACGCGCTCCACGCCGGAGATTCCAGCTCGCCCAGCAGGTCGCCGAGGCTGCCGAACGCCGGCAGGGTAATACGCGGCAGAGCGGCCAGCTGCTGCGGCGCAAAATGGGTCAGCAGCAGGGTGGTCACGCAGCCGAGCAGGACGGCGATCAGCGGCCCGGGGATCCAGCGCAGGCTCTTCACCCGGCGGATAAGCGGCGAGCCCCACAGCCAGAGCACGAGCAGGCCGCCCGCGGCGACGGTAATCGCAGTGACGGAGAAAGCGGCATTGCCCTGCACCACTTCGGCAAGCCCGGTCTCTTCCGCCGTGCCGAGCGCGACGGGGATCTGCTGCATAATCAGCAGGATGCCGATCGCCGCCAGCATGCCTTTGATGACGCTGGCGGGAACGAGGGAGATAAAGCGCCCGGCCCGCAGAATGCCGAACAGCAACTGCAGCACGCCGGCCAGCACCAGCGCCATCAGGAAGACGGAGAAGGAACCCAGGGATTCAATGGCGGCGACGACGATGGTGACCAGTCCGGCGGCGGGGCCGCTGACGGCGAAGCGGGAAGGGCTGAGGGCGGTGACGACCAGGCCGCCGATGATGCCGGTCAGCAGGCCGACGAAAGGCGGTAAGCCGCTGGCCTGGGCGATGCCGAGGCACAGCGGCAGGGCGACAAGGAAGACGACGATGCCGGCGAGAGAGTCCTGACGAAACGTATTCATGGGGCGTGCTCCTGCGGTGAGAGGTGTTCAACGAGGGTGGTTAAATGGCCTGAAGCCAGATCGTAGACGCAGCCGTGCAGGCTGAGCGGCCGCCCGCTGGCGAGCACCGTCTGCACCGGCTCACTCTCCAGCAGACGGGTGAACTGGGCGCGAACGTTGGCTTCCACCAGGGCGTCCAGCGCATGGCGAGAACGCTCCGCGTCGGCGCTGGCGCTGGTGCTGGCGCCGGGGGAGGCCGCCACACCACACCCATCGGCAATCTGCGCAATTTCGTGATGCAGGGTGTGGCGCAGCTGGCCGATGCGGCGAGCCAGCGCCGAGGACTCCTGCGCCAGCGGCAGGGTGGGCAGGGAGAGCGCCGCCTGCACGCCGCCGCAGCCGTAGTGGCCGCAGAGCACCACCCGCTCCACCTCAAGGTAGTGGAGGGCATACTGCAGGACGCTCATGACGTTGTCGTCGGCGGGGTCGAGCATGTTGGCGATATTGCGGTGGACAAAGAGCTCGCCGGGCTGGCTGCCGGTGAGCACCTCGGCGGGCACGCGGCTGTCGGAGCAGCCGATCCACAGCGAGTGGGGCCGCTGCCCGTCGATCCATTTTTCGAAATAGTCCGGATCATGCTGACATTTCTGCAGCGCCCAGCTGCGGTTGCGGGCCAGCAAAGGTTTTAACGTCGTCACAAGTATTCTCCTGAGTTAATTCATCGAGTGAATATGTCCATCAAGACTCGTACAGCGACTAGTAAAAATAGTGTTTACCGGAACCCTTCACGCCTGAGGAAAATCCTGGAATAAACGGCAAAAAGAAAACTTTTCATTAATGTAAAGTTATAAAAATATTGATGAAATTAATATTTGGCTGCGGAGCGGATGAATAACAAAAAGGCATTGGCTAAAACTTTCTGGAATATATGGGAATGGTGGTGGATGGGGTTGGGGGGAATATTTGAGGAGTGGATATTGGGGATTTGTTTGAGGAGAGATGGATTGTGAAGGGGATGCAGGTGAGAGTGAGGTGAGAAAAATTTGAGATAAGTTTGAGTGGGGATTGGGTGTTATTGAGCGGGAAGGGGTATAGCTGGCAGATGGGGTTGGGTTTGCGGGAGGGGACGATGAGGGTTGCTAGTGGCATTGGCGCCCTGGAATAGCGGCAAAAGGTGACGCCGCGCAGGATAGTGCTGTTTTTTTCAACACTTAGCGTAATGACGACACGCTGTCGCTTGCATGACCGCCGCCGACAGGTATAATCCAGAACGTTTCCGCATCCCCTTCAGTGCCGAAGTGGCGAAATCGGTAGACGCAGTTGATTCAAAATCAACCGTAGAAATACGTGCCGGTTCGAGTCCGGCCTTCGGCACCAAAAGCATGTAAATGGACCTCAACTGAGGTCTTTTTTTATGTCTAAAATCCAGTATTTATCTACCTTTCCCGCTATATTAACTCTCTCAAGGTCAACCGACATCAACGTACATCTACCAACAGATGTTGGTATAGATGATGGTATTTCCGGTTCGATAATGCTTGTACCAACAGGGAGGGGATAAGCATGGCTCTAACAGATATCAAAGTCAGAACAGCCAAGCCAACGGATAAGCAATATAAGCTGACCGATGGCAGCGGTATGCACCTTCTTGTCCATCCAAATGGTTCTAAGTACTGGCGTTTGCAGTACCGTTATGACGGCAAGCAAAAGATGTTGGCACTTGGGGTTTACCCTGAAATCACACTGGCGGATGCCAGAGCACGTCGTGACGAAGCGCGTAAGCTACTAGCGAATGGCGTTGATCCGGGAGACAAAAAGAAAAATGATAAGGTTGAACAGAGTAAAGCACGAACCTTTAAAGAGGTAGCGATCGAGTGGCATGGCACCAATAAAAAGTGGTCTGAAGATCACGCCCATCGCGTGCTAAAAAGCCTGGAAGATAATCTTTTTGCAGCGCTTGGTGAGCGTAATATCGCTGAGTTAAAAACTCGTGATTTATTAGCGCCCATTAAAGCCGTAGAGATGTCTGGACGTCTTGAGGTTGCTGCTCGTCTTCAACAGCGCACTACGGCCATCATGCGGTATGCGGTGCAAAGTGGGTTAATTGATTATAACCCGGCACAAGAGATGGCTGGGGCGGTTGCTTCCGGTAATCGACAACATCGTCCGGCGCTGGAATTAAAGCGCATCTCTGAGTTGCTTGAGAAAATAGACAACTATACCGGCAGGCCGCTAACCCGCTGGGCAACAGAACTTACCCTGCTTATCTTTATTCGCTCCAGTGAGCTGCGTTTTGCTCGCTGGTCAGAAATCGATTTTGAAACGTCAATGTGGACCATCCCACCTGAGCGAGAGCCCATTCCTGATGTGAAACATTCTCAGCGAGGTTCAAAGATGCGTACACCGCATTTGGTGTCGCTTTCAAAGCAGGCGCTGGCGATCCTGAAGCAGATAAAACAGTTCTGTGGCGAACATGAGTTGATCTTTATTGGCGATCATGATCCGCGTAAGCCAATGAGTGAGAACACCGTAAACAGTGCGCTCCGGGTGATGGGCTATGACACTAAAGTTGAGGTTTGCGGTCACGGCTTTCGCACAATGGCCTGTAGTTCGTTAATTGAGTCAGGACTATGGTCGAAGGATGCGGTGGAAAGGCAGATGAGCCATATGGAACGCAATTCGGTGAGGGCGGCGTATATCCATAAAGCGGAACACCTGGATGAGCGCAAGCTGATGTTGCAGTGGTGGGCTGATTTTCTGGATGCAAATCGGGAGAAAGGGATTACACCGTTTGATTATGCGAAGATCAATCGGGGTAATGGTGAGTGAAATGTTTATTAGTGTTGTACCTTTGAGTCTAAACTAAACGCGGCTGACTAAATCAAGTGATGCGTTGGTAGGCAGTGATAAATAGCAGAGTTATCGCCGGGGCAATTCATTCCATTGAGTCTCATCGGAAAAAACAATTCAGCACAAATCAATATATAGCCATCTGGAAGTATGGGTGGTTATATGTTTCGTGTTTCATTTTAAAAAGTTCTGAATTGCTAGCATAAGACTGCCTTAGCGGTCATCTTTAGATGGTGGCAACTATACAGAGTTACTGACAGGCACGACTGTTTCACCATCAATAAAATAGTTAGATCAATCATTGTATTGGGTCTGTAGTATCTTATTTAGCAACTTACATTCTCTAGGCTGCGGTATCATTCTCCCAAAGGCAATAAAGAACAAGAACATAATTACAGCAACTGAATATAATATTAGATGCCCCCAGATAGGAATTTGGTCATGCCTGTAAGTGGATAATATCAAAGATAAAATTGCAAGAGAGATGAATTGCAACGAAAACAAAGCATACATACTGTTCTCGAACCAGAAAGAAAATCCTTTCTTGAATATAAGAGAACCATTTTTAACCAATAAAAACGATCTAAATTTTTTAAAGAATCCTGTGGGTACTAACTCTCTATTTTCTACCAGTAGGCGTAGAATTATTTTCTGAGTAGCGACATCAGAAATTCCAGTTATACGATAGCTGACTATTCTCTGAATATCCTCCGTTATGCAGGTGCTAACTTTATTTGATAGTTTATGGTTATCAAGAAGATGTTGCAACTCGTTTAATCTAGAGTTCTTGACTTCATTAATAAATTCTATTATTCCCCGTATTTTCCAGATGATAAGAGCCAATGGCCCTGCAATGAAAATAAAGAGAAGAACCTGTTTTATCTGCAATGATCCGCTTGATACAGCAGCAGTGATCCATCCATTTATTATATCTAATATTTTATCCATAGCCTAAAACCCAAAAATGATATTGTCTGTTATGGGGGAAGTTATCGTTACACCGTCTAATGATTCGAGATAACTTCAGCCTGTTTTACAATCAACTCTACCGTACCCGATGTTTTATCCGGCGGATACTTATACTTGCTCAGTGTCTGGCGCACCAAGATACGCAACCGTGCGCGGATAGCAGATCATTTTCAGGCCGAGCGAAGCAAATTCTCAACCCACAAAACATCTCGGTGACCGGCCACAATTCTTCGAGCAAAGGCCGACAACTCCGCACTCTCAGAAATATAATCCGCAAGAGCACGCACATGTTCTGAAAACGAATTATCGATATCCACATTTCCAGATTCTGTTAGTGGAAATAACCTATCGGCGGCATCAATCTTTCGTGTTATTGAAACAGCGAGCGTCTTGCGTTTGTCAACAAGGTCAGAGTGATCCAAGTGGTAAAGCCTGATTGATTCAGCTGCTCGCCTATTGCGACCGACGTGTTTCTCCTTCGAATATGTCGGTATAGGCATTCCAGTTTCGTCAAAATCTATAAGGCCGGGCTCGTCTGGCTTGCACGGGTCCAAAAGGATTGGGCTCTCATTTGCCTCATCTGCACAGCAAGTTGCCCGCTTCTTCTCATCATGGAGGGGAAAATTTTCTCCTTTCCCCCCTGTCTTCTCGCTTTCTTTATCCGACCGCACACTGTTGCAGAATGTACATGCAAATCTATAATTGGAAGGGCTAAAAGCCGACCACGGATATTTGCTCTTTGGACGGAAGTGATCTACTGCTCCATCAGACCGTTCCTGCACAATCTCGCAATAATAACACTTGTCATGCGATAGCTTCATTAATGGTCGCTTTAGGTCGCGCCATACATCCGAATGATCTTTAATTTTTCCAGGCTCATCTGCGATAGCGGCGTCTGCACGCACCTGCCAGCTATCTGGTAATTCCAACTGGTCCAGATTAATATACCGCACGTATCAATCCCCCTTCTTATTCAAGGCATTCTGAATTAGACGGCGAGCTTTCTCAGCCTCGTCAGGTAGCTCTTTCCTTTCACTTATTGGCATCGCCTCCTGATCCAGCCTTCGCAATGCCTCTTTAAGTTCGGGATCGCGCACCTCATAGCGGAACCCATAAGTTTGGAGCTCTTCGTTGATTTCCTTCAGCGTTTTCCTGTCATCTTCACTTAGCACATCCTGTCCGCTGAGATGGCGCTTCCTCGCAAGCAGATCTTGGGTATGGGTGTCTAGGGCCGCACTTAGTCCAAACATTTCACTGGTCATCACACCCGCATAGCCCATTCCACGCGGGTGCGTGTCCGGCTCCGCAGCCGAGATCGCCTGCGTATCCTTATCGCGCGTAAGAATCTGAACTTGCTCTTTCTCAAGTTCAGCTACGGCAACTGGATTGTGCGTTGCCAGAAGAACGTGACTACTCTGCTTTTCTGTCCCATTCACATTCAGAAAATTGCGGATATGTTGAAGATACTCTACGCTCCATCTTGGGTTAAGGTGCGTATCGGGCTCGTCGAGCAGAAACAGGCTTTCCTCTTCCGCTGTGAAGCGAAGCAAGCCTAGTACAGTTAGAAGTTGTTGTTCGCCTTCGCTCAGTTCACGGAATGTAACAGACCCATCATTTTTCCGCAGCTTGACCCTGATTCGTACCTCGTCGATTAACTCAGAAACATAGGTACTTTCCAAATCTTGAAAGAACTGGGCGGTGCTCTTTCCCGCTGCCAGCTTGCGCAGTGCGTCAAGGTCTTTCACGAAAAGATATAAGAATTCCAGTGTTCGCGAGTTCCATAGACTGACCTTTTCTTTGCGAGTGATCCGCAATGGCGCAAGAGATATATCGTAAAGTGTCGCCAAGAAATCGGATACGACGCCACGAGCGTTCCAGAAGCGGGGATCACCTTCCTTGGATGTCCATGAGGGCTGCCTAAGGACAAAGAGGACGGATTCAATCCCACCCTCTTCAAGGCCAAGTTGTTCCTGCAAGAACTTGTCTGTCAACTCGGCGTTGTTCACTATGAAAGACAGCAAAACAAAATTGCTGTGAACCGGAAGCGCGTAGAACAGACGCTTCAAGCCAGGATTTTTTCCAGCTCGAAGGTCTTTGTCGTACCGCTCTAGATATTTAAGAAAAACCTCTTCCATCCTCTCGCTTTGGCCTGAATAATAGCCAAATACAAACTTCGGCAGATAGCCGTCATCTGGATCTCGCAACTTGGAAAGAGCCATTGCTTCGCCAGAGGTTTCCTCAAAGGTGATGGCAGCAGAAGGAGGTTCAGCATAGGGATCATATGGTGCGAGCTTAATGCGATATGGTTCTTTGCCCGCTGGATCGGCATCAATGCGAACCCATTTGTCCTTGATTTGATAGCAAACTCGATAGGCGAAGGATGGTTTGTTTTTGTTTCCGTTCGCTTGCTCACCCATGATCAGGTCACGAAAGAGAACTGTTATAGCTTCCAGAACGTTCGATTTGCCAGTCCCATTTCTACCAATTAACACGGTAATGAGATGTTCCTGAGCGAAATCAATCGTCAGGTCTTTCAGATTTTTGTATTCACCTATCCACAGCCAATCGATGCGCATGATCACACCCCACTTATTGGCATCAGGCGCAACCAGTCTTCATCTCCCCGGCGCTCGACCTCAATGAGACCACCTTGAAGGTGCGCCCGTAGTTCGTTGTAGAACTCCTCAACCGCATCAGAGGTCGCGCCGTTTCCAATTCCAAGTGCTTGTGCCGCCTTGCTGGCGGAAACCCAATTTTCACTGGATTTTAGAACTTCGATCAAATTTGTCATCCTAACCCCACTCTTCGTTGGCTTTTGGGGACGCGCCGCCGTCTCGCGCCCTGATTTTGTTTTTTGCTGTAACGTATCTCTTTCAGCCTTAACCTTTTCGAGCAGGATGGATGCGGGTTCATCATGCGGATTTTGCGGTACAAGCTCTCCTTGGAAGGCTACCTGAAGAAGAGACGGATCAAGTGCGGAGAGCAGATCTGATGCCGCAGCGTGCTCGTTGGATACTCGGTTCAGCCAAACGAAGTCAGTTTCGATACGTCGGACGATTTCGCTTTGTTCGTCGAGTTCTGGGCACGGAAATTCAAGACTAGACAGTTCACCGCTGTTGATATTATGAATCCCATTGGAGGAGCGAATAATTGCCTTTATTGTATTCCTAATCTGCGGACTTCCGAGAATATACTTTAGATATTCTGGCTTAATCTTATTTATATTTGGTCGTAGACGAATCAAATAACCGGCATAAGCCAGACCTGCTTCTGCCTCTGTGACCATTGCAACCCGTCCTACAAGGTCCGGGCTTCCATTTGAACGCACAACAAGAATATCGCCTAATTGTAATGCGAGCTTCCTCAGTTCTTGATCGTCAAAATTTGTGTATTTGAGATCAACCAGATTTATGTGCCCGTCTGACACATTAGGAATCCTAAGAACTGCGGTTCCGCGCTTTTCAGGATAGCTTTTCTTTGCTGTGCCATACCGAATGTCGGACACAACATCGCCAAGACGAACTGTTCTGGACATTGATACGCCGTTACAACTCCTCCACCCCGCGGTCAAATCACCGCTGAACGCTTTGCGCAGGATGGCCTGCTTATATTTCTCAATCAGCGGCGAAATATGATTAATCGCAGTGCGGGCGTTGGCTGTACGGGAGGTCAGATTGTCAAGTTTGGCAACGATCCGTTTTTGTTCAGTAAGGGGCGGCAGCGGAAGAAGATGTTCTTTCAAATACGCTGCAGGCACACGCTGTTGGCCAACCGCACCTGTCATTACTTTTCGAGCGTCGTCACGAAATGATTTTTGTCGGATGAAATACCAGATATACTCTGGAATAACTCCACCATAGCTGCGCAATACGTGGAACTCGGTTGAACCGAAACCAATGCCGTTTACAAGCCCTGTGGCGATAGCAGATTTTCCATTTTCCATCGATGGCGTAATCTTCGCGAAGATGACATCCCCTTCAGAAAATTGCGTAAACCCTTTGGTGACGTCACGTAGCGGGCGCGAAACATCATCAACAATGGCTCCCGAAATTTCGCTGACAGCTGCCATAGGAACGAAGGTCACCATGTCATCAGGTTCCAAGTCAAAAGACCTGCGCGGATTCACCTCCACAACATCTTTGAATGCAACTTGTGCCCACCCCTTTGGCAAATCACCCATGCCCACCTCCCATCTCGTGGCACAGGCTTTTTACCAGCTGTAGCTGCGCTGTTTTGATCCCTTCGCTCTCGGATCTGTCTGTTTCAATCGCCAAAACCAACTGTATTATTCGCGTAAATTCCTCCCTTATCGTCATTCGTTAACCTCAGAAGGCTCAATAAGCTCTCCGACGACGGCTTCAATTTCATTCATTGCCAATTGAAGATGAGAGAGGATCAGAGCAGCAATCTCTTCTGGAGTTTCCGCTGCATCCTCAACGTCGCCGCTTTCATCGCGCAGCCAAGAAATAGCCAGATCATCTTCCCGGGCAGCAACCTCTTGCCGCGAAAAGCAACGGAACCGACCCGTTTCGCCTTGATCCTCGCGTGTTGATTTGCCGTGCGGGTCATTTCCGAAACAACTCTCAAATTCGGCGAAGTGTTCGTCGAACAACGGTGTGGTCTTTCCGAATACTGGCATGTTTGTGCGCAAATCATAAAACCAGATAGATCTCGTGTTATCTTTTTTCTTATTACCACGACTAAAAAAAAGAACATTTGTCTTAACGCCAGCGCTTGTGAAAATTCCTGTTGGGAGCCTAAGAACTGTGTGCAGATCGCATTTGTCCATTAGTTCGCGTCGAACTAATCTACCAACACCATCATCGAACAGCACATTGTCCGGCAGAACGACCGCAGCCCGCCCGCCCGGCTTTAGGCCAAGATATATGTGCTGAAGGAAGGCCAATTGCTTGTTTGCGTTATGGTAAGGGAGATCAGCGCGGAGCGATCTTTTGCTACCGGCCTTGCTCCCAAATGGTGGGTTGGCAAGAATAAGATCGGCGGGCTGTAGCCCATTTGCATCATCCGTCAGTGCATCGCCGTATATAATCTCGGCATCGAGGCCATTAAGAAACGTATTCATCAAACATATTCGACGCGTATTTTTTTCAATTTCAACGCCTTGATATTTTGGGGGCGTTTTCGCGTATGCCTGTTCTGTATTTTCGGAATGAATAAACTGGTCCGCTGCAATTAGAAATCCGCCACTTCCAACCGCAGGGTCCTGAATTATCTCACCCAATTTTGGTTTCATAGCTCGCACTATGGAATTAACCAGTGCTCTTGGAGTAAAATATTGACCTGCACCAGAACGCACATCCTGCGAGCTCTTTTCGATCAGCCCCTCGTAGATGTGTCCAAATCTATCACCTGACAGATCATTCCAATCAATTTTGGCGATGCCATTTACTACGGCGTGAAGGTTCTCATCGTGCGAAAACACTGTAGTGGGAAAGGCGTATATTGCCTGGATCGTTTCACTTTCTGCGCTAGTGCCAAGGTGGGTCAGCATCTCCTGATAGAAGCCCAGCAAGCCATCTTTAGGATGACTTAGGAGGTCTTTCCAGCGGTTGCCAGATGGCAGAAGACGTTCAACACCATTCTCTTCTGCAATTTTGAGGAAAAGGAGATACGTTAATTCAGACACGTATTGGTGATAGCTGATCCCATCACCACGAAGGATGTGGCAAAGGTTCCAAATTTTCTGAACTATATTCTCATTTTTCATATGTTGCTTTTTTCACTCTAAACGCTTGAATGAATGCAAACGTAAGCTTGTCCGCCAAAAACGGCTTTCTCAACGGCATTCATCCTTGGCCTTCTGGAGCAACTAGCCTGCCGCTGGCATTCTCGGTCTGACCAGCATGCTTTGATTTCTTTGCCGCTATGTATTCTCGCATGAACTCCCGAATGACCTGCGCGGCGGGACGATCCTGCTCGCGGCATATCTTGAGAAATTCATCGCGAAGCTCCCGCTCGACACGGATTCGCATTCCGGCATCTTTTTCTTTCATGGCTCCAAGTGTAGCCTTTGGATACACATCAAGCCAAGTCGAAAGTCCGCAAGGAGTCGAAATTATCCGGAATTTCGCTAGCGGGCGTTTTGCGACATATGAACGTCTGAGCCGACGCAGTAGGTCTGGCAGCTTCGTTGATAGCCTCTCGCTGTTTAAGAAAGGACTTACCGTCGTCAGTAAGGATGTTTTATCGGTCAGATTGACTTTTAGAGAATATTCGGAAAGAACTGTGTCAAAGTTGTTTTTGTTCAGATTAACTTTTCCACTCTCTTACAGTGGTGCAGACTTCTGACCGTTACTGAAGTCTGTTACCAACGGTGCGAAAGTGGGTCTCCCGCAACTTGGGTGGAAGAAAATCAATGAAACTCACTAGTTAGCAACGATCTAAACTGTTTTAAGTCATGGATAACGACATGCCTTTACTTAAGACGCTTTTGCAATTGCCTTGCGGGTGGCAAACGACCCGGCAAACCATTGACCTTGGCGTAGTGACGATTCATTTATAGGCGACCCGTAAAACCGGGCACTGCCCTGCATGCATGAAGCGCAGCACTTCTGTACATCATCGACGACGCCGGATACAGCATCTGAGCAGTTTGTGGAATGGCACATGAAAGAGGTGTTTAGAGGTGAACATTGATCTGAGGTAGGGCAGTTATTTTGCATGTGGTATACAAACCATTCAGCCTTAATGACTAAATGGCTTGTCAGCGATAATCACGATGCTTCACGTTCTGCAAGTTCGGAGTTACTGGCATAAGGGACTTTTCCTGAAGGGACAACCTTTGCCGCTGCGATCAAATGCACATCCTGATCGTCAAAGAAAATGTGTGGCTTAAACGCCTTCAGGACTTTTGTTTTCTCTACACCGCCCAGAAAAAATGCTTCATCGACATATACCCCCCAGCTTCTCAGCGTTTTAATGACGCGCATTTCCGAAGGGCTGTTTCTGGCCGTCACCAATGCAATACGGACGGGGGAATACTCAACGCGGGTTGGCAGTCGTTCCTGAAGCTTAGCTATTTTTTTTAGCAGAGTGGCATATGGCCCTTCTTCCATAGGAATATCCTGCTGTGCATCCTCCAGAGCGTGAAAAGCGGCCATTCCTTGGGTTTTATAGACCAACTCGCTTTGATCGGAAAAAAGTACCGCGTCGCCGTCAAATGCAATGCGCACTTGCCCTTCCGGGATATCGGAGGCATCTGAAGGCGGATCCTTCAATATAGCTGCGGCGCAAAACCGGGAATCAATAACCTTTTGCGCATCTTCAACGTTGGTCGTTAAAAACAGATCCACATCAAAGGCATCAAGGTAATCGGCAACGGTTTCGCCTGCGGTAAAAGCTGAACGTGTAATATCGAGTTTGTCATGGCGAATGGTATTCAAAACGCGGATACCTGTATCAGGACTGTTACGCGACATTACGACGACCTCAACCAGCGGTGATTTATCATCCGGCTGGCGGTACTGGTTGAGGCCCAGAAGCGCTTTGACTAAAGGATAACCTGTTCCTGGTTGTAAAGGCTGATTTTCGTGCTCAAGCATGTAGGCTCGATACTTTTCAATGGCGTTATCAGGATCGGTTGCGTAGGTTTCGCGAAACATACGATCGGATTCGCTCATGTCGAAAAGCGCAGTTGCGCTGATGCCAATAACTAAAGTGTTACTTAAATCTAAAGGCATGATTACTTTCCTGACGTGAAATCTCAAGGCTGTAGAACAAAACATCATAACGCAAAGAAAGTATTTCAGCCATTAGAAGAGTTCCACATCAATAAATTATAGCCACTGGGGTTATTTTTACTGATCAACAATATCAAGAATAGATTTACATTTTTCTTTTACATCTAACTTCATGCTTTGGAATTCTTTTTTACCACTTGCTAATTCACCTTCCAATTTATTAATATTACTTTCATGCTTGGAAATAATATTTTGAAGGCACAATATATTATCTAACAATAACGTTTCTTTATTTGCAATATCAAGAAGATATACTTCATCCGCTGCCACATAAGATATTTTAACGATGCTATAGCTTTCTTTTTTTATACCTATCGCGATTCTTCGCTCATCTGGAAATATCGTTAGAATAGCAAGATGGATTTCTTTTAATGATAAATATTTTCTGTACTCCTGACGCCTACGCTCGTAGTAAGAATCATTTCCATAGTACAAATAGCTAATAAAAATATCACCACTATAACTTTCTGATATATGTGGTTGGTAAGGATTTCCTGCATGAAGCTTAAATGAGTACACACTAATCTCATAGCCATCCTCGACTTTTTCGATTAAAGAATATTCATCAAAACATGTTTCTGTTTTATCTGATATATATGTACCCATTTGCCCCTCTATATATTTAATAAATTCTTGTAGTGAATGAGTTTAAACTATCACTCATTAAATGTGAAAAAACCGCCAGTCAAGGCATTGAAGAGTTTTTCGGTTTCAGCCGTTTTATCATATTGTTTTTTAACAATAGATGCATGGAAATCAACCAATCTGGCAAAAGCAAGTTGTTTATCCATTGGAGGTACAGGTATCCTGAGTACAGATAAGGTACCTTGGCTAATATTTTGAATATTCGCCCCTTGCCCCCCACTTAACATTTGCTGTTTCATTGAAGGTGTACGGAAGAGAAAGTTAAGATATTCTGGGGTGATTGCAGGTTTTTCTATCCTGTATCGAATACAAAATCCACTAAATGTGACTTTCTCTTTCCCCGGATAAATAGTAAGACATCTCCCGACTAAGGCTTTATTGCCATTAGACCGAACAAAGACAATATCACCATCTTTCAAAAGATACTCAGCGGAAGGAGGCGTGTTTAATTCAATTTCACCGATATTGTCCATACAGGTAATCGTTGCTAGTGATTTGAAATCACCGACTCCCAGACATTTAAGCATCGTTCCAGATTCACCCTTCGAGAAATTCATCCCATTTTTAAATGAACCATATTCTAATAAAGAGGTAACACCCCATTTCTTCGGGTTTTTAACGGGATCGCCAAATATATCCAAAAAGGTAGTACGTAAAAAATTATCCGCCAGCTTAATGGCTTGCTCGCACTTTTGGCGTATACCATCGGCTTTGTCGAGGATAGCAGCAATACGTTTTTGTTCTTCAATCGATGGAAGGGGAATACGAACCTCAGCAAGTTTCTTTTTGTTAAGAGTGGCCCCCATCACAGCATTATCTGTCATATCTGAAAACGCTAATGATTTCATGACATGGCTTAGATAGATAGTATCTAATTTATTTTTGTTTTTTATTGGAAGGGCCGCAATTGCTTCATTTGTATAAATATCCGTCTCAGATAAACAAACTTTCCCAATAGATAATTTAAAACTAAATAATACTGTATTTGCTGGAATTTTTTTTATTCCAGACTCCTGGATAGCGAGATCGGTAATCTGCTCTTTTGTATTCGAGATCCATTTACCTTGATTCATATCAGCTATAGATAACCATCTATGACCTTCCCCCCAATATCTGCTATTACTCCTGCTGGGGGTTTTTCCGATATTTATTTCACAAACATCGCTTAATTTTACCATCGGCCAGCTCACAGCATCCCCTCCAGCTCATCCAGATCCGCCAGAATCTCTTTTTCCAGACATTTCAACCGTTTCAGTATCACCTTCGGATCTTCGTACACCTCGGCCTGATACACCACCTCTTTATAGCGATTGATAGAGAGGTCATACTTCTGCGCCGCAATATCCGCTTTCGGCACCACAAACGCCGCCTGAGTGCGATCTTTAAAATCAACGCCAGCATCAATCCCTTTCGGGTGCTGCTGTTTTAGCAATGAGGCTAATTTCTCACCCATAAAGTTATCAACCGGTAGCCCGCGTAAAGTACGGTAATGCTTCCAGCTTGCAAGCAGATGCGGCAGATCGTTCTCTTTTATCGGGTTACGCTTGTCATCCAGGCTGTAGCCATCATTTTGCAGGTCATAGAACCAGACCTCGTCCGTCTGACCGCCTTTGGTAAAGATCAGGATCGCTGTTGCCACACCAGCGTAAGGCTTAAATACGCCGGAAGGCAGGTTGATCACCGCTTCCAGTTGGTTATCTTCAACCAGCGTTTTACGCAGCGACTGGTGCGCTTTACTGGAGCCAAACAGCACGCCCTGCGGTACGATAGTGGCGCTGCGTCCACCTACTTTCAGCATTTGCAGGATCCGCGCAAGGAACAGCAGTTCGGTTTTTTTGGTTTTCACCATTGCCGACAGCGTGGAGTCGATATCTTCCTCGTCCAGTGAGCCGGTAAACGGCGGGTTCGCCAGAATCAGGTTGAAAGCGTTTTTACTGGCCTGCGGGAAATTGGTGCTGAAGCTTTGGCTCATGGTGTCCTGATAATGAATATCCGGCTCTTCCACGCCGTGCATAATCAGGTTCATGGCGGCAATACGCAGCATGGTGGTATCAAAGTCGTAGCCGTGGAACATGTTGTTATCCACATGGTCACGCCACGGCGTCAGCAGATCACCAGTAAAGATTTTTTGCTCTTCCAGCTCACCGCGTTCGTTGGTGCCAATCTCGGTATGAATAGATTCCAGCGAGCTGTATTTTTCCAGCAGGTACTCATAGCTGGTTGCCAGAAAACCACCGGTGCCGCAGGCCGGATCGCAAATCGTCTCACCACGCGCCGGGTTAGGTTCCATCATCTCAACCATCGTGCGGATAATGTGGCGCGGTGTGCGAAACTGACCGTTGATCCCGGCGGTGGTCAGCTTACTTAACAGGTATTCATAAAGATCGCCTTTGGTGTCGCCACGATCCAGCGGCAGGTTTTTGATCACCTCCACGGCTTTGGTCAGCAGTGACGGTTTCACAATCTCCAGACGGGCATCTTTCATAAAGTTGCCCAGCAGCGTCACCTTCGACGCATCGGCCTGGCCGAGCTGACGAAAATGCTGGAATACGCCGTCGCGCACTACTTCCATCATTTCATCCGAACCGAGGTTACTGTAGTGACTGAAACGGAACTCCTGCTGTTCAGGCGCAAAACGCGGTTTAAAATCAACGCCCGCGATTTGCTTACGCTTCTCGTCGCGTTGTTCCTGGGTATCCAGCATCCGGGAGTACATCAGGTAGGTGATCTGTTCGATTACAGTTAGCGGGTTAGTGATGCCGCCCACCCAGAAATCTTCCCACAGGCCGTCGATTTTACTTTTTAAGTCACCGGTGATCATTGTTACGTATACCCTGTTATAAATACAAAAGCCCCGCTGCCGGGGCTTGTCATGTGCGTATTATACCGTCGCTGCGTCGGTCACAACACCCAGCTCTTCGACTATCTTTTGCAACCGGACGATCTGCTCTATATCCGGGAACACACCGGTAACGCCTTCGTTGTGGATATGCGTAAACGGTTGTTCAAAGAGCTGCCGCATTTCAATGGTGCCGTAATCGCGGATGTGGTTTTTCAGCAGTGACAGGAAGCGCAGTTGCTGGCTGGTCAGGCTGTTGTCAGCGGCGAACTGGGCAAAGCGCACTTCCACTGCGTCGCTGTCCATCCCGATGATGGTACGCAAAAGTTTATCCAGGCTAGCTGTTGCCTGCGGATAGAACTCTTTCAGTGCCCGGATATCAACGTTCGGATTCTGGATCAGCACCAGCTTCGCCAGTTCATCCAGCTCGGCTTGCGTGACCGGCTCGCCGTTGCGGATTTTCTTCAGCACCGGGTTTTGCTGGAACAGCGGCTCCAGCGCTCCCTGAACCTGCTGGCGATAGAGTTTGAAATCAATCGAGCGGATATTGGTTTTACGGGTTTCCGTCTGGATCAGGTTCGCATCTTCGGTAATATCCACCTGTATCGAACCAAATTTCGGCGTCGCATCTTTCTCCATCAGGTGCATGATGCCGCGCAGGTGAATGCGGATATCTTCCAGTTCTTCCAGACTGGCCTGCTTCCACCAGCCTAAATCACGAAGCTGATTAATCCGCTGTCCCTGCTGTTGCACCTGCGCCAGATGCGGCGGCAGACGTTCCACTTTCTCGACGATGACCGGCCAGAGCACATCCAGCTCTTCCGGGTTGGTATAACGGGCAGTTTGCGCCGCCAGAATATCCATATCGAAGCGCATAGCATCGCTTTGCCCACGCACGTCCAGCCACTGCATCAGCGGGGCCAGGACAGATAGCAGATCCTGCTGTGTTTTAGGGGAAAGCTGACGCAGCACTTTTTCATCGCTGTACTGTGCTTTTTGCTGCCACTTTTCCTGCACAGCAATCGACTTTTCATCCAGCGCGTTGATCTGCTCGCGGAGCTGGTGAGCGACTAAATCCACCGCCTGTTTATCGAACTTACGCTGCGCAGCAGCCCCCAGCATAACCCACGCTTCGAAGCGTTTTTGCGCCAGCGATTTTGTCGCTGTGACTTCGGCCTCTTCGGTATGCAGCTCGTGATACTCGAAGTTGCCCCAGTGATCGAAGATGCGAAATTTCTGTTTATCCAGCGGCTTGCCGTTTTCATCGTTGCCGTACAGCCCTGAGCAAAGACGCGTACCACGGCCAATCATCTGCCAGAACTTCACTTTCGATTTGACCGGCTTGGCAAAGACCAGATTCACAATTTCCGGGACATCAATACCGGTATCGAGCATGTCAACAGAGATAGCGATGGTCAGCTCTTTGTTGGTGCTTTCATCCAACCCTTTAAAATCGTCAATCAGTTGTTCGGCGCGGGGATCGTAGTTGTCGATGACCTGGCAGAAGCGTCCGGCAAACTGCGGGTACATGTCGTCGAACAATTTATTCAACAGCATCGCGTGTTTGTGGTTACGGGCAAAAATGATGGTTTTACCTGGCAACTGGCCGTCCCGATCTTTCAAGCCATTTTCCATCAGGTTACGCAGGATATAGCGGTTGGTGTCTTTGTTGTAGATCGCCTCATCCAGCGCCTTGCCATCAAATTCCAGCGTATTTGGATCGATACCCTGTTCTTCCAGCTCGCGGATTTGTTCGTCGCTTAATTTCTCCCGTTTGATGCCTTCGCGCAGGAATTCTGTGGTGTGCGTGACAACCTCATAGGGAACTAAGTTGTTATCGGCGATGGCATCTTCCAGGCTGTAGTTGGCGGTAGGGATACGTCCTTCACAACCAAATAGCCCAAAAGTGGTTTTGCTCACCATATCGATCGGCGTGGCTGTCAGACCAATCTGGAGGGCATCAAAATACTTAAACAGATCGCCGTAGACGTTGTAGATAGAGCGATGGGATTCATCGGCGATGATCAGATCGAAATAACCGACATCGAAATGGTCCATGATTTTCATCATGCCGGGATAGGTGGCGATGTAGATCCTGGCATTCTGCCTGTCTGCTTTCTTCGATTTCCCGACCACATACAGCGGCTCATTGGTGAACTGATTGAAGGCATTCGCCGCCTGTTTACGTAGCTCTTTGCGGTCACAAAGAAACAGGACACGTTTTACCCAGCGGGCATCAATCATTAGTTTGCTTAGCGCAATTGCCACGCGGGTTTTGCCTGTACCTGTCGCCTGAACAATTAACGATTGTCGGTACTTGTTGGTAAACCGTTCGCTGACGCGGGCGATGGTTTCAAGCTGATACAAACGTCCGGCAACGGCCTTACCTTCGTTATCCTTAACGTGCGGCACACTGTTCAGTGGCAGACGAGTTTCACGCTGCTGAATAAGGTATTGCAGGCTTTCCTTGCTGTAGAAGCCAAATACCCGACGCGGAGGATAACCATGAGTTTTATGGTCGTCCCACAGCCAGATATCATAACCGTTGGTGTAGAAGATGACCGGGCGCTGACCATATTCTTTTTCCAGCCAGTCGGCATACAGTCGGGCCTGAATTCGCCCCTGCTCGGCATTGACGCTGGTTTTTTTGGCTTCCACCACCGCCAGCGGTTTATGCGCCTCATCCCACAAGACATAATCTGCATAACCGCCACCGGTTGCGGTAGGCTGTTCTTTAACAGGGTGTTCCTGCGTAACCTGATCGGTATTTTTTAGCTCTTCCCCTACATTCCAGTCAGCAGCAAGCAAGCGGGAGTCAATCAGGCGGCGGCGGGTTTCCGCTTCATCAATAGAGAGGATATCGGCAACATGCTGGTTACGCGCTCTGGCTTCATTCAGGCGCTGGGTGAGCTGTTCGGCCTTTTCCTGCTCCTGTTGTAATGCGCGTTGAAGCGCCAGTTCACGATCGCGGCTTTCGATTTGCGCCTGTATTGCTTCTTCCAAGTGTTTTTTATCGGAACTCGCAGAAGATGGCGTCAGAGGAGGAAGAGTAAATTTGGGGCAGTCATCAACATTACCGTGGGCGTAGCGAACATACAGCCAAATTCCCAGTAAATACGCTTCCTTTAACAGCCAGTAAGTATCTTTAGCTTTGATACGTCCGCCGTGCGCGGCGCGGTTACCGTGGATACGCAGTGCATCCATTTTCATGATGATGGCTTCCGGCATCATGCTGGTGAAGACATCGGCGTTCATTAAATCATACAGATTTGCTTTGATGCCTTCAGGCAGCCGTTCCTGACGATATAACCAACGCACCATCAATTCGGTGTAGTTGCGCAGCTTCACCAAACAGCTTTCCGGATCGGAGTGAACATAGCGTTCTGCCATATACGCGAGTTCCGCCAGTTCCGGCCACTGGCTGCGCAACATTTCAAAATTGAGAGACTGCTCCATCAATCATCGCCTTATGTCGTGGATACAACAGGAATTCTGGAAAGGATATCACACTAATTTGGCTGACAAAGTGAGCCCAGACTTATTCACTAAACAACATTACTGTTGAATGTTGTCTCATGGTACTGCACTGGCAGCTATGATACAGAAGGCTCAGATGACAGCATGCATTTCAGACTATTAACATTTACCTGAAACTCAAATACCTGCGAGCCTTTCTATGTGTTTGTGGAACAAGCGATTGAACGGTTCGGTACTAATTTTCAGAAATAGTCTCCATCGCTTTACGGGGCCTCCCTGACATTGGACGTTGTGGGACTTCATTGCATCCGTATGAACAGAGCCCCTCTTTTTGCTCTTCTTTTGTCAGATAGCTCAATACTCGACGAATATTTAGAATGCTGGCGGGTTCATTATAACGCACGGGAATATTGATATCGGCTTTATAAGGTTCTTTAAACTGGCATATATTAAAATAGCCCTCCTGTTGGGTTAACTGCTTCCAGAATTCTCCTGCCTGCTGTGCAAAAGGATAGGATCTTTGCGTTTGATGCCCATCCAGCCAGTATGCAGCATGTGCATGGAAGCCATGATCGGCTGTCCATTCAATGACCCAGAAATAGCCCACAATAGCAGCTTTTTGCATCATTTTATTCATCAATAATCGCAGGTCACGCTCAAGTGCATGATGATCTTGATGTAAGTAGCGAGAGGTATCCTTTTTATAAAAGAAGTCTAGGCGTAATGTTAGTAAACAAGAATATCTGGCTACCATTGCATCGATATGATTATCCAGAATTACTGAAAGAAACCAGTCTGGATTCCATGATGGGTTATATTGGTGACTATTATTCATAGGTTAGACCTTTTTTAAAACGTTGTTAGATGATGAAGGAGGGCAGATAAAATATCTTCAGTGTACGTGATAAGGGTAAGTACGATGCGTAATGATATTTAGTGAACAGATTGGATAGGTACTAAATGTAATTCTGAGTAGAGTATTAATTATACTAAAAAACCCAAATTAAATTATTTGATACAATTCTAGATGCAGTTAATTTTGTTTCTATGTAACCTTTGTCATTTGAAATGGATATTTAATTGATTTTTGCATTTTTCATTCGTCACTAAGATCAATGTCTTTTCTAAAGATTAATAATTACTGTCCTCTTGAATTTTTAATCCGTTCTGTCATCCAGGATTCGATTTCACTTTTTAGCCAACGAGAACTTCGGCCAAGTTTAATTGGTGCTGGGAACGCATTTTCAGAAATTAATCTATAGAACCATTTGTCGGTCATATTGGTGTAGGCAGTGATAAATGCCATGTCGACAAGCTGATCATTTAATACTGAATTTGAATCCAAGGTTTTAGTTAATGGCAAGGTCGTTTGGCTGGTCATAGCGATGCTCCCGTATGGTGGTGTTGAGTTGGGAGAGAGCCTGTTGTCGATGGGAGAGTAACGGGCATCTATCTCATACTATGAGCTCGGAAGTAGAAAGTTACATCTGCCTGAATCATACAGCCTATTGATGTCTCTTTAGCATGATGCGCCTTGATATTCCTGAAAATTCTTTCGAAAAATGCGTATAGTGTTTGTCGATATCTACGAGAGTAAAAAATCATATCCGCATAGTAATTTTTTAGATTTTAGCCTTCTATTGTGGGCTTATCCTCAGAATTAGCATTACATTAAACTCACTAGTTGACTCCAGTAAAAATACAATTTAAATACTTAGTATAGTGTTTTTAAATACAGGTATTTATAATGAATAAGAATGATAAAGATAGTCATTTAGATGCTTTTGGGAAATTATTCTCTAATGAATTATCACAGAAGGAAATGGTTTCGATTGAGCGGTCGTCCACTTCTGCCAATCCTGAAAATAACCAGGAAGGCTCTTTCTTGCAGGCATCAGAGGTAAAGCAACTTCCTGGCGATGATAGTAAGCATGAGTGCGCAGATGTCGATCTTTCTCCTGCTACTCTGGTGTCCGAAATAAATCAAACTGACCCTGCGATAGAACGTGTGATGCGGCAGGTATTGGCTCAGGAAGATACTACCCCTAAAAAGCAAGTATTAAATGGAGGTGAAGATCCCTACCTTCGTGATGTTGATTTTAGGTGGTTAAAAGGAGATGCCAATGAGCGAGCCATTTTCTGGTTTTGGATATATATCCGCACTGCATCAAATAGCCGTCTCAATTTGCCAGAATTAAAGTTGCAAAATGGCTGGGATTCAGAGGATCATTGTTTATATTCTTTTTTTAGACTTCCGGGTAATCCCGTCAGCTCCGCTGAAAGGAGTCGGTTAATTATTACCTTCTTCAATAAACTCTCGGGTTTCTTCAATCCTATCCAAATTAAAGAGTCATTCGAACATATTCGTAGTATCTGGCTTCACTTGATTAGCCCTGTTCGACAATTTAAATGGTTAAAGAAAAAAGACTCTGAGGGTATTGAATGGGCGTGGGATTATTTATTAAAAAGGAAGGATGTCAATGATAACATCCTTTTTTGGTTTAAGCCCGCAGATGCAAATGAGAAATATATTGCGATCATGGGGGCAATTGATTGCTGGGTTATACGGGGGAATAAAATTGATTGTCAGGATAAAAAATTACTTCTGGATAACATGAAAAAAGCGTTTCAGCAGCGCGCGCGACGAGATAAAAAGAAAAGCTTTAGCCTTAACACTGAAATTTCTATAAGAACTCGTAGAGAGCTTAAAGAGTTAGTTAAGCTGCAAGGTTCTGGCATAAATAAATTTATTGAAGGACTTATTAGTGATGAATATCGTAGATATAAAGACAATTCCAATGAATATAAAATATCTTTATTAAAGAAAAAACAATAATCCCACTAAGTTTCATACCTATATTACTCATGTGAATAGCCGGTTAATTTCCTTCCGGCTGTGCTTTTCACAGGAGTAAACCATGCCTAAAATCCCCGAACCGCAGGATACTAATGATATCCTGCGTACCTGCCTTAATTTCTTACCCCAACAAACGACCGAACGTATTCTCTCCCGCCTGCAACACGCCATCAACTACGAGCCCGTGATTGGTATTATGGGCAAAAGCGGTGCGGGTAAGAGTTCGCTTTGCAACGCCCTGTTTCAACAACCGGTATGTCTGACCAGCGATTTGCTGGGCTGTACCCGTGAACCTCAGCGGATAGTGCTCACCGTGGGCGAGCGCTGCATGACACTGGTAGATTTGCCTGGAGTGGGCGAGACACCGGAATACGATGCGGAATATTCGGCGCTGTATCAGAAGTTGCTGACGGAGCTGGATTTGATTATCTGGGTCCTGCGTGCTGATGATCGTGCGCGGGCGGTCGATATTGCCACGCACCGCTCACTGCTTGCTTATGGCGCGGATGCTTCCCGTTTCCTGTTTGTTGTCAGTCAGGCAGACCGGATTCCTCCGCTGCCAGAACAGCCCGGTCAGGCTGTTCCTTCAACTGAGCAGTGCCTTTCACTTGCGGTTATCAGTTCGCAGATTGCTGGTCAGTTACCGTCCTCTTTCCCTGTGATAGCCGTTTCATCGCACACAGGATACAACCTGCCTGCTCTTGTTGAGCTGATGGTACATGCGTTACCTGTACAGGCCAGTAGCACTTTCTATTGCCAGTTAAAGCCAGAAAATCATACGGAGGAGAGTGATGTCGCAGTGCGCCAGCGTTTTGGTGAAATAGCCGGTTCGGCTTTTGACACGGTGATCGCTTCTGAGCATCTGCCTTCTGGCTGGAGCTTGTTGCTGAGGAGGTTGCGGGAAAAGCTGGTACAGCTTGCGTCTGAATTATGGGAGAGGATTTTTGGCTGAGCCAGGCAGACTCAGCCACGGAAAGATGTAAACCCGTTACTTTTTATACCTTACGGATAGGGTTCTTTTGACGTAATTCTTACCAATTTCATAGTCCGGGTTCCATGTCGCCAGATTATGGACACCGATTGCGGCGGCGCTCACCGCTCCCAGAAGTGCTGTTGGTGACCACAGAGAGCCTGCCACCGCAGTGCTTCTGTATTCGGTGTATACTCGGCAGGTTAATTTCTTCTGCTGATGTTCAATCGCATACTCCACTCTTTTGACGGTTTCACTGATGTCAGTAACATTCGTGATATCAAAACTTTTCCGGTAAAAAATCAGGTCGTGCAGTTTCTCTTTGGTCAGAAATTCTGCGTTGAACGACTCAATCTGTACTGTTCCTGACATCCGTTGTTCCTCTCTTTCCTGGACTCTGTGAATTTCCCTTGGCACGCGCCTTACGGTCAAACGTTCCACTTTTTCAGGGGCAGTGTATGTCAGAAAAGAATATATCGATCCGTATAAACGATTAATAATAAAGAATTGATCGTTATTATCTATCAACAATAACTTTCGATATCCATGAATTGATCGTCTTAACCTATCAAAAAGTAAGGATATCTTGGCTCGTTTCGCGCCGTTTCCTGCTCCTTTGACAGATGTTGACTGATTAATAACTTATGCAGTGGTTCTCTCCTGACCGCTGCTGCCAATCCACAGGTGATTTATGAAAACCAGAACAATAATTGCTCTTTTTCTCTCCGCCGCCTCTGTCTCTGCGCAGGCAGGCAACTGGATGGTGAAAAATGGTTGGTGTCAGACCATGACGGAAGACGGTCAGGCGCTGGTTATGCTGAAAAAAGACACTATTGGTATCTTCGGCCAGTTGCAGGGTTGCCCCAACGGCCAGCAGGAACTGATGGGAAGCCGTATCAGCATTAATGGGAATCTAATCCCCACCTCTCAGATGTGTAATCAACAGACCGGCTATAAAGCTGTTGAAATCGAAGGTGGGCAGGCTCCCGCCGCAGCCAGGAAAGCCATTGAATCAATTGCCGGTCAGGATATTTCCAGCGTACAGGTCTTTGGCATACAAATGAAATTTACTCGTGGCGATATGCTCCAGGTTTGCCCGAAATATGTCAGCGCCCTTGCAGGCGTATCAGCAGAAGTCACTGGGAACAAGCCGCTGAAAGTAAACAAAGGTTCGGTAATGAAAGCGGCCAGACAGGCGTACACGAAAGAATATGACCGTGAAACGGCAGATGCCGCTGATTTTGGCAGCTATGAAGTGAAGGGAAATACGGTGGTATATGAAGTCTACAATGCCGCTTACCGCACCTACGATAAAATCGTTGTTACTGTAGGATCTGATGGTAACGCCACCGGTGCAAAGGTGGAGTACATGGGGCAATAACCCCCTGGTATTGTTTCTGACTCAGCCATAAAGGCCGTGTCTCCATCGGGAAGCATGGCCTTTTTGCTTTTATGCCGTCCTACTCATTGCATCACCCACCACAACACTATCTGTAAACGCAGGCAGAGATGACGGTCTCACTGCGTTTTAACGACCTGATTTAACGACTCATCATCACGCCAGCCCTGACCGGCTGGCTTTTTTATTTTAGGAGTGATTAATCATGAATACTGCAATTACTGACGCCACCTTATCGTCAGACACTATTTTCGCCACGCCTGTCGCAGATGAACAACGCCCCGGCTTCTGGCCGCAGCATTTTGGCACGATTCCACAGTGGATATTACTGGAGCCGCGCATCTTCGCCTGGATGGACCGTTTCTGTGCGGATTACATCGGGGGTATCTGGAATTTTTACACGCTCAGCAATGGCGGCGCTTTTATGGTGCCGGATACTGTCCGCGATGCGCAATGGCAACTCTTTAACAGCATGAATGGCAATGATGCGCAAATGAGTGCAGAGGCCGCCGGAATTACCGTCTGTCTTATCGAGTACAGCCATCATGCCTGCCGTACCGGGTGCGATGCCATGACAGCGCACTTTTATCGTCTGCGTGAGTATGCTCTGCGGCATCAGGAATGCTCCGCCATCATGCGCATTATCGACTGAGGATACAGGTATGACTTTCAATTTATCAATACCGCAGGAACTACCGCTGACAACCCGGCGAACTGTTCAGCGTGCTCTGTCGCTGCTTGAACACCATCTGCGCGAGCCTGGCGCGTCGTTCACGTCCACAACGGTTGTCAGGGACTGGCTGCGCCTGAAAATGACCGGGCTGGAGCGCGAGGTGTTTTTAGTGCTGTACCTTAACCAGCAAAATCAGTTAATTACTCACGAAACCCTGTTTACCGGCACTATCAACAGTACGGAAGTGCATCCCCGCGAAGTGGTGAAATCAGCCCTTCGCCATAATGCAGCCGCCGTGCTTTTTGCCCACAACCATCCCTCCGGAGAAGCTGAGCCCAGCCAGGCCGACAGACAGATTACCGCCAGACTGGTAAAGGCGCTGTCGCTGGTAGAAATCCGGGTGCTGGATCACTGCATAGTCGGAGGCATGACAGTGGTTTCATTTGCCGAACGAGGCTGGTTATGAAGGAGGGCAAAAGATGCCACTGACTGATGCCATACAGTGGGGATTAAAGCGAAGTTTCACACCGAATTTTGGCGCAAGGCTGGTACAGGAAGGCAACCGACTGCACTACCTGGCTGACCGGGCCAATATCACCGGTAAATTTGTTGATGCCGAATGTCAGAAGCTGGAAGAAGCATTCCCGCATTTTATCCGCCAGATGGAACTGATGCTGAGCACTGGCGAACTTAATCCCCGTCATGCGCACAGCGTCACTCTCTACCACAACGCTTTCACCTGTGAAGCCGATACTCTCGGCAGTTGTGGTTACGTCTACATCGTTATTTATCCCACTCAACGTTAAATCTTTTTCATTCGCGAGAACAAAATGAAAACCATACCTGCAACAACTCAGCGGGCGGCGAAGTCGTGCCCGTCGCCCGTGGCTGTCTGGCAGATGCTGCTTACCCGTCTGCTGGAGCAGCATTATGGCCTCACCCTGAATGACACACCGTTCAGCGATGAAACCGTTATTCAGGAACATCTCAACGCAGGCATCACACTGGTTGATGCCGTTAATTTTCTGGTGGAGAAGAACGAACTGGTACGTATCGATCGCAGAGGGTTTAACTGTCAGGAACAGTCACCTTATCTGGGCGCAGTGGATATTTTGCGGGCGCGGCAGGCAACCGGCCTGTTCCGGCAAAGACATCTTCCTTCGATACGCTGAATCTTGCGAGCCGTCTTCCCGATTTACATCACCAATCTTTTTTCCTTATTAACTCATTGCATAATGCGCCTGCCATTCCCGGCGGGCGTGTTTGCTTTTATACGGACGAAAAATATGCAAACAGAAGCTGAAATTTTAACCGATCATAATGAGCTGATTTGCTCGACCAGCATTGAGCGTATAGTGACAGGACGCGATGCTGCGCTGAAACAGATTGAGGCGCTGATTTGTCAGCTCGATGACGTTTCCCGGCTCACTTCAGAAATTGGCGGCAACATAGCGAGTCATTGGGCGATGCGGCAGGGCCATGCTTTCGACTGTTGGCTGGTGCAACCTGTAGATAAAGCGATGCCTGTCATCACCCGTAATATCGACCGTAGCATCTGGCGTGACCTGATGCTGAAATCCGGGATGTTGACCTTGATGGATGCCGAAGCCCGCAGCCAGTGGGCAAAGAACCTGGAGGAGGGTGATCTTCCGGCAATAACCGAAGCCAATATCCTGAGTACCTTTGAGCAGTTGCATCACAATAAGCAGGACGTTTTTGAGCGCGGGATAATTAATATATTCAAGGGATTAAGCTGGGACTACAAAACCAATAATCCCTGTTACTTCGGAAAGAAGATTATCGTCAACAATCTGGTGAAGCATGACAGATGGGGCTACAGCCTGAACTGGGGCTGGCGGCGCGATCAACTGACCGATCTGGAGCGAATGCTCTACCTGCTGGATGGAAAAACCATTCCTGATAACCGGCATGATGTCTCTATCCGTTTTATGGATTTCGTGCGCGACAATCCGCATCAGCAGGTTTTCGAAGACGATTTGTTCACCATTCGCTACTTTCAGAAGGGCAGCGGGCATATCATGTTTAAGCGTCTGGATCTGGTGGAGAAGATGAATGACATTGTGGCGAAGCACTTTCCTGGGATGTTGCCTGCCAAGTGAGAGATGATGTTTTTATAAGCAGAGCTATGTTGAAGTTAATAGGAGTTATTAAACGAGGTAATCCCTATGGGTTCGCTTACTAAACAAACCATCAGCGCACAGATACCTATTGAATTGGCTGCTGCTGTTGAGAATCTGGCAAATGAGTTGGACCGTTCTAAGAGCTGGATTATTAAAGAAGCGTTGACCAATATGCTGGCTGAAAGAGAAAGGCGTCACCAGAGCATCCAGGCCGGACTTGCCGATGCGGATGCCGGGCGCGTGGTGAACCACTCGGACATGGTGGATTTTGCTAAACGCTTAAAGAAATCCTGATAAATGGAGGTTTACTGGACGCTTAAAGCTCAGGATGACTTGGAACGTATCTACCGTTTTGCCCTTCAGTACAGACGCCAGCACGCCGATGATGTTTTGGATCGCCTGATTACTGGCTGTGCTGGTCTAACAGCGCATCCGGCAAATGGCGTACAGCAGACTCGGTTGAACCTCGGGAGGTCCGAAAAGTGTTATTCGCTGACTATGAGGTTCATTACGAACTTCGTGACAATGGCATCTATATAGTCGATCTCTGGGATACCAAAGAAGAACGTTGAAGAGATGCTCTTCACATTAGCGAGTATAGCTCATTAGCCAAAAAAAACTCATTTTTGTGTTTTTTACTCTATTTTGTGTTTTAATGATATCCATTACTTCTTGCAAGTGAGGAGGGCATCATGCAAAACAAAATCAAAGAACTTCGTACTCAACTATCAATCACTCAGCGTGAATTGGCAGATATGGTTGGTACCAGCCAACAACAGATCCAACGTATAGAGACAGGGAAAGTTGCGGCCAAGTTAGGACTGGCGCAGGCGATAAGCGCTGTCTTAAAGAAACCATTGAATGCAGTTTTTCCTGGTAACGACACTTTATTGCAAACGGTGCGCAATCAAAGTAGCCGTAGTGATGATGATCTGGAAAGCATCGCCACTAATGGTATTGAAATGGATGGCTGCATTTGGACAGTGAAAATCTGGTTACGAGGGCAGCAAGATTATTTGCTGTTACCTATTTCCCCGGCTGATAAGCGTCGTTTTTACTCATACTTTCAGGAAAGAGCAGTGCCTGGTTATGAGCATTTCTTTGTTTTCGACTCTGAACAGCATCGTTATGCCTTAAATGCGCGAGAGGTGATTTTCCACCAATTCTTGTTTGAAGCGTTTCCACCTATCTCGGATGACGAGGATGATGATGCAAATGAAGGAAGATATGGGAATGTGCATATCACCATGGTGAATGGTGGCCCAGTTATTGAACTTTGTTGTGAGCCAGATGAGACTGAGGACGAAAGTGATGGCGATATCGGTCAGTTGAATGCATTTTTTGACATTCTGGAATTAGAACCGGAATCAACAGAGCGATATCAATTAACCGACATAGATGGAGAAGATGCTTTTATCCGTATTGGTTCTATCGCAATGGTGCGAGTCCCACTTGATGCGCTGGAGCCTGTCGAGGAAGATGATGCATAACAGATTTCGGCATCTTAACTCGGTTGTATTAGCTCAGACTTGATGTGACGGTTTTCCCTGGCAGTAAACAATCAAATCTGACAGTTTGCTTTGAGCGACAAGTGGAGATTAACGTATCTGTTAAAGTGGTCAAATTTAGCTATCCACTACAAATTCAAATAATTATTGAGGTAGATAGAAATTAAACATGAGCGAAAAACATTCATTTATGGTGACTGAAGCCAATCCTTTATTGGCAGATTTGAAGTTGTCATGGGCTTCTCCAGTTTTTAGTTCTGATGATGGAATTGGCTCCATGCGTTCCTTGCATGAAGCCGGTGATTCATTGGTTGCAGTTGCATACTTTGATGATGACGTCCTATCCTTTCTAGGAAGCGGCGTGATGGTTGCACCGGGGTTGCTGTTGACTGCAACCCATGTACTTGATGAACTACGGGCTTCGGGAAATCATCCGATATTCCTGACATTCTTGCCTACAGGTGCAAGGGGATGGCTTGCTAAAGAAAGTCGGAACGCAATGCGCGAGAGTAAGTTTGAGGAAGGTGAAGCAAACCCATCAGACCTAACTTTAGTGAGCTGCACGCTAAACTCGGATGCATTGGCTGATTACCCGCTTAACCTATGGACTTTAAGGGTTGGGTTGCCACTCGTTGGAGAGCGTTTGTGGGCATTTGGATTTAGGCATGGTCATGTTGAAGATGATGTAGCCTCCGTGAGTCCGATGGTCTCGTCTGGGCTGGTAACTGCCGCGTTTCCTCAAGGACGTGGTGAGCGAATGCCTGCACCATGTATCGAGGTAGAAATGGACACTATGGGAGGGATGAGCGGAGGCCCGGTTGTTGACTCGGATGGGAACGTCATTGGTGTGGTGTCATCTTCATTTGATGGTGGACCATCTTACGTTACGCTTATTTGGGATGCTCTAAATTATCGAATTGGAGGGACGGTTCCAGCGCTAACGAAGTATCAAGATGTTAGTCTTTTAACTGCAAAGGCAATGGGGCTTTCTAGAATTAAAGGCAGTATTGAGCGCAAGCCTTGGGGGGATATCGTCTTCACGATGTCTGAAGATGAGATGGAATTCATGAAATTATCATCGGATCCATCGACCATTACAACATCCAATAAATTCCTGAAAGATGAACAATTAGAAGAATTCATTGATAAATGGGGAGACGATCTAGAGCATGCAGCATCTGAAGCTGCAATTGAATGTCTCGAGAGCGCATCAGACTCTCCTATCCAAAGATTTTTAGGGGCGGTTGGGGTTCCTCTGAAATGTATTAAAACCATCCAGAATTTTTCAGCTACCGACTTTGAAGGTGTTGAGGATCCGGAGATATACTCAAGCGAGCAATTAAATGATGAAAATATCAAGCTCGGATATTATTTTGAGCTACTGAGCGTAGTGTGGGGGATCCAGGTCTTAAAAGAAAACTATCATGCTCACAAAATGGACTTCGATAGCCACTTTTATAATCAAGAGTTAAAAGATGAAATGGTACATATGGAGGCTTTCCAACGGTGCCTTTTTAAAGCTGATGTGATTTTCAACCCAGAAAAAGAAGAGTTTACTGATATAAAAATCGTCTGGATGGGTATTCGGATACCAAACAAGAGAGTACAAAATAATACTGAATGATTGAACCTCCGCATATCTCTAAGTCTGAGTGGGCTTTAAGCAAGAAGCTTATTTTCTCAAAAGCTGATATGTAATGGTGGAGCAACGGCCTACTGATGTTCCTTTCAGAATTTATGTGGCAAAGAGCGAGTGGCTCCTGGCACTGAGCTGCCTGTCAGATTAAGTTTAGATCTGTGCCATAGCTTTTTCAGGTAAAATCTGAGCTAATACAGCTCAGTCATATTTGTCCCGGTTCGATACCGAAGAACAATGAATTTTCGTGTTGGTATCTGTGTTGGTATAAAATGAAAGTGTTTTTTATTATATGTTATAAATCATGAGGTTAACTTTTATGTGCGAGTCCGGCCTTCGCACCAACTCACAAACATCAATATCAAAACAACCAATAAATAAGTCCTTTAATCTAGCCACGACCAATCATTGATCAACCACGAAATCCTCTCCGAAACACATTCACAATCCTTAAACCCTACGCTCAACATTAAACCCCACACACCATCCCCCTCACCCCCTGAACACCTCCCGCCGGTGCCATGCCACAAACCCTTCCTGGGGATAACATTCTTTCCCCTGCGGCAAGGTAATCGGCTTACCATCAAAATCCCAGAACAGCCTGCCAACGATGCCTCCGCCGTTCACCGCCGGCGAAACCTGGATGCGCATATCCTCATCCAGACCAATGGAGCCTTTATCAAAAGCCTTATGGTGAATCGCGCAGAGCGCCAGGCCGTTAGGGATTTCGCAGGGGCCGCCGTGTTGCTTCCATTTAATATGGGCCGCTTCCAGGGCGACGGAGGTATTATCATGGCGCATATTGAAGCCGCAGATCGCGCACTCATAGTTATAGGCGCGCAGCACCTGCTGGCGAAAATGCGGGTCGCGCTCTTTACGGATCTGCAGCAGATCAAACCCCATCTCTTCTGCCAGTTCTTCCTGAATACTTTCCGGGAAATGCGCTTCGAGGATCTGATGGGCGAGGGTATTGATCAGCTTCTTATTTCTGTTGAGTAGTGCAAAATGCGGCTCATCGAAGCCGCCGGCGACCTGACAGAGCTCCAGCTCTTTGCCGGGCGGCTGTCGGCTGCCCTGGGTTGAACACTGTTCGCTGTTGTGCAGCTCCCAGAAGCCGTCGCCTTTCAGGCGCCAAAAGGGCATGTCCGGCCGGTACTGGCGGCGCTGCGGGCCAAAGCGTTCCAGCAGGCTATGCAGCTCATCGCGTATCTCTGAGGTGTAGTCGAACATCCGCGCATGGCCGCGCTGGTACTGTGAGAGGACGTACAGCAGCAGCAGTGGCTTATGCGGTGCACGCTGTTCGCCTTTGCGCCAGATGGTGATGTTCTCGATCGCGTGTTGCAGGGTCGTGCTGGAGGGCATAGCGTTACATTGGCAGCTAAATAAATGCGATGATGCTCGCAAAATCCTTGCCGATCAACCCACCAGATGCGGCGGTTCTACGTGGATCGCTTTTTAACTATCACTGCTAGTTATTTGTTCGAAAAGCCCATAGCTTTCTATTTATACTCAAGCTTCGCGCCATCAGATAGCTATGTCTTATGAAAAAACTACCGGACCATTTATCCAGGGAATGCATCATCGCCGCCATTCGCGCTTACGATGCAGGCGTTGCGCATCAGTTTAAAAGCGCGCGTCTGTATGAGATCGAATTTGAGGGGCGTCGGTATCCTTCAAAAGCCATCGTCGGGTTAGCGGCCACGTTTGCGACGGGGACGGAATTTACCCCGGCGGATTTCAGCGGGGGGATTAAATCCAAATGCGTGCGTCTGTTAGTGGAGCAAGGATTTACGATCGTGTCGCAGGGCGCTGGCGATGACGAGGTTGCGCTTTTCCCCGATGAGGGACAGACGACCATGGAGTACGTGGAAGGGGCGGCGATGCAGGTGGTGGTCAATCGCTATGAGCGCGACCGTCAGGCTCGTCAGGCGGCGCTTCGCCTGCACGGCTGCCAGTGTCAGGTATGCGGTCTGGATATGGCCAGCCGCTATGGCGATATCGGCCAGGGCTTTATCCATATCCACCATCTCATTCCGCTGTCCGGGATAAAGCAGGACTACCGTCTGAACCCAGAAACCGATCTGATCCCGGTATGTCCCAACTGCCATGCAATGCTGCACCGGCGAGATCCGCCGTTTACCCCAGAAGAGCTGAAGGCCCGGCTGCGCCCCGCAGACTGACATCCGACAGCGCTCGCTTTAATTACATCAAACACACCACAAAACCCACGCTACCTCACCGGTAGCGTGGGCCCGCTCTCTCTTACTTATCCCGCGTCTCGCCAGCCTCCCAGCTGTAGCTCCCATCGGCCGCTAACCTATCGCCCAGCTCCTGATACTCGAACTGATAAAACTCAGCCTGGGTGCCGTACCCGGCGTAGTCTACCGCCGCCAGGCCGACGAACGCCCCGGTAAAGAACCCGCCGTAGCTCTGCAATACATAGTCATCGGACAGTACCGCGGCATCCAGCTGGACCGGGATCTCGGTGAAGGTCACGCCATCGAAGCTGTATTCATAGCTGTAGGTCTGCTTGCGGACCTTAGTCCGGAGCCAGACGTATTCCACGCCGTCCGGCACCTTGATGGCGTTATCTTTCAGGTACGACGTGTATTTTCCGCGGTTATTTTCGCCAACTTCGATGACCTTGCCGTTAATTTCATTCCAGGTCAGGAAGACGAAGCTCCAGTGGCGGTCGTTATAGTAGTTTGTTAATCCGGCCATCTGCTGGTAGCTGAAGGGTTCAAATTTCACCTTCACCGCAGCGTCAAAATAGAAGGCCTGCCAGCGGCGGGCAATCAGCGACAGGTCATGCGTATTGGCTAACGAACCCTGGCCGATTAAGGTTAATTTGCCGTCGCCGGTGGTGCCCATTTTGGCCGTAAACGGCACCCGCAGGGTATTCCAGTTCGGGTCGAGCGCTGGCGAGGTAAAGTCATCCTGCTGGCTATTATCGCCGGCGCTTTCGGTGAAGATGGCGTCTTTCGGCCCTTCGACGAAGGTTTTCCCGCCGTGACCGCCTTCAATACGCGGCCAGCCCTCATCGTCCCAGTACACTTTCTGGATCGAGGTTTCCCGGCCGAGGGTTGACCAGCCGCGCGGGTCGTAGATGGATTCCCCCGGGCGATTCCACGGCCGGGCGCAGAGCGAAGCGTAATACCATTCGCCTTCCGGAGTGGAGACCAGCGCGCCATGGCCCTGTTTCTGGATGTAGCTGTCCGGCGTGTCGACGTTGGTTAAGAACACGTCGCCCGGTTCGGTTTCGAAGCTGTCGGCCTCGAGGGTTTTCGACCGCGCCACCACCTCCTGGTGGGTAAACACGGTGCCGCCCTGGGCGGCAAACAGATAGTAGTAGCCGTTCAGTTTATAGAGGTGCGGCCCCTCGACCAGCGCCACGGCGGTACCGCGGTAAATGGTGCGCGCGGTTTCCGGCATTAACTTCAGCGTGTTGGTATCCAGCTCCGTTAAGGTAATGCCATCGAAGGGGTGATGGTACTCCCGGTGATCCCAGGTTTGCTGGACGATATATTTCCGACCATCGTCATCATGGAACAGCGAGGCGTCAAACCCGACGCCGTTCAGCTTGATCGGGTCGCTCCACGGGCCCCGAATATCCTTCGCCGTGGTCAGGTAGTTGGTCATGTCTTTAAAGGCGCCTTCGGTGACCTTCACATCGGTATACACCAACCAGAATTGTCCGTCGGCCCAGGAGAGCGCCGGCGCCCAAATGCCGCCGGAGGAGGGGTTGCCCTTCATGTCCAGCAGGGTGGTGGTGGAGAGCGGCGAAGGCAGCAGGTTCCAGTTTTTCAGGTCTTTGGACTCATGTAAACGCACGCCAGGGAACCACTCAAACGTCGAGTTGGCAATATAGTACGTATCCTCGACGCGAATAATACTGGGGTCGGCATTAAAGCCGCGTAATATCGGGTTTTGAATAAGTGACATTTCATTACACCTTTTAAAATGGAAAGTGACGAATCGGTCTGATTTATAATTTTTTTAACTACACGCGGATCTCATCCAGCTGACGGTTAATGTCGGTAACATGTTTATCGGAGATCGGATAAACCTGGATAATCACCATCGAAATAGCGGCCAGCGCGATCGGGATCCACACCGCGGTCATAATGATCCCGTCGATGGCGCTGGCGCTCTGCATGGCGCCGCTTTCATTAAATCCATACACCGCCAGCAGCCACAGCGGGATAGCGCCGCCGATGGTGAAGCCGATCTTGAAGAAGAGTCCCATAATGGCATTGATAATGGCGGCATTGCGTTTGCCCGATTTTAATTCGCCGTACGCGATGACTTCCGGTACCAGCGCCCACATAAAGCCGGTGGCGGAAGTTAAGCCCCACTGTTTAATAAAGGTGGCGATGTAGGCCAGCCACAGGGCGTCGTGCATCCCTTCGCGGGACCAGACGTAGGTCAGCAGTTCGCCGACGATGAACATGGCGAGGAACAGATGGAAGAAGCCTTTTTTACCAAAGATTTTTTTCAGTTTCGGCCAGAACACCGGGAAGGCGATGCCGGGAATAGACGCGACGAGACCCACGGCGCCCATCCATTCGGAATGGCCGACGACGAACTGGTTGAAGAAGCCGTTAACGGTGTTCATGAAGAACATGAAGGTAAAGGCCAGCATAAAGAACATGCCGAGAATAACCAGCGGGCGGTTATGTCTGAGCTCGTGGAAAAGGTCGGTGGTTTTGACGTTGGCGGTCTGCTCGGCGGTCGCGACAACGCGTTCTTTGGTGAATTTATAACAGATAAACAGAGCCACCGCGCCGATGATCATATAGATGGCGTACACGCCAAACCAGGCGTAGTTCGCCGACGGATCGGTATAGTTGCCGAGATTCAGCTCAAGGCCAAAAAAGCCGGTGTCTTTCAGGCTGCGATCTTTCGGCGCCGCCATCTGCACAAACATCGGGAACAGGGTATAGACCAGCAGGTTGGCGCTGTTGGCCAGCATCATGCGGGTACTGGTCAGCTTATCGATCGATTCCGGGTCGCGGGTCAGCGACGCATTCAGCGAGCCATAGGGAATATTGACTAAGGAATAAACCAGGTCCAGCGCCAGATAAATAATAAAGGCGAAAGCCACCGAACCTTTCACTCCAGGGATCGGCGCGAATAGTAATGCCGACAGGATCACCAGCGGAACGCCGGCTCGTAACAGCCACGGACGATATTTCCCCGCTTTCGAGGTTCGTTTATCCACGTAGGTTCCGACCATCGGATCCCAAAACACATTAATGATGCGGACAAAAAGAAAAATAAAGCCTGCCGTTGCCGTGCTGATGGTATTTACCGTCAGCATATGCAAAGCCAGAAAACCCCCAATTGTGCCGAAAACCAGGTTTTGCGCAAAGTCACCCATGCCATAACCAATTCGTTCTCCGCGGGTTAATTTATGATATTCATCATGCCGACTGTGCATTATGTTTTTACTCATTCTAAGCAGACTCCGGTTTGTTTTGTGTAGGTGAAACACTTTCTGACACAGTTGACCTGGAAGAATCTATTACGTTTTTAAATTACGTAATTATGTTTTTTTACTTCTGTGATCCTCGAAGCAAAGGCCTGTATCGCCTGCGTTGAATCGTTATCCGCCGCTAATTTTCGGGCAGGCAGGCATTGTGACAAAACCGGCATTTTAATTTGGCATGGATACCTGAGTTCCCCAGGAAGTGTACGCTATACGCGCGCGAAGCGAGATATTTAAAATAGTTTTATTTGCGAGATGGCTCACATTTGAGCATTTTCTCAATCGCCGAGTGAAATAACGTAATTGAGCAACCGACGATGAGAATACACGATGTGTCACAGTTGTTAATTTTCCTCTTTCTCAATTTCGGAGTTCATCATGCAAACCTATTTCGATCAGGTTGATCGCGTTCGCTTTGCCGGACCCAAAACCGATAATCCGCTGGCGTTTCGCCACTATAATCCGGATGAAATCGTGCTGGGAAAACGCATGGCAGAACATCTGCGTTTTGCCGCCTGTTATTGGCATAACTTCTGCTGGAATGGCGCGGATATGTTTGGCGCCGGCTCGTTTGAGCGTCCCTGGCAGGCCGCGGGCGATGCGCTGGAAATGGCCAAACGCAAAGCGGACGTGGCGTTTGAATTTTTCTACAAGCTCAATGTGCCGTATTACTGCTTCCACGATGTCGACGTCTCGCCAGAAGGCGCGTCGCTGAAAGAATATCTGCACAATTTCGCCATCATGACCGAAGTGCTGGCGGAAAAACAGCAGCAAACCGGCGTGAAACTGCTGTGGGGCACCGCCAACTGCTTTACCCACCCGCGCTACGGCGCCGGAGCGGCGACCAACCCCGATCCGGAGGTGTTTGCATGGGCGGCCACGCAGGTGGTGACTGCCATGAACGCCACTCACCAGCTCGGCGGCGAAAACTATGTGCTGTGGGGCGGCCGCGAAGGTTACGAGTCGCTGCTGAATACCGACCTGCGCCAGGAGCGTGAGCAGATTGGCCGCTTCCTGCAGATGGTGGTGGAGCACAAGCATAAGATTGGCTTTGGCGGCACGCTGCTTATCGAGCCGAAACCGCAGGAGCCCACTAAGCATCAGTACGATTACGATGTCGCGACGGTGTATGGTTTCCTGAAGCAGTTTGGTCTGGAAAATGAGATCAAGGTGAACATTGAAGCCAACCACGCCACTCTGGCGGGGCACTCTTTCCACCATGAAATCGCCAGCGCCATCGCGCTGGGGATCTTTGGCTCCGTTGATGCCAACCGCGGCGATGCGCAGCTCGGCTGGGATACGGACCAGTTCCCGAACAGCGTGGAAGAAAATACCCTGGTGATGTACGAGATCCTCAAAGCCGGGGGATTCACCACCGGCGGCCTGAACTTTGACGCCAAAGTCCGTCGGCAGAGCACCGACAAATACGACATGTTCTATGGCCATATTGGCGCCATGGACGTAATGGCGCTGTCCCTCAAGCTGGCCGCGCGCATGATTGAGGATGGCAAGCTCGATCAGGGTCTGGCAAAACGCTATGCCGGCTGGCAGGGCGAGCTGGGGCAGAAAATTATGACCGGGCAGATGTCGCTGGATAATATTGCCCGGTACGCTGAGCAGCATAATCTGAATCCGCAGCCTCACAGCGGGCGTCAGGAATTACTCGAAAATCTCGTCAATACCTATATCTTTGGTTAAATTTTGCTGACATGCCCCTGCGGGGGCATGTATTACGCCGTCTGCCTGCAGCCGAAAAATAGCGTTTATTGGTTCGTGCTGTGTTTTTTGTCAGTGGCGAAAGACCACCTGTTTAATATCAGCGAAGGAGGGAAGGTAGCGATAATTGTGTAATGCCTCTGTGACCGTACAAAATAAAAAATAACTTGTTCTGATGATAGCGATATATTCTGTCAGCTCAGAATAGGCTGGTTATTGTCTGAATAAAATTAACCTATATTGAGAAACTCATGACAATGATAAAAAAGCTTCCATTAACCATGGCGGTTATCGCCGCGTTTTTTCCGCTTACCTCTGTAATGGCGCAAGAATTTACTCAGGAACAGATCGACGCCATCGTCGCCAAAGCCGTTGATAAAGCGCTGGCCGACCGCCAGGCGAAAATCGACGCCGCGGCCGACAAAAAGGTCGACGTGATCACCAACCCGCAGACCACCGCCGCCTCGCCGGATATGGCCATTCCGTTCGGCCTCAAGTTCAGCGGCTATGCCCGCTATGGCGCCCACTTCCAGACCGGCGACCAGAAATATGTCGGCGTCGACGGCTCCTATAACGGCGCCTCGGCGATCGGCCGTCTCGGCAACGAAAGCAACGGCGGCGAATTCCAGATCAGCAAGGCCTTCAAAAGCGCGCAGGGGGCTATCTGGGATCTCAACGTGATGTTCGACCACTGGAGCGACGAGGTTAACCTGAAGAAGGCCTACGTCGGCGTCACCAACGTCCTCGACTCCAACCCCAACGCCTATATCTGGGCCGGCCGCGACTTCCACCAGCGTCCGCAACAGGGGATCAACGACTACTTCTGGATGAACCACGACGGCCAGGGCGCCGGGGTGAAGAACTTTGATATCGGCGGCGTGCAGTTTGACGTGGCGACGGTCTCGCAGGTGAAATCCTGTAGCCCGGAAGTGATGGCCGATGAAACCAACCCGTCGCGCATCACCTGTACCGGTAGCTCCGATACCGGCGACAACGGCCACTACGCGCTGACCACCAAAACCCACAACATCAAGGCCGGGCCGATCGACGTCGAGGTGTACGCCAACTACGGCTTTGACTCGAAGGCGGTGGACAGCGACGCGCGCCTCGAAGCCTGGCAGGGCGGCCTGGTGCTGAGCCACACCAACGACAGCGGGGTGAACAAGGTGATCCTGCGCTACTCCGACAACTCGGATAACAGCGTCTACAACAAAACCGACGACCTGACCACGGTCTACGCCAGCTTCGAGGGCAGCCATAAGTTCACCCAGCAGGCGCAGATCGAATACCTGCTGGCTTTCCATGACTACGACAACGGCAAGGACAACACCGACAACCGTAAAAACTACGGCGCCATCGTCCGGCCGATGTACTTCTGGAACGACGTGCACTCCACCTGGCTGGAAGCGGGCTACCAGCGCGTGGATTACGACCAGGGCGGGGATAACCACGGCTGGAAGCTGACGCTGTCGCAGAACATCGCCATCGGCATGGGGCCGGAGTTCCGCCCGATGCTGCGCTTCTATGTGACCGGCGGTCAGGTGGACAACGAGCATACCGCGAAGGTTAACGGCACCCAGGACCAGCAGCTGGATTCACTGAACGTCGGTGGAATGTTTGAGGCGTGGTTCTGATGCGATAGCGTTGTCGAAGGAGCGTTCCCGGCTGGCGCTACGCTTAGCCGGGCTACGACTGAGGAGGCCTGCGGGATACCCCCCCAGGCCCGGCAAGCGCAGCGCCGCCGGGCAGCTGGCCCAGGTTCCCCTCAGTTCACCGTCAGGCGCAGGGCCAGATCCTGCGGGTAGGGGTCAAAATAGTTCTGCGCCTGGAGGTAGCGATCCGGATACTCGGCCAGATAGTGCTTAAGCAGCGTCAGCGGGGCGAGGATCGGCAGCAGCCCGGCGCGATAGTTGAGGATCACTTCCCGCAGCTCGCCGCGCTGGCGGCTGTTGAGCTGGTCGCGGAAATAACCCTGAATATGCATCAGCACGTTAGTGTGGTTTTTCCGCGAGGCGGGCTGCTTGAGGATCGCCATCAGCTTTTCGCGGTAGACCTCGAAGAAAGCCTCCAAATCCTCCCATTCATGCAGCGAGGCGACGAACGGGCCGATCTCCCGGTAGCCCGCCTGGTGGTGAGCCAGCAGCTGCAGCTTGTAGCGGCTGTGAAAGGCCAACAGGCCGTGACGGCTCAGGCCGCGGGCGCGCAGGGCGTTGAGTTCATGCAGGGCGAAAACGCGCTCGACAAAATTCTCCCGCAGCAGCGGATCGTGCAGCCGGCCATCCTCTTCCACCGGCAGCCACGGGTAGCGCGCCATCAGGGCGCCGGTAAACAACCCCACGCCTTCCTTACGCCCGCGATTGCCTTTTTCGTCATACAGCCGCACGCGCTCCATCCCGCAGCTCGGCGATTTGGCGCAGACGATAAAGCCCGACAGCTCGCCCAGGGTTGCCAGATGGGCGCTGGCGAAGTCAGCCATCTTCTCCGTCACATCCTCGTGCGGGGCGTGGCTGAAGCGCATGCGGATCTCCCCGACTGGAGTCTGCACCAGGCGGAGCGCCGGGCGGGGAACGGGCAGGCCGATCGCCATCTCCGGGCAGACGGGTTTAAACGCCACCCACTGCGCGAGCTCATCCATCACAAAGCCCATACGCTTATGCCCGCCGTCGAATCGCACGGCTGAGCCGGTTAAACATCCGCTGATCCCAATGACAGGTTGCGTGTTCATGGCGCTGTCCTCTCTTCTGCTGTGGTTCGGGTAAAGAAAAGGGTCACGGTGGCGACCGTAATGCCGAATTTCTTCATCTCGGTTTTGTTAAATAAATGGCTGCCGTCCTGCAGGAACATCCAGTCGTCAAAGTGCAGCAGCCACCGGCTGCCGCTGGCCTCGACGTTCATGCTGTAGCGCCAGTGAAAGGCATTGCCTGCCGCCTGGCCGCTGGCCACCCCTTCGATATCCCCGGCGGTGCCCTGATAACGGTTATCGCCGGTGCGGCGAATGCGCCACACCCGCTGCTGCTTCTCGCCATCGTCATAGACAAAGCGCTCATGGAGCGTCAGGGTGTCGCCGACGACGTCGCCATCGATCTCAACATGGAAGCGGCGCAGCTGCTTGCCGTTGCGATCCTGCACCATCCCCCACGCCTCGGTTCGCCCCTGAAAATAGTGAAAGATGTCGAGGGCGGGCTGCTGCTGCCGGTACTCCGTGACCTCGGTGCTGCAGCCAGCGAGGATCAGCATCAGCAGCGCCAGGCCAAGGGTCAGAATGCGTTTCATGGTGTACCTCCGATCAACTGCTGACGCAGTTCGGGATAAGTGGTGCGCGGATCGAGCCAGATGGCGAGAAAGCGGGTGCTGAACGCCGCCGACTGGCGCGGGCCGAGCGGGGTAAAGGCGGTCTGCGCGGCGCTGGCGCGGTACCAGAACTGCCCCTCGCCGCCGCTGACCACGAACGCCAGCTGGCTGCCCGGCGCGACGTCCGGCCAGATCCCCTGCAGCATGCGCAGCCAGGCTTCGCTGCGCGGCTCCTGCTGCAGAATACCCTGCGCCTGCCACTGATCGCGGGTGGCCTCCACCAGCGCCTCGCGATCGATATCGCGCTGGTAGGTGATGATCAGCGCCCGATCCTGCTGCGGGCCGTCATACCGGCCATTGGGTGTGCGCAGCTGCGAGTGATAGACGGTGAACGGCCCCCAGGTGAGGGTCGCCTCGCCGACGCGGCGCCACGTCAGCCAGTCGGCGGCGTGGGCCGCCGGAGCGAGGGTGGTCAGCCACAGCAGTAACAGGGCGAATCTCATTTTCGCCTCCCCATCCCCAGATGGAATAACAGCATGAGCACCAGCCAGCCGCAGGCCATGGCGGCCACGGCAAGCGCCATCGGCACCAGCAGGGTCATGGCTCCAAGGCGAGCGCCGATCAGGTAGGCCACCGGGCCGCCGAGGGTCGCCACCGTGGCCAGCACCCAGCCGGGAAGCGTCGCGGTGCGGGTCAGTCGGGTCCAGACGACGGCGAACATCAGCCACAGGGCCACCATCCACAGGGGCAGCAGGCTATCGCCGCGAAAATCGATCAGCCCCGCCAGCGCCCAGCAGGCATCCAGGCCGCAGCCCGCCGTGGCCAACAGCAGGGCGGGCGGACGACTGGCCGCCGGCAACCGCAGCCAGGCGAAGATCGCCAGCGTCAGCCAGATCAGCAGGCCGCGCTCGCGCAACATCACCACCAGCGTCCAGTAAACATCGAACGCGAGGGCCATCAGCAGGTGCTGCGCCGGGCGTGTCATACCCGCTCCGCGGTGAGCTGCACCACGCTGATGGTGCGGGCGTTAAATCCGGCTTCGCAGTAGCCGAAGTAGTAGAGCCACATCCGGCGGAAGCGCTCATCAAAGCCGAGCTTCTCAATATCCTGCCAGGCGTGAGTAAAACGCTGCCGCCAGTGGGCCAGGGTGCGGGCGTAGTCCGGGCCCATGTCGAACAGGTTGCGCACCACAAAATCGGTATGGCGGGTCATCAGCTCGCTCATTGCCGTGATGCTGGGCAAAAAGCCGCCGGGGAAGATGTAGCGCTGGATAAAATCGACGCTTTTGCTGTAGTCGCGATAGCGCTGATCCTGGATGGTGATCGCCTGCAGGGCCATTCTGCCGCCCGGGCGCAGGCGCGCCTGGCAGGTGCGGAAGAAGGCCGGGAGGTAGCGCTGGCCCACCGCCTCAATCATCTCCACCGACACCAGTTTGTCGTACTCGCCGCGCAGATCGCGGTAGTCGCAGAGCAGCACCTCGACGCGATCCTGCAGCCCGGCGCGGGCCATGCGCTCGGTAGCCCAGCGGTGCTGCTCCCGGGAAAGGGTGGTGGTGGTGACCCGGCAGCCGTAATGGCGGGCGGCGTACTCGGCCAGCGCCCCCCAACCGGTGCCAATCTCCAGCAAATGATCGCCGGGAGTGAGCGCCAGCTGGTCGCACAGGCGCGCCATCTTGGCCCGCTGGGCCTGGGTCAGATCCTGCTGGTCATCGGTAAACAACGCGCTGGAGTAGAGCAGGTCGTCATCCAGAAAGTGGGCATAAAATTCGTTGCCGAGGTCGTAATGGGCGGCGATGTTCTCCCGCGCCTGAGCGCGGGTGTTGCGGCGGGTCCAGTGGTGCAGGCGGGCGACGGGCTTGCCCAGCAGACGAAAGCCGCGCTCCAGACGCCCCTGCACCTCGCCGTTGCGCGCGAGGATCTGCAGCAGCGCCGTCAGCTGGTGGCTCTCCCAGTCGCCGTCCATCCAGGCCTCGGCCGCCGCCAGGCTGCCGCCGGTCAGCAGACGCCAGTACACCTCCGGCGTGCAGACCCGCGCCTCGGCGCGCAGCGCGGCAGCGGGGTCGCCAAAATGAAACGTCTGCGCCCCTTCGCGCACGGTGAGCGAGCCTTCGCGGAGGCCGCTCAACAGACGAAAGAGCAGCCAGCGCGCGAGCCGCACGTTGCGCGGCACATCGGGTTCAAGCGCAAAGACGGGATCGGTCATGAGCGTTCACTCCTGCTGACAGGATGGTTGTACAGCGGCACGCGCTTCAGCCACAGCCGCAGCGCCTGCCAGTAGATGGCGAGGACGGTTTTCAGGGTCATCAGCGGCAGACGCAGCAGCAGCCCGCGCAAGTTGGCGCGGGTCAACGGCACGCGGCTCAGGGCCAGCGTGGCGTCGAACACCTTGCTGGCCTGATGGTTTTCAATATGCATGTGCAGCGTTTTGCCGGGCGCGTTGAAGCGCCAGTGATAGACCATGTCCATTGGGTTAAAGGGCGAAACGTGAAAGGCTTTCTCCAGCGGGCGCGCCTGCTGGCCGTCCACCGCGTAGTAATGACGCTCATTCCACGGCGTGTTTCGCACTTCGGCCAGCACCCAGCGCAGGGTGTCGGCCTCGTCATAGCAGTAGTAAAAGTTGACCGGATTAAAATGGAAGCCGAAGTAGCGCAGCTGGGTCAGGAGCATCACGCGTCCCGCCGGACGGCAGCCGGTCAGGCTCTCCAGCCGGTTCAGCACCTGGGCCTTCAGCGGCGCGCCCAGCGGATAATCGGCGTCGTACCAGGCGGCGGCGGCCAGGCGGTTGCGGCGGATACCCGCCTCAGACAGCCTGTCCAGTTCGTCGAGGTCGAGCCAGGCCATAAACAGGCGGTAGACGAAGTGGTGCGCCTTCGGCTGCAGGCGACGGTGGCGCAGGACGCCCTGATAGAGGCAGCTGTTCATCTCAGTTGCCCTCCGCCGCGGCGATGCCCTGCACCACGTCGAGCGCGCTGCGCACCGCGTCCTCATGAAAGCCGTTGTACCAGTAGGCCCCGCAGTACCAGCTCCGCTGCTGGCCGTTAATCTCTTCGCGCCGCAGCTGGGCCGACCAGCTTTGCGGGTTAAACAGCGGATGCTCATAGACGAAGCGCTGCCAGACGTAGCGATCGTCCACCGGCGCGTCCGGGTTCAGGGTGACGCAGAACAGCGGCGCGTCCGCGGGCAGCCCCTGGAGAATATTCATGTTGTAGGTGACGCAGGCCCGGGCCCGATCCCCGTCGCTCAGGCGATAGTTCCAGCTGGCCCAGGCGCGCTGGCGCTCCGGCAGCCAGCGCGGATCGCTGTGCAGCACCACCTCGTTGCGCTGCCAGCCGATGTCCCCGAGGACTTCGCGTTCGGAATCGGTGGGCGCCGCCAGCATCGCCAGGGCCTGCGCGGAGTGGCAGGCGAAGATCACCTGGTCAAAATGCGCCTCCCCGGACGCCAGCCGCAGGGTGACCCCCGTCGGGTGACGGTCCACCTGCTGTATCGGCGCGTTGAGCCGCAGATCCAGACGATCGCCGAGCCTGGCGAGCAGGGCGCGAACGTACTCCCGGGAACCGCCGGGCACCACGTACCACTGCGGGCGATCGCGAATATCCAGCAGGCCGTGGTGTTCAAAGAAGCGTAAAAACAGCGGCAGCGGGAAGCGACGCATCTCCTGCAGCGACGACGACCAGATGGCCGCCCCCATCGGCAGAATATAGTGGCGGGCGAAGAAGGGGCTGAAGCGGTGGCGGGCGAGGAAGCTCTCCAGCGTCGCCCCCGGATCCAGCGCCTCGGTCAGCGCCAGTTTCGCCAGCCGGTTAAAGCGGACGATCTCGCTCAGCAGCCCCCAGAAGGCCGGCTTCAGCAGATTGCGCCGCTGGGCGAAAAGCGAGGTCAGGCTGTGACCGTTGTACTCCAGGCCGCTGGTCGGGTTGTGAACCGAGAAGCTCATCTGCGTTTTTTGCCCGTCGATCCCCAGCTCGCTGAGCAGGCCCATAAAGCGCGGATAGGTGCGATCGTTGTAGACGATAAATCCGGTATCGATGGCCCAGGTGCCCTGCGGCGTGGCGACATCCACGGTGGCGGTGTGGCCGCCCGGCGTGGCGCCCGCTTCGAACAGCGTCACCTGATGGTGTCCGGCCAGCCGCCAGGCGCAGGTCAGCCCGGCGATGCCGCTACCGATGATGGCGATGTTCATGAGCGCACCATCCTGCGCAACAGCAGGCGCTGGATACCCGATGGCAGGCTGGCCAGCAGCCGCAGGGCCAGGCTGAAACCGGTGGGGAAGGCAATGTGGTTTTGGCCTTTCGCCAGGCCATGGCGGATCGCCGTCACCGCCCGATCCACGCTCACCCGGCCGGGCATGGCGAAGTCGTTTTTGCGCGTCAGCGGGGTGTCGACGAAGCCCGGAGAGACCACCGTGACGGCGACCCCTTTCGGCTCCCAGTCCAGACGCAGGCTGTTGGCAAACCAGGTCAGCGCCGCCTTGGAGGCGCCATAGGCTTCCGCGCGCGGGAAGGGTAGCCAGTGCGCCATCGAGCTGACCAGCACCACCCGATCGCCTGCCTCCAGCTGCGTCTGCAGCGCCGCCAGGCAGTTCACCGGCCCGAGAAAGTTGGTGGCCATCACTCGCTCCACGAGGGCGGCATCCACCTGCCCGTGGTCGAGGTATTCGCAGGTCCCGGCGCAGAGAATGATCAGGTCGGCAAAACAGCCTGTCAGCGCCTGGCGACAGGCGTCCCTGTCTGTCATATCGAACAGGCGCACACTGATGTTGGGGCTGAACTGCTGGAGCGTTGCCAGGCGCGAAGCATCGCGCCCGCAGGCGATAACCAGATGGCCATCCGCCGCGAAGGATTTCGCCAGACCGGCGCCGATCCCGGAGCTGGCGCCGGTGATGAGCACCGTCATCATGAGCGCACCCTCCGCTTCACGCCGCGTACCGCCCAGCCCAGCAGGGGAAGATGCTCGTAGATCATCTCCCCGGCGTCGTAGTAGTCGCGCTGATGGAGGATCTGCTCCCCGGCGATGTCCACCACCGAGCAACCCGGCAGGGCCAGGGTTTCTCCACCGGCAATGCGCGGATGCGACCAGTGCATGGTCCAGGTCACGGCGAACCGTTGGCCGTCGCAGAGCGGCGTGTCGATGGTGAACCGGCACTGCTCCACGTTGGCCAGCAGATGGGTAAAGTAGCGCTGAATGGCGAACAGCCCCTGATGCTGACCAAAAGGATCGCTCAGCGTCGCATCCGGATGGTACAGCGCGGCCAGCGCCGCGGGCGGCTGCGCATCCAGCCCGGCGTAGTACTCAACGAAACGACGAATCACAGACGGCGAGGTGCTCATGGATCACATCCTGGCTAGATACGGTAGCGTAATGGCATACTTAAAACTTACACAAATAAAATTATTTGTCCAAGTTTGTAGAAAAATATATTTTATTTGTGTTAAAAATCATGTTGTTATGATTGGTGTTTTAAGGGGGGGGATCGTAAGTGGTGCGAAGGGCAAGCGTGCGCCCGCCGCGCCACCGGGCGCTGGCGGAACAGAGAGTGGGGTAAGTTAAAACAGAGGGTTAGAGCGGAATCACCTCGAGGGAGACGACCTGCTGCTGCCAGAGTTCCACCTGCCTCTGGCGGGCGGCGGAAAGTTTGCCGCTGGTAACCAGCAGCCAGTTGCGCTGGGGGAAAATCTCCGGCGCCAGGGCGGCGGGAGGCACCGGCAGAACGTCGATGCGATGGCCCTGGCCGGTACGTTTGAGCGCCTCAAGCCAGATTTCGCAGGCGTCGGTCAAGTGCCAGCCGGTGATCAGAAAGTTGTCCCCGGGCGCCTTCTTGTCGCCTTCGAGGCAAAACGAGGTATAGGCGATGATGATGCCGTCGAGAATTTCGCGCAGCGTCATGATGGCCGGCACGTTGGCGGAGACCTGGCTGCGCAGCGGACGCAGCACCTCGGTGACCAGCTCCTGGCGCGGATATTCGCGCCCGGCGTCGTAGATCAGCTGGCGCAGGGACTCGATTTTTCCCTCTTTCAGCCGCTGCAGCATGGTCTCCTGCAACGTCAGCCAGTTGTTGGTGCGCCGTGCGCCGGGGCGCGACAACAGGGGCTTCACCTGGCTGACTGGTACCCCTTTTTTCACCCAGTCGAGGATCTTCAGCGCCTGCTGGACGTCGTCATCGCTGTACTGACGGTGACCACCATCGGTGCGCAGCGGCTTGAGCAGGCCATAGCGGCGCTGCCAGGCGCGAAGCGTGGTCGCATTTATCCCGCATAGTCGGGCAAATTCGCCGATGGAGTAAGGCATGGAGGCCACCTGTTAACAAAGAATATTCTCAATATACTACGAATCACGTCGGCTGGCGTGAAGTGTAGTGGCTTTGCACTACACTTTCCCCTACCGCGTAAATGAAAGGAGTTCTCATGAAGCTATGGCCTGTTGTCACTGGCGTTGCTATCGCGTTAACCCTGGTGGCCTGCAAATCGCCCACGCCGCCGAAGGGCGTTCAGCCGATTAGCGGGTTTGACGCCAGCCGTTACCTCGGAAAATGGTATGAGGTCGCCCGCCTGGAAAATCGCTTCGAGCGAGGCCTGGAGCAGGTGACCGCCACCTACGGCACCCGCAGCGACGGGGGGATCAGCGTCGTCAATCGCGGTTATGACCCGGTCAAAAAACGCTGGAATGAGAGCGACGGAAAAGCCTACTTCACCGGCGCCCCCACCACCGCGGCGCTGAAGGTGTCGTTCTTCGGGCCATTCTACGGCGGCTATAACGTGATCCGTCTGGACGACGACTACCAGTACGCGCTGGTCAGCGGCCCCAACCGCGACTATCTGTGGATCTTGTCGCGCACTCCCACCATTCCGGCGGCGGTGAAGCAGGATTACCTGAATACCGCGCGCGAGCTGGGCTTTGACGTCGATCGCCTGGTGTGGATCCGCCAGACGCCGCGCTAACCTCGCCGCTTAGCGGCTGAGCAGGTGGGTATAAACCACGTACAGCCCGGTCAGCGCCGCCACGTTCAGCGCCACGCTGACGAAAAACCACCGCCGGAAGGGCTGCTTTTGCGTTTTATGACGAAAGCACTGCTGGGCGAGGATGGCCCCCGGCCAGCCTCCCGCCAGGCCCAGCACCAGCAGCGTGGTTTCCGGCACCCGTCGCCAGGCTTTACGCGCCGCCAGCTTGTCGGCGCCATAGATAAGCCATGTCAGAAGGCTGCTCAGTAAAAACCACATCGCCAGCGGGTAGGGCAGCAGGGCGCTGCCCACGGCGGTGAGCAGCAGCAGGGAATAACACACCAGGTTCAGATTCATAGGGACGTTCACGCCGGCCAGAAGAATGGCGCCACTATAGCCAATTTCCCGGACCGGCGTAAACGCGGCGGGTTATTCGCTACGCTTGCCCCGATGCCGGGACAGCCACATCAGCTTATATGCCGCCGGAATGATAAACAGCGACAGCAGCGGGGCGGTGATCATCCCGCCAATCATCGGCGCGGCGATGCGACTCATCACTTCCGACCCGGCGCCGGTGCCCCATAAAATCGGCAGCAGGCCGGCGATAATCACCGCCACGGTCATCGCCTTCGGTCGCACGCGCAGCACCGCGCCCTGGTACAGCGCCTCGTCGAGCTTATCGACGCTGAAAGTCTGCGGATTCTTCAGCGACGGTTCCGCCTCGATGGCGTGGCGCAGGTACATCAGCATCACCACGCCAAACTCCGCCGCCACCCCGGCCAGGGCGATAAAGCCGGTCCCGGTGGCTACCGATAAATGGAACCCCATCCAGTAGAGAAACCAGATCCCGCCGACGAGGGCGAACGGCACGCTGGTGATAATCAGCAGCGCCTCGCCGACGCGGCGGAACGCCAGATACAGCAGCACGAAGATAATCATCAGCGTCATCGGCACCATCAGCTTCAGCTTCTGATTGGCGCGCTCCAGCAGCTCAAACTGCCCGGAGTAGGACACACTGATGCCCGGCTTCAGCTTCACCTCCTTGCCGATGGCCTGCTGCAGATCGTGCACTACCGACACCATGTCGCGGTCGCGGGCGTCGATGTAGATCCAACTGGTCGGGCGGGCGTTCTCGGTCTTCAGCATGGATGGTCCGGTGACCACCTTCACCTCAGCCACGTCGCCGAGGACGATCTGCTGCTTCAGCGGCGTGAGGATCGGCAGCTGGCGGAGGGTCTCCGGGCTGTCGCGATAGCTCTGCGGGTAGCGGATGTTGATCGGGTAGCGCTCGACGCCCTCTACCGTTTCGCCAACCATCGCGCCGCCGATGGCGGACGAGACGAACAGCTGCACGTCGCCGACGGTCATCCCGTAGCGGGCCGCCTTCTCACGCTGAATATCAATATTGAGGTAGCGCCCGCCGACCAGCCGCTCGGCTAATGCCGACGTGACTCCCGGCACGGTGCGCGCCACCCCTTCAATTTGTTCGGCGATGGCGTCGATATCGGCCAGATTAGTGCCGGAAACTTTAATGCCAATCGGGCTCTTGATGCCGGTGGAGAGCATGTCGATGCGGTTGCGGATCGGCGGCACCCACAGGTTCGCCAGCCCCGGCAGGCGCACGGTCTTGTCCAGCTCCTCGACGATCTTTTCCATGGTCATCCCCGGTCGCCACTGATCCTGCGGCTTAAGCTGAATGGTGGTCTCTACCATCTCCAGCGGCGCCGAGTCGGTAGCGGTTTCGGCCTTGCCGGTTTTGCCGAACACCCGGGCCACTTCCGGCACCGTCATGATCAGCTTATCGGTTTTCTGCAGCATATCCGCCGCCTGCGCAGCGGAGATCCCCGGCAGCGTTGACGGCATATACAGCAGATCGCCTTCGTTAATCTGCGGCAGAAACTCGCCGCCGACCCGGTTAAGCGGCCAGATAACCGTCAGGATCGACAGGAGCGCAATCAACAGGGTGGTCTTCGGCCAGTGCAGCACCTTCAGCAGCAGCGGGTGATAAATGCGGATCAAAAAGCGGTTCAGCGGGTTGCTGTTCTCCGCTGGGATCTTGCCGCGGATCCAGAAGCCCATCAGGATCGGGATCACCACGATCGCCAGCAGCGCCGCCCCGGCCATCGACCAGGTTTTGGTGAAGGCCAGCGGGCCGAACAGTTTGCCCTCCTGGCCTTCGAGGGTGAAAATCGGGATAAACGACAGGGTAATGATCAGCAGGCTGATAAACAGCGCCGGGCCGACCTCCACCGACGCCTCGGTAATGATTTTCCAGCGGATGTCGTTGCTGAGCTTCTCTCCCGGGTGCTGATGTTCCCACTCCTCCAGCCGCTTGTGGGCGTTCTCAATCATCACGATGGCGGCATCGACCATCGCCCCTACCGCAATGGCGATTCCGCCCAGCGACATGATGTTGGCGTTAAGCCCCTGGAAATGCATCATGATAAAGGCGAAGCACAGGCCGAGCGGCAGCGAAATAATCGCCACCAGCGCCGAGCGTACGTGCCACAGGAACAGGGCACAGACCAGCGCGACGACGATAAACTCTTCCAGCAGCTTATGGCTGAGGTTGTCGATGGCGCGGTCGATAAGCTGGCTGCGGTCGTAGGTGGTGACCACTTCAACCCCTTCCGGCAGGCTGCTTTGCAGCGACGCCAGCTTCGCTTTGACCGCCGAGATCACTTCGCGGGCGTTCTTGCCGGAGCGCAGGATCACCACGCCGCCGGCCACTTCGCCTTCGCCGTTAAGCTCGGCGATACCGCGGCGCATCTCCGGGCCGATCTGCACCCGCGCGACGTCGCCGAGATAGACCGGCACGCCGTTGTCACCGGTTTTCAGTACGATATTTTTGAAATCGTCGAGCGTCTGCAGGTAGCCGCTGGCGCGCACCATATATTCGGCTTCCGCCAGTTCGACGGAAGAGCCGCCCGCCTCCTGGTTAGAGACGTCCAGCGCCGATTTCACCTCGTCGAGGCTGATGCCGTACTGGGTCAGCTTCATCGGGTCGACGACAATCTGGTACTCCTTGACCACGCCGCCCACTGACGCCACTTCCGAGACGTTAGGGATGGTTTTCAGCTCATATTTTAAGAACCAGTCCTGCAGGGAGCGTAGTTCGGCGAGGTCGTGCTTGCCGCTGCGGTCGACCAGCGCGTACTCGAAGACCCAGCCGACGCCGGTGGCGTCCGGGCCCATTTCGGCGCTGACCCCGGCGGGCAGTTTGCCCTGCACCTGGTTGAGATACTCCAGCACCCGCGAGCGCGCCCAGTAAGGATCGGTGCCGTCTTCAAAAATCACGTACACGTAGGAGTCGCCGAACTGCGAGAAGCCGCGAACTGTTTTGGCGCCGGGTACCGACAGCATGGTGGTGGTCAGCGGCCAGGTGACCTGGTTTTCGACGATCTGCGGCGCCTGTCCCGGGTAGCTGGTTTTGACGATCACCTGTACATCAGAGAGATCCGGCAGGGCGTCCACCGGGGTGTGGACGATAGTCCAGGTCCCCCAGATGCTGAGAAACAGCGCGCCCATCATCACCAGAAAGCGGTTGGCCACCGAGCGGCGGATAATCCATTCAATCATGGTTCCGTTCCTCAGTGCGCGTGAGCGGCAGGGGCCGCGTTACCGGGAGCCTGCGCACGCATGCGCTCCAGCGCACCGGCGATATTGGCTTCCGAGTCGATCAGGAACAGGCCGCTGGCGACGACTTTCTCACCCTCCTGCAGCCCGCTGCGAATGGCCGTAACGCCAGCGGATTCATGGAATACCTGCACGAGTTTCGGCACGAAGCGGCCCTCATTATCCACGGTAATCACTCGCTGCTCGTCGCCGCTGTCGATCAGCGCTTTGGAGGGGATCAGCAGCATCGGTTCGCTTTCACTGGTCAGTTGCAGATAGGCGTTCATCCCCGGCTTCAGCGCTTCATCCGGGTTGTTGACCTGCAGGCGCAGCTGCAGGGTGCGGGTGGCGCTATCGACGCTGGGGAGAAGGGTCCATTTGTTGATGCTGAAGGTTTTCCCCGGCCAGGCGGGAACCTGAATTCTGAACTGCGAGGCGTCTTTAATTAGCCAGGCGATGGATTCCGGCACCGCCACGCTGACCCACACCGGGTCCATGCCCTGAATTTTCGCCACCACATTATCTTTGGCGATATTCATTCCGGCACGCAGATCGAAGGCGGTAATCACGCCATCGATCGGCGCTTTGAGGGTAAAGCGGGTCTGGATTTTACGCGTGGTTTTCAGGCGGCGGATATCGTCATCCGGCATTCCGGCGAGGCGCAGGCGCTCGAGGATCCCCTCGACCTGGGTGGCGGTGCCCCCGGTCTCCTGCAACAACAGATATTCGCTCTGCGCTTCCACCCAGTCAGGGATGGTCAGCTCGAGGAGCGGCGTGCCTTGTTTCACCTTGTCGCCGACGGTCAACGGATAGACTTTATTGATAAAGCCCGCCGCCCGCGCCTGCATAATCACATACTGGTACTCGTTATAGCTAATGTTGGCCGGGAAGGTCTGAGCGTAGCGCAGCGGCCCGCGGGTGACCGCGGCGGTTTTTACGCCGAGATTCTGGGTCTGCGTCGGGTCGATACGCACCCCCGACGCACCAGCGGCGGCATGCTCCTCATCGGCGTATTTCGGCACCAGATCCATATCCATAAACGGCGATTTACCCGGTTTATCGAAGCGGGTGTTCGGGTACATCGGATCGTACCAGAACAGCACTTTACGCTGCTGCTCGGCCGCCGGAGCGGCAGAGTGGGTCGGCGTCAGTCGGGTATACAGCGCCGCGGTAAGCGCGCCGCCAATCACCATGCTGCCGAGGATCAGCGCCGTATTTTTCAGTGTCAGGGATGCCATGTGTCGTCCATTTAGTCGTTGAGGGGCTTACCGTCGCCGGGCCATTAGTTGGCGCGAATATCCTGCAGCAGCGACAGGTTGCCCTGCTGAACGAAGGTGAAGTCCACGCTGTCGCCATCCTTCACATTGTTGAGCTGCGTCTGCGGGGTGATGGTGAAGCGCATGGTCATCGGCGGCCAGTTCACCGCCGGGATGGCCTCGTGGGCGATGGTGATTTTTTTGCTATCCATATCAATAGCTTTAATGACGCCTTTGCCGCTGATGCTTTGCGCCTGCGCGGCGGCGGGCTGTTCATGCATCGCCATGCCGGCGTGCGGGTCGGCGGCCTGGACGGCGAACACCGCGCCAGAAATCAGAGTGAACAGGGCGACTTTAGAGAGTGAATTCATGATCGGGACTCCTTGGGTTATTCCATCCAGCCGCCGCCGAGGGCGGTGAACAGGGTGATTTCATTTGCCTGACGGGAATAGTTGAGTTCCAGCAGGGTTTGTCGGGTGGTAAAAATGTCGCGCTGGGCGCTCAGGACTTCGATGTAGCTGACCGCGCCGTGACGATAGAGCGCAGTAGCGCGCTGCAGGGTGATATTTAGTGAAGCGAGATAGCGCTCCTGGGCGGCAATCTGATCGGCCAGGCTTTGGCGCAGGGCCAGCGCGTCGGCCACCTCTTTAAAGGCGGACTGTATTTTTTGTTCATAGTTGACCACCTGCTGCTGCTGGCGGATCTCCGCCAGATCGAGGTTGGCCTGATTACGCCCGGCGTTGAAAATCGGCAGTTCGATTTTGGGGATGAAGTTCCACATCGCGCTGCCGGCGTTAAACAGGCTGGAGAGCTCGCTGCTGCTGCCGGAGAGCGAGCTGGTCAGGGTGATCGCCGGGAAGAAGGCCGCCCGCGCGGCGCCGATATTGGCGTTGGCCGCCAACAGGCTGTGTTCGGCCTCTAAAATATCCGGCCGCTGCAACAGGATCGCTGAGGAGAGCGATGGCGGCAGGGTTACGCCTTTCAGGTCCACCGCGCTGCTGGCGCTATCGTCCGGCAGATGCTGGTAGCTGCCGAGCAGCAGTTGCAGGGCGTTATTGGCCTGCGCCAGCTGGCCCTGACGTTTGGCGATATCGGCGCGGGTGCTTTCGATCATCCCGCGCGCCTGCTCCAGCGCCAGCACGGTGGTGCTTCCGGTCAGCAGCTGTTTTTCAACGAAGGCGTAAGACTGCTGATAGTTCTGTAAGGTGTCGTTGGCCACCTGCAACTGCGCTGCCGCCAGCCGCTGGTTGAAGTAGCTTTGTGAAACGTTAGCAATCAACAGGATATGCACCGCACGCCGCGCCTCTTCGCTGGCGAAGAAGTTCTGCCGGTCGGCCTCGCTGAGGTTTTTCAACCGGCCAAAGAAGTCGAGGTCATAGCTGAGATTCAGGCCGGCGGCATAATCGCTGCTGGTGGTGGTGTCGCCTTTAAGCTTGCCGCCATAGGTGGTGCTGCCGTCACCGTTCAATTGCGGGTAGCGGTCGGCGTCGGTAACCCGGTACTGGGCGCGGGCTTCCTGCACTTTCAGCGTCGCCATCCGCAGATCGCGGTTATTTATCAGCGCGGTGCTAATCAGGCTTTTCACCTGCGGGTCGACGAAAAAGGTGCGCCAGCCGGTCTCCTGATAGCCCGCTGTCGCAGTAACCAGCTTGTTCTGGCTGAGAGAGAACTGCTGCGGCACCGGCGCGGCGGGGCGCTGGTAGTCCGGAGCGAGCGACAGACAGCCGGTTAAGGCAAATATCACGCTGAGGGTAAGTAGCTGTATAGAACGCATGGCGGCAGACGCTTTCGACGATTTATCCATGGCAGCTACTTTACGTAGCGGGCTCTGTTCAACGCGTGACAGGAAAATGACAAAGCTGTCATTTTCCTGATATTTCATTGCTATCCGGAGGCGCTCCTCTAAAATTGAATACCCGCACAGAACGCGCGTGAAGGAGCCTGCCGTGAAGATTTTGATTGTCGAAGATGAGAAGAAAACCGGAGAGTACCTGACCAAAGGGCTCACCGAGGCCGGCTTCGTCGTCGACCTGGCCGATAACGGCCTTAACGGCTATCACCTGGCAATGACCAGCGATTACGATCTGCTGATCCTCGACATCATGCTGCCGGATGTGAACGGCTGGGATATCGTGCGCATGCTGCGCGCCGCCAATAAAGGCATGCCGATCCTGCTGCTCACCGCGCTTGGCACTATCGAGCATCGGGTGAAGGGCCTGGAGCTGGGCGCCGACGACTATCTGGTGAAGCCATTTGCTTTTGCGGAGCTGCTGGCGCGAGTGCGGACCCTGCTGCGCCGTGGAGCGGCGGTCATCGTCGAAAGCCAGTTTCAGGCGGCGGATCTCAGCGTCGATTTGGTCAGCCGCAAGGTGACGCGCGGCGCGACGCGTATCACCCTGACCAGTAAGGAATTCACTCTGCTGGAGTTCTTCCTGCGCCATCAGGGCGAGGTGCTGCCGCGTTCGCTGATTGCCTCGCAGGTCTGGGATATGAATTTCGACAGCGACACTAACGCCATTGACGTGGCGGTGAAGCGGCTGCGCGCCAAAATTGATAACGACTTCGAGCCGAAGCTTATCCAGACCGTGCGCGGCGTCGGCTATATGCTTGAGGTGCCGGATGGCCGCTAAGCGCCCCTTTTCCCTGGCAACCCGGCTGACCTTCTTTATTAGCCTCGCCACCATCATTGCCTTCTTTGCTTTCACCTGGATCATGATCCATTCGGTGAAGGCCCACTTTGAAGAGCGCGACGTGCACGATCTCAGGCAGCTCAGCACCACCCTGGAGACGGTGCTCAACCACGCCGACTACCCGCAGGCGCGGCGACTGGAGATCGTGAGGAATATCATTGCGGGTTACGCCAACGTCTTTATCTGTCTGGACGACGGCCAGGGCAATATTCTGTTTCAGTCGCCCGACGGGCCGGATCTCAGCCATATGCTGAGTACGCCGGGGCTGGCGATGCAGCTGCGCGACGGGAATGTGATTTCATGGACTGACCCGCAGCCGCGAAAGATGGTTCATGATAATCATCCAATGGAGACCCGCGCCTGGCGGCTGATCATGCTACCGCTGGGCAAGCAGGCGGACGGCAAACCGGCGTACCACCTGCTGATGGCCTTATCCATCGATTTTCACCTGCACTATATTAATGAGCTGAAAGCGAAGCTGATTTCCGCGGCGACGATAATCAGTTTGCTGATCATCGCCATCGTGCTGTTTGTGGTCTATCAGGGGCATAAGCCCATCCGCCAGATCAGTCGCCAGATCCAGAATATTACCTCGCGGGATCTCGACGTGCGCCTTGACCCGCAGGCCGTGCCTATCGAGCTGGAGCGGCTGGCGCTGTCGTTTAACCATATGCTGGAGCGCATAGAGGATGTCTTTACCCGCCAGTCCAACTTCTCCGCCGATATCGCCCATGAAATCCGCACGCCGATTACCAACCTGGTGACGCAAACCGAAATCGCTTTAAGCCAGAGCCGCAGCCAGCAGGAGCTGGAAGAGGTGCTCTATTCCAATCTTGAAGAGTTCTCGCGGATGTCACGGATGGTCAGCGATATGCTGTTCCTCGCCCAGGCGGATAATAACCAGCTGATCCCTGAGCAACAGGCGCTGGATCTGGCTGATGAAGTGCATAAGGTGTTTGAGTTCTTTGAAGCGTGGGCGGAAGAGAAGGCGGTGGCGCTGCGCTTTGTCGGCAGCCACTGCCGGGTGACGGGCGATCCGCTGATGCTGCGGCGAGCGATCAGCAACCTGCTGTCGAATGCGATCCGCTACACGCCGGCCGGCCAGGCGGTGACCATCCAGTTGAGCGAAAGCGCCGAGACGATCCGTCTGGTGGTGGAGAATCCCGGTACGCCGATTGCCGTCGAGCATCTTCCGCGGCTGTTTGACCGTTTCTATCGCGTCGACCCCTCGCGTCAGCGCAAAGGCGAGGGCAGCGGTATCGGCCTGGCGATTGTGAAATCCATCGTCAGCGCCCACCACGGCAGCGTAGCGGTGCAGTCCGATCTGCGCTCTACGCGGTTTATTGTGGTGCTGCCGAAATAGACGCAATAACGGCTGAAAGTCAGCGGGCAGCGCCAGGCGGCCGCCCGCAGTATTGCCGCTCTCTTACTCTTCGAAGTACCAGTAGCCCTGATTAATCAGCCGCGTCAGTTCGCTCACGAACGCCGGATTCTGCAGGCCGCTGCCGAGCTCCTCCTGACCTAATGAGGTATAGCGGCACAGCGCATCCAGCGCTTCGGCATCGGTGGTGTCCAGCTGTTCGCTATGCACGAAGAAGCTGTCGCCGATATGCAGAACGCGCAGGCCGCTCAGACGAGAAAGCTTTTCGCCACCCAGCAGCGCATCGACCACTTCCTCTTCTTCATACGGTGGTTCCGCCGGCGCAATATCCAGCTCGTGACGCGGGGTGGTCACGAAACTGCCGAACCACTGCTTGAAGTCTTCCGGCTGGCGAATCATGTCGATCATCATGGTGCGCAGACGTTCGAGTTCATACTCCTCCACCCGGCCCGGATGCTCGCGGCAGGTGAGGTCCGGATCGCTGTAGTGTTCGCCGCCAAGATCGTTCTCCAGCACATAGTCGGCGAAGCTGCTGATCAGGTCGCGACCGTTTGGCCCGCGGAAGCCGACGGAGTAGTTCAGCGCGGTTTCGTGGGTCACGCCATCGTGCGGGAATCCTGGTGGAATATAGAGGATATCGCCCGGCTGCAGATCTTCATCAATGATCGGCGGGAACGGATCGACGTGCAGCAGTGCCGGATGCGGGCAGAACTGACGCATCGGCAGCTTATCGCCCACGCGCCAGCGGCGGCTGCCCATGCCCTGAATAATAAAGACGTCATACTGATCGATATGCGGGCCGACGCCGCCGCCGGGGACGGAGAAGGAGATCATCAGGTCGTCCAGGCGCCAGTCCGGCAGTACGCGGAACGGGCGCACCAGCTCGGCGGCGGGCATATGCCAGTGGTTTACCGCCTGGGCCAGCAGCGACCAGCCGGTTTCGCCCAGCCCGTCAAAATGTTCAAAAGGACCATTGCTGGCCTGCCATTTGCCGTTGGTCAGGCTGACCAGTCGGCTGTCGACTTCCGGCTCCATGGCTAATCCGGCCAGCTCGTCCGGGGTAATCGGGTCGACGAAGTCCGGAAACGCGTTTTTTAATACCACCGGCTGTTTTTGCCAGTACTTCTCTAAAAACTCGGGCCAGTTAATGTTGAGTTGATAAGCCATCGATTATTACCAGTAAGAAGAAACGGGCCTGATTATAGAAACGGGGGCCAGGTGGGCGCTTTGTCGTGGGTCAAGAGTGGTGCTTAATTCACCATCGGCGCGATAATGGCGTTGGGTAAGAGAGAAAAATCACATTTTTGCCAAAAAACGATCTTAGCGTAAACGGCGCTGCAGGCCGCATGAACACTGGGATGGCGCCTTGAATGGTAAGAAGATGAATAAGCGAAAAGTTCAAATAATGAGCGGTCGATAAGATTTTTCTATTTTAACGCTTGCTACTTCCGGCGAACTCCCTATAATGCGCTCCCACTGACACGGCAGATGTGAATCACTTCACACAAACAGCCAGTTCGGTTGAAGAGAAAAATCCTGAAATTCAGGGTTGACTCTGAAAGAGGAAAGCGTAATATACGCCACCTCGCGACAGAGCGCTAAAGCGCGTC